>CAVOST010000013.1:0-118804 GCA_963698945.1 uncultured Actinomycetota bacterium | reverse complement strand
GGCGCCGACCTTGGGTGCATTGCCCCCGATGGCCTCCTTGTCGTAGACCTTGACCCTGGTCACGACGGCCTTGGCGGTGGTCGTCCCACCGGTCTTCCTGCCCGCCTTCCGGCCGGTGACGGTCGGGTCGGAGAGCTGGTAGGTCAGCTCGATCACGCGACTGACGCCGTTGTTGAGCTTCTCGGTGGCCACGCCGTTCTTGGAGACCGTCAGCACCCGGGTGTGCCCGGTGAAGGTGCCGACCAGGTCGCCGAAGTCGGGAGCGGCGCGGGTGACCCCGATGTGCTGGGCGTCGATCGACGTGTGCTGCTTGGCCAGGAACGCGAACCGGTTGGCCCAGAAGCGGGGCAGGCCCGGTGACGCGAGGAGCGGCCTCAGCAGCCGGCCGTTGCCGCCGAACATCTTGATGAACCGCTGACCCGAGAGGCAGCCGGAGACCATCGCGTTGCTGCCCTTGCCGAGCGCGGCCGCGCAGGCCGGGCGAGCCACCAGGGCCTGGAACAGCGGCGCTGCCTCGGGCGCCTTGAGCCCGTAGTCCTGGATCTGGGTGACCAGCGCGCCGACTCCGGCGGAGAGTGCCCGCAGGGACTGGGCCACCGCGTCGGCCTCGGCGCTGACGACGAGCGCGCTCTTGGGCTCGAGCTCGGCGTCGTACGTCGCGGAGCCACCCGGAGCCAGGAAGGTGGCCTTGCTGCCGGGAGCGAGGATGCCGAGCCAGCTGGTCCACACGCCGTCGACCTTGCTGGTGGTCGCGGTCGCGAGGGCCGTCCCGTGGGTGATCTGCACGGGGACCGTCCGCCGGTTGACGACCTTGAGCACCCGCTTGTCCTTCTCGAGGCCGAAGCACCAGGCGAGGGTCTTGCGCGGCCACGAGGCGACGGCGTACCCGCCCTGGCGCGCACCCTTGGGGTCCTCGCAGGTGGGCTTCTTGACGGTGCGGTCGACGCTGGAGGTCAGGGCGTCCTGGACCCGCTGCCGGAAGCTGGCCACGACGCTGTCGACGTCGATCGACAGCACGCCGAAGTCACTGAAGTGGGTGGTGGTGAAGCGCGCGTGGCGCTGGTCGCTCGTCAGGGTCGCGGGCAGCCAGGACCAGGGCTGCGCCGTCGCCTCGCGGGTGGCGACCACGAGAGGCGTGCCGGCAGGCAGCGCGTGGTCGAGCTCGACGACGACCGTCGCGGTGGCGTTGAGCGGGCCGGACGGCCCCAGGGAGTAGATCGGCGAGACGAAGTTCAGGCCACCGCCCGGTGAGCTGGCGGGGTCGCCGTCGTTGACCTGGACCTTGATGCCGTCGGGAAGTCCGGTGACCTCCACCGCCGGCGCCTCGGTCGGGCTGGCGGCGGCCGTGGGCAGCGTGTTGACGCTCGGGGGGGTCACCTTGTCGCTGCCGCCGCAGGCGCTCAGCACGAGGCTGAACAGGATCCCGAGCACGACAGCCAGGACGCCACGGCGCGCGGCCGTGCGTCGTCGGAAAGTCGCTCGTTGCACGCGAGAACGGTAATGCGACCGGCGTCTCGAATTGGTGCGAATCGTAATTCTGCTGCTACCGCGTGTCCCGCTCCAGAACGGTGCCCATGCGCTCGACTGCCTCGCTCAGGACCGCGCGCGAGGTCGCGTAGTTCAGCCGGACGTGTCCCGCGCCGCCGGTGCCGAAGGTCGGGCCCTCGTTGACGGCGACCCCGGCGCGG
The DNA here is from genome assembly GCA_963698945.1 of uncultured Actinomycetota bacterium. Lineage (GTDB taxonomy): Bacteria > Actinomycetota > Actinomycetes > Propionibacteriales > Nocardioidaceae > Marmoricola. Next base: position 117,116 of record CAVOST010000013.1, on the reverse strand, counting down.
TCGAGGAACACCTTCGACGGGTCGTCGCCGAGACCCAGCGCGGTGCAGTCGAGCCACGCCAGGTAGGTCGCCTCCGGCCAGGTCAGCCGCACCTCCGGCAGGTGCTTCGCAAGGAGGTCACGGAGCCGCGCGCGGCTGGTGACGAGCCCCGCGAGCAGGCTGTCGAGCCACTCCCGACCCTGCTCGAAGGCGGCCGTGTGGGCGATGACGCCGAAGTGGGTCGGGCCGTGGCTCACCACCCACGGCAACCGGGCCACGTCGGCGCCGGCGTCCTCGCCCGCGACCAGGACAGCGGCCTTGAGCCCGGCGAGGTTCCAGGCCTTGGACGCCGACATCAGCGAGAAGGCGTTGCCGGTCCCCGGCAGGCTGAGGTACGGCGTGAAGACCGCGCCGTCGAGCACGAGCGGCGCGTGGATCTCGTCGACGACCACGCGGACCCCGTGGCGGTCCGCGAGCCGGGCCACCTCGGCCAGCTCCGCCGGGGTGTGCACGGTGCCGGTGGGGTTGTGGGGCGAGCACAGGAAGTAGGCCCGCGGGTGCTGCTCCTCGAACGCGCGCTCCAGGCCCTCGAGGTCGAGGCGGCCATCTCGCAACGGGACCTCGAGGATCGACCGGCCGGCGGCCTCCAGGAAGCCGAAGAAGGGTGGGTACACCGGCGGGTTGACCACCACCGGGTCGCCGGGCTGCGTGACCAGCTTGACCGCCTCCATCGCGCCCGTCATCACGTCCGCCACCAGCGAGGTCCGGGCAGGGTCGAGGCCGCTCCAGCCGTAGCGATCCGCCGCGAAGCCGGCCAGCGCCTCGGCGTAGCGGTTCCTGCCCGGGTAGCCGGTGTCACCGTCGCGCAGCGCTCGTGCCAGGGCCTCGCGGACCGGTTCGGCCGGCACGACGTCCATCTCGGCCACCCACAGCGGCAGCACGTCGGCGTCGTACATCGTCCACTTGGCGCTGGTCCGACGACGCAGCTCCGCGAGCGAGAGCTGCTCCAGCGGGTTCGGGCTCACTTGGCGGGCAACGACTGTGCGTAGTCGGTCCCGACCGAGACCCAGCGGGCGAGCTGGTCGTCGGACCCGACCACGGCCGGATCGAGGTGCAGCCAGCCGTCCATCTCCTTGCCGCGCATCTCGAACCGTTCCACTCCCGCCTCGCCGACCAGCGACTCGGTGGCCGCCGGGTCGCAGCGCAGCAGCAGGCCACCCCGCCCGCTCGCGCTGACGGCCATGTTGCCGCCGACCAGGAAGGCGTGGCCGCCGAACATCTTCTTCTCCGTCACGCCGTCCACGTCCTGCATCGCCACCCGGATCCGGTCGGCGAGGTCCTCGTCGTACGCCATGCGCTCACTCTGGCACGGGCCGCCGACGTGCCAGGATCTGAGGCATGATCCGGGCGACACCCTCAGCTGGCTGCGGAGTCCGCAGCCAACATGCCGCGTCCCGAGCTTGCTCACGTACGCCGGTGGAAGCTGCGGTGGTGGTGCCCGCACAACAGCCGGCCTGTCGCGACGTTGGTACCGCCGCCTACCGACCAGGCGATGTCGTGGTGGGCGTGGCACATCGAGGCCGGCTTGTCGCAACCCTCGGCGGAGCAGCCGCCGTCGCGGACACCCATCGCCACCCGCATCGCTTCGGTGTGGAAGCGGCGCTTGCGGCCGACGTCGAGCGGCTGGGACTTCCCGCCGAGCACCATCGGGATGATCCCGGCCGAGCAGGCGAGGCGTCGGGCTTCGGCGGCACTGATGCGGCCGCCGGTGTCCAGGGTGCACACCCCGGCGGCATCGAGCTTCCGCCATGAGCTGTTCGAGGGTCATGGTGACCACGACCGTGGCGCCCACCCCGCCGTGCTTCGGTAGCCAGCTCGCTGGGATGGCTTCGAGCAGGCTGGTGAACGCCAGCCCGTTGCGCACCTCGCGTCGGGCAGGTCGGGGTCGATCGCGCTGTCCTCGGGTCGGGCGGGGTTGGTGAACGCCTGCAGCGCCTTGGTGAGGATCTGGCCGTGCAGGTGCGGCACCCGGAACTGGCCGTGGCAGATGCCTTCGGCGTCTTCCCACATCGAGAAGCGACACCTTGCGCAGCGCCTTGGCCTCCTGGGCTTCCAGCACCCGGCCCTCGACGGTTTCCGCGAGGTCCGGGGCGATGACCTCGAACACCCTGTGGCCCGAGGATCTTGAGCGTGTCGGCGTCGAAGTGCGCCGCCTGCTCGACCAGGTGCTCGCTCGGCCTGCTGCCTCTGCTCCACGGAGACGGCGAACTCGCCCTTGTCGGGGAGCCGGTCCAGCGCGGTGACGATCACCCGCGCCTGGGCCGTGTTCACATCGCCGGCCTCCAAGCGCACCCGCCAGTACCTGGTAGGTCTCGAGTCGCTGGGCGAGCTTCAGGTCCGAACGTGCTGCCCGGCGGGTCTGCCGGGTCTCGACCGCGACCCAGTCCGCCGCCGTACCGGCACCCTGCTCAGCGGTGGCACCGGAGCGCTCTGCCTCGGCCAGCACCTGCAGCTTCAGCGACGCGACCTGGCTCTCCAGGACGCTCAGGTCAACCAGCGTCTCGCGCTGCTCCGCCGGCGGTCATCGACCACACCGGCGAGGCGAGCTCGCCTGCCCGAGCCCGCGCTCGAGCGGCGAAGTCGCGCACCGGATGCACCCGGGTCAGGGTGTCGGTCGGCTGGCTGGACATGACTCAATTCCAGCACCCACCACCGACAGTTCTGGCCCCTGACCTGCAGGTTTGACGAATCTGTGGAGAAATTCTCAAGAAATTCTCGACCGAAGCCAAACCGAGGCCGGCGCGCCAAGCCAAGCCACCCGCCACTCCCTCCCGTCGCTGCGCCTTCCCCGACCACAGGAAATCCGGCAGCCCGGAGAACGGGGTTTCGACAGGCTCAACCGGCGGTGGTCCAGACTCCCGGCAGGGCTCAGAGCTGCGACTGCACCCCAGCCAGGAGCTGGCGGGCGGCGACGATGCGCTGGACCTGGTTGGTGCCCTCGTAGATCTGGGTGATCTTGGCGTCGCGCATCATCCGTTCGACCGGGTAGTCGCGGGTGTAGCCGTAGCCGCCGAGCACCTGTACGGCGTCGGTGGTCACCTGCATGGCGACGTCGGAGGCGAAGCACTTCGCCGAGGCGCCGAAGAAGGTCAGGTCCTTGTCGCCGCGCTCGGAGCGGCCGGCAGCGGCGTAGGTGAGCTGTCGCGCCGCCTCGACCTTCATGCCCATGTCGGCGAGCAGGAACTGCAGGCCCTGGAAGTCGGCGATGGGCTGACCGAACTGCTTGCGCTCCTGGGCGTAGCCGAGCGCGTAGTCCAGCGCCCCCTGCGCGACGCCGACCGCCTGGGCGGCGATGGTGATGCGGGTGTGGTCGAGGGTCTTCATCGCGGTGGCGAACCCGGAGCCGACCTCGCCGATGAGGCGGTCGCCGGGGATCCGGACCTTGTCGAAGTACACCTCGCGCGTGGGCGAGCCCTTGATCCCGAGCTTCTTCTCGGGTGCGCCGAAGGAGACGCCCTCGTCGGACCGCTCCACCACGAACGCGGAGATGCCGCCCCGGGTCTTCTTCTCGGGGTCGGTCACCGCCATCACCGTGTAGAACTCCGACTCCATCTCGCCCGGGCCCGCGTTGGTGATCCAGCGCTTCACGCCGTTGATCACCCAGTCGTCGCCGTCGCGCTCGGCCCGGCACTTCATGCCGCCGGCGTCGGAGCCCGCGTCGGGCTCGGACAGGCAGTAGGAGAAGCCGCCCTCACCCCTGGCCAGCGCCGTCAGGTACTTCTTCTTGATCTCCTCGCCACCGGAGATCTGCACCGGCAGCGAGCCGAGCTTGTTCACCGCGGGGATCAGCGAGGAGCTGACGCAGACCCGGGCCACCTCCTCGATCACGATGACGGTGGCCAGGGCGTCGGCCCCGGCGCCGCCGTACTCCTCGGGCACGTGCGGGGCGTGGAAGTCAGCGGCCAGCAGCGCCTTGGCGGCCTCCACCGGGAAGCGAGCCTGCTCGTCGACGTCGGCGGCGTACGGCGCGATCTTGTCCTCGGCGACGGCCCGGACGGCCTCGCGGATGGTCCGGTGCTCCTCCGACATCGCGAACAGCGGGAAGTCGTCGGTCATGGTCCCGATCCTAGAGTTGGTCCTCGTGACGACCGACTGGCAGGACCCCGAAGCGGTGCGGTTCATGCTCGACGACTGCCAGACCTGGGCGGTGGTCGGGCTGTCGGGCAACGAGAGCCGTACGGCGTTCCGCATCGCCGCCCTGCTGCAACGGCGCGGGAAGCGGATCGTGCCGATCCACCCTGACGCGCCCACAGTGCTCGGCGAGCAGGGCTACGCCACGCTCGCCGACGTCCCGTTCGAGGTGGACGTGGTCGACGTCTTCCGCCGTTCCGACGCGGCCGGCGAGTTCGCCGACCAGGCCGTGGCCTGCGGCGCCAAGGGCGTGTGGTTCCAGCTCGGCGTCATCGACACACGCGCCTTCGAGCGCATGCGAGCGGCCGGCATGCCGATGGTGATGGACACCTGTCCTGCCATCGAGTGGGCCTACCCGTGACGCTCCGGCCGGGACGAGGCACCGGGCAAGGACCTCGTCGTCCGCGCTGGACCCGGACTCCCCGACGGGCTGGTCGTCCCGGCCAGCGAGCTGGCGGAGCGGTTCTCGAAGTCCTCCGGCCCCGGCGGCCAGTCGGTCAACACCACGGACAGCCGGGTGGAGATGGTCCTCGACCTCACCACCACGACCGCGCTGGACCCGGCGCAGCGCGCCCGTGCGATCGAGCGGTTGGGCGAGCGGCTCGTCGTCACCGCGTCGGGGCACCGGTCCCAGCACCGCAACCGGGTCGCCGCCCGTAGCCGGCTGGCCGACCGGCTGCGCGACGCCCTCGCCCCGCCGCCCCTCTCCCGGGTGCCGACCAAGCCGACCAAGGGGTCGCAGCGCCGACGCGTCGAGGGCAAGCGCCGTCGCGGACAGGTCAAGTCGCTTCGGGGCCGCGTCGACCCGCACTAGTTGTTCACCCACGGTGGCTACGTTCCGCGCATGCCTGCCGACCGCGAGCCCGAGGACGCACTGTCGGCGTACCTCCGACAGGAGTGCAGCTCCGCGCTCATGGGCGAGCTCGCGCTGCGGGACGAGGTCGACGTCGACGGCGTCCACGACACCCGGGTCTCGATCCGCCGCATCCGCAGCACCCTCCGGCTCTTCGCCGACCTGCTCACGCCCGAAGCGGTGGCGATGGACGACGAGCTGCGCTGGGTGGCCGGGCTGCTCAGCGACGTACGCGACGCCGACGTGCTCCAGCAAGCACCTGCACCGCAAGGTCGCCGACCTGCCGGCCGAGCTGGTGATGGGGCCGGTGCGCGACGAGCTCGACGAGGCCATCGGAAGGGACCGGGACGCCGCGATACGTCGATGGCGCGGCGAGCGCGACAGCACCCGCTACGCCGACGCCCTGGGTGCGATGGCCGCGTGGCGCCAGGAGCCGCCCCTGCGTGAGCCGCTGACGGACGAGCAGCTGGCCAGGACCGGGAGAGAGGTACTGGACAAGGCCCGGCACAAGGCCCGCAAGCGGCTGCGGCAGGGCGGGGAGGACCCGGTGCTGACCCACCGCGCCCGCAAGGCGGTGAAGCGGTACCGCTACGCCGCCGACCTGCTCGAACCGGTGCTGCCGGAAGCCAAGAAGGACGGCAAGCGGGCGAAGGAGGTGCAGAGCGCCCTGGGTGACCACCAGGACCTCGTCGTCGAGGCGGCCTTCCTGCGCCACCAGGCCGGCCGGTTCGGGGGACGCACGGGCCACAACGGGTTCACCTACGGGCTGCTCATGGCGCGAGCGGATCGGGACGCGGCGGACATTCGCGCCGCCCGCCACCAGCTCTAGGGGACGCCGGGGACCCTTATCCGCTTGACCTGCAGATGGGTTGAGGTTGGAGTCTGGGGACCATGACCACGCCGCGCACGCCCATCACTCCGGGCGCGGCACCCCCGGGCACACCAGCCGGGACACCTGGCGCGGCCCGTGTCCTCGACCGCGACCACCGCGCCGTCACGGGCGGTCTGCTCGCGCTGGTGACGATGTTCGCCTTCGAGGCGGTGGCGGTCAGCCTGGCCATGCCCCGCGTGGCCCACGCGCTCGACGGCGAGACGCTCTACCCGATCGGCGTCATCGGCATGCTCACCGCCGCGATCGTGGGCATGGTCGTCGGCGGCATCTGGTCCGATGCCCGCGGACCGGGTTGGCCCCTGCTGGTCGGTGGCCTCGGCTTCACCGCCGGCCTGCTGCTCTCGGGCTTCGCCATGTCGATGGAGGTGTTCGTGCTGGGGCGCCTGGTCCAGGGCCTCGGCTCCGGCCTGGCGCTGACCTCGATGTACGTCGCTGTCGGCGATGCCTACCCCGCCGCGCTGCGACCGCGGATCTTCTCGTTGTTCGCCACGGCGTGGGTGCTGCCCTCCATCGCGGGGCCGTTCGTCGCGGGCGCCCTGGTCGACCTGCTGGGCTGGCGCTCGGTGTTCCTGGTCGTGGCCGGGTTCGCGCTGGTGTGCACGTTCGCGGTGCGGGTGACGCTCGCCGGCCATCTCCACGTCCGTGACGGAGCGCTCGTCTGGGGCCGGCGTCCCGCCTACGCCACGCTGGCCGCGGCCGGGGCGGTCGCCCTGCACGTCGCCGGGCAGGCGAGCGGGGCCGGGGCAGGTGCTCCTGCTGCTCGTGGGCGCAGCCGCCGTGGCCGTCGCGCTGCCGCCGCTCCTCCCGGCCGGCACGCTGCGGGCCCGGGCCGGGCTGCCCGCGACCGTGGCCGTCCGCGGCGTGTGCGGCGCGGCCTTCGCCTGCCTGGAGATGTTCGTCCCGCTCGTCCTGCAGGACGAGAGCGGGCTCTCGCCGACCATGGCCGGACTGGTGATGATGGCCGGTGCGCTCGGCTGGGTCGCCGGGTCGTCGTACACGGGGAGGCGTGCGGTGCGCGGGCGCTACGGCGCCATCCTGCGCGCCGGGGCGGTGGCGCTCGTCGCCGGCTCCGCCATCTCGTTGCTGATGGTGCCGCTCGAGCAGCAGCCGTGGTCGGCCAGCGCGGTGGCCACCGTCGGCATGATCGTGATGGGGCTCGGCATGGGCCTGGTCACGCCGCTGCTCTCGACCCTCGCCCTCGACCTGGCCCCGCCCGGACGCCAGGGCGAGAGCGGCGCGGCCATCCAGATGAGCGACGCGCTCGGCCAGAGCGTCGCGGCCGGACTCGTCGGTGCACTGTTCGCCCGGTGGTACGTCGCCGACGAGAACACGTCGTACCTCGCCGGGCTCGGGCTGGCGCTGCTGCTCGCCGTCGCCGCTGCGGCGATCGTCGGGAGGGCGGTCCGCGACTAGGTCAGGTCAGAAGCCGGTGCGCCTGGTACCGGCCGAGCTGTCGCGGACGACCTTGCCCTTCTCGTGGGCCTGGTCGCGCAGCGCGGCCTGGAACTCGGTCATCTTCTGCTGCAGCGCGGGGTCGGAGGCCGCGAGGATGCGTACGGCGAGCAGCCCGGCGTTGCGGGCGTTGCCGACCGCGACCGTGGCGACCGGGACACCGGCCGGCATCTGCACGATGGAGAGCAGCGAGTCCATGCCGTCGAGGTACTTCAGCGGCACCGGGACGCCGATCACCGGCAGCGGCGTGACGGCGGCCAGCATGCCGGGCAGGTGGGCCGCTCCCCCGGCGCCGGCGATCAGCACCTTCAGGCCGCGGCCGGCCGCCTCGCGCCCGTAGGCCAGCATCTCGTCGGGCATCCGGTGCGCCGAGACGACGTCGGCCTCGAAGGCCACGCCGAACTCCTCGCAGGCCTCCCCGGCGGCCTTCATCACCGGCCAGTCCGAGTCGGAGCCCATCACGATGCCGACACTCATCCCGTAGCCATCCAGTCACTCGCTCTCGTTGCCCAGGTCGCCCGCGAACCATGCTGCCGCATGCCGGGCCCGTTCGAGGCAGTCCTCGAGATCGGCACCATAGGCGTTGACGTGCCCGACCTTGCGGCCCGGCCGCAGCTCCTTGCCGTACAGGTGCACCCGCAGCCGGGGATCCCGCGCGAGCGCGTGCGGGTACCCGTCGTAGAGGTGACCGGTGCCCGCCTGTCCACCCAGGATGTTGACCATCACCGTCCACGGTTCGCGGGCGTGCGGCGTCCCCAGGGGCAGGTCGAGCACCGCCCGCAGGTGGTTCTCGAACTGGCTGGTGACGGCGCCGTCCTGGGTCCAGTGCCCGGTGTTGTGCGGCCGCATGGCCAGCTCGTTGACCAGCACCCGGCCGTCGGTGGTCTCGAACAGCTCGACGGCGAGCACCCCCGTCACCTCCAGCGAGCCCGCGACCGTCATCGCGATCTGCTGCGCCTCGAGCGCCAGCGCCGGGTCGAGGTCCGGTGCCGGGCGCGATCACCTCGTGGCAGATGCCGTCGCGCTGGGTCGAGGCCACGACCGGCCACGCCGCCACCTGGCCCGACGGCGACCGGACCACCAGGGCGGACAGCTCACGCCGGAAGTCCACCCGCTCCTCGGCCAGGATGGGGACACCGGCGGCGAACGCCTCGGACGTGTCGGCCACGGTCTCGACGAACCAGACCCCCTTGCCGTCGTACCCGCCGCGGGTGGTCTTGAGGACGCACGGCAGCCCGAAGGCCTCGACGTCGGCGGCCGACCCGACCAGGGCGTTGCGCGGGCAGGGCACGCCGAGCTCGGCCAGCCGCGTCCGCATCACGCCCTTGTCCTGGGCGTGGACGAGCGCCTCCGGCCCGGGACGTACGGCGATCCCGTCGGCGGCCAACGCGTGCAGGTGCTCGGTCGGCACGTGCTCGTGGTCGAAGGTGACCACCTCGCAGCCCTGCGTCACCTTCCGGAGCGTGTCGAGGTCGGTGTAGTCGCCGACGAGCTGGTCGGGGATGACCTGTGCGGCGGAGACGCCGTCGGCCTCGGCGAGGAGCCGCAGCGGGATGCCCATGGCCGCCGCCGGCTCGGCCATCATCCGCGCGAGCTGGCCACCGCCGATGATCGCGACCGTGGGGGCTGACACGCGGCGACCCTATCGAGCGGGAGTGGTCACTGCTGTGCGAGGACGGGCACCGAGGAACGGGGGCGGACCTCCGCCGCGTACCAGTCAGCCTCCGGCGCCAGCGGGACGACGTCGTCGTACAGCCGGTCCTCGTCCGCCCGGCTGATCGTCAACGACAGCATCGCGACCGGACCAGCCGCGCCCTGCGCGGTCTGCACGGTCACCGGCCACCCACGGGCCCACAGGTGGTCGGCCAGCGCAGGGTTGCCGGTCACGATCGTGACGCGGATCGAACCAGGAGTCAGCGACTCACCCGCCACGAGGCCCAGCAGGACACCGGTGCCCACACCGGCGGCGTAGGCGCCGATGCTCAGCGGGTCGTCCACGTTCGTGACCACCTGGCTGATCGCGGTGATCTGCAGGACGGCACCCACGAATCCGAGCAGAACCGCTCCGCGCCGGTGACCGCGCGCGGCGATGAGCACTCGCCACTGCCACAGCGCCACCTCGGTCAGCACGAGGATGGCGATGAGCAGCGGTCGCAGCAGCTCCCACATCGTCGCTCAACTCCTGGGTTCGTCGTGATGCGGACGACGTTAGGAGCGAGCAGGACCTACGCGCGTCGGGAGGACTCCCCAATTCTGCGTCCCGACTGCCCGACCCAGGCGCTCAGCGCGGCAGCCGCCGCACCGCCACCGGCTCGAGGTCGCCGAAGCCCCGCACGGGCCGTGCCGGGAGCACCCGCGACTCGAACCGGTCCTCGGGCAGGCGGGCGGCCGTCTGGGCGTCGGTGATCACCCGGTTGCGCCGGGCCACCCCGACCAGCCGGGCCGCGAGGTTGACCGCCGGGCCGTAGACGTCGCCCATCCGCAGCACCACCGGGCCGGTGACGACGCCGACCCGCACGTCGGGCAGCCGCTCGTCGCCGCCGATCACCTTGACGATGTCCCAGCGCGATGTCGATGCCCTCGTCCGGCGTCGACGCCATGAACAGCACCGAGTCGCCCAGCGTCTTGACCACCCTCGCCCGGTGGCGCGAGACCACGTCGTGGCTGCGGCCCTCGAAGACCTCGACGAGGTCGCCGATCTCGTCCTCCTCGAGGTCGTTGGTGAGCTCGCTGAACCCGACGAGGTCGGCGAACCCGACCGTGGTGACCACGTGCTCGTCGTCCGCAGCGGCCAGGCTCTCCACCCGCGCGACGGCCGCGGCCAGGTGCCGGCGCCACGCGTAGGTCAGCAGCGCCTCGAAGTCAGGCCCGATCGTCTCGACCAGGCGCAGGGCCTCCACGCGACGGCTCGAGCACCTCCGGGCTGGCCTCCACCGACGGCGGTGAGCGTGGCCACCTCCCACTCGGCCAGCCGGTCCATCGTCGTACCCATGCCGCGGGTCAGCCGGACGATGGTGTCGAAGTCGAGCCGCCCCTGGCCCATGAACCGGGCGACGCGCGTCAGCGCCTCGACGTCGTAGCTTGCTGAAGGCCCGTTCGTCGCCCGCCTCGGGGAAGCCGAGCGCGCGCCACAGCCGTTGGGCCTGCTTGACGGTCAGGCCGGCGGCCTGGGCGACGTCGTCGCCGGTGAGCTCGGCGGGGGCACCGAGGATCGCGCGCTCGAGCTCCTCAGGTTCCGTCATCGGCTGCGTCATGGGAAGGGCGGGTGTGGCGGTAGAGCTCGTCGCTGACGGTCAGCTGCACCTGCTCCACGCGCGGGATGTCGTGGAGCCGGACGCGGCCCTCTTCGCTGGCGTCGGAGATCACGAGGGTCCCGCACCCGAACATGCGGTCGACGATCCCCTTCTCGTAGGCGATGTCGCTGATCCGGTTGAGCGGGATGTCGTGGCCGGTACGGGTGAAGATGCCGGTGCGGGTGATCATCCGGCGGTTGGTGAAGGTGTACGACGTCAGCAGCCAGTGCAGGAACGGCCGGATCACGAACCAGATCAGCAACAGGGCGACGATCACCACCGTGACCCAGCGCCAGGTCGAGGCGTGCTCCCCGTCCGGCAGGCTGGTCAGGTAGCCGCCGAGCGCGGAGATCAGGATCAGCACCACGGCCGGGAGGAACAGCGCCTTCACGTGCGTGCGTGTGCTCAGGAGGATGTGCTCGCCCTCGTTCAGCAGCCTCTGCGAGATCACCACGCCGCGATCATGTCACTCTTGGCGCCGGACGTGGACCACATCTCCGGCGCCCAGCCGCTCCTCGCCGGAGTCGGTCCGGACCACGAGACGACCCGCCTCGTCGACGTCGACGGCCTCACCGGTCACCTCACCGCCGGGCACCGCCACCCGCACCTGCTGGCCGAGGGTGCACGCAGCATGCCACGTAGGCGCGGCGGACCTCACCGTCCTGCTCCCACCGCGCCAGTCGTCGTAGACCGCGGCCAGCTCGACGAGGAGCGCCGCGAGCAGCGTCGTGACGGCTCGACGTGACGTCCCGGACGTGAGGCGAGCGAGGTCGCCTCCGGCACCGGCAGCTCCTCGCGCGTCTGGGTGACGTTGATCCCGATGCCGACGACCGCCGCGGCCGTCACCGTTGCCGTCCACCCGCTCGAGCAGGATGCCGCCGACCTTCTGCCCGCTCGACGAGCACGTCGTTGGGCCACTTCAGGTCGAGGCATCGACGCCGGCGACTCGTCGTACCGCCTCTGGCTGCCGCGATCCCGGTGAGCAGCGGCAGCCACGGCCAGCGCTCCGGCGGCGCGTCCGGCGTCGAGCAGGAACGACAGCGATGAGCGACGCGCCGGGAGGCGACTCCCACTCGCGGTCCAGCCGCCCGCGACCGGCCGTCTGGTGCTCGGCGACGAGCACCAGCCCCTCGCCCTCGCCGTTGCGGAACCGCTCGGCCACGTCGGCGTTCGTCGACCCCGTCTCCGCGACCGTCTCAACCCGCCACCGCTCATCACTGCTCATGAGCACTACGATCGACGCAGGAACCGACGAGAGGCGAGCACCCGTGAGCGCAGAACCGGGCCAAGGCACCGAGGTCCCCGACGACATCGACATCCACACCACCGCCGGCAAGCTCGCCGACCTCGACCGCCGTATCGACGAGGCGGTGCACGCCGGCTCGGCCAAGGCCGTCGAGAAGCAGCACGCCAAGGGCAAGTGGACCGCCCGGGAACGGATCGAGCACCTCTTCGACGACGGCTCGTTCGTCGAGCTCGACGAGCTGGCCCGGCACCGCTCCACCGCGTTCGGGCTGGAGAAGAACCGCCCCTACGGCGACGGCGTGATCACCGGCTTCGGCACCATCGACGGCCGCCAGGTGTGCGTGTTCTCCCAGGACTTCACCATCTTCGGCGGCTCGCTGGGCGAGGTGTACGGCGAGAAGATCACCAAGGTGATGGACCTCGCCATCAAGACCGGCTGCCCGATCATCGGCATCAACGAGGGCGCCGGCGCCCGGATCCAGGAGGGTGTGGTCTCGCTCGGTCTCTACGGCGAGATCTTCCGCCGCAACGTGCACGCCAGCGGGGTGATCCCGCAGATCAGCCTGATCATGGGCTCCTGCGCGGGCGGCCACGTCTACTCCCCCGCCGTCACCGACTTCACGATCATGGTCGACGGCACCTCCAACATGTTCATCACCGGCCCCGACGTCATCAAGACCGTCACCGGCGAGGACGTGACGATGGAGGACCTCGGCGGCGCCCGCGCCCACAACACCAAGTCCGGCAACGCCCACTACATGGGATCCGACGAGGAGGACGCGCTGGAGTACACCAAGGCGCTGCTCTCCTACCTGCCGCAGAACAACCTCGACGACCCCCCGTCGTACGACGACCCCGCGGACATGGAGATCACCGACGACGACCGGGTGCTCGACACCCTCATCCCCGACGGCGCGAACCAGCCCTACGACATGAAGGACGTCATCGGCGGGGTCCTCGACGACGGCGAGTTCCTCGAGGTGATGGAGCTGTTCGCGCCCAACATCGTGGTCGGCTACGGCCGGGTCGAGGGCCGCTCGGTCGGCATCGTCGGCAACCAGCCGATGCAGTTCGCCGGCACGCTCGACATCGACGCCTCCGAGAAGGCGGCCCGGTTCGTGCGCACCTGCGACGCCTTCAACATCCCGGTGCTCACCTTCGTCGACGTGCCCGGGTTCCTCCCCGGCACCGACCAGGAGTGGAACGGCATCATCCGCCGCGGCGCCAAGCTGATCTACGCCTACGCCGAGGCGACCGTCCCGCTCGTCACCGTGATCACCCGCAAGGCCTACGGCGGCGCGTACGACGTGATGGGCTCCAAGCACCTCGGCGCCGACATCAACCTGGCCTGGCCGACCGCGCAGATCGCGGTGATGGGCGCCCAGGGAGCGGCCAACATCGTCCACCGCAAGGAGCTGGCCGCGGTCGAGAACGACGGCGGCGACGTCGAGGCCCGCCGCGCCGAGCTGATCGAGGAGTACGAGGACACCCTCGCCAACCCCTACGTCGCGGCCGAGCGCGGCTACGTCGACGCCGTCATCAGCCCCCACGAGACCCGCATCGAGGTCGTCCGCGCGCTCCGGCTGCTCCAGACCAAGCGCGAGACGCTGCCGCCCGAAGAAGCACGGGAACATCCCGCTGTGACCGAGGAACGCGCAGCCCCTGCTCCGCATCGTCAAGGGCGACCCGAAGCCCGACGAGGTGGCAGCGCTCGTGGCCGTCGTGAGCGCCATGGCGAACGCGGCAGCCGAGGCGGCGAGCAGCGAGAAGCGGCCGCAGGCCGGAGTGGTCGGCCCGCCACCGGCTCGTCCGCACGACCCACCGCCACGGTCCCGGCGCGTGGCGCGCCAGCGCGCGCTGAGCGCCGTACCGGTCGCCTAGGGTGACCCGGTGCCCATCCCCCGGCTCATCCTCGCCTCGGCCTCGCCGGCCCGTCTCCGGACCCTGCAGAACGCCGGGCTCAAGCCCGAGGTCAAGGTCAGCGGCGTCGACGAGTCGACCGTCGAGCTGACCGGCCCGGCCGACTACACCCTCAAGCTCGCCCAGATGAAGGCCGTCGCCGTCGCGGCGAACGAGCCCCGCGCCCTCGTCATCGGCTGTGACTCCGTGCTCGCCCTCGACGGAGCGCTCCTCGGCAAGCCGGCCAGCGAGGAGGAGGCCGTCGCGCGCTGGCAGCAGATGCGCGGTCGCCACGGCGTGCTGCACACCGGCCACTGCGTCATCGACACCCACCGTGAGGTCTGGCTGGGCCGTTCGGCCGCCACCCAGGTCCGGTTCGCCCACGTCACCGACGAGGAGATCGAGGCCTACGTCGCGACCGGCGAGCCGGCTGCCGTCGCGGGCGCCTTCACCCTCGACGGGCTCGGCGGGCCGTTCGTCTCAGGCGTGACCGGCGACCCGCACAACGTGGTCGGGCATCAGCCTGCCGCTGCTGCGGCTGATGTTCGACGAGCTCGGCTTCGTCTGGACCGACTTCTGGCAGTCGTCGAGCTGACAACTACTCGACCGGCAGGCCGAGCCCGCGGGCGATCAGCATCCGCTGCACCTCGCTGGTGCCCTCGCCGATCTCGAGCACCTTGGCGTCGCGGTAGAACCGCGCGACCGGGTACTCCTCCATGAAGCCGTAGCCGCCGAAGACCTGCGTCGCGATCCGGGTCGCCGTCACCGCCGACTCGGTGGCGTACAGCTTGGCGATCGCGGCGGCGTGCTTGAAGTCCTTCATCGGTGCGCCCCCGCCCTCCTTCATGGAGTCCTTCATCCAGGCGGCGCGGTAGGTGAGCTGACGAGCAGCCGCCAGCATCACCTCGAGGTCCGCGATCTGGAAGGCCACGCCCTGCTTGCGCCCGATGGGGACGCCGAAGGTGGTCCGCTCCCCGGCGTACTGGACGCTCAGGTCCAGGCACGCCTGGATGCAGCCGACCGCCAGGGCGGCGATCGCCACCCGGCCGTCGTCGAGGGTGGCCAGGAACTGCGCGAAGCCGCGGCCGCGCTCGCCCAGGAGGTTCGACTCGGGCACGCGCGCGTCGCTGAAGGTCAGCGGGTGGGTGTCGGAGGCGTGCCAGCCGAGCTTGTCGTAGGCCTTCTCGGCGGTGAAGCCGGCGGTGCCGCTGGGCACCATGATCGTGGAGATCTCGGGCTTGGTCCGGCCCTCGGCGTCCTCACGCTCACCCGTGCGCGCGGTGATGTTCACGACCGTGGTGATCTCGGAGCCGGAGTTGGTGATGAACTGCTTGCTGCCGTTGACGACCCACTCGCCGTCGCGCAGCTCCGCCTTGGTCCGCGTGGCCGCGGCATCGGAGCCCGCACCGGGCTCGGTCAGCCCGAAGCCGGCCAGCGCCTTGCCCTCGACCAGGTCGGGCAGCCAGGTCTCCTTCTGCTCGTCGGTGCCGAAGGTGAGGATCGGGTTGATGCCGAGCCCCACGGCGGCCTCGAGCGTGATGCCCATCGACTGGTCGACCCGGCCGATCTCCTCGATCGCCACGCACAGGCTGGTGAAGTCGCCGTCGGCGCCGCCGTACTGCTCGGGAGCGGTGAGCCCGAACAGCCCCAGCGCGCCCATCTTGTGCACCACGTCCACCGGGAAGTGGTGGTCGCGGTCCCACTGGGCCGCGTGCGGCGCGATCTCCTTCTCGGCGAAGTCGCGCACCGTACGACGGAACTGCTCGTGATCCTCCGAGAGCTCGTAACTCATGGCCGCATCGTAGCCCCGGATGTTAACGATCGCTAACCTCCTACAGTGGACGGATGACCATCAGCTCAACGGCGAGCTCGCTGGCGTCACTCGTCGATGTCACGTCGTCCGACTCCGCACTGCGCGCCTTCCTCCACGGGCTGCCGGGAGTCGACCAGGTCGGTGCGGAGCAACGCGCCGCCGGGCTGGCCACCCGCTCGATCAAGGCCACGTCCAAGGAGCAGGCGCTCGAGCTCGCGATCCGGATGGTCGACCTGACCACGCTCGAGGGCGCCGACACCGCCGGGAAGGTCCGGGCGCTGTCCAGCAAGGCCGTCCACCCCGACCCCACGGACCAGACCTGCCCGCCGGTCGCCGCCGTCTGCGTCTACCCCGACATGGTCGGCGTCGCGAAGGAGACCGTGGGGACCTCCGGCGTGCGCGTGGCCTCGGTGGCCACCGCCTTCCCCAGCGGTCGCGCCGCCCTCGACGTCAAGCTGGCCGACACCCGCGACGCGGTCGACGCCGGAGCCGACGAGATCGACATGGTCATCGACCGCGGGGCGTTCCTGTCCGGGCGCTACCTCGAGGTCCACGACGAGATCGTGGCCGTCAAGGAGGCCGCCGAGCACGGCGCACCTGAAGGTGATCCTCGAGACCGGCGAGCTGCAGACCTACGACAACGTACGACGGGCCAGCTGGCTGGCCATGCTGGCCGGCGCCCACTTCATCAAGACCTCGACCGGCAAGGTGCAGCCGGCCGCGACCATGCCCGTGACGCTGGTGATGCTCGAGGCCGTCCGCGACCTGCGCGAGACCACCGGCCGGATGGTCGGCGTCAAGCCCGCCGGCGGCATCCGCACCGCGAAGGACGCCGTCCGGTACCTCGTGATGGTCAACGAGGTCGCCGGCCCCGACTGGCTCGACCCGGACTGGTTCCGCTTCGGCGCCTCGTCGCTGCTCAACGACCTGCTGATGCAGCGCACGCGGATGCGCACCGGCCGCTACTCCGGCCCCGACTACGTCACCCTGGACTGATCATGCGATTCGACTACTCCCCCGCACCGAGTCCCGGTCGGTCGTCGACCTGAAGTCGTCGTACGGCCTGTTCGTCAACGGCGAGTTCGTCGACGGCTCGGGCCACTCGTTCAAGACGATCTCCCCCAGCACCGAGGAGGTGCTCGCCGAGGTCGCGGAGGCCGACGAGGCCGACGTCGACCGGGCCGTGAAGGCGGCACGGCGCGCCTACAGCCGCACCTGGTCCCGGATGAGCGGCGCCGAGCGGGGCAAGTACCTCTTCCGCATCGCGCGCATCATCCAGGAGCGCGCCCGCGAGCTCGCCGTGCTGGAGTCGCTGGACAACGGCAAGCCGATCAAGGAGTCGCGCGACGTCGACATCCCGACGGCGGCGGCGCACTTCTTCTACTACGCCGGCTGGGCCGACAAGCTCGAGCACGCGGGATACGGGCCCGATCCGCAGCCCGTGGGCGTGGCCGGTCAGGTCATCCCGTGGAACTTCCCGTTCCTGATGCTGGCCTGGAAGATCGCGCCGGCGCTGGCGTGCGGCAACACCGTGGTCCTCAAGCCCGCCGAGACCACTCCCCTGACGGCGCTGCTGTTCGCCGAGATCTGCCAGCAGGCCGACCTGCCGGCGGGCGTGGTCAACATCCTCACCGGCGCCGGTGCCACCGGGCAGGCGCTCGTGTCGCACGAGGACGTCGACAAGGTCGCCTTCACCGGCTCCACGGACGTCGGTCGCTCGATCGCCAAGGCGGTCGCGGGCACGAGCAAGAAGGTCACCCTCGAGCTCGGCGGCAAGGCCGCCAACATCGTCTTCGACGACGCCCCGGTCGACCAGGCCGTCGAGGGCATCGTCAACGGCATCTTCTTCAACCAGGGGCACGTGTGCTGCGCCGGCTCACGGCTGCTGGTGCAGGAGTCGGTGGCCGAGGAGGTGCTCGAACGCCTCAAGCGACGGATGGCCACGCTGCGCGTCGGCGACCCGCTCGACAAGAACACCGACGTCGGCGCCATCAACTCCGCCGAGCAGCTCGCCAAGATCCGCGAGCTCTCCGAGATCGGCGAGGCCGAGGGCGCAGGGCGCTGGTCGCCACCGTGCGAGCTGCCCGACCACGGCTTCTGGTTCCCGCCCACGCTCTTCACCGGCGTCACCCAGGCCCACCGGATCGCGCGCGAGGAGATCTTCGGCCCGGTGCTCTCGGTGCTGACCTTCCGGACGCCGAAGGAGGCGGTCGAGAAGGCCAACAACACGCCGTACGGCCTCTCCGCCGGCATCTGGACCGACAAGGGCTCGCGCATCCTGTGGATGGCCTCGCAGCTGCGCGCGGGCGTCGTCTGGTCCAACACCTTCAACCGCTTCGACCCGGCCAGCCCGTTCGGCGGCTACAAGGAGTCGGGCTACGGCCGCGAGGGCGGCCGCCACGGCCTGGAGGGCTACCTCGACAGGTGCGACATGAGCCGCATCGACGTCCGCAAGACCTACAAGCTCTACATCGGCGGCGCCTTCCCGCGCTCGGAGTCGGGACGCTCCTACGTGGTGAACGACGCCAAGGGGAAGTTCTGGGCCAACGCGTCCCACGCCTCGCGCAAGGACGCCCGCGACGCGGTGACCGCTGCGCGCGCGGCCTTCCCCGGCTGGGCGGGACGCACGGCCTACAACCGCGGCCAGGTCGTCTACCGGATCGCCGAGGTGCTCGAGGGCCGGCGCGAGCAGGTCGAGGCCGAGCTGCGGACCGGCGAGGGCGTCACGGCGGCCAGGGCGCGCAGCTACGTCGACGCGTCGATCGACCGGCTGGTCTGGTACGCCGGCTGGGCCGACAAGATCGCCCAGGTCGTCGGCGGTGCGAACCCGGTGGCCGGCCCGTACTTCAACCACTCGGCTCCCGAGCCGACCGGCGTGGTCGCGGTCGTCGCGCCCCCGGGTCCGCTGCTCGGGCTGGTCAGCGTGCTGGCGCCGGTGATCGTCACCGGCAACACCGCGGTGGTGATCGCGAGCGAGCCCCACCCGCTGACCGCGATCACCCTCGCCGAGGTGATGGCCACCTCCGACGTGCCCGGCGGCGTGGCCAACGTGCTCACCGGCCCCCAGGCCGAGCTGGCGCCCTGGCTGGCCTCCCACATGGACGTCAACGGGATCGACCTGACCGGTGTGGCCGACGCCGAGCTGCGCCCGCAACCTCGAGATCGAGGCCGCCGAGAACCTCAAGCGCGTGCGCCGGCCCGGGGTCGAGGACCTGCTCGCGCCGCCTGCGCTCGACCGGATGACGAGGTTCCTGGAGACCAAGACCGTCTGGCACCCGACCGGGGTCTGAGCTCAGCCGAGCTGCGCGAACAGGTCGACGGGGTTGCCGTCGGGGTCGTGCAGCACGGCGTAGCGCATCCCCCAGAAGGCGTCCCACGGCTCGAGGTGGCCCTCGGCGCCTGCAGCCGTGAGCTCGGCGTACGCCGTGTCGACGTCGGCCGGCGAGTCGGCTCTGAAGCCGAGCCCCATCTGGTGCCCACCGGTCGGCGGGCTCCACGAGGAGTCGAAGGACTCCACCGTCTCGCGGGTGTCGAACGCGAGGCGGAGGCTCCCGAACGCGACGTCGACGTGCGGCTCGGTGTCGGCCTCGGCCGGGATGTCGACGCCGAGTCGGCGGTAGAAGGCGAGGGTCGCGGGCATGTCGGCCACCACGAGCCCGATGACGGCAGGCTGGAGATTCATGCTCCCGACGTTAGGGGCCGGCGCTCTCCTGCGCTTGGACGGATCGGACACGTTCGTCGCGCAGCCCGCTCGGCGTCACCCCCGCCAGCGCCCGGAAGTCGCGAGCGAGGTGCGCCTGGTCGGCGTAGCCCGTGCGCGCCGCGACCTCCGCGCAGTCGTCGGCCGAGGGAGTCGCCTGCGGAGACCCGCTAGATCTCCACGTCCGGCGCGACCCGCCACTCGTCGTACGCCATGGATCCGACGCTACGCGCCGGGCCCGACAGCGAGGGAGGCGTACCCGGGCTTGATCACCTCGTCGATCAGCTGGAGGCGCTGCTCGAAGTGCACGAACGCCGACTTCATCGCGTTGACCGTCACCCAGCGCAGGTCGTCGAGGTCCCAGCCGAAGGCGTCGACCAGCGAGGTCATCTCTCGCGTCATCGAGGTGTCGCTCATCAGCCGGTTGTCGGTGTTGACCGTGACGCGGAAGCGCAGCCGGGCCAGCAGCCCGATCGGGTGATCGGCGATCGAGTCGGCGGCTCCGGTCTGGATGTTGGAGTGGGGGCACAGCTCGAGCGGGATGCGCTTGTCGCGCACGTACTGCGCGAGACGTCCCAGCCGCACGTCCCCACCCTCAACCGTGATGTCGTCGATGATCCGGACGCCGTGGCCCAGCCGGTCGGCGCCGCACCACTGGATCGCCTGCCAGATCGACGGCAGCCCGAACGCCTCGCCGGCGTGGATCGTGAAGTGGGCGTTCTCGCGCTGCAGGTACTCGAACGCGTCGAGGTGCCTGGTGGGCGGGTAGCCGGCCTCGGCTCCCGCGATGTCGAAGCCGACGACCCCGTCGTCGCGGTGGGCGACCACGAGCTCGGCGATCTCGCGCGAGCGGGCGCGGTGGCGCATGGCGGTCAGCAGCTGCCGTACGACGATCGACCGGCCCGACATGCCCTCGTCGAAGCCGTCCTGGACGGCCCGGACGACCTGCTCCAGGGAGAGACCGCCGTCGAGGTGCTGCTCGGGGGCGTAGCGCACCTCGGCGTACACGACACCGTCGGCCGCCAGGTCCTCGACGCACTCCCGCGCGACCCGGGTCAGGTCCTGGGCTCGCTGCATCACCCCGACCGTGTGGTCGAAGGTCTCCAGGTAGCGCTCCAGCGAGCCGCTGTCGGCCGACTCGGTGAACCAGCTCCTCAGCGAGGCGGGGTCACCGGCCGGCAGCGCGTGCCCGACCTCGGCGGCCAGCTCGACGATCGTCTCCGGCCGCAGCCCGCCGTCCAGGTGGTCGTGCAGCAGCACCTTGGGGGCGGCACGGATCACTTCGGGAGGAACGGTAGGTTCGGGCACGCCTCCCATCCAAACACTCGAGGAGCACACTCCATGCGCACCTTCACCACCTTCGAGGAGATCGAGGCCGCGGCCGGTGAGGAGATCGGCACCACCGACTGGGTGGAGATCGACCAGGACCGGGTCAACCAGTTCGCCGACGCGACGGGCGACCACCAGTGGATCCACGTCGACGTCGAGCGGGCGAAGGAGGGGCCGTTCGGGGGCACCATCGCTCACGGCTACCTGACCCTCTCGCTGGTGCCCTGGCTCGGCTCGCAGGTGTTCACGCTCGACACCCCCGGCGCCAAGCTGAACTACGGCGTCAACAAGGTGCGCTTCCCCAACCCCGTGCGCGTCGGATCGCGCATCCGCGCCACGGTGAAGATCAACGGCGTCTCCGACGTCTCCGCCGGCAAGCAGCTCACCGTCGGCTACACCGTCGAGATCGAGGGCGAGGAGAAGCCGGCCTGCGTCGCCGAGTCGGTCGTGCTGCTGCTGCCCTGAATTCCCTTGTAACGCGGAGTTATTGACGCTGAACAAGCGGTACTCCGCGTGCGAACCGTCGATAACACCGCGTTACATGGTGGCGCGCGCCATCACGCCCAGCAGCTCGTAGCCCACGTGGGCCGCCGCGATCCCGGTCACCTCGGCGTGGTCGTACGCCGGGCACACCTCGACGATGTCGGCCGAGACCACGTCCAGTCCCGGCACCCGGCCAGACCGCGCAGGGTGGCCAGCAGCTCGCGCGAGGTGAGCCCACCGGCCTCCGGCGTGCCGGTGCCGGGTGCCATGCCGGGATCGATCACGTCGATGTCCACCGACACGTAGACCGGCCCGTCCCCAGCCGGCCGCGCATCGCCTCGATCACGCCGTCGAGCCCGAGCCGGTCGTAGTCGGTGCACGCCACCGTGGCGTAGCCGAGCCGGGTCGACTCCTCGAGGTCGGTGTCGGCGTACAGCGGCCCGCGGATGCCCGACGTGCAGCGACCGCTCCGGGTCGATCAGGCCCTCCTCCGAGGCGCGGCGGAACGGCGTGCCGTGGGTGTACGGCGCGCCGAAGTAGGTGTCCCACGTGTCGAGGTGCGCGTCGAAGTGCAGCACGGCGACAGGCCCGTGCCGTCGGGCCAGGCACCGCAGCAGCGGCAGCGCGATGGTGTGGTCGCCGCCCAGCGTCAGCAGCCGCGTGGCGTCCGCCAGCACCCGCTCGGCGCCCTCCTCGACCGCCGTGATCGCCTCGTCGATGTCGAACGGGTTGACCGCGAGGTCGCCGGCGTCGGCGACCTGCTGGGCGGCGAACGGGGAGACGTCGAGCGACGGGTCGTAGGGGCGCAGCAGCCGCGAGGTCTGCCGGATGTGCTGCGGCCCGAACCGCGCGCCGGGCCGGTAGCTGACGCCGGAGTCGAACGGGACGCCGAGCACGGCGACGTCGGCCCGCCACGCTCGACCTCGTCGAGTCGCGGCAGCCGCGCGAAGGTCGGCGCGCCGGCATAGCGCGGCACCCTCGTGGCGTCGACCGGTCCGACGGGGCCGTCGGTCATGAGGCGGTCATGAGGCGTCGATCCGGTCCAGGATGAGCTCGCGCGGCTCGAAGGCGGAGTCGGCGGAGACGTCGAAGGCGCCCTCGAGCGCGGCCAGCGCCCGCTCGAACCGGTCGGGCTCGTCGGTGTGCAGCGTGAGCAGCGGATCGCCCTCCCTCACCGTGTCGCCGGGCCGTGCGTGCCACTCCACGCCTGCACCCGCCTGCACGTCCGCCCCCTGCTTCGCCCGCCCGGCGCCGAGCCGCCAGGCCGCCGTACCGACTGCCAGCGCGTCCAGCCGGGTCAGCACCCCCGACGACGGAGCGGTCACGACGTGGGTCTCCGTCGCCGTCGGGCAGCTCGGCACCGGGGTCACCACCCTGGGCCGAGACCATCTGCTTCCAGACGTCCATCGCCTTGCCCGAGGCCAGCACGTCGGCGGGGTCGACGTCGTCGCTGGCCCGCGCCGGCCAGCATCTCGCGGGCCAGGGCCAGGGTGAGCTCGACGACGTCGGCCGGCCCGCCCCCAGACAGGACCTCGACCGACTCACGCACCTCCAGGGCGTTGCCCGCCGTCAGTCCCAGCGGGGTGCTCATGTCGGTCAGCAGCGCCACGGTGCGCACGTCGTGATCGGTGCCCAGAGCCACCATCGTCGAGGCCAGCTCGCGGGCGTCGTCGAGGTCCTTCATGAACGCGCCGGTGCCGACCTTCACGTCGAGCACCAGCGCCCCGGTGCCCTCGGCGATCTTCTTGCTCATGATCGAGGACGCGATCAGCGGGATCGCCTCGACGGTGCCGGTCACGTCGCGCAGCGCGTAGAGCTTCTTGTCGGCCGGCGCCAGCCCCGTCCCGGCGGCACAGATGACGGCGCCCACCTCCTCCAGCTGTCGCATCAGCTGCTCGTTGGAGAGCGACGCCTGCCAGCCCGGGATCGACTCGAGCTTGTCCAGGGTGCCGCCGGTGTGGCCGAGCCCGCGGCCGGAGAGCTGGGGTACGGCGACGCCGCACGCCGCGACGAGCGGGGCCAGCGGCAACGTGATCTTGTCGCCCACGCCTCCGGTCGAGTGCTTGTCCGCGGTGGGCCGGGACAGCCCGGAGAAGTCCATCCGCTCGCCGCTGGCGATCATCGCGTCGGTCCAGCGGCTGATCTCGCGCCGGTCCATCCCGTTGAGCAGGATCGCCATCGCCAGCGCCGACATCTGCTCGTCGGCGACGTCCCCGGCGGTGTAGGCCGCGATCACCCAGTCGATCTGGCTGTCGCTGAGCTCCCCGCCGTCCCGCTTGGCGGCGATCACCTCGACAGCGTCGTGACCTGCCATGGGACCGACCCTACGAGACGCTCGTCCCGTGCTCGACGCACCGGGTGAGAGGGTGGAGGCGCCGAACCCGACAGCGAGGAACAACGGGATCCAGTGCCGCCACGTCACGAGCCTAGGTGGCAGGGACGTCGGCCTCGATCTCGTAGCCACCGCTGCTCGTGGTGCTCAGCTCCTCCCGCTTGTGTTCCGTGCTCGTCCGGCCGTCGGTGGTCCGGTAGACGAGGGTCACCTCCACCGTGTCCTCGTTCGGCGCGACCCGCACGTCGCGGACGTCCACGGACTCGATGGTCCGCCAGAACCCGAGATACCGCTCCCGGCCCATCGCCTGCATGCGGGGAGAGAGCATGGCCCAGGCCTCGTCGGAGCCGCCCGGCGCCTTGGCGTAGTAGTCCCGGACGAAGGCCTCCCTGGACCCGGTGCCCACGGAGGAAGACGTGTCATTCGGAGACTGCTTCGCCTTCGACTTCGGTGAGCTCTGCGACGACTCGTCGCCCGCGGCCGTGGATGGCTTCGCGTCGTCCCCGAGGCGGGTGGCCGCGAAGTACACGGCGCCGGCGGCGAGCAGGAGGACGAGCGTCAACACGGCCGCGCGACCGCGAAGTGGGCGTCTGCCGGTACGGGTGGCGACCCGCGCTTTCGCGGGTGCCACTTCGGGGACGGGCTCGGTGCGCGCCGGAAGCATGTCAGCACGTGAGTCGGGTTCACGTCGTTCGACGGGCTCAACGGGTTCGCGCTGGGACGCGGCGACGGCCGGGCGCGTCTGCTCGAGCGTGGCATCGGGTCGGTGTGCGTCCGCGAGACGCCGCAGGGTGTGCGCAGCGTCGGCCATGCTCCACCGCAAGCTCGGATCGCGGTCGAGCATCCGCTCCAGGGCCGGCCCGAGGAACTGAGCACGCTGGGGGCGGGGCGGCTGGCTCGTGGTGATCGCGTGAAGGACCTCGACCGGGTTGCCACGCTGTTGGTACAGCGGGTGCCCCTCGACGGCGGCGTACAACGTGGCCCCGAGTGCCCAGACGTCGTCTGCCGGCGTCGGTTCTGCGCCGCGAGCGAGGTCGGGAGAGAAGTAGCTCGGGGTGCCGGTCAGGTACCCGGCTTGGGTCAGCGTCGCGTCACCCGCCGTACGGGCGATGCCGAAGTCGCTGATCTTCGCCACTCCGTCCTCACGGATCAGCACGTTGCCGGGCTTGATGTCGCGATGCATCACACCGTCCGCATGCAACGCGGAGAGCCCGTCCGCGACCTGCGCGCCGACCTCGGCGACGACTGCCGGGTCCAGCGGTCCGTCCTGCTTGATGATCTGGGACAGCGAGCGGCCCGGGACGTGCTCCATCACGAGCCAGATGTGGCCGGTCTCCTCGACCACGTCGTACACGGTGACGACGTGGTGGTGGCTGAGACCGGCTGACGAGCGGGCCTCGCGAAACGCCCGTGCGGAGTCGGTCACCGACTCTCCCGGCAACAGACCGACCTGCTTGACGGCTACGTCGCGGTGCAGCGTCTCGTCCAGGCACAGCCACACGGTGCCCATCCCGCCGCGCCCGATCGCCGACACGACCCGGTACCGTCCACCGATCAGCTCCGGCTGCACCGCGTCCGCTCGCTGGTTGTCCTGCGCAGGTAAGGCCATCGAAGGGGTGTACCCACGGCATCGGCGCTTACTCGAGCCGGACACTCCTTCTGGCGAACAAGCGGTGCCGACCTGCACAAACGCGCGTGGAGCACCCACGCCCGGGCCGCTACCGACTGATCGTCGCCTCGACGTCGATCCGTCCGAGCTTGGCGGGGTTGCGGACGGCGTAGATGCGACTGATCCGGCCCTCTTCGACCACGAAGCTGATCGCGGTGTCGTAGCCGTCGTCGGTGCCGACGATCCGGGCGCCGACCGCGCCGTTGAGCAGCACCGGCAGGATCTGGGCCTCCGGGGCGAGCCGGTTGAACGGTCGCAGCAGGTTGGCGACCTTCTTCGCACCGATCACGGGGTTGACGACAGCCTGGACGACCCCGCCACCGTCGGCCACGAGCACGACGTCGGGCGCGAGGACGTCGAGCAGCCCCTGCAGGTCGCCCTGGGTCACCGCCGCCAGGAACCGCTCGACGACCTCCTGCTGCTCGCCGCGACTGACCTCCATCCGGGGCCGGCGCGCCGCGACGTGCTCCCGCGCTCGGTGCCCGATCTGCCGTACCGCGGCCGCGGACTTGCCGACCACCTCAGCGATCTCGCCGTAGGGCGTGTCGAACACCTCGCGCAGCACGAACACCGCGCGCTCGGTGGGCGTCAGCGTCTCGAGCACCGTGAGCATCGCGATCGAGACGCTCTCGGCGAGCTCGACGTCGTCGGCCACGTCCGGGGCGGTGAGCAGCGGCTCGGGCAACCACTCACCGACGTACTCCTCGCGCCGCCGGGCGTTCGAGCGCAGCCGGTCCAGGGCCTTGCGGGTCACCATCCGCACCAGGAACGCGCGCGGGTCGCGTACCGCGGTGCGCGCGTCCTCACCGATCGCGTCCCACCGCAGCCAGGTGTCCTGCACGACGTCCTCGGCGTCGGTGGCCGAGCCGAGCATCTCGTAGGAGACGGTGAAGAGGAGCCCGCGGTGGGCGACGAACGGGTCCTCGGTCATGGTCACGTTGACGACCCTACGGCGGTGGGCTGCGCGAGCGGCTTGAGTCCGCACGCCGCAGCGAAGCCGTCCGACTCGATGCCGAGCGCGACGTTCGGACGAGTCGTGAAGTTGGCGAACGCGATGACCGCCGTGAGCTCGACCAGGGCGGCGTCACCGAGCTGGGCTCGCAGCGACGCCACCATCTCGTCGGTCACCGTCGGTTCGGTCACGGTCATCGCCTCGGCGTAGGCCAACACCTCGCGCTCGAGCGGCGAGAACACGTCCAACTCGCGCCACCGCGGGATCTCGCGAGCCTTGTCCATGTCGAGGTTCTTGTTGTGGGCCTCGAAGTAGTTGAAGTCCAAGCACCAGCTGCAGCCGACCTGAGCGGCGACCGCCATGTGCGCGAACGACTTGAGCTGCTCGTCGCAGGCGTCCCACTTCTGGACCTTGCCACCGACGCCGGCCATGCCCATGAGCACCTTCTGGTTGTGCCAGTAGACGCCGAGCGAGGTCGGGACCTGGCCGAGGGCTCTTCTTCGCGAACCGCTTGATCAGCATGCCCTTGAAACCGGTGATCTCGGCAGCAGGGATGCGGGTCGTTCCGGTCATGTCGTCCTCCTGTGTGAGTCGGTACGACATCCAGACGACGGCCGGCCGCGAGATGTGACACCCGGCGGGCGACCGCCCGGTGGGCTGAGCCGGTCTGACGTGATCAGCTGCCTTGCACGCTGTGCTCGCGTCGGCGCGTCGAGCGCAGCGGGTACTCCTCCAGGAGCGCCGCGCCGGCGGCGATCATCGCCACGACCTCCGACGCAGCAGCCGTCCACACCTCCCAGCCCGTCCAGTGCTCGTGGACCCCGAAGAGCCCCACCGTGGCGGCGATGATGAACGCGCCCAGCGTGGAGGCGCCGAACCCGAGTGCGAGGAACAACGGGACCCAGTGCCGCCACGTCACGAGCAGCACGGCGATCGTGGCCCCGCCGACCGCGTTCAGCATGAACGCGGGGCCGACGACGTCGGTGTGCCGGAAAACGTTGAACCAGAGGTAGAGGTGCACCGCGGCCGAGACCAGCACTGCCGCCGCAGCGAGCATCCGCATCTTCATGGCGTTCTCATCTCCTTGGTGCCCTCGGCCGATGAAACGGCCTCATCTGAATTACGGATCCGACCGGTGTGCGGTTCAGTGGCAGTGACTGCTCGAAGCCCTTAGTGGGTAAATAGGATCGTGCGCATCTTCTTCACCGGTGGCAGTGGCAAGGCCGGCAGGCACGTGGCGCCGTACCTCGCCGAGCAGGGCCACCACGTCACCAACGCCGATCTCGTCCCGCTGGGGCACCCGGCTGTAGCCGACCTCCAGGTCGACCTCACCGATGCCGGTGAGACCTATTCGGCCCTGGCCGGTCTGGCGACCATGGACGAGCTGGAACTGCCCGAGCAACCGACCTACGACGCCGTCGTGCACTTCGCCGCGGTGCCCTCGATCCTGCGGACCTCGGACGCGGCCACCTACGCCACGAACGTCCTCAGCACGTACAACGTCCTCGAGGCCGCGACCCGGCTGGGGGTGCGCAAGATCGTGTTCGCTTCCTCGGAGACGACCTACGGGATCTGCTTCGCCCAAGGAGAGCGGCGTCCGCTCTACGTGCCCGTCGACGAGAACCACCCGACAGTCCCCGAGGACAGCTACGCGATGTCGAAGGTCGCCGGCGAGGTGACGGCGCGCTCCTTCCACGCCCGCACCGGGGCCGACATCTACGGCCTGCGGATCAACAACGTCATCGAACCCCACGAGTACGCCGAGAAGTTCCCCGCCTTCCTGGACGACCCGTCGCTGCGGCGTCGCAACATCTTCGGCTACATCGACACCCGGGACCTGGGCCAGATGGTGCAGTGCTGCCTCGAGACCGACGGGCTCGGCTACGAGGTCTTCAACGTCGCCAACGCCGACACCTCCGTGGCCGCATCGACGCAGGAGATCCAGGACCGCTTCTACGACACGGTGGAGGTGCGCCGGGAGATGGGCCGCAACGAAACCTTCTACGCCATCGACAAGGCCCGGGACCTCCTCGGGTTCGCCCCACGTCACTCCTGGCGCGACGTCCTGACCGATCCGGGGGCCGGGCGCGGCTGAGTCGCTGCCGCGGTGTGCCGAGGGCGGGCCCTCCGGTCGGGCGGTGCTGCTAGTTTCGGGTCCGTGTACATGCGCTGCGCGTGTCGCGGGGCACGTGCGAGGCGGACCGATCGTGTGAGCTCCTCCTCAGCTCCCCCCATCCGTACGCCGGATCAGCGCTTGCGCGTGTTCGTCTCGTCGACCTTGAGAGGAGCTGGCGAGGAGCGGCTCGCGGTCCAACGGGCCATCGAGACAGCTGCGCCTGACCCCCGTCATGTTCGAGCTCGGTGCCCGGCCGCACCCGCCACGAGCCCTGTATCGCGCGTACCTCGAGCAGAGTCACGTCTTCCTCGGCATCTACTGGCAGTCGTACGGGTGGGTGGCGCCCGAGGAGCAGATCTCAGGTCTGGAGGACGAGTACCGGCTGTCCGGCGGCCGTCCCCGGCTCGTCTACATCAAGGAGCCGGCGCCGGAGCGGCAGGAGCGTCTCGACGCTCTGCTCGGACGCATCGAGTCGGACGATCGGGCCTCCTACCGACGCTTCGCGAGCGCAGCTGAACTCGAACAGCTCGTCAAGGACGACCTGATGGTGCTCCTCACCGAGCGGTTCGAGACTACCGGCGCGCCTCACCCCCAAGGAGCAGCGCGGCGCCCGCCGTCAGCGCCCCCGGTCCCGATCACTCCCACTCTGGGGAGGGACACAGCCATCACCGAGGTGCAGCGGCTCCTGGCCGAGGGCTGCCGGATCCTCACGCTCATCGGGCCAGGTGGTGTTGGCAAGAGCCGGCTCGCCCTCGAATCCTGCCGGCACCCGCTGCCACGCTTTCCGGACGGGGTGGCGTTCGTCCCGTTGGAGACGGTGGAGGAGCCGTCGGACGCCGTCCGGGTGCTCGCTGACAGGGCCGGAGCGACGGCGAGGGCAACCGGGCGCTCGACTTAGCGATCGATCACCTGAGAGGGCAGCGAATGCTGCTGCTCATCGACAACTTCGAGCAGGTGCTGGAGGCCGGGCCCGCCCTGGCGACCCTGCTGGACGCGTGCCCCGGAGTCAGCGCCCTCGTCACGAGCCGACGCCCGCTGCGGCTGCGCGGAGAGCGTCAGATCGTGGTGGAACCGCTCGCGTTGCCCGCGACCTCCGAGCCCGGGACTGCACCCAGCGCCGTCGAGGCGGTGCTCCGGTCCCCCGCCGTCGCGCTCTTCGTGGAGCGAGCGCAGCGGGTGCACCCCCGATTCGTCGTCGGCCCGGACAACGTCGCAGCGACCGCGGACCTCGTACGGCGTCTGGACGGGCTCCCGCTCGCCATCGAGCTCGTGGCGGCCCGGGCGCACATTCTTCGAGTGAGGGCTTCACCCGGATGGCATGGGGGATGTTCCACTGGGTCTGGCGTTTCGCCCACATCGGCGCGCTCGCGCGGTGGGCGGAGCGTGCCCTCACCGCATGTGGCGGTTCGAGCGCCGTCGACCCGGTCGTCTCGGCCCGCCTCCGGGCCGCCGTTTCCTGGTCGCGCTTCCTGGTCGGCGATGTAGCCGGCGCTCTCGCCGTACAGGACGACCTCGACCTTGAGGCCGTCGCAGCGTCGGACCCGGCCTGCGCGGCGCTGCTCCAGAACTCCCGGGCCATGGCCCTGCCGGTGACCGACGGTGGACGTGCCGCTCGTGAGGCAGCAGAGCGGTCTCTGGTCCTCGCCGACAGCACTGACTTCGCCGCCGTTCGCGCCTACAGCCACGCGTTCCTGGCCGCTCTCGACCTCATCGACCGCGACTACGCCTCCGCGCACCGCCACTCCAAGGAGTGCTTGTCGCTCGCGACAGAGTTCGGCCTGCACTCGTTGGCCGGCCAGCAGTACGCGCAGCTGGCCCTCGCCGCCGTTGCACAGGGCGACCTCGATGACGGGCGCCGCCAGCTCGCCACTGCCTTCGACGCCCTTCACGAGGACCACGAGTTGCTCGACGTGGCGTTCCTGCTCGGCCATGCCGCCGTGCTGGCGGCCGCGGAGGGGCGGATGGCCGACGCGGGCCGCGCACGCGCGGTCTCCGACGCGCTCATGGCGCGACTCGGCCTCGCGCACTGGAGCATGTACGAAGGTGCACGCGTCGCTGCGCTGGGCACCGGACCGGAGCCGGTTCCCGCAGACCCACACGCCGACGTTGGTGACACCGACCCCTGGGACCTGCTCCGCGACACCTTGAACCTGCCCGCCCATGCCTCGGACTCGAGGGCCATCGCGACGGAGTGACGCGACAACGTGTGGCCGCCGGTCGCGGTGGTCTGGGCGACCTGGGCAAGCTCTGAGGTCCCGCCGTTCGTGACGGAACTCTTAGCGGTGGCGCGTGAGGTGGACCCAGGCGTACTTGCGGTAGTCCGTGGCCCGGAGGCTGAGGTCGATCGCGTCCACCCGGACCACCAGCATGCCGCGGGTCAGGCCCTTGCGAGAGCATGTGTCATGCAGCAGATGAGCCTCCGGCAGTACATCGACTCCCTTGAGCGGCAGGGATACACCGTGCGTGACGACCACGGTGACGACCCCGTCCTGATCAGGCCCGACGGCAAGGCGGTCGAGACGTGGCGCGAGGACTACCCGTACGACGAGCTGATGGGTCGCAACGACTACGAGGTGGAGAAGTACCTTCTCCAGATCGAGCTCCTGAAGTTCCAGTACTGGGTCCAGGACAACGACAAGAAGCACGTCATCGTCTTCGAAGGACGTGACGCCGCCGGGAAAGGCGGCACGATCAAGCGGTTCATGGAGCACCTGAACCCGCGCTCCGCGCGGGTGGTCGCACTGACCAAGCCCACGTCGACGGAAGCAGGGCAGTGGTACTTCCAGCGGTACGTCTCCCATCTCCCGACCTTCGGTGACATCGTGCTGTTCGACCGCTCCTGGTACAACCGCGCGGGGGTCGAACGCGTGATGGGATTCTGTGACGAGCGGGAGTACCGGACGTTCATGGAGCAGGCCCCGATGTTCGAGCAGATGCTGCTCGAGGCGGACGTGAACGTGACCAAGCTGTGGTTCTCGGTGACCCAGCAGGAGCAGCGGACGCGCTTCGCCGTCCGCCAGCTCGACCCGGTCCGGCGCTGGAAGCTCTCCCCCATGGACCTTGAGAGCCTCGACAAGTGGGAGCCGTACACAGCGGCCAAGGAAGAGATGTTCCTGCGCACCGACACCGACCACGCGCCGTGGTACTCGATCAAGAGCAACGACAAGAAGCGAGCCAGGATCAATGCACTCCGACTGTTCCTGAGCCTCACCGACTACGACGGGAAGGACGAGCAGGTCGTGCTCCGACCTGACACGCGCATCGTCCGGCGGGGTCGCGAGGCCGTCGGTGACTGAGTGCCTCGGGGATCAGGTGCCCGCGCCCATCGGCACCGACCGGTAGCCGCGGAGCACGAACGTCCCCCGGCTCTCGGGCTCGCCGGCCAGCGAGAGGGTCGGGAAGCGGTCGAACAGCAGCGCCAGCGACTCCACGCAGCTCCATCCGCGCCAACGGGCGCTCCCAGGCAGAAGTGCAGACCGGCGCCGAACGCCAGGTGGGGGTTGGGAGACCTCGCGACGTCGAAGGTGTCGGCCCCGGCGAAGACACCGGGATCGCGGTTGGCCGCGCCCAGCAGCGCGGCGATCTTCTGGCCCTCCTCGACGACGACGCCCTCGAGCTCGACCGGAGCAGTGGCGGTCCGCTCGAACAGCTGCAGCGCCGAGTCGAAGCGCAGCATCTCCTCCACCGTGGGCGCCGGGTCCTCCGCGGGCAGCAGCCCGCGCGACAGCAGCGCCACCAGGCCGTTGCCGAACACGTTGACCGACGCCTCGTGCCCGGCGTTGAGCAGCAGCACCACCGCCGCCACCAGCTCGTCGTCGCTCAGCCCGGCCGCGAGCAGGTCGGTGGTCAGGTCCTCCCCCGGGTGCTCGCGCCGATGGGCGAGGTGCACGCGGACCAGGTCGGCGAACTCCTGCGCCGCCGTCACCGCTCGGTCGACCACCTCGCTGCCCGGGGCCGGCTCGTACATCCGCACGATGGCCTGCGACCACCTCCGCAGCGACGGCACGTCCGCGCTCGACAGGCCGACGAGCTCGGCGATGACCAGCACCGGCAGCGGCTCGGCGTACGCCCCGATCACGTCGAAGGAACCGGGGTCCACCTCGTCGAGCAGCCCGGAGGCCAGCGACCGCACCCGCGGGCGCAGCCGCTCGACGTGGCCCCGGTTGAAGGCTCCCGAGACGGCTCGTCGCAGCCGGGTGTGCTCGGGCGGCTCGTTCTCCATCATCTGGTTGCGGTGCAGGAGGTTGAACGGCTCCAGGTACGCCGACGGCTCACGGTCGCGCCAGATGCGGCCGAGCCGCCGGTCGCGCAGCACCGACCCGGCAGCGGCGTGGGAGAAGGTCAGCCACGTCCCGGTCGCCTCGTGCCAGGCCACCGCGTGACGCCGCCGCTCCTCGGCGAAGTGGGGATACGGGTCGGCGACGACCGCTGGGTCGCCCAGGTCAATCGAGGTCGTCGGGACCGAAGGCATCCGGGAGCACCTCGTCCATCCGGCGTACGCCGGAGACGGTCATCAGCAGCAGCTCGCGGCCGCCGTTCTCGAACAGCAGCTGACGGCACCGACCGCAGGGCATCAGCACCTCCGAGCGGCCGTTGACGCAGACGAAGTGGGTCAGCCGCCCGCCACCGCTCAGGTGGAGCTGGGAGACCAGGCCGCACTCGGCGCACAGCCCGACGCCGTAGGAGGCGTTCTCGACGTTGCAGCCCGTGACGACCCTGCCGTCGTCGACCACGGCCGCAGCCCCGACCGGGAAGCTGGCTAGTACGGCGCGTAGGCGTGGGTCGCCGCTTCGACGGCCTGCCCGGTGAGCGTGTCCCAGTCGAAGTCGTCGCTTCATCCCGCGGTGCCCTTGCGGTAGATCTGCCCGTCAGCCGCGGGCATGCGTAGTCGTTGCGACGCGAGAGCCAAGACCAGCAGCGTCGTGACGTAGGGCGACATGGCGGTGAAGTTGCTCGGCACCTCGTCGGTCAGCACGTACCAGACGAGGAACAGCCCCGCGCAGAGCACGGCGGAGCCCGCCTGCCAGCGGTTCCCGCGCACCAGTTGGAGCACCGCCACGGCGACCAGGATGATCGCCACCAGGAGCAGCAGCGCGTGCACCGAGGTCGGCCCCTCGCGGAACGGCAGCGCCTGGGTGTAGCCGAACAGGCTCGAGCCCAGGAACAGGCCGACCGGTCGCCAGTTGCCGAAGATCATCGCCGCGAGGCCGATGTAGCCGCGGCCGTTGGTCTGACCGACCTGGAAGCCGGAGGACGAGACCATGGCCGAGGTAGCCGCCGGCCAGCCCCGCGAGGCCGCCCGAGATCAGGCAGGCCAGGAACTTGTAGCGGATGACGTTCACGCCCAGGGTCTCGGCGGCCACCGGGGACTCGCCACAGGAGCGCAGCCGCAGCCCGAAGCGGGTGCTCCACAGCAGCCAGATGCTGCCGAAGATGAGCAGCAGGCCGATCACGGTCAGCGACGACAGGTCCTTGGTGAACATCTCGACCACGCCGGCCAGGTCGCTGACCAGGAACCAGTGCTTGTCCTCGAGCGTGTTGGCCGGGTCGGAGATGAAGGCCAGGTCGATCTCGAACGGGGTCGGCAGCGGTGGCGACTGGGTCGGGCCGCCGCCCTCGAGCCCGCTGAACCACGACTCGGCGAGGAACCCGGCGACTCCCGCGGCGATGATGTTCACCGCGACGCCGGAGACGATGTGGTCGACACCGACCACGACCGTGGCCAGGCCGTGGAGGACTC
Organism: uncultured Actinomycetota bacterium; assembly: GCA_963698945.1. GTDB lineage: Bacteria > Actinomycetota > Actinomycetes > Propionibacteriales > Nocardioidaceae > Marmoricola. Next base: position 83,178 of record CAVOST010000013.1, on the reverse strand, counting down.
CGCCCACGATCCCGAACAGGACGGCGCCGGCGATGCCGGCCGCCACCCCGTAGTGGAAGCCGAAGTAGCCCGCTCCCAGCGTCCCGAGGATCATCTGGCCCTCGAGGCCGATGTTGACGATGCCCGCACGCTCCGACCACAGGCCGCCGAGGCCGGCGAGGGCGAGCGGCATGGTGAAGGTCAGCCCGACGGCGAGCGTGCCCGACGAGGTGATCTGCTCGGCCCCGGTGATCACCCGGACCAGGCACAGCACGACGAAGCCCGCGGCCGCGTAGAGCGCGAAGCGGCGCCGCCGCGAGCGGCGCTCGTCGGCGTCGTCAGAAGCGACCGAGGGCTGGCGCGGACCCGGTCCGGTGTGGTCCTGGACGACCGTCATGCCGGCACCTCCTCGGGCTTGGCACGGCGGCGCTGCTCGGCCAGCTCGTCGGCGACCTGGGCCTGCTCGATCCGGACGCGGTAGCGGCGCACGAGCTCGTAGGCGATCACCACCGCCATCACGATCACGCCCTGGGTGACGGAGATGATGTCGGGCGAGATGCCGGCGAGGATGTTCAGCAACGTGGCCTGCTGGGACAGGAAGGCGAAGATCAGCGCGCCGAAGGCGATCCCGACCGGGTTGTTGCGGCCGAGCAGCGCCACGGCGATGCCGGTGAAGCCGAGCCCGGTCTGGAACGACGAGCCGTAGTTGTGGGAGTCGGAGAACATGCCCGGCAGGCCGATCAACGCGGCCACCGCGCCGGACAGCAGCATCGCCATCACCACCATGCGCCGCACGTTCACGCCGGAGGCGACCGCAGCGGGCTCCGAGCTCCCCGACGCACGCAGGTCGAACCCGAACCGGGTCTTGTTCAGCATCACCCAGAAGGCCACGCCGACGACCACCGCCAGCAGCGAGAGCAGGTAGAGCTTGGTGGAGCTGTCGGAGTAGATCGTGATGCTGCCCAGCCAGGAGCTCTCGGGCATGGTCTTGGTGTTGGTGGCCTTGCCGTTGCTGGTCCCGATGCGGGTGATCAGGTAGCCGATGAGGGACCCGGCGATGGCGTTCAGCATGATCGTCGAGATCACCTCGCTGACCCCGCGAGTCACGCGCAGGAGACCCGCGATGCCGGCCCAGACTGCCCCGGTCACCATCGCCACCACGATGGCGCCGATCGTGTTCAGGTAGCCCGGCAGCCAGCCGGCGCCGGCGAAGGCACCGGCCGCGAAGCCGGCGAGGCGGTACTGGCCCTCGACGCCGATGTTGAACAGGTTCATCCGGAAGCCGATGGCGGCTGCCACCCCGGAGAGGTAGAGCACCGCGCTCTGGTTGAGGATCGCGACCTGGTCGTCGTGGGTGGGCCAGGAGAGCATGGTCGTCCAGAAGAGCGCGATGTCGTCGCCGGTGATGTAGAGGACGAGGGTGGCGACGATGGCCGCCACCACCAGGGCGAGGACAGGGGCGGCGAGCGCGATCAGGATCCGCTTGAGGAGGTTCACGACTCCTCACCCGCCCCGGTCATCGCGGAGCCGAGGTCCTCCGGCGTGACGTCCTGCGGATCGAAGGTGCCGACGAGCCTCCCGCGCAGCAGCACCCGGATCGTGTCGGAGAGGCCGATCAGCTCGTCGAGGTCGGCCGAGATGAGGAGCACCGCCAGTCCGGCCCGCCGCGCCTCCTTGATGTGCTCCCAGATCTGCGCCTGGGCGCCGACGTCGACGCCCCGCGTCGGGTGGGAGGCCACCAGCAGTGCCGGTTCCCCGCTCATCTCGCGTCCGACGATGAACTTCTGCTGGTTGCCACCGGACAGGGCGCGGGCGGCGGTGTCGATGCCGGGCGTGCGTACGTCGTACTGCTCCACGATGCGGTCGGAGTCGGCCCGCGCCCCGGACCGGTTCAGCCAGAAGCCCTTCACGGAGGGCGGCCGCGTCTGGTGGCCCAGGATGCGGTTCTCCCACAGCGGTGAGTCCAGCAGCAGGCCGTGACGCTGGCGATCCTCCGGGATGTAGCCCACGCCGGCCTCGCGCCGCCGACGTGTCGTCCAGTGGCTGATGTCCTCCTCGCCGAGCCGGATGGTGCCCTGGGTGGGGTTGCGCATGCCCACCAGGCATTCCACGAGCTCGGTCTGCCCGTTGCCCTCGACGCCGGCGATCCCGAGGACCTCGCCGGCGTGGATGTCGAAGGAGATCTCGGTCAGCAGGGGGCGCGCGTCGAGGTCCAGCAGCTCGAGGTCGTGCACCGAGAGCAGCACCCGGTCGGTGACCGTCGACTCCTCGGTGCTCGGTGAGGGCAGCTCACTGCCGACCATCAGCTCGGCCAGCTTGCGGGTGCTGACCTCGTCGGGGGTGACCGAGGCGACGGTGGTGCCGCGGCGCACGACCGTGATCCGGTCGGCCACGGCGCGGACCTCGTCGAGCTTGTGGGAGATGAAGATCAGCGTGTGCCCCTGGCTCTTGAGCTGGCGCAGGTTCTCGAACAGGGCCTCCACCTCCTGCGGCACCAGCACCGCGGTGGGCTCGTCGAGGATGATGATCTGGGCCCCGCGGTAGAGGACCTTGAGGATCTCCACCCGCTGGCGCTCCCCGACCCCGAGCGTCTCGACGAGCTCGTCCGGGTCGAGGTCGAAGCCGTACTTCGTCGAGATCTCCTCGATCGCGCTGCGTGCGCCGTCACCGATGCCGTGCAGCTTCTCGGCGCCGAGCACGACGTTCTCCAGCACCGTGAGGTTGTCGGCCAGCATGAAGTGCTGGAACACCATCCCGATGCCGGCTGCGATCGCATCGGCGGGGGTGCTGAAGGACACCTCGCGACCGTCGACGGTGATGGACCCCTCGTCGGGCTTCTGCACGCCGTACAGGATCTTCATCAGGGTCGACTTGCCGGCGCCGTTCTCACCCACGAGGGCGTGGATGGTGCCGGACTCGATGGTGATGTCGATGTCGTGGTTGGCGACCACTCCCGGGAAGCGCTTGCCGATGTCGCGCAGCTCGATCGCCGACGTCACTTCACCCTCCAAGCGGCCCAAGGCCTGAGACGAGTAGTGCCCGAGCGACACGCTAGCGCGTCGCCCGGGCACCCTCGCTACCTGTGCTGACAGGTCCCTCCAGGGGTCAGGTCAGTTCGACTTCGTCGGCACGGTCGGCACCTTGATCTCGCCGCTCTTGATCTGGTCCGCAGCGGCCTCGATCTTGTCCTTGATGTCGTCGATGTAGCCGCCCGAGTAGGCGATCCCGACACCCGCGGTCTTGAGGTCGTTGTTGACGAAGCCCGGGGTGACGTCGCCGTCCTTGAAGGCCTTGGCGTACTCGAAGACGGCGCTGTCGATCCGCTTCAGGGCCGAGGTCAGGATGTGCGCCTGCTGCGACTTCGGCGCACTCTGGTACTGGTCCTGGTCGACCCCGATCGCCCACTTGCCGTCACCGGCCGCCTCGGCGGCCTGGAAGACACCCAACCCGGACTTGCCGGCGGCGTGGTAGACGATGTCGGCCCCGTCCTCGTACATGGCCGCGGCCGCGACCTTGCCGCCGGGCGGGTTCTCGAAGCCGGTCTTGGAGTCGTTCTGGTCCTCGGTGAGGTACAGGACGTCGATCTTGATCTTCGGGTCCACCGACTTCACACCGGCCACGTAGCCGGCCTCGAAGGACTTGATCAGGTCGCCGTGGACTCCGCCGACGAAGCCGACGTGCTTGGCCTTGCTCTTCAGCGCCGCGGCCACGCCGACGAGGTAGGAGCCCTGCTCGGCCGCGAACACCAGGTCGGTGAGGTTCTTCGGTGCGGGCTTGCTCAGCGTGGTGCTGTAGCCGTCGATCACCGCGAAGTTCGTGTCCGGGTTCTCCTTCGCCACCTTGTCGGCGGCAGGCGAGTAGAGGTAGCCGATGCCGATCACCGGGTTGTAGCCCTGGTCGGCCAGCGTCTTGAGCCGCTGCGCCCGGATGGTGTCGTTGTCGTCCGGCGTCGCCTTGGCCTCGATGCAGGTGGCGTCGAGCTCCTCGACGGCCTTCTTCAGCCCGAGGTAGGCCGAGTCGTTGAAGCCCTGGTCACCACGACCACCGACGTCGTAGGCGACGCCGATCTTCGGACCCGACCCCTTAGCGGTCTTGCAGACGTCCGCACTGGCGGAGCTGCTGCTGCTACTGCTGTCGCTCTTGGAACCGCAGGCGGCGAGCACGAGGGCTCCCGCCATGACCACTGCCGCGATCTTGCTGAACCGACGCAAGATGACTCCTCGTCCATCTGGTGTGCCGCTCCCCGGCACGTGAATGTCTGACTAGCGAACGCGACCCGCGGGTGCCGACTGTCCTGACCCCGGCGAGCACGCTCCCGCGGACCTTATCCGCTCGGCCCTGCCACACCTATGGGCGGGCCCCGATGCCGGACAACCGTTATCGGTCGGTGACCATCGCCTCGAGCGCAGCACCTGCGAGGACGGTCGCCCCCACCGAGATCGACCTCTCGTCGACCCTGAGATCGCCCTGGTGGAGGTCGTACGTCGGCCCGCCCGGCGTGCGCGTCCCGAGGCGGCCCATCGCGCCGGGCACGGCGTCGAGGTACCAGGCGAAGTCCTCACCGCCGAGGCTCTGGGTGGTGCCGACGTGGGCCTCGTCGCCGAAGGAGCGCTCGACCGCCCGGCCCAGCAGCGTGGTCGACCAGAACTCGTTGACGACCGGTGGCACGCCGCGGATGTAGGTGACCGTGGACTGCACGCCGTAGGGCTCGACGATCTGGCGGATCGTGTCACGCACCAGGGCCTCGGCACCGGCCCACGCGTCCCCGTCGAGCATCCGGACGGTGCCGCCGGCGCGACCGGTGTCGGGGATGACGTTGACGGCCGAGCCGGACCGCACGACGCCCCACACCACGCTGACCCCCGCGCGGGGGTCGAGCCGTCGCGAGAGCACGGCCGGGAGCTCGGTGACCAGCTTGCCCAGCGCGAAGGTCAGGTCCTCTGTCAGGTGGGGCCTGGAGGTGTGACCGCCCCTGCCGGTGAGCATCACGTCCAGGTGGTCCGAGGCACCGGTGAGTGGCCCCTCGCGCAGCCCGACGGTGCCCACGTCGAGCGTCGGGTCGACGTGCAGCGCGAACATCCGCGAGACGCCCTCGATCGCACCGGCGTCGATCGCCATCAGCGCGCCGCCGGGCATGGTCTCCTCGGCGGGCTGGAAGACCAGCCGCACCCGGCCCGGCAGTCGGTCGGCCACACCCGACAGCGCCAGGCCCGCGCCCAGCACCGCCGCGGCGTGGACGTCGTGGCCACAGGCGTGGGCCACCCCCTTGACGGTGCTGGCCCAGGGGTCGTCGGTGCGGTCGTCTACCGGGAGGGCGTCGAGGTCGGCCCGCAGCGCGATCAGGGGGCCGTCCCCCTCACCGATGTCGACCAGCAACCCGCCGCGAGGCATGGCGGTCGGCACCAGCCCGGCCTCGTCCAGCCGCTTGGCCAGCACCGAGGTGGTGCGGTCCTCGGTCCAGGACAGCTCCGGGTGGGCGTGCAGGTCGCGACGGACCTCGATGAGCAGGTCCCCGTGCTTGGCCACCCCCTCCGTCACGTCGCGCAACAGCGCGGGCTCGGGGGTGGGAAGGGCAGGGGTCACAACGGACAAGGGTATCCGCCGCGCGCGCTCACTCCTCCCGGTTCTCGAGTTCGCGCCCGTCGAAGGCGGCGATCAGGCGGTCGGCGGCGAGCGGGGCCGTCGTCTCGCCGGCCAGCAGCGCCCGTCGTACGTCGTCCCGGATGGCCTTGACCCCGGGTGAGCGGCGCAGGCGCTGGTCCAGCTCGTCGCGGACGAGCGCCCAGGTGAAGTCGAGCTGCTGGGAGGCGCGCTTGTCGGCCAGGCCCTGCTCCCCCAGCGACTCACGGTGGGCGAGCACCTTCTGCCACACCTCGTCGACGCCGTTCCCGTGGAGGCCCGAGCAGGTGAGCACCGGCGGCACCCACCCCTCGCCGGAGGAATGCACCAGCCGCAGCGCGCCGGAGAGCTCCTTGGCCGCCGACCTCGGCCTCGTCCTCGCGGTCGCCGTCGGCCTTGTTGACGGCAATGACGTCGGCGATCTCGAGGATGCCCTTCTTGATGCCCTGCAGCTGGTCGCCAGTGCGGGCCATGGTCAGGAACAGGAAGCTGTCGACCATGCCGGCGACGGTGACCTCCGACTGGCCGACCCCGACGGTCTCGACGAGCACGACGTCGTACCCGGCGGCCTCGAGCACGATCATGGCCTGGGTGGTGGCCCGGGCGACGCCGCCGAGCGTGCCGGCGCTGGGCGAGGGCCGGATGTAGGCGTCGGGGTTGGCCGAGAGCTCGGCCATCCGGGTCTTGTCGCCCAGGACGGAGCCACCGGTCCGCACCGACGAGGGGTCGACGGCGAGCACGCCGACGGACTGGCCGTTGCCGGTCAGGTGCGCTCCGAGCGTCTCGATGAACGTGGACTTGCCGACTCCCGGCGTCCCGGAGATGCCCACCCGGACGGCGCCCCCCGAGTCCTCGGTCAGCTCGCTCAGCAGCTCGCGCGCGGCGACGCGGTGATCCGCGCGCTGCGACTCCACCAGCGTGATCGCCCGCGAGACCGAGGCCCGCTTGCCCTCGCGGATGCCGGCGAGGAGGGCGTCGACATCCATCAGTGACCCAGTTGGTCGGACAGCTTCTCGAGCAGGGTCAGCGCGGCGTCGGCGATGACGGTGCCGGGAGGGAACACGGCGGCGGCGCCCATCTCCTCCAGGGCAGGTACGTCGTCGGGCGGGATGACGCCGCCGACCACGATCATCACGTCGTCGGCACCGTGGTCGTGCAGCGCCTTCTTCAGCTCCGGCACCAGGGTGAGGTGCCCGGCGGCGAGCGAGTTGACCCCGACGATGTGCACGTCGGCGTCGACGGCCTGCTGGGCCACCTCCTCCGGCGTCGAGAACAGTGGCCCCACGTCGACGTCGAAGCCCATGTCGGCGAAGGCGGTGACGATCACCTTCTGGCCGCGGTCGTGGCCGTCCTGGCCCATCTTCGCGACCAGGATCCGGGGGCGGCGGCCCTCGTCCTCGGCGAACTTCTCGGTGGCGGCGAGCACCTTGGCCATGGCCTCGCTGCTGCCCGACTCCCGCTTGTACACGCCCGAGATCGTACGGATGACCGCGCGGTGGCGGCCGTAGACCTTCTCCAGCGCCTCGGAGATCTCGCCCACGGTCGCCTTGGCCCGGGCCGCGTCGACTGCGAGCGCCAGCAGGTTGCCGTCCATCGAGCCGTGCACGTGGCCGTCCTCGGCGGACTTCGTCAGGGCGTCGAGCGTGCGCTGCAGCTCTTCGGGGTCGCGCTCCTCGCGCAGCCGCTCCAGCTTGGCCAGCTGCTGCTTGTAGACGCTGGCGTTGTCGACCCGGAGGACGTCGAGCGGGTCCTCCTCGGCGAGCCGGTAGGTGTTGACGCCGACCAGCTTCTGCGCCCCGCTGTCGAGGCGGGCCTGGGTGCGCGCCGCCGCCTCCTCGATGCGCATCTTGGGCAGGCCCTCCTCGATGGCCTTGGCCATCCCGCCGTGCTCCTCGGCCTCCTGGATGTGGCCCCAGGCGCGCTCTGCGAGGTCGTGGGTGAGCCGCTCGACGTAGTAGGAGCCGCCCCAGGGGTCGATCGTCCCCGTCGTACCGCTCTCCTGCTGCAGGAGCAGCTGGGTGTTGCGGGCGATGCGGGCCGAGAAGTCGGTCGGCAGCGCGATCGCCTCGTCGAGGGCGTTGGTGTGCAGCGACTGGGTGTGGCCCTGAGTGGCCGCCATCGCCTCGATGCAGGTGCGCTGGACGTTGTTGAAGACGTCCTGCGCCGTCAGTGACCAGCCGGAGGTCTGGCTGTGGGTGCGCAGCGAGAGCGACTTGGGGTTCTGCGGCTCGAACTGACCGACCAGGCGGGCCCAGAGGGCGCGGGCCGCGCGCATCTTCGCGACCTCCATGAAGAAGTTCATGCCGATGGCCCAGAAGAAGCTCAGCCGCGGTGCGAACTCGTCGATGGTGAGCCCGGCGTCGAGCCCCGCCCGGATGTACTCCACGCCGTCGGCGAGCGTGTAGGCGAGCTCGAGGTCGGCGGTCGCCCGGCTTCCTGGATGTGGTAGCCGGAGATCGAGATCGAGTTGAACCGCGGCATCCGCTGCGAGGTGAAGGCGAAGATGTCGCTGATGATCCGCATGCTCGGCTGGGGCGGGTAGATGTAGGTGTTGCGGACCATGAACTCCTTGAGGATGTCGTTCTGGATCGTCCCCGTGAGCTGCTCCGGCTTCACCCCCTGCTCCTCGGCCGCCGCGATGTAGAGCGCCAGCACCGGCAGCACGGCACCGTTCATCGTCATCGACACCGACATCTCGTCGAGCGGGATGCCGTCGAAGAGCGTCCGGGTGTCGTAGATCGAGTCGATCGCGACGCCGGCCATGCCCACGTCGCCCTTCACCCGCGGGTGGTCGGAGTCGTAGCCGCGATGGGTGGCGAGGTCGAAGGCGACCGAGAGGCCCTTCTGACCGGCCGCGAGGTTGCGCCGGTAGAAGGCGTTGGACTCCTCGGCGGTGGAGAAGCCGGCGTACTGGCGGATCGTCCACGGCTGCGTGGTGTACATCGTCGGGTAGGGCCCGCGGAGGTACGGCGCCAGGCCGGGGTAGGTGTCGAGCGCGTCGAGGCCCTCGAGGTGCTCGGGCCCGTAGACCGGCAGGATCCCGATGCCCTCCGGCGACTCCCACGTCTCGCCCTGCACGTCCTCGGGTGCGTTGACCGCACCGGCCAGGGGCTGGTCGCCGAAGCTGCTCGGGGATGCTCACGCCAGCTTCTCCCTCGTCCGATGCAGGAAGTCGAGGGCGTCGACGCCCATCGCACAGCTGTCGTCGACCTCCTGAAGACCTCGGTGGTTGAGCTTGTCGAAACCCCGGCGATGATGACCCACCGAGCGCCGGCCTCGCGAAGAGCCGCGACGAGATCACTCCCCCACTCGGCGTAGGCCTTGTCGTGGCCGGCGAGGCAGACGACCGGCTGCCCGTCGTAGTGCGACAGCACCGCGTCGACGTCGTCGTGGCGACCCTCGTTGACCACGTCGACCCCGCCGGCCGCGAACAGGTTGCTGGCGAAGGTGGCCCGGGCCGTGTGCGCGGCGACGGTGCCCATCGTGGCGAGGAAGACCTTCGTCTCGACGGGCTCGTCGCGGAGCGCCTCGAACGGCTCGCCGTACGGCCGGACCGGGCTGGCACCGTCGGCGTACGGCGCTCGCTCGGGCAGCGTCTCGTGCGAGGTGGGGGAACTCGGTCAGCGCCGGTGATCGGGCGCTTGCGCGTGGCGACCTGGTGGTCGCGCTCGGCGACGACCTCGTCGATGCGCTGCCGCAGGTCGTCGAGCCCGACGGGATCCCGCCGGCCGCCTCGATGCGGCCGAGCTCCTCCCAGCCGGCGACGGCGAGGTCGTCGGTGAGCTTCTCGACGGCGAACGCCCCGCCGGCCGGGTCGGCGACCTCGGCCACGTGGGACTCCTCGACCAGGAGCGTGGAGGTGTTGCGCGCGATCCGGCGGCGCGAACGCGTCGGGCAGCCCCAGGCGGGCGTCGAACGGCAGCACCGTCACCGCGTCGGCACCGCCCACCCCCGCGGCGAACGCGGCCACGCAGGTGCGCAGCATGTTCACCCACGGGTCGTACTTGGTCATCATCGGGCGCGACGTGATGGCGTGGAGCACCATCTGCCGCTTGTCGGGCGCAGCACCGCTGAGCTCGAGCATCCGCGCCCAGAGACGCCGTACGGCGCGGAGCTTGGCGATGGTCGTGAACTGCTCGTCGGTGGCGCCCAGCCGGAACTCGATCAGGGCATTGGCCTCGTCGACGTCGACGCCGGCGGCCGCCAGCTCGCGGAGGTAGTGGGCCCCGACGGCCAGCGCGTAGCCGAGCTCCTGCACGTCGGAGGCGCCGAGGTCGTGCACCGCCGTCCCGTCGACCACCAGCGCGCGACACCCGAGTTCCGCGGCGAGCGTGGCCGCGTCCTTGACGAGGTCTGAGCCACCGCTGGTCGAGCTTGTCGAAACCGACTCTCCCGCACCAACGCACCCGACCGGGTCCACCCCGAGGTTCGTGCCGGGAGCGAGCGTCGTACCGCGGGCGAGCTCGGCGAACGCGCGGGCCGCGCCGAGCGGGGTCCGAGGGCGCCTCGAGCACGACGGGCGCGACGTCGAGCAGCACGCCCTCGAGCACGGCGCCCAGGTCGTCGACCGCGACTCCCCCGTCGCCGACCTGCACGAGCAGCGACGTCACGCCGTTCTCGAGGTCGGTCATCGCGGCGTCGTGCGCGCCGCTTCGGGTCGGGATCGGAGACGGCCGCGCGGACGTCCCAGCCCTCGCCGCGCGCAGGCGGGCGCACCGGCTCGGGCAGGTCCGCCACGAGCTTCGGCGTACCGAGTGGGGAGACGGCGATCCCGTCCAGGGTCCGCCGCGCGAGCTTGTCCCAGACCGCGTCGTCGGCGTCGTCCTCGGCCAGGCGGCCCGCCTTGCGCAGCACCGCGGCGGCGGCGGCTTCCCACTCCTCGACGGTGTGGTCCTCGCCCTCGGACAGGGCGAGATGGCCGGAGGACTCCATGCGCGAAGGATAGGGAGCGAGGCAGGAGGCGCGACCAGCGAGTGTGAAAAACCTCTTACGCTCGCGGAGTGACGGATCTGATCAGCGGCCACGGGATCGTGCTGCGTCCTCCCACGGAAGCCGACCGGCGTCGGTGGTTCGAGCTGTTCCGGGACCCCGACGAGCTCCGCTACGGGCTGCCGGCCTTCGTCACCGTCCCGGCAATCGTCGAGGAGCTCGACCAGCGCATCCAGAGCGCCCGGGAGGCGTGGCAGGCGCGTGAGCCGGCGCACGCTCGTCGTGGCCGTCCCCGGCGACGACGACCGGTTCCTCGGGACCGTCGGCTGGCGCCTGGACGCGCCGCCCCTGCAGGTCGCCGACATCGGGTACGGCGTGCACGCCGACTCCCGCGGCCGTGGTGTCGCGACCAGCGCCGTCCGGCTGATCACCCGCTGGCTGACCCTCGACCGCGACGGGCCGACGCTTCCTCGCGTCCAGCTCGACCACAGCGTCGAGAACGTCGCGTCGTGCCGCACCGCACTCGCCGCCGGCTTCGAGAAGGAAGGCGTGCGCGGCCGCTTCCTCCCCCTCCGCGACGAGGCAGCCCCGGGCGGCGTCCGGCGCCACGACGTCTGCCTCCACGGGTACCTGCCGGGAGACAGCGATGGAGCTCGACCTCGATGGCCTCCTCGAGAGTCTCCGCGCTCGTGACTACTACTCGCTCCCGGTCTCCGTTGTCCCGACGAAACGAGGCCTGGACCTGAGCCAGCTGAGGCTTGCTGTGCAGACGGCGATGAACAGTGCTTTCCAGCTGGCCGAGCCACGATTCCCCAACGATCCGACGACGACCACGGATGCGGACGTGGCACTGGAGTCTGTGGCGTTCGAGATCAACGACGGACCGATGACAGAGCACGAGATCACCGCTTGGCTCAACGACTTCGTCGCGGCGCTCGACGAGCAGCCCGTCCGCGTCGTCCCGGTGAAGGAGCTCAACAGGATCCCGCAACACACCATCGAGGAATGGTGCGAGGAAGCCCCTATCACCCCGACCGCGTTCCTGTTCTTCACGGCCCCAGGAGTTGAAGCACCGAACGGCCGCTTCTTTCGCGAGCTGCAGCCCGAGGTCGTCTCCGATGTGGCCGCTGACCTCGAGGCCTGGCTCCGAATGCCTGGCGAGACCGTGACCCTCTCGCGCGGTCTCACCGAGTTCATCTGCCCTCCGGGACAAGGCGCCGAGCAGCTGAAAGCCGTCTTCGCCGACCTGCTCAGGTTGCGGCACTTCACGCTGAAGCCACGGCGCAACGCCTTTGCAGCCCTGCAGGAGTTCTACGCGGAAGGAGTCCTCCAGTACTACGACGAGACCTGGGACGCGGCAAGGACGTTGAGCCACCTGGAGAGCGGGCTCCGCTCTCTGGGCCCCTGCTCGACTATGCCTACGTCCGCATGGACCGCCCCGTTCTCCCCGACGCGCAGATCTGGCAGGGGAACCTGAACCGTGAGCCGACATTCAGCGAGCAACGCTTCCACGGGAGCCCCTACACGGACCAGTACGTGATCGCACCTCACGTGATGCAGGTCCTGAATCCGGAACATCTGCGGAAGAAGCCAGATCTCACCGGGTTCAGCCGCGAATCCCTGGGCAACGGACGCGTCCTCGCTGTCGCCGAAGACCCCGAGCCCTGGATCAGCGGCCCCAACCCACCCACCGACCTGGTGGCACGAGCAGAGGCCCAGTTCGAGCCCGTGCTGTTCACCGAAGAGCGCTGGCGGGCCGAGACGTGACAGCGGCAGACATCGACTCCTACCTCGCGGATCTCGACGAGCAGAAGCGAGAGACCCTGGAGCAGCTTCGCCGGGACATCCTGGCCGCGTTGCCCGGTGCCGAGGAGTGCCTCTCCTATGGCATGCCGGCGTTCAAGCTCCATGGCAAGACCGTCGCCGGGTTCGCGGCGTTCAAACGTCACCTCAGCTACCTCCCGCACAGCGGCTCGGTCCTGAGTGCCCTGGAGCCCGAGCTCGCGGACTACGAGCAGACCAAGGGCTCACTGCACTTCCCCATCGACCAGCCTCTCCCGGCGACCCTGGTGAAGAGGTTGATCAGCACCCGGCTTGCGCAGCTGGGCCTTGCACTGCCCTTCGCGGACTGACGGCACGCGGCGTGGAGCGGACGTCGTGCTGGTGGCCGCTGGGGCTGGTCCAGGTGAAGACCCCAGCCGCGATCTGCTTGTAGGTCCAGGCGGTGTGGGTCTTCACCCGGTGGTGCCTGCGGCACAGGGGGGCGAGATTGTCGGTCTCGTCTGGCCCGGTGGTCCGCCGTCGTCGATCGGTACGTAGGCCTCGATGTGGTCGAGATCGCAAGCACGGGAGTCGCGACGGCAGCCGGGGAACATGCAGGTCGAGTGGGTGAGCATGACCTGGTCGCGCATCCGCTCGGGTGGGTCGTGCGGGTCGACCGACCAGTTGGCGTTGAGGTCGAGGACCGGCCGGACGCGCAGGACCGTGTCGGCCAGGTCGTGACGGGCGAGCCAGGTGGCGAGCAGGTCGGTGGTGATCGGTGCCGAGCTTCTCGATGTCGGCGACACCCGTGCCGTCGACGAAGTCCTCCGGGCGGAAGTGCACGACCCAGTCGTGGCCAGCGCCCGTCGTGGGAGCGGCTCCTTCGCGGCCCGACATCAGGTCGAGCGCGTACTGGGGGTCGGCGAGGATCCCAACCGCCTTCGCCCGCCGTACGTCGCGGTCGTCGGTGTCGCCCAGCTCGCGCAGGTCGGCAGCGATCCGGCCGACGGTCTGGTCGAGCAGCTCGGCGTCGTCGGCATCGAGCGTCATCGACACGTCTGACGTGGTTGGGCGCGCGGGATCGTGGTGCACCCACACGCCTCGCTTCTCCTGGGCCGCTTCCTCCGCAGCAACCGCCCGGTCAGGGTCGAAGAACAGCCGGGCCTCGTGGACGAGCCGCTCGGCGTGGACCTGGTTCATCCGCTCGGGGGTGGCCGAGAGCAGCTTGTCGGCGAACACCACGGCGTCCCAGCCGAGGTCGGTGGTCAGGGCCGCGATCCGGCGCGCCACCCAGGCGGGTACGACGCCGGAGCGGACGTGCTCCATCAGGCGCGGCAGGCGGTGGTGCAGCTCGATCGCGTCGGCCAGGAGCTGCTGTCCGGCCTCGAAGCTGATCCCGAGCGCGGCCGCCAGCTCCACCGGGGCGAACTCCCCCACCGTCGGCGCCCCCTCGCCGGCCAGCAGGACGGTGGCCTCGCCGTGCAGGTCCAGCTCACCCCAGTACGCCGGCCGCTCACCCTCCGCGCAGGGATGCAGTCGCGCCCACTCGATGGCCAGCTCCAGCTGCTCGAGCGCCGCGGCCCGCTCGACCGCACGGGCTGCCTTGAGGCGGTCGATCACCTCCGTCGAGGTGAGGGTGGGCGGCTGTTCCATAGACTTAGCCAACCAGCGACCACCGACAGTTCTGCCGTCTGACCTGCGCGTTTGCCCACATGGTGGACGAGTTACTGACTATTTTCGGCGGTGCCCGACCGCTAGCACCAGGCCTCGCACGGGACCCGCCGAAACGGCAGCCCGTCGTAGCTCACCGCCGCTTGCCAGCCGGCCGCCGAGAACTTGCGAGGTGCGGCGAGGGCCTTTCGACGCGCCTCAGCGGTGATGACCGGCGTCAGGATCGAGCGTCCGGCCGTCCACGACCCGGAAGCGGAAGGTGCTGTCGCCGATGCGGATCAGGTCCGACGTGGCGGTGTAGTGCCCATCGTCGACCTGATGATCGGCCTGATCGACAGAACCGAACGCGCCCTCCGCGGTGAAAAAATGAGCATGCCGCTGCGGCGTTGCGCCCCGGCATGCGGTCGTGTTCCTGGCCAGCTGGGCGGCGGTCTGGCCCGGGAAGAAGTCGCCGACCACGCCAGGAGCGAGCGGGGCGAGTCCTTCATTCCGCAAACCTCGTACCAGCTGATTGCAGGTGTGGACCTGCTCCCACAAACCGACGATCGAGGCGGACTTCGAGCTCGCGGTCGCACTGGTCGAGGGCGACGCGGACGACGCGGGGGTGCCAGACCGTGAGCCGGTCCCACCGCACGCAGCGAGTAGCAAAGCGGCTCCGGCCGACATCGCCCATCGGGCCCTCACAAGAGAAGCCTAGGTTTGCCGCCCTGCGGCCACATCTGGCCGGTGTCTCCCGTCTAGCCCGATGGCCTCCGACGCGTTCACCGCGCCGTTGCCGTCAATCCACCGTCGGGCCACCGGATGGGGCGACTCTGGTGGCATGCGGATAGCACTGGTGACCGAGGAGTTCGGGCCGAGCAGCACGCCGGCAGCGCACCTCACTCGTGAGGTGGTCGCGCGGCTGACCGCTGTCGAGCACGACGTCTGCGTCTTCGCAGGTGGGCGCGGCCAGGCCAGCTTCAGCGGAGCCCGGGTGTTCTGGGCGAGCCGGATGACTCCGGTCTCCGCGATCCGCGAGGCGATGACGCTCGCCCGCCCCGACGTCTGCCACCTCGTCGACCCGCACCGGCTCGGCATCAAGGCCGCCGAGGCGGCCGAGCGGCTCGGCATACCCGTGCTCGTGCTCGATCCCCGCGCCTGGCGACCCGGCGTCGACCTCGCCGATCACCACCCCGACCTTCGCGACCAGGCGCTGCACGACCGCTGGGCCCGCGTGCACGCTCCCGACGGCGGCATGGTCATCGCCGGGTACGTCGGACCGCTGGACCGACGCAAGGTCGTCAACCGGCTGGCCACCGTGGCCGACCTCCCCGGGGTACGGCTCGTGGCCGTGGGCGACGGCCCCGGCGTGGACACGCTGCGCGCCCACGGAGCCAAGGTGATCCCGGCCGCCACCGGCGTCGAGCGCGCCCGCTGCCTGGCCACCTTCGACCTGCTGCTCCAGCCCCGCAAGAAGGAGCCGTACGCACCCTCGGTGCACGAGGCCCTGGCCAGCGGCGTGCCCGTCGTCGCCTACGAGGCTGGCACCGCCTCCGACGTCGTGCGGCACGAGCGCAACGGCCTCCTGGTGGGCACCGACCGCGGCGGCAAGGCGTTCGCGCGAGCCGTCGCACGGCTGGCCGCCAGCCCCGACCTCCGGTTCACGCTCGCCGGCCGAGCCCGGAAGTCGGTGAGCGACCGCACCTGGGACGACGCCGTGGCCGAGCTGCTCGACGTGCACTACCCGGCGGCCGTCCGGCGCTCTCCCGCCGTCTCGGCGACGCGCTAGTCCTAGACCATCCGACGGCTGGTCTGTCCGCGCGGACCGCGGACGACTAGCGTGCCCCTGTCTTCAGGAGGGTCCTCAGGAGGTGCCGGATGGTCCGCGTGCGCGGCCTGCTGCCCGCCGGCGTGCTCGGCGCGATGGCGCTGCTCGCGCCGATGCTCATCGCCGCTCCGGCATCGGCCACGCCTGCTGTCGCGGCTGCGCAGCGACGTCTCAACGACCTGCACTGCAACGCCGGTCCGGCCGACGGTCATGTGGGCACGTGGACGCGTTCGGCCGTGCTCCGGTTCCAGTCGCGGCACGGGCTGCGCCAGAGCGGTCGTTTCGACGTACCCACGCGCAAGCGGCTGTGGGCGACCACCGCCCAGCGATGCGACGTCCGGCCGCTGCCACCGAGCTCCGGAGCGGGCCGCCGGATCGTGCTCAGCCAGGCGCAGAACTGGATCTGGCTGGTCGACGCCAAGGGTCAGGTCGTCGCCCAGGGCGGCATCGTCGACAACCCCGGCGTGCTGCGCAAGGGAACCTTCAGCACCGGCTCCTACTGCGGCCGCGCCGCGCGCGTGGTCAAGAACCGGAGCGGCTCGCTGTGGCTGGACCGCTTCGTGCGGTTCGCGCCGTGCGGGATCGGGTTCCACCGCATCCCTCGCTCGATGTCGAGCGGCCGGCAGATCCACTCCGACAGCCTGCTGGGCACCAACCTCGCCCGCTCGCACGGCTGCATCCGGTTGTCCTCGGCCATGGCCAAGCGGCTCTGGGACTTCACCGCCGCAGGTCGTACGACGGTCCGGGTCAAGTGAGCGGGCCCAGCTGACGCAGCGTGCCTTCGGTGGCTCCTCGTCGAGGCAAGGGGCAAGATGAGTGCCAGCGATCAGAGGGATCTGAGGCACATGGGAAAGGCTGCTACGGCTTGGTCCACCCTCAGGCACGGAGGCGTCGGCGAGCTGTTCCGACGCACGCGCTCATGGGGCGCTCGCGCACTTGATCCGGGGAGCTCCCCGCCTGCTGACGCGAGGGCCGTCAAGCCTGGCCTCGGGCCCACCCCTTTCCCGACAGCGGCCAACGTGAGCTTTCCTACGGCCACCAGGTTCTTCGAGGAGAGGCACAGCAGCTACGAGCACCTGGCTGACGCGATCGCGCCGTACCTGGATCGGGGCGGGGTGCTTCTCGATGTCGGGGCCAACATCGGCTACTTCACCAAAGTGGTCGCCGAGCGCACCGGCTTCCGGGGCGATGCCCACCTCTTCGAACCCGTCCCGCACCTGGCGAAGTTCTGTCTGCGCACGCTGGCCGACGTGGAGTTCGGTGTCACGGTGCACCAGTTCGGACTCAGTGACACCGACGGCCGAGTCCAGCTCCACCTCGGCATCACCGGGAACTACGGCTGGAACACCATGATCGGGTCCAAGGGGTCGGACGTCGGGATGGCGACCCACACCATCACCGTGCGTCGCTTCGACGGAATCGGCCTGACCGCAGTACCGACGGTCATCAAGATCGACGTCGAAGGTGCGGAGTACCTCGTGCTCCGAGGGCTGCTACCGGCGCTGGAGAGGATGCCGACCCGGCCAGTGATCCTCTGCGAGATCGGCTGGGGCTCGGAGCATCCCAACTGGCAGCAGGAGCTCGAGGCCTTCGACCGCCTCACCCTCCTCGGCTACCACGCGCTCACCCTGGACGGATTGCCGCTGAACGTCCGCGGACTGACCGCCACGAGCGACGTCCTCTTCGTGCCCGAGGACAGAGTTCCCGCCTGAGCGAGCAGGGAGCAGGGCTCAGATCTCCGAGCGGCCGTCGTTGTCCTTGTTGCGAAGGCCGATCTTGCTGCCGAGCCACACCAGCGGGTCGTACTTGCGGTCCACCACGCGCTCCTTCATCGGGATGATCGCGTTGTCGGTGATGTGGATGCCCTCGGGGCACACCTCGGTGCAGCACTTGGTGATGTTGCACATGCCGATGCCGGCGGCCTCCTGGGCCAGCTGACGCCGGTCGTGGGTGTCGAGCGGGTGCATGTCGAGCTCGGCGTAGCGCAGGAAGAACCGCGGCCCGGCGAAGGCCGGCTTGTTCTCCTCGTGGTCGCGCACGACGTGACAGGTGTCCTGGCACAGGAAGCACTCGATGCACTTGCGGAACTCCTGGCCGCGCTCCACGTCGATCTGCGCCATCCGCCGCTTGCCGTCGGCGTCGCGCGGGGGCGGCGCGAACGACGGGCAGCTCGCTTGGCCTTCTCGTAGTTGTAGGAGACGTCGGTGACCAGGTCGCGGATCACCGGGAACGCGCGCATCGGGGTCACCGTGATCGTCTCGGTCTCGTCGAAGTCCGAGAGGCGGGTCATGCACAGCAGCCGGGGGCGGCCGTTGATCTCCGCGCTGCACGAGCCGCACTTGCCCGCCTTGCAGTTCCACCGGATGCGCCAGGTCGCCGGCCTGGGTGGCCTGCACGCGGTGGAGCGCGTCGAGCACCACCTCGCCGGTCTCCACCTCGACGGTGAAGTCCTTCAGCTCGCCGCTGGACGTCGTTGCCGCGCCAGATGCGCATCTTCAGCGGGTAGGACACGTCGTCACTTCTCCTCGAAGAACTTCTTCAGGTCGTCGGGCATCACCGGCAACGGCTGCTCGCTCAGGTCGACCCCGGTGCCGGCGGCGTTGAGCCGCAGCACGAGGTTCTTGGCTCCCCAGCTGTCGTCGGTCATCGGGAAGTCGTCGCGGGTGTGGCCGCCGCGGGACTCCTCCCGGGTCAGCGCCGCCTTCGCGATGCACTCCGAGACCAGCAGCATGTTGCGCAGGTCGATGGCCAGGTGCCAGCCGGGGTTGTACTGGCGGTGCCCCTCGACCACGAGCGTGCTCCGCGCGCTCCTTGAGCGTCTCGATCTCCGCGAGCGACTTCTCGAGCTCCTCACGGGTCCGGATGATGCCGACCAGGTCGTTCATCGTGGTGCTGGAGGTCCTGCTGGATCGTGTACGGGTTCTCGCGGCCACCCTCACCGAGGTCGCCGGCCTCGCGCTCGAAGGCGGCGAGAGCCGGGTCCTGGGCCCGCAGCACGGCCTCGGAGTCGACCAGCGGCCGCTGCGCGGGCGCCTGCTTGGACCCGTGCCGGAGCCCCACCTCGACGTCCGTCCGGTGGCGTGCTCGGCTGCCGGCGCCAGCCCGTGGGCGTACGACGCCGCGGCCTCGCCGGCGCGCCGACCGAAGACGAGCAGGTCCGACAGCGAGTTGCCGCCGAGCCGGTTGGAGCCGTGCATGCCGCCGGAGCACTCGCCGACCGCGTAGAGGCCGGTGACGCTGCTCTGCTCGGTGTCGGGGTCGACCTCCACCCCGCCCATCACGTAGTGGCAGGTCGGACCGATCTCCATCGGCTCCGTCGTGATGTCGACGTCGGCGAGCTCCTTGAACTGGTGGTACATCGAGGGCAGCCGCTTGCGGATGTAGTCGGCGTCGCGACGCGAGGCGATGTCGAGGAAGACGCCGCCGTGCGGTGACCCGCGGTCGGCCTTGATCTCGGAGTTGATGGCCCGCGCCACCTCGTCACGCGGCAGCAGCTCCGGTGGCCGGCGGTTGTTCTTCTTGTCGTCGTACCAGCGGTCGGCCTCCTCCTCGCTGTCGGCCGTCTCGCCCTTGAAGAACTCCGGGATGTAGTCGAACATGAACCGCTTGCCCTCGGAGTTGCGCAGGATCCCGCCGTCGCCGCGGACCGACTCCGTGACCAGCAGCCCCTTCACCGAGGGCGGCCAGACCATCCCCGTGGGGTGGAACTGCACGAACTCCATGTTGATCAGCGACGCGCCGGCCCGCAGCGCGAGCGCGTGGCCGTCGCCGGTGTACTCCCACGAGTTGGAGGTCACCTTGAACGACTTGCCGATGCCGCCGGTCGCCAGCACCACCGATGGCGCCTCGAAGACCACGAAGCGGCCGCTCTCGCGCCAGTAGGCGAACGCTCCCGCGATGCGGTCGCCGTCCTTGAGGAGCTCGGTGACGGTGCACTCCATGAACACGTCGATGCCGAGCGCCACGGCGCGCTGCTGCAGCGTGCGGATCATCTCCAGGCCGGTGCGGTCGCCGACGTGGGCGAGGCGGGCGTAGCGGTGGCCGCCGAAGTCTCGCTGGGAGATCAGGCCGTCCTCGGTGCGGTCGAACAGCGCGCCCCAGTCCTCGAGCTCCTGCACCCGCTCGGGCGCCTCCTGGGCGTGCAGCTGGGCCATCCGCCAGTTGTTGAGCATCTTGCCGCCGCGCATGGTGTCGCGGAAGTGGACCTCCCAGTTGTCCTCCGGCCAGCGGTTGCCCATCGCCGCAGCGATGCCGCCCTCGGCCATCACCGTGTGGGCCTTGCCGAGCAGCGACTTGCACACGATGGCGGTGCGCGCACCGGCCTCGTGGGCCGCGATGGCCGCGCGCAGGCCGGCGCCGCCGGCGCCGATCACCACGACGTCGTACTGGTGCCCCTCGAAGCCGTGGAACCGCTCCGGCGCCTCTGTGGTGTCGTCCGACATCAGGTTGCCGGTCATCGGGTGACGGTCGTTCATCTAGAAGAACCTCGGGTCGTCGAAGACGTTCGCGGCCAGCAGCACCACGTAGAGATCCGTGAGCGCCACGGAGAACAGCGAGACCCAGGCGTAGAGGGCGTGGCGGCCGTTGAGCCGGGACACGAACGTCCACGCCCGGTAGCGCATCGGGTGCTTGCTGAAGTGGCGCAGCCGGCCGCCCATGACGTGGCGGCACGAGTGGCACGACAGCGTGTAGAGCCAGATGAAGACGATGTTGACCAGGAACACCAGGGTGCCCAGCCCCATGTGGCCCCAGTCGCCGTCGGGGTCACGGAAGGTGAGCACCGTGTCGTAGCTGAGGATCAGCGCGACCACCACGGCGGCGTACCAGAAGTAGCGGTGGATGTTGTTGAGGATCAGCGGCAGCCGGGTCTCGCCGCTGTAGGTCACGTGCGGCTCCGCCACCGCGCAGGCGGGCGGGCTCAGCCAGAACGACCGGTAGTAGGCCTTGCGGTAGTAGTAGCAGGTCAGCCGGAAGCCGAGCGGGAAGATCAGGATGATCAGCGCGGCCGAGAGCGGCCACCATTCGAACGGCTGGCCGAAGTCGGAGGAGCCCTCGACGCAGTCACCCAGGCAGGGCGAGTAGAACGGCGAGAGGTACGGCGCCGAGTAGTAGTGGGACCCCTGGAAGGCGCGCACCGTCGCGTAGACGATGAAGGACATGAAGACCACGAACGTGGTCAGCGGGTAGAGCCACCAGCGGTCCGACCGGAGCGTGTTCCCCTCGACGCCGGCCCGAGTGGGGCCCCGGACACCGCTGGGTAGCACTGACGGCCCAGTAGATGATGCCGGGGCGTCCGTGTGGGGCATGGGCAACCTTTCCGAGGGCAGCGCGGTTGATGGGGAATATCTCACACTCCCTCCGGGGAACTGCGGCGTGTCGGGGCGATAGCGTGCGGACTGTGGCAACCGCAACCCGCCGCCGATCCCGGGGTCAGGCAGAGCAGAGCGCCAAGGCGGCACCCAGCTACTCCCCCACCCTGGTCAAGGACGCGCGGGGCACCCGGTCGACGATCTTCCTGAAGCTCCTGATGGCCGCCAGCGGGCTCGCTCTTCGTGGGCTTCGTGCTGGCGCACATGTACGGCAACCTCAAGGCCTTCGGAGGGCACGACGCCTACAACGAGTACGCGGAGCACCTGCGGACCCTGGGCGAGCCGCTGCTCCCCTACTCCGGCTTCCTCTGGGTCATGCGCGTGGTGCTCGTCGTCGCCCTCCTCGTCCACGTCTACTGCGCGGTGGTCCTCTGGTCGCGGGCCAAGCGGGCGCGCACGCACAAGTACGTCGTGAAGAAGAACAAGCACTCGACGTACGCCTCCCACCTGATGCGCTGGGGCGGCGTGACGCTGCTGCTGTTCATCGTCTGGCACCTGCTCAACTTCTCGATCGGCAAGGTCAACGTCACCGGGGGCTCCACCAGCGACCCCTACGACCTGCTCGTCGACTCGTTCTCGACGTGGTGGCTCACCGTCATCTACCTCGTGGCGATGGCGATGCTGGGCGCCCACCTCCACCACGGGATCTGGAGCTCGATGCAGACGCTGGGCCTCACCAACAGCCAGCGGTCGCGCACCGCTTACAAGCAGGTCGCGTTCGTGCTGGCCGTGATCATCGCCGGAGCGGCTTCTCGCTCGTGCCGATCTTCGTCCTCGCCGGAGTCATCTCATGACGAACCAGTTCTCCTCCGGCCCCGACATGCCGGACACGACCAACGTCGCCGACTCCTCGCACACCCGGGGTCTTGCCGAGGAGGAGTACGACGACGCCGCCGGCTACTACACGCAGGGCGACCCGATCCGGGACACCAAGGCGCCGGGCGGCCCGCTCGAGGAGAAGTGGAACACCCGCCAGTTCGAGGCCCGGATCGCCAACCCGGCCAACCGTCGCCGGCTGTCGGTGATCGTCGTCGGCACCGGCCTCGCGGGCGCCTCGGCCGCCGCCACGCTGGGCGAGGCGGGGTACGTCGTGAAGTCCTTCTGCTACCAGGACTCCCCCCGGCGCGCCCACTCGATCGCGGCCCAGGGCGGCATCAACGCCGCCAAGAACTACAAGGGCGACGGCGACTCGGTCTACCGGCTCTTCTACGACACCATCAAGGGCGGCGACTACCGCTCGCGGGAGTCGAACGTCTACCGCCTCGCCCAGGTGAGCACGAACATCATCGACCAGTGCGTCGCGCAGGGCGTCCCCTTCGCGCGGGAGTACGGCGGCCTGCTGGACAACCGCTCCTTCGGCGGCGTCCAGGTCTCGCGCACGTTCTACGCCCGCGGCCAGACCGGCCAGCAGCTGCTGATCGGGGCCTACCAGGCCCTCGAGCGCCAGGTCGCCGCCGGCACGGTGAAGTGCTACACCCGCCACGAGATGGTCGAGCTGATCGTGGTCGACGACCGGGCCCGCGGGATCATCGTGCGCGACATGGTCACCGGCGAGATCGAGACCTACTTCGCCGACGTCGTGGTGCTGGCCAGCGGCGGCTACGGCAACGTCTTCTTCCTCTCCACCAACGCCATGGGCTGCAACGTCACCGCGACCTGGCGGGCCCACCGCAAGGGCGCCTTCATGGCCAACCCCTGCTACACCCAGATCCACCCCACCTGCATCCCGGTCTCGGGCGCCCACCAGTCGAAGCTGACCCTGATGAGCGAGTCGCTGCGCAACGACGGCCGCATCTGGGTGCCCAAGGACGCCAAGGACGCCGACAAGGACCCCCGCGAGATCGGCGAGGACGACCGCGACTACTACCTCGAGCGGATCTACCCGGCGTTCGGCAACCTGGTGCCCCGCGACATCGCGTCCCGGCAGGCCAAGAACATGTGCGACGAGGGCCGCGGCGTCGGCCACGAGGTCGAGGGCGTGCGCCGCGGCGTCTACCTCGACTTCACCGACGCCATCGAGCGGCTGGGGCGCAAGACCATCGAGAGCAAGTACGGCAACCTCTTCGACATGTACCAGCGGATCACCGGCGAGGATCCGTACGAGGTGCCGATGCGCATCTACCCGGCGGTGCACTACGTGATGGGCGGGCTGTGGGTCGACTACGACCTGCAGGCGACGATCCCGGGGCTGTTCGTCACCGGGGAGGCCAACTTCTCCGACCACGGCGCCAACCGGCTCGGCGCCTCGGCGCTGATGCAGGGCCTGGCCGACGGCTACTTCGTGCTCTCCAACACCATCCGCGACTACCTCGCCGACGGCCCGTTCGAGAAGATCCCCGAGGACAACCCCGAGGTCGTCGAGGCGCAGGAGGCGGTCCGCGCGCGCATCGACCACTTCATGAACAACAACGGCACCCGCAGCGTCGACTCCTACCACCGCGAGCTCGGCAACATCATGTGGGAGTACTGCGGCATGGAGCGCACCGAGGACGGCCTGAAGAAGGCGATCGACCTGATCCGCAGCCTGCGCGACGACTTCTGGCGCAACGTGAAGGTGCTCGGCACCGCGGAGGGCCTCAACCAGTCGCTGGAGAGGGCCGGCCGCGTCGCCGACTTCTTCGAGCTCGGCGAGCTGATGTGCATCGACGCGCTCAACCGGCGCGAGTCGTGCGGCGGTCACTTCCGCGCCGAGTCCCAGACCGACGAGGGCGAGGCGCTGCGCCACGACGACCAGTACGCCTACGTGGCCGCCTGGGAGTGGGCCGGCGAGGACGGGCACGACATGTTGACGCCGATCCTGCACAAGGAGGAGCTCACCTACGAGTTCGTCGAGATGAAGCAGCGGAGCTACAAGTGATGACAGCTCGACCCTGAAGATCTGGCGCCAGCCCGACGCCGAGACCGAGGGCGACCTCCACACCTACCAGCTCGAGGACGTCTCCGAGGACATGTCCTTCCTCGAGATGCTCGACGTGCTCAACGAGAAGCTCATCGCGCGACGACGAGGAGCCGGTCGCCTTCGACAGCGACTGTCGCGAGGGCATCTGCGGCATGTGCGGGCTGATGATCAACGGCGAGGCCCACGGCCCCGAGGTGACCACCACCTGCCAGCTGCACATGCGCTCGTTCACCGACGGCGAGACGATCACGATCGAGCCGTGGCGTGCCGACCCGTTCCCGGTGCTGAAGGACCTCTGCGTCGACCGCCGCGCCTTCGACCGGATCATCCAGCAGGGCGGCTACATCTCGGTCAACACCGGTGCGGCGCCCGACGCCCACGCCACCCCGGTCGCGAAGGAGAACGCCGACCGCGCCTTCGACATGGCGACCTGCATCGGCTGCGGCGCCTGCGTCGCGGCCTGTCCGAACGGCTCGGCCTCACTGTTCCTCGGCGCGAAGATCACCCACCTCGCCGAGCTGCCGCAGGGACAGGCCGAGCGCTGGACCCGCGTCGTCGACATGGTCGCGCAGCACGACGCCGAGGGCTTCGGCGGCTGCACCAACATCGGCGAGTGCACGGCTGCCTGCCCCAAGGAGATCCCGCTCGACGTGATCTCCCAGCTCAACCACGATCTGCGGACCGCCGTACGCAAGGGACACTAATCGTCTCGGAAATCGTCCTTTTACCACGAAAGCACCTTTTAGTAAAAGAAGTACAAACCGGACAACTAGACCATATCCTCCTTAGTTATGGAGGGTTCGAGGTTGTCGCGAGCGCTGGCCGGGGGGACCGCGCTGCTTTTCCTGATCGGTGGTGGGGCCCTGGCGGCCACCACGACCCATGGCGCCGTCGCGGCGTCCGTCACCCGTGAGGCCACCCCCGGCGCCGCTGCGCAGCACCCGAGCGTGCACGTCCTCGGCAAGCGCAAGCACCACCACAAGAAGAAGCACCACAAGCACAAGAGGCGCCACCACAAGAAGCGGGCCACCGGCGGCTCGATCTACGCGGGTACGACGTCGCGCTGGTCCGGGTCGGTCAACGCCAGCAGCCGCTCCGCCGTCAACGCCGCCTACTGGCGCCTGTACGCCACCGGCCTCAAGGTGCCGACCGGCTACACCGGCGACGAGAGCCGCTGCGTCGCCGGCTCGGTGACGGGAGCCTCGCTCAACGCCACCCGCAACGCGATCAACTACGTCCGCTCGCTGGGCGGCCTGGCTCCGGTGGGCTTCAACACCAGCCTGAACGCGCGCAGCCAGAAGACCGCACTGATGATGTCGGCGAACCGCCAGCTGAGCCACTCACCGTCGTCGTCGTGGCGCTGCTACTCCAGCGTCGGCGCCGCGAACGCCGGCCGGTCGAACCTGGCGCTGGCCTACCCGAAGATCACCTCTGCCGGCGTGGTCGGCCTGTACATGCAGGACCCGGGCAGCGGCAACGGCGCTGTCGGGCACCGGCGCTGGCTGATGAACCCGTTCGCCACGCAGATGGGCTCCGGCTCGACCAACGTGGCCAACTCGCTGACGGTGATCGGTCCCCGCTCCTCGGCGCGGCCCAACCCGGCCTTCGTGTCCTGGCCCACCGCCGGCTACTTCCCGGACGCGCTCGAGCCCAGTGGCCGCTGGTCGCTCTCGGCCGGCAACAGCCGGGTGAGCTTCGCCAAGGCCAGCGTCGCGGTCTACCGCAACGGCCAGCGCGTCTCCGCCGCGAAGTACCACGTCGAGAACGGCTACGCCCAGCCGACGCTGGTCTTCCGCGTCCCGGCCAGCCAGGCCAGGAGCGGCACCTTCACCGTCGTCGTCCGCGGCATCAGGACCGGCGGCACCCGCTCGTTCAGCTACAGCTACAAGGTCCGGATGTTCACGCCGAGCCAGTAGCGACGTCCCTCGTACCCGCACAACCAGCACCCACACGGTCGGCCGGCCCCTCTCGGGGGGTCGGCGGCCCGGGTTCAGGGTCCGAGCGGGAAGGACCGCGCGGGCTGCCAACCGAGGTCGCGGTCGTGCACGTAGAGCCACATCGACGTCACGTCGAAGGACGCGTCGTAGCGCTCCAGCTCCACGAAGGCCTTCTCGAGGGTCCCCTCCGGCATGTCGTGGGCGACGGTCACGTGCGGGTGGTACGGGAAGGCTGCGTCGATCACGAGCGGCCCGCTGCGCACGTCGGCGGCCAGCTGCTCGCAGTGGCTGATCCCCTCGACCACGTTGACGAAGACGACCGGCGAGACCGGCCGGAAGGTGCCGGTGCCGCGCAGGTGGACGCGGAACGGATGGGTGCGCTGGGCGGCATCCTCGAGGTGCGCGATCACCGGGTCGACCTCGTCGTCGCCCACCTCGTACGGCGGCAGCAGCGTGATGTGGCTGGGGATCCGGCGACCCGACTCGTCGCCGACGCCGACCCGGTAGCTCTGGAGCTCGCTCCCCCACGGTTCGGGTACCGCGACGGAGACTCCGATCGTGGGCACGAGTGGCAGCCTAGGCCGTGCCCGGCGCGGGTCGAACCAGTCCGATCCGGTCGTAGACATCGGCCAGCGTGGGAGCGGCGACCTCGCGGGCGCGCTCCGCGCCGCTACGCAGCACGGCGTCCAGCTCGGCACGGTCGTCGAGCAGCTGCAGGGTGCGCTCGCGGAACGGCGTCACGAACTCGACCACCACGTCGGCGAGGTCACCCTTGAGGGCGCCGTACCCCTGGCCGGCGTAGGACTTCTCGAGCTCCTCGATGGAGCGCCCGGTCAGCTCGGAGTAGATCGTGAGCAGGTTGGAGATGCCGGGCTTGGCCTGCTCGTCGTAGCGCACCTCGGTCTCGGAGTCCGTGACGGCCGAGCGGATCTTCTTGGCCGACACCTTGGGGTCGTCGAGCAGCTCGATGATGCCGCTGGGTCCGGAGTTGGTCTTCGACATCTTGATGGCGGGGTTCTGCAGGTCGAGGATGCGGCCGGTGGCCTTGAGGATGTAGGGCTCGGGCAGCGGGAAGGTCTTCTTGTAGCGGTGGTTGAACCGCTGCGCGAGGTCGCGCGTCAGCTCGAGGTGCTGGCGCTGGTCCTCACCGACGGGCACGTACTTCGGCCGGTACAGCAGGATGTCGGCGGCCTGCAGCATCGGGTAGGCGAACAGCCCGACGGAGCCGGAGCCCTCGCCCTCCTTGGCGGTCTTGTCCTTGAACTGCGTCATCCGGCTGCGCCTCGCCCGTGCTGGTGATGCACTCCATCACCCAGGCCAGCTGGGCGTGCTCGGGCACGTGGGACTGCAGGAAGACCGCCGAGCGCGCGGGGTCGATGCCCATCGCGATGAGCTGGGCAGCGCAGCGCACGAACCGCTCGCGCAGGACCTTGGGCTCCTGCGGCACGGTCAGGGAGTGCAGGTCGGCGATGAAGAAGAACGGCTGGTGGCCCTGCTGCAGGTCCACCCACTGGCGCAGCGCCCCGAGGTAGTTGCCGAAGTGGAAGGAGTCGCCCGTCGCCTGGATGCCGGAGAGGATCCGCGGCTGTGTCTGACTCTGGGTCGGGGCTGCGGTGGACATGCGCCGCATTGTTCCAGTCCTCGATAGGTTCGCCCGGTGAGGGTGCCGACGCTCGCCGACGGTGTGGTGACCCTGCGTGCGCACACCGAGGACGACGTCGACCGCGTCCTGGAGCAGTGCGTCGACCCGCTGAGCATCGAGTGGACCATCGTGCCGGTCCCCTACACCCGCGACGACGCCAAGCAGTTCGTGCGGCACGCCATGCCCGGCGGCTGGGAGTCCGACCAGGAGTGGGGCTTCGCCGTGGAGCACGACGGCCGGTTCGCCGGCACGGTGAGCCTGCGCAACCGCGACGACGGCCGGGCCGAGGTGGCCTACGGGTCGCACCCCGACGTCCGTGGACGCGGGGTGATGTCGCGGGCGCTGCGGCTGCTGCTCGCGTGGGGCTTCTCCCCCGCCGCAGACGGCGGCCGTGACCTGCGCACCGTCGTGTGGCTGGCCAACCGCGGCAACTGGGACTCGCGCCGGCTGGCCTGGAGCGTGGGCTTCTCCTACGACGGCATGCTCCGCGGGTGGCTGAACCACCGCGGCGAGATGGTCGATGCCTGGTCAGGCACGCTGCGTCGCGGCGAGCCGCTGCTGCCTCGGTCCCCGTGGTTCGAGACGCCCACCATCCACGGGGAGCGTGTCGTGCTGCGCGCGCTCGCCGAGCACGACCTGCCCCGGATCGTGGAGACGCTCAACGACCCCGAGACGCGGCGCTGGCACGAGCGGCCGCGGGAGCAGGCGCCGCACACGTTGGAGAGCCAGGCCGACTTCGTGCTCGTCCGGCACGAGCACGCGGTCGCGGGCACCGCCCTGCACTGGGCGGTCGCCGATCCCGCGACCGATGCCTACCTGGGCCAGATGTCGCTGTTCTCGCTCCTGCACCGCCGCCAGGCGTCGTTGAGCTACTGGACCCATCCCGACGCGCGCGGCCGGGGCCTGACCAGGGAGGCCGCGCGGCTCGTCGTACGACACTGCTTCGTGCCGTGGGAGGACGGCGGCCTGGGGATGCGGCGGCTGTGGTCCGACGCCGACCTGGAGAACCAGGCGTCACGCCGCGTCCTCGAGAGCGTGGGGTTCGTGCAGACCGGCGTCGACCGTGCCACCGAACCCCGCCCCGACGGCACCTGGGCCGACCAGGCCCGCTACGACCTGCTCGCCGACGACTCACGAGCACGGTTCACCTGATATCAGGTGATCCCGGGACTTCGTGAGGGTTGCAACACTCACACGGCGCTGGTTTCACCTGATAACAGGTGAAACCAGCGGAGGTCGCTCAGAGGCTCGCCAGCACCTCGTTGAAGGTCTTCGAGGGGCGCATCACGTCGGCGGCCTTCTGGGCGTCCGGGCGGTAGTAGCCGCCGACGTCGGCCGGGGAGCCCTGCACGTCGAGGAGCTCGGCGGTGATCGCCTCCTCCTCCTTGCGCAGCCGCTCGGCCAGGTCGGCGAAGTCGGCGGCCAGGTCGGCGTCGTCGGTCTGCCGGGCCAGCTCCTCGGCCCAGAACAGCGCGACGTAGAAGTGGCTGCCGCGGTTGTCGATCGTGCCGAGCTTGCGCTGCGGCGACTTGTTCTCCTCCAGCAGCGTGCCGGTCGCCTTGTCGAGCGCCTCACCGAGGATCTTGGCGCGGGCGTTGCCGGTCACCTCGGCGAAGTGGGCGAGGCTCTCGGCCAGCGCGAGGAACTCACCGAGGCTGTCCCAGCGCAGGTAGTTCTCCTTGAGCAGCTGCTGCACGTGCTTGGGGGCCGAGCCGCCGGCGCCGGTCTCGAAGAGCCCACCGCCGTTGATGAGGGGTACGACGGAGAGCATCTTGGCCGACGTGCCGAGCTCGAGGATCGGGAACAGGTCGGTGAGGTAGTCGCGCAGCACGTTGCCGGTCACCGAGATGGTGTTCTCGCCCTTGCGGATGCGCTCGACGGAGGTGCTGATCGCGTCGACCGGCGCCGCGATCGAGATGTCGAGGCCGTCGGTGTCGTGATCCTGGAGGTAGGTGTTGACCTTCTCGATCAGGTTGGCGTCGTGTGCGCGGTCCTGGTCGAGCCAGAAGATGGCCGGGTCACCGGTCGCGCGAGCGCGGGTGACGGCGAGCTTGACCCAGTCCTGGATGGCGACGTCCTTGGTCTGGCAGGCCCGCCAGATGTCGCCCGCCTCCACGTCGTGCTCGAGGAGCACGTTCTCGTTCTCGTCGACCACGCGCACCGTGCCGGCTGTGGCGATCTCGAAGGTCTTGTCGTGCGAGCCGTACTCCTCCGCCGCCCGCGCCATCAGCCCGACGTTGGGCACCGAGCCCATCGTCGACGGGTCGTAGCGGCCGTGCTCGCGGCAGTCGTCGATGACGACCTGGTAGATCCCGGCGTACGACGAGTCGGGGATCACCGCGAGGGTGTCGGCCTCCTCGCCGTCGGGGCCCCACATGTGGCCCGACGTGCGGATCATCGCGGGCATGCTCGCGTCGACGATCACGTCGCTCGGCACGTGCAGGTTGGTGATGCCGCGGTCGGAGTCGACCATGGCCAGCTCGGGACCGTCGGCCAGTCCCTGCTTCACCGAGTCGAGGATCGGCTGCCCCTCGTCGCCGAGCTTCTCGGCGCCGGAGAGGATGCCGGCCAGGCCGTTGCTCGGGTCGAGGCCGTGCTCGAGGAGCAGCTCACCCTGCTCGGCGAACAGGTTCGGCAGGAACGCCTGCACCGCGTGCCCGAAGATGATCGGGTCGGAGACCTTCATCATGGTGGCCTTGAGGTGGAGCGAGAACAGCACGCCCTCGTCCTTGGCCCGCTGGATCTGCTCCTTGAGGAAGTCCTGCAGCTTGCCCGTCGACATGAACGTGGCGTCGACGACCTCACCGGCCTCGACCGGCACCGACTGCTTGAGCACCTCGGTGTCGTCCTCGGTCACCAGCTCGATCGCGGAGCGACCCGGCCTTCTCCACCACCACGGACTTCTCGTTGTGGCGGAAGTCGTCGGCCTCCATGTGCGAGACGTTGGTGCGCGAGTCGGAGCTCCACTCCCCCATCGAGTGCGGGTGCTTGCGGGCGTAGCTCTTCACCGAGTCGGGCGCGCGCCGGTCGGAGTTGCCCTCGCGGAGCACCGGGTTCACCGCGCTGCCCTTGACCTTGTCGTAGCGCGCCCGGACGTCGAGCTCGTCGTCGTTCTGCGGGTTGGCGGGGTACTCCGGCAGGTCGAACCCCTGCTCCTGGAGCTCGGCGATCGCGGCCTTCAGCTGCGGGATCGACGCACTGATGTTGGGCAGCTTGATGATGTTGGCCGCCGGCGTCTTGGCCAGCTCGCCGAGCTCGGCCAGCGAGTCGGGGACCTGCTGGTCCTCCGGGAGCCGGTCGGCGAACGCGGCGATGACGCGCCCTGCGAGCGAGATGTCGCGCGTCTCGACCCCCACCCCGGCCTTGCCGGCGTACGCCTCGATGATCGGCAGGAAGGAGTACGTCGCCAGCAGCGGCGCCTCGTCGGTGTGGGTGTAGATGATGGTCGAGTCAGTCACGGCAGCAGCCTCTCAGCCCTCACCGGCCCGCACAAACGGGGGTCAGCGGCGGTGCGAGACGAGCTCCACGTCCTCGCGGCCCCCCGCCAGGGTCTCCTCGTGCACCACGCCGACGCCCCTGGCGTAGTACTTGTTCTCGACCAGTCCGGGCTCGAGCGGCGTGGTGTCCTCGGTGCGCACGAGCCCGGTCCACGAACCGGCCGGGCCAGCGTGACGGGCGCTGAGCGACAGGATCCGGCCGCGGTCCTCGGCGACCCGCTCCAGGTACTCCTGCTGGTAGGCGTCCCCGACGTCGGGCTCGGCGAGCATCGCGATGCCGGCCTGGGCGCCCTGCTTCCCGGCCTCCCACGAGCCCTCCGTCGACTTCTTGCCGTGCTCGAACGCGGTGGTGTCCTCGCCGAAGTACCAGACGTTGCCGCGGTTGTCCTGTGCGTACCAGTCCCAGGTGTCCTCGACGATCTCGCCCGTGGCGTTGCGCACGACGTCATGCACGACGACCGTCCGCACCCCAGCCACCACCCGCGTCTGGCCGGTCACCGTCACCACATCGCGCTGCGGGCCTTCGTCACCGGTGCTGGAGTAGACCCACTCCGAGCCGGGTCGAAGCGGTAGCCACGGGTTGTCGACGACATCGGTGAAGTCGGCCGGATCGGGCTTCGGGGTCGGGACGGTGACGCCATCCACCTGGGTGGGCGACGGTCCGCCGGTGGCACCCGGCGAGCCTGCTGAGGAGCCGCAGCCCACTGCGGCGAGGAGCACGACCGCGAGGATTGCGGCCGCCGGGACCGGTGTCGTGTTCATGACCTGAGCCTGCGCGATCGGCACTGAAGTCCCACTGAAGCCCCGGTCACGGATGTGCCCTGACGCTTCAGCACGCCTTCAGCGCTCCGTGTCACCGTGGAGCATGCGGATCCTCGTGGTCGACGACGACGTGGCGCTGCTGCGCGCGCTGCGCCGGGGCCTGGAGGCCGAGGGCTTCGCCGTCGACACCGCCGCGGACGGCACCGAGGGCGAGTGGCTCGCACAGGAGAACCCCTACGACGTCATCGTGCTCGACGTGATGCTGCCCGGGCTCAGCGGCCACGACGTGTGTCGCCGGTTGCGCGAGACCGGGGTCGTCGTACCGATCCTGATGCTGACGGCCCAGAACGCGCCCACCGACGAGGCTCGCGCGCTGGACATGGGTGCCGACGACTTCCTGCCCAAGCCCTTCAGCTACCTGGTGCTGATGGCGCGGCTCCGGGCGCTGGTACGACGGGGCGGCAGCAGGTCGCCCGCGGTGCTCCGCGCCGGCGACCTGGCCCTCGACCCGGCGGCCCACCGTGTGACCCGTGGCGAGCGACCGGTCGACGTGACGCCGAGGCAGTTCGCCCTGCTCGAGCTGCTGATGCGACGGGCGGGCGAGGTGCTCTCCAAGCGCGTGATCATGGACCACGTCTGGGACTTCGCCTACGAGGGCGACCCCAACATCGTCGAGGTCTACGTGCGCCAGCTGCGGTTGCGCATCGACGAGCCGTTCGGGCGACGGGCACTGCAGACCGTGCGGGGAGCGGGCTACCGACTCGACCCGGGTGGCGGCTGATGCGCCGCCTCTCCGCCCGCTGGCGGACCACGCTGTTGGCGACGGCATCAGTCGCTGTTGGCCTCATCGGCGCGTCCGTGGCGCTGGTCGCCCTGCTCGGTCACAGCCTGACCGCTTCCGGGGACGACCTCGCGAGGTCGCGCCTCGACGACATCGCCACGCTCGCCTCGGCGGGCGACCTGCCTCGGCGTGCTGCCGGCGATCGGCGACGACTCCGTCGCCCAGGTGGTCCGTGCCGACGGCCGCGTCGTGGCGCAGCTCCGTCCAACATCACCGCCGCCCCACGCATTGCCGGCTTCGAGCCGCCGGACAGGGGACGCACGGTACGGACGGTCCGCGGCGCGCCGGACGACCAGGAGACCGAGGACTACCGCCTCTGGGCCGCACGCGCGAGCACGCCGGAGGGGCCGGTCACGATCTATGTCGGCACCACGCTGGAGTCGGTGCACGAGGTCACCGGAAGCCTCACCCGGCTGCTGGCGTGGGGTGTTCCCGTGGCTGTCGCCCTGCTGGGCCTGCTGACCTGGGTCGTCGTCGGCCGCGCGCTGCGACCGGTCTACGTGATGCGAGAGCGGCAGCGGGAGTTCGTGGCCAACGCCTCCCACGACCTGCAGAGCCCGCTGACCGTGATCCGCACCGAGCTCGACGTCGCCGCTCGGCACCCCGAGGCCACCGCCTTGCCGGAGCTGGTCGACACCGTCCGCGGTGAGACCGACCGGATGGAGCGACTCGTCCAGGACCTGCTCTTCCTCGCGCGCACCGACGACCAGCCGCCCCCCGAGGAAGGTCTCGTCGACCTCGATGACGTCGTGCTCGAGGAGGTGGCCCGGCTGGATGGCGGACGCATCCGTGTCGACAGCGCCGGGGTCTCGGCCGCCCCGGTGCGAGGGACCCGGGACGAGCTCGCCCGGCTGGTCCGCAACCTGCTGGCCAATGCCGAGGAGCACGCGGAGTCGGCCGTGCGGGTGCGAACCTCGCGCGACAACGGTGACGTCGTCCTCGAGGTGGCCGACGACGGACCGGGTGTGGCACCTGAGAACCGGGATCGGGTGTTCGAGCGGTTCTACCGCGGCGACGCGTCACGATCGTCGTCGGGCACCGGCCTCGGCCTCGCGATCGTCCGGTCGGTCGCCGAGCACCATGGCGGCACCGTGCAGGTCGAAGGGTCCTGCTTCGAGGTGCGCCTCCCCGCTGGCTGAGCCGACAGGTTGAGGCGCTGCTAGCGTCGGCCGGGTCAGCCGTCGTCGGACAGGAGCCGTCTCGTGAGCAACCCGTCATCCTCTGGCCCCCTCAAGGTCGCCGTCACCGGAGCCGCCGGCCAGATCGGCTACAGCCTGCTCTTCCGTCTTGCGAGCGGTGCCCTGCTCGGCGCCGACCGGCCGATCGAGCTGCGGCTGCTGGAGATCGAGCCGGCGCTCAAGGCGCTCGAGGGCGTGGTGATGGAGCTCGACGACTGCGCGTTCCCGCAGCTCGCCGGCGTCGAGATCGGCCACGAGGCCGAGAAGATCTTCGACGGGGTCAACCTCGCGCTGCTCGTCGGCGCCAGGCCCCGCAGCAAGGGCATGGAGCGCGCCGACCTGCTCGAGGCCAACGGCGCGATCTTCACCGCGCAGGGCAAGGCGCTCAACGAGGTGGCCGCCGACGACGTCCGCGTCGGCGTGACGGGCAACCCGGCCAACACCAACGCCCTCATCGCGATGAGCAACGCCCCCGACATCCCCAAGGAGCGGTTCACCGCACTGACCCGGCTCGACCACAACCGCGCGATCTCGCAGCTGGCCGCAAAGACCGGCGCCCCCGTGACCGACATCAAGAGGATGACGATCTGGGGCAACCACTCGGCCACGCAGTACCCCGACATCTTCCACGCCGAGGTCGGCGGCAAGAACGCCGCCGAGGTGGTCAACGACCAGGAGTGGCTGGAGAGCGACTTCATCCCGACCGTCGCCAAGCGCGGCGCCGCGATCATCGAGGCTCGAGGTTCGTCCTCCGCCGCGTCGGCCGCGTCCGCGACGATCGACGCCGCCCGCGACTGGCTCTCCGGCTCGGCGGACGACGACTGGGTCTCGATGGCGGTGGTCTCCGACGGCTCGTACGACGTGCCCGAGGGCCTCATCTCCTCCTTCCCGGTCACCACGAGTGACGGGAAGTGGGAGATCGTGCAGGGGCTGGACATCGACGACTTCTCCCGCTCCCGCATCGACGCCTCCACCTCCGAGCTCGCCGAGGAGCGCGACGCGGTCAAGGAGCTCGGGCTGATCTGAGGATGGCCGCGGCACGCGTCCCTCTCGTCCTCGACGTCGACACGGGCGTCGACGACGCCTGCGCGATCCTCCTGGCCGCACTCCACCCGGGGATCGACCTGCGCGCGGTCAGCTGCGTCGACGGCAATGCCCCGCTCCCGGACGTCGTCCGCAACACGCTGACCGTGCTCGACGCCTGCGGGCGCACCGACGTGCCGGTCGCGGCCGGAGCCTCGCGGGCGCTGCTCGAGGAGCGCGTCGACGCCCGGCACGTCCACGGAGACGACGGGATGGGCGATCTCGACTGGCCGGGCTCGACCCGCTCCCCCGACCCCCGGCACGCGGTCGAGCTGCTCCGCGACGTGCTGCTGGCCTCGGCCGAGCCGATCACGCTGGTACCGCTCGCACCGATGACCAACATCGCGCTGCTGCTTCGCACCTACCCCGAGGCCGCGCGCGGCATCGAGCGCATCGTGTTCATGGGCGGCGGGGCGCAGGCCGGCAACGCCACCGCCTCGGCGGAGTTCAACGTCTTCCACGACCCCGAGGCCGCGGCCATCACCCTCGACGCCTGCGTCGACCTGGGCATCGAGGTCACGATGTACGGCCTCGACGTCTTCTACGGACCGCGCGTCTCCCTCGACGTGGCGGCCGACCTCACGGCACTGCACGACTCCGGTCCGGCCGGCCTGGCCGGTCGGCTGATCGCCTTCCAGTGCGAGCGCTTCGGCGACGAGTCGGCCACGATCGGCGACGCCGGCGCGGTGGCGGCCGTCATCGACCCCGACGGCATCACGACGCAGCGGCTGCCCGTGCGCGTGGAGCTGGCCGGCACCTGGTCGCGCGGGCGCACGATCGTGGACCTCCGCGACTGGGACGGCAACCTCGCCCACGACCCCCACGGCCAGGCGCCCGCGGTGATCGACGTCGCGCTGGAGGTCGACGGCGAGCGCTACGCGCGGCTGTGGCTGGACACGATCACCCGGGACTCCTGATGGGTCGCGTCTTCGTCCTGGGCTCGCTCAACGTCGACCTCGTCACCCGCGTGGAGCGGCACCCCCTGCCGGGCGAGACGCTGCTCGGCCGCGGGCTGCGACGGCTCGCCGGCGGCAAGGGCGCCAACCAGGCCGTCGCGGCGGCCGCGGCGGGCGCCTCGGTCGTCATGGTCGGCGCGGTCGGGTCCGACGAGGCCGGGTCCGCCTACCTGACCCGGCTGCGCGACCGCGGCATCGACGTGTCGCGGGTCGTCGTACGCAATGAGGAGCCGACGGGTACGGCGCTGATCACCGTCGACGACGAGGGCGAGAACTCGATCGTGGTCGTGCCCGGCGCCAACGGCACCGTCCGGTGGGACGTCGAGCTCGAGCCCGACGACGTCCTCCTGGTGCAGCTCGAGATCCCGCTCGACACGGTCGCGACGGCGGTGCGATCGGCCGCCGAGCACGGCGCGCGGGTCGTGCTCAACGTGGCGCCGTACGCCGACCTGCCGGCCGACGTGCTCGACCTGGCCGACCCCGTCGTCGCCAACGAGCACGAGGCGGCGCAGCTGGCGGGTGCTCCTCGCTCCCTGCTGGTCACCCGCGGGAGCGACGGCGCGAGCTGGGGATCGTCGAGCGTGCCGGCGACACCGGTCGCGGAGGACGAGGTCGTCGACACCACCGGCGCCGGCGACGCGTTCTGCGGAGCCCTGGCCGCCGCCCTCGCCGCGGGGGACGCGAAGGAGTCAGCCGTGGGCAAGGCAGTGGCCGCCGGCGCCGGAGCGGTGCGGCACGACGGCGCGCAACCGGACCCCGAGATGGCCTGAGCCGGGCGGGTCAGCCCTTCTCGGAGTCGCCCTCGATGACGACGAGCCGGTAGCCCTCGTCGAGCCGTACGTCGACCGTCGAGCCGTCCGTCCGGGTGACCTCGACCTCCCAGGTGGCGCCGTTCTCGGAGTCACGCTCGACGGAGTTGGCCGTGCCGCCGTGGGTGTACCCCAGCGCCGCCTTCGTGGCCCGGTCCGCCTGGGCTCCGGTGACGGTGTTGTCACCGTCGTCGTTGGAGGCCGCCGCGATGCTGGCCCCGGCTCCGGTGAGCACGAGGGTCGCTGCGGCGACGGCAGTGAGGCGTTTCTTGCGGTTCATGAGTCACTCCTCGTGCGGTGGGGATGTTCCGACCCTGCGCCATCGGTGCTGAAGGTGCGCTGAAGTCACCCCACCTGGTTGGGGATGACGCTCGCGAGCACGAGCAGCGCGACCCCCACGGTCCCCAGCATGAGCACGTCGACCCAGCGGTGGCGGCGGACGCGGAGCATGCCGGCGTCACGGTCGCTGAGCGAGGCGCGCATCAGCGCGGCCAGGACCAGCGCCATGCCGATCAGGGCGATGCCACGCCGCCACGGCCCGAACGCCACGATCGCCAGGCCCACGCCGGACGCCGCCACCACGACGAGGTAGACGAGGCCACCCAGCGTGGAGGGGATGCGGCGCCGCTCCTCGTCGGGCATCAGCATCGAACGGATCAGACGCCGACCGTGGCCTGGTTCGCGGCGGCCCGGGCCTCCGCGTTGGCCACCACGTTCGACAGCAGCATCGCCCGGGTCATCGGACCGACGCCGCCGGGATTGGGCGAGACCCAGCCCGCGACGTCGTACACCGAAGGGTCGACGTCGCCCGCGAGCTTGCCGTCGACGCGCGAGACGCCCACGTCGAGGACGGCAGCCCCCGGCTTGACCATGTCGGCGGTGATGATGCCCGGCACCCCCGCCGCCGCGACCACGATGTCGGCCCTGCGGGTGTGGGAGGCGAGGTCGCGGGTGCCGGTGTGGCACAGCGTGACCGTGGCGTTCTCCGACCGTCGTGTCAGCAGCAGGCCCAGCGGGCGACCGACCGTGACACCACGGCCGACGACGACGACCTCGGCGCCGTTGATCTCGACGTCGTGGCGGCGCAGCAGCTCGACGATCCCGAAGGGCGTGCACGGCAGCGGCGCGGGCTTGCCCAGCACCAGCCAGCCGAGGTTGGTCGGGTGCAGTCCGTCGGCGTCCTTGGCGGGGTCGATCTCGCCCAGGACGAGGTTCTCGTCGACGCCCTTCGGCAGCGGCAGCTGCACGATGTAGGCCGTGCACGCCGGGTTCTGGTTGAGCCGGTGCACGGCGGCCAGGATCTCCTCCTGCGTCGCCGTGGCGGGGAGGTCCTCGCGGATCGACTCGATGCCGACCTCCGCGCAGTCCTTGTGCTTGCCGTTGACGTACCAGGTCGAACCGGGGTCGTCGCCCACGAGGATGGTGCCGAGGCCGGGGACCATGCCCTGCTCGCGCAGGTGGTCGACGCGAAGGGTCAGCTCGGCCTTGATCGCCTTCGCGGTGGCGGTGCCGTCGAGCTTCTGTGCAGTCATGTGAGAGTTCCTCGATCAGTGCGCAAAGTGCCTCGTCCCGGTGAAGTACATCGTCACGCCGGCCTTGTTCGCCGCCTCGATGGTCAGCTCGTCGCGCACCGAGCCGCCGGGCTGCACGATCGCGCGCACCCCGGCGTCGATGAGGATCTGCGGCCCGTCCTCGAAGGGGAAGAAGGCGTCGGAGGCGGCCACCGAGCCCGCGGCGCGGTCACCGGCGCGAGTGACGGCGAGGCGGCAGGAGTCGACGCGGTTGACCTGGCCCATGCCGATGCCGACCGAGGCGCCGTCGCGCGCGAGCAGGATGGCGTTGGACTTCGCGGCGCGGCACGCCTTCCAGGCGAAGGCGAGGTCCGCGAGGGTGGCGGCGTCAGCGGGCTCACCGGTCGCCAACCGCCAGCTGGACGGGTCGTCACCACCGTCGCCTGCGTCCACGACCGCGTCGACGATGTCGCGCTGCTGCATCAGCAGGCCACCGGAGATCGACCTCGTCTCGACGCCGCCGCGGTGCGGTGCGGCACAGGTGAGGATGCGCACGTTCTTCTTCTGGGCCAGCACCTCGACCGCGCCCTCCTCGTAGTCGGGGGCGACGACCACCTCGGTGAAGACCTCGGCGACCTGCTCGGCCATCGCCACCGAGACCGGCCGGTTCGCCGCGATGACCCCGCCGAACGCCGAGACCGGGTCGCACTCGTGCGCCTTGCGGTGGGCGTCGGCGATGTCGGCGCCGACCGCGATCCCACACGGGTTGGCGTGCTTGATGATGGCGACCGCCGGCTCGTCGAAGTCGTACGCCGCCCGGCGGGCCGCATCGGCGTCCACGTAGTTGTTGTAGGACATCTCCTTGCCGTGGAGCTGCTCGGCCTGCGCCAGTCCCGGTGCACCGAAGCCGGCGGTGTAGAGCGCGGCGGACTGGTGCGGGTTCTCGCCGTACCGCAGCACGGCGGCCCGGTCCCAGGTGCCGCCGACCCACGCCGGGTAACCGGCGCCGCCGGAGGTGTCGACCAGCACGCTGCCCATCCAGCTGGCCACATGGACGTCGTAGGTCGCCGTGTGCACGAAGGCCTCGGCGGCGAGCCGTTGCCGCTGCTCGAGGGTGAAGCCGCCCTCCTTGAGGGCGACGAGCACGTCGGCGTAGCGGTCCGGGGAGGTCACGATGGCGACCGAGGGGTGGTTCTTCGCCGCGGCCCGCACCATCGAGGGCCCGCCGATGTCGATCTGCTCGACGCACTCGTCCGGCGACGCACCCGACATCACCGTCTGGGTGAAGGGGTAGAGGTTGGAGACCACGAGGTCGAACGGCTCGATGCCGAGCTCCTCGAGCTGGGCCACGTGGGTCGGGAGGCGACGGTCCGCGAGGATGCCGGCGTGCACCTTGGGGTGCAGCGTCTTCACCCGGCCGTCGAGGCACTCGGGGAAGCCGGTGAGGTCCTCGACCTTCGTCACCGGCAGGCCCAGGTCGGCGATCAGCTTCGCCGAGCCGCCGGTCGAGACGAGCTCGACGTCGGCGTCGTGGAGGCCACGCACCAGGCCCTCGAGGCCGGTCTTGTCGTACACGGAGACGAGTGCCCGCCTGATCGCGACCCGGTCCGGGGCGACGCCGCCCTGAGTGGACACAGTCATCCCAAACGCACCTTCCTGTCGGTGATGGAGAAGCCTTCGCGGGCCATCCGGCCCACGGTCTCGACGAGCATCCGCCGCTCGGCGACCTTGATCCGTTCGTGCAGCGCCTCGACGTCGTCGTCGTCCTCCACGGGTACGACGGTCTGGGCGATGATCGGCCCGGTGTCGACCCCCTCGTCGACCACGAACACCGTCGCGCCGGTGACCTTGACGCCGTACGCCAGCGCGTCCGCCGGGCCTGAGGTGCCGGGAAAGGCGGGGCAGAGGGCGGGGTGGGTGTTCACGACCCGTCCGGGGAACGCGCCGAGGAAGTCTGACCCGACCAGCTTCATGAAGCCGGCGAGCACGACCAGGTCCGGCTCGAAGGCCGCGACCTGCTCTCGGAGCGCGCGGTCCCAGTCCTCGCGGGCTGCGAAGTCACCCAGCGGGCACACGAAGTTCGGCACTCCCGCCTTCTCGGCGCGCAACAGGCCCTCGATGCCGTCGCGGTCGGCTCCGACGGCCACCACCTCGGCGCCGTACGACGTGTCGGAGCACGCGTCGAGGAGCGCCTGGAGGTTGGTGCCGGCCCCGGAGACGAGGACGACGACGCGGGTGGCGGGCACGCGGTCACCCTAACGGGAGGGCTACCTCGATCGTGTCCTCGACGTCGTCCTCCGGAGGCCGGCGACGCTGCACGAAGGTGGCCACCAGCCCGCCGGCCAGGCCACCCAGGCTCATCGCCGCCACGGCAGCCACCAGGACCTCACCGAAGGGGGCACCGATGTCGGCCATCCGGCCGCTGCCCATCGACCCGCCCGCGAGCGCGATCGCGGCGGTGGTGACCAGGGCGGCGCCGAGACCGCTGCCGAAGCCGCGCAACGCGGCGGAGTCCCAGGAAGTCACCCCGTAGGAGCGCTGAGCCAGCGCCGCACCCACGGCGGCGGCCACCACCGGCACGGCGACCATGCCGACCAGCCAGGCCGGCGTGGGGCCGCTGTCGGGCAGCGCCGAGAGCATTGGGAAGGCAGGCAGCGGGCCCATGGCCACCAGGCTCGGGGAGACGGCCGTGCCGGTGCCGACCGCGAAGCCCGGGCCGAGCAGGTAGGCGCCGCCGAGGAGCACGGCGTTGGGCGCCACCGCCAGCGTGACCAGCGCGTACATGACGTAGTCGCCGGGCCGCAGGTGCAGCTCGGAGAGCATCGTCGCGGCGTCGCTGAGCCCGAGCACGACCCGGACCGCGACCAGCACCGTGGCGGCGGCCATCAGGACCAGGAAGCCCGCAACGGACCCGCGGACCACGGACCGCAGCCAGCCCGGGACCCGGCCGACCCAGCCGGACAGCCGTCCGGCACCCGATGCCAGGCCGAGCGCCCCGACGGCCGAGACGACGAGGGCGCCGAGGACGGCCCGGCCGAACCCGGGTGTGGCACCCGAGCCGGCGGCGAGGATGCAGGTGACGACGGCGATCACGACGTACACGCCGGCCAGGACGATGCCGGCGAGCACCGTCGCCCGGTCGTCCTCGGGCGGCGCCGACGTGGCGGCCGCCCAGCGGCCCGTGCGCCACGCGACCACGGCGAAGAAGAGCGACAGGGCGAGGGGTACGACGTGGAGCGGGGCCCCCGCCACCGTCAGACCGGAGCCGTGCCCGAGCAACCACACGTCGGCGCCCACCCGCAGCGCGTCGGTCGTCTGTCCGTGGGCGCCGGCGTCGGCCAGGAACCACCCGACGACGCACACCGCCATGCAGGTGAGCAGGGTGCACAGCGCCGCCCCGGCTCCGGCGATCGCCGCGCCGACCGCCAGGGGTCGCGCCGGCGCGGTCTCACCGGTCTCGGTCTTCTCACGGGGACGGCTGAGCAGATCGGTCATCGTCGTTCCATCCTGACCCAGGAGGCAGTGATCGTGCCGAAGGCACGCGGGTAGCCTCGCTCCGGTGAGCGGCTTCCTGATCCCCGACGGGGTGGTCTACCTCGACGGCAACTCGCTGGGCGCGCTCCCCAGGGGCGTGGCTGAGCGACTCGACGGCGTCGTACGACGGGAGTGGGGCGAGGGCCTGATCCGGTCGTGGAACGACGCCCGGTGGATCGACCTGAGCCGTCGCGTCGCCGACCGGATCGCACCGCTCGTCGGCGTCGATCCCCAGGACCTGCACGTCGGCGACTCGACGAGCGTGAGCCTGTTCAAGACGATGGTGGCGGCCGCGCGGCTCCGCCCGGACCGCCGGGTGCTGGTCGTGGAGCCGTCGACGTTCCCCACCGACGGCTACATCGCGGCCGGCGTGGCGGACCTGATGGGGCTCGAGCTGCGCTGGTGCGACCCGGCCGACCCGGTGGCGGCCGTGGACGACGACGTCGCCCTGCTCTCGCTGACGCACGTGGACTTCCGCACCGGTGCGATGTTCGACATGGAGTCGATCACTCGCGAGGCCCAGGCGCGCGGCGCGCTGGTGCAGTGGGACCTGTGCCACTCGACGGGTGCGGTGCCGGTCGACCTGGTGGCTGCCGGCGCCGACCTCGCCGTGGGGTGCACCTACAAGTACCTCAACGGCGGACCCGGCTCCCCCGCCTTCATCTGGGTGGCTCCACGGCACCAGGCCGACGCCCAGCAGCCCATCACCGGGTGGATGGGGCACGCGGCTCCGTTCTCGCTGGCTCGCGACTACGAGCGGGCCGACGGGATCGCCTCGTTCGGCTCGGGCACGCCGCCGGTGCTCGCGC
The DNA here is from genome assembly GCA_963698945.1 of uncultured Actinomycetota bacterium. Taxonomy (GTDB): domain Bacteria; phylum Actinomycetota; class Actinomycetes; order Propionibacteriales; family Nocardioidaceae; genus Marmoricola. The sequence continues at coordinate 40,585 of CAVOST010000013.1, read as the reverse complement.
TGTCGGTGCTGGAGGAGGCCCTGACGGCCTTCGACGGCGTCTCGGTCGAGTCGATGCGCTCGCGCTCGCTCGCGCTGACCGACGCCTTCATCGCCGGGGTCGACGAGCGGTTCCCCGGCGTCTTCGAGGTGGTCACCCCCCGCCAGCACGCGCGGCGGGGCTCCCAGGTCTCGCTGCGCCACGAGTCGGCCTACGGCATCGCGCAGGCGCTGATCGCCCGTGAGGTGATCGGCGACTTCCGCGACCCCGACATCGCCCGCTTCGGCTTCGCCCCGCTCTACAACACCCTCGACGACGTCACGACCGCCCTCGACCGACTCGAGGTCGTCATGGAGAAGCAGGAATACGTCCACCCGTCGTACGAGGTCCGGAATTGGGTGACGTAGGGGCGCTGAACCACCCGGCGCTGGGCACTGGTCCCCCACGGTGGTGAGGCGTTCCACGACGCACGCCACTCAGGTCCCGTGGTCCAGAGATGCGGCCGCGGGGCTGCCACCGGCCTCGCCCGGGGCCGTGGCGCCGAGACTGGCGACGCGGGACCGCTTGCGTGAATTCCTTGCCGCGCGCTTTGGGCCAAGACCCCGCTCATGGTTCGTCTGTCGTTCATGCGCGGGGTCTCCCGAAGTCGTTGGCTCGGCGAACCCCCCGCGTAAGACCCCCCGCTCATGCGGGGGGCTCGTCGTTCCCGATTCTCAGAGCGACTCGAGAATCTCCCGCATCAGCTGGGCGGTCTCGGACGGCGTCTTGCCGACCTTGACGCCGGCGGCCTCGAGGGCCTCCTTCTTGGCCTCGGCGGTACCCGAGGAGCCGGAGACGATCGCGCCGGCGTGGCCCATCGTCTTGCCCTCCGGGGCGGTGAAGCCGGCGACGTAGCCGACGACCGGCTTGGTGACGTGCTCCTTGATGTAGTCGGCCGCACGCTCCTCCGCGTCGCCGCCGATCTCGCCGATCATCACGATCGCCTTGGTATCGGGGTCGTTCTCGAAGGCCTCGAGGGCGTCGATGTGCGTCGTACCGATGATCGGGTCGCCGCCGATGCCGATCGCGGTCGAGAACCCGTGGTCCTTCAGCTCGAACATCATCTGGTAGGTCAGCGTGCCCGACTTCGAGACCAGCCCGATCGGGCCCGAGTCGGCGATGGTGTGCGGCGTGATGCCGGCGAGGGACTCCCCGGGCGTGATGACGCCAGGACAGTTCGGACCGACCATCCGTGTCGACTTGCCCTCCAGGTACGACCACACCTCGGCGGTGTCCTGCACGGGCACACCCTCGGTGATCACCACGAGCAGACCGATGCCGGCGTCGATGGCCTCGATGCACGCGTCCTTCGTGAACGCCGGCGGGACGAACACGACCGACACGTCGGCGCCGGTCTCCTTCATCGCCTCCTCGACGGTGCCGAACACCGGCAGCTTCTGGCCGCCGAGCTCGACGGACGTACCGGCCTTGCGCGCGTTCACGCCGCCGACGATGTTCGATCCGGCGTCCAGCATGAGGGTGGTGTGCTTGGAGCCCATCCCGCCCGTCATGCCCTGGACGATGATCTTGGAGTCCTTGTTCAGGTAGATCGACATCGGCGTTACCTCGCAGCCAGTTCGGCGGCCTTGTCGGCCGCGCCGTCCATGGTGTCGACCTGCGTCACCAGCGGGTGGTCGAGCTCGTCCAGGATCTCGCGGCCCTTGTCCACGTTGTTCCCGTCGAGCCGTACGACGAGCGGCTTGGTCGCCTGGTCGCCGAGGATCTCGAGCGCGCCCTTGATGCCGTTGGCGACCTCGTCGCAGGCGGTGATGCCGCCGAAGACGTTCACGAACACGCTCTTGACCTGGTCGTCGCCGAGGATCACGTCGAGACCGTTGGCCATCACCTCGGCGTTCGCGCCGCCGCCGATGTCGAGGAAGTTGGCCGGCTTCACGCCGCCGTGGTCCTCACCCGCGTAGGCGACCACGTCGAGGGTGCTCATCACGAGGCCGGCGCCGTTGCCGATGATGCCGACAGCGCCGTCCAGCTTGACGTAGTTCAGGCCCTTCTCCTTGGCCTTCGCCTCGAGCGGGTCGGCGGCGTCCTTGTCCTCGAACTGCGCGTGGTCCTCGTGCCGGAAGTCCGCGTTGTCGTCGAGGGAGACCTTGCCGTCGAGTGCCTCGAGCTTGTCGCCCTCGAGCCGCGCGAGCGGGTTCACCTCGACGAGCGTGGCGTCCTCCTCGATGAAGACGGTCCAGAGTGCCTGCACCATCGCGACGGCCTGGTCCTTGAGCTCCGCCGGGAACCCGGCATCCTCGACGATCTCGGTCGCCTTGGCCTCGTCGACGCCGGCACCCGGGTCGATGGCGGTCTTCCGGACCGCGTCGGGGTTGGTCTTGGCGACCTCCTCGATCTCGACGCCACCCTCGACCGAGGCGATGCAGAGGTAGGAGCGGTTGGAGCGGTCGAGCAGGAAGGAGAAGTAGTACTCCTCCTCCGGCGGGGTCGCCGGCGTCACCAGCACCCGCTTGACCGTGAGCCCCTTGATCTCCATGCCGAGGATCGCGGAGGCGTGCTCGAAGGCCTCGTCGGCGGTCTTGGCGATCTTCACGCCACCCGCCTTGCCGCGACCGCCCGCCTTGACCTGGGCCTTGATCACCGTCACGCCGCCGATCTCCTCGGCAGCCGCCCTGGCGTCCTCCGCCGTCTCGACGACGACGCCGAGCGTCGTCACCACGTCGTGCTTGGCGAAGAGCTCCTTTGCCTGGTACTCCATCAGGTCCACGTGACAGCGCTCCTCTGGAACTGTGTCGATCTCTGGGTCAGGTCCGGGTCTGCCCGACCATAGTCCCGAGCGAGGTGGCGTGGAACGTAGGGTGCGTCACGTGCAGCCCCGGGCGATCCAGGTCACTCCGCAGGTCACACCCCCTGTCACCCTCGCCGTGCGCGAGTACGGCGACCGCGCGGCCGCCGTCCACGTGCTGCTGCTGCACGGCTTCCCCGACGACCAGCGGATGTGGGAGCCGGCGGTCGAGGCGCTGCCGGAGGACTGGCACGTCGTCACCATGGACAACCGCGGTGCGGGCGGCTCGACGAGGCCGCCGGGTCGGTCGTCGTACGTGCTGGCGATGCTGGTCGAGGACGTCATCGCCGTGCTCGACGCCACCGTGCCCGCGGGCGAGAAGGTGCACCTCGTCGGCCACGACTGGGGCTCCGTCCTCGGCTGGGACGTCGTCGCCGCCGCCACCTGGGACCCGAGGCTGGAGGACCGGCTGGCCTCCTACACCTCGATCAGCGGTCCACCGCTGGACCACATGGCCAGCCGCGGCCTCGGCTGGCGCGGCCGGCTGCGGATGACTCCGCAGTACCTGCACAGCTGGTACGTCTTCCTCTTCCTCGTCCCCGGGCTTGCCGAGCTCTCCTGGCGGCACGGGCAGGCGGTGAACCGTCGGCTCGCACGCCGGCTCGACCCCACGATCGACCTGCTGCCGTGGGGCCGCGAGGTGGCCGAGAACGCCGTCGGCTCGGTCGAGCTCTACCGGGCCAACGTGCTGTCGCGGATGCGCCGGCCGGTCCCGTGGCGTACCTCGCTCCCGGTCCAGGTGCTCGTCCTCGAGCACGACGCCTTCGTCGCCGCGGCCTCCCTGACCGGGCTCGAGGCCCGCAGCCGCAACCTGACCCGGGTCGAGGTCGACAGCGGTCACTGGTTCCCCCGGGCCGACCCACAGCGGCTGGCCGACCTCCTCGCCACCTGGGTGCGACGGACAGGCGCGTGACCAACACCCTCACCTACTCGTTGGTAGGACATGCCCAAGCGCGCTCTCACCCTTCTCGCGGCCACCGCCGTCGCCGCGACCACCGCCTTCGCGGCCACCTCGGGGTCGGCCAGCGCCGCGACCGACGACACTCCTGGCTACAGCGTCACCGCCATCACCGTGCAGGTGACGGTGGGGCCGAACAACGACCAGCCGTGCACCGTCGACGCCGACCTCTACCTGCCTGACGGGCGCCAGCCCGAGCCAGCCGGTGCCCGCCGATCCTGAGCACGCACGGCTTCGGCGGCAGCAAGGACGACGACAACCAGACGGCGATCGGCAAGGGCTTCGTGGGCCAGCGGTACGCCGTGCTCTCCTACTCCGGCCTCGGCTTCGGCAAGACCACCTGCAAGATCGAGCTCGACGACCCCGACTGGGACGGCAAGGCCGGCAAGCAGATGGACGACGTGCTGGCCGGCACTCGCCCCTACGTCGACCAGGCGACGGGCAAGTCCCAGTACCTGCGCTCGATCGCGATGGAGAAGCCCGGCGACCCGCGCGTCGGCATGATCGGCGGCTCCTACGGCGGCCAGATCCAGTACGCCGTCGCCGGCCAGGACCCGCGCATCGACGCGATCATCCCGATCATCACCTGGAACGACCTGACCTACTCGCTCGCGCCGGGCAACGTCGCCAAGAAGCGAGTGGGTCGACCTGTTCTTCGCGGCCGGCATCGAGTCCGGCGTCGCCAGACGGGCAGAACGACCCGACGACGATCATCGGCCAGTGCCCGAACTTCACCGACCAGGCCTGCGCCGGAGCCGCCGAGCTGCAGACGCAGGGCTACCCGAGCGCGGCCACGACCGCGCTGGCCAAGCACGCCTCCGTGGCCACCTACATGAGCAAGATCAAGGCCCCCACGCTGTTGGTCCAGGGCCAGAAGGACACCCTGTTCAACCTCAACGAGGCGTCCACCACCTACGCGAAGCTCAAGGCCCAGGGCACCCCCGTGAAGATGGTCTGGCAGTCCTGGGGCCACTCCGGCTCCGAGCCGGTGGCCGGCGAGCTCGACTTCGGCGCCAAGTCGCTGCGCGACTCCTTCCTCGGCCGCCGGTTCCTGGACTGGATGGACCACTACGTCCGCGGCACCAGCGCCTCCACCGGTCCGGAGTTCGCCTACTTCCGCGACTGGGTGCCGTACGACGAGGACCCGTCCGTCGCCGGCACGGCGATCACCAAGGCCTACGCCTCGAGCAGCACCGTGAACGTGGGCCGCGCGAACCGACGCTCTACTTCACCGGCAACGACGCCCTCACGGCCACCAAGTCGGCGGTCAAGGCGGGCTCCGCCTCCTACGCGAACGCCGGACCGGCGCCCACGTCGTACTCCGAGACCTCGGGCCTCGAGGGTTCCCAGGTGAACGTCGAGCCGAGCGACGGCCCGGGCACGTTCGCGGCCTTCACCTCACCGGTCCTCAAGGCTCCGGCCGAGGTGGTGGGCTGCGCCGAGCGTGACGCTGCACCTGACCGCGCCCGTCGCCGCTACACGCCAGGCCCAGGGTCCGTCGGGCCAGCTGGTCCTGTTCGCCAAGGTGTACGACGTCGCGGCCGGACGGCACCAAGACGCTGAAGAACCGATTGATCGCACCGCTCCGCGTGGCCGACGTGACCAAGCCGGTCACGATGAAGCTGCCCGGGATCGTCGCACCGGTTCGCGACCGGGCACCAGATCCAGGTGGTCGTCGCGGCCAGCGACACCGCCTACGCCGGCAACCCGCACCGCAGCCGGTCACGATCAGCACCAGCCCGCTCGGCCGAGCACGCTCACGCTGCCCATGACGAGCAACCTGACGTTCTGACTCTGCCGATCCCTCACGCGTCCGCGAAGTGCTCCTCGACCCACCCGGTGATCTCGCCGGTGGTGGCACCCGGGGTGAAGATCTTCGCGACACCGATCTCCCGGAGCGGCTCGACGTCCTCGTCGGGCACGATCCCGCCGCCGAAGACGACGATGTCGCTCGCCTCCCGCTCCTCGAGCAGCTCCATGAGCTTGCGGAAGAGCGTCATGTGGGCGCCGGAGAGCACCGAGAGACCGATCGCGTCGGCGTCCTCCTGGATGGCGGTCTCGACGATCTGCTCCGGCGTCTGGTGCAGCCCCGTGTAGATGACCTCGTGGCCCGCGTCGCGCAGTGCCCGGGCGACGACCTTGGCACCCCGGTCGTGCCCGTCGAGTCCCGGCTTGGCGACCACGATGCGCAACATGTGAGGCAGGTTATCCGAGGGCGCTCTGAGCAGGGGTTTCGCCTGTCCACAGCCGGGGAAGGACCAGTTCCGGATTCAACCGACCCGCCGCTAAGGTGACGGTTCGTCCGCAGAGCGATACAGGGGAACGCATGGGGAACCACCGGGCCGTGCCCAGGCCCCGGGGTCAACGCAGGCATCGACCTGCCCCGCGTCATCGCGCCCACCCGGCCCGGCGCCGGCTCGTGCTCGGCCTGCCGACCGTCCTCGGTGCCATTGCGCTCACCGTGGCCAGTGGCTCCGCGACCGCCCCGAGCGCGGCGCCCGCGCACCTGCGTCGCACTCCCGCTCCCAGGCAAGCCCAGACCGGGACGGACGCGACGGGCTACACCGACACCCGGCTCAACTCCCGGCGCAGCCTCGCGGTCAGCCGCGACTCCGCGCGCCAGGCCCTCGAGGACTCCGCCGACAGCAAGCTCACCCCGGCCTCGGAGGAGCAGGCCGCCGAGTCCAACGCCGAGCTGAAGTCGCTCGGCAAGGCGGCCGAGGAGAAGGCCGGCCAGATCCCCAAGAACGCCTGGCACCTGCCGACGCAGGGCTACCACCTGACGGCCCGCTTCGGCCAGGCCGGCGGCCACTGGGTCAGCAACCACACCGGCCTCGACTTCGCCGCACCGACCGGCACGCCGATCTTCGCGGTGGCCGCCGGCACGATCACCGAGACCGGCTCGGCCGGCGCCTACGGCAACCGCACCATCGAGACGCTCCCCGACGGCACCGAGATCTGGTACTGCCACCAGTCCGCCATCGGCGTCAAGGTCGGCCAGCAGGTGCTCAGTGGCCAGACCATCGGCGCGGTCGGCAGCACCGGCAACACCACCGGCCCCCACGTCCACCTCGAGGTCCGCCCCGGCGGCGGCGACCCGGTCGACCCGTACCAGGCACTGATCGTCCACGGGGTCAGCGCCGTAGGCGTCACAGCTTCTCCACCGGCGCGTACCGCAGCAGCAGCCGCTTGACCCCCTCGGTGCCGAAGTCGATCGAGGCGACCGCGTTGTCGGTCCCCGCACCCTCGAGGGCGACGACCGTGCCGAGACCGAACGAGTCGTGGTTGACGCGGTCACCGGGCTCGAGCGAGGGGATGTCGTGAGCGGCCTTGGCCTTGGCGGCGGCGTCGGAGCGCGCGGTGGCGGTGCCGAAGCGAGCCTGGCGGCCGCGTTGCGGGTACCCGAGCTGCGGCCGGTTCCACGACGACATGGCGCCCGCCGTACGACGCCAGTCGACGAGGTCGACCGGCAGCTCGTCGACGAAGCGCGACGCGGGGTTGTGCTGGGGCGCTCCCCAGGCCGACCGTACGACGGCCCGCGAGACGTAGAGCCGCTCCCGGGCCCGCGTCAGCCCGACGTAGGCCAGCCGCCGCTCCTCCTCGAGCTCGGGCTTGTCGCCCAGCGACCGGGCGTGCGGGAAGACGCCGTCCTCGAGGCCGGTGAGGAAGACGACCGGGAACTCCAGTCCCTTGGCGGTGTGGAGCGTCATCAGCGTGACCACACCTGAGGACTCGGTGTCGGGCGCGTCGGGGATCTGGTCGGAGTCGGCCACCAGCGCGACGCGCTCGAGGAAGTCGGAGAGGCCGGGCGGGCCGACGTCCGGGTCGGCCGGGTCGGCCGAGGGACCGACCACCGGGTCGTCGGCGAACTCGCGGGCCACTGCGACGAGCTCGGCGAGGTTCTCGACCCGCGTCTCGTCCTGGGGGTCCTCGGAGTCCTCGAGCTCCTTGAGGTAGCCGCTGCGGGTGAGCGCCTGCTCGAGGACGACGTCGGCCCGCTCCCCCGCCGCCACCATCTGCTGCAGCTGCTCGATCAGGTCGACGAAGCCGTTGATCGCGTTGAGCGAGCGGCTGGCCAGGCCCGGCGCGTCCTCGGCCTGCTGGAGTGCCTCCCAGAAGGTGATCCGGTCGCGCGAGGCAAGCGCCTCGATGCAGGCCTCCGCCCGCTCGCCGATGCCGCGCTTGGGGGTGTTGAGGATCCGGCGCAGGGAGACCGAGTCGGCCGGGTTGACCAGCACCCGCAGGTAGGCCAGCGCGTCGCGGCACCTCACGGCGCTCGTAGAAGCGGACGCCGCCGACGACGCGGTAGGGCATGCCGACGCGGATGAAGACTTCCTCGAACACGCGTGACTGGGCGTTGGTCCGGTAGAAGACGGCGACGTCGCCCGCTCTCGCCTTCTTTTCGTCCGTGAGCTTGTCGATCTCCTCGGCGACGAACCGCGCCTCGTCGCGCTCGTCGTCGCCGACGTACCCGACGATCCCCTCGCCCTGCCCCGCGTCGGACCAGAGGTTCTTGGGCTTGCGCGAGTCGTTGCGGCTGATCACCGCGTTGGCGGCGGTCAGGATCGTCTGGGTGGAGCGGTAGTTCTGCTCGAGCAGGATGGTGCGCGCGTTGGGGAAGTCGAGCTCGAAGTCGAGGATGTTGCGGATGCTGGCGCCCCGGAAGGCGTAGATCGACTGGTCGGCGTCACCCACCACCATCAGCTCAGCGGGGTCGGTCTGCTCCTCCCCGGTCTCCTCCAGCTGCTGGCTGCACAGCTCGTGGATCAGGGCGTACTGGGCGTGGTTGGTGTCCTGGTACTCGTCGACCAGCACGTGCCGGAACCGCCGCCGCCAGCTCTCGCGCACGGCCGGGAAGGCCCGGAACAGGTGCACGGTCATCATCAGCAGGTCGTCGAAGTCGAGGGCGTTGGCCTGGCGAAGGCGTCGCTGGTACTCGGCGTAGGCCGCCGCGTAGGTCTCCTCCTGGGTGTTGCGAGCGTCCTTGGCGGCGTCCTCGTGGTCCTGCAGCTCGTTCTTGGCGTTGCTGACCCAGTTGAGGATCGCCCGCGGCGGGAACCGCTTGACGTCGAGGTCGAGGTCGCGGCAGACCAGCGTCATCAGCCGCCTCGAGTCGGCGGCGTCGTAGATCGTGAAGCTGGACTTGAAGCCGAACTTCTCGATCTCCTTGCGCAGGATCCGGACGCACGCGGAGTGGAACGTGCTGACCCACATGATCTTGGCGCGGCCGCCGACCAGCTCCGCCACACGCTCGCGCATCTCGGCCGCGGCCTTGTTGGTGAACGTGATGGCCAGGATCGAGCCGGGGTGGGCGTTGCGCTCGGTGATCAGCCAGGCGATGCGGCGCGTCAGCACCCGGGTCTTGCCCGAGCCGGCGCCGGCCACGACGAGCAACGGTGCACCCTCGTGGACGACCGCTTCGCGTTGCGGCTCGTTGAGCCCCTCGAGCAGCTCCTCGCGGGTCGGCCGCCTGCGCTTCCGGGGCGTCCCCTCGTCCTCGGGAGCGGGCTCGGCCGCCGGTAGGCCGGGGAGCGGGAACTGCGTCGTCATCTCGGAACAACCCTACGTGCGCAAGCGGACAACCACTGGTCTGGCTCAGTAGCGGGTTCGTTGGACGCTGCGGCTGTCGCTGAGCCATCATTCTCTGGCTGCACCGATCGACGGGGGGAGCCGAGATCGCACCGCGCAAGGACCAGCCCGGTCGCCTGGGCCGCGTCGTCAACACCATGCTCGTCGGCGTGCTCACACTGCTGCTGCTCGCCATCCTGGTCGTGGTCGACCCGCGGCTGATGCCGCCGTCGCTGCAGGACGCCCTGGGCCTCGGGCCGAGCCGGCACGCACTGACCGCGACCACCGGCAGCTACAAGTTCCTCGCCCTCGAGCCGGGCACCAACGACGTACCGGTCACCTACGCCAGCTGCCAGACGCTGCACTACGTGATCAACTTCGACGGTGCTCCACCTGCGTTCGCCGACGGTGACTTCATCTTCTCGGCCGTGAAGAAGATCAGCAGGGCCAGCGGCTTCCACTTCAAGTACGACGGAACCACCACCTCGCGACGCCAGAGTCGCGGCTACGCCCAGGGACCGATCCTGTTCTCCTTCGAGGAGCGGGCCGACCTCCACGCGCTCGACGGCGCCGCGGCCATCGGTGGCAGCGCCAAGACCACCATGCGTGGCCGTGAGTACTACACGACCGGGGCCATCACCTTCGAGCGCGACTACTTCGCCTCGCTCGCGGCACGACGCAACGGCGAGGTCGAGGCGCGGGCCGTGGCCATGCACGAGCTCGGCCACGTCCTCGGCCTCGACCACGTGAACGACAGCGACGAGATCATGAACGCGAGCGGCGGGCCGCAGGACCTCGGCCCCGGCGACCGTGTGGGCCTGGAGATCCTCGGCTCGGGACCCTGCTGAGCCGACCTACATCGACGCGCGCCACCACTCCTCGGTCGGCAGCTCGGCTCCCGGCTGGAACCGGCCACCCGGCGGCGGCATGGCCAGCCTGACGTCGTGCTCGGCGCACTCGCGCACCACCCACTCCGCAGGCTCACCCCACTCGTGGAAGGCGAGGTCGAAGGTGGCCCAGTGGATCGGCAGCAGCACCCGTCCGCGCAGCGCGCGGTGGGCCATCACCGCCTCCTCGGGGTCGAGGTGCACGTCGCGCCAGCGCGGGTCGTAGGCGCCGATCGGCAGCACCGTCAGGTCGAAGGGGCCGTACGCCGCGCCGATGTCGGCGTACGCCGGCGTGTAGCCGCTGTCGCCACCGAAGTAGACGCGCCGCTGCTCCCCCGCGATGACCCAGCTCGACCACAGCGTGGTGTTGCCGCCCGAGTGACCGGCCGGAGAAGTGCCGCGCCTCGGTGCAGGTGAAGTCCAGCCCGTCGACGTCGTGGGTCTCGTCCCAGTCGAGCTCGACGATCCGGTCCGCCGGCACGTCCCACCGGCGGAGGTGCTCACCCACGCCCAGGGGTACGACGAACGGAGCCCGCTGGGTCGCGACCAGGGCGTCGATCGTGTCGGTGTCGAGGTGGTCGTAGTGGTCGTGGGAGATGAGCACCGCGTCCAGCCGGGGCAGGTCCGCCACCGGCAGCGGCACCGGGTGGTTGCGCCGCGGCCCGACGCTGGGCGACGGCGAGACCCGTTCGCCCCACACCGGGTCCGTCAGCACGTAGCGGCCCTCGATCTCGAGCAGCACCGTGGCGTGCCCGAGCCAGGTGGCGGCCAGCTCAGCGGCCTGCCCGGGGAGCTCCGGGCGGACCACCTGCACCGGCGCGGCCGGCTTGCCGGTGCGGCCCTTGCTGGCGAACTCCCTGGCCATCCCGGCCCGGCCAGCGCCCTCGGGCGCCTCCGACGCGGGCAGCCGGTTGTGGAAGTGGCCGTCGCGGAACTGCGGTGACTTCGGGTAGCTCAGCGTCTGGTTGCCGGCGCCGAGCGCCCGGCGCAGGCCGACAGGCGCACGCATGAGGCTGCGCAGGAAACCACGGGGCGGCGGGAGGAGGAGCTGGCTCACGGAGCCAGTCTCCATCCCCGGACAACCGGGTGACTGTCGGCGCGCAGCAGCCGGGGCGGGTCAGCGCCGCGACAGGTGGCCGTGCAGGACACCGACCATGCGCGGACCGGCCAGCCGGCTCTCGACGCGGCGGACGTTGCGCTTGATCGGCTGGGCGGCGTACTCCCCCAGGATCACGCCGGCCGCCAGCGCGATGGTGGTCGCGGCCGCGTTGGTCAGCAGCAGGATGCCCTGGCTGTCACCGGCCGACATGAAGCTCAGGCCGCGGTAGATCAGCAGACCCGGCAGCATCGGCACCAGGGCCGGTACGACGACCACCAGCGGCGGCACCTCGAAACGCCCGGCGATCGAGTAGCTGACAGCGCCGATGACCACGGCCGCACAGGCCGCTGCCCACGGCATCGTCGAGTCGGGGTCGGACACGAGCAGGAACACCACGTGCGCCAGCAGCGTGGTGAAGGCGATGGCCGGCAGCGCGCGCCACGGCGCGTAGCAGGTGAACGCGAACGCCACCGCGGCCACCACCGCTCCTGCCAGCACCACCGTCGGTACGCCGAGCCCGGTGTCCCCGGGCGTGACGTAGGCCAGGCTGATGCCCAAGCGGGGCGCCAGCGCGATGCCCGCCGAGACACCGGCGATGAGGCCGGAGGTGGCGAGCAGTGCCTCGATGATTCGGGCGCCCGAGGTGAGGTAGAAGCCGCTCAGGGCGTCCTGGATCGCGCCCATGAACCCGATGCCACTGAGCAGCATCACGATGTTCGCGGTGATGACCAGGGAGACGTCGAGCCGCGGGTCCAGCACGGTGGTACCGAGCGCCAGCAGCGTGGCCAGCAGCCCACCGGCCGTCTGCTGGTAGAACATCGGCCACCGCTGCCGGTTCATCGTCCGCGTCAGCAGCGTCACCAGGATGCTGGCCAGCGTGGCCGCCACGGTGACCACCACCCCACCGCCGAGGATGACCGCGATGCCGCCGCCGACCGCGCCGTGGCCCAGCACGATCGCCCACTTCGGCAGGTAGTGGCCGGTCGAGTTGACCCGCGCCACCTCAGCCCGGGCCTCGGCCGGCGTGAGCCGGTCGCTGAGGACGTCGCTGATGAGCGTCTGGACGCGGGTGAGGTCGTCGTAGTCGATGTCGCGGGTGCTCACGTTGCGCGTCAGCAGCACCGGCATCTCGTCGGGGTCGTCCTGGTAGCTCATCCGCAGCAGCGTGAACGTCACGTCGATGTCGGCGTTGCGCAGCCCGAGATGGCGCGTCAGCGCCAGCATCGTCGCCGTGACGTCGGCCGCGCCGGCGCCGGAGGAGAGCAGGATCTCGCCGATGCGCAGCGCGAGATCGAGGATCTGATAGGTGCGGCGGGTCGGCTCCCTGGTGTCGCTCACACCGACTCATTCTGCGGCCCGTGTCACCCGGTTTCCGCCAGCACTCGCGGTACCGGTGAGGGGCCTCACACGAGGGTCAGTCGACCAGCCGGTTGGTGTCGGCCACCAACGTCCGCAGCTGGCCGGCGTGCCGCTCGTCGAAGGCGTCGGCGTCGGCCTGCCAGGTCCAGTTGCCGGTCGCCGTGCCCGGTGTGTTCATGCGGCTCTCGCTGCCGAGAGCGAGCAGGTCCTGGGCGGGTACGACGGCCAGCCGTCCGGTCGAGGCGAAGGCGAGGCGCATCAGCGCCCACGGCATCGGTTCCTCGGCGTCGATCAGGTGGGGCCGCACGATCTCGCGCGCCCGCTCGTCGAGCGAGGTCCACCAGCCCACGGTGGTGTCGTTGTCGTGCGTGCCGGTGTAGACGACGCTCTGCTCGCCGTGATGTCCGGGCAGGTAGGGGTTGTCCGGGGAGCCGTCGAAGGCGAACTGGAGCACCTTCATCCCGGGCAGCCCCGCTCCCCGTCGCAGGTCGTCGACCTCCGCGGTGATGACGCCGAGGTCCTCGGCCACCAGGGTGCCCGGGCCGGCCTCCTCGACCAGCGCGTCGACCACGGCGCGGCCGGGGCCCTCGCACCCAGTAGCCCTCCTTGGCCGTGGCCGCCTCGACCGGCACGTGCCAGGCCGCCTCGAACCCGCGGAAGTGGTCGATCCGCACCAGGTCGAAGAGCTCGCGCTGCCGGGCGATCCGCCGCCGCCACCACGCGAAGCCGTCGGCCGCCATCCGGTCCCAGTCGTAGTGCGGGTTGTTCCAGCGCTGGCCGTCGGCGGCGAAGTAGTCCGGCGGCACCCCCGTGACCGTCACCGGCCGGCCGTCGCCGTCGAGCTGGAACAGCTCGCGCGAGGCCCAGACGTCGGCACTGTCGGGCGCGACGAAGATCGGCAGGTCGCCGAACAGCAGCACACCGCGGCTGTGGGCATACGCCCTGACCGCGCGCCACTGCTCGTCGAAGACCCACTGCTCGAGCCGGAGTGCGTGGACCCGGTCCTCGAACGCGCTCAGTGCCTCGTCGACGGCGGCGCGCTCCCGGTCACGCAGCGCCGGCTCCCACTCCTGCCACGGCCGGCGGCCCTGGAGCTCGCGGAGCACCGTGAACTCGACGTACGGGTCCAGCCAGTCGGCGTGCTGGGAGCACCACACGTCGTACTGCGTCCGCTGCTCCTCGTTGAGCTCGTGCTCGCTGTCCATGCCGTTGAACGCCCGCTGTGCCGTGTCGATCAGCCGCGGGTTGCCGGCCATCGACGAGAGCGAGTTGTACGGCGACCCCTCCTCCTCGTGCACCGGCACGAGCGGCAGCACCTGCCAGACCGTGCAGCCGGCCTCCGCGAGGAAGTCGACGAAGTCGTAGGCCGCCTCCAGACCCCCGCCGCCGGGCAGGGACGTGACGTGCAGCAGCACGCCGGCACGGCGAGCGTCGAGGGGCCGCCGTCCGCGGCCGTGGATGGTGGTCGCGTCGTCGTGGCCCGTCACCCGGCAGAGCCTAGTCAGGTGCCGGCCGTAGCCTGCCCTCGTGAAGCTGGTCGCGGCGATGTGGGACGCGAACGTGGACGTCCTCCTCTCCCAAGCCTTCCGCGACCGTCTGCGCGAAGCCGGCGCCACCCGGCTGCAGCTCAACCTCGACGACGAGCACGTCCCCGACTCGGTGCTGCGGCTGCAGCACTTCGACCAGCCGGTGACCTCGCGTGGTCGTCGCTCTGGTGCGAGGAGACGGGGGCAGACGGGGCAGTCGAGGCGCTGCGCGGTGCGGCCGAACGGCTGGCGGCGTGGGAGGTCGAGGAGCGGGTCCCGCTGGCGCCACCTGCCCAGCCCGACGGCGAGCGCGCGGACGCGCTGGCCCAGGTCGCGTTCCTGCGCCGTCCCGCCGACCTGTCGTACGACGCCTGGCTGGCGCACTGGCACGGCCCGCACACGCAGGTCGCGATGGAGACGCAGGCGACGTTCGGCTACGTGCAGAACCGGGTGCTGCGAGCGCTGACCGACGACGCTCCCCACGTCGACGCCGTCGTCGAGGAGCTGTTCCCGTCGGCCGCGATGCACGACATCCACGCCTTCTACGGCAGCGGTGGCTCGCAGGAGGAGCTCGACCGCCGGCTCACCCGGCTGATGGCCAGCGTCGCCGTGATGGGGGCCGACCGCGACCTGGACGTGGTCGCCACGAGCCGCTACGTGTTCAGCCTCGCGTAGCGCCGTACCCGAGCACGGCGGCCAGCCCCAGTGCGCTCCGCGGCGCGTAGGCCGCCCGCCAGAGCCCGCCGTGCGCGGCGGCGTACGCCTCGTCCTGCCACGCGTGCTCGTGCTCCGGACCGCCGCCCGTGTGCAGGTCGTGGACGAGCAGCGCCGCCATCAGCACGTTGGAGGTCGAGGGGTCGAACACCTCGACGCCGAAGCGGTGCGCCCCGGCGTAGGCAGCCGCGAGCGCCCGGTTCTTGACCACCGACCGCGTGCGCGTGGGCGGGGCGATGTTCATCGAGACCAGGCTGCCCTCGCGTCGCGCCACCGTCGCCCGCCAGCGGTGCACCCGCTTGGCCAGCGCGTAGTTCGGCCCCTGCTGCGGCACCAGCGAGTCGTTGATGCCGGGGTCCACGCCCTTGACGTACTGCCGCCGCAGCAGCCGGCCGCCGCTGAGCGTCCGCAGCGGCCGCCCCAGGGTCTTGGACCTCGCTCCCCGGTCCTCGTAGGCGCGGGTGCTCTGCTCGACCGCCTCTCCGGGTACGACGAACACGTCGGTCGGCGTCGCCAGGAACGCCAGCCCGAGGTCGTCCCGGCCGCGCTGCAGCCGGGTCGTCAGCTCGTCCACCGCCGAGGAGAGGCGCAGGTTGTTGGCGCCGTCGGCGTAGACGTAGTTGCCGAGCACGAGCTCCCCGGGGAGCTCCCGCAGCCACCGCTCGACGGCGGGCACGTCGGTGAGCAGGTTGACGCCGGCGCTCTCGTCGAGGGCGCCGTCCCGACCGGAGGGCACCGGCGCGAGCAGCGTCCCGGCGCCTTCCTTGGCCGCCGTCAGCACCCTCTTCCAGATGTCGGGCCGGTCGAGGTCGACGGCGGCCACCCGCGCGCCCCACCGCATCAGCGACGGCAGCGGCCCCATCTCGGAGCCGGCGCCGAGCACGACGAGCGTCCGGCCCTCGAGCCGGAGCCAGTCGGGGTTGTCGAGCACGAGGCCGACCGCCTCGGCCACCGTGGGCTCGACGACGCCGGCCTCCACCCACTTCTCGATGCGGCGCCGGATCCCCGGACCCCGCAGCCGTTCGCCGCGGTAGGGCAGCACCAGCTCACGTGACCCGCTCGCCGTTGCCGACCACCTCGACGCCGTCGAGCTTGATGCCCGACTCGGGCCAGTCCGCGAGCGGCAGGTCCTCGACCCCTCCGCCGATGCGCATCCGGCCGTGGAGCGCGTCCAGCCCCGCCCGCGCCATCTCGGTCGGCGCGTCCGGCGACGCCAGCCCCGCCTCGACCAGCCGCCGGAAGTGAGGGAGGTAGCCGCTGCGCCAGTTGGTCTCGCCCTCGGCACCCTTCGCGCCGGTCGGGTCGACCGGCCTCAGGGCCTCGGAGACGACCTCGCGACCGACGGTCGAGGTGCTCCGGTTGCCGTCGGCGTCCGCCCCGAAGACCACGCCCTGCTCGTCCCGCTGATCACCGTGCTGATCCTTGGCCATCCGCCCATCCTGCCCGAAGTGGCAGGCGTGGCGGAGGCGGCTAGCGCCCCTGCTGCTGGCGCAGCCACTGGCGCTGAAGCGGCCGGAGGCTCGGGTGCTGGCGGAAGAACGCGTCGTCGCCGCTGGAGATGTACTGCGCACCGGTCTTGGTGTTCAGCGAGCCGACGTCGACGAGGATGGGATAGCCGTCGGAGTCCTCGACCAGGGCGAAGAAGATGATCCGCTTGAACTTCGTCTTGAAGCCCACGCTGGCGCCCGGAGTGATCGTGCGGGTCAGCAGTGCCTTCTTCTTCTTCGGGGTGCCGGCGAGCACCACCATGTTGCGGTCGTTGGGGTTGGTGAACCTGACCTCGGCCTTGTGCTTGCCGGACTTGCGGTGGACCAGCTGGGCCCGCAGCGGCTTGATGCCCTTGACGTTCATCGTCACGGTCGCCGTGCGGTAGAGGTCGCCGTCGGTCACGCCGTAGGTGAAGTGGTCGGTGTAGTTGGTGGCGCTGGAGGCGGCGAAGTACTCGATCACGCCGTCGCCGTCGATGCAGGCCTCGCCGCGGTCGGGCGTCGAGACGCTCACCACGAACAGGTCGTCGCCGTCGGGGTCGGAGTCGTTGCCGAGCACCCTGATGGTCTTGGTGCCTCCCGCGAGCGCTCCGGCGCTGTCGTTGACGAGGGCCGGGGCCTGGTTGCCCCCGTGGACGTTCTGGGGAGCGGACATGCCGGTGCAGAAGCCACCGTCGATGCTGTCCGCAGCACCTGCGGGCGACCGCGAGCCCCGTACCGAGGGCGACCAGCACCATCGTCGTACCTGCTGCCACCCAAGCCAGGGCACGTCGTGCCATCTGAGTTCCCTCCTCGTCGGCCGCTGCCGGCCGTGCCGGCACAGTCTGCACTACACAGGCAAGCCACAGCGAGATTGAGTATCGAAAATGCTCAGTCGCCGGTTCAGGGTCGTCTCCGGAACCTGATGGTGCCGTCGGGCAGGTGCGAGTGCAGGTAGTGGTGGTCGTGGATGCGCTGGTGGTGCCAGTGGCACAGCGGTACGGCGTCACGCAGGTCGGTGCGCCCGCCGCCGGCCCACGGTCGCCGGTGGTGCAGCTCGCACCAGGCATACGGGCGCTCGCAGCCGTCGGCGGCACAGGTGTCGTGGGCCAGACCGGCGGCGAGTCGCTGGGACTCGGAGAACAGCCGCGACTCCCGACCCAGGTCGAGGGCGACCGACTTGCCGCCCAGCACGGCCGGCAGGATCCCCGCTCCGCAGGCGAGGCGGCGGGCCTGGCCGGCGGAGATGGCCTCGCCCGTGTCGAGACCAGCCACCTTGAGCGCCTCGGTCAGGGTCGTGTGGTCGATGGTCACCACGACGGTGGCGGCGGTCTTGGGGTGGAGGTGGTCGGTGGGCAGGTGCTCGAGCAGCTCGGCGAACGCCAGCCCGCGCCGGTGTCGCCAGTCGAACGAGCCTGACGCCTCACCCGCTCGCATCCGGCGGGGTGCGGTCATCGACTCGACCACCTTGCGCAGGATCGAGGCAGCCAGGGTCGGCACCGTGAAGTGGCCGCTGGTGGTGCCGTCACCGTTGTCGTGCAGGCTCAGCGCGCACGTCGCCAGCGCGGCTTCCTCCTCGCTGCGGACCAGCTCGTTCTCGTGGGCGTCCACGACCCGCTGGTCGGGCTCGACCGTCTCGAGCACCCGGCGCGCGCGACGGCGCAGCTGGTCGGCGTCGTAGCGCTGCGCGTCGGCGACCAGCGCCTGCTCGACCTCGCGACGCTCGGTTGCGCTCAGTCTCGTGGGCAGCTCGCGGGCGGCCCCGACGATCACCGCGGCATGCGCGACCGAGACCAGGCCCTCGTCGAGCGCCCGCACGACGTCGTCGTGCCCGGACTCCAGGTCGGTCGCCAGCGCGACCTGCCTGGCAGCGGCAGCACGAGGCGTGCGGGTGCGCCGCGCCACCCACGACTCGGTGCCCGAGAACCCGGCGCCCTGGGCCACCCGCGCCCGATCGGCCGCCGCCAGCACCTTCAGCCGGACCCCGGAAAGCCGCCGCGCCTGGGTCTCGATGGAGGCGAGGGTGCGCTCGCACGCGCCTGCCGACAGGGCGCCGTCGGTGGCCGACCGCAGGCTCTCGAGCGCCGCATCGACCTGGGACAACGCGGCATCCAGGTCCGCGTCGGTCGCGGGTTCGGCGAGCACGCTCACAGCCCCCACACTCCTTCGTCCGGCATGTACTCGGAATCGATCGTCGGGGGCTGTTCGACGTACGTCTCACTCTACTCGATCATATGATCGAATGCAAGGGTTTTTCAGTCCTAGACCGCCCTTGACGACCCCCGGCGTAGTGGAAGAGTGGAGGGTTGAGGGAAAGGGGGCCGGGCCATGGCGTGGAACCTGACCGGCAGCTATGTCGAGACCTGCTCGTGCGAGCTGATGTGTCCGTGCAACATGTCCTTCGACCACGGCGCCACCTACGACTTCTGCCGGGTGACGCTCGTGTTCGACATCCGCGAGGGCGACGTCGAGGGCACCGACATCGCAGGCCGCAAGATCGCACTGATCGCCGACACCCCGAAGGTGATGACCGACGGCAACTGGAAGCTCGGCGTGTACGTCGACGACGGCGCGACCGACGAGCAGATGGACCAGCTGGTCAAGGTGTTCGGCGGGCAGCTGGGCGGCCCGATGGGCTGCGCTGGCGCCCCTCGTCGGTGAGATCGTCGGCGTCGAGAAGGCCGCGATCGAGGTCTCCGAGGACGGGCTGCTCCACAGCGTGCGCGTCGCCGACACCATCGACTTCGAGATCGAGGACATCGTCCCGTTCGGCGTGGAGACGGGCGAGCCGGTGCGCTTCCAGGGGATGTTCCACCCCGTCGGGTCGGACCTGACCATGGCCGAGGCGAAGCACACCCGCATCAACGCCTTCGGCATCACCTACGAGGGCAAGACGGGTCTGTCCAAGTCCGAGTTCTCCTGGGCCGCCTGATCCGGTGACCTCGGCGGCCGGGCCTGTCGGCAACGCCGGTCTCGCCCCGGCGTACGCCGCCGCGCGCGCCCGTCTCGGTCTCGTCGCGGCCCTGTTCGCCCTCGCGGCGGTCGGCTGGTACTGGACCGCGCACGAGATGCGCGGCATGGACGCCGGTCCCTGGACCAGCCTCGGCAGCCTCGGCTGGTTCCTCGGCATCTGGGTCGTGATGATGGCCGCGATGATGTTCCCGTCGGTGGCCCCGACGATCGCGCTGTTCACCAAGGTCACGAAGGAGCGCTCGCCGCTCTCGCCGTGGATGTTCGCCGGGGGCTACCTGCTCATCTGGACCGCCGCCGGGCTCGTCGCCTACCTCCTCGGCGCAAGGTGCTGATCGCGGTCTTCGGCGACGCGCTCGCGTGGGACAACGCCGGCCGCGCCCTCGCCGCCACCACCCTGTTCGTCGCCGCGGTCTACGAGCTCACGCCCGCTCAAGAACGTCTGCCTGGCCAAGTGCCGCAGCCCCCTCGGCGCGCTCCTCGGCTCGTGGCGCGACGGCCCCGTCGGCGCCGCTGCGGATGGGTGCGCGCAACGGCGCGTGGTGCGTCGGCTGCTGCTGGGCGCTGATGGCCTCGCTGTTCGCCCTCGGAGTGATGAGCATCTTCTGGATGGCGATCGTGGCCGGCATCATCGCGGTCGAGAAGACCGTGCCCTGGCGCCGCGGCATGGCCTACGCGACCGCCGGCCTGCTGCTCGCCCTCGGAGTCCTCGTCCTGCTCGCCCCCGACTCGCTCCCCGGGCTGACGGTCCCCTCCGACGACACGACGATGCACATGGGCTGAGCGTCAGTGCTGCATCGCCGACTCACGCTCGGCGTCGGACCCGACGCGGCGACGCAGCGCCAGCACGAGAGGTACGACGAGCGCGACCAGGGCGATCAGCCAGAGAACGATGCTGAGCGGCGTCGAGAACAGGCCGCTGATGCTGCCGCCCTCGAGGAGCACTGCGCGCAGCGCCTGCTCCTCGAACAGCGGGCCGAGGATCAGCCCGACGATGGCCGGCGCGACCGGCACCTTGGCCAGCGCCATCAGCACGCCGAGCAGCCCGAGCACGTAGAGCAGCATCAGGTCGGAGAAGCTGCCGCCGGTCGCGAACGTGCCGACGGTGGCGAAGACCATGATCCCCGCGTAGATGCCGTAGGCCGGGATCTGTCAGCAGCCTGGCCCACACCCGCGCGAGCGGCAGGTTCAGCACGAGCAGCATCACGTTGCCGACGTACAGGCTGGCCAGCAGCGCGTAGACCAGCGGACCTGACTCGCTGAACAGCTGCGGCCCCGGCTGCAGCCCGTAGGACTGGAACGCCGTGAGGATGACCGCCGCCGTCGCCGAGGTCGGCAGGCCGATCGTCAGCAGCGGCACGAGCACGCCAGCGGCCGCGGCGTTGTTGGCCGCCTCGGGACCCGGCCACGCCCTCGATGGCACCCTTGCCGAACTCCTCGGGGTGCTTGGCTGAGCCGCTTCTCCGTGGCGTAGGAGAGGAAGGTCGGGATCTCCGCTCCCCGGCAGGCAGGGCGCCGATCGGGAAGCCGAACGCCGTGCCGCGCAGCCAGGCCGGCCAGGAGCGGCGCCAGTCCTCGCGGGTGAGCACGACGCGACCGGTGAGCGGTTCGACGGTCGTCGCCGCCACCGCCCTTGAGCCGCGTGCAGGAAGACCTCGCCGATCGCGAACAGCGCCACCACGACGATGACCACGTCGATGCCGTCGAGCAGGGTCGGGACGCCGAAGGTCAGGCGTGCCTGGCCGCTCTGCGTCTCGATGCCGACCAGGCCGATCGTGAGGCCGATCAGCAGGCTCGCCACGCCCTTGAGTGGCTGAGGGTCCGAGCAGCGTGGCTGACGGTGACGAACGCGATCGCCATCAGCGCGGCGTAGTCGGCGGCGGTGAACTTCACCGCGATGTCCGCGATCGGCTGGGCCAGGAAGGTCAGCAGCGATCGTCCCGATGGTGCCCGCCACGAACGAGCCGATGGCGGCGGTCGCCAGAGCCGCAGCCGCGCGACCGTTGCGCGCCATCTTGTTGCCCTCGAGCGCAGAGACCATCGACGCACTCTCGCCCGGTGTGTTCAGCAGGATCGCGGTGGTCGAGCCGCCGTACATGCCGCCGTAGTAGATGCCCGCGAACAGGATCAGCGCCCGGTCGGCTCGAGCGTGAACGTGATCGGCAGCAGCAGCGCGACCGTCAGCGCGGGCCCGATGCCGGGCAGCACGCCGACGAGCGTGCCGATCGTGACGCCGATCAGGGCCAGCAGCAGGTTCGTGGGCGTGAGCGCGTCGCCGAACCCGGCGAGCAGCTGGTCGAGGGAGTCCATGTCAGAAGCCCCAGACGCCGGCCGGGAGCGAGCATGCCGATCACCACGTCGAAGAGCAGGAACACCCCGGAGGCCACGACGAACCCGTAGGCGAACGCCTTCGCCCGGTCCGGGGCGCCGAGCACGATCGCGGTGAGGCCGAAGAGCAGGGTGGCCGAGACGACGTACCCGAGGAACTGGACGATGATCGCGAAGACCACCAGCCCGCCGAGGAGGATGCCGAGTCGCTTCCAGTCCTGCACCTCGGTCTGGTGCGTCGGTCGGTCGCTCGCGGTGTCGCGGTACGCCGTACGACCGCGCAGCACCATCAGCACGCCCACCAGCAGCAGCAGGACTCCGATCACCCACGGCGCCGTGGCCGGCCCGACGGCGTTGCCGTTGTTGGACAGGCTGGCGGCCTGGGTGACGCTGGCGATGCCGAAGAGGAGGAGCAGGCCGCCGAGCACGATCGTGGCCAGCGCGGTGGAGCGGTCGTCCTGCTCGAGTGCGACCTCGTCCTCGTCCATCACTCCACCTTCCCGATGCCGAGCTGCTTGATCACGCCGGTGACGCGCTCGACCTCGTCGTTCAGGAAGGTGTCGTAGTCCTCATCGACCTTGACCACGGACTTCCAGCCCTCGCGCTCCAACGTCTCCTGCCAGGCCTTGGTCTTCACCATCTTCTGGACGATGTCCGTCAGCCCCTGGCGCTGCTCCTTCGTGATGCCGGGCGGCGCCACGACGCCGCGCCAGTTGGTGACCTCGACGTCGATGCCGCTCTCCTTGAGAGTCGGCACGTCCTTCAGCTGGTCGACGCGGTCGCCACTGGCCACGGCGATGGGTCGCAGCTTGCCGGCGTCGAGGCTGCGGCTTGAACTC
Organism: uncultured Actinomycetota bacterium; assembly: GCA_963698945.1. GTDB lineage: Bacteria > Actinomycetota > Actinomycetes > Propionibacteriales > Nocardioidaceae > Marmoricola. The sequence goes on along the minus strand of CAVOST010000013.1, from coordinate 18,050 downwards.
GCTCACGCTGCTGACCCCGACCGTGTCCTTGCGGCTCAGCAGCGTCGCGATGGCCTCGCCGCCACCGGAGTGTGCGATGTAGTTGACGTCCGCGGGGTTCTCCCCGAGGTCCTTCGCGATCAGGCCGGCAAGGATCTGCTCCGCTCCCCCGGCCGAGCCGCCTGCCCAGGCGACTTTCTCGACGTCCTTCTGCATCGCCGCCTTCAGGTCGTCGACGTCCTTGATCGGTGAGTCCTTGGGTACGGCGACCAGCTGCTCCTCGTTGACCAGCTCCGCGATCGGCGTGACCCGGTCGAGCTTGACCTTGGGGTCGTTGGCCGCGATCGCCCCGACCATCACCAGGCCCATCACCATGAGCTGGTTGGACTGGCCCTTGAAGTTGACGAACTGGCTCGACCCGATCGTCACCGCCCGCGCCCGAGACGTTGTAGACCTCGCTGCGCCCGACGATCCCCTCGAGGGCCTCCTGCATCGCCCTCGCCGTCGAGTCCCAACCGCCGCCGGGATCCGCAGGCGCCATCAGCTTGAGCTGCTTGCCCCCGAGGGCGTCCTTCGCCGCCTCCGACGTCCCGCCCCGGCTGACGGTGACGACGATGAGAACGACGGCCATCACCGCGGCCAGCGCGTACGGCAACCAGGTGCCGATGCTTCGAGCCGGACGTGCGGCCATGTCTGCTGCCTCCCGAAAGTCGCCGGTACATGCCTATCGCGACCTGAGCAGCCGGCGCTACCTTCGCCCCGTCCTCGTCCTCAGTCAGCCAGACGGCCGGGAACCACAGTGACGTCGAACGGCGAGATCGCGGTCCAGGCCTCGTCACCGGTCACGTCCGCGACCTCGACGTACCCCTCCCCCTCGAGCTCCCAGGCGCGCAGCCAGAGCTCGTCGGGAACGACCACCCAATACGACGCGACACCGGCCAGCTGCCGAAGACCGGACCCAGGAGCGACGCCGGTCACACTCCCGATGTCCACAACAGGGCCCCTGTCGGGCCCGTGATTGGGAGTCCGTATGGTGTCGCGGGTGCCGAAAATGACCCGACGACGGATCACGTCCGTCCAGATGACCGTCATGGGGATCGCGCTCGTGGGGAGCATGCTCATCGTTCCCGCGGCGGACGCGCGTACGACCGCCGCCCGGACTTCAGCCCAGACCTCGACCGAGCGCTCGGCTTCCCGCGCGTCGCTCCTCGGGAACGGCGGGTTCGACGCCGGCTCTGGAGGGTGGGTCGTCGGCCAGCCCCGCAGGAACACACTCACGGTGTCGCGGTCGGGTATCGACCGCACGAAGGGTGCCGTCGTCACCGCACGCCGCAAGGGCACCGTGTCGTTGCGGAACAGCTCCTCGAACTCGGCCGTTGCCCTCAGGGCCGGAGACCGGATCGCTGTGTCGGCCTGGGTCCGGTCCGCGCAGAACGGTCGTCAGGCCATCCTCGCCGCGCGGGCCCGCTCCGGCGCCCGTCTGGCGGCGGCCGCGACGAAGCGCGTCAGGCTGGGCAACAGAGGATGGCACCGCGTGTCGACGGTGCTGCGGGTCCACCGCAAGGCGACGTCCCTGCGGGTCCAGGTCCGGGTGCCCAAGATGAAGCGTGGCGGCAGCATGGTCGTCGACAGTGTGACGGCGCTCTCCGCGGCCTCGCACACGAATGTGGTTCGGAGCACCACCGTGCGCCGCATCATCTCGGCCAACTTCAACGCCCTTCCCACGGGTCAGCTCACCCCCCAAGGCTTCATGAAGACGATCGGCGGGACCAAGAAGAGCACCGACTACCTCGAGGACTCCTTCGTGGCCGCCGACTCGCGGGGGAGCGGCAAGGTGCTGCGCACCCGGCTCTCCAGGAACACCTACCACAGCAGCGGCGGCAACAACGGGATCTCCACCTTCGTACCCCTGGGCCGCGCCTTCAGCAGCGGCTGCATCTCCTACCAGATCCGCTTCTCCCCCGGCTTCGACTGGTCGCTGGGAGGCAAGCTCCCCGGCCTCGAAGGCGTCCGATCCGGCGTGGCCCCGGGCTACCCCACGGGCGGGCAGCGGCCCGGCGACAAGGGCTGGTCGGGCCGCATGATGTGGACGACTCCCAAGGCCTTCGGCGAGGCCACCTCGCCCGACACCGCACTGAGCTACATGTACACCGCCGGGCAGAAGAGCCAGTACGGCGACAACTACATGTGGCGGCGTCCCTTCGTGGCTGGTCGCTGGCACACGATCCAGCAGTGCTACGCGATGAACACCGTGGGCAGGGCCAACGGAGTGCTCCATGGGTGGTTCGACCACAAGCTCGTCATGAACCGGAACAATCTGGTCTACCGCACCCGCAAGGACGTCGGCATCAACTACCTGACATGGCACATCTTCCGTGGCGGCAGCGACAGCAGGTGGGCAAGCCCGAAGGACGGGTACGTCGACATCGACAACCTGTTGGTCACGCAGAACTGACCCGAGCGAAGTCGAGACTCAAGCCTCGGGCTCTTCCGGCCGGCCCGGTGGAGATCCGCCGCAGGGTGGACACGACCTCGGCCTCGGGCCAGTGCGTCGCGTGGAGCTCGGCGAACGTCTCGTGGTCGGCGATCGCCTCCTCCAGCACCACAGGTCATAGCGGAACACCGGGTCCGGCGCACTCCACCCGCTGTGCCCGGTCTACTCCGCACGCTCGCCAAGGCAGCAGACGAAATGCCTCGATCAGTCGGCGTGCTCGGTGGCTCCTCTGGTTGTCGACCCATGGATCCTGTCGACGATTGCGGGTGTCCTTACCCCGGCCGAGGCCGACCGCCGATACCGCGAGGCCGAGCGGATCCTGCTGGCCGAGGCGCGGAGGGCGCTCGAGGAGCGACCTTTGCCGGTGTGAGCACCGGGTCGGTTGACGGGCGGTGCGACAGTGGCCGCGTGCACGAACTGAGCTGGGTGTGCGAGTACTGCGGCAATCAAGGCCGCACATCGGAGCCGATCGACACCGTGCAGTGCCCCGCGTGTGGCGAGCCGGTCGTGCCGACGCGGTGAGCCAGCTCGTGGTCGGCGCGATCATCGTCGACTCCCTCACGCAACCCGACAGGGTCCTGGCCGCCCGTCGCTCGCGGCCGGCTGAGCTCGCCGGCAGGTGGGAGTTCCCCGGCGGCAAGGTCGAGCCGGGCGAGACTCCGCAGGACGCGCTCGTGCGCGAGATCGGCGAGGAGCTGGGCGTCGAGATCCGCGTCGGCGACGAGGTCGGGAACACCTGGCCGATCAACGACCGCCTCTACCTCAGGCTCTTCCTCGCCGAGATCATCGACGGCGAGCTCACCCCGGGCGAGACGCACGACGCCGTACGGTGGCTCACTCTTGGCGAGCTCGACTCCGTGCCCTGGCTGCCGGCCGACGCCCAGGCGCTCCCGACCCTGATCAGTCAGCTGAGGGAGCCCTAGACTCCGCCGGTGGACCTCTCCGAGTACCTCACCTCCGACGCGACCACCCTCGCCCAGCTCGTCGCGGACAAGGAGGTCACCGCTCCCGAGCTGCTCGCGCTCGCCCGACAGCGTGCCGAGCAGGTCAACCCGCAAGCTCAACGCGATCGTCCGGCCGCTGACCGAGGTGGCCGACGCCCGCGCAGCCGACGCGCTCACGGGTCCGTTCGCCGGGGTGCCGTTCCTGGTCAAGGACCTCGCCCAGGACTACGCCGGCTTCGCCACCACCGACGGCTCCCGCTCGCTCGAGCGCGACGTGGCCACCGAGCACGCCGTGGTCACGCAGCGCTTCCTCGACGCCGGTCTGGTCATCTTCGGCAAGACGAACACCCCGGAGTTCGGCGCCAAGGGCATCACCGAGGACTCGCTCCTCGGCACCGCGCGCAACCCGTGGAACCTCAACCACACCCCCGGCGGCTCGTCCGGCGGCTCCGGCGCGGCGGTCGCGGCCGGCATCGTCCCGGCCGCGGGAGCCAACGACGGCGGCGGATCGGTGCGCATCCCCGCGGCGTGCAACGGCCTGGTCGGCCTCAAGCTCAGCCGCGGCTTCACGCCGTACGGCCCGCAGAGCAGCGAGTCGATGTTCGGCATGGTCACCCAGGGAGTCGTGTCGCGCACCGTCCGCGACAGCGCCGGTCTCCTCGACGCGATCGCCGGCGGACCCGACCGCTACGCGGCGTACGTCGCCCGCAAGCCCGAGTCATTCCTGGAGAACCTCGGCGAGGCTCCGGGAAGCTGCGCATCGGGTACTCCCACTCCTCGGCCATCAACGCCTCCCCCGACCCCGAGGCGATCGCCGCCGTCGAGAAGGCCGCGGCGCTGCTGACCGCAGCTCGGCCACGAGGTCGAGGAAGTCAAGCCGCCCCACGACGACGAGGCGCTGGCGCGGGACTTCCTGACCATCTGGTTCGCCCAGCTCCACGGGCAGATCAGCTCGCATCAAGAAGCGCATGGGGGTCGGCGACAGCCACTTCGAGGCCGACTCGCTGGCCGTCGCCGAGATCGGCCGCGCCGCCGGCGTCGGTGCGCTCTTCCACGCGCTGGACCGCATCAACGACTACATCCGCGCGCTCGACGACTTCCACGCGCGCTACGACCTGTTCCTCACCCCGACCCTGGCCAAGCCGCCGCTCGAGGTCGGCTCGATCGCCACCGCGGCACCGCTGCAGGCGGCGTCACGCGTGATCGCCAAGGTGCGCGCCGGCAAGCTCCTCAACGCCACCGGGATCCTCGAGCAGCTCATCTCCGACAACCTCGGCTGGGTGCCCTACACCCAGCTGGCCAACCTCACCGGCCGCCCCGCGATCAGCGTGCCGCTGCACTGGACCGCCGCTGGGTCTGCCGCTCGGCGTCCAGTTCGTCGGCCCGCTCGCCTCCGACGGCCTCCTGCTCCGGCTCGCCGCCCAGCTCGAGGAGGCGCAGCCGTGGTTCCAGCGGTACGCCGAGCTCGACCCGGCGCTGAGCTGAGCTGAGCTGAGCTGAGCTGAGCTGACAAAGCTAGACACACTCTTGGCGAAATGTTGAACGGGTCGAGCCTTTGCAAGCTGTTGGAGGCGAGTTCGTGTTGCGCCTAGCGCCGAGACGCGCGATAGCCGGCATCTTCAGCATCCGCAGCGCTCTTGAAGCAGGATTCAGCGCTGGTCTGTTCGTAGAAGGAATCACCGGGCTCGTGGTAGATGCCCGACTGATTCCCCTTGACCGGTGCAGATGCGGGGCACTCTCCATTGCGAGGCGTCACCGCGCTCCCGTTGTGGTTGATGAAGTAGAGCCCGCCGCCAATGGCAAGTACCGCACCCATGAACAGCACCAGACGCCTCGCTCTGCGGGGTGGCGCGCCAGCCGGGGACTCGATGGAGTGGGAAGCACGCCCCATAAGGCCCGATTCCAGATGTGCCGACTCCTGCAGACGTCGAAGCGCGTCCTCAACGTCTCCGACGGCCTTGTCCGGGTTCCGCAGATCCTCGTTGGTGAAGCTGATGAACCGATCAACCAGCGGCTCGATGTCCCTCCGCTTCGCGACTACTCCCGCCTGAATCAGCGCTGGCGCGACGTCGGGGTCCTTGTCGAAGCCGTCGAGCTCGACGTAGAGTCTCCTTCGATGACCCCGCCTGAATGACGAAATCCACTCGGTAGCGACGTCCAGACCTGCCCACAGCGTCGACTTGGGGCCTGACCATCTCGGGCAAGAGACCCTCGACGTGCTGCAGGACTGAGGTGACGAAGAAGCGCTCGAAACGCGAGTCGCCTTCCTTCGCGACCCTTTCGACTAGGCGGCCCCACTCACTATTTCGAGGTTCCTCCTGCCAACACACGATGCACCGCTTGGCCGAGCCCACCTCGTCTATCGAAACGGGGTCTGGGGTCCGAGGACTGGCGGCTAACCCTGGGCAATCCAGCTGCCGGTGGTACGTGGCGCCGTCGACGAGCATCCACACATGCTCTTCCGCCGCTCTGACTCGAGTCGCCGGCGCCGATGCCGATGCCGATGCCGCGAGTCCGTCACTCCACCGCGAGCCGTTCCATTCGACTCTCCGGCCCCCACTGGTGCGATAGGTCCCCGGACGCAGTGTGACCGCATCCGAGAAGTGTGATGTCCACGCGACCCCGTTCCAGTACCTCAAGCGTCCGTCGGACACTCGGAACCACCCGGCAGGCAACTCCATCTCGCCTCCTCGCCACCCCGACTATGCGATGCGCCGTACTCAACTTGGAGGCGCGGGTCAGTAGCTCAGTCTGACGTGAACCTCGCCGCCTGGCCATCCGAACACCGTTTGCGCTGAGGCAACACGCAGCTGGCCAACCTCACCGGGCGCCCGGCGATCAACGTCCCGCTCCACTGGACCTCGCAGGGACTACCGCTCGGCGTCCGGCTCGTCAGGCCCGCTCGCCTCCGACGCACTATTGCTGCGCCTCGCGGCCCAGCTCGAGGACGCGCAGCCGTGGTTCCAGCGCTACGCCGAGCTGGACCCAGCCCTCGCGTAGCCCTCAACCGGAGTGGTCGAGGAGCTCGTCGAGCTCCTCGGCGGCCGCTCGGATGCTCGAGGCAAGGTCGTGGACACCTTGGGCGAGGTTCGCGGCGGCCGCTCCACCGGCGCACACCATGGGGGCCGGGAGCTGGCCGAGAAGCCGCTCGGCCACCGCAACGGCCGCCGGGCGGTCCTCGGGAGTGACGACGGACAGGACCACTGCTCGGGCCTCGCGGCTGCGCACTGCCGCCTCCCAGCTGTCCACCGGCACGTTGGCCCCGAGGTAGAGCACCTCCACCCCCCTTCGGCGGACCGCGGTGGCGAAGGCCAGGGCACCGAAGTCGTGCTGGCTGCCCGAGGGCAGGCCGATCACGACGACCGGCCCTCTGGACCTGCTGCCTGCCGCGTCGAAGGCGGCCGAGAGGCGTCGATGAACAGCGTGGCTGGCCGCGTGCTCACCCGCGACGTCGATCTCGCCGCGCTCCCACCCCTCGCCGAGTGCCTCGAGGGTGGGAAAGAGCCAGCTGTCCACGACGTGCTCGAAGGAGCCGAGCGCGAAGCCGCCGTCGAGGCTCTCCTCGATGCCCGCTGGGTCCATCTGCGCCGCCGAGGACAGGAACCGTTCCATGTGGGTGACGGCGTGGGGTTGCTCGCGACCGTCGGAGGGCACCCGACCGTCCCGGACGGGCGGGACCGTTCCCCCGCGAACCGCGAGGGCAGCCTGCGCCGGTGACCAGCCGTCGTCGACCAGCCGCCGCATGGTCGAGAGCGCCGCCAGGGCGTTCTCGTCGTAGACGCGGTAGCCCGACTCGTTCCGACGCGGCACGACCACGCCGTAACGCCGCTCCCACGCCCGCAGGGACGCCTCCGGGACACCCGTGAGCTTGGCGGCCTGCTTGATCGTGTACATAGTTTGTATAGGCTACCGCTGCGCAGACCTTGTGCAAACCTTAGACACAGTGCACAGTGGTCCGTACACGCACCACGACCGTCGCCAGAGCCGACGGTCGGGTGGCACAGGGAGGGTCGGCATGGAGCTGGCCGGCGCACCGCCGGCGAGCCGAGGCGCGCATCGGTGACGCGCGCCCGATCGCCGACCAGCTCGAGGACCTGTGGGAGCTCCACGGGGGTCGCCTCTACGGGCTTGCCTGCGCGCTCCTGGGAGACGAGTCGGCGGCGGTGCGGGCGGTGACGCTGGCCATGGTCGACCTGGCCGGGCGGGGTGTCGGCGACTGGCCCGAGGACGTCCCGCGTTACCTGTCGGGTCGGGTGTACTGGCGCAGCCGGGAGGTCGCGGTGGAGCCGTCCGACATGAGCCGCCTGCCCCCGGTCATGGGGTGGCTGGCCCAGCTGGCCCAGCTCCAGCGAGCGTGCCTGGCGCTGTGCGTCTTCGGCGGACACACCCATCGAGAGGCGGCGCACCTGCTCGGTGTGCCGCCCGACACGGTGGCCGAGCTGTTGAGGTCGGGCCTCAGGGAGCTGGGGCACCTGGCCGCCGCCACTGCCTCCGCCTGAAACGGCGCCCGACCCGCGTCTATCCTCCGAACGTGCTCGGAAGCCTGACCTCCCTCCACCGCTTCCCGGTGAAGTCCTGCCAGGGGAGCTGCCGTCGACGAGGCAACCGTCGAGCCGTGGGGCCTGGCCGGCGACCGGCGCTGGATGCTCGTCGACGAGGACGGCGAGGTGATCACGGCCCGCGAGGTCAACCAGATGCTGCTGATCCGTCCCGAGCCGACGCCGTACGGCCTGCGGGTCACCGCGCCAGAGCTGCCCACGTGGAGGTCACGACACCTGACCCGGCAACCAGGTGCCGGTCTCGTTGTGGAGCTCGCACCTCACCGCCGCGCCCGTGGACGCGGAGACCGACGCCTGGTTCTCCAAGGCGCTGGGACGGCCGGCCCACCTCGTCCACCTCGACGACCCCCCCGTCGACCGACCGATCCACACTTCAGCGAGCCCGACGACCGGGTGAACCTCGCTGACGGCTTTCCCCTGCTGCTCGCCACCGAGGAGTCGCTGGCGGCCCTGAACGACGAGCTGCTGTCCGCGTCGGACGCCGGACGCGAGCCGCTGCCGATGACGCGCTTCCGGCCCAACCTCGTCGTCACAGGATTTCCGCCGTGGGCCGAGGACGACTGGCGCCGGATCAGGGTCGGCGACGCCATCTTCCGGGCGGTCAAGGGTTGTGCCCGGTGCGTCATCACCACGATCGACCCCGTGACGGCGGAGCGCGGAGAAGGAGCCGATCAAGTCGCTGGCCCGCATCCGGCGCTGGGACGGTGCGACCTGGTTCGCGATCAACCTGATCCCCGACACCCCGGGCGCGACCCTCAGCGTCGGCGACCCCGTCGAGGTCCTCGACTCGGTGGAGCCCGGCGGCGGCCCGATCCGCCCGGTGCGCTGAGCAGAAGAAAGGGCGACCCAGGCACGGGCGGCGTCGACGTCGAGACGCGACTCGCTCGAACGGTCGCCACGCACCCGCGGGATGCGGGGTCCAGCGTCAGCCGAGTGCCTGCGGGTCGATCTCCGCTTCTCTGGAGCCCAACACGAGGATCCTTGGACCTGCCGCAGCGTGGTACTACTACGGAGGGCCTGAAGTTGACCGACGTCGATCAGTCGGTGAGTTCGGTGCTGCGGGATCAACCCTCTTCGGCGCCTGCAGACGACGACGAGTTGCCGACTGACTGCCAATTCTCCTGCAAGGGTCGGTGATCCATCGACCGATGCGCACGTACGACGATGTCGGATCTCTCTCAGGACGGCGTGACCGCCGACTGGTCGAGTGATCAACGCGCGGTTCATGGGCGCGACGGCCGGTCGCGCATCGGCTGCAGGCACGAAGACGGCGACATGATCCTCACCGGTGGACGATGGATCGTCGGCGTCGTGCGCCGTGCTCGCCCCATTGCGTGAGGTGACGCCTCAGCTGTATGCCGATAACGTGACCGCCACACTCGCGACGAGAGGGCATCGACGAGTGGGAATGCCGCGGTCGGCGCATGCCAATGCGATCTTGGTCGTGGGTCATTCGGTCACTGGTGCCGCGCCCATCCTGACGGGCAACCAGGCAGAGCAGTCGACCTGCCAAGAGCTGCGCGAGCGCGCCGCTCGGGATGGCGACTGATCAGTCACCTCGCTCGCGACCCGTACGCCTCGTCACCTGGTCGGGGGGCCTGAGGTGATCTACGAGGCGAGACCAAGTCGAGCCGCGAGAAGACCATCTGACGTACGGGCGCGGCATCGTCGAGCGGCTGTCCGAGCAAGCACAGGCAACGTGCGGGATCTCCGGCACCTGGGCGCCAATCAGATCCGGCGGCATCCGAGTTCACCCCGTCGTCGTGCTGTGGGACACGGACGCTCCGCGAGGTTCCGACGGAGCATCGCCTTCTTGACGTCGCCGATGTGTCGATCAATCCGCTGTTCGACGAGTGGCTCCCTGGCTGCTCGGATCAAGACATCGGCCTGGATGACCGGCCGGACGACTCTGGGCTGACGGAAAAGTACGTCGGAACAGGACCGCCGCGGCTCGCTCGCTCGAAGAGGTTCCGTCTCCTTCTGAGATGCTCGGCCGGGCATCTACCGTCGCAGTTTCTGTAATGCTCGGCGTACTGGCTGATGCTGAGTCGCTGCGGTCTCGCACAGCCTCAGGCTCCCACCGCTGTTGGCTGGGCTGTACTCGCTGTCAGCCGATCTGCACGGATCGGCCGAAGGCGTTCGATCCGTGGCCCTTCGCGATCGCTCTGGGGTAGTGGCTCGCGCCTTGTCGTTAGTGCTCCTGGCCGGCGTATTGGTGTAGGACGAAACGCGGAACGGCGCCGAGACTCACCCAGATCTCAGACGCCAGGGCGCGGTTCTCCTCGGCGCGACGCTGCAGCACCGCCCGTTCGCCGTCGTTGCGGGTGCGCGTCGCCGCCTCGGTGAAGGCCTCCGCGGCGTCGGCGTTCAGCCCAGCGCGCTCGAGCAGGTCGCCGCGGACGCTCGGGATGAGCGGCGAGTCGCCGAGCGCCGCCGGGTCGACCTCCTCGAGGACGGCCAGTCCCGCGCCCGCGTCGAACGCCCGTCCGTGCGCGACGGCACGGTTGACCTCGACGACCGGTCCCGGCGCGGCCTCGGCCAGGACGTCGTACAGCATCGCGATCCGCCGCCAGTCGGTGTCCTCGGCCCGCGTGGCCCTGGCGTGCTGCGCCGCGATCGAGGCCTGCAGGAAGTAGCGCCCGACCGGCCGACCGCGCGCGGCCAGCACCTCCGCCTTCTGCAGCGCCGCCAGGCCGCGCTTGATCAGCAGCTGGTCCCAGCGCGATCGGTCCTGCGCCTCGAGCAGTACCGGCGCTCCGTCGTCATCGAGCCGAGCCGGCATCCGCGACCCCTGGATCTCCAGCAGCGCCTGCAGGCCGAGCACCTCGGGCTCGTCGGGCGCCAGGTCGGCCAGCAAGCGGGCCAGCCGCATGCCCTCGTTGGCCAGCTCCGGCCGCATCCAGTCCTCGCCGGCGGTCGCGGAGTACCCCTCGTTGAAGACGAGGTAGATCACCGCCATCACGTCGTCGAGCCGGCGTACCCGATCCTCGCCGGTCGGCAGCTCGAACTCCGCACGCGCCTCGGTCAGCGTCTTCTTCGCCCGCGAGATCCGCTGCCGCATCGTCGACTCGGTCGTCAGGAACCCGCGCGCGATCTCCGCCGTGGTCAGCCCGCCGACCAGCCGCAACGTCAGCGCCGCGCGCGACTCCGGAGTGAGCGACGGGTGGCAGCACAGGAAGACCAGCCGGAGGACGTCGTCCTCGATGTGGTCGACCTGGGAGTCGAGATCGGGCATGCCCGTCCTCCTCCCGCAGGTCGTGGCCGAGCAGCTCGGTCTTGCGTCGCAGCGTCGTCCGCACGACGGAAGTGGTCGACGGCCCGACGCTTGGCGGCCGTCATCAACCAGGCGCCCGGGTTGCTGGGGATGCCCGCGGTGGGCCACTGCTCCAGCGCGGACACGAGCGCGTCCTGGGCCAGGTCCTCGGCCAGCCCGACGTCGCGCGTCATCCGCGTGAGCGCGCCCACCAGGCGGGCCGACTCCGCGCGCCAGGTCGCGGTGATCGCATCGGCGGTGGTGGGCTCGGCCTGCACTCGGCAAGGCTAGAGCCCACCGCCGTCGTACCTCAGGCGTCGCGGGGGTCGGGCGGCCCGTCGGAGATCTGCCGCAGCGTGGACACGACCTCGGCCTCGGGCCAGTGCGTCGCGTGCAGCTCGGCGAACGTCTCGTGGTCGGCGATCGCCTCCTCCAGCGTGTCGTACTGCAGGATCGCCCAGCCGCCGACGACCTCCTTGGCCTCGGCGTACGGACCGTCGACGCGGGTGACCTCGCCCTTGCGGACGATGAAGTTGACGGCGTCCTCGGTGCCGTACAGCCCGCCCCCGTCGAGGAACACGCCCGAAGCGGCCCGCTCCCCGATGTGCTTGTCCATCGCCTCGAACATGGCCTGCGGCGGCTCGCCCTGGCCCTCTTCCATCCTCACGAAACCCATGAATCGCGGCATCAGTAGCTCCTTGTCCTGCGGCCCCGCTTGTCGGTGGCCTTGTCATCCGTACGTCGAGCGGGCCCGGCGTCGTTGTCCTTGGCCGAGGCGCACGACGGTTGCTCGCCCCCGACATCAGCCGCGCCGTCGATCGCGGACGACAACGCCGTGAGCGTTGCGGTCATGCCCAGGCCCTCGCCGTCGGACGACTGGGGAAACCGATGCTTGAACAGCAGGTAATGGGTGAACTTCCCGATGGCGTAGTGCGAGCCCTCGATCCTTTTTGTGCCGGGCTGGAACCTCGTGAATGCCCACGCACTGGCTTCTGAGTTCGCTGTGAGCGCGGCAGTGAGGGCGAGGATGCCGTCGGTCAGGTATTGGCCGGTCGGCGCAGGTGCGTACTTGGCGTCCTCAAGCTGGGGACTCGGCCACGCCTCGTCGCCCTCGTCGTGGTCGTACTTCCAGTAGGAGTCAGTAACCGCCTGGAGGAACCTCGTTGACCAGTATCCGCGCGACAGCAGCAAGAGAAGGTTTTGCTTGTTGGCGAGATCTTGGTGGGCACGGACTTGCCCCGAGTCATCCGAGCGAGAGCTCTCGTCGCCGTACAACTCCGTGGGACTGGTTGTGGCTGCGATGAAGTTGTTCGTCCACTTCGCGGGCAGTGCGCGATCTCCCGTCCCGAAGGTTGCCAAGGCGAGGGTTCCCGCCAGATCGGTGAGGGCGACGTCATAGGCGTGGGGATTTACGCCTGTCTTCAGCGGAGCATCCTTACTCTTCGACCCGACGGAGGACAGTGCGTCGCCAAGGGCGCGCGGTGTGGCGTTCGATGTGAAGAAGTAGGCGAAGTCAGTCTGACCCCGATTGGCCGCCAGTTGGGCGTCGAGCGCTGGTAGGTCGCCAGCCTGGAGGGCTGCACTCGCAGTCTTAGCGTCGGCGCGGACCTCGATCAGCGGATCCTCGCTCAAGGGCAACTGAGTCGTGGCGATCACGAGCCCAGTCACTACGCACAGGACGAGCCCATGGTGCCGGCGATGAAGAGGTGCCATCGCCGGTTTGGAGGCTTGCATGGCCTGGCGGAAGGTCACCTCCGTCCGGAATCGGCGCTCGTTCTGCGACACGATCTGCAGCCCCTGCCGCGCCACTTCGCCATGGCATGGGCCTGCTTGCCGCGCCGCACCAGCACGGACCTGTGCCGGTGCCGAAACTGGTCGTGTCTCCCGCGCCGCTTGCGCCGGCGTGAATCACCGCGTCCCAACTTTCGGCTCCTCGTCCGCTCGCCGCCGCTGCGCGACGCACCCGGGCTGTGTATTCCCGGTGAGGGACTGCCGCAAGCTCGGCGCAAACGCTACCGAGGCCCTCCGACAACATGGCTAGGGGGCGCGTCCATGTGCGGTCTATACGACGGATGCAGCCATGCTCGGTCGCGGGCGACCGCTTCGAGCCGGAACTGCTCGTCGAGGAACTCGTTGCCGGACACCTCGGCGCGGATCCACTCGTCGTAGCCAGCGAACTGGACGTACGGCGAGGCCCCGCCCTGCTCGGACTCGCGGCGACTCGGCAGCAGAAGTGTCCTCGCCGATCTCCGTCAGCGTCTGCGTCAGGCGCTCCTCGAAGCGCCCCCACGGTAGCAGTTGCGACGATGGCGCTACGAGGCGTCCTCGGACACCCGGGAGATCCGGATCATCGAGGCTCCGTCGTCACCGGTCAGGTAAAGGCGCAGCGCGTACAGCAGGTCCGGTACCCGTGAGTCGTCAGGCTGGGTCAGCTCGAAACTGACCCGGGAGTCGAGGCGATAACGCTTGTCGACGAACAACCGGATCAGGTCGTCGACGACCGCGATGAAGGTGCGCCCGTGCTCGCTATCCGGGGACAGCAGGCTCTTCATCCTGATGTCCGGAGACTCGCGAGTGCGCAGGAGCGCTAGCAAGAGCTCGCACCAGGACAAGATCCGGCGTACGGCGCTCCAGACCTTTTGCTCCGGACGTAGCCGATCCATGGAGTCGGGCGCGATCCCGTTGTGCGAGTTCGCTGCGCGAGACGACGCGGACGGGGTCGGAGAGCGACCCGACATAGACGTGAGCAGCCGGTCGACCGTGATGCTCGACAGAAGACGGACGGGCTCTCGCGAACGCCAGAAAGCGACCGCGAGAGCCCGGACGTCGGGACAGGATTGAGTCGCGATCGCGATCAATGCCTGATGCTGCCAGCGCAGCGAACAGTCCCCGAGTCCGTACGCGACATTGAGCGGACGTGCTGGTTCCCCTGGAGCGCGCTGGCCAGCAGCTCGCGGTGGACGCGTCGGGGCATCGACGTGCATCCTGCTGAGCAGAGCCTTGAGCTCGACCGCAGTTCGGCTGAGTTGCCAGCGTCAGAGATCAGACGTTCCGCGTCGTTGACGCCGTTAGACGGCATCGCGAAAGGCAGAAGGACAGTCCGGGTCATCGGTGGATCGGCCCTGGTTCCAGATCGTGTAGGTCGGGAAGCGCGCCTTCCTGATCTCCTCGGCACGAAGGCCGTCGTGATCACACCCGAGAACGTCACCTGTTTCCCGGTCAGGGTCCCGACCTCCCGGCGTCCTGGACGGCTGGCGCTGGACGACGAGATGGACCGGGTCCCCAGCCACGAGGGTCGTGGTGTCGACCGGCTCGGCGAAGTTGCGCGAGTGGCAGTGCACGCTCTCACCGTCGACCTGAACGCTGCAGAAGTAGTTGCCGTCGTGGTCGGCCCTGCCCTCCACGAACTCTCCTGTCACCCGGTCGGGAAAGAGAGTGCGCGGGTCCCCTAGCGAGGCGAAGGCACGTACGGACCACCCCAGGAGGTCCGGAGCTGACTCGCGCCGTCCCACCTGTCCCTCGGCCACGTGTCAGCTCGGCCCACGGAACTGGCGCTGGGAACGGCGGCACAGGCAGCGTCGTGACGTCAACGGGCGGGCGCTCCGACACCGGACGCCAAGCCGCCCGGACCGGCGCGAAGCTTCCGTCGACTGGGGTGAACCGCAGGACGTACGGGTCGTCAGCTCCGTACTCGTACGTCAGCTCCAGCTCGCACGTTGCCTCCTTGCGGAGCGGGAACTCCTCCGAGCGCAGCACAGCGTCGTACTCGAGTTTTCCGCCCTGGCTGCCCTGGACTAGCGGGAAGCGGTACTCGCTGAAGCCAGGCGCGAGGTGGAATTGCGCGTCGATGGAGATCCGGGTGCGCACGCCCCGCCGCGGGTCCACCGTAATACGCTTCTTCCGCGACACCAGCGGGAACTCGTGCCGGACGCCCTTCTCCATCACCTCGATACTGTAGCTCCGGCAGGTGGTCACGCCACAGCGGCACGGCGCCAGCCTGGAACTGCAAATATCCGAACCACACCCCTCCCGCCGGGAGATCGGAGCCGGAGTTCAGAGCGAGGTCGAACTGCCCCAGGTGGGCTGCATTCCTCAGCTCCGCGAAGTCAGTGCGACCTGCCGGGGTAGGTTCCGTCGGCTCGTGCCAGTGACCATCGCCGTCGAGTCGCCAAAGTGGGAAGGCGTCGGGGTCTCCGGCCCCCAGCCGTACCGAGGGTTCCCGCTCCCATGAGAATCCACGGGTCTCCGGGACGAGCTCCTTCAGCGCGGCATCGAAATGGGCGCTCAGCTTCGTCGCGTACCGGGTGCCCGCGAACGAGTCCACCACCACGACTGAGAACCCGTGCGTGACCCGGTCGAGATCGACTTGGGCAAAGATCGTGGCAACGCTACGCGGCAACGGCTGAGCGTCTGCGAACTTCGCATTGAGGTTGCGACGCAATACCTCGAGCGTGAAGTCGTTGGCGATGTCGGGGACCAACCAGCGCAACGCTTCGTGCGCGAACCTGCTACGCAGAGTCGAAGCCATAGCACGGGCCGCACGGTCGAGCTCCGCGGAGGGGACGTCGCTGTCCTCGAAGAGAACGGCGGCGCTCACCGTGGTCGCGTCGGGGTGCTCCCACACCCCGTCGGCCTCCACCAGGTCGATGTCGACGGGGGCACCCTCATCTGGGCCGATCGGCCAGTGCTGCCAGAGGAGAGCAAAGGGAGCCTGTGCGACGGGGGCGTCGGCGCTGGCGTAGTGCGGCATCAGCGGGACGAGGTCGATGCACACACCGGAGGTCGCAAGTACTCCAACAGGCCCGGGAGAGCCGGCAACTCCGCGGCGGGATCTCATGAACGTCGCCGGAAGGCTCGATCGTGAACTTGTCGAAGTCGAAAGCAAGCGGGCGGTCGACGAACGTCGAGCCGACCGTTCCTCCCACAGATCGACGAGCTCCTCCCGCCGGCCGAATGACTCCCAGTCGCGGGCGATGTCCTCGTCCAACGACCGGAGCCAACCCCAGGCGTCCCACACCGCTCGGTAATGGCGTTGCGACAGCAGGGTGTTGTTCGGCGGCAGGTTCTCCCATCGACCGATCTCGTCGGCCTCAGACGACCGCAGCCAGGAATCGACCCGCACGAGCAGGTCGTCCTGGTAGTCGAAGGTCCGCTCCCGAAGCACGAGGACCTCGGACAGGCGCACGCAGAACGCCTTGAGCAACCGGTTCTGCGGGATGTCGATCGACTGGTACCGCCGAACGGCCTGGAGGTAGGGCTTGCTCGCCAGCTTCTCCCGGACCGTGCGGCCAGGCCGTCGCGACAGCGACATGAAGCTCGCCTGGTCGAGCTCGCGCACCGCCCGAATCGGCAGCACCGCGCGCTCCCGCGCCGGCGAGGTGCCGAGGTTGTGCAGCAAGGCCTTCAGCGCAGGGCGGGCGTGCTCGGCGATCCGCCAGAGGCGGTCGTCCGGCGGGGTCCCGCTCTCCGGGCTCCAAGGCTCTGGGAGCTCGCGGATCCGCCGCAGCGTCGTGGACAGCGGCAACGGCATCGCGAGGCCCGTCCGGGGGTCGGTCTCGACCACGCCGCTGAACCAGTGCGTCTGGCGCAGCAACGCACGGCACCGATCACGCTGGGGCGTGTCGGCGCCGATACCGGCGTAGAGGTCCTCGAGATCCATCAGTCGGTGCTCGGCACGCTCTCGTCCGCGACCACGGCCTGCTCAGGCTCTGTGACGTCCTCCTCCAGATAGCTCGCCGACTGCCAGATGAACTGGCCGTAGCCGAGCTGGTTGGCGAGCTCGAAGTCCCGCGCGAGGTTGAACGGCTGTCCCCCGACCCCCTCGACGACGACCAGCGACTCGATCCGGTCGAGACAAAGCGTCTTGGTCGCACCCCGGGTCTCGATACCGCGGAGCTTCGGCATGATCTTCTGGACGAGCTGGTCCTCGAAGGCCACGTGCATCGCAGCGCGGAGCGCATCCTCGTCATCGTTCCGCTGGGCAGCCCGAACCGCCGGGTAGTTGGCCATGTAGAACTCGACCGACTGCCAGACCCGGTGACCGATGGCGCGTCCCGCGACCGCGAGCGCCGAGTTGATCTCCTCGACGAACGCCTTGTACGGGTCGATCTCGCTTCCGAAATCGACCTCGCGTGCGCACCACTCGTCCCACGTCTTGCGGTGCAGCAGCGGCGCCCCGGGGAAGTCCTCCAGGGTGTTCTGCTTGATACGACGCTCCAATTTCGTCGGCCGCGGGAAGTGGATCATGATCGACCGATCGACCACCTTGTCGGACAACGACTTCGTGGTCTCGTCCTGGTTCATCGTGCCGGCCCAGAGCACGTTGCGCCCGAGCGGTAGCTGGTACTCCTTCAGGCCAGCGCCGATCTTGACGTCAAGGTTCGGCACGCTCCTGCCGCGGTGACTCCGACGCTCCTCCAGAGTGGACAGGAACTGCGCGAAGTACAGCTCGGGGTGCGCGAGGTTCATCTCGTCGAGGAGCACCAACGAGACCGCGTCGTGCAGGCCCGGGTACTCGCTGGTCCACGCCTGCTGCGACTGCGCGAGGAACCGCAGCAGCGGTTGGGCGTCGAACTTGTTGTCGATCGAGTTGAAGAAGCCGAGCATCGACTCCTGCGAGTCCCAGTTGGGTTGGACGGAGACCAGATCGAAGACGATGCCGCCGAAGTGCGAGTACAGCTTCGGCAGCTCGGACTTGCCGGTACCACTGACCCCGGAGAGCACGGTCAGCGGCGACCACTCGGCCGTCTTCAGAGCCGTGTGGAAAGCCGCCAGGATCCGGTCCGGAAACCGGAGGCCGAATTCGTCCGCTGATTCGGCCT
>CAVOST010000012.1:0-143221 GCA_963698945.1 uncultured Actinomycetota bacterium | reverse complement strand
CGCTGGCCGGAGGCGGACTGGCCGCCAGCGCCGAGGACTGGGCCCGGCTGGCGGCCCTGCAGCTCGACGGTGTGGCCTACGGCGAGCGGCTGCTCAGCGTCGACTGGGTGGCTGACTCCTCGCGCCCCGCGCGAGCGTTCACCGCGCCCGGCCGGCTGCCCAGCGCGATCACCACCCACGCCGGTTTCGGCTACCACTGGTGGCCCCTCACCGACGACGGGCGACGAGTGACCTCCGACGGCAGCCGCGGCCAGTTCGGCTACGTCGACCGCGACCTCGGGGTGGCCGTGCTCAAGACCTCGCTCTGGCCCTACGACGACTTCCTCGTCGACCGGCAGCAGCGTGACCTGTCCTACCTGGGACTGCCCGCCGTGGCCGCGGCAGCGGTTTCGACAGGCTCGACCAGCTGAGGGTTCCCTCCGAGGGCCCGGACGACGATACTGACTGACTAACTGATCAATCAATCACCGGAGGTGACCATGAGAACGACGATCAACCGCAAGGTGATCATCACCTGTGCCCTGACAGGTGCCGGCGATACCGTCGGCCGGTCCGAGCACGTACCGGTGACCCCGGAGCAGATCGCCGAGTCGGGGATCGCCGCGGCGAGAGCCGGCGCCACCGTGGTCCACGTCCATGTGCGCGAGCCGGAGACGGGCAAGGGCTCGCGGGAGGTCGCCTACTACCGCGAGGCCGTCGAGCGCATCCGCGCCAGCGGCGTCGACGTCATCATCAACACCACCGCGGGCATGGGCGGCGACCTGATGCTCGACCCGCAGGACCCGACGACGTTCGTCGAGGGCACCGACCTGGTGACCGGCGCCGAGCGGCTCAAGCACGTCCGCGAGGTGATGCCCGACATCTGCACCCTCGACTGCGGCAGCCTGAACTTCGGCGAGGGCAGCCTCGTCTACGTCAGCACCCCGGACATGCTGCGCGAGGGCGCCAAGCTGATCCAGGAGCTCGGCGTGCGCTGCGAGATGGAGATCTTCGACACCGGGCACCTGTGGTTCGGCCGCCAGCTCGTCGAGGAGGGCCTGATCGACCCGCCCCCGTTGTTCCAGCTCTGCATGGACATCCCGTACGGCGCTCCGGCCGACCCGACACTGCTCGCCTCGATGGTCCAGCAGCTGCCGGAGGGCTCGCAGTGGGCGTCGTTCGCGCTGGGTCGCATGCAGATGCCCTGGGTGGCCCAGTCGATCCTGCTGGGCGGGCACGTCCGGGTCGGGCTCGAGGACAACCTGTACCTGTCGAGGGGGGTCAAGGCGACCAACGCCCAGCTGGTCGAGCGGGCCCGCACGATCATCGAGGCGATGGGCTGCCAGGTGGCCTCCCCCGACGACGCCCGGGAGCTGCTCAACCTCAAGCCACGGGCATGAAGCCTCCGGTCCCCGTCGCCGACGTCCACACCGTCTGCTGCGTCGGCGCCGGCGTGATCGGTGGCGGCTGGGCCGCCTACTTCCTGGCCCAGGGCTACGACGTCGTGGCCTGGGACCCCGCGCCCGACGCCGAGTCGCGGCTGCGCCACCTCGTCGACGCGGCCTGGCCCGCACTCACCCAGCTCGGCCTGGCCGAGGGTGCCGACCCGTCCCGGCTGCGCTACGAGACCAACCTGCAGGAGGCGCTGGCCGGCGCGCAGTTCGTGCAGGAGAGCGCACCCGAGGTGCTGGAGCTCAAGGTGCGGCTGCTCGCCGACATCGACGCGGCTGCCCCCGAGGGCATCGTCATCTCCAGCTCGACGTCCGGGTTCGGGATGAGCGAGATGCAGGTCGGCTGCGCCCATCCCGAGCGCACCGTGGTCGGACATCCGTTCAACCCGCCGTACCTGATCCCGCTCGTCGAGGTGGTCGGCGGCGCGAGGACCTCGCCCGAGGTCGTGGCGTGGACCTCCGACTTCTTCCGCCACATCGGCAAGTCGGTGATCACCATGGACCGCGAGGTGCCCGGCTTCATCGCCAACCGACTGCAGGAGGCGCTCTGGCGCGAGGCCCTCCACATGGTGGCCGCGGGCGAGGCCACCGTGGAGCAGATCGACCTCTCGATCACCGACGGGCCCGGGCTGCGGTGGCCGGTGCAGGGACCCATGCTCACCTTCCACCTCGCCGGCGGCCAGGGCGGGATGGCGCACATGCTCGACCACTTCGGTCCCTCGCTGCTCTCGCCGTGGACCCGGCTCGTCGCCGCCGAGCTCACCCCCGAGCTGCGCAATGCCGTGGTGGACGGGTGCGAGCGTGAGGCCGAGGGCCGTTCGATCGACGAGCTGATCGCCGAGCGCGACCAGGGCGTGATCTCGGTGCTGCGCGCGCTCGGCAAGGCATGAGCGCCTCCCCCGCCCCGGTGCGCTGTCCACCTGGTCCGAGGAGGTCCGCGACGAGTGGATCGACTACAACGGCCACCTCTCCGAGGCCTACTACGTGCTCGTGCTCGGCCACGCGACCGACGCGGTGATGGACGCGGTCGGCCTCGGACCCGACTACCGAGCGGCCGCCTCCGCCTCGCTCTACACGGTCGAGGCGCACATCCGCTACCTCGACGAGGTGTCGCGCGGCTCCTCGCTGGAGGTGCGCTCCTGGGTGATCGGCGCGACCGGCAAGCTGCTGTGGATCTGGCACGAGCTGTACGCCGACGGCACGCTGCGCGCGACCGAGGAGATCCTCGGCCTGCACGTCGTGGGAGGGCAGAGTGCTGGTGAACCGCCGTCGGCCGCGCCCTTCCCGGCCGACGTGCACGACGCTCTCCAGCGGGCACTCACCGAGCCCCCCGAGCACGCCTCTCGCTCGATCCACGTGGCCGGTTGAGCGCGAGCCGCTCCCGGGCACTCAGTACGACGTCGACGTGGTCGTCCCCGTGAGCAGGCCGGACGCGACCGCGACCACGAAGGCGACCCACGCCAGCACGCCGACGACCGTGCTCCACAGCGCCCAGCGGCGGGCGTTGTCCGAGGACTCCTGCGCCCCGGCGTAGTCACCGACCTGGTACTTGGCCTTGACCTGGGTGGCGTAGACGATCGCGACCACGCCGAGGGGCAGGAAGAACAGCACCGTCGCCACGATCGCCCACGCCAGGTAGTTCGGCGGTGGCGCGCTCGTCGGGCCGTACGACGTGGAGGTCGGTGCTGTCGACATGGCCCGGCGGCTAGCTGGTGCTGAAGTTGAGGCTCATCGCGCCGGTGAGGACCAGGACCAGCCAGATGACGCCCCACACCACGGCGATGATGCCGAGGACGAAGCCGGCAGTGGCCATGCCTCGGCCGCCCTGCGCTCCACCGGAGGCGTCGATCTCCTTCTGGGCCTGCTTGCCGAGGATGATCGCCGGGATACCGGCGATGAAGCCACAGCAGATCAGGCCGACGACGCCGAGGATCAGCGCCCAGAGGGCCTTCTGGTTGTTGGCTCCCGGCGGGGGGCCGAAGGGCGGCTGGCCGGCGTAGCCCGGACCGCCGTAGCCCGGCGGCGGGGGAACGTAGTCTCCGCCCGGGCGCGACGGCGGCGGGGGCGGCGGAGGCGTGGAGTCCGCCGGCGGGGGCGGGGGCGGCGGAGGAGGAATGGACTCGTTGTCACCGCTGGGCGGTGGCGTGCCTTCGGACATCGCCCTCGGATCCTTTCGCTCGTGCGCCGATCGTCGGCGCGATCCCTCGGACCCTATCGACTGTGCGCGCCGGTTGTGGCGACTACGCCGTCCGCGTGGCGACCAGGTCGGCGAAGGTCTCGAGGGCGGTGCGCACGGTGCCCTCGGGGAGCACCTTGAGCAGCACCTTGGCCTCGGCGGCCAGGCCGACGACGTAGGCGCGCGCCTCCGCCATGGCGGAGTGGGCTCGCAGCAGCCCCAGCGCCTCGGCGTGGAGGGCGTCGTCGGAGAGGTCGGCGTCGAGCAGCTCGAGCAGGCGGGCGTCGGCCGGGTCGGTGGAGCGTCGGGCGATCAGCACCGGCAGGGTGGGCACCCCTTCACGCAGGTCGGTGCCGGGCGTCTTGCCGGACTCGGCGGTCTCCGAGCCGATGTCGAGGATGTCGTCGGAGAGCTGGAAGGCGACACCCACCTTCTCGCCGTACTCCGTCAGCGCCTCCTCGATGTCGCTGGGAGCCCCCGCGAAGCGGGCTCCGTAGCGGGCCGAGGTGGCGATCAGCGAGCCGGTCTTGCCGGCCACCACCCGCAGGTAGTGCTCGAGCGGGTCCTGGTCGCCGATCGGTCCGAGTGTCTCGAGGATCTGGCCCTCGACGAGCCGCGTGAAGGTCTGGGCCTGGATGCGGACGGCCTCGTTGCCCAGGGAGGCGGTCAGCTCCGAGGACTTCGAGAACAGGAAGTCGCCGGTGAGGATCGCGACATGGTTGTCCCAGCGGTGGTTGGCCGACTCGGCACCCCGGCGCAGGTCGGCCTCGTCCATGACGTCGTCGTGGTACAGCGAGGCGAGGTGGGTCAGCTCCACCACGCAGGCCGCGGTGAGCACGCCGGGTGCGGTCGGATCACCGGTCTCGGCGGCGAGCAGCACCAACAGCGGGCGGAAGCGCTTGCCCCCGGCCTCCATCAGGTGGCGGGCCGCCTCGGTGACGAAAGGGGCCTCGCTCTGCACGTGCTCGTGGAGCTCCTGCTCCACCTCGTCCATGCGCTTGAGCAGCCGCGCCTCCAGATCCGAGTCCTGGATCGGGAGGGCCAGACTGGAGCTCATCTCACGAATACTCCCACGCGACCGAGCAGGTCGATGAGGGCACCCGGCACCAGGCCCAGCACGAGGGTGACCGCGACACCGACGGCGATGACCGAGCCGGTGAGCATGCTGGGCATGGTGACGCTCGGCCCCTCACCGATGGGCTCGGCGAAGAACATCACCACGATGACGCGGATGTAGAAGTACACCGCGACGGCCGAGGCCAGCACGCCGACGATCACCACGGGCCACGCGCCGGCGGACGAGGCGGCCGCGAAGACCGCCCACTTGCCGATGAACCCGCTCGTCAGCGGGATGCCGGCCATCGCCAGCAGCAGGAAGGCGAACAACCCGGCGACCAGGGGCGACTCGCGGCCGAGGCCCTGCCAGCGGGACAGGTGCGTCGCCTCCCCGCCGCCGTCGCGGACGAGCGGTGATGAGGGCGAACGCGGCCAGCGTCGTGAAGCCGTACGTCGTCAGGTAGAACAGCACCGCCGAGACACCGGAGAGCGAGCCCCCGGCCACGTCGGCGAGCGAGCGGATGCCGAGGAAGCCGGTGAGGATGAAGCCGGCGTGCGCGATCGACGAGTAGGCCAGCAGCCGCTTCACGTCGGTCTGGGTCAGCGCCAGCACCGACCCGACCACCATGGTCAGCATCGCGACGATCCAGATCATCGGGAGCCAGTCCGAGCGGTCCGCGCCGAAGGCGACGTAGAACAGCCGGAGCATCGCGCCGAAGGCCGCCACCTTGGTGCTGGCGGCCATGAACGCCGTGACGGCGGTGGGCGCGCCCTGGTAGACGTCCGGCGTCCAGGCGTGGAACGGCGCGGCGCTGACCTTGAACAGCAGGCCCACGCCCATCAGCGCGATCCCGCCGAGCAGGAAGCCACGGCCGGTGGCACCGGAGGCCGACGCCTCGGCGATCTGCGCGAAGCCCATCGAGCCCGCGTAGCCGTAGGTGAGCGCGATGCCGTAGACGAAGAACCCGGAGCTGAAGGCGCCGAGGAGGAAGTACTTCATCGCCGCCTCCTGGCTCAGCAGCCGGCGACGGCGCGCGAGTCCGCACAGCAGGTACAGCGGCAGCGAGAGCACCTCGAGGGCGACGAACATGGTGAGCAGGTCGTTGGCCGCCGGGAAGATCAGCATCCCGGAGACGGCGAACAACATCAGCGGGAAGACCTCGGTGTGCTCCAGGCCCTGCGTCGACGCCTCGCGCTCGGCCTCGGTGCCGGGCAGCGCCGCGGCCTGACCGGCGAACGCCGTCACGCCGCCCTCGAGCGTGCGCTCGGCGAACAGCAGCACGCTCAGCACGGAGAGGACCAGCACGAGCAGCCAGCAGAAGAGCGCCGGGCCGTCGACCGCGAGGGCCCCCATCGCCTCGACCGACCCGGTCTTGGGCTTGTCGGCACCCGGGTGCAGCTGGTTGAAGACGAGCAGCGTCATCACGAACGCCGCCACGAGCCCCGCCAGCGAGACCACCACCTGCACGGCGTAGCGACGCCGGCGTGGCAGGAACGCCTCGAGGAGCACGCTGAGCACGGCCACCCCGAGCACGATGAGCACCGGGGAGATCTCGAAGTAGTCGATGGTCGGCGGCTTGAACGGGCTCATCGGTGCGCCTCCCCAGCAGGAACCGACGGTGGCGGATCGGACTTGCCCACCTGCGACATGGTGAAGTCGACCGCGGGGTTGATCACCGAGAGCAGCGGCTTCGGGAAGAACCCGAGGACCACCATCAGGACGAGCAGGGGTACGACGGCGGCGATCTCGCGACCACCCAGGTCACGCATGCCGGCGACGCCCTCCCGCACGGGTCCGGTCATCAGCCGCTGGTAGAGCCAGAGCACGTAGATCGCGACCAGCACGATGCCGGGGACGGCGAACGCAGCGGCCCAGGGCGAGTGCACGAACGCACCCACCAGCACCTCCAGCTCGGAGACGAACGGCGAGAGGCCCGGCAGCGCCAGCATCGAGAGGCCCGACACGAGGAACAGGCCGGCCAGCACCGGCGCCACCTTCTCCACGCCGCCGAAGTCGTCGATCATCGCCGAGCCCCGCCTGGAGACGAGGAACCCGGCCAGCAGGAACATCGCGGCCGTCGAGAGCCCGTGGTTGAACATGTAGAAGTTGGCCCCGGAGAGCCCCTGGCTGTTCATCACGAAGATGCCCAGCACGATGAAGCCGAAGTGCGAGATCGAGGTGTAGCCGATCAGCCGCATGATGTGTTGCGAGCCGATCGCCATGAAGGCGCCGTACAGGATGCTGATGATCGCGAGCACGACCACCACCGGCGTGGCCCAGCGCGCCGCCTCGGGGAACAGCTCGAGGCCGTAGCGGATCATGCCGAAGGTGCCGACCTTGTCGAGCACGCTGACCAGCATCACCGAGGTGCCGGGCGTGGCGTTCTCCGTCGTGTCCGGGAGCCACGTGTGCACCGGGAACATCGGCGCCTTGATGGCGAAGGCGATGAAGAAACCGAGGAACATCCAGCGACCGGCGGTCGTGCCGAAGTCCATCTGGACGAGGTCCGAGAGCAGGTACGTCGGACCGCCCGACGTCTGCGACGACTCGACGTAGAGCCCGATCAACGAGGCCAGCATGATGAGCCCGCCGGCCAGGGAGAACAGCAGGAACTTCACCGCGGCGCGGACCCGGCCCGGCCCGCCGTACCCCGCGACCATGAAGTACACCGGGATCAGCGTCGCCTCGAAGAAGACGTAGAAGAGGAACACGTCGGTGGCGGCGAACACCCCGATCGAGAGTCCCTCGAGCGCCAGCATCCAGGCGAACAGCGCCTTGGGGCCGCGCGGCGACGCGTCACCGTCGTTCCACGAGGCGATCAGCACCACGGGTGCGAGGACGACGGTCAGCAGCACCAGCGTGAGGCCGATGCCGTCGAGACCGAGGGCGTAGTGCGCGCCGAAGAGCTTGATCCAGTCGACCTCCTCCTCGAACTGCCGGCCGCCGCCGGTCTGGTAGTCGAGCGCCATCGCGCCGGCCAGCACGAGCGTGGCGACGGAGAAGCCGAGGGCGATCTGCTTCGGGGCACTGGCGGCGGCGCGACGCGGCAGCGCGGCGACCAGCACCGACCCGACGACGGGCAGCAGCCACAGGATGGTGAGCCAGGGGACGCTCATGTCAGGTTCACCACCACGACCGCGAGGAGGACGAGGGCGGCGCCGCCGAGCAGCGAGAGCGCGTAGGAGCGCACGAAGCCGTTCTGGGCCAGTCGCAGCCGGCCGGACAGCCCGCCGAGCGCCGATCCCGTGCCGACGAAGCCGGCGTCGACCACACTCTTGTCGAAGACCGCCAGGCCGTGGGTGAGCTCCATGCCCGGTTCGACGATGACGACGTCGTTGAAGGCGTCGCCGTACAGCTCGTTGCGGCCGGCGGTGGTGAAGACCGAGACCTTCGTCGGTGCCACCCTCGGCACCTCACGCCGGCCGAAGATCATCCAGGCGATGCCGACACCGACCGCCACGATGGCCAGGACGACCAGGCTGATGACAAGCGGCGGCAGCGGCGGCTCCTCATGGGGTGCGGTGCCGGTGACAGGCGCGAGGAAGTCCACGATCCAGTCGTTGAGGAGCATCAGGCCGCCGAGCGCGGAGAGTGCCGCGAGGACGATCAGCGGGCCGGTCATCACCTTCGGCGACTCGTGCGGGTCTACGCCGGGCTCCCATCTCTTCTCACCGAAGAACGTCATCAGCATCAGCCGGGTCATGTAGAAGCCGGTGACCCCGGCACCCAGCATCGCGCAGATGCCGAGCCAGAGGTTCTGGGTCAGCGCGACCTCGATGATCTTGTCCTTGGACCAGAATCCGGAGAACGGAGGGATCCCGATGATCGCCAGGTAGCCCATCGTGAAGGTCAGGAAGGTCACCGGCATCAGCTTGCGCAGCGCGCCGTAGTGACGCATCTCCACGTCGTCGTTGGTGCCGTGCATCACCGAGCCGGCGCCGAGGAACATGTTGGCCTTGAAGAAGCCGTGGTTCAGCAGGTGGAAGATCGCGAACGCGTAGCCGGCGACGCCCATGCCGGCCGCCAGGACCATGTAGCCGATCTGGCTCATCGTCGACCCGGCGAGGGTCTTCTTGATGTCGTCCTTGGCGCACCCGATCCAGGCGCCCATCAAGCAGTGTGATCGTCCCGACGAGGGCGACGGCGAGCCGCGCCTCGGAGGTGAGGGAGAAGATGAACTGCGAGCGGACGATCAGGTAGACACCCGCGGTGACCATGGTTGCCGCGTGGATCAGGGCGGAGACCGGCGTGGGGCCCTCCATCGCGTCGAGCAGCCAGGTCTGCAGCGGGAACTGCGCGGACTTGCCGCAGGCGGCGAGCAGCAGCAGGAGGCCGATGGCGGTGAGCGCTGCGTGCGAGGCCTCTGAGGAGACCTCGGATATCGGGGCGAACGAGGTCGTGCCGAAGGTGACGAAGATCAGCCCCACGCCCAGCGACAGCCCGATGTCACCGACACGGTTGATGACGAAGGCCTTCTTGGCGGCGGCCGCGGCAGAGGGCTTGTACTGCCAGAACCCGATCAGGAGGTACGACGCCAGGCCGACGCCCTCCCAGCCGAGGAACACGCCGACGTAGTCGTTGGCGAGCACCAGCACGAGCATGGCGGCGACGAACAGGTTGAGGTACCCGAAGAACCGCCGGCGCCGCTCGTCGTGCTCCATGTAGCCCACGGAGTAGAGGTGGATCAGCCCGCCGACCCCGGTGATGAGGAGCAGGAACAGCGCGGACAGCGGGTCGTAGAGCAGGCCCAGCTTGACGTTCCAGGACCCGCTCTCGAACCACGTCCACAGG
Organism: uncultured Actinomycetota bacterium; assembly: GCA_963698945.1. Taxonomy (GTDB): domain Bacteria; phylum Actinomycetota; class Actinomycetes; order Propionibacteriales; family Nocardioidaceae; genus Marmoricola. Next base: position 133,767 of record CAVOST010000012.1, on the reverse strand, counting down.
TCGACGGCCACCTGGCGGTCGTTCTCGTCGCGCCCGAGGATCGAGACGAACAGGTAGACCGAGGCCGCGAACGAGACGGCCACCGTGGCCACGCCGAGCCAGTGGCCCCACTTGTCGGTGCGCCGGCCCCCGAGCAGCAGGACGGCCGCGCCGAACGCGGGCAGCACGACCACGAGCACCAGCGGCAACGCCAGCGATCCGGCCGCAGAGGGGTCCACGACGGGCGCGCCGTGTCCTTCGGCGGCCAGGTGGGTCAGGGCAGGTGTGATCACAGACGTCGTCCTCAGTACTTCAGGAGGCTGGCGTCGTCGACCGAGGCCGAGCGGCGCGAGCGGAAGATGGTCATGATGATCGCGAGCCCGACGACGACCTCGGCCGCGGCCACGACCATGACGAAGAACGCGGCGATCTGGCCGTCGAGGTTGCCGTTGACCCGGGAGAAGGTGACCAGCGCGAGGTTGGTGGCGTTGAGCATCAGCTCCACGCACATGAAGGCGACGATCGCGTTGCGTCGTACCAGCACGCCCACGGCGCCGATGGTGAACAGGATCGCGGACAGCACGATGAAGGGGGTGGGGTTCACGCGCCCGCCTTCCCCGAGTCGTCACGAGGGGGGACGGCCTCGTCGCCGCCACCGATCTGCTCCACCATCGTGGCGCTGCCCGGGACCTTGACCGAGCCACGGGCGGTGAGCACCCGCGAGATCGACGAGGAGGCGGGCGACCCGTCAGGGAGCAGGGCCGGCGTGTCGACGGCGTTGTGGCGGGCGAAGACACCGGGAGGGGGAAGCGGGCCGAGGTGCTTGCCGGTCTCGGCGTAGTCGCGCATCCGCTGCGCCGCGAAGTCGCGCTGGGTCGACTTCGGGGTGAGCCGCTCGCGGTGCGCCAGCACCATCGCGCCGAGCGCGGCCGTGATCAGCAGGGCCGAGGTCACCTCGAAGGCGAACACGTAGGTGGTGAAGAGGATCTTGGCGATCTCGGGGACGTTGCCACCCGCGTTGGCGTCGTCGAGGCCGACCACCACGCCGACGGAGACCTGGGCAACCCCGATCACCAACGTCGCGCCGAAGAGCAGCCCGACGAGCGCCGCGAACAGCCGCTGGCCACGGATCGTCTCCACGACGGAGTCGGAGGCATCGACGCCGACCAGCATCAGCACGAACAGGAACAGCATCAGGATCGCGCCGGTGTAGACGATGATCTGCACCGCGAACAGGAACGGCGCGTCCTGCATGGCGTAGAGCACGGCCAGGCTGATCATCACCACGGCGAGCAGCAGCGCGCAGTGGACCGCGCTGCGCACGAACAACAGTCCGAGCGCGGCGAGCACCATGATCGGCGCGAGCAGCCAGAAGGTGATCACGGGCTCGCCTCCTGCTCGTCCTTGCGGCGCATCGTGCCGCGGTAGTAGTCGCCCTCGTCGTTGCCCAGCCGCATCGGGTGCGGAGGCTGCTCCATGCCCGGCAGCAACGGCGCCAGCAGGTCGGACTTCTCGTAGATCAGGTCCTCGCGGTTGTTGTCAGCGAGCTCGTACTCGTTGGTCATCGTGAGCGCGCGCGTCGGGCAGGCCTCGATGCACAGCCCGCACAGGATGCAACGCAGGTAGTTGATCTGGTAGACGCGGCCGTAGCGCTCACCCGGGCTGAACCGCTCGTCCTCGGTGTTGCTCGCACCCTCGACGTAGATGGCGTCCGCAGGGCACGCCCACGCGCACAGCTCGCAGCCGATGCACTTCTCCAGCCCGTCGGGCCACCGGTTGAGCTGGTGACGGCCGTGGAAGCGCGGCGCGGTCGCGAACTTCTCGAACGGGTACTGCTCGGTGACCACCTTGCGGAACATCGTCCGGAAGGTGACGCCGAACCCGGCGACCGGGTCCCAGGCCGCCTCCTTGACGTCCTTGAGGAAACCCATCAGTCCTCACTCCTCTCGGGTCCCTGAGGAGGCCCCGGCTCTTGTCCTGAGCTTGTCGAAGGGACCGTCTCGAAGGGCCTCGGTGTCGCCGACATCGGCGGTGGCACGGGGTAGCCGCCGGCGAAGGCGTCGAAGGGCTCTTCCTCGGGCTCCGGCTCGCCCTTGCGGCGATCGGGAACCAGGAACGAGGCCAGCAGGACCACCACGATCACGCCGAGGACGATGAAGACCGGCTTGGTCGAGAGACCGCCGCGCAGGCTGATCACGCGCACGATCGAGACGGCCACGATCCAGACGACCGAGAACGGGATCAGCACCTTCCAGCCGAAGGCCATGAACTGGTCGTAGCGCAGCCGCGGCAGCGTCCCGCGCAGCCAGATGAACAGGAAGATGAAGCCGATCACCTTGCCCATGAACCACAGCACGGGCCAGTAGCCCTCGTTGGCGCCGGGCCAGAAGGTGTCGATCCAGAACGGCGCGTGCCAGCCGCCGAGGAAGAGCGTGGTGGCCAGCGCCGCGACGGTGGCCATGTTGATGTACTCGGCGAGGAAGAACAGCGCGAACTTCAGCGACGAGTACTCCGTGTGGAAGCCACCCACGAGCTCGCCCTCGGCCTCGGGCAGGTCGAACGGCGCCCTGTTGGTCTCGCCGACCATCGCGATCACGTAGATCACGAACGACGGGAACAGCGTGAACACGAACCAGGTCGAGTCCTGCGCCGCGACGATCTCCGAGGTCGACATGGAGCCGGCGTAGAGGAACACCGCCACGAAGGCCAGCCCCATCGCGACCTCGTAGGAGATCATCTGGGCGCTCGAGCGCAGCCCCCCGAGCAGGGAGTACGTCGACCCGCTGGACCAGCCACCGAGGACGATGCCGTAGATGCCGATCGAGCCGATCGCCATCACGAAGATCACGGCGACGGGCATGTCGGTGAGCTGGAGCGGCGTGGTGATGTCGGTGAACGGGATCGTCGCCTCGCCGCCGAACGGGATCACCGAGAAGGTCACGAAGGCCGGGACGGTCGCGATCACCGGCGCCAGGATGAAGACGAACTTGTCGGCCGCCTTCGGGATGATGTCTTCCTTCAGCGCCAGCTTCACGCCGTCGGCCAGGCTCTGCAGCAGGCCGAACGGTCCGTTGACGTTGGGGCCGATGCGGTGCTGCATCCTCGCCACGACCCGGCGCTCGAACCAGATGTTGAACAGCGTCAGCAGCACCAGGATCACGAAGATCAGCACGGCCTTGAGGATGACCACCCAGGCCGGGTCCTCGGTGAACTCCTTGAAGTTCCCGATCGTCTTCATCGGTGCGAGCAGCAGCGGGTTCATGCCGGACCTCCCCCGTCAGTGCTCACCGCGAGCGTCACCGGGCTGCCCGCCGGGCCGACCAGGCTCCGCACCGGGAGGCCGGGCGAGGTGGCCGGCGCCCACACGGTCCCCTCGGCGAGGTCGCCGACCCCGACCGGCAGGTCGACCGAGCCGTAGGGGCCACTGAGCGTGACCACGTCGCCCACGGTGAGCCCGTGCGCGTCGAGGGTCTCCCGTCCCACCATCAGCACCGGCTTGCGCGCCGTACGCCGCATCGCCTCGTCGCCGTCCTGCAACCGCCCGTCGTCGAGCAGCTGCTTCCAGGACGCCAGCACCAGTCCTTCGTCGGATGCGAGCGTGACGCCGGGATCCGAGACGTCGTGGTCGAGCGCTGCCCGCTCCCCGTCCCAGGGACCGACCTGCGTCATCTCCTCCCACACCTGCTCGGTGGTGCGGAAGCCGAGCGGCACGCCCATCTCCTCGGCGATGCCCGCCAGCGCGCGCAGGTCGGGCAGCGAGGCAGGGTTGTGCAGCACCTTGCCGAACCGGCGGACCCGGCCCTCCCAGTTGACGAAGGTGCCGGCCCGGTCGGTGACCGGGGCGACGGGGAAGACCACGTCGGCGGCCCGGGTGACCTCGGACTCGCGGACCTCCAGCGCGACGACGAAGTCGGCTCGCTCGAGCGCCTCACGCGCGGCCACGGGGTCTGCCAGGTCGTCCGGGTCGACGCCTGCCACGACGAGTCCGGCGAGCTCACCCGTGCGGGCGGCCGCCACGATCGCGTCGGTGCTGCGGCCGGGCTGCTCCGGCAGGTGCTCGGCGCCCCAGGCGGTCGCCAGGTCGACGCGGGCCGCGGCATCGGCCACGGGTCGGCCGCCCGGCAGCAGGTTGGGCAGTGCACCCGCCTCGACGGCTCCGCGGTCGCCCGCACGGCGCGGGATCCAGGCGACCCGGGCGCCGGTGGTGGCGGCCAGCTTGGAGACGGCGCTCAGCACCCCCGGGACCGCGGCCATCCGCTCCCCGACGAGCACCACCGAGTCCTTGCCGAGAGCGACGGTCTGGTCATGGGCCAGCACGTCGACGGTGGCGGCCTCGTCGCCGGGCCGGGTCGGGATCAGCGCCCCCGACATCTTGTGCAGGCCGCGCGAGGTGAACGGCGCGATCGAGTAGATCGGCAGGTGGCGGCCACGGGCTGCCTTGCGCAGCCGCAGGAACACCGCACCCGCCTCGTCCTCGGGCTCGAGGCCCACGAGCACCACGGAGGTGGCGGTCTCGAGGTCGGCGTACGTCACGCCGCCGTTGCCCGGCCCGCGGAGCACGACGTCGGCGGCCAGGAAGGCGGCCTCCTCGTCCGACTGGGGGCGGGCGCGGAAGTCGACGTCGTTGGTGCCGAGCACCTGGCGCGCGAACTTCGAGTAGGCGTAGGAGTCCTCGGCCGTCAGCCGGCCACCGGTCAGCACGCCGACCCCGCCGGCGTCGCGGGCGGCAGCGAGCCCGCGGGCGGCCACCACGAACGCCTCCGGCCAGCTGGCCGCGCGCAGCTCGCCGTCCTCGCGCACCATCGGGTAGGCCAGCCGGTCGGCCTGGTGGGGCCAGGTGAAGCCGAAGCGGTCCTTGTCGGTGATCCACTCCTCGTTGACCTCGGGGTCGTCGCCGGCGAGGCGGCGCATCACCTTGCCGCGGCGGTGGTCGACGCGGATGGCCGAGCCGCACGCGTCGTGCTCGGCGATCGAGGGCGAGGAGACCAGGTCGAAGGGCCGCGAGCGGAAGCGGTACGACGACGAGGTGAGCGCCCCCACCGGGCAGATCTGGATGGTGTTGCCCGAGAAGTAGCTCTCGAAGGGCTCCTTCTCGTAGATCCCGACCTGCTGCAGCGCGCCCCGCTCGATCAGCGCGATGAACGGGTCGCCGGCGATCTGCTCGGAGAAGCGCGTGCAGCGCGCACACAGCACGCAGCGCTCGCGGTCCAGCAGCACCGTCGAGGAGATGTTGATCGGCTTGGGGTAGAGCCGCTTCTCCTCGGTGAACCGGGTCTCCCCGCGCCCGTTGCTCATCGCCTGGTTCTGCAACGGGCACTCCCCGCCCTTGTCGCACACCGGGCAGTCGAGCGGGTGGTTGATGAGCAGGAACTCCATCTGGCCCTGCTGAGCCTTGTCGGCCACCTGGGAGGTGACCTGGGTGTTGACCACCATGCCGTCGGCGACGGTGAGCGTGCAGGAGGCCTGCGGCTTGGGCTTGCCGTCGGGGCCGTTGATGGGCCGGCCGTTGCCGGCGTCGGCGACGACCACCAGGCACTGCCGGCAAGCGCCGACGGGTGCCAGCAGCGGGTGGTCGCAGAAGCGCGGGATCTGCACCCCGATCTGCTCGGCAGCCCTGATCACGAGGGTGTTCTTCGGCACCGCGACCTCGACGCCGTCGATGGTCAGCGTGACCTCGTCGGACTTCTCGACCTCGCTCTTGGACCCAGCCGTGACCGTCATGCCGTCACCGCCTCGGTGGCGAACACGGCGGACGCCGTGCGGTCGAACGGGCAGCCACCGTGGGTCAGGTGGGCGAGGTACTCGTCGCGGAAGTACTGGATCGAGGAGGTGATCGGGCTCGTCGCGCCGTCGCCCAGCGCGCAGAACGAGCGGCCCAGGATGTTGTCGCAGATGTCGTCGAGCATGGCGAGGTCGCTCTCGGTGCCCGCGGCCCTGCTCGAACCCGGCGAGCGCCTGCACCAGCCACCAGGTGCCCTCGCGGCAGGGGGTGCACTTGCCGCACGACTCGTGCTTGTAGAACTCCGTCCACCGCAGCACGGCCCGCACCACACAGGTGGTGTCGTCGAAGATCTGCAGGGCGCGGGTGCCGAGCATCGACCCGGCGGCGACGACCTCCTCGAAGCCGAGCGGCACGTCGAGGTGCTCGGCGGTGAGGATCGGCGTGCTCGAACCACCGGGGGTCCAGAACTTCAGGTCGTGGTTGGCGTCGCGCATGCCGCCGGCGAGGTCGATCAGCTCACGCAGCGTGATCCCGAGCGGCGCCTCGAACTGCCCGGGATTCTTGACGTGACCGGAGAGGGAGAAGATCCCGTAGCCCTTGGACTTCTCGGTCCCCATCGAGGCGAACCACTCGGCACCCCTGTCGATGATGCTCGGCACCGACGCGATCGACTCGACGTTGTTGATCACCGTCGGGCTGGCGTAGAGCCCGGCCACGGCCGGGAACGGCGGGCGCAGCCGCGGCTGGCCACGACGACCCTCGAGGGAGTCGAGCAGCGCCGTCTCCTCGCCGCAGATGTAGGCGCCGGCGCCGGCGTGCACGACCAGGTCGAGGTCGAAGCCGGACCCGTGGATGTCACGACCGAGGTGACCGGCCTCGTACGCCTCGTCCACCGCACGCTGCAGGCGGCGAACCACGTGGAGCACCTCGCCGCGGACGTAGATGAAGGCGGTGTGCGCACGGATGGCGAAGCTGCTGATGATGACGCCCTCGACCAGCGTGTGGGGGCTGGCCATCATCAGCGGGACGTCCTTGCAGGTGCCCGGCTCGGACTCGTCGGCGTTGACGACGAGGTACTTGGGGTTGGGGTTGTCCTGCGGGATGAAGCCCCACTTCATGCCCGTCGGGAAGCCGGCGCCGCCACGGCCGCGCAGGTTCGAGGCCTTGACCGCCTCGACGATCGCGGACGGCTCCATCCGCAGCGCCTTGCGCAGCCCGGCGTAGCCGCCCTGGTCCTCGTAGGCCGCCAGCGTCCACGCGCGGTCGCCGTCCCAGTTGTCGGTGAGGACGGGCGTCAGCATCGTCACGGTCATCGCCTGTCGCTCGATCGCCCTCCGGGTTGTCTGCCTCGGGGTTGTCGCGCGTGCTGGGTGCTCGGCCGGGGAGTCCTCGACGGCCTTCTCGGTCCGCGCCTGCTCGGCCTCGTGGCTCCCCTGTGCCGTTTCTTGGGCCTTGCCGGCCGTGGTGTCGCCCTCGGCCGCGTCCGCGCGTTCGTGGGAGTCGCGCTGCGACTCCTGGGCCTCGCGCGTGCTCGGCGCGGTCCAGCCCCGTTCCCGCGCGATGGCCAGGCCGACGAGCGAGGCGGGACCTGCCGCCGGACCCTCGTCGGCCAGGCCGTCGGGGAAGCCGGCCAGCACCCGCTCGGCCTCACGCCAGGTCACCAGCCGTGGTCCGCGGGTGGCGTGGACCTCGGCCCCCGAGCGCAGCTCGTCGACGAGGTCGGTCGCCGTCTGCGGGGTCATGTTGTCCATGAACTCCCAGTTCACGGTCATCACCGGCGCGAAGTCGCAGGCGGCGTTGCACTCGATGTGCTCGAGCGTGATCTTGCCGTCCTCGGTGGTCTCGTCGTTGCCGATGTCGAGGTGGTCCTTGAGCCGCTCGAAGATCAGGTCGCCGCCCATGATCGCGCACAGCGTGTTGGTGCAGACGCCGACGTGGTAGTCACCGACGGGGCGGCGCTTGTACATCGTGTAGAAGGTGGCGACGCCGCTGACCTCGGCCGCGCTGATGCCCAGGATCTCGGCGCAGGCCTCGATGCCGCGGGAGGTCACCTGCCCCTCCACGCTCTGCACGAGGTGGAGCATCGGCAGCAGCCCGGAGCGCGGCTGCGGGTAGCGGGCCGCGATCAGCTTCAGCTCGTCGTACGTCGCCTCGGGGAGCGGCTCCTGGCGCACCTGCGTCGTCGACACGGCGGCGGCGTTGGTGCCGTCGTCGATGCCGGGGATCCGGTCCGCACTCTCGCTCATCTGTCGACACCACCCATCACCGGGTCGATGGAGGCGATCGCGACGATGACGTCGGCCACCATGCCGCCCTCGCTCATCACGGACGTGGCCTGCAGGTTGACGAACGACGGGTCACGGAAGTGGGCGCGGAACGGTCGGGTGCCGCCGTCGGAGACGACGTGGCAGGCCAGCTCGCCGCGGGGCGACTCGACGGCCCCGTAGGCCTGGCCGGCGGGCACCCGGAAGCCCTCGGTCACGAGCTTGAAGTGATGGATCAGCGCCTCCATCGACTCGCCCATGATGTGCTTGATGTGGTCGAGGCTGTTGCCCATGCCGTCGCTGCCGATGGCGAGCTGGCTGGGCCAGGCGATCTTCTTGTCCGCCACCATCACCGGGGCGCCGTCGAGGTCGGCCAGCCTGTCGACGCACTGCTCGACGATGCGCAGCGACTCCCACATCTCGTTGACCCGGATCCGGAAGCGGCCGTAGGCATCGGCGGTGTCCCACGTCTGGACGTCGAAGTCGTAGTCCTCGTAGCCCCAGTAGGGCTGCGTCTTGCGCAGGTCCCAGGCGTAGCCGGTGGAGCGGAGCACGGGACCGGTGATGCCGAGGGCCAGGCAGCCGGCGAGGTCGAGGTGACCCACGCCCTCGAGCCGGGCCCGGAAGATGGGGTTGGCGTTGCAGAGGTCGGCGTACTCCGGCAGCCGCTTCTTCATCAGCGCGATGAAGTCACGGATCTGGTCGAGCGCGCCGGGGGGCATGTCCTGGGCGACGCCGCCGGGACGGATGAAGGCGTGGTTCATCCGGAGGCCGGTGATCAGCTCGAAGAGGTCGAGCACGAGCTCACGCTCGCGGAAGCCGATCGTCATCACCGTGAGCGCGCCGATCTCCATGCCGCCGGTGGCGATCGCCACGAGGTGGGAGGAGATCCGGTTGAGCTCCATGAGGAGGATCCGCATCACCGAGGCCTTCTCGGGGATGTCGTCGGCGATGTCCAGCAGCCGCTCCACGCCGATCACGTACGCGGCCTCGTTGTAGAACGGGCTGAGGTAGTCCATCCGGGTGCAGAAGGTGACGCCCTGCACCCAGGTGCGGAACTCCATGTTCTTCTCGATGCCGGTGTGCAGGTAGCCGATGCCGCACCTGGCCTCGGTCACCGTCTCGCCCTCGAGCTCGAGGATCAGGCGGAGCACGCCGTGGGTGGAGGGGTGCTGCGGCCCCATGTTCACCACGACCTTGTTGTCCCACGCCTCGTCGACGTCGGAGAGGCCCTGGGTGATGGAGTCCCAGTCCTGGCCGGTGACGGTGAAGACCTTGCCCTGGCTGGTCTCCGCGCTCTGGGCGTAGGCGTCCTCTGTCGTGCTCATGTGTAGGACCTCCGCTGGTCCGGCGGCGGAATGGTGCCGCCCTTGTACTCGACCGGGATGCCGCCCAACGGGTAATCCTTGCGCTGCGGGTGGCCGGGCCAGTCGTCGGGCATCTCGATGCGGGTGAGCGCCGGGTGGCCGTCGAAGACGATCCCGAAGAAGTCGAAGGTCTCGCGCTCGTGCCAGTCGGCCGTGGGGTAGGTCGCCACGACGCTGGGGATGTGCGGGTCGGCGTCGGGCGCGGTCACCTCGACGCGGATGCGGCGGTTGTGGGTCATCGAGAGCAGGTGGTAGACGGCGTGGAGCTCGCGGCCGAGGTCCTCGGGGTAGTGCACGCCGCTCACCCCCGAGAGCAGCTCGAAGCGCAGGGCCTCGTCGTCGCGCAGCAGCTTCGCCACGCTCACGAGGTGCTCGCGGCCCACGAAGAAGGTGATCTCGCCATGGTCGACGACCACCTTCTCGACGGCAGCCTCGAGACCGGCTGCCCGGGTCCCCTCGGCGATCGCGTTCGCGACGTCGTCCATCCAGCCGCCGTACGGCGCTTCGGTGCCACCCGGAAGCTCGACCGCACGGTGCAGGCCGCCGTACCCGGAGGTGTCGCCGCTGCCGCGCACGCCGAACATGCCCTGGCGGTGGCCGACGACCTCCTCGGAGGTCTCGCGCACCCGGTCGAGCGAGGGGTCCTGGGTGCCTCCCTCGCGCTGCTCGAGCTGGCCCTTCTCGGGCGCCTTGTCTGCCTGAGCGTCCCCGTCCGTCACCTCATCAGGCCCTTCATCTCGCTCGTCGGCAGGGCGTTGAGGGCGGTCTCCTCGAGCGTCTCGATCTCGGCCAGGCGGTTGGAGCCGAGCTTGGTGTGCTGGACCTGGTCGTGCAGCTTGAGGATCGCGTCGATGAGCATCTCGGGGCGGGGCGGACAGCCGGGGAGGTACATGTCGACGGGCACGACGTGGTCGACGCCCTGGACCACCGCGTAGTTGTTGAACATGCCGCCCGAGCTGGCGCACACGCCCATGGCCAGCACCCACTTGGGGTCGGCCATCTGGTCGTAGATCTGGCGCAGGACGGGTGCCATCTTCTGGCTGACCCGGCCGGCCACGATCATCAGGTCGGCCTGGCGCGGGCTGGCCCGGAAGACCTCCATGCCGAAGCGGGCGAGGTCGTACTTGGGGCCGCCGCTGGTCATCATCTCGATGGCGCAGCAGGCGAGCCCGAAGGTGGCCGGCCAGAACGAGGCCTTGCGCATGTAGCCCGCGACGCCCTCGACCGTGGTGAGGAGAACGCCGCTCGGCAGCTTCTCTTCGATACCCATCAGATGCCTTCCCGCACGATCAATCCCACTCGAGGCCGCCGCGGCGCCACACGTACACGTAGGCGACGAAGACGGGCACGATGAACAGCACCATCTCGACGAGCCCGAAGAGCTGGAGCTGGTCGAAGGCCACCGCGATCGGGTAGAGGAACACGATCTCGATGTCGAAGACGATGAACATCATCGCGGTGATGTAGTAGCGCACCGGGAAGCGGCCGCCGCCGACCGGCTGGGGCGTGGGCTCGATGCCGCACTCGTAGGAGTCGAGCTTGGCCCGGTTGTAGCGCTTCGGGCCGGTCAGTGAGCTGATCACGACCGAGAAGATGGCGAACCCGGCCGCCAGGATGAGCAGTGCGAGTACCGGTGCGTACATGCCCCTCCTCAGGCCGGACGAACGGCGGTGTTCGAGCCCGTCGGTTCGTGAACATGTGATTTGCTTCACGAACTGGCGACGGAGTCAGCATAGAGGGATGCGACAGGTGGCGCGAACCCACCCCGGGGCCCCGATTTCGGCACCTGACCAGCGCATTATCCCAACATCGGCGTTGCCTATTTCCGGATCCTGCGGCTTTCGTCCCTTGCCCCGGATCGGGGCGCGGGAGCAGGGTCGGGAGCATCAACCCGAGGAGGTGGGCACATGTCCCTCAAAGGCAAGGGCGTGACGTTTGCCCTCCCGGTCGAGGACGTCGACCGGGCGAAGAAGTTCTACGTCGAGCGTCTGGGACTCGACTTCACCGACACCAACTTCGAGGGCAGCGCGATCTTCTCGCTCGGCAGCGGCGCGGAGCTGATGCTCCTCCCCCGGCCGGGCGGACGGCGATCCGACAGCACCGCGATGACGTGGGGGGTCGACGACATCGGGCAGGAGGTGAAGGAGCTCGAGGCCGCCGGCGTCACGTTCCTGGACTACGACACCCCGGAGTTCACGACCACCGACCACATCGCCGACTTCGAGGGCGAGAAGGCGGCCTGGTTCCTCGACCCGGACGGCAACGTGCTCTGCATCCACCAGGGCGTCGGCTGACCCCTACTTCGTGGCGCGGTGCAGCGCCACGACTCCGCCGGAGAGGTTGCGCCACTCCGGCGCGCGCCAGCCTGCGCTCGCGAGCCGCTGCGCCAGCGCGGGCTGGTCGGGCCAGGCACGGATCGACTCGGCCAGGTAGACGTACGCGTCCGGGCTCGAGGAGACCGCGCGGGCCAGCGGTGGCAGCGCGCGCATCAGGTACTCGAGGTACACCGTGCGGAAGGGCGACCACGTCGGCGAGCTGAACTCGCAGACGACGAGCCGGCCGCCGGGCCGGGTCACGCGCAGCATCTCGCGCAGGCCGGCGTCGGGGTCGACCACGTTGCGCAGCCCGAAGGAGATCGTGACCGCGTCGAAGGTGTCGTCGGCGAACGGCAGCCGGGTCGCGTCGCCGGCCGCGAACGGCAGGTGCGGCAGGTGCTGCTTGCCGACGCGCAGCATCCCGACCGAGAAGTCGCACGGCACGACGACGGCGCCCAGGTCGCGGAACGGCTGGCTCGACGTACCGGTGCCGGCCGCGAGGTCGAGCACCCGGTCCCCCGGCTGCGCGTCGACGGACCGCACGACGTGGCGTCGCCAGCGGCGGTCCTGGCCGAGCGAGAGCACGTCGTTGGTGAGGTCGTAGCGCCGCGCCACGTCGTCGAACATCGCCTGCACCTCGGCAGGTTTCTTCTCCAGGTCGGCGCGCGTCACGCCCGCAACCCTAGGTGCCGAACCACGATGATCTTCTCGTGGCTCTGCTCAAGCCCGGGCGCGTGACCGGCGGCGCGATGGTCCTCGGTGTCGTGCTGGCCACGTCGGGGCTGGGCTACTGCGTCACGCGGCTGGCCCACCCGGCATCGGCAACCCGAGCCGTCGTCGCCTCCGGCCCGGTGCCGGCGGCACCCGCGCAACCCTCGACGAAGCCGGTGCCGTTCGTGATGGCGCCCACGCCGGCACTGATGGTGCTGCGCCCACCCCTGCTCGAGCGGGGCGACCACGGTCCGCGGGTGCGTGAGCTCCAGTCACGGCTTCGTCAGCTGGCCTGGTTCTTCGGCGACGTCGACGACCGCTACGGGCCGTCCACCACGATCGCCGTGAAGGGGTTCCAGCGGAAGCGCCACTTCCCGGTGACCGGCTACGTCGACCGGCGCACCCTGGACCGACTCGTCGCGATGACCCACGAGCCCACGGCCGACGAGCTGGCCAACCGGTTCCCTGGCGACCTCGACACCCGGGCCCGGCTTGACCTGCGCTGCCTCACCGGCCGCGCGCTGTGCATCGACAAGGCGAGCAGCACCGTCCGCTGGGTGGTCGACGGGCGGGTCCGCCGGACGCTCGCGGTGCGGTTCGGGGCGTCGTACAGCCCCACCCGCGAGGGCCTGTTCCACGTCGGCTGGAAGTCGCGCGACCACGTCTCGAAGCTGTACGGCTCCGCGATGCCCTACGCGATGTTCTTCTCCGGCGGCCAGGCGGTGCACTACTCCTCGGACTTCGCCGCGCGCGGCTACGCCGGTGCGTCGCACGGCTGCGTGAACGTCCGCGACCTCGCCGGCATCCGCGCGCTGTTCGACGAGGTGAGCGTCGGCGACAAGGTCGTCATCTACTGGAGCTGACGAGGTTGCGCAGCAACCGATGCCCGGGTCCCTGAGGAGGTTGCGCAGCAACCGTCTCGAAGGGCCCGGGCCACTGGTCCGGTCACTGCCGCGTACCCTCGCTGGGGTGACCAGCCCGAGCGCGCTTGCGCCTGCCGGACGGCTGGTCGCGCGCACCGTCGAGGTGACGCCGGCGACACTGCCGGCGGACCTGCTCGACGTACTGCCGCCCGGTGAGCCGATGGCGTGGTTGCGCCGCGGCGAGGGGATGGTGGCCTGGGGCGTGGCGGCGGAGTGCCGCACCGCCGGGCCCGACCGGTTCACCGAGGCCGCCACCTGGTGGGAGGGCGTGGCCGCGGCCGCGGTCGTCCGCGACGAGGTCAGCGTGCCCGGCACCGGCCTCATCTGCGTGGGCAGCTTCGCCTTCGCCGACGACCCCGGCGACAGCGTGCTCATGGTCCCCGAGGTGGTCGTCGGCACGCGTGGCAACCGTGCCTGGATCACCGTCGTCGGCAAGGACGAGCTGGCGCCTGTCCCCGCGCTGGAGCGAGTCGACGATGCCCAGGCACCCCGGCGCGTCACCTTCGCCGACGGCGCGATGAGCGGCGCCGCCTGGGAGTCCGTGGTGGCCGACGCCGTACGACGGATCGGCGAGGGTGAGCTGGAGAAGGTGGTGCTGGCCCGCGACCTGGTGGCCACGGCCGCCCAGCCCGTCGACGTGCGGTGGCCGTTGCGCCGCCTGGCCCGCGACTACGAGATGTGCTGGACCTTCCACGTCGACGGCCTGTTCGGCGCGACCCCCGAGCTGCTGGTGCGACGCGAGCGCGGCCTGGTCACCTCGCGGGTGCTGGCCGGGACGATCCGGCGGACCGGGGACGACGCCCGCGACGCCGGCCTGGCCGGGCAGCTGGCCCGGTCGTCGAAGGACCTCGAGGAGCACGAGTACGCCGTGCGTTCGGTGGCCGAGGCGCTCGCGCCGTACTGCTCCTCCACCAACGTCCCGGAGGTGCCGTTCGTGCTGCACCTGCCCAACGTGATGCACCTCGCCACCGACGTCACCGGGGTCGTCCACGACAGCGACGGCGCCAGCGTGCTCGACCTGGCGGCCGCTCTGCACCCGTCGGCGGCGGTGGGCGGCACGCCGACCAAGGTCGCTGTCGAGCTGATCGCCGAGATCGAGGGCATGGGCCGCGGCCGCTACGCCGGGCCCGTCGGCTGGATGGACACCGCGGGCGACGGGGAGTTCGGCATCGCGCTGCGCTCCGCCGAGCTGCGCGGGCGGACCGTCCGGCTCTTCGCCGGCTGCGGCATCGTCGCCGACTCCGACCCCGAGGCCGAGCTGGCCGAGGCGCAGGCCAAGTTCCTCCCCGTCCGCGACGCGCTGGCCGAGTAGCCGTGGAGGCAGGCGGGCCCTTCGAGACGGTTGCTGCGCAACCTCCTCAGGGACCCGACCATCGACCGGATCTCTGAGGAGTGCCCGGGAACGGTAGATCGAGCCACCGACCGGGTCCCTGAGGAGGGCCGCCTGCGGCCCGTCTCGAAGGGCCCGGAACGCTCAGTCGAGCGGGTGGGCCAGCTCGTCCTCGGGCAGCCGCGCCCACACCACCGCGACCGCGGCGAACACGATCGGGGTGACGCCGGCGAGGAGGAACGTCGTGCCGACACCGATCGCCTCCGAGACGGGACCAGCCAGCGCCATGGACACCGGCATCAGGCTGATCGAGACGAGGAAGTCCAGCGAGGCCACCCGGCCCAGCAGGTCGGCGGGCACCCGTCGCTGGAGCAGCGTCCCCCAGATCACCATCGGTGCCGAGAACAGCACGCCGAGGAAGAACGCCGCGACGACGACCATCCAGATCTCGGTGGCGACTCCCATCACCACGAGCGGCAGGCAGGCGACGCCCCACGTGAGGTTCATCCAGGTCAGGTAGCGGCGCGGCATCCGCACCGACGCCATCGCGAGCGACCCGATCGCACCCCCGACGCCGAACGCGCCCAGCACCAGGGCGTGGTCCGTGGCGTCGCCGCCGAGACGGTCCTTGATCACGAACGGGATCAGCACCTCGAACGGCCCCATCGTGACCAGCACCATCAGCGCCGCGAAGAGCAGCGTGGCCAGCAGCCAGGGCGTGCGCACCATGTAGACGACGCCCTCACGGATGTCCTGGAGCGCTCCGCGCACGGCGTGCTGGTCGGCGGTCGACAGGTCGCGACGCACCGGTGTGCGCGGCAGTCCGATCTGCACGAGCACGCCGATGCCGGCCACGACGGCAGCGACCAGCGTGGCCGTGCCGGGGTTGGTCAGACCGACGACGACACCGGCGACACCGGGGCCGATGGCCTCGGCCACCAGGGGCCGCACCATGCCCTCGAAGCCGTTGACGGCCTGAAGCGTCGACGCAGGTACGACGGCCGGCAGCCAAGCCGAGTAGGCGGCGTAGTAGAACGCCAGGCCCATGCCCAGGCAGAACGCGGCCACCGCGAGGTGCCAGAGCTTGGTCAGGTCGGCCAGCGACAGCACGGCGATGACGGTGTAGCAGGCGAACTCCGCCGTCGCGACCGACATCACGATGAGCTTCTGTGGCACCCGGTCCGCCACCACGCCGGCGAGCAGGGCGGGCAGGAGGACTCCGACGGCTCCCGCCGTCGAGACGACCGAGAGCTGGGCCGGGCCGCCGCCGATCCCGATGACCTCCCAGACGAGGGCGACCGCCCAGACGCCGTACGCGAAGGCGCCGCAGACGAGGGCCAGCGCCATCCGCCGGTAGGCAGGGATCTCGAAGGGCGCCAGCAACCGCTGCAGCTGGCGAACGCCGACCGCCGGCGTCGTCAGGTCCTTCTCAGGTGCGACTTCCTGCTCGAGCACGGCCCCTCCTCTCCGCCGTCCAGTGTGCCTGCGGAGACCGACAGGCAGCCACCGAGTTTCGGTGGAGGCGAAGGGTCAGGAAGTCAGAGGTCCTGGCCGGACTGCAGCCGCACGTAGGTCTGGGCCTTCTCGCCGAGGAAGCGTTGCAGCTGGCCGGTGATGACCTGGTGGCCGATCTCGCTGTAGATCGCGTCGTGGATGCCGAGCGACCGCTGCGCGCCCACGTCGCGCGCGTAGTCGATGCACTCGCTGACCTTCAGCCAGGGCGCGCTCACCGGCAGCAGGAGCAGGTCGACCTCCTCACCGGGCAAGGTCAGGGAGTCGCCGGGGTGGAAGACGGTGATGTCGCCGAGGTCGAGCAGGTAGCCGCTGTTGTCGAAGTGCGGCAGCTCGGGATGGATCACCGCGTGCTTCTTGCCGACCACCTTGGTGGCGATGCCGGGGTCGATCTTCTGGCCAGGCTTCACGACCGTGACGCGCTCGGCGACGTCCGGCGCCTCCTCGGCGATCTTGTCGGCCACCGCGGCGATCGTGAAGACCGGGGCGTCGGTACGGCGCAGCATGTCGGCGGTGTAGTGGTCGGGGTGCTCGTGGGTGATCAGCACCGCGGTGGCGCCGTCCACGGCCTCGGGCTCGGTGAAGGCGCCGGGGTCGAGGACGACGACCGCGTCCTCGTGCTGGAGTCTCACGCAGGCATGTCCGAACTTCGTGATCCGCATGGAACAACGGTACGGTGGCCTCTATTGAACCTCGTTCAAGAGAAAGGACAGGTCATGGCCGACGTCGAGGTCACCATTGTCGGAGCCGGCTTCGGCGGCATGGGCGCCGCGATCGCGCTCAAGCGACTGGGCCGCGGAGCAGACGAGCGCGACCTGCTCATCCTCGAGCGGGAGGACGACCTCGGCGGCACCTGGCACGTCAACCACTACCCCGGTCTGGCCGTCGACATCGCGAGCGTCACCTACTCCTACTCGTTCGAGCCCAACCCCCACTGGCAGCACTGGTTCGCCCGCGGCCCGGAGCTGAAGAAGTACGCCGAGCACGTCGCCGACAAGTACGACCTGCGCCGCCACCTGCGCTTCGGCGTCTCGGTCGAAGGCGCCCGGTGGGACGAGGACGAGCAGCACTGGGTGGTCTCGACGTCAGACGGCACCCACTCCTCGACCTACCTGCTGACGGCCACCGGTTTCCTCTCCCAACCCCGGCTGCCCGACATCGAGGGCGTGCACGACTTCGCCGGCGAGGTCATCCACACCGCGAAGTGGGACGACACCGCCGACCTGAGCGGCAAGCGGGTCGCGGTGATCGGCACCGGCGCGACCGCCGTACAGCTGATCCCGGAGATCGCCGACGTCGCTTCTGCGCTGACGGTCTACCAGCGCACGCCGATCTGGGTGACGCCCAAGACCGACTTCCGGATCCCCCGCTGGTTGCAGCGGCTGTTCGCCGTCGTCCCCGCGACGCAGCGGATCGCGCGCTCGGTCAACAGCGCATGGCTCGAGGGGATGATGGTCAGCGCGGTGCTGCACTACCGGCAGGCGAAGTTCTTCAACCGGGCCGCCGCGAGGCTGTCCCAGCGGCACCTGCGCAAGCAGGTCGCCGACCCGGTGCTGCGACGCAAGCTGACACCGGACTACAGCTTCGGCTGCAAGCGGCCGACGTTCTCCAACGACTACTTCCCCACCTTCACCCGGACGAACGTGGAGCTGGAGACGACGCCGATCGAGCGGATCACGGCCACGGGCATCGAGACGAACGACGGTCGCGCCACCGAGATCGACACGCTCGTGCTCGCGACCGGCTTCAACCTCTGGGACGTGAACTTCCCGGCGATCGAGGTCATCGGCCGGGGCGGGCGCAACCTGGGCAAGTGGTGGCGGGAGGAGGGCTACCAGGCGTACGAGGGCGTGACGGTCCCCGGCCTTCCCCAACTTCGTCACCCTCAACTCGCCGTACAGCTACTCGGGGCTGAGCTACTTCATGACCATCGAGGTGCAGATGCGCCACCTCGAGCGACTGTTCGGCGAGCTCGACCGGCGTGGTGCCGGCACCTTCGAGATCTCCGAGCGCGCGAACGACGAGTTCCTCGAGCGGATGCTGTCGCGGATGGGCGACACGGTGTTCACGCTGGGCTCCTGCGAGACCTCCCGCAGCTACTACTTCACCAACGAGGGCGACGCCGTGATCCTGCGGCCGACCTCCTCCAGGGCCGCCCACCGCGCCGTCGAACGCTTCCCGCTGACCGACTACGAGTTCGCCTGAGACGTCAGCCGGTCAGCTCGTCGACGAAGCACCAGCGCCAGTCCTCGCCTGCCTCGGCCGAGCGCATCACCTCGTGGCCGGTGCCGTCGTAGTGGCGGCTGGCGTGCCGTTCCGGTGAGGAGTCGCAGCAGGCGACGTGGCCGCACACGACGCAGATCCGCAGGTGCACCCAGGTGGTGCCCTGGCGCAGGCAGTCACCGCACTCGCCTGGGGTGTCCGCCTCGACCGGCTGCCGGACCTGCTGCAGGTGATCGCAGTCGCCCTCCAGGCTCATCGGCACGCCGGTCTTCACGCGCTGGCGCTCCTCGTCGCTGTAGTCGAGCATCGACTCCTCGACGTCCAGCATCGAGAGCACCTGGTCGACCACCTCGCTGGCCACGGTGCCGGTGTCGCGGATCTCGAGGACCCGGGTGCGCTCGGCGTCGATCATCACCTGCCGTCGCCGGTTGTAGATCTCGCTCGGCGTCTCGTCCTCGCTGGCGCCGATCCGTTCCCACGCGGCGTTGTCGCGCCGTCGTACCCGGTCGCGGATGTTCTCGGTGACCGAGAGCGGGTCGTCCTCGTCGAGCTCGTCGAGCTTCGCGAGCCCGGCGAGCGACGCCTGGTGGATCAGGTTCGCGCGGGCGAGCGCGTCGGCCCCCGGGTCCGGCGAGGGCACCCTGAGCCGCCGCGCCACCCACGGCAGGCTGAGGCCCTGGATGAAGAGGGTGCCGGCGGTGACGGTGAACGCGATCAGCAGGAGTACGTCGCGATGCGGGGTGTCCTCGGGGATGACGAAGGCGGCGGCAAGCGTCACGACCCCGCGCATGCCCGCCCACCCGAGCAGGAAGGTGTAGGTCCACGGCGGCTTCTTGCCACCCACCTCGGCGCGCTTGCGGACGAGCAGGTAGCGCGCCGGGAACACCCACACCAGGCGCAGCACGATGACTGCGACCAGCGTGGCCAGGCACACCCCGAGGACGAGGCCGGTGCTGAGGTCGCCGGAGAAGGCGTTGGTGATGATCGAACGGGCCTGCAGGCCGATCAGCAGGAACACCCCGCCCTCGAGCAGGAACTGGATGCTGCGCCAGTTGAGTCGCTCGGCGATCCGGGACTGGGCGGTCTGCAGGATCGGCGCCTTGTGGCCGAGGAGCAGGCCTGCGACGACGACGGCCACGACGCCGGAGGCGTGTGCCTCGTGGTCGGGTCCGAGCGGGATGTGCAGCTGCTCGGCGGTGACGTACGCCGCGAACGGGGTGAGGAAGCTGAGCGCGCTGTCGATGACCGGATCGGTGATCTGCTTGCGGGCGAACCCGACGACGAAGAAGAAGAGCATCCCGATCAGCACACCCCCGCCGGCGGCCACGACGAAGTCGCCGGCGACGAGGTACCAGGCGACGGTCGCTGCGAGCGCGGTGTTCAGCGCGACCAGCGCCGTGGCGTCGTTGAGGAGCGACTCCCCCTCGAGGATGGTGACGATGCGGCGCGGCAGCCCGATCCTGCGTCCGATGCTCGTGGCGGCCACGGCGTCCGGCGGCGCGACCACGGCCCCGATGGCGAAGGCCGCGGGCCAGCCCACGCTGGGCAGCAAGCGCGTGCACGAGCAGGCCGATGCCGATGGTCGTGAAGGCGACCAGGCCGATCGACAGCAGCAGGATCGCGCGCCGGTTGGCGTTGAAGTCGACGAGGCTGGTCTGGATCGACGCCGCGTAGAGCAACGGCGGCAGCAGGCCGAACAGCACGACCTCGGGACTGAGCGCGAGGTCGGCGTCGGGCACGAACGGCACGAAGGAACCGGCCACGCCGACGGCGATGAGCACGAGCGGCGAGGGCAGGTCGAACTTCGCGCACAGCGAGGCGACAACCACGACCGTGGTGACGACACCGACCAGCGTGAGGACCAGAGTCACGCGGGCCCCGCGGCGTTCTTCGGAGCGCAGCGGAGGAGAAACGTCGTGGGGTGCTCATCGGCATCATGCTCCGGGGGTGGTCAGCCCACGGATCCGCTCGTCGAGCTCGCGGCGGTTGTCGCGCCGGATGACGGCCTCGATCACCTCGATGCCGCCGTTGGGGCTGGCGAGGGCGTGCTCGAGCTCGGCCCGGCTCGACACCCGCCAGTGGGGGGTGCGGCTGGCCGCGCACAGGCTGGCCAGGTCGACGTGGTGCGGGGTGCCGAAGAGCTGCTCGTAACGACCGGCGTGCTCGGGGGCGCCTTGCTCCAGGGTCGCGAAGATCGAGCCGCCGTCGTCGTTGGCGACGACGACGGTGAGGTCCGGTCGCGGCTCGTCGGGTCCGAGGAAGAGCGCCGTCGCGTCGTGCAGGAAGGTCACGTCGCCGACGTAGGCCATCGCACGGCTGGTCCGCGGCCGGCCCAGGGCGGCGCCGATCGCCGTCGAGACAGTGCCGTCGATGCCGGCCAGCCCGCGGTTGGCCAGCACGAAGCGTCGCTGCCCGACCGGGTGCGCACCGGCCATGAGGTCGAGGTCGCGGATCGGGTTGCTCGACCCGACGACGAGGAGGCCGGACGGCGGGTTGGCCGCGTCGACAGCCGCCGCGACGTCGTACGGCGTGAGGTCGGGCTGGTCGGCGACGAACGCGTCGATGCGCTGCGACAGCGCCCGGTCCGCCGTACGCCACTCCTCGAGCCAGCCGGCATCGTCGGGCTCCGCGTGCACGGCGAGGTGCTCGGCGTCGACCGCGTGGGGCCGCGCCGGCCAGCGCCCGCGCGCAGGGACCGAGACCACCTCGACGTCGTCGCGGGCCAGCAGCCGCTGCACCGGCCGGGACAGCGTGGGGTGCCCGAGCACGACGGCCCGTTCGACCCGCTCGCCGAGGTCGGTGCCGAGCAGCAGCCGGTAGGTGCGGATCGGGTGCGTGCCGGTCCTCGACCCGCTGCTCGGCTCGGCCAGGAGCGGCCACTCCGCCCTCTCGGCCAGCACCCGTGCCGGCGGCCCCGCGTCGTCCCCGGCCACCACCACGGTCCGCTTCCCCGCCTCGAGGAGGACTGGATCCGGATCCCGATAGTCGAGGACGCTTTCGCGGTCGCCACCCCGTCCGGACGCACCAGAACGTCCTCGACTATCGGCGTCGGGGATCAGCGGGTCGTCGAGCTGGACGTTGAGGTGGACGGGGCCGCCGAGCAGCCAGGCGGCGTTGAGGGCGTCGGGGTCGGGGCGGTCGAGGTCGGCGAAGGAGGCCGCCGAGCCGTAGAGGCGCACCTGGTCGGTGGTCTGGTTGGCGCCGGTGCCGCGGAGCCGGGCGGGGCGGTCGGCGGTGAGGGCGACGAGCGTGACGCCGGCATGCGCCGCTTCGAGTACGGCGGGATGCAGGTTGGCGGCCGCCGTGCCGGAGGTGGTGACGACGGCAACCGGCCGCCGCGACGTCCGGGCCATCCCGAGGGCGAGGAAGCCCCCGGTGCGCTCGTCGATCCGGGTGTGGAGCCGGATGCGCTCGTCGGCCGCCAGCACGAACGAGAGCGGGGCGTTGCGCGAGCCGGGCGAGAGCACCGCATCGGTCAGTCCCCTGGCGACGAGCTCGTCGACCAGCCAGGTCGCCAGGTCGCCTGAGGAGGTCCCGAGGAGGTCCCGGAGAGGTCATGGCCGACGATCCTGCCGCATCCGCTCCGCCAGGGAGGACACCTCGTCGAGCCGCCGCTGCCAGTGCTCCTGGCGTTCCGTGGCGGCCGCGACCCGGGCCAGCGCTGACGGCGCCACCGCCGGCCTTCGCACCGGCAGCGCACCGTCGAGCGGGAGCAGCGGCTCGTCGACGACGTCGCCGGTGAGCAGCTGCACCGTCGCCAGCCCGCACGCGAACGGCAGCTCCGGCAGCGCCGCCGCCAGCGCCACCCCGGCGGCGATCCCGATGCTCGTCTCGACGGCGCTGGAGACGACGACAGGCAGCCCGATGTCCTCGGCGATGCGCAGGCACGCGCGCACGCCGCCCAGCGGCTGCACCTTCAGCACCGCCACGTCGGCTGCCTCCAGGTCGCGCACCCGGTAGGGATCCTCGGCTCGCCGGATCGACTCGTCGGCCGCGATCGGCACCTCGACCCGGCGCCGCACAGCCGCCAGCTCCTCGACGGTGGCGCAGGGCTGCTCGACGTACTCCAGCCCACCGGCCGCTCTCGCCAGCACCGGGATCCGCGCCGCCGCATCGTCCGCGGACCACGCTCCGTTGGCGTCGATCCGGATCGCGCCGTCGGCGCCGAGCGCGTCGCGCACGGCCTCCAGCCTCGCCTCGTCCTCGGCAGCCGCCTGGCCCGGCTCGGCCACCTTCACCTTGGCCGTCCGGCAGCCCCGCGATGAGCGCACGATCTCCGCCGCAGCGCTCGGGATCGCAGGCGGGCACCGTCACGTTCACGGGTACGACGGACCGCACCGGCTCGGGCCATCCCTCGAACGCCGCCTCGCGGGCTGCCGCCAGCCAGGGCACCGACGTGGCGGCGTCGTACTCCAGGAAGGGGCTGAACTCGCCCCAACCCGCAGGACCCTCGAGCAGCAGGCCCTCGCGCTCGGTGATGCCGCGGAACCGGGTGCGCAGCGGGATGGAGAAGGCCGTTCACGCCATCTCCCGCAACGCCATCCGGTCCACCTTGCCGTTGGGCAGCAGCGGGAGCTCCTCGACCCGGACCCACTGCTTGGGCGACCACTCGTGCGGCGTCACCGGGTCGACGTCGTCGTCGACCAGGGAGGGGTCCACCACGCAGAAGGCGACGACGCGCTCACCCCACTCCTCGTCGGGGACGCCGACCACCGCCACCGCGCTGACCGCAGGGTGCTGCCCGATCATGCGCTCGACCGCCGCCCCCGGGATCTTCAGCCCACCACTGATGATCACGTCGTCCCGGCGACCGGTGACTCGCAACCTGCCGTCCTCCCCGATCTCGCCCAGGTCGTCGGTGTGGAACCACCCGTCCCGCAACGCCGTAGCGGTCCGGTCGGGCTCGTCCTCGTAGCCGTCGAACAGCATCGGCCCGCGCAGCAGCACCTCGCCGTCGTCGCCGATCCGCAGCTCCACGCCGTCGAGGGGCCGGCCGTCGTACACGCAGCCGCCGCAGGTCTCGCTCATCCCGTAGGTCTGCACGACCCGGATGCCGTAGCCCTCGGCCTCGTTGCGCAGCTCGGGAGCCATCGGTCCGCCGCCGACCAGGACGGCGTCGAAGCTCGCGAGGTCGTGCACGTCGAAGCCGTCCTGCATCCGGCGGTAGAGCTGCGTCGGGACGAGCGAGAGGTACGAGCGGCCCGTCGCGGTCTCTCCGTCGGCCAGCAGCTCGGTCCCGGCCACGACCGACCGGTAGAGCACCTGCACGCCGGCGACGTACGACGGCGGCAGGTTCAGCACCCACCGACCCGGGCCACCGAGCCGTTCCTGCGTGGCCAGGGCCGAGGCGCGCATCGCGTCGCGGGAGAGCACCACCCGCTTCGGCGCCCCGGTCGAGCCGGAGGTGGCGATGACCAGGGGTTCCGGAGCCTCAGCCGCGTCCCACTCCCGCAGCAGCGCCAGGATCTCCTCGGCCGTTCCGGAGACGGGTCGCAGGCTGCTCACCCGCGACATTCTCGCCCTGCCAGAATCCCGGGCATGCCCAGCCCCGCCCCGACCATGGCCCAGTGGTTCGCCGGCGCCCGCCCGCGGACGCTGCCCGCAGCGGTGGCGCCGGTCCTGGCCGGCACCGGCATCGCGGTCTGGGAGCGCGAGGCCGTCTGGTGGAAGGCGCTGCTGGCGCTGGCGGTCGCGCTGCTGCTGCAGGTCGGGGTCAACTACGCCAACGACTACTCCGACGGCGTCCGCGGCACCGACGCCGACCGGGTGGGGCCGCTCCGGCTGGTGGGCAGCGGCATCGCCAGCCCGCGCTCGGTCAAGCTCGCCGCCTTCCTCTCCCTCGGGGCCGCAGCAGCGGTCGGCCTGGTGCTGGCCGCGACGACCGCCTGGTGGCTGGTGGGCGTCGGTCTGCTGGCGATCCTCGCGGCCTGGTTCTACACCGGCGGCTCGCGTCCCTACGGCTACCTCGGCCTGGGCGAGGTGATGGTGTTCGTGTTCTTCGGCCTGGTGGCGGTCATGGGCACGACGTACGTCCAGACCGAGTCCTTCGAGCTGTCGGCGCTGTTCGCGGCCATCGGCATCGGTTGCTACGCGTGCGCCCTGCTCGTCGCCAACAACCTGCGCGACATCCCCACCGACACGGTCGCCGGCAAGCGCACGCTCGCGGTCGTCCTGGGCGACGCGCGCACCCGGCACCTGTACGGGATCCTGATCGACGTCGCGGTCGTCGCCCTTGTCGGCGTCGCGCTGACCACGACCTGGTGGACGCTCCTGGCGCTCGCCGCCGTCCCTTCCACCTTCAGGACCGTGACGGTCGTGCTCGGCGACAGGGCCACCGGGCCCGACCTGGTGCCCGTGCTCAAGGACACCGGCATCGCCGAGCTGCTGTACGGCGCCGGCATCCTGGCTGGGGGCCGCCGTCAGCGTGGCGCTGAACCTGTCGTGACGCGCGGCCGGGAGAGCTGCCAGGGCAGGGTCAGCACCACGGCCCAGCCCGACGAAGATCACCGCTGCCCCGGCCGGCAGGTACCACGGCCAGGGACCGAGCAGGTCGAGCAGCGAGGCCGAGGCCGGCTTGCGCACCAGGTAGCCGTAGTTGGTGTCCAGCACGCGGTTGAGCGGATAGGCCACGACGGCCCACACGAGCACCATCGCGCACACGATCCCGTAGAGCCGCCAGGTCGGGCGGAAGCCCAGTCCCCAGGTGAGGTAGACCGCCGACCACACCACCAGCAGGTGCAGCGCCCAGAACCCGAGGAACCGCACCGACGGGAACGACTGCCCCAGCGCCGGCGTCAGGATCCCCTGCAGCGACAAGGTGAGCGCCACGTAGTACACGAAGGCCGTCGCGACCTCGTTGCGGCTCCACAGCGCCACGACGGCCGCCACCACGGCCAGGTCGCACAGCTCCAGCGGCAGCGAGGAGCCGAGGTCGAAGCCACCGGGTTCGAGCCGGTAGTAGACCTGCATCCCCAGGAACACGACGCCCAGGACGACGGCCCAGAGTCCGGCGGACCACCACCTCGCGGTCGGTGCCCCGGTGTGAGCGTCCCCCACATCGGCAGCAGCACGAGTCCGGCCACGAACAGCCCGAGGAGCAGCCAGTGCTGACTCGAGAAGGCGACGAACCGCTCCGACTCGTGCACCCCTGTAGTGCAGCACACAGCCTTCGAGCAGGTTTGCTCTCAGGATCGCAGGCAATACTGCCTACATGTGGCTCCTGATCCTCGTCGCGATGCTGGCTCTCTGCGCGTTGGCCTACGTCAACCGCGTCCCGCTGCTCGCCAAGGCGCTCGGCCAGTCCGAGACCCGGATCAACCGTCAGCTGCGCCGCACCCCGCGCTAGCGAGCCCGGGATCAGGCACGTCGTCAGTCGACGTCCTCCCGCGCCTTCCGCTTCTCGAAGTTCTCCGAGGCACGCGATGCACGCCTCTGCACGACGGCGGCAAAACGCTCCCGCTGCGGGGCGAGGAGCTTCAGCGACAGCAGCGACGAGACGACGACCGCCGCGATGAAGGGCACCACCAGCCCGGCACCGGTCTTGCCCACGAGAGCGACGTATACCCCACCGAACACCGCATAGCAGGCGACAAACAGCCCCAGGCGCAGCACGGTATAGATGACAAACGCCTTCACCGCACGAGGGTAACCGCGACCATTTACGCTGGGTGGCATGCTC
Source organism: uncultured Actinomycetota bacterium (assembly GCA_963698945.1). Lineage (GTDB taxonomy): Bacteria > Actinomycetota > Actinomycetes > Propionibacteriales > Nocardioidaceae > Marmoricola. Next base: position 107,743 of record CAVOST010000012.1, on the reverse strand, counting down.
CGGCTGGTGGTGTTCCTGCTGTTCCTCGCGGCAGTGCTGTACGCCGTCTTCTGGTTGCTCGACCAGCGGGGCGGCCGCAACCGCAAGCCGCGGCGTGGTCGAGGCGGCGATCCCGGCGGCCGGGCGGCCCCGCGCGGCCCCATGGGACCCGACGACGACGAGGACTTCCTGCGCGAGCTGGACTGGCAGAACCGCAAGCGCCACGAGCACGACGGCGACACCTGACCTCGCCGATCAGCCGGCCGATCTGAGGCCGGTCAGAGGGTGCGTACGACGGCCGGCGGCGCCGGCTCGGCGTACGAGTGCTGGCTGCCGCTGCCGAAGAAGAAGTTGATCCCCACGAAGTTGAACCACAGCGTGGCCAGGCCGACGAGGGCCACGATCGCGGCGGAGCGGCCCTTCCAGCCCGACGTGGCGCGGGCGTGCAGGTAGGCCGCGTAGACCACCCAGGTGATGAACGCCCACACCTCCTTGGGGTCCCAGCCCCAGAACCGGCCCCAGGCGTAGTGCGCCCAGATCGGTCCGGCGATCAGGGCCGCGAAGGTCCAGATCGGGAAGGCGAAGGCGTGCGCTGCGGTAGGCCATCCGGTCGAGCACGGCGAGCTCCGGCAGCCGGGCGAGGTAGCCGCCTCGCGAGGTCTCCTCGGCGTGCTTGGTCTCCCAGCGCTGCTTGACCAGGAACAGCGCCGAGCACATCCCGCCCAGCGTGAAGGCGCCGGTCGCGATGATCGCGGCGACCACGTGGATGACCAGCCACGGTGACTGCAGGGCGTCGCGCAGCGGCACGACCGGCGTGTAGAGCAGGAGCACGTCGGCCATCAGCGTGACGAGCACGAAGCCGGTGACCACGGGTGAGAGCCACGACAGCGAGTAGCGCTGGTAGAGCGCGAGGTAGAGGACGACCACGACGAAGGTGCCGGTGAGGGTGAACTCGTACATGTTGCCCCAGGGCACCCGCACCGGGTCGGCCGCGAGCCCGCGGGAGACCACGGCGACGAACTGCAGGGAGGCCGCGACCACGGTGAGCGCGACGCCGATCCGGCCGAACAGGTGCATCCGCTCCGCGGCGGGGTCCTCGGCCTCGGGCTCGACGGCGACCGGCTCCGCGCCGCCGCCCACACCGACGGCGACCGGCTCCTCCGCCACGCGGCGTCCGGAGGCCCACTGCACGACGTGCGCCAGGAAGGCCAGGAAGTAGACCACGGCGCAGGCTGCGACGGCCTGGTTGCTGAGCACCTCGAACTGCTCGTGGGTCACCGTGCGCCCCCTGTCGTCGCGCTGTCAGCGGTACGCCGCTCGTCCTGCAACCGCATCGTGAGCTCCTCGACCTCACCGGCGAGGTCACCGCCGGAGCTGCGGTCGAGCCCGGCGACCTCGACGAGCGTACGCCCGCCCTCACCCCGCCTGGCGCGGACCCACAGCCGCCGCGGCCGGATGAACAGCGAGCCCATCAGCCCGAGCAGTCCGAGCAGCACACCGGCCAGCGCGACCCGCTGCCCGGGGGTGTGACTGACCTGCAGCTTCACGTAGCGGCTGACCCCGTCGAAGGTGACGGTGCCGAGGCCGCCGGGAAGGGTGGCGCTCTTGCCCAGTGCCAGGTCCAGGCGCACCTGCTTGCCGGCGGCGGTGCGCAGCTTGGTGAGGTTCTTCTTGTCCAGGGCGTACACCGACTGCGGCTGCCCGCCGTCGAGACCGAGGTCGCCCGTCCACACCAGCATCGAGACGGCGGGGTTCTTGTCGTCGGGGAAGGCCGAGAACGGCCCGCTCGCCTTGGTGAAGGCGTACGTCGGGTAGAACTCGCCCTCGAGCCCGATCTGGGTGTCGCCGCTCTTCTGGCGGGCGTCGGGGACCTTCACCACCCCGAAGGAGCGGAACGTGCTGTCCTCGGGCAGGAACACCACCGGGCCCGAGAACGCCACCGACCCGTCGGCGTTGCGGACGGTGATGTGGGGGGCGTAGCCGTGGCTCAGCAGGAAGACGTCGGTGCCGTCGATGTGGAGCGGGTGGTTGACCGAGATCCGCCGCTGCTCCTCGCCGGCGGTCGGGGACGAGTGGTAGCGGAGGTCGGCGCTGAACTGGTGGGCCATGCCGGCCTCGCGGCCCTCGCGGATGAAGTTGACGTCGAAGTCGTCGACGGTGAAGTCGAACGGCGCCAACCCGCCCGGGTCGAACATCGCGCCCGCGCGGAAGTCGTCGTACTGGCTCAGCGTGTTGGCGAAGCTGTCCTTCGTCACCACGATGACGCCGCCCTTGAACCCCCACAGCCCCCCGAGGGCGAACCCGACCAGCACCACCAGCACGGAGACGTGGAAGAGCAGGTTGCCCGCCTCGCGGAGGTGCCCGCGCTCGGCCGAGACCGAGCCGTCGTGCCGGTCGGCCCTGAAGCGGCTCCGGCGCAGCGCGTCGTGGGCCCGGCCGAGCACCTCCTCCGGCGCCAGCGTCGGTCTCGAAGGCCGCGTGCTCCGGCAGCCGGGCGAGGTTGCGCGGGCGCCTGCGGCGGCCGGGCACGTACGCCGCGCGCGTAGACCCGGATCCGGGGGACGAAGCACCCGACGAGCGAGACCATCAGCAGGATGTAGATGGCCGAGAACCACACCGAGTCGTAGACGTGGAACAGGCCGAGCTTCTCGTAGACCGGCGTCAGCTGCGGGTGCTGCTCGCGCCACTGCGAGGCGCGGACCGAGTCGACCGCCTCCTGCGGCACGACCGAGCCCGGGACCGCGGCGAGGGCGAGCAGGAACAGCAGGATCAGCGCCGTCCGCATCGAGGTCAGCTGCCGCCAGGACCACCGGGCCAGCTCGACCGGCGAGAGTGCCGCCGGGCCGCGCGGCGGCTCCGGGGGGTCGGGCTGGGCCGTGGGCGGCGTGCTGCGGTGGCGGTCGTCATCAGACGCCCGCCGTGAACCCGGGGAAGAACCCGTCGCGCAGCCACGCCACGAGCGTGTCCCACCAGCCGGTGACCAGCAGCACCCCCACGACGATCAGCATGATGCCCGCCGAAGCGCGGTGACCCACTGCTGGTGGCGTCGTACCCACGCGAACGTGCCGAGCGCGTGCCGGTAGGCGATGGCCGCCAGGATGAACGGGCAGGCCGAGCCCGATGCAGTAGGCCAGGCTCAGCAGCGCCCCGCGCCAGGCGCTCGCCTCGTTCATGGCCAGGCTGGTGACCGCGCTCAGGGTCGGGCCGATGCACGGCGTCCAGCCGAGACCGAACAGCACGCCCAGCAGCGGGGCGGCGGCCAGGCCGACCGCCGGCACCCGGTGGATGCGCACAGTCGCGCTGCGTCCACGGGGTCACCCCGAGGAAGACCAGCCCCAGGGCGATCACGAAGAAGCCCAGGACCACGGTGAGCTGCTGCTGGTAGGTGAACAGCCAGTCCCCCACCGCCCCGAGCAGGGCGCCGAAGGAGACGAAGACGAAGGAGAAGCCGAGCACGAACAGCAGCGAGCCCAGCAGCATCCGGCCGCGCCGCGCCTCGGCCAGGTCGGCGCCGGACAGGCCGGTGGCGTAGGACAGGTAGCCCGGCAGCAGCGGCACCACGCAGGGCGAGAAGAACGAGACCAGGCCGGCGACGAGCGCCACGGGGATGGCGAGCACCAGCGAGCCGTCGTGGGCGGTGCGGGCGAACCACTCGCCGAGGTCCAGCGGGGCCACCACCAGGGTCATGACGCGACGTCCTGGACGAGGTCGACGAGGGTGCGCCGGCTCGGCACCTCGCCGAGGATGCTCGCCGCCACCCGCCCCTGGGCGTCGATGACCACCGTGCTGGGGATCGCGCTGGGCGGCAGCGTCCCGCGGAAGGCCAGCAGGGTGCGGCCCGACGGGTCGAAGAAGGAGGGGTAGGGCACGTCGAAGCGGCGCTGGAAGGCGAGCGCGTTGTCCTCGCTGGTGTCCTTGGTGTTCACGCCGAGGAAGACCACGCCGTCGCGCTCGAGCTCGCGCGCCGCCGAGGCGAGGGTGGTCGCCTCCTTGCGGCACGGCGCGCACCACGACCCCCACACGTTGAGCACGACGACCTTGCCCGCGAACTGCTTCAGGTTCAGGTCGCGGCCCTCGAGGGTGGTGCCGGCCACCGCTCCGGGCTTCTTGCGCTCGGCGGCAGGGAGCCGGGTGATGATGCCCTGGCCGTCGACGTACCCCTTGTCGCCGGTGCCCGGCGAGGAGCACGCGGACAGCCCGCAACCCGCCGCGACCAGCAGGAGCGCGGTGAGGAGCGAGTGGGACCCGGCGGCGCACCTCAGGACCCGGCGGGCGGTGCCGCGTCCTCGGTGCCGCCGGCGGGCTCTGTCCCACCGGAGGAGAAGGGGTCGCGGCGGTCCGAGACGGGGATCAGGTCACCGGCCGGCTCGGAGTAGCCGACGCTGACGAGCCGCTCGCCGTCGAAGGTGAACGAGGTCAGGCTGCACAGCGTGCAGTGGCGCCGACGGGGGTCGTGCAGGTAGCGGCGACCCTCGGCCTTGAGGCGGGTGATCCAGATCGGCAGCTGGTGGGAGACCACGACGGCCTCGTGCCCTTCCGCCGCCGCACGGGCGTCGAGCACGGCGGGCCACATGCGCGCGACGATGTCCTTGTAGGGCTCGCCCCATGACGGCCGGAACGGGTTCCACAGCTTCGGCCAGATCCGCGGCTGCCGCAGCAACGAGTCGCGGATGTCGAACCGGTTGCCCTCGAAGACGTTGCCCGACTCGATCACCCGCTCGTCGAGCGCCACCGTGAGCCCGCGCACGGCCGCGAGCGGCGCGGCCGTCTCCTGCGCCCGCTCCAGCGGCGAGGAGACCAGGTGGGTGATGTCGCGGTCGCCGATGCGCTCGGCCACGCGGTCGGCCATCCGCAGGCCACGCTCGGAGAGGTGGAACCCGCCCGAGCGGCCGTAGAGGATCCCCTCGGGGTTGTGCACCTCGCCGTGGCGCAGCAGGTGTACGACGGTCTCGCTCATGAGCCCCCCGCCTTCGCCGCCGCGGCCGCTGCGCCCGGGAGGGCGTCGACGACGTGCTGGATCGCCTCGTCGTCGTGGGCGGCGGAGAGGAACCACGCCTCGAACGCGCTCGGGGGCAGGTAGACGCCCCGGTCGAGCATGGCGTGGAAGAACGCCTTGAACACCGCGGTGTCCTGGGTCGTCGCGTCGTCGAAGTTCCGCACGGGACGGCCGGCCGAGGTGAAGAAGACGCTGAACATGTTGCCGCCGTGCTGCACCACGTGGGGTACGCCGGCGCGGGTCAGCGCATCGCCGGCGGCCGAGGCCATCGCTGCGGCGGCCCGGTCGATGTGGGCGTAGACCTCGTCCGTCGCGAGCCGCAACGTCGTCAGCCCGGCGGTGGTGGCGATCGGGTTCCCCGAGAGCGTCCCGGCCTGGTAGACGGGGCCCTCCGGCGAGAGCATCGCCATCACGTCCGCCCGGCCGCCGAAGGCCGCTGCCGGGAAGCCGCCGCCCATCACCTTGCCGAAGGTGACCAGGTCCGGCGTCCATCCCTCGACGGCACCGTCGCGGCCCCACTGGCCGCTGCGCGAGACGCGGAAGCCCGTCATCACCTCGTCGGAGACGAACAGAGCGCCGTGGCGGCGACAGGTCTCGGCCAGGAACGCGTTGAAGCCGGGCTCCGGCGGGACCACGCCCATGTTGCCGGGCGAGGCCTCGGTCACCAGGCACGCGATCTCGGCGCCCCGCTCGGCGAAGGCTGCCTCGACGGCGGCGCGGTCGTTGTAGGGCAGCACGAGCGTGGCCTCCGTCGAGGCGGCGGGCACTCCCGGCGTACCCGGGACGGCGTGGGTGGCCAGGCCCGAGCCCGCCTGGGCCAGCAGCGAGTCGACGTGGCCGTGGTAGCAGCCGGCGAACTTCACCACGACGTCGCGGCCGGTGAACCCGCGCGCGAGCCGGATGGCCGACATCGTCGCCTCGGTGCCGGAGGAGACGAGCCGCACCCGCTCGACCGGCGAGCGCTCCACGATCTCCTCGGCGAGCTCGACCTCGCTGCGCGTCGGGGTGCCGTACGACGTCCCGCGGGCCACCGCCTCGGTCACGGCGGCGACGACCTCGGGATGGGCGTGGCCGAGCAGCAGCGGGCCCCACGAGCAGATCAGGTCGACGTACCTGTTGCCGTCGACGTCGGTGAGCCACGCCCCCGACCCGGAGGCCATGAAACGTGGTGTCCCCCCGACCGCGTCGAAGGCCCGGACGGGCGAGTTCACGCCTCCCGGTGTGACCCGCTGCGCCCTCTGGAACCAGTCTGCGGACAGGTGCTCGGGGGCAGCAGCGGGAGTCGTCAGCGGCGCCGTGAGGTGGTCGGACGTCGGGGGCACCCGCACATTGTCCCCGACGGGGAAACCCACGGTGAGACGGCCGTCTCGAATGTCGTCAAAGGGTTTCTCAATAGTTCATTCGCGCCATATCCTGACAAGACGTATCCGCCGGGGCGGCAACGGGTGCGTGTGGGGCGCGTCACACAGGGGGTTTGGACGTGACCCGCCGAGGGAAGCGTCGTTGAGGTATCTGTCGGCACACTCGGAGCTGACGACACAGTCGTCAAAGGGGAGGGAACACCCGCATGACCGCCAGGACCTTGTCCCGCAGGAGCAAGGCGATCACGTTGGTGCCACTGGCACTCCTCTCGGGAGTGTGGACCGCGAGCCTCGTCAGCACGAGCGCCAACGCGTCCTCCGACAAGAACCACAACCTTCCCGACGGGACGAAGGTCCCCGCCGACGCCATCGAGGCGCCCGCGAGCGTGCCGGTCCCCGGTGTGGTCGCCCCGGCCGTGCCCGACGGCGCCGAGGACTCGGTCGTCTCCGGCGCCTCCAGCAACGGCATCCCCTCGCCGGCCCTCTCGGCCTACCAGCGCGGCGCGCAGATCATCGACGCCGCCGACAAGTCCTGCAACATCCCGTGGGAGCTGCATCGCCGCCATCGGCCGCGTCGAGTCCGACCACGGCCGCTACGGCGGCAACACCCTGACCGAGTCGGGCGTCAGCCAGCCCGGCATCTTCGGCATCGCGCTCAACGGGAAGAACGGCACCCAGGCGATCAACGACACCGACGGTGGCCAGCTCGACAAGGACTCCGTCTACGACCGCGCGGTCGGCCCGATGCAGTTCATCCCCTCGACCTGGCAGGTCGTGAAGGTCGACGCCGACGGCGACGGCAAGCGCAACCCCCAGGACATCGACGACGCCTCACTGGCGACGGCGGTCTACCTCTGCTCCGGCTCCGACAACCTCGGCACCCGACAGGGCCAGGAGTCCGCGGTCTACCGCTACAACCACAGCCAGAGCTACGTGAACCTCGTGCTGCGCCTCATGGAGGCCTACAGCTCCGGTGACTACACCGCGGTTCCCTCGGGCACCTACGGCGGCTCGTCGTTCTCCTCCTCCGGCTACTCCAGCGCCATCAGCCACTCCTACAAGGCGGCCAAGCAGCGCAAGGTCAAGCAGGCCAAGATCCGCCAGCAGCAGGCTGCCAACGGTGGCTCCTCCAGTGGCGGTTCCACGCTCCGGCGGCGGCACGACCGGTGGCGTGACCGGCGGTGGCACCAGCACCGGTGGCGTGACCGGTGGCGTGACCGGCGGCGGCACGGGCGGCTACCGGCTCCGACCCGGTCAAGACCGTGACGGACGGTGTCAAGGAACCGTCGACAGGTCACCGGTGGCGGTGGAAGCACCGGCGGTGGCGGTGGCAGCACCGGCGGCGGCGGCAGCACCGGCGGCGGTGGCGGCGGTGGCGGCATCATTGGTCCCGCTGTGCAGCACGCTCGGTCCGCTCGTGAACAAGATCGTCGGCGTGAACCTGTCACAACTGACCAGCCCAACATTCATCCAGAACCCCCGGTCACCGACCGGGGGTTCTGTCATTTCCAGAAACCTCAATTCCGGGTACTCCGAGGCTGAAAGGTCGTCCCGAGGCCGCCAAGGACGGCATTTCGACCTCGGACTACCCGGAATTCGGGCTGACTCAGCCGCGGAGCTGGGAGGCGGCGTCGAGGGCCCAGTAGGTCAGGATCACGTCGGCGCCGGCGCGGCGGATCGAGGTGAGCGACTCCATCATCGCGGCGTCCCGGTCGATCCAGCCCCGCTGGGCGGCGGCCTCGACCATGGCGTACTCACCGGAGACGTTGTACGCCGCCACCGGGATGTCCACGGCCGCCCGGACCGCGCTCACCACGTCGAGGTAGCCCAGCGCCGGCTTGACCATCACGATGTCGGCGCCCTCCTCGACGTCGAGCAGCGCCTCGCGGACGCCCTCGGCCCCGTTGGCGGGGTCCTGCTGGTAGGTGCGGCGGTCGCCCTGCAGCGAGGAGTCGACGGCCTCGCGGAAGGGGCCGAAGAAGGCGGACGCGTACTTCGCCGAGTAGGCCAGGATGCCGACGGCCTCGTGCTCCCCGGCGTCGAGGGCGCGGCGGACCTGCCCGACCTGGCCGTCCATCATCCCGCTGGGCCCGACCAGGTCGACCCCGGCGGCCGCCTGGGCGAGTGCCATCTGGCCGTAGATCTCGAGGGTGCGGTCGTTGTCGACGTTCCCGTCCGGGTCGAGCACCCCGCAGTGGCCGTGGTCGGTGAACTCGTCGAGGCACAGGTCCGACATCACCGCGAGCTGGTCGCCGACCTCGGCCACGACGTCGGTGATCGCGAGGTTGAGGATGCCGTGCGGGTCGACCGCGCCGGAGCCCTCGGCGTCCTTCTCGGCCGGGATGCCGAACAGCATCACGCCGCCCAGTCCGGCCGCCACCGCCTCGTTGGCCGCCTTCTTCAGCGAGTCGCGGGTGTGCTGCAGCACCCCCGGCATGCTCGAGATCTCGCGCGGCGCCTCGGCGTTCTCCCGGACGAACAGCGGCAGCACGAGCTGGCTCGGCCGCAGCGTGGTCTCGGCGACCAGGCGCCGCAGCGCCGGCGTACGACGCAGCCGGCGCGGGCGGATCTCGGGGTAGCCGGGCACGTCAGCTCACTTCGAGCTGGCCCGGCGACGGGTCGAGGGACGGCGCTCGGAGGGCCGGGTGACCGGCTGGCCCGACTCGATCAGCGAGGCGCGGCGCGCGGCGCCGAAGTCGGCGAGCGCGTCCACCACCTCCTCGGTCGAGGGGTTGGCCGCCATCACGTCCACGCGCAGGCCGTGCTCCTCGGCGGTCTTGGCCGTCGCCGGGCCGATCACCGCGATGATCGTCGAGGTGTGCGGCTTGCCGGCGATGCCGACGAGGTTGCGCACCGTCGAGGACGAGGTGAACACCACGGCATCGAACTTGCCCGACTTGATCGCCTCGCGGATCGGCGCCGGCGGCGGCGCGGCCCGCACGGTGCGGTAGGCCGTGACGTCGTCGACCTCCCAGCCGAGCTCGACCAGGCCCGCCACGAGCGTCTCGGTGGCGATGTCGGCGCGCGGCAGGAACACCCGGTTGATCGGGTCGAGCAGGTCGTCGTACGGCGGCCAGTCCTCGAGCAGCCCGCGGGCCGACTGCTCACCCGAGGGCACGAGGTCGGACTTCAGGCCCCAGTCGGCGAGCGCGGCATCGGTCTTGCCGCCGACGGCGGCGATCTTCAGCCCGGAGAACGCGCGGGCGTCGAGGCCGTAGTCCTCGAACTTCTCGCGCACCGCGCGCACCGCGTTGACGGAGGTGAACGCGATCCACTCGTAGCGGCCCTCGACCAGGCCGCGGACGGCCTTGTCCATCTGCTGCGGGTTGCGCGGGGGCTCCACGGAGATCGTCGGCACCTCGTCGGGCACGGCACCGAAGCCGCGCAGCCGCGAGGACAGCGCGCCGGCCTGCTCCTTGGTGCGTGGCACCAGCACGCGCCAGCCGAACAACGGCTTGGTCTCGAACCACGACAGCGTCTCGCGCAGGTCGACGACCGGGCCGACGACCGTCACCGCGGGCGGCGTCATCCGGGCGGCCTTGGCGTCCGCGGCGATGTCGGCCAGCGTGGAGACGATCGTCTCCTGCGAGGACGTCGTCCCCGTGCGGGTCATCGACACCGGCGTCGTCTCGTCGCGACCGGCCGCGACCAGCTCGGCCGCGATCTCGCCGATCGAGCCGACGGCCGAGAGCAGCACCAGCGTCGGGTGGGTGGCGTAGGCCTCCCAGTTGATGCGGGCGTCGCTGCAGGTCACCACGGCCACCTCGCGGTGGTTCTTGGTGGTGAGCGGGATGCCGGCGTACGCCGGGACAGCGGTCACCGACGAGACGCCGGGCACGATCTCGAAGCCGATCCCGGCCTTGGCGCAGGCCAGCGCCTCCTCCGGGCCGGAGGCGTAGACGAACGGGTCGCCGGACATCAGGCGTACGACGCGCTTGCCGGTCTTGGCCTGCCGGACCACGACCTTCGCGCGCGAGGCGTGGGTGAGCGGCTGGCCGTCCTCGCCGAAGCCGCCGTCGACGAAGAGCGGCCCGGGCTGGTCCGCCTCGTCGGCCTCGGGACCGGAGCTGCGCTCCGGAGTCGGCGGGAGCCCGAGGAGCGTGCGCACGAGCTCCTCGTGGCCCGGTACCTCGGTGACGATGATGTCGGCCTCGTGCAGCAGCTCGACGGCACGCACGGTGAGCAGTCCGGGGTCGCCTGGTCCACTGCCCACGAACGAGACCCACTTCGCGGGTCGTGCCCCCGAGGTCGCCCCGGAGGTGGGGGTGGCGCGGCGTGCGGTGCTGCTGGAGTTTCGCTTGGTCACATTCGCCTTCTCGTGTGTTGCCCCAACGTGCGGGTCGATCACTGTGTCGGTCGTTCGTTGATCAGGTCTGCTGCGCCCTCGGCGAGCATCTCGGCGGCGAGCTTCTGGCCCAGGCCGATGGCGTCGTCGAGAGGACCGCTCGCGGAGCGTCGTACGGACAGGGCGCCGTCGGGCGACAGCGCGACGGCCCTGACCCAGAGTTCTTCACCGTGGTCACCTTCCGCAACTTCGGCCAACGCGCCCACCGGTGCCGAGCAGCCGGCCTCGAGCTCGGCGAGCAGTGCCCGCTCCGCCTCGACGCAGGCTCTGGTGGCGGGGTCGTCGAGCGCGTCGTGCACCAGGTCACGCAGGTCGCTGTCGGCCCGGCACTCCACCGCGAGGGCGCCCTGGCCGGGAGCCGGGAGCACCTGCAGCGGGTCGAGCACCTCGGTGGCCTCGTCGGCCCGGCCGAGACGGGCCAGCCCGGCGCGAGCGAGCACGACCGCGTCGAGCTCGCCGGCGGCGACCTTGCCCATGCGGGTGTCCACGTTGCCGCGCACGCCCACGAGCTCGATGCCGAGACCCAGGGCCTGCAGCTGGGCCACGCGACGCGGGGCGCCGGTGCCGACGCGCGCGCCCTCGGGCAGCTCGCCGAGGGTGAGACCGTCGCGGGCGACCACCACGTCCCGGGGGTCCTCGCGGGGAGGTACGGCGGCCAGCACGATGTCGTCCGGCACGGCGGTCGGCAGGTCCTTGAGGGAGTGCACCGCCAGGTCGATCTCGCCGCGCACGAGCGCGTCGCGCAGCGCGCTGACGAAGACGCCGGTGCCGCCCAGCTGCGCCAGGTCGCCGGTGTTCACGTCACCCTCGGTGCGGATCGGCACCAGCTCGGTGGGCCGGCCGGTGGCCTCGGTCAGGCGCCAGCGCCACGAGCGCCGACTGCGTCGTGGCGAGGGCGGAGGAGCGGGTGCCGATGCGGATCCGCGGGGAGGCTTCGCTGCTCATGGTCGCTCCACCTCCGCCCGCGTCACGGCCTCGACGGCCTCTGGATCGAGGGAGAACAGCTCCGCGAGGGCGGCGGCGTAGGAGATCGCGCCGGACTCGTTGGCCAGCTCCTTGACCCGCACGGTGGGCTGGTGCAGCAGCTTGTCGGCGACCCGGTTGATGGCGCGCTCGACCTCGGCCCGCGTGGCGGGGTCGAGGGTGGGCATGCCGGCTGTCGAGCCGGGCCAGCTCGGCCTGCACCACGCCGGTGGCCATGCTGCGCAGCGCCACCACGGTCGGGGTGACGCTCTGGCTGCGGCGGGCGACCAGGAAGGAGGCGAGCTCCTCGGACACGATCGTGCGCACGTCCTCGATGCCGGCGGCCGCGGGCACCCGGCGCAGCTCCTCGCCGAGCGTGTCCAGGGCGATCAGCCGGACGCCGGGAAGGCTCGCCACGTCGGGGTCGACGTCGCGTGGCAGCGCGATGTCGACGACCGCCAGCGGCTCGTCCGAGGAGCGCCGGGCGGTGATGTCGCCGATCTCGACGACCGTGCCGACGGCGCCGGTGCAGGAGACGAGCACGTCGACGGGGCCGTCGACCTCACCGACCTCGGCGAGCGGGATGGCACGGGCGATGTCGTACTGGGCGGCCAGTCGGGCCGCGTGGGCGAAGGTGCGGTTGGCGACGACGATCGACGCGACGCCGGCACGGGCGACCTCGGCCACCGTGAGCCGGGCCATCGATCCGGCGCCGACGACCATGACGTGGCGTCCGGCGAGGCCGTCCACGTGCTCGGCGGCTCGCTGGAGCGCGGCGACGACGAGGCTCGGCGCGACGCGGTCGATGTCGGTCTCGGCGTGGGAGCGCTTGCCCACGCGCAGGGCCTGCTGGAAGAGCACGTTGAGCGCCGGCCCGATCGTGCCTGCCTCCTGGCCCAGCCGCAGCGCGTCGCGGGTCTGGCCGAGGATCTGGCTCTCGCCCAGCACCATCGAGTCGAGTCCCGAGGCGACGTTGAACAGGTGGGAGACGGCGCCGTCGTCGTAGTGCACGTAGAGGTGGCCGAGCACGTCCTCCGGGCGTCAGCCCCGCTCGCTCGCCGAGCAGCCGCGAGAGCGACTCGACACTGCCGTGGAAGCGGTCGACGTCGGCATAGACCTCGGTCCGGTTGCACGTCGAGAGCACGGTGGCCTCGGTGACGTGCTCGAGCTCGGAGACCTCGCGCACGACCTTCTGGATGCCTTCGGGGTCGAGCGCGACCTGCTCCAGCACCGGCACGGGGGCGGTCTTGTGGGAGATCCCCACGACGAGGACGCTCATATCGCCTCCTCCACGTCGACGGGGTCGCGGAGGACGGCGGAGGACTTGCGCTGCTCGTGGTAGGCGAGGATCTGCAGCTCGCTGGACAGGTCGACGCGGCGTACGTCGACCCCCTCGGGCACCGAGAGGATCGTGGGCGCGAAGTTGAGGATGCTGCGGATGCCCACCTCGACCATCCGGTCGGCCACCGACTGGGCCGCCACCGCCGGGGTGGCGATCACGCCGATGCCGACGCCGTTCTCGCCCACCACCGCCTCGAGGTCGTCGAAGCCGCGGATCTCGAGCCCGGCCACGATCTCGCCGTGGCGGGCGGCGTCGGCGTCGAGCAGGGCGACGGTGCGGAAGCCGCGGGAGGAGAAGCCGGAGTAGTTCGCGAGGGCGTGGCCGAGGTTGCCGATCCCGACGATCACGACGGGCCAGTCCTGGGTCAGGCCGATCTCGCGGGAGATCTGGTAGCGGAGGTACTCCACGTCGTACCCGACCCCGCGCGTGCCGTAGGAGCCGAGGTGCGAGAGGTCCTTGCGCAGCTTGGCGCTGTTGACGCCGGTCGCGGTGGCCAGCTCGAGGCTGGAACAGGTGGCGGTGCCGGCCTCGATCATGGCGTTGAGGGCCCGCAGGTACACCGGGAGACGGGCCACCGTCGCCTCGGGGATCCGGGAACTGCTCACGACTCTGCCACGCTCCAAGGAAGGGAACCTGGTCACTGTAGGAGTTTGTGAACGTGCGAACAAAATCGTCCCGCGGCGCGGCCTAGCACATGTGAGATGCGCCACTGCCACCGGCCGGGGGCGTGAGGCTGCCTCAGGCGAGGGCGGCGCGGAGGCGGGCCTCGTCGACGCGCCAGAAGTCGTGGCGGCGGCCGTCGACCAGCGTGACGGGGATCTGCTCGCCGTAGGTCTCCTGCAGCTCCGGCGAGGTGGTGATGTCCACCTCGTCGAAGGAGGTGCCGACGTCGGCGCAGACCCGCTCGATGACCTCGCGGGCGTCCTGGCACAGGTGGCAGCCCGGCCTGGAGTACAACGTGACGCGCGCGCTCATCCGGCACTCACTCCAGCAGGCCGAGGGTGCGGCGCCGCTCGGTGGCCCGCAGCCGGCCCTTCTGCACCTTGCCGGTCACGGTGTAGGGCAGCTCCTCGACCACGTGGATCACCCGCGGCTGCTTGAACCGGGCGAGCCGGTCCTCGCAGTGACGTCGTACGACGTCCTCGAGGCCCTCGCTGGCCCCGGCGGCGGTTGGCCTGACGTAGGCCACCACGGCCTCGCCGGTCTCCTCGTCCTCGACCCCGATGACCGCGGCCTCCGCGACCTCGGACAGCTCGGCGATCACGTCCTCGACCTCGCTGGGGTAGACGTTGAAGCCGGAGACGATCACCAGCTCCTTGATCCGGTCGACGAGGTAGAGGTCGCCCGTCGGGTCGAGGTAGCCGACGTCGCCGGTGGCCCACCAGCCGTCCTCGTCGGGACCGTCGGCGCCGTCGGGCCAGTAGCCGGAGAACAGGTTGTCGCCGCGGATGTGGATCTCGCCGCCGTCCTGGTCGTGGGGCTCGCGACCGGCCTCGTCGACGAGCCGGATCTCGATGCCGGGCAGCGCGGCTCCCACCGAGCGCGGCCGCACCTCCTTGCTGCACAGCGTCGAGGTCACCACCGGAGCGGCCTCCGTGAGCCCGTAGCCCTGGTGGATCGCCACCCCCGTGCGGTCGGTGAACGCCTCGACCAGCTCACCCGACAGCGGTGCCGACCCGCTGAGCATCAGCCGGACCGGGCCCAGCCGGTCCTCGAGCCCGGTCAGCTGCATCCAGTAGGCGAACACCGGCGGCGCCACGGGCACGACCGAGATCGCCTCGTCCTCGATCAGGTCGAGCGAGCCCTCGGCGTCGAAGCCGTCGACGAGCACGAGCCGGGCGCACTGGCGGATCACCTGCCCGAGCACGGCGTTGAGGCCGTAGACGTGGAAGAGCGGCAGCACCCCGAGGACCACGTCTCGGCCGATGATCATCGGCGGGTCCACCCCGGCCACCTGCTCGACGTTGGCGAGCAGGGCCCGGTGGGAGAGCATCACGGCTCGCGGGCGCCCCGAGGTCCCGCTCGTGTAGAGCAGCACCGCCAGGCTCTCGGGGTCGACGCGCGCCGGACCCGGGTAGCCGGACCTCGAGACGAGCTGGTCCCAGCCCCGCTCCCCCGGCGACAGCGTGGTGCCGACCGAGACGATGCGCGGCCGCGCCCCGGGCTCCAGCCCGTAGGCCTCCAGGGCGTCGTTCAGGCCGCCCACGGCCTCACGCACGGTCGCGATCGTCGAGCCGTCCGCGATCACCATCCGGGTGCCGGAGTCGGCCAGCATCCGGATCAGCTCGCCGGTCGCGCTCCGCGGGTTGACGGGTACGACGACCATGCCGGCCCGCAGCGCGCCGAGGTAGGCCGCGACGAACTCGATCCGGTTGGCCGTCACGATCATGACGCGGTAGCCGGCCACCATCCCCGCGTCGGAGAAGCCGCGCACCACGTGGTCGACGAGCGCGTCGAGCGCGGCCCAGGTGATCGTCCGTCCCGAGGCCGCCTCCGACAAGGCTGTCTTGTCAGGCTCCAGGCCTGCCGCCCGGCCCAACAGCTCGGCGACGTTGGACTCCATCGCAGGAGTTTCCCACATCCCGTTGCGGACTAAGGTGGCCCGCGTGACGCCCTCCGAGCCTCCCGGAAGACCCGGGGGCAAGAAGCATCGGAGCCGTCGTCCGGCCCCTCCGAACCTGGTGCGCAGGTCCCAGCTCGCAGGCGAGGCGGCCGCCGCGATCGCGGAGGTCGAGAGCGCCCTCGCGGTCGAGGCGGACACCACGGCGGCGGCGTTCTTCGACGTCGACAACACCGTGATGCAGGGGGCGTCGATCTTCCACCTGGCCCGGGGGCTGCACCAGCGGGAGTTCTTCACCACCCGCGACATCCTGGGCGCCGCCTGGAAGCAGGCCCACTTCCGGATCGTCGGGGTCGAGGACCCGGCCCACGTCGCGGACGCCCGCGCCTCGGCGCTGTCCTTCATCGCCGGGCACACGGTCGCGGAGCTCGAGGAGCTCGGCGAGGACATCTTCGACGAGAACATGGCCCACCGGATCTGGCCGGGCACCAGGGCGCTGGCCCAGCTCCACCTCGACCAGGGTCAGCGGGTCTGGCTGGTGACCGCGGCGCCCATCGAGATCGCCACGATCATCGCCCGGCGGCTGGGACTGACCGGTGCCCTGGGCACGGTGGCCGAGCACGTCGACGGCGTCTACACCGGCGAGCTGGTCGGCGAGATGCTGCACGGCTCCGCCAAGGCGGTGGCCATCAAGGAGCTCGCCGACAGGTTCGGGCTCGACCTCGAGCGGTGCTCGGCGTACTCCGACTCCTACAACGACCTGCCGATGCTCAGCGCCGTCGGCGACCCCTGCGCCATCAATCCCGACCACCGGCTGCGCGAGCACGCCCGCGCACAAGGCTGGCGGATCCGGGACTACCGCACCGGCCGCAAGGCCGCCCGGATGGGTGTCTTCGCCGCAGCCGTGGCCGGGCGCCGCCGTGGGAACGGTGGCAGCGGGGGCCGCGATCCGGCGACGGGTCCGCTGAGACCAGCCACGACCTGCCGGTTTCCGGTTTGGCTCTCGCGGGTACATGTGTTCACCTAACGTGTCGCAGCCCGCCGTGGCCGAGGGGTGAGAGGGGTCACCTTTCGGTTCACAAGGGGGCAACCGCCACGTACGATCACATAGTCCAACTTGGCGGGGAGAGTCGGACGCCGCCGAGGCGGGGGAGCCAGCCGTGGAGCCAAGAGTCGAGCACGCATTTGGGCGTGGCCTTGACGCACTCCGGCGCGCGCTCGTCGACGTCATCCGCCCCGAGCTCGCGCTGGCCACCGTCGCCCGGCCCGCTCAGCCGTCCGGGCGCCCGTCTGGACAGTTCATGGCTGTTCACCGAGACCAGCGCGCGCCCCGTGCAGCCGGTGCCTCCGCAGGGCAGCCGGCCCGACGACTCGGCCCTGGCCACCTCCTCGGCGGAGGACGAGGCCGAGGGCACCCGGCTGATCGCCCTCGTCGAGCTCGCCCGCAACGGCGACTCCGAGGCCTTCGGACAGCTCTACGACCACTACCACACCAGCGTCTACCGCTTCCTCTACTACCGCGTCGGCTCGGTGACGCTCGCCGAGGACCTGACCTCGGAGACCTTCTTCCGGGCGCTCCGCTCGATGAGCTCCTTCCGGTGGCAGGGCAAGGACTTCGGCGCCTGGCTGATGACCATCGCCCGCAACCTGACCACCGACCACTTCAAGGCCGGTCGCACCCGACTGGAGCAGACCACCGAGGACATGGGCACCCTCGACTCCACGACCGACGGACCCGAGGGTTCGGTGCTGGCCCAGCTGACCAACGAGGCGCTGCTGGCGGCGCTCAGCGAGCTGCCCACGGAGCAGCGCGAGTGCCTCGTGATGCGCTTCCTGCAGGGACTTTCCATCGCCGAGACGGCCGAAATCCTGGGTCGCAGCGCCGGCGCGGTCAAGCAGCTGCAGCTGCGCGGCGTGCGCAACCTGGCCAAGATCCTCCCCGAGGGCACCCGATGAGCCGCGCGACCGGGCGTCCCGGATTCCGGGTGCTGAGACACGGTCTCGGCTTCTCGGTGAACAAGTTCGTGCCCGGCATAACTTCCGCTCAGACCCCGTCGTTGACCAGATTGTCAGCGTGGACGCCGGATGACCATCGCACCGTAGGTCGGTCTCGGGTCGGCCGACACGACACGACCTTCCACAGCACAGGAATGCACTCATGACTCCCCTCTTCCCCGCGCAGCATGCGGCCGAGGAGTTCGACAACGTCCTCGAGGGACGTGCGACTACCGAGGTGGCCGAGCGCTACTCCGGCCTGGTCGCGACCGTGCAGGTGCTCCGCGTACAACCAGAAGTCACCCCTCGGGCCGATTTCGTCGCCGAACTCCGCAGCCGGCTGATGCTGGCCGCCGAGACCGACATGGTCCCGGCTCCTCCCGTCGTACGACGCCTGCCGACGAGGTCACGCCGCAAGCGCCGACTCGGCACGGCCGCGGCCGCCCTGGTCATCGTCGGCGGAACGGCCGGCATGGCTGCGGCCGCCTCCGGCGCCCTGCCCGGCGAGTCCCTCTACCCGATCAAGCGCGGCGTCGAGCAGGTCACGATCGCCGCCCACGTCGGTGACGCCTCGAAGGGCTCGGCGCTCCTCGGCCAGGCCAACGAGCGGCTCGACGAGGTCAAGGCGCTGGTCGCCTCCGACGCGAGCCCCGCGCTCGTCGACGCCACGGTCGCGGACTTCAACGAGTCCGCCGACGCGGGCTCCGAGAAGCTCTTCCAGGCCTACCAGGACGACGCCAACACCGCCGACATCACCACCGTCCGCGACTTCACCGACTCGGCCATGAGCGAGCTCGACTCCATGGCGCAGACCGCCGGCCCGGCCAACACCGCGTCGCTGCGTGACGCCGCCGACACAGTCGCCGACATCGACCAGCAGGCGGCCATGCTGTGCGCCAGCTGCGGCGGCGACATCCTCACCCCACCCGGAACGCTGGCCTCGGGTTCGGGTGCCCCGGCCGTGGTGAGCCTGATCGCGACCCCGGTGTCCCAGGCCGGCGCCGACATCCGGGCTCAGACTGCTCTGAGCGCGGCCGACAAGGCGAAGCTCGACGACCTCCGCAACGCCGCGCAGGGCACGGCCGACAGCCTGGGCAAGGCCGCCGGCGGCGGCACGGCTGCGGACGCCGCTCCGCTCGAGAGCACGCTCACCAGCACCGGAAAGCTCGTGCCCGAGCTGACCACCAAGACAGCCGGCACCGTGAACAACCTCGTCGGCGGACTCACCGGCACCGTCACCTCCGTCACCGGCGGTGGCGGCGGCGGCGGAGACAGCGGCGTCGAGACGCCGTGACCGGTGCCGGGGACGCCGTCGACCAGACGGTCGACGGACTCAAGGGCACCGTCGACGGCCTGACCGGCAACCTGCTCCCGGGCGACAGTAACCCGCTGCCCGCAGCCCGCCCCCACGGGGTCGGGCGATTTGGCGTTTCCGGGCCGCTTACGAGAAGACGGACTTGCGCTGCATGAGCAGCGAGTACAGCGTCTGCTGGATCGACTCGCGGACCTGGTCGGTCACGTTGAAGACCAGCATCGGGTCGTCGGCCGCACCCTCGTCGTACTCGTCGGTGCGGATCGGCTCACCGAACTCGATCAGCCACTTCGACGGCAGCGGGATCAGGCCCAGCGGACCCAGCAGCGGGAACAACGGCGTGATCGGGATGTAGGGCACCCCCAGCAACCGGGCCAGTGAGGGGATGTTGCCCACGAGCGGGTAGATCTCCTCGGCGCCGACCACCGAGGTCGGGATGATGGGTACGCCCGTGCGCAGCGCCGCCGAGACGAACCCGCCGCGCCCGAAGCGCTGCAGCTTGTAGCGCTCGCTGAAGGGCTTGCCGATGCCCTTGAAGCCCTCGGGCCAGACCCCGACCAGCTCGCCGCCGCGCAGCATCCGCTCGGCGTCCTCGTTGCATGCCAGGGTGGCGCCGCCCTTGCGGGCGAGGTCGCCCACGACGGGGAGCTTGAAGACGAGGTCGGCGCCCAGCGGCCGCAGGAAGCGCTCGGTGTGGTCGTGGATGGAGACCGCCGTCATCAGCCCGTCGACGGGCACGGTCCCGGAGTGGTTGGAGACCACGAGGGCGCCGCCCTCGGCCGGGATGTTCTCGGCGCCTCGCACCTCGATCCGGAACCAGCGGCGGGCGATCGGCCGCAGCGCCGTGACCAGGAACTGCTCGGTGACCTCGCGGTCGAACCCGTAGTCGTCGACGCTGAAGTCGCCGGTCAGCCGGCGGCGGAGGAAGGCGAGGAACGCGGCGAGGCGCGGCTCCCAGTTCTCGCCGAAGATCTCCTTGGAGGCCGAGGTGAAGGCCGCCAGCCACTCCAGCGGCGGGATGCCGGGGACCGGGTGGCGGTGCTCCGTGGTGACCGGGGCGCGGCTCGCCGGAGCCGCGGTCGGCTGTTCACTCACGGGCTCCACCTTGTCAGCCGTCTCGGCCTGCGGTGCCGGAGTTGGGATAATTTGTCGCTCGGACTTCTTCTGCGCCGTCTTCTGGGCCGGCACCCGCACGCTGGGGTGCTGCTCCTTGGCCGCGGCGCGCGTGCCGGGCTTGGCTGCCAGGCTCCGGCTGCTCGAGGACGGCGTCTTGCTCCCGGTGCCGCGACCGGGTCGGCCCCGGGTCCCGAGCGGGATGATCTCGGCGTCACCCACGTGGCTCTCCTCCCTCGGACGTCGACCTGCTCAGTGCGCCGACCAGCGCGGTCTCGGTGGCCCGCACCCGGTCGGCGTTCATCAGCCCGGGTGCCACCGACGCCGCGAAGTCGGAGAAGGCATCAGGGGTGCTGTACTTCGGCTCGTAGCCCAGCTGCTGGCGCATCCGGGTGGTGTCGAGCCCACGGCCGAAGGTCAGGAAGGCCACCTGCTCGGGTGAGAAGTCGGCCACCCGGGTCTGGCGGATCGCCGAGCCGAAGCTGGAGACGGCGAACGACGGGAGCGGGATGGTGGGCCGGCCGAGGCGTCGTACGGCCTGGCTCAGCGTGATGATGCCGTCGCCGGCGATGTTGTAGGTGCCGGTGACCTCGCCGGTGGTGGCGTGCTGGAGCACGTCGAGGGCGTCGTCCTCGTGGACGAACTGCAGTCGCGGGTTGAAGCCGAGGACGGTGGGGATCACCGGCATCCTGAAGTAGCCGGTCATGGCGGAGACGATCCGCGGGCCGATCACGTTGGCCATCCGCAACGTCGTGACGGCGACGTCCGGGCGACGCCGCGCGAAGCCGCGCACGTAGGACTCCACCTCGGTGACGTCCTTGGCGAAGCCGCTCGTGACCTGGCGCTTGGCGCTCATGCCCTCGGTGAACATCGCGGGGTCGCGGTTCGAGGCGCCGTAGACGCTCGCGCTCGACTTGACCACCAGCTTGCGGAGGTCGGGCGCCTGCTGGCAGGCCGCGAGGAGCTGCATCGTCCCGATGACGTTGAGCTCCTTCATCGACGTACGGCCCCCGGCAGCGGCGGGCGTGGCGACGACGCTGGTGTGCACGACGGTGTCGACCCGCTCGCGGACGATCACCTTGGCGATCACCGGGTTGCGGATGTCGGCGCGCACGAAGTCGGCCCGACCCAGGTCGCCGCGCGGCGGCAGCACGTCGACGCCGATCGCGCGCTCGATACCCGGGGCGCGCGAGAGCTGCGCCACGTAACGGCGCCCCAGATCACCGGCCACGCCGGTGACGAGTACTACCTGGCCCATGCGGTCCGCCCCAGGAGTGAGATCAGGTTCTGCCTGAAGATATTTGGGTGCGCCTGGTTACTTGCCGAGACGGCGCCGCTGCACGCGCGTCTTCTTCAGCAGCTTGCGATGCTTCTTCTTCGCCATTCGCTTGCGGCGCTTCTTGATGACAGAACCCACGCTGTACCTAACCGTTGCCCGGATGCTTCGAAGGCCTCAGCCTAACCGGCGCACGCGAGCGTTACCGAATCGCCCGCGACGTCTCACTCGCCGCGGGCTCGAATCGGTGTCGGGTGGGGCTCAGCCGGCGTTGAAGAAGCTGCTCTTGAGGTACTCGTTGACGTCGTCCTCGCTCACGCGGAACGAACGACCCACGCGCACGGCAGGGAGCTCACCGTTGTGCACCAGACGGTAGACCGTCATCTTCGAGACACGCATCACCGAGGCGACCTCGGCAACGGTCAGGAACTTCACCTCGGAGATGTCTCCTGGGATGTTCGAGGCCATGGCGCACCATACTTTCTCTCGCACGCGCCGCGGCTTCCCCACCGCGGATGTCACATGCAGGCTGCCTGAGAATATAGGGCCAGATGTGACCAATGTTCCACAGATTCGTCAAAGTGGTCTCTGAGGTACCGGCGTGTCCGCTTGCGTCGGAATCGTCGCGTGCTAGGCGAACACGCCTGAATTCAGGGCATCAGACCATTTGCGGGGAACACCGCGTCGCGTGTGGCGGCGACTGCGCGGTCTAGCCAGGTGTCGGGGTCGTAGCCCTCGGACCAGTCGCGGTAGGCGGGCGTGCGGCCGTCCGTCATCAGCGACGGGGCGCGCACGCCGAGCCGCTCGGAGACCCAGTCGCGCCAGGCCTCGGGCGTCCCGACCGTGGGGTCCAGCGGCCGGCCGGAGACGGCGGCGAGCAGGTGGGTCCAGGCGCGAGGGACCACGTCGATGACGGAGTAGCCCCCGCCGCCGAACGCGACCCACTTCCCGCCGGCGGTCTCGTGGGCGAGGTCGTGAAGGGCGAGGTAGCTCGCCCGCTGGCCGTCCACGCTCAGGGCCAGGTGCGCGAGCGGGTCGTCGCGGTGGCTGTCGCAGCCCTGCTGGGTCACCAGGACCTCGGGCTCGAACTCGCGCAGCAGCGGCGGTACGACGGCGTGGAAGGCGCGCAGCCAGCCGGCGTCGGAGGTGCCGGGCGGCAGCGCGACGTTGACCGCCGAGCCCGGCGCCTCGGGACCGCCGGAGTCCGCCGGGAAGCCGGTGCCGGGGAACAGCATCTGCCCGGTCTCGTGCAGCGACACCGTGAGCACCCGCGGGTCGTCGTAGAAGATCGTCTCGACGCCGTCGCCGTGGTGCACGTCGACGTCGACGTAGGCCACCTTCCTGGCGCCGTGGTCGAGCAGCCAGCGGATCGCGACGGCCACGTCGTTGTAGACGCAGAAGCCGCTGGCCCGGTCGGGCATGGCGTGGTGGAGCCCGCCGGCGATGTTGGCGGCGTGGTCGGCCTCGCCGGTCCACACCCGGCGCGCCGCCTCGATGCTCGCGCCCACGACGTGGCGGCCGGCCTCGTGCATGCCGGGGAAGGTGGGGTCGTCGTCGGTGCCCAGGCCGCGCTCGAGGTCGATCACCGGTCGGGTCGGCGCTGCTGGCCATCACCGCCTCGATCATCTCGGGGTCGTGCACGGTGGCCAGGTCGTCGTCGCTGGCGTCGGGGGCGTCCACGCGGGTGAGCCCGTCGAGCACGCCGAGGTCGCGGGCCAGGGCCACCGTCAGGTCGACCCGGATCGGGTTCATCGGGTGAGCGGGGCCGAAGTTGTAGCCGGTCAGCGACTCGTCGTAGACCAGGCAGGCGCGGCAGCCCGAGGCGCCCGCGCCCTCACTCATCGGTGGCCGCGAGCGCGGTGGAGCGGTCGCGCGCAGCCTCCATCGCGGTGATGAAGGCGGCCCTCACCTTGTGGTCCTCGAGCTGGCGGATCGCCGCGGCCGTCGTACCGCCGGGGGAGGTGACGCGCTCGCGCAGCACCGTCGGGTGCTCGCCGGTCTCGCGGAGCAGCTTGGCGGAGCCGACCACGGTCTGCACGACCAGCTCGGTGGACGTGGTGCGGGGCAGCCCGAGGTGGACGCCGGCCTCGATCATCGCCTCGACGACGAAGAAGAGGTACGCCGGACCGGAGCCGGAGATCGCCGTGACGGCGTCCTGCTGCTTCTCCGGCACGCGCATGACGCGGCCCGTCTGCGCGAGCAGCTGCTCGGCCCGCAGCAGGTGCTCCTCGTCGCAGTGGGTCCCCGGCGAGATGGCCGCCATGCCCTCGTCGACGAGTGCCGGGGTGTTGGGCATCACCCGCACGACCGCGACGCCCTCGACGAGGTGGCGCTCGATGTAGTCGGTGGTGATGCCGGCGGCGAGGCTGACCACGAGCTGGCCGGCCTCGATGTGGGGACCGATCTCGGCCAGGACGTCGCCCATGTCCTGCGGCTTGACCACGAGGGTCACGGTCTCGGCCCGGGTCACCTCGGAGAGCTTGTCGACCACCTCGACGCCGTACTTCTCGCGCAGCTCGGCGGCGCGCTCCGCCCGCTTCTCGCCGACGACGAGATCGGCGGGAGCGAACCCGCCGCGGATCAGTCCGGAGAGCAGGGCCTCCCCCATCACGCCGGCCCCGACGATGGCGACGGTCATGGTGTCGCTCCTCTACTTCTGCGAGATCAGCGAACGCAGGAAGAATGTCAGGTTCGAGGGACGCTCGGCGAGCCTTCTCATCAGGTAGCCGTACCACTCGTCGCCGTAGGGCACGTAGACGCGCACCTTCTCCCCGAGCTCCGCGAGCCGCTTCTGCTCCTCGCCGCGGATGCCGTAGAGCATCTGGAACTCGTAGGTGCCGGGCATCCGGCCGTAGCGGGTGGCGAGCGCCGAGGCGATCTTGACCAGCCGCGGGTCGTGCGTCGCGATCATCGGGTAGCCCTCGCCGGCCATCAGCACCTTGAGGCAGCGCACGTAGGACTTGTCGACGTCGTGACGGTCCTGGTAGGCGACCTCCTCGGGCTCGTTGTAGGCGCCCTTGCACAGCCGGACCCGGCTGCCCTCGTGAGCCAGCGTCCGGCAGTCCTGCTCGGTCCGGTAGAGGTAGGCCTGCACCACCGCGCCGGTCTCGGGGAAGTCCTTGCGCAGCTCGCGCAGCGCCGTCAGCGTCAGGTCGGTGGTGGTGTGGTCCTCCATGTCCAGGGTGACCGTCGTGCCGGCGTTGCGAGCGGCGCGGCAGATCCGCCGGGCGTTCTCCACCGCCAGCTTGGGGCCGACCTCGGGCAGCGCCTGGCCGATCGCGGACAGCTTCACGCTCACCTCCGCGTTGCGGGCCAGCCCGGCACTGCCGAGCTGGTCGAGGAGGTCGAGGTACGCCGAGACGGTCGACTCTGCGTGCGCCTGGTCGAGCGTGTCCTCGCCGAGGAAGTCGAGGGTCACGTGCAGCCCGTCGTCCACGAGGGTGCGCGTCGCACCGACGGCCTGCTCGGTCGCCTCCCCCGGGACGTAGCGGTTGACGATCCCGCTGCTCACCGGCAGCCGGGTGACGACGTCCCTGACCCGGTGGCTCCGGGCCAGCATCAGCAGCGGCGCACGAACGACGGACATACCGGCCACGCTACCGTCGCGCTTCTCCCACCCCGGCGGCGGTGGTGGGCCGATCAGGCGGTCTGGCGGCGCAGCGTGAGGGCGCCGAGGGCGAGGCCGGCGAGGGCGAAGGCCGCGACGAGCAGCACGTTGCGCCAGACGTCCGCGGTCGCGGTGCTGGCGGCGACGTCCTGCATCGCGTCGACGGCGTAGGACAGCGGCAGCACGTTGCTGATCGCCTCGAGCACGGGTGGCAGCTGATCGCGCGGGACGAACAGCCCGCACAGCAGGATCTGCGGGATCACCAGCGCGGGCATGAACTGCACGGCCTGGAACTCGGTGCGCGCGAAGGCCGAGACGAACAGTCCGAGCGCCGTGCCCAGCACCGCGTCGACCACCGCGACGACCATCAGCAGCCAGGACGTGCCGACGATCGAGAGGTCGAGCACCCACACGCACAGCGCCACGGCGAGCGCCGACTGGAAGGCGGCCAGGATCCCGAAGGCCACGGCGTAGCCGAGCAGGAAGTCGAGCTTGCCCATCGGCATCGCCAGCAACCGCTCGAGGGTGCCGGAGGTGCGTTCGCGCAGCGTGGTGACCGAGGTGACCAGGAACATGATCACGAACGGGACCAGCGCCAGCAGCGCCGGCCCGAGATCGTCGAAGCCGGTGCCGGGCAGGTCGTTGAACATCCACCACAGCAGCGTCATCAGCG
The DNA here is from genome assembly GCA_963698945.1 of uncultured Actinomycetota bacterium. GTDB lineage: Bacteria > Actinomycetota > Actinomycetes > Propionibacteriales > Nocardioidaceae > Marmoricola. The sequence continues at coordinate 82,221 of CAVOST010000012.1, read as the reverse complement.
CGCACGGCAGCACGAGCAGCATCGCCAGCGTGCGGTGGTCGCGGCGCACCTGGGTGAGCACGCGCGAGGCGACGGCCAGGGTCGACATGGGGTTCATCGGGGTGCCCCTTCCTTCTCGGTGTCGCCGGAGTCCCGCACGATCGCGAGGAACGCGCCCTCGATGTCGTCGGCGCGGGTACGACGGCAGCAGGCCGTCCGGGGTGTCGTCGGCGATGAACCTGCCCTCGCGCATGAGCAGCAGTCGTTCGCACCGCGAGGCCTCGTCCATGACGTGGCTGGACACCAGCACGGCCGCACCGGCGGCGGCGAGCTCGTGGAAGGTCTCCCACAGCTCGACGCGCAGCACCGGGTCGAGCCCGACGGTCGGCTCGTCGAGCACCAGCAGCCTCGGCTCGTCGAGCAGCGCGACCGCCAGCGAGACCCGTGAGCGCTGGCCACCGGAGAGCTGGGAGACCACCGAGTCGGCGCGGTCGGCGAGCGAGACGAGCTCGAGGCACGTCGCGACCCGGTCGTCGTCGACCCCGAGGATGCGGGCGAAGAAGCGGAGGTTCTCGGCGATCGTCAGGTCGTCGTACACGCTCGGCTGCTGGGTGACGTAGCCGATCTGCGAGCGCAGCGCCGCCGAGCCCGGCGGGCTTGCCCAGCACCTCGACGGTGCCGCCGGTGATCCGCTGCACGCCCACGAGGGAGCGCATCAGCGTGGTCTTGCCGCAGCCGGACGGCCCGAGCAGGCCGGTCACCTCGCCGGCAGCGACGGTGAAGGAGAGGTCGCGCAGCACCTCGTGGCCACCACGGGACACCTGGAGGCCCTGGACCTCGACGGCGTTATTCATCATGTGTTGAATTTAAGACCCGCGACCCCGCTCGCGTCAAGAGGGCAGGTCGCCCGTGAGGTAGTGCTGGATGTTGGGAGCGAGCATCGTGACGACGTCATCGGCGGCCATCGAGGCGAGCGGCTCCACCGCAAGCACGTAGCGAACCAGGATCAGCCCGACCAGCTGGCTGGCGACCAGGGGCATCCGCAGCTCCGGGCGGTCGATCCCGAGGGCCTGGCCGACCGGGATCAGCACGACCGGCAGGAACCCCTCACGCAGCAGCCTCTCCCCGGTCCCGTCGAGGATGCTGCGGACCAGCCCGAGCAGGGCGAGCCGGTTGTCGGGCTCGTCCCACACCTCCAGGAAGACGCGCAGGATCCGTTCGGCCGCGCCGTCGGGACCACCGGCGAGCGCAGGGGCCAGCCGCTCCCGCGGGTCGACGGGCAGCTGCAGGCTGGCCACGAAGAGGTCGTCCTTGGTGCCGAAGTAGTGGTGCACCAGGGCGGGGTCGACGCCGGCGTCCGAGGCCACCGCCCGGATCGTCGTGCGCCCGAAGCCGCGGTCGGCGAACAGGGCGCGCGCAGCCGCCAGGATGTCGGCCCGGGTGTCAGGGGCGCCAGGCCGGCGCCCCCTCGGACTGCTCGCCATGGCCGCAGTCTGGCACCGAGGGCTACGGAGTCGGGGCGAAGTGGAACCGGGAGAAGGCCAGCGTCTCGAGGAGGTCGGCCTCGCGGGCCTCGCGGTCGCCGGCCTTGCGGGTGTTGATCTCGGCCACGATGTGCCCCTCGAAGCTCGACTGCGCGAGGTGCTCGAGGAACGGGCCGCACGGCTGGTTGCCGTGCCCGGGCACGAGGTGCTCGTCCTTGGCCGAGCCGCTGCCGTCGGTCATGTGCACGTGCCGCAGCCGGCTGCCCAGCCGCTCGGCCATCTCGATCGGGTCGGACCGGGCGGTGGCGGCGTGGGACAGGTCGATCGTGGTGTTGGCGTAGGACTCCTGCGAGGGGTCCCAGCCCGGCTGGTAGACCTTCATCTCGCGCCGCGACGTCGCGCGCCACGGGTACATGTTCTCCACCGCGAAGGCGATGCCCGTGCGCTTCTCCAGCTCGGCGATGCCCGTGACGAACCGGTCGGCGTAGTCGCGCTGCCACCGGAACGGCGGGTGTACGACGACCACGTCGGCGTCGACCGCCTGGGCCATCTCCGCGCTGCGCTCGAGCTTGACCCACGGGTCGGTCCCCCACACCCGCTGGGTGATCAGCAGGCACGGCGCGTGGATCGCGCAGACCGGGATCTGGTGGTAGTCGCGGAGGCCGAGGATCTTCTCGATGCTCTGGCTGACGATGTCGATGCTCACCATCACCTCGACGGCGTCGTACCCCAGCTTCTCGGCGTACTCGAAGGCGTGGGTGGTGGTCTCCGGGTAGACCGAGGCGGTCGAGAGGGCGAACGAGGGATGCCACGACGGTGCCGTCAGCCCCGGGCGCTCAGCCGGTCGAGGCGATCGAGGATGACGCCCTCGCGCAGCGCCCACGGGCAGATCTCGAGCTCGGGCACGTCGAAGATGTCGCACACCGCCGAGGCGACCAACGCCCCGGCGACCACCTGGTGGGCGCGGTTGCGCGAGACGCCGGGCAGCTCCGCGATCTCGTCGGCGTCCATGTCGAGCAGCTTGGGGATCCATTCGTCGAGGTCGGAAGCGGACAGGATCCGGCGCACGAACAGCCCTTCCCCGGAGGGGGCAGCACCGCAGATGCGGGCCAGCGAGCGGAAGGTCTTGGAGGTGGCCACGGCGTGGTCGGGGGCGCCGCCACGCAGCAGCGTGCCGGCGTCGTGGGCGATCTTCGTGCGGATGTTCTTGCGCAGCTCCCGCAGGTCGTCGCCGGCGGGGGGACCGTCCTTGAAGTGCTCGCGCGTCAGCCGGCCGGCGCCGAGCGGCAGCGACCACGCCACGTCGGGCGACTCGTCGTCGCCGCCGGCGATCTCGAGCGAGCCGCCGCCGATGTCGAAGACGGCCAGGCGACCCGACGACCAGCCGAACCAGCGGCGGACCGCCAGGAAGGTCAGCCGGGCCTCGTCCTCGCCCGGCAGCACGCGGATCTCGACGCCGGTCTTCTTCTTCACCCGGCGCAGCACGTCGTCGCAGTTGTCGGCGTCACGGACGGCCGAGGTCGCGAAGGAGTAGATCTCCTCGCAGCCCTTGTCCTCGGCGGCCTCGAGCGCCTGGCCCACGAAGTCGATCAGGACCTCGGTGCCCTTCTCGCTGACCGTGCCGTCCTTCTCGAGGTGCTCGGCCAGCCGCAACGGCTCCTTGACCGACGACGCCGGCATCGGCGCGGCGCCCCGGTAGGCGTCGACGACCAGCAGGTGCCCCGTGTTGGAGCCGATGTCGAGCACGCCAAGCCGCATGGGGTTGAGCGTAGTCGCGGTGGTTGTGGGCGCGCCGGTTTCCCATGCGAGGAAGGTTTTCTGCCTCAGACCGCCAGGAAACTTCCTGTGGTCTGAGGCAAGAACCTGTGCGCGGTCACGCTGGCGGGGCAAATTCCCTTCCCCGCATGGGAAACCGGCCACAGCTCCGCCGGCACCGACCCCACCCGCACGAGGGACCTCCCCACGCCCCGCCTAGGCTGAACGACGTGCCCGAGGTCGATCCCGTCTTTCCCCGGCTGTGGATCGAGTTCGTCGATCCCGCCGACGCAGAGCAGGTCTTCAAGTGCGACCTGACGTGGCTGACGTCGAGCTGGACCTGCATCTTCGGCCAGGGCTGCCCCGGGATCTACGCGGCGTCCCCGAACTCCGGGTGCTGCACGCTCGGCGCCCACTTCGCCGACAAGGACGACGAGGTCCGGGTCGCTGCCTGGGTGGAGCGGCTCGACGACACCGTCTGGGAGAAGCGTGACCAGGCGATCGGCAAGCGGGGCCGGCTGCGCCGCAAGGGCTGGGTGGAGACCGACGACGAGGGCGAGCGCAAGACCCGCGTGGTCGACGGTGCCTGCATCTTCTCCAACTCCCTCGGGTTCCCGGGCGGGTACGGCTGCGCGCTGCACCACCTCGCCGTGCGGGAGGACGTGCACTTCGTCGAGACCAAGCCCGACGTGTGCTGGCAGCTGCCGATCCGGCGGCAGTTCCGCGACGTCGAGCGCACCGACGGCACGTCGTACACCGAGGTGAGCATCGGCGAGTACGAGCGCAGCGGCTGGGGTCCGGGCGGCCACGACTTCGACTGGTACTGCACCGGCAACACCGAGGCGCACGTCGGCGTCGAGCCGCTCTTCCTCTCCAACGCCAGGGAGCTGATCGAGCTCATGGGTCAGCCGGCGTACGACGTCCTGGCCGGCCGCTGCGAGGCGCACCTGCGCTCGCGATCGGCCCTGGCGCTGCACCCGGCCGACCCGGCCTGAGGCTGTCGGCGACATGGGACTGGTCCAACCCCTCCTGCTACCCCGGTGTCAGCCGATGTTCGGCAACGAGTCAGAATCAAGCATGCGTCTGGACCACATCGTCTTCGCTGCCGGAGCCGGCGGGCTCGCGGGCACGACGAGGGAGTTGTCGGACCTCCTGGGGGAGGAGTTCTTCGGTGGTGGCATCCATCCTCGCTTCGGCACCCGCAACGCGATCCTGCCGCTGACCGAGGGCACCTACCTCGAGGTCGTCGAGGTGCTCGACCACCCAGCCTCCGACAAGGCGCCGTTCGGCCAGGCGGTCCGTGCGCGCTCGCTGCTCGGCGGTGGCTGGATGGGCTGGGCGGTCTCGGTCGACGACATCGCTCCCTTCGAGCAACGGCTCGGCCGCGAGGCCGTCAACGGCAACCGGCACCGCCCCGACGGAGTCGAGCTGAGGTGGAAGCAGCTCGGCGTCAAGGGGCTGCAGTCGGACCCGCAGCTGCCCTTCTTCGTGCAGTGGGAGGTCGACGCCGGCAACCACCCGAGCGCCGGCGCCACCGGCCAGACCTCGCTCGAGTCGCTCGAGATCGCCGGTGACCCGGCCCGGGTCTCGGAGTGGCTCGGCCACTCCGTCGAGCAGCCGCTCGAGGACGTCAAGGTCGAGTGGGTCGCGCCCAACGGCACGCCCGGGATCGTCGCCGCGCAGTTCCAGACCAGCACCGGTGTCGTCCGGATCTGAGAGCCACCGCACCTCGCCGGACCTCCCCGACGGCGCCATCCCGAGCCCCAACATCTGGGGCTCCCCGCAGGTCTACGAGATCGAGAACCGTGCGGTCGACCGGGCGGGCGTGATCCTCGGGCTGATGTGGGCGCTGGCTCCCTGGTCCGGGCGAGACGTGCTCGACATCGGCTGCGGCACCGGGTTCCACCTGCCGGTCTTCGCGCAAGAAGCGCGCACCGTGACCGGCGTCGAACCCCACGGCGACCTGGTGGCCATCGCCCGCCGGCGCACCCGGCGGCTGCCCGGCGTGACGGTGCTGCAGGCCTCCGCGACGTCGCTGCCCCTCCCGGCGGAGTCGGTCGACCTGGTGCACGCCCGCTGGGCCTACTTCTTCGGCCCGGGCTGCGAGCCCGGGCTGGCCGAGCTCGACCGCGTGATGCGGCCGGGCGGCCGCGCCTTCGTCATCGACAACGACCCGACCCGATCGACGTTCGGCACCTGGCTGCAGCGCGGCTACCCCGAACGCAGCCACGAGGAGATCGTGGCCTTCTGGGAGTCGCACGGCTGGGAGCGGCACCCGGTGGACATGGCCTGGACCTTCGACGCGCGCGAGGACCTCGAGGCGGTGGTCCGGATCGAGTTCCCGACGTCGGTGGCCGAGCAGATCGTCGCGGGCCACGAGGGCACGGAGGTCGACTACGCGGTCGACGTGTGGACCCGGGAGTGGTGACCCGGCTGTCCTAGCCCCGTCGGGACGAGTTCCGTACGACGAGGGACGGCTCGAACATCCGGCCGCGATCGGTGAGCGGCTTGTGGGCGAGGACGAGGTGCAGGATCGTGACGAGCTCCTCGGCCACCTGCTCGAGCGGCTGCCGCACGCTGGTCAGCCCGGGCCAGGTGACCTGTGCGGCCAGGGAGTCGTCGAAGCCGACCACGCCGACGTCGGCGCCGGGTCGCAGGCCCCGCTCGGCGAGCGCGTGCAGCACCCCGATGGCCAGGGTGTCGCTCGCGCAGGCGAACCCGGTGATCGAGGAGTCCCCCAGGAGCTCGTGGGCCGCCAACCGGGCGGCGTCGACGTTGTCGCTGAGGCGCCGGCCCAGGCCCGTGATGTCCTTGCCGGCCGCACGCATGGCCTCCTCCCAGCCCGAGCGCCGGTCCTGGCCGATCCGCGAGGTCTTCTCCCAGCCGAGCCAGGCAACGCGCTCGTGACCCTGGCCGAGGAGGTGCTCGGTCGCGATGCGGCCGCCATGGGCGCCGTCGACGTCGATCCACGCGTGGTCGGCGAGCGGGTCGTCCCACGGTCGGCCGAAGGCCACGAACGGGGCCCCGCGGTCCTGGAGGAAGCCGGCCTGCGGGGTGCCGGCGTAGGTGTCGGTGACGATGAACGCGTCCACGGCGGTGGCCCGCAGCAGGTCGTCGTACCCGTCCAGCGGGTCGTCCTCGTCGCCGGTGAAGAGCAGCACGTGGTGCCCGGTGCGCGATGCCTCCTCCACGAGGGTGTGCAGGAAGCGGTCCATCAGGGCGTTGCTGGTGCCCTCCTGCGCCGCCTCGAACCGCAGCCCGAACAGGTGGGAGGAGCGGGTGCGGAGCTGCCGGGCCGCCCGGTTGGGCGAGTAGCCGAGCTTGTCGATGACCGACTGGACGCGGACGAGGGTCTCGGGACGCAGCAGCTCGGGGTTGTTGAGCGCGTTGGACACCGTCTGGCGCGAGACGCCGGCTTCGTCGGCGACCGTGGCGAGCGTCGGTGGGGTTCTGGACTGACTCATCGATCTCCCCGGAATGTGGATCGTTCCAAATGTTAGGTCATGGGGGCGTCGCGCCCGCGACCTGTCGGTCCCGACGCCTAGCCTGCGACCATGTCGAGCCGCACGAGCGCCCGCGCTGCACGCGCCAGCTACCACTGCTCCGAGTGCGGCTGGGAGACCGCCAAGTGGGCCGGCCGCTGCGGCGAGTGCCAGGCGTGGGGGACGGTCGTGGAGAGGTCGGCGCCCCAGAGCCGCGTGCAGGCCGGCCCGGTCACCGCGCCCGCCCGGCCGATCGGTGAGGTGCCGATCGAGGACTCCCACGCCCGCACGAGCGGCGTGGACGAGCTCGACCGCGTGCTCGGCGGCGGCCTGGTGCCGGGGGCGGCGATCCTGCTCGCGGGCGAGCCCGGCGTCGGCAAGTCCACGCTGCTGCTCGAGGTGGCCGCCCAGACGGCCGCGCTCGGTGCCCGCGTCCTCTACGTCACCGGCGAGGAGTCGGCCGCCCAGGTCCGGATGCGCGCCGACCGCACCGGTGGCATCAAGGACGAGCTCTACCTCGCCGCCGAGACCGACCTCGGCGCCGTGCTCGGCCACGTCGAGGCGGTCAAGCCCAAGCTGCTGGTGATCGACTCGATCCAGACGATCAGCGCCGGCGACGTCGACGGCGTGCCCGGCGGGGTGACGCAGGTCAAGGAGGTCTCGGCGGCGCTGATCCGGATGGCCAAGCTGCGCAACATCACCCTCGTGATCGTCGGCCACGTCACCAAGGACGGCAGCATCGCCGGCCCCCGTGTGCTCGAGCACCTCGTCGACGTGGTGCTCCAGTTCGAGGGCGAGCGCACCTCCCGCCTGCGGATGGTGCGCGCGGTCAAGAACCGCTACGGACCGGTCGACGAGGTGGGCTGCTTCGACCTCTCGGCCGAGGGGATCGTGGCGATCACCGACCCCACCGGGCTGTTCCTCGACGCCCGCCACGGCCCGGTGCCCGGCACCTGCGTCGCGGTGACCATGGAGGGCCGCCGGCCGTTGCTCAGCGAGGTGCAGGCGCTGGTCACCAAGACCTCCTCCGAGCGCCCCAGACGTACGACGTCCGGGGTCGACTCCGCCCGCGTCGCGATGATCCTGGCCGTGCTCCAGCAGCACGCCGGCATCCGCCTGCACCACCACGACGTCTTCGTCTCCAGCGTCGGCGGCGCCCGGCTGACCGAGCCGAGCAACGACGTCGCCATCGCGCTCGCCATCACCTCCGCCGCGATGGGCAAGGCGCTGGGGCGCAACGTGGTGGCGATCGGCGAGCTGGGTCTCTCCGGCGAGCTCCGCCGCGTCCGCGACCTCGGCGTGCGGCTCGCGGAGGCCGGCCGGATGGGCTTCCGGTCCGCGGTGGTGCCTGCCGCCACGCCCCAGACCGCGGGCCAGAGCCGGGTGCTCGACGGCATGCGGGTGGTCGACGTCGACCACGTCCGCCGCGCTCTTGCCCTGCTGGATATCGAGACGGATCCCGGAAAGCAGTCCGGAGAGCGCCTCCTGCTCCACTAGAGTTGGGGAGTGCCTTCCCCCGACCGCGACGCAGACGCGACTCGCCTACGCGAGACCCTCGCGAGCATCGCGCCCGGCACCTCGCTGCGCGACGGTCTCGAGCGGATCCTGCGCGGGCGCACCGGCGCCCTGATCGTCCTCGGCGACGACCAGGACGTCGAGGGCATCCTCACCGGCGGCTTCACCCTGGACGTGACCTTCTCCCCCACCGCCCTGCGCGAGCTGGCCAAGATGGACGGCGCCATCGTCCTCGACCGGGACATCACCCGGATCCACCGGGCCAACGTGCACCTGATGCCCGACCACACCATCCCGTCGGAGGAGACCGGCACCCGCCACCGCACGGCCGACCGGGTGGCCAAGCAGACCGGGGCACCGGTGATCTCGGTGTCGCAGTCCATGCAGATCATCGCGATCTACGTCGGCGCGACGCGCTACGTGCTCGAGGACACCGGCTCGATCCTGGCCCGCGCCAACCAGGCGCTCGCCACGCTGGAGCGCTACAAGGTCCGCCTCGACGAGGTCTCCAGCACGCTGTCGGCCCTGGAGATCGAGGACCTCGTCACCGTGCGCGACGTCGCCGTGGTCTCCCAGCGGCTCGAGATGGTCAGCCGCATCGCCCGGGAGATCGACTACTACGTCAACGAGCTCGGCACCGACGGGCGGCTGCTCTCCCTGCAGCTCGAGGAGCTGGTCACGGGCGTCGAGAACGAGCGCGAGCTCGTCGTACGCGACTACCAGCCGGGCGGCAAGCGGGCGCGCGCAGCCGGTCGACGTGCTCGCCGAGCTGGAGGCGCTGTCGCCGGTGGACCTGGTCGACGTCGCCCAGGTGGCCCGTGCCCTCGGGCTCGGCGCGGGCGAGCACCTCGACGGCGCGGTGTCCTCGCGCGGCTACCGGCTGCTGGCCAAGGTGCCCCGGCTGCCGTCGTCGGTCGCGGACCGTCTCGTCGAGCACTTCGAGACGCTGCAGAAGCTGCTCTCGGCCAGCGTCGAGGACCTGCAGCTGGTCGACGGCGTCGGCGAGCTCCGCGCCCGCAGCGTGCGCGAGGGACTCTCCCGGCTGGCCGAGTCCAGCATCCTCGAGCGGTACGTCTGAGGCTGCTGGTTCACCTGATTAGCGGTGAACCTGGCACTTCGTGAGCGTTGCCCGCCTCACACAGTGACAGGTTCCCCTGATATCAGGTGAATCCGCAATCTCAGCAGAGCTGGCGGTGTTGTCGCCGCCGCAGACCGACCCGCCGCCCTTCTTCGTCGGCTTCGCGGTCGGCGAGGCCTTCACCGTGGCCTTGGACTCGCCTTGGGGCTGGCCGTCGCACTGGCCTTGCGGCTCGGCTTCGGCTTGGCCGTCTTGGTGACGATCCCGCGCTTCGGGTAGGTGATCTCGAACTGCACGTCGGTCGGCGTCGAGCCGAGGGCGGCGGCGAACACGTGGTAGAAGCCCGGCATCGCCCAGGCGGCCGCGCTGCTGCAGTCGGAGTCGGAGCGCCGGCCGCTCCAGGTCACCGGCACGTCGGCGGGGACGCCGCTGCGGACGACCACCGCGGACTTCTTGATGGCGTGCTGGCAGTCCTGGCTGGACCAGATCCGGTCCTTGCCGGAGGTGATCTTCACGACCATGGTCTCCGGGGAGACGGTGAAGGTGCACGCGGGCTGGGTGCCCACCAGGCGGAGGTGGAGCACGATCGGCTTGCCCGCCTCGGCGACCGGCACGGACGGCAGCACGCTCACCTCGTCGTCGGCGCACTCGCCGGTCGGCGGCAGCAGCGGTGCCGTGCTCGAGGTGGCGGGGATCTTGGTCACCGCGACCGGCCCCAGCGGGGCTCGTGACCGGGTCGGCGTGGCAGAGCCGGTCGGGGTGGAGGCAGCCGTGCTGGCGCGATCTGCCGGTTCGTCGGACCCGACGCCGCCGAGCAGCTTGCCGATCCCGAAGACGAGGGTGGCCGCCACGAGGAGCACCATCGCGCGACGGAACCAGTAGACGCGTTGGGGCAACCGTCCCCGCGGGGTCCTCGCAGGCATGCGCGCCACGCTAGTCAGCGCCGGCGGCCAGCCCGGGTTGCCACGCCCGTAGGGTCGGAACTGCCATGGGGACAGAGATCGACGCCCTGCACCGACTGGTGCCGGACTGGTACGCCGAGCACGCCCGCGACCTGCCCTGGCGGGGCCCCGGCGCGACACCGTGGCGGGTGATGGTCTCGGAGTTCATGCTGCAGCAGACGCCGGTGGCGCGGGTGCTGCCGGTGTTCGAGGAGTGGCTGCGGACGTGGCCGACCCCGGCGGCGCTGGCCTCGGCACCGAGCGGGGAGGCCGTCCGGGCCTGGGGACGGCTGGGGTACCCGCGCCGGGCGCTGCGCCTGCACGCAGCCGCCACCGCGATCGTCGACCGGCACGACGGCGAGGTGCCGGCGTCGTACGACGACCTCCGGGCCCTGCCCGGCGTGGGCGACTACACCGCGAGCGCCATCGCGTCCTTCGCCTTCGGCGGCCGGCACCCGGTGCTCGACACCAACGTGCGGCGAGTGTTCGCGCGGGCCGTCAGCGGTGTGGAGTTCCCGGCCACGGCCGTGACGAAGGCCGAGCGCGAGCTGGCCACCTCACTCGTGCCGGGACCCGCGGAGGACCCGGACGCCGCGACCTGGGCGGTGGCCGTCATGGAGCTCGGTGCCCTCGTCTGCACGGCCGCCAACCCTCGCTGCGCCGCCTGCCCGATCAGCGACCGGTGCGCCTGGAACCTGGCCGGGAAGCCGTCGTACGACGGCCCACCGCGCAAGGCGCAGGCGTGGGCCGGCACCGACCGGATGGTGCGCGGCCGGTTGATGGCCGTGCTCCGCGAGACCGAGGGCAGCGTGGCCAGGCACCGTCTCGACGGCACCTGGCCCGAGCCGGTCCAGCGCGACCGCGCGCTGGAGAGCCTGCTGGCCGACGGCCTCGTCGTCGTCACCGACGACGGCCGTTACGCCCTCCCCCAGTAGCCGGAGCTACTCGGACTTGCTGATGTCGACCGGGCCGTCGCTGTCGTCGGGGCCCTCGCCGGGCACCGGTCCGCCGACGGTCTCGAGCGGCGGGGTGTCGGGCACCGGGCCGCCCTTGGTGCTGCCGCTGAAGGTGAACTTCGCCTCGGCGCCCTCACCCTCGACGCCCACGAGCACGATCTGGCCGGGCCCGACCTCGCCGTAGAGCATCTTCTCGGCCAGCACGTCCTCGATCTCTCGCTGGACCGTGCGACGCAGCGGACGCGCGCCCAGCACGGGGTCGAACCCGCGCGTGGCCAACAGGTCCTTCGCGTCCTGGGTCAGCTCGATCGACATGTCGCGGTCCCTCATGCGCAGCTCCACCGAGGCGATCATGTTGTCGACCATCGAGATGATCTGGTCCTTGGTGAGCGGCGGGAACACGATGATCTCGTCGACGCGGTTGAGGAACTCCGGACGGAAGTGCTGCTTGAGCTCCTCCGTGACCTTGTTCTTCATCCGGTCGTAGTCGCCCGCCTCCCCTGCCTGGTTGAAGCCCAGGCTGACGCCCTTGCTGATGTCGCGGGTACCGAGGTTCGTGGTCATGATGATCACGGTGTTCTTGAAGTCCACGACCCGGCCCTGGGAGTCGGTCAGCCGACCTTCCTCCAGGATCTGCAGCAGGCTGTTGAAGATGTCGGGGTGGGCCTTCTCGACCTCGTCGAAGAGCACCACGGAGAACGGCTTGCGACGCACCTTCTCGGTGAGCTGGCCGCCCTCCTCGTAGCCGACGTAGCCGGGAGGCGAGCCGAACAGCCGCGAGACGGTGTGCTTCTCGCTGAACTCCGACATGTCGAGCTGGATCAGCGCGTCCTCGTCGCCGAACAGGAAGTCGGCCAGCGTCTTGGACAGCCACGTCTTCCCGACGCCCGAGGGGCCGGCGAAGATGAACGAGCCACCGGGGCGCTTGGGGTCCTTCAGCCCTGCGCGGGTACGACGGATCGCCCGGCTGAGTGACTTGACGGCCTCCTCCTGGCCGATGACCCGCTTGTGCAGCTCGTCCTCCATCTTGAGCAGTCGGGAGGACTCCTCCTCGGAGAGCTTCACGATCGGGATGCCGGTCGCCACCGCGAGCACCTCGGCGATCAGCTCCTCGTCGACCTCGGCCACGACGTCCATGTCGCCGGCGCGCCACTGCTTCTCACGCTCGCCCTTGGCCAGGATCAGCTGCTTCTCCTCGTCGCGCAGGCGCGCGGCGGCCTCGAAGTCCTGCCCGTCGATCGCGCCCTCCTTGCGGCGGCGCACCTCCCCGATCTTGTCGTCGAACTCGCGCAGGTCCGGCGGCGCGGTCATCCGGCGGATCCGGAGCCGTGAGCCGGCCTCGTCGATGAGGTCGATGGCCTTGTCGGGCAGGAACCGGTCGGAGATGTAGCGGTCGGCCAGCGTGGCGGCCGAGACCAGCGCCTCGTCGGTGATGGTCACGCGGTGGTGCGCCTCGTAGCGGTCGCGCAGCCCCTTGAGCATCTCGATGGTGTGCGCGATCGAGGGCTCCTGGACCTGGATCGGCTGGAACCGGCGCTCGAGCGCCGCGTCCTTCTCGAGGTGCTTGCGGTACTCGTCGAGCGTGGTGGCACCGATGGTCTGCAGCTCGCCGCGGGCCAGCATCGGCTTGAGGATGCTGGCGGCGTCGATCGCGCCCTCGGCCGCACCGGCGCCGACGAGGGTGTGGATCTCGTCGATGAACAGCACGATGTCGCCGCGGGTGCGGATCTCCTTCAGCACCTTCTTCAGGCGCTCCTCGAAGTCACCGCGGTAGCGGGAGCCGGCGACGAGCGCGCCGAGGTCGAGGGTGTAGATCTGCTTGTCCTTGAGCGTCTCGGGCACGTCGCCGCGGACGATGTCCTGCGCGAGGCCCTCGACGATGGTCGTCTTGCCGACGCCGGGCTCTCCGATGAGGACCGGGTTGTTCTTCGTGCGGCGCGACAGGATCTGCATGACGCGCTCGATCTCCTGCTCCCGGCCGATGACCGGGTCGAGCTTGCCCTCCTTGGCCGCCTGGGTCAGGTTGCGGCCGAACTGGTCGAGCACGAGCGAGCTCGAGGGCGCTGCCTCGGGCGCCGTACCGGCCGTCTGCTGCTCCTTGCCCTGGTAGCCCGACAACAGCTGGATCACCTGCTGGCGCACCCGGTTGAGGTCGGCGCCGAGCTTGTGCAGCACCTGGGCGGCGACGCCCTCACCCTCGCGGATCAGGCCGAGCAGGATGTGCTCGGTGCCGATGTAGTTGTGGCCGAGCTGCAGCGCCTCGCGCAGCGACAGCTCGAGGACCTTCTTGGCGCGGGGGGTGAACGGGATGTGGCCGCTCGGCGCCTGCTGGCCCTGGCCGATGATCTCCTCGACCTGGGCGCGCACGGCCTCGAGGGAGACCCCGAGGCTCTCCAGCGCCTTGGCGGCGATGCCGTCGCCCTCGTGGATGAGGCCGAGGAGGATGTGCTCGGTGCCGATGTAGTTGTGCGAGAGCATGCGGGCCTCTTCCTGGGCCAGCACGACGACTCGTCGGGCTCGGTCGGTGAACCGCTCGAACATGTGCTTCTCCTCAAGACAAGGGGCGCGGGGCCCGACTGGTACCTCCGCGGCACCGGTCAAAACCCTCTCGACAGCCTACGTGTTCCGGCCAGCCGGGGTGATCGCTGTCAGCGAACAGGTCTGCGGGGTCCGTAGACGGTCACGCCGCCGCTGCTCACCGTGGGGCGATCGCGGGTGAGCCTGGTCACCGCGCGCGGGCCCAGGAACGTCCGCACGTTGGGATCCCCCAGGATGATCACCGGCGCACTGGCCAGGTACGCCGCCACCTGTCGCCGCCACGCGCGGTTGGCGCTCGGCCCGTCGATCAGGGCATCGGGGTCGGGCCCGCCACCGTGTCCGACTCCCTGGATGTCCACGAAGTTCCGGCAGCCGGGAGCCAGGCTGGCGTCGACGGCGTCGGCCGCGATCAGGAAGCGGGGCGAGTCGGAGACCACGCACGGGGCGTCGCGGACCGCGGCGGCGATCCGGGCGCGGTCCGGCACCGGCACGAAGCCGAGCGGGAGCTGCGAGCTGGTCAGCACCAGCACGAGCGAGACACCCGCGACGACGGGCAGCGCCACCGCCCAGCGGGCAGCGCCCGGGACCGACCCGGCGCCGGCCGCGACGACCAGGGCGGCCGAGACCGCCACGAAGTCGCCGTAGAAGCCGAAGAAGAGCGGCGTCGAGAGGACCGCGGCGAGCTGCACGGCGCAGAGAGGTACGGCGAACCGGCCGAGCGGGGTGCGCAGCGCCAGGCCGGCGAGGACGAGGAACGCGCAGCACACCACCACTGTCACGAGGTGCACCCGGGAGTTGTCGAAGCCCTGCACCTGGCCCAGGAACCGGTTGGCGACGCCCGAGACCCCGGTGACCTGGTCGAGGCGGCTGAGGGTCGAGAACCGCTCCCGTCCGCCCGTCGGGGTGCCCTGCGCCGCGGTGCGATCCAGCTGCGCCGTGACGATGGAGTGGAACATGCGTCCACGTGCCACGAGCAGGAACGGCAGGTCGACGATGACGGCGGTGACCGCGGCCGCCGCGAGGGGGATGGCCACGGCCGCCCAGCGCCGTACCCGCAGGGCCGTGAGCGCGAGCACCACCACGACGACGACGACCCACCACGCCTTGACGTTGACGAGCAGCCCGAGCAGCACACCGGCCACGACCAGCCGACGGGTCCCGATCTCACGTCCGGCCCCCAGGGCGATCAGCGCGCCGACGAACAGGGCGTCGCCGATCGGCTCGAGCCGGAAGACGGCCTGGGTCCCGGCGCTGGTCGTCCACAGGGCGAGGAACGCGCCGCCCGTGACCGCCGGCAGGCGCGACAGCCCCCACTCGCGGGCGAGGAACGTCACCCCGGCGGCCGAGAAGGCGCCCAGGAGGCACCCGGCGAGGCCGGCCGCCAGGTAGCCGACGTGGGCCGTCGTCAGCCAGCCCAGCAGCGCGAACGGCACCCCCACCAGGATGACGAGCGGTGGGTGCAGGAACGTGAAGTCCCCGTGGTACGGCGCCCGGCCGTGCAGCAGCGCCGATGCGGCCGTGTAGTAGGTCGCGGGGTCGTAGCCCTCACCGAGGTCCTGGCTGTCCAGGTGCAGCAGGAACAGCACCCGGGCCAGGAGCGCGAGGGCGAAGACACCCACCACGGCGGGCAGGTCCAAGCGGCGGTCGCTCCACAGCTGGAGTGATCGCCAGGGGCGCGGTCGTGCACGCTGCTGCTCGGCGGGGGAGGGCCCACCCCCAGCCGGGTGCGACATGCGCACAGGCTAGAGGCAGGTGATCCCCCCAGTCGTCAGGAGCCGGGCGGGGCGTACTCGACTGCCAGCTCCATGGCCGTCGTCGACCTCCTCGCGGAGTGAGCAGTGCGACCGTCTCGTAGCTGCTCATCGCTCCGGAGGCCCCGACGGCGGCGGCGACAGCGGCTGCCTCGGCGTTGCCGGGCACGTCGACGACGACCAGGACGTCGCGACCTCCGAAGGCGAAGTAGAACGACTCGATGCTGCCGCCGAGCCCCGTCACCATCTTCTCGACCGCCGTCACCCGGCTGGAACCACCAGCCTTCATGACGCCCTTGATGCCCTGTGCGTTGTAGGACGCCTTGATCAGGTACTTGGACATTCGATGTCCCTCCCTAGTTCGTCCTGCCTTCCTACGCCGGTGCAGGGCGAGGCGGAACCGGGCGGGACGACCGGTAGAGACCAGTGGTGGAGCGATCAGTCAGTGGGCGGCGGCGTAGGCCTCGCGGACCTCGGCGGCGACGCGGCCGCGGTCGGGGACGTCGAAGCCGTTCTCCCGCGCCCAGGCGCGGATCTCGGCGGGTGCGGCGCCGTTGGCGGCCTTGGCGCTGGAGCGCCGGCCGCGACCGCTCACGGTGCGGGCGTGGGCGACAAAGGGCGCGAGCGCGTCGCGCAGACCACGCGCATTCTTGGCATTCAGGTCGATGGCATAGTCCTTGCCGTCGAGGCCGAACGCGACCGTTTCCTCCGCGTCGCTCTGGTCGATGTCGTCGACCAGCACGATGTTGACTTTCTGAGCCATGGGTTATCGCCGTCCTGCAGATCCGTTTGTGGGGTCATTTGTCGGAATCGACACTAACAGACCACATCGTGAGAATCGAGGCGCTACTCCGGTCGAAGCAACGGGAAAAGAATGGTTTCCCGAATCCCGGCTCCGGTCAGCAGCATGACGAGCCGGTCGACGCCCAGTCCCATGCCGCCGGCGGGCGGCATCCCGAATTCCATGGCCTTCAGGAAAACCTCGTCGAGCTCCATCGCCTCCGGGTCCCCGGCCGCAGCGAGCCGGGACTGGGCCTCGAGCCGTTCGCGCTGCACGACAGGGTCGTTGAGCTCGGAGTACGCCGGTGCGAGCTCGACGCCGTTGATGATCAGGTCCCAGGCCTCGTTGACGCCGGGGATGCTGCGATGGGGCTTGGCCAGCGGCTTCACCGCCGAGGGGTAATCCATCACGAAAGTCGGCGTGATCAACGAGTCCTCGACGAGCTGTTCGTAGAGCTCGACAACGATTTCGGGCGCTTCCCAATTCGATTGCAGCTCGACCTCGTGCCGGCCCGCAATCTCGCGCAGCGATGCCGTTGACGTTTCCACTGTTATTTCCTGGCCGACCGCCTCGGAGACGAGGTCGAGGATCGAGGCCTGCCGCCATTCCGCCTCGAGATCGATCTCGGAGCCGTCGCGTGCGGGAACGACGGTCCGGCCGACCGCCCGCGCCGCATTTCGCACCAGCGCCTTGACCAGCTCCATCATCGTGAACTGGTCGCCATAGGCCTCGTAGGCCTCGAGCATGGAGAACTCGGCGGCGTGGGTGGAGTCGAGGCCCTCGTTGCGGAAGGTCCGGCCGATCTCGTAGACCTTGTCGACGCCGCCGATCATCGCCCGCTTCAGGTCGAGCTCGAGGGCGATGCGGAGCAGCATCTCCTGGTCGAGCGCGTTGAGGTGGGTCCGGAACGGCCGGGCCGCGGCGCCGCCGTTGGTGAGCTGGAGGATCGGCGTCTCGACCTCGACGTAGCCGAGCTCGTGCAACGTCTCGCGCAGCGAGCGCAGCACCGTCGCCTTGGTGCGCACCATCTGCCGCGCCTCGGGCCGGACCATCATGTCGACGTACCGCAGCCGGATGCGGGCCTCGTCGGAGAGCGGCCGGTGCTCGTTGGGGAGCGGGCGCAGGGTCTTGGCCGCCAGCTCCCACTCCGTGGCCGCGACGCTCAGCTCCCCGCGGCGGCTGGTGACCACCTCGCCGCGGACGGCCAGCAGGTCGCCGATGTCGACCAGCGCCTTGTAGTCGGCCAGCGACTCCTCACCGACGTCGGCGAGGCTGAGCATCACCTGGATCTCCGAGCCGTCGCCCTCGCGCAGCCTCGCGAAGCAGAGCTTCCCGGTGTTGCGCTGGAAGATGACCCGCCCGGTGATCGCGACGCGTTCGCCGGTGCGGGTGTCGGGCTCGAGGTCCTGCCCGTCGTACTTCTCCCGGATCTGGCGCACGGTGTGGCTGCGCTCCACCACCGTCGGGTACGCCGGGACGCCCGAGTCGAGCAGGCGCTGCCGCTTCTCGCGGCGGACCCGTTCCTGCTCGGTGAGGTCGTCGGCCTGCTCGGACATGCGGCTCAGGCTACTGAGGCGATCGGGGAGGGCTACCCTCGCCCGGATGAGAGCCGTCGTCTGCGAGCGCACCGAGCTGTCCGTGCGCGACCTGCCCGAGCCGCGACCGGGTCCGGGGCAGGTGCTGCTGGAGGTGGTGCGCTGCGGTATCTGCGGCTCCGACCTGCACGCGCGGCACCACGGCGACGACGTGGCCGATGCGGCCGCCGCGATCGGCTTCCCCGACATCATGCGCCGCGAGCAGGCCGTGGTGATGGGTCACGAGTTCAGCGGCCGGGTGCTGGAGTACGGCCCGGAGACGCGCCGGTCCTGGCCGACGGGGGCGCCGGTGGTGGCGCTGCCGATGGTCCGCGAGGGCGCGGACGTGCAGATGACCGGCCTGTCGGCCAAGGCGCCCGGCGGGTACGCCGAGCGGGTGCTGGCCCAGGAGGTCTTCACGATGCCGGTCGGCAACGGGTACTCCCCCGAGCTGGCCGCCATGACCGAGCCGATGGCGGTGGCCTGGCACGCCGTACGCAAGGCCTCGATCGGCAAGCGGGAGACGGCCGTCGTGGTCGGCTGCGGGCCCATCGGGCTGGCGGTGATCCTGATGCTCAAGGCCCGCGGGGTCCGGCACGTCGTCGCCAGCGACTACTCGGCATCACGGCGTGACCTGGCCCGCCGCTGCGGCGCCGACGTGGTCGTGGACCCGGGAGCCGAGTCACCGTGGACGTCCTTCGAGGACAGCCGCTACTACACCTCGGCGCCGCCGCTGCTGGACCTGGCGTTCGGCAGCGTGGCCCAGCTGCGCAAGGTGCCGCTCCTGCCGTGGGCGAAGGTGCTCCGCGCCGCGGAGGCCACGGGCCGGACCCCGCGCGGCCCGGTCGTGTTCGAGTGCGTCGGCGTGCCCGGGATCGTCGACCACATCATCAACAGCGCGCCGCTCTACACCCGCGTGGTCGTCGTCGGCGTCTGCATGGAGCCCGACCGGATCTCACCCGCCATGGCGATCAACAAGGAGATCTCGCTGCAGTTCGTCTTCGCCTACGACCCCGGCGAGTTCCACGACACGCTGCAGCTGATGACCTCCGGCAAGGTCGACCCGTCGCCCCTGCACACCGGCACCGTCGGCCTCGACGGCGTACCCCAGGCCTTCGACGACCTCGCCACCGCCGAGCACCACGCCAAGGTCCTGATCGACCCATCGCTCTGAATTCCGGTAGTCCGAGGCTGAAAGCAGGATTTTCGGACGCCGGTCCTGCTTTCGGCCTCGGACTACCCGGATTTCAGCTGTTGCGGATGTGGACGAGCTCGAGGCCGAGGAGGGTCAGCCAGGGCTGGTGGGCGGTGATCGAGCGGCACTCGTCGACGACGACCGGGGCGAGGCCGCCGGTGGCGATGACGTGTACGGCGGACGTGGGGACGTCGAGCTCCTCGATCATCCGCTCGACGATCCCGTCGACCTGGCTGGCGAAGCCGAAGACCATCCCCGACTGGAGCGCCTCGACGGTGTTCTTGGCGATCACGTTGCGGGGCCGGAGCAGCTCCACCTTGCGCAGCTGGGCGCCGCGACGGCCGAGCGCCTCCAGCGAGATGTCGATGCCGGGCGCGATCGCGCCGCCGACGTACTCACCCCGCGCGCTGACCACGTCGAAGGTCGTCGCCGTGCCGAAGTCGACGACGATCGCCGGTCCGTCGTAGAGATGAGCGGCGGCCAGGGCATTGACCACGCGGTCGGCGCCGACCTCGCGCGGGTTGTCCATCAGCACCGGCACACCGGTCCTGACCCCGGGCTCGACGACGACGTTGTGCAGCGTGCCGAAGTGGCGCACGAGCATGTCGCGCCACTCGTGCAGCACGGCCGGGACGGTGGAGCAGAGGGCGACGCCCTCGACCTGGTCGCCGACGACGCTCTCGCGCAGCAGCCCGCGGACGAGGACGGCCCACTCGTCAGCCGTACGGCGCTCGTCGGTCGCCACCCGCCAGTGGTCGAGCACGTCACCGTCGACGACGACACCGAGCGTGGTGTGGGAGTTGCCGATGTCGGCGCACAGCAGCGAGCTCACCCCCTGGGTGGTCATGCCGACACGTCGCCCCGCAGGAGTCCGCTGCCCGGGAGCACCTCGGCCGGGTCCGAGCCGGTGCCGACGACGCGGTTGTCGGCGTCGACGAAGACCACGCTCGGCAGCAGCTCCTTGGCCTCCGCGGTCTCCATCTGGGCGTAGGCGATCAGGATGACGACGTCGCCGGGGTGGACCAGGCGGGCCGCGGCCCCGTTGATGCCCACGATCCCGCTGCCCCGCTGGCCCGCGATCGTGTAGGTCTCCAGCCGGGCGCCGTTGGTGACGTCGACGATGTGCACGAGCTCGCCGGCGAGGATGTCAGCGGCCTCCAGCAGGTCCTCGTCGACGGTCACCGAGCCGACGTAGTGCAGGTCGGCCTGGGTCACGGTGGCGCGGTGGATCTTGCTCTTCATCATGGTGCGCAGCATCAGCCGGGCTCCTTCTCGGTCAGGGCAGCTCGAGGGCCACGTTGTCGATGAGTCGGGTACTGCCGACGCGGGCCGCGACGAGCAGGCGGGCAGGGCCGGAGTCGGGCGCCGGTCCGAGGTCCGGCGCGGTCAGCTCGAGGTAGTCGAGGGTGACGCCGGGCGCCGCACGCATCTCGGCCCGGGCGCCGTCGAGCGCGACCTCGCCGCCGAGGTGCGCCTCCTCGCGCGCCCGGAACAGCGCCCGCGACAGGGCGGTCGCCTGACGTCGCTCGTCCGGGTCCAGGTAGCGGTTGCGGCTGGACAGCGCCAGCCCGTCGGCCTCGCGGACGGTCTCGGCGCCGACCACGTCGACGCCCATGCACAGGTCGGTCGCCATCCGCCGGATCAGCGCCAGCTGCTGGTAGTCCTTCTCGCCGAAGACGGCGACCTGGGGGCGGACGAGGCCGAACAGCTTGGCCACGACGGTCAGCACCCCGGCGAAGTGGGTCGGCCGCGACCTGCCCTCGAGCACCTCGGCGAGCGGACCCGGGTCGATGCTCACCTGGGGAATGCCGCCCGGGTAGACCTCGTCGAGGTCCGGCGCGAAGACGAGGTCGACGCCCTGCGTGCCACAGACCTCGAGGTCGGCGTCGAGGGTGCGCGGGTAGCGGTCGAGGTCCTCGCCCGGCGCGAACTGCAACGGGTTCACGAACACCGAGACCACCAATGGCGCGTCCGGCCCGACCTCCTCCCGCGCACGCGTCATCAGTGCGGCGTGGCCGCGGTGCAGGGCTCCCATCGTGGGCACGAACCCGACCCGGGCGCCAGCTCCGAAGGAGTCCAGGGCGAGCTGCAGCTCCCCGCGAGTGCTCGCGAGGACCGGCTTGCCGTTCACCGCGTCGATCTCCGCGAGCGCGGGACCGGACCGGCCTCACCCACGCGGACGAGCGCCTCGTCGAGCAGTGCCACGATCCGCGAGGCGCGGATGGGCAGCAGCCGGCCGTCCATGACCGCGCGGTCGGCCGTGGCCTTGCCCAGGGCGACGTACGACGGGACGGTGCCCGGGGCGTTCTCCGCGATGTCGCGCAGGTGCGCGCGGACGGTGTTGACGTCGCCGCGGACGATGGGGCCGGTGAGCGCGGCGTCGCCCTGTGCCAGCGCGTTGTCGAGCGCGGCACCGAGCAGCGGGCGCAGCGTCGCGGCCGGGTCCTCGGCGCCCGACGCGGCGAGCAGCTCCATGGCCTGGCTGACCAGGGTGACGAGGTGGTTGGCGCCGTGGGCCAGACCTGCGTGGTAGAGCGTGCGCTTGTCCTCGGGGACCCACATCGGGACGCCACCCAGGTCGGCGACCAGGGACTCGGCGTACTCCCGCTCGTGCTCCCCGGCGGTCATCCCGAACACGCAGCCGTGGAGGCGGTCGAGGTCGAGGTCGGTGCCGGTGAACGTCATCGCGGGGTGCATCGCGATCGGCCGGGCGCCGATGGCGGTCGCGCTGGCCAGCACCGCCAGGCCGTGTCGGCCGGAGGTGTGGCAGACGACCTGGCCCTCTCGGATCGCGCCGGCGCCGACGAGCTGGGTGACGACGTTCTCGAGCATGTCGTCGGGAACGGTGAGCAGCAGCAGGTCGCACGCCCGCGCCACGTCGGTGGGCTTGGCGTTGCGCACCCCGGGCAGCAGGGCGGCGATGCGGTCCCTCGACGCGGTCGACTCACCGGCGGCGGCGACCACCTCGTGGCCGGCGTCGCGCAGCGCGGCGGACAGGACGGCACCGACACGGCCGGCGCCGACAACCCCGATCACGGGCCATCTGGACGACATCCTTTCGTTCCAGTCCCGAGCGGGTACCGGACTACTTCAGACAACGTGTACAACGAGGCTACGCCGGGGACGTTCCGGACCGGAACCGAACGGGGCTGTCGGATCCGTCACACGCCCGCTGGTCACGTGACCGGGAGGGGGCCCGCCCGCACGTACGATCGTGCGGATGAGCGCGACCACCGTGGACACCGGCGGCTCGGGTCCGCACGACCCCACGGGGGACGACGCAGGTTCCCGGGTCTCGCACGAGCGCCCGGGCAGCGAGGACCGGTCGGCCATCCGCACCGACATCCAGGGGCTGCGGGCCCTGGCCGTCTCGCTCGTCGTCGTCTACCACGTCTTCCCGGGCAGCCTCAGCGGCGGCTTCGTGGGCGTCGACGTCTTCTTCGTGATCTCGGGCTTCCTGATCACGCTCCACCTGATGCAGAAGCCCCCCTCGGGTGGGCGCGACCTGGCGAAGTTCTGGGGCCGGCGCATCCGCCGGCTGCTGCCCGCCTCGCTGCTGGTGCTGACCACCACCCTCGTCTTCTCCCGCCTGGTCGCCCCCGACACGCAGTGGGCCAACACCGCCCGCCAGGTCCGGGCGGCCACGCTCTACGTCGTCAACTGGCTGCTGGCGCACGACTCCGTCGACTACCTCGCCGCCGACAACGCGCCGAGCCCGGTCCAGCACTTCTGGTCGCTGTCGGTGGAGGAGCAGTTCTACTTCGTCTGGCCGATCCTGATCCTCGGCATGGTGCTGCTGTCGCGCCGCCGGAAGTGGAACCAGGACGTCACGGTGCTGACCGGCCTGGCCACGCTCGTGGCGTTCTCGCTCGCCTACTCGATCTACGCGACGGCCACCAACCCGGCGGCGGCGTACTTCGTCACCCCCACGCGGATGTGGGAGCTGGGCATCGGCGGCGTGCTCGCCGTGGTCGTGGCGGTGCGCCAGCGCCGTGGCCTGCCGCCCCTGATGTCGAACGGCCCACGGATCATCCTCGCCTGGGCCGGGCTCGCCGCGATCGCCTGGACCGCGACGACCTACACCGGCAGCACGCCCTTCCCCGGGTGGCAGGCCCTGCTGCCGGTGGTGGGGACCGCCGTCGTCATCGGAGCCGCCGCCCCGATGCACCGGCTCTCACCCGGCCCGCTGATGGCGGTGCGGCCCTCGCAGTGGCTCGGCGACGTGTCGTACTCGGTCTACCTGTGGCACTGGCCGCTGATCGTGCTGATCCCGCTCGCGCGTCGCCACGACGCCGACACCCTCGATCGCATCACGGCGGTCGTGCTGACCCTGGTGCTCGCCGCCCTGACCAAGACCTACGTCGAGGACCGGTTCCGCACCCCGCAGTGGGGCATCCCGCTGAAGAAGCCGTTCCTCCTCGGCGGGGCCGGGATGGTCGTGGTCGTCACGCTGGCCACCCTCCAGATCGTCGAGGTCGACAAGCGGGCCGACGACGCCCAGGCCCAGCTGGCCCAGGCGGTCGCCGAGGGTGGGCCGTGCTTCGGCGCCGCGTCCCTCTCCCGACCGGCCTCGGCGTGCCCGAAGGTGCCCTTCGACGAGGTGGTGCCGGCCCCGGCCGACGCGCTGACGGACAAGTCGATGGCCTACGCCGACGTCTCCGGGGGCAAGGACTGCTTCTCCTACCTGCCCAGCTTCCGGCAGGTCACCTGCCAGTTCGGGGACCCCAACGGCAAGGTCGACGTGGCGCTGGTCGGCAACTCGCACGCCGGGCAGTGGCTGCCCGCGCTGCAGGCCGTCGCCCGCAAGCGGCACTGGCGGATCACGACGCACCTCGCCTCGCAGTGCGCCGCGGCCAGCACCCTCCAGCAGTTCGACACGCGCGCCATGAGCGAGGCCTGCCTGTCCTGGGTGAGGCGTACGACGGCGGCGGTCGCGCGCGACCGACCCGACCTGGTGCTCTACACGAACCGGATCTCCGTGGGCGCCCTGGACACCTCCTACGACGACAGCATCCCGCTCTACGCCGACGGCATGACCAAGGTGCTCAGCGCCTGGGACAAGGCCGGTCTCAAGGTGCTGGCGCTCCATGACACCCCGGCCCCCGGGGACTCCATCCCCGACTGCGTGGCCGCCCACACCGACGACTACACCGCGTGCGACGGCACCCGGGACGACTGGATCGCTCCCGAGCCTGCCGAGGAGGCGGTCCAGCGCGTCGACTCCCCCCAGGTCCAGTTCGCCGACCTCAACGACCACGTCTGCCGGGGCGAGAAGTGCGCGGCGGTCAACGGCGGCGTGATCACCTACTTCGACACCTCCCACCTGACCGCGACCTACGCCCGCACCCTGGCGCCCTACCTGGGTTCGAAGCTGACACGTCTGCTCGGGTCATCAGCAGCCACGAACGGGTGAATATGCTCGCGGACATGCCGCCCGCGCCAGACCCGCTGTTCTCGGTCGTCACAGCCGTCTACAACGTCGAGCGCTACCTGCCGGAGTTCATCGCCTCCCTCGAGGCCCAGGACTTCGACCTGGGCCTGGTCGAGGTCATCGCGGTCGACGACGGCTCCACCGACGGCTCGCTGGCGCTGCTCAAGGAGTGGGCCAACCGACGCCCCGAGCTCGTGCAGGTGGTCTCCCAGCCAAACGCGGGACAGGGAGCGGCCCGCAACACCGGCATGGAGCTGGCCCGCGGCACCTGGGTGACCTTCCCCGACCCCGACGACATCGTCGACCCGAACTACCTCTCCACCGTGGCCGGCTTCATCGAGCAGCACCCTGCGGCCGACATGGTGGCCACCAACCGCTGGCTGCTGTACGACGAGCGCGACGTCATGCTGAACGACCACGCCCTGGAGACGTTCTTCCGCTACGACCGGCTGGTCGACCTCGAGGACGCCGACGGGCGCTTCCACGGCAGCTCGCCGGCGGCGTTCTTCCGGCTGGAGCAGATCCGCGAGCACGGCATCCGCTACGACGACCGGATCCGCCCCAACTTCGAGGACGGCCACTTCTGCTCGCAGTACCTGCTGCACAACGAGCGACCCCAGGTCGGCTTCCTGCAGTCCACCCGCTACCACTACCGCAAGCGCGCCGACCAGACCTCGTCCCTGGCCTCCAGCATGACCCACCCGGGTCGCTACTCCGACGTCTTCACCTACGGCTACCTCGACATCCTGCGTGAGGCGAAGCGGCTGCGCGGCGAGGTGCCGGCCTGGCTCAAGCAGTTCCTCTGCTACGAGATCGCCGGCTACTTCTCCGCCGCCCAGAACAACTCGATGGCCGTGCTGACCGAGGGCTCGATCGTCGATGAGTTCCACGGCCACGTGCGCGAGGTGCTCGACCAGGTCGAACCCGACCGGACCCTGTCCCACCAGGAGTACCGCGTCTCGGGCCACGCCCGGCTGGTGACGATGTACGGCTACCGCGAGGAGCCCTGGCGGGACGCGGCGGTCTTCCTCGACAAGCTCGACCCGGCGCAGCACCTGGTCCGCGCGCGCTACCGCTTCACCGGGCCGGCGCCCGAGGAGCAGATCAGCAACGGCGACGCCCCGAGCTCGCCCCGGCACGCCAAGACGCGCGACCTCGTGTACTTCGGGCGCACGCTCATGCACGAGCGCATCCTCTGGCTGCGCTACCGGCCGGACCTGCGCATCCGTCTCGACGGTGAGTGGATGAGGCTGGTCTTCGACCAGCCCGAGCCCTCGCTGCCGACCAAGGCCACGCCCACGATGGTGCGCCGCTACATGACCGAGAAGCGTCGGGCGTCGTACAACCCGATGCGCTTCGTCCCGCAGACCACCCCGGAGAAGCTGGACCGGCGGCTGGCGCTCTCACCTCCGGTGCGCCGCAAGTACGCCCGCAGCTGGGTGCTGATGGACCGCATCCACAACGCGGGCGACAGCGGCGAGATCCTGTTCAAGCACATCCGCGAGCACCACCCGGACATCAACGCCTGGTTCGTCATCGAGAAGGGCACCTCCGACTACGACCGGCTCCGCAAGGAGGGGTACGGCGGCCGGCTCGTCGCCCACGGCAGCAGGCAGTGGCGGATGCTGATGGCCAACTGCGAGCACCTGCTCTCGTCGCACGCAGACGCGCCCGTCATCAACCCGCCCGAGATCAATGCCTTCATCGAGCCCCCCTGGCGCTTCACCTTCCTCCAGCACGGCGTGATCAAGGACGACCTCTCGCGGTGGCTCAACTACAAGAAGATCGACCTGTTCGTGACCAGCACCGTGGCCGAGCACGCCTCGATCGCGGGCGAGCACACCGCCTACCCGTTCACCACCAAGGAGACCGTGCTCACGGGCCTGCCGCGGTTCGACCGGCTGCTGGAGATGGGCGAGCGCTTCCCCGTGGACCAGCGCGACCTGGTGCTGCTGACCCCGACGTGGCGGCAGTGGCTGGTGCAGAACCTGGCCGAGAGCTCGCAGGAGCGGGACCTCGGCAGCGACGTGCTCGACTCGCAGTTCGTGCGCGAGTGGCTGGGCCTGCTGCACGACCCCGAGCTGGCGGCCGCCTGCGAGCAGGCCGGCGTCCGGCTCGGGTTCCTGCCCCACCCCAACCTGGAGAAGCTGCTGCCGCAGCTCGACGTGCCGGCCCACGTGCAGACGCTGTCCTACGACGGCACCGACGTGCAGGAGCTGTTCGCGCGGGCACGGGTGTTCGTCACCGACTACTCCTCGATCGCCTTCAACGCCGCCTACCTCGAGCGGCCCGTCGTCTACTTCCAGTTCGACGCCGACCAGGTGCAGGCGGGGGGACACGTCGGGCAGCGCGGCTACTACGAGTACGAACGCGACGGCTTCGGACCGGTGGTCCACGAGCGCGCTCCGGCGGTGAGTGCGATCACCGAGGCGCTGGCCCACGGGGCGCCGCTGCCGGACTACCTCGCCCGCATCGAGGCCACCTTCCCCCAGCGCGACGGTCGCTGCTGCGAACGCGTGGTGGAGGTGGTGCAGGCCTCGACCAAGCGCGACCGCAGCACCGAGCAGGTGCCGACTCCGGGGTCCGGGGCCGGCACGTGAGCCCGGAGCAGGCCGGCTCGCCGGAGACGGTCGCGGTGGCTGGAAGCTGCGTGACGCGCGACAACTTCAACTCCACGTTCAACCCGGGCTACAAGTCGTGGTTCAACGTCGCGCTCAGCGCCAACCAGACCTCGATGATCGCGCTGATGTCGCCGCCCATCGACGTGGAGTGGCAACCGCTGCGCGAGATGAGCGACTACGACCGCTGGAACATCAAGGACGACCTCACCCGCCAGTTCCTCGCCGACGTGGCCGAGCTGAAGCCGCGCTACCTCATCCTCGACTGGTTCGGGGACGTGCACTTCGGCGTGGCCCGGCTCCCCGACGGGCGCTACTTCACCGACAACCGCTGGAAGGTCAAGACCACCGACTTCTACCGCGACCGCCTCGAGGCAGGTGAGCTGACGCGGCTGAACCACCTCGCCGACGCCGACGGCTACTTCGAGCTGTGGGCCGAGGCACTTGACCGCTTCGCGAGCCAGATCGGCCAGACCTGTCCGGAGACCCGGATCATCGTGCACCGTGGCTGGAACACCGACCGGGTCCTCGTGCCGGGTCGCGCCCGCCCGATCCCGCTGCGCAAGCACAAGAAGGTGTACCCGATGGACGTCGCCAAGGCCAACGCGTTCTGGGACCGGCTCGACGACCACGCGGTTTCGACGTACGGCTGGGACCAGATCGACCTGCGCGACCTGCAGGCGCCGACGTACGCCGCCCACCCGTGGGGTCCCTTCTACGTCCACTACACGCCCGACTACTACCACCGGTTCCTGGCCGAGCTGCTCAAGCTGTCGCTGCGTGACCGGGCCGACCCCGACCTGCTCGAGAAGCTCGCGCGCATCGAGACCGCGGCCGCCGAGCCGGCAGAGCGCAAGCTCGAGACCGAGCTGGCCGCCGCCCGCGAGCAGGGCCTCGAGCTCGAGGAGAACCGGGACCGGGTGCAGGAGCTGGAGTCGTTCGGCGTGGCCCGGAGCCTGAAGTTCGCCGTTGGCCAGCGCCTGCGCGCCCGAGCCGCCAGGAGAACCCCATGACCGAGCGCAACGTGGCCGTGGTCCTCGCGGGTGGTGTCGGAGCCCGTGTCGGTCTCGACATCCCCAAGCAGCTGCTCAAGATCGCGGGCCACACGATCCTGGAGCACACCCTCAAGGCGATCGACTCCCACCCCGATGTCGACGACGTCGTGGTGATGATGGCCCCCGGCCACCTCGACGCGGTCCGGGCCATCGTCCGCACGGGCGGCTACGCGAAGGTGCGCCACATCCTCGAGGGCGCCGAGACCCGCAACGCCACCACGAACCGGGCCCTCGAGGTCGTCGGTGACGACGACGCGAAGGTGCTCTTCCACGACGCGGTCAGGCCGCTGGTCAGCCCCCGCATCATCAGCGAGTGCTTCGCCGCCCTCGAGCAGTACGACGCCGTCGACGTCGCCATCCGCTCCGCCGACACGATCATCGAGGTCGACGAGGACAACGTCATCCGCAACATCCCGCCCCGGGCGAACCTGCGGCGCGGGCAGACCCCGCAGGCCTTCCGCGCCGGCACCATCCGGGCGGCGTACGCCAAGGCGAACGTGGACGCCGACTTCGCCGCCACCGACGACTGCAGCGTGGTGCTGCGCTACCTGCCGGAGACCCCCATCTGGGTGGTGGCCGGCGAGGAGCGCAACATGAAGGTGACCGAGCCGATCGACGTCTACATCGCCGACAAGCTCTTCCAGCTGAGCTCGGGCTACCTCGCGCCGGAGCGCTCGCCCGAGGAGTACCGCGAGGCGCTCGCGGGCCGCACGATGGTCGTCTTCGGCGGCAGCTACGGCATCGGCGCCGACATCGCCGCGCTCGCGGAGCAGTACGGCGCCACGGTGTTCAGCTTCAGCCGCTCGACCACCCGGACCCATGTCGAGCGACGCGGCGACGTGCGGGCGGCGGCGGAGCAGGTGCTGGCGGCGTCCGGGCAGGTCGACTTCGTGGTCAACAGCGCGGCGGTCCTGCCGCGGGGTGACCTCATGGAGACGACGGAGGAGACCGTCTACAGCTCCACCGAGATCAACTACATCGCGCCCGTGCTCATCGCCCAGGAGTTCTTCCCGCACCTGGAGCGCACCAGCGGCAGCCTGCTGAACTTCACCTCCAGCTCCTACACGCGTGGGCGGGCCGGCTACAGCCTCTACTCCTCCGCGAAGGCCGCGGTGGTCAACCTGACCCAGGCGCTGGCTGACGAGTGGTCCGGGCACGGGGTGCGTGTGAACGTGATCAACCCCGAGCGGACCGGCACCCCGATGCGGACCCGCGCCTTCGGGGAGGAGCCCCCTGGCGAGCTGCTCGACTCGGGCGAGGTCGCCCGCCGGTCGCTCGACGTGCTGATCAGCGGCGAGACCGGCATGGTCGTCGACATCCGCAAGGACGACCCGCTGTGATCCCCCGATGAGCTCGTGGCGATGTCCCTGAAAGACGTCGTGCGGCGCGCGGGCGGGCAACCGCTCGCGTCGTACCGACGTCGCCGGCA
Organism: uncultured Actinomycetota bacterium; assembly: GCA_963698945.1. Lineage (GTDB taxonomy): Bacteria > Actinomycetota > Actinomycetes > Propionibacteriales > Nocardioidaceae > Marmoricola. The sequence continues at coordinate 52,659 of CAVOST010000012.1, read as the reverse complement.
GCAGCCCGTGCTCAGCGTGGTGATGCCGGTGTACAACGTCGCTGCCTACCTGCCCGCGGCGCTCGACAGCGCGCTCTCGCAGAGCTTCAAGGAGCTCGAGGTGATCGCGGTCGACGACGGCTCGACCGACGACTCCGCGAGGATCCTGCGCGACTACGCGCGCCGCGACTACCGCGTCCAGGTCCTGGAGCAGCCGAACGCCGGGCAGGGCGTGGCCCGCAACCTCGGGGTGGCGAGCGCCCGCGGCGAGTTCCTGACCTTCCTCGACTCCGACGACGTCGTCCCGCTCGACGCCTACCAGGTGATGGTGGCGCGCCTCCGGGCGAGCGGCTCGGACTTCTCCGTCGGCAACCTGAGGCGCCTGCGCGACGGGCAGCTGCAGCGGATCATCTGGTCCCGCACCGTGCACCGGCAGGACCGGATCGGCACCACCATCGAGGAGTTCCCCGACGCGATGCAGGACATCATCGCCTGCAACCGGATGTTCCGGACCGCGTTCTGGCGCGAGCAGGTGGGCGACTTCCAGGGCGGCATCGCCTACGAGGACCACGTGCCGATGCTGACGGCCTACGTGCGGGCGCGTGCCTTCGACGTGCTCCAGAAGGTCACCTACCACTGGCGCATCCGTGAGGACCTGACCTCCACGGGGCAGCAGAAGGCGCGCATCGCCAACCTGCGCGACCGGATCACGGTCAAGGACGAGGCCCACCGCCTGCTGCAGGCGGAGGCCTCGGAGGCGGTGTACGCCGCGTGGGTGGGCCGCACCCTGGAGGTCGACTTCCCGCCTTTCCTGCCGTTCGCCCTGAGCGGTGACGACGACTTCCGCGCACTGCTCGCCTCGACCTACCGCACCTACCTCGACCGGGCCACGCCCGAGGCGCTGCGCCAGGTGCGCGTCGCGATGCGGGTGCGCGCGCACCTCGCCGCCCTCGAGCGCTGGGACGACCTGTTCGACGCCGACGACTGGTTCCGCCAGGTGCAGAACATGCCGCCCACCAAGGTGGAAGGCGGCCGGCTCGTCGCCGACTTCCCGTCCAGCTGCACGTGGGCCGACGCGCTGCCCGACGACCAGTCGTGGATGGCGCCGGTGGAGTGCCACTTCGAGGGCGCGGTCGAGCACCTGGCGTGGAGCTCCGAGGAGCTGCGGATCACCGGGTGGGCCTGGCTGCGCGGGCTCGACCTGCACGCGCCCGTCGTCTCTGCCCGCCTCGTCGCCGACGACGAGGAGATGCCGCTGCAGGTGCGCTCGCTCCGGCTGCCCGAGGCCGACCAGTGGAGTCCGCTGTCGTTCGCCTCCCCTGCCGCCGGGGGGTTCGAGGCGACCGTCCCGCTGCAGTCACTGGGGCAGCACTCGTGGTCCCTGGTCGTGGAGGTCGAGCAGGACGGCCTCACCGCCTCCGGCGCCGTGCACCACCGGGTGGCCCGGTCGGCGGCGGTGGCGGCCTCGGCCGGCGGTCCGGGCTGGGCGGTGCGGTGGGACGGGACCCGTGGTTTGACGCTCGCTCCCTCGTCCTCGGCCGCAAAGGCCCCAGCGCCCGCGGTGGTCGACGTGGCTCTCGCGGGCACCCGGCTCACCGCGCGGATCGACGGCGAGGTCGGCTCGGCCGAGCTGGTCGCGGACGGCTCGCGGCTCCCCATGTCCGTGTCCGGCTCACAGGTCGAGGTCGAGCTCGCCGACTCCGGCCGGGCGGTCCCGTCGGGCAGCTACGAGCTCGTGGTGGACGGCGAGCCCGTCGCGCTCGACCCGTCGTACGCCGGAGCGGCGCCGCACCGGCTGGTGGGCGACGACGTGCACGTGCAGGTGGGCCAGAGGGCCGACCGCCGGGCGTTGCTCGTGGTGGGGCCGCCGCTGCGCGACGACGAGCAGGGGCGCGTCAACGTGCACCGGCAGCGGACGCGCTACCAGCGGCTGGGGACGCCGTTCACCGACAGCGTGCTGCTCGGGTCGGTCGAGGGCCGCGCGGCGTCGGGCGACCAGCTCGCCATGGACCGGTGGCTCGCGGCGCACCGGCCGGACGTGCAGCGACTGTGGGGCGTCGCGGACCGCTCGGTGGCCGTGCCCCCGGGGTCGGTCGGCATCCTGCGTGGCAGCCGCGAGTGGTACGACGCCCTCGCGACGTCCCGGCTCGTCAGCCACGACGAGGACCTCGGGCCGTGGGTGTCACGACGGCACGGCCAGCGCCTTCTCCGCACCTTCGCGGTGCGCCCGTCCGCGCCGCTCGGTGTCGAGGCGTGGCGTCGCGACGGGCTGATCGAGCACCTCGTCGAGCGCGAGCTGCGCCACCGTCAGCGTGAGTGGGACGTGCTGCTGGCGCCCGACGAGGACGCGGCCACCCTGCTCCACGAGGCCTTCCGGTGGGAGGGCGAGGTGATCGTCGCCGGGAGCCCGCGCACCGACCGCCTGGTCGCGGCCGACCGGGACGCCGTACGCGAGGAGGTGCTGCGTGACCTCGGGCTGCCCGAGCACCGTCACGACACCACGCTCGTGCTGCACGCGCCCGCCCCTCGCGACGCGCGAGACATCGCCGTCGCGGACGGCGTCGAGGGACTGGACGTCGCAGCGCTTGCCCGCCAGCTGGGGCCTGGGTTCACGGTGCTGCGCCGCACCGACCCGGCCGACCGCCGCCCGCCGCCGGACCTGACCGGCGTGGTCGACGTCAGCCATTACCCCGACGTGACCACGCTGCTGGTCGCGGCCGACGTGGCGGTGCTCGACTACTCCGGGATCCGGTTCGACTGGGCGCTGACCGGCCGGCCCATGGTCTTCCACGTGCCCGACCTCGTGCAGTGGTCGCGGTCGCGCCGGTCGTCGATCAGCTGGGAGGACACCGCTCCCGGCCCGTGGGTGCACGCCGCCGCAGGGGTGGCCGCCTGCGTGCTGGAGGCCACGACCCTGCAGGAGTCCCACGCCGAGCAGCTCGCGCGCTTCAACACCCGCTTCAACAGCCTCAACGACGGCCACGCCACCGAGCGGGTGATGGGGCAGCTGCTCGACTGAGCGCGCGGGGGCGCCGGTGCGCGCCGGTTTCCCATGCGACGATGGGAAATTGCCTCCTCACACAGGTTGCAACCTGTGTTACGAGGCAGAATCCCTTCCTCGCATGGGAATCCGCCTCCGCACCCCTCGCCACACCCGCCGGGGAAACGCACCCTCACGGGCTGCCTGCTCGCCCTCGGCGCGGCCCTGCTCGAGGCCGCGGCGGCGCTCGACGCGCGCGTGGGCGGTGGCCGCGTCGACGGCGATGGCCTGCGACTGCCGGTAGAGAGCCGCGTAGCTCGCGGCCAGGGCGTCGACCGCGGACTCGGCGGCCGCGTCGTGGCCGTGGCCGTCGGCGAGCACCTCGAGCTGCTCGTGGAGGGAGTCGGCCAGGGAGACCAGCTCCGCCGGCAGGTCGAGGCCCTCCCAGGTGCCCTGGTGCCGGTTCAGGGCCGGCTCGACGAACGCGTCGACCTCGGCGTGGGGCTCGTCGGTGAGCGGGTGCTCGAAGCGCAGTCCGAGATCTGCTCGCAGCGTCCGCATCACCGCGCGCCAGTCGGCCCGCAGGTCGTCGTACCGGACGAAGGCGCGGCTCTGGTCGCGGGTCTGCCGCTCGAAGGCCAGGTTGGCGTTGACCCACCCGGCGAGGTTCATCACGGCGAAGGCGAAGTCGTCCATCCAGGGCCGGTTCTGGTGGTAGTGCGACTCCCGGCTGCGCACCACCTCGACGGGCGGCCGCAGCATGCCGACGAAGCTCGTCCGCGCGCCCACCGCGGCAGCCTCCTCGGCCCAGAGCCCTGGCAGCCACACCGCGCGCGGGTCCTTGACCATCACGTCGTCGGCGCGGTCGAGCTGCCCGCCGAGCCAGTCGCGGAGCTCGTGCCGGACGTCGTCGTCGACCTGCTTGGCCATCAGGTCCGCAGCCACGGGCCGCCCGTCGGTCTGCTCGATGACGGCCCGCTCCATCAGTCGTCGGTGGAACCGCACCGGCCAGCGGGACTCGAAGAAGCCCTTCGGGTTGGACTCGTTGGCCTGCAGGACCGGGCGCGGCAGGTGGAAGCCCAGCATGTGCAGCGCACCCGCGGCCGTGCTGGTGCCACTACGACCCGCTCCGGTGACCAGCACCAGTTGCTTGTCCGTCATCGGGGCTCCTCCAGCAGCGGCGCGAAGAACTCTGCCACCACCCGCTCGGCGGCCCGGCCGTCGGCGTTGGGCTGGTAGGTGGCGTTGAAGTCGACGATCCGCTCGTGCCACTCGGCGGCGAGCGCGGGCAGGTCGCGCAGCGCCGCCACGACCTCCTCGGTGGTGCTCACCAGCGGGCCGGGAGCGGAGTCCTCGAAGGGGTAGAGGAAGCCGCGGGTGTCCTCGGTGTAGGCGCGCAGGTCGGGCACGAGGAAGACCATCGGGCGGCCGGTGAGCGCGAAGTCGAAGCGCATCGAGGAGTAGTCGAGCACGGCGGCGTCGGCAGCGAGCAGCAGGTCGTTGACCTCGGGGTACGACGTCACGTCGACCACCTGGGCGCCACCGGCCGAGGGGGTGTGGAAGCGGTGGCCGCGCATCAGCATCGTGTACCCGGGGCCGAGGTCACGGGCCGCCCGCGCGACGTCGAGGTGGAGCACCGCCTGGGCGCTGCGGAAGTTCGTGGCGAGGTCGTCGCGCCAGGTCGGTGCGTACAGCACGGCCCGCTGGTCCGGTCCGATGCCGAGCAGCCGCCGGGCGTCGTCGCGTCGCTGCTCGTGCCCCGGCGCCACCAGCGAGTCGTCGCGCGGGTAGCCCTGGCTGATGATCCGGCCCTCGAAGGCGTAGTTCTCGCGGTAGTAGCGGTCCATGGCCGGGATCGGGGTGAGCAGGTTGTTCCACGTGCCGGAGGTACGACGCAGCAGCTGCTCGACGTGCGTGGGGGTGAGGTCACGGGCCCGCCACTGCGAGAGCCCCATCGCCTTCGACGGGTAGCCGTGGTAGGTCTGCAGCACCTCCTGGCCGGGCCGGCGCACGAACCACGGCTCGAGCTCGACGTTCGTGACGATCCAGGCCGCGCGGGCCATCGCGTCGTACCACTCGCGGCTGCGGAGCAGCACCGGCTCGGCGCCCTCGGGCGCGCGGACGGAGGAGTCGGCGACGCCCCAGAGCACCCGCACGCCCTCGGGTCGGACGCGTTGCAGCGCCGCCTGGATCGCTCCGGGATGGTCAGTCGGCGACTGCCCGAGGAAGGACTGGAAGTAGACGAGACGGGGATCCACCGAGTCGCTGACCGCGAGGTACTCCTGTTGCAGCCGGCGCTGTCGGTCAGGGCCCGGCCTCGTCGTCGGTGAGCTCGCGAGGCTTGCCGCCTGCCGGCGTGGATCGCCGTCAGGTCTGCCACGAACCGGGTACTACGACGCACCCCGCGATCGACGACCTCGACCTCGATCTCCTCGACGTCGTCGAGGGTCGGCACTCGCAGGGTGACGACTCCGTGGTCGTGGCACTGGAACGGCTCGCCCATCCAGCGGGTGACAGCGGGGTCGCTCGACCGTTCGACCTCCACTGGTCGGCCGTCCACGGTGGCCGAGACCTGGGGCTCGTCCTCGTCGAGCCGGGCGATCGCCGCCCACAGCACGACCTCGTCGGCCGAGGCGCGCTCGACGCGCACCCGCAGGGGTGACTCCCAGGCAGCCACCTCGAGCACGACGCCGCTCACGTCGCTGACACCGAGGTCCGCGCGAAGCACCCCGTCGCGCACCAACGTGGGGAAGGCACCGCCCGCGAAGCGCCGGTCGGCGACGTAGGCGACGAGGTCGTCGCGTCGGTCCACCGACGCCAGCCAGGCCAGGACCCGGTCCTCGACAGGTACGTCGACCAGGCGGGTCGTGGCCAGCGCGACGAGGCCGGCCGTGTGGGCCTGCAACCGGGCCCACTGCTCGTCGTCGTAGCGCTCGACCGCCAGCAGGAACGGCGGCAGGTCGCGGGCCAGCAGGCTCGCAGCAAGGCCCGGCCGCTCGTCCGCCGGCAGCGACGCGAGCATCCGCTCGTCGTGGACGATCCGGTCCGCGAGCCGGGGACGCGGGTCGTCAGGTCGTTCGAACGGGCGCGGACGCCACCAGCCGTCATCGGCCAGCGTGAGAACGCCAGTGTCCGCCACGTGACCGGCTCCGAGCAGCCGGAGCGCGGCGTCCTGCCCGGCCGGCTCACCTTCGTCAGGCAGCGCGAGCCAGGTCGTGCGCGGAACCAGGAGCCGGCCGAGGACAGGGGCGGCGCGCCCGCCGTCCCTGTCTGCCACGCCTCCGGCCACCACGGTCGCGCCGTCCCCCCGAACGGCGAGCAGCCTGGTCAGCGCACCGGGGAGCAACCGCTGCCGTGGTGGCAGGTGCAGGAGGTGGCCCCCCTTCGCGTGCTCTGCACCGAGTCGCCGTACCGCTGCGGGGTCGGCGCCCGGCGCGTCGAGCACACGCACCCGCCAGTCGCCCCGGGCCGCGTCGTCGACCACCGGTCGCAGCCACTCCTCGACGAGGACGACGAGGATCTCGAGCCTCCGCTCGGACTGGTCGCGCACCGAGTCGATCGTCGCCCGGACGTCGGACTCGCGCCCCCGCGCCTCGACGACGACGCTGACCTGCGGCGTGCCGGCGCGTACCCGTCTCGCCAGACGACCCGCCCCCCGGCTCGCGCGGTCACGCAGCGAGGGGCTCATGGGTTCGCATCATGCCGCACCCGACCGGGCCAGTCGGTACGGCCCGGTCGGGTGCGGCGACGCGTCGCTGGCGGGCTCAGCCCTTGTTGGCCAGGTCCTCGATCGTCTTGAGCTTGAACTTGTCCGCGGTCTCCTTGGTGACCACGATCGAGTCCTTGTCCTCGGCCTCGGCCTTGTCCAGCGCGACCAGGCTCGGCGGGAGCGCCTTGGTGAGCGCCGCGTACACGTCGTCCGGGCTGGTCGCCGTGGCGTTCTTGTCGACGTACTGCAACGTCACGCCGGTGTACTCCGGGAACACGTCGAGCGAGCCCTGCTCGAGCGCAGGGAAGTACTTCTCGCGGCTGCCGATGTTGAGCTTGCGCTCCACCTTGGCACCCGAGTTCTCCAGCGCACCGGCGTAGATCTCGGCCAGGATCACGTTCTCGGGGAAGTTGGCGGACCCGACAGTCAGCGACTCACCATCGGCGTTCTTGTTGAGGGAGTCGAAGTCGTTGTCGTCGAGCCACTTGGTCGCGACGTCCTTGGGGTCCTTCTTGTCGTTGACCACCTCGCCGATGAGCAGGCCGAGCCCGGCGCTGGTGAGCTTGGACTGCACCCCGTTGAGGGTGTCCTTCACCCCGGCGGAGGCCTTGTCCTTCTGGACGATCGGCACGATGTTCTGCGCCGCGAAGTTGGACTTCGGGTCCTCGAGCACGACGAAGTTGTTGGTCCCGATCGCGGGGTCGGTCGTGAACAGGTCGGCGGCCTGCACCTGCCCGCGCTTGAGCGCGTTGACGGTGACCGGGCCACCGGCGTCGGTCACGGTGTACTTGCCGAACTCGACGCCGTAGTTCTTCTTCAGCCCGGGGATGCCGTCGGCGCGGGTCTTGAACTCGGGCGGACCACCGAAGGTCATCTGCTCGGCGATCGTCTTGCTGCCGCTGCTCGAGCTGTCGCTGGAGCTGTCGGAGTCGCTTCCGCAGGCACTGAGGCCGAGGGACAGCGCCGTGGCGAGCGCAACGACGGGGGTGGTCGCGAGGATCTTGCGATTCATCGTGTTCTCTCCTGTTGGGATGGGGCAGTGGTCTTGGTGGGGCGTGGAGTCAGATGCTCTCGGATGCGAGCTCTTCGGTGACGATGGCGGCGCGCGAGTCGACTCCCTTCTGTCGCCTTCGTGTTCCTGCCGTCCTCCCGGTGATGCCGGGCGAGACGGTGTAGCGCTGGACGAGTGCGAGCAACAGGTCGGCGAACAGCGCCAGCAGGGCCACGAGCAGGCCGCCGCTGATCATCTGGGGATAGTCCTGCTGGGCCAGGCCGTCGTAGATGAACCGCCCGAGCCCGCCGAGGGTGACGTACGCCGCGATCGTGGCCGTCGCGATCACCTGGAGGGTGGCCGAGCGGAAGCCCGAGAAGATCAGCGGCAACGCGTTGGGCAGCTCGACGCGGTAGAGCACCTGCCGGTTGGTCATCCCCATCCCGAACGCCGCGTCGCGCACGGCCGGGGAGACGTTCTGCACGCCGGCGTAGGTGTTGGACAGGATGGGCGGGACGGCGAGCAGCACCAGCACGATCTCGGTGGGGATGAGGTAGCCCTTGTTGGTGGGGCCGTAGTAGTGCGGCGCGATGATCACGACGAGCAGCACCAGGATGCCCACGGTGGGCAGCGCGCGGAGCGCGTTGGTGCTGCTGACCATCCACGTCGCCCGGCCGGAGTGGCCGATCCACAGGCCGAGCGGCAGCGCGATCACCAGACCGATGGCCAGCGCGACCAGGCAGTAGCCGATGTGCGCCAGCAGCTGGTCCCAGATGCCGGTGTCGAAGTTGGTGCTCTGCCAGTGGGCGGGATCGGTCAGCCACTGGAAGACGTCGCCGGTCATGCGGGGTCCCCGCGGAGTCGTGCCCGCCGCGAGCGCTGCGAGCCACCGGCGCGAGTTCGTGGGGTGCTCATGATTGGACCGCCCGTCGCCAGGGAGTCATCATCCGGCTGAGCCACTGCACCAGCACGTCGAGCACCAGCGCGAGGAGCAGGCACAGCAGGATGCCCAGCACGATGGGCGGGTAGTACGGGGTGTCCGTGGACAGCTTGAAGCCCTCGTCGAAGAGCCGGCCGAGGTTGTCCTGTCCGATCGTGCCCGCCACCGCGACCAGGCTGACGTTGGCCACGATCGCCACCCGCAGCCCGGCGGTGATCACCGGCACGGCGATCGGCAGCTCGACGCGGAAGAACCGCCCTCCGGCGCGGTAGCCCAGCGCGGTGGCGGCCTGCACCGTGTCGTCCGGTACGGCGCCCAGCCCGTCGGCCACGACCCGCACGAGCAGGGCCGTGGAGTAGAAGGTGAGCGCGATCGGCACCTGCCACGGCGTGAGCGGGTCGTCGAAGCCGAACAGGGGCGGGATCAGCACGAACAGGGCGATGGACGGGACGGTGTAGAGCAGGCCGGTCACCGACATCATCGGCGGGTAGACCCAGGCGTAGCGGCGGGCCAGCCAGCCGAGCGGCAACGCGAACAGCAGGCCGGCCACCACGGGCAGGATCGAGAGCCAGGTGTGGTCCCAAAACCAGCCGAGGACAGTCTGCTGGTGGTCCAGGAAGTAGCCCCAGAAGTGCGCCGGGGACGAGCTCGCGCTGTCGAGCGGGAACACGCTCACGTGGTGCTCGCCTGCTTCTCGATCAGGTCGAGGACCTCGCGCGCCGTCACCGATCCGAGGAGGCGCCCTCCTTCGTCGACCACGACACCGCGACCGGATGGCGAGGACAGGCACGCGTCGAGGGCGGCGCGCAAGCTGCCACCCTGCCTGGCCAGCGTGCCGCCGCGCAGCAGGTGGTCCTCGGAGACCTTGCCGCCGCCCGTCTCCTGGTGACCCCGCACCCAGCCCTGCGGCTCGGCGCCGTCGTTGACCACGAGCACCGGCTCGTCGCCGTTCGGCAGCGGGTCCCCGAGCTTGACCGTGGCCTCCTCGTGCGTCGGCAGCGACGAGGTCTCGGCGAAGCCGAGCGCGCGGTAGCCGCGGTCGCGACCGACGAAGCCGGCGACGAAGGCGTCGACCGGCCGCGACGAGCAGCTCGGCCGGGGTGGCGAGCTGCGCCAGCTTGCCGCCGACGCGGAGGACGGCCACCTGGTCGCCGAGCTTGATCGCCTCGTCGATGTCGTGGGTGACGAAGACGATCGTCTTGCCCAGGTCGCCCTGGAGCCGCAGGAACTCGTCCTGCAGCTGCTCGCGGACCACCGGGTCGACGGCGGAGAACGGCTCGTCCATCAGCATCACCGGCGGGTCGGCGGCGAGCGCCCGGGCCACACCCACGCGCTGCTGCTGGCCCCCGGAGAGCTGCGCGGGGTACCGCTTGGCGAACGCCGGGTCGAGACCGACGCGCTCGATGAGCTCCATCGCACGTGCCCTGGCCTCGGACTTTCCGGTGCCCAGCAGGAAGGGCACCGTCGCGACGTTGTCGACGATGGTGCGATGGGGGAACAACCCTGCGTGCTGGATCACGTAGCCGATCTGCCTACGCAGCTCGTGGGCCGGCATGCTCGCGGTGTCGGTGTCGTCGAGCCAGATCCGACCCTCGGTGGGCTCGATCATTCGGTTGATCATCCGCAGCGAGGTGGTCTTGCCGCAGCCCGACGGCCCGACGAGCACGGTGATCTTGCCGGTGGGTGCCTCGAGCTCGAGGTCGTCGACGGCGACGGTGCCGTCGGGGTAGCGCTTGGTCGCGTGGTCGAAGCGGATCACGGTCTCGACTCCTCGCCTGCGCGGGTGGGCCCCGAGCAAGCGGCTCAGCCCGGCTGCCTCTGCGGCCACGATCCGGCCGTAGTCGTGCATGGTGGTCTCGTCGATGCGGTACGTCGGCCCGATGACGCTCACTGCGGCGGCGACCCCGCCGGCATAGCGCACCGGCGCCACGATCGCTGTCACGTCGGGCTCCTCCCGGTCACGTCCGGCGACGTACCCATTCGGCCCGACGTGACCCTCCAGCACCTGTCCGACCGCGAGCCCGCGCATCGGCACGGCCCGGCCCACCCAGCTCGTGTGCCGCACGGCGTGGGTGCCCTCGACGACGGCGATGTAGACGGCCGTCTCGTTGACGCCGCGGATCGAGAGGTAGGCCGACTCGCTCGTGCGAGCCCCGATGCGGTCCAGTGCGGGCGCCGCCAGACGGGCCAGCTCATGGCGCCCGACCGCGGTCGCGCCGAGCTGGATCATGGTCGGCCCGGCCCGGAAGCTGTTGTCGTCGTCGCGGGTCACGAAGCCGGCCGCCTCGAGGGTGCGCAGCAGGCGCAGCGCGGTGCTCGGCGGCAGGCCGGTGTGCCGGGCACAGGTGGTGAGGCTGACCGCGTCTCCGGAGCAGACCTCGGAGAGCAGCGTGAGCGCTCGCTCGACCGTGCGCGTCGAGCTGACCCGGCCGCTGGCGACCAGCGCGGGACGTGCTCCCTCACGCAGCTGTGAGACCAAGGTTCGACACCCCCTCCGAGCGCCACTCTGGGCGATACTGCCACTGGGCAGCAGCGGGTTTCCACAGGTTGAGACTGAGACTATGGCACGCGTGGCCACCCCCCAGCCCCTCAGCCTCGACGGGACCAACCTGACGCTCGACGACGTGGTGGCCGTGGCCCGCCGAAGGGCGCCGGTCGGGGTCGACCCGGCCGCCCGCGAGCGAGTGGCGGCTTCCTATGCCTATGCGGAAGAGGTCGCCGCCGAGCGCTGGATCTACGGCCGCTCCACCGGCGTCGGCGGCAACCGCGACAAGATCGTGGTCGAGCCCGACTCGCATGGCCCTGGAGCTGCTCCGCTCGCACGCCACGAGCTCCGGGGCGTTGCGCTCGGCCGAGCGGGTGCGCGCGATGCTCGTCATCCGCCTCAACCAGCTGGCTGCCGACGGCAACGGCATCAGCCCGGACGTCGTGGACGCCCTGGCCGAGATGCTCGTCGAGGACGCGCTGCCACCTGTCCGCGAGGGAGGCAGCGTCGGCACGGCGGACTTGGCGGCACTGGCCACCACGGCGCTCGTCCTCTGCGGCGAGCGCGCCAGCGAGCCCACCCTGCAGCAGACGGTGCGGTTCGGCGCCGGGGACGCGCTGACCTTCATGTCGAGCAACGCCGCCGTCCTCGCCGACGCTGCCCTGGCGGTCGCCGACCTCGACCAGTTGGCCCGGAGCGCGATGGTGGTGGCCGCCATGGGCTTCGCGGCGGTCCACGGGAACCCGGAGGCCTTCGACCCGGCCGTGGAGGTGGCCACCCCCTTCCCCGGCTCGCAGCTGGTCTGCCGGACCATGCGGGACCTCGTCGACACCGCGGCAGCAGCCGCCCCCGCGCGGATCCAGGACCCCTTCGGGCTGCGCACCTTCCCGCAGGTGCACGGGGCGCTGATGGACCGCCTGGGTTTCGCGGAGCAGGTCGTCACGGCCATGGTCAACTCGCCGTCGGAGAACCCGATCGTCTCCCCGCGGCTGGGGGTGGCCCACCACGGGGCCTTCCACGCGGCCTACCTGGTGCAGTCCTTCGACGCGCTCGTGCTCGCCCTGGCCCAGTCGGCCCAGCTAAGCCTGGCGCGGCTGACGATGCTCGCCGAGCCGTCGTACACCGGGATGAACCCGTTCCTCGGCGACGGGACGCCGGCTGCCTCCGGAGTGATGATCGTCGAGTACAGCGCCGCCTCGGCGCTGGCCGAGCTGCGGGCGCTCGCGACACCGGCAGGGACCCAGGTGGTGACGCTCTCGCGCGGCGTCGAGGAGGACGCCTCCTTCGCCACGCTGGCGGCCCAGCAGGCGCTCGGGGCGGTCTCCCGCTTCCGCGCGGTGCTCGCGGCCGAGCTCGTGGCGGCCCTGCGGTGCCTGCGGATGCAGGGCTCGCACCCCGCCCCGCTCGCGGCTGCCCTGGCCTGGCTGGACGAGCGCGACGGCGGCGCGCCGAACATGCACGACCGCGACCTCACCAACGACCTCGTGATGGCCGAGGAGAGCGTCACCGGCCTGTGCGACCACGTGGCCGCCGTACGCCGGACCGGGTAGTCAGGTCAGCTGCTTGCGGCGCAGGTAGTCCCGCGCGGCCTGGCGGGCCGACTCCTGACCACTGTTGACGAGTGCGGTCATGGTCCGCAGGTCCGCCGTCGTCAGCACCTTGGCCAGGCGGTCCAGCGCGGAGCGTGCCTGCTCGTGGTCGGCCAGCCACGCCTTGTTGACCAGGGGTACGACGTTCTCGGCGTTCTGCAGCCGCCGGTCGTCCTCGAGGAGCACGAGGTCGTGGTCGATCTGCGCGTCGGTCGTGCCGACCTGCCCCAGCTGGACCTTCCCCCGCAGCAGCGCCGACTTGGTCTCGGCGGTGCCCGAGCCGAGCGGCTCGACCTTGACCAGCTTGATCCCGTAGACGTTCTCCAGCCCGGCGGCACAGTCCGGGCGCTCGGCACAGTCCGGCCCCGCCGCCAGCGACACGGGCAGCCCCTGACGCCCGAGGTCGCTCAGCGTCCGCAACCCGTGCTGCGAGGCGAAGTCCCTGGTGACGGCGTACCCGGTCTTCACCTCCGCGCGGCTCGGCGTGAGAGGAGTCAGACCCACCTGTCCACCCAGGCGGCCCAGCTGCCGCAGCGTGACCGCGACGTCGGGAGAGGAGACGGGCACGGCGGCGTCACCACCCGCGCGGTGGTTGAGTGCCTCGGTCGTGGCGGACAGGTAGTCCCCCGCCACCTGCACCTTCCCCTTCTCGAGGGGGTCGAGGTACAGGTCCCGGTCGCCGATCGACCTCACCGTGGTGGTGAAGCCGGCCTCGTCGAGCAGGGCCCGGTAGAGCTCGCTCACGACGTCGGCCTCGGTGAAGCTCTGGCCGACGACGACCACCCTCGGTCCCGCGGCGGTCCGGTCGGGCCCGCTCGAGCCGCAAGCTGTCGCCACGAGGAGGAGCAGCAGGAGCAGAAGTAGGGGCCGAGCGCGCATCGCCCGTGAGACTAGATGGTCAGGCTTCCTTGACCAGGCGGGGGCGGGTGGGGCGAGACGACTCCTCCCACGTGGCCAGCTCGTCGGCGTCCTCCGCCTCGCGCACGGCCAGCAGGTGCTCGAGCTCCTGGGCACGCGTCTCGGCCTGCGCAGCCCGGTTCTCCTGCAGGGTCACCTCGCCCTCCAGCTCACGCCGGGCGAGGTGAGCCTCGGCCAGCCGCTCGGTCATGGCGGTGGTGAACTCGGCGTGCTCGGCCACGCGGGCGGTGAACAGGGTCCGGTAGGCCGCGGCGGCAGCGGAGCGGTCGGCGGCGTTGACCCGGCGCGACTGCAGCACCTCGGTCCACATCATCCGCAGCGCCGCCCACGACAGCACGATCGCGGACACGGCCGCGAGGCTGAGCCAGAGCACCGACCGGGTGGGGAGCGCCACCACGACCAGCCCGGTCGCGGCTCCGAGCAACGAGACCGCGACGGTGACCCGCACGCTGCGCTGCCTGCGTCGGTTCCGGGCACGAGTGGGGCGAGGGGAAGAGCCCGCTGCTGCCATGAGCGAAGCGTAGGTTCCTAGCCGTCCTCCGGCGGGACGCGACACGCGAGCTCGAGCAGCAGGGCGGCGCCGCAGATGGCGAGGCCCGCGGCGGCCGCCACCAGCGAGCGCCACAGCCGGTCGTCGGCCGCCGGCTCCCCCACACCGAGCTGGCTGAGCGCGTAGCCGAGGTAGCCACCCGCGATGAGCGCACCGGCCAGCGCACAGGCCTTCCCGAGCACCAGCCGGTTCACGGCCTGGTGGTGGGACAGCGAGGAGCGGTCGCGTCGTACCACCCGCCGGGTGAGGTACGCCGAGCCGCCCACGATGGCCGCCACGAAGAACAGCGCCGCGATCGAGGCGATCGGCACCGAGGGCTCCAGGAAGCCCAGCCGCAACGACAACGGCCGCAACGACCAGCCGCACACGAGGCCCACGACCCCGAAGGTCACGAGCGGTCCGGGACCGGTGATCCGGACGGTTCCCTCGGGGCGCTCCGGCTCCTCCGGCTCCTCACCCCCCTGGTCGGGATCCTGTTGCGAGCGGCCGGTGATCACTAGTGGAACTCGAGCTCGATGTCCTCGCGGAGGCGGACGCCGTCACGGCCGGTCTTCTCGACCAGCTCCGAGACCGGTCCGGCGCCGGGCAGCTCGGCCTCCGGTTCCAGGTCGAGCCAGGGCACCAGCACGAAACCCCGCTCGTGCGCCCGTGGGTGGGGCAGCTGGAGGTCGGCCTCGTCGGCCCGACGGTCGCCGACCACGATCAGGTCCACGTCCAGGGTGCGCGGCGAGTTCGCCTCGCTCTCGGACCCGCGCTCGCGGCCGTAGGCGGCCTCGATCGCGTGGCCGCGCTCCAGCAGCGTGCGCGCCGAGAGAGTGGTGTCGAGCAGCACCACCGCGTTGAGGTAGTCGCGCGAGTCGGCGGGAGCGTCGACGGGGTCGGTCTCGTAGACCGGGGAGACCGAGGTCACCCACACCTCGGGGGTGTCGGCCAGCGAGTCGACGGCCCCCTGCAGGTTCGCGCGGCGCTCGCCGAGGTTGGACCCGATCGAGATCACGGCCCGGCGGATGGGGTGCATCTCGCCGGTGATCGTGTCGGTGTCCACGATGTTGGGGTTGGGAGTTTCGGTCATGGTCGGCTCCGCTGAATGGTCAGGGCGACGTCCTCGAACGGCACCTCGATCGGGGCGTGGGGCTTGTGCACGGTCACCTCCACGTCGAACACCTCCGCATGCGAGAGACAGACGTCCGCGAGGCGCTGGGCGAGGGTCTCGATCAGGTCCACGGGATCACTCTCCACGGCCTGCCTGATCTGGTCCACGAGCGTTCCGTAGTCGACCGTGTCGCGCAAATCGTCTGTCTCAGCAGAGGTCGCCGAGTCGATCCCGAGCACCACGTCCACGATGAACTCCTGCCCCTCGCGGCGCTCGAAGTCGAAGACACCGTGGTGGCCGCGGAAGCTGAGCCCCCGCAGGGCGAGGCGGTCGGTGCCCTGAGCGGGCGGGGCGGGGCGATTCATGGTGCGTCGAGGCTACCGGCGGCGTCCAGCCACCTGGCGACCACCTTGATGGCGTCCACGCTGCCGCGGACCGCGTGGACGCGCACTCCCCAGACGTGCTGCACGGCCGCGATCGTGGTCAACGCCACACCGGCGTCCTCGCGGTCCCACACCGGACGCGGGGTGCCGTCCGCCGCGGCCAGCAGCGTGCCGAGGAAGGACTTGCGGCTGGAACCGACCAGCACGGGCACCCCGAGCGTGGCCAGCTCGGGCAGCCGCCCGAGGAGCTCCCAGTTGTGCGTCGGCGGTCTTGGCGAACCCCAGTCCGGGGTCGACCACGAGGCGGTCCTGCGCGACACCCGCCGCCAGCGCCTCCTCCAGCCGCTGCCCGAGCTCGGCGCGGACCTCGCCCAGCACGTCGTCGTACGACGCGTGCTGCTGCATCACCTCGGAGTGGCCGCGCCAGTGCATCGCCACGAACGCCGCGCCGTGACCGGCCGTGACCTCCAGGATCCGCGGGTCGGCCAGCCCGCCGGAGACGTCGTTGACCATGACCGCTCCGGCCTCCAGCGCCGCCGCTGCGACCTCGGAGCGCATCGTGTCGACGGACACCGGCACCCCCTCGGCGGCCAGCGCCCGGATCACCGGGACGACCCTGCCGAGCTCCTCGGCGACGAGCGGGCGGGTGGCGCCCGGCCGCGTCGACTCCCCGCCGATGTCGAGCAGGTCGGCGCCCTCCTCGCGCAGCGACATGGCATGGGCCACGGCCCGGTCGGTGGTCTCGTACTTCCCGCCGTCGGAGAAGGAGTCGGGGGTGACGTTGACGACGCCCATCACGACCGGCCGGCCGAGACGCGGCAGTCCGGCGTGCCACGCCCCGAGCTCCAGCCGCCCCGTCATGTGGGCCTAGCGGCGGGCCGCGTTGATCAGCGACATCGCCTCTGCGCGGGTGGGAGCCCGGTGCATGATGCCCCGGACCGCGGAGGTGATGGTGCGGGCGCCGGCCTTGCGGACCCCCCGCATGGTCATGCAGAGGTGCTCGGCATCGATCACCACGATCACGCCGCGGGGCTCGAGGATCTCGACCAGGGCGTCGGCGATCTGGGTGGTCAGCCGCTCCTGCACCTGCGGGCGCTTGGCGTAGACGTCGACCAGCCGGGCCAGCTTGGAGAGCCCGGTGATCCGGCCGTCCTCGTTGGGGATGTAGCCGACGTGGGCGACACCGGTGAACGGGACCAGGTGGTGCTCGCACATCGACCACAGCTCGATGTCACGCACCAGCACCATCTCGTCGTGGCCGATGTCGAAGACCGTGGCCAGCACCTCTTCGGGCTGCTGGTGCAGGCCGGCGGTCAGCTCCGCGTAGGCACGCGCCACCCGCGCGGGGGTGTCGCGCAGCCCGTCGCGCTCCGGGTTCTCGCCGATGGCGATCAGCAGCTCGCGGACCGCGGCCTCGGCACGGTCGAAGTCGAACGGTGCGATCGCGTCCAGCCCGGCGTCGGGCTCGCCCACGCGGTTCAGGCTCACGGGGAGGTCCCGTTGCTGCCCGGACCCGGACGGCTGGGCGGGCTCGCACCGGGGTCGAGGCTGCCGTGGATGTCGCCACCGGATCCGGGAGGCGTGATCACGACCGCGCCCTCCTCCTCCTCGGCCAGGGGGCCGGCAGCGGCCGCCACCCTGACCTTCTCGGGGATCTCGACCGGCGGCACGTCCGAGGGCGACCGGTCGGGCGAGCCGGTCCACGCGGGGCGCGCCGGACGTCGCTGCAGTGCCGTGAAGATGTCGGCGACCTGCTGCTTGTCGAGGGTCTCCTTCTCCATCAGCGCCAGCACGAGGGAGTCCAGCACGTCGCGGTTCTGGGCGAGGACGTCGTGGGCCTCCTGCTGGGCGCCGGAGATCAGGTTCTTGATCTCGTCGTCGATCACCCCGGCGACTTCCTCGGAGTAGTTGCGCTGGTGGCCCATGTCGCGGCCCAGGAACGGCTCGGCGTTGTTCTCGCCCAGCTTGATGGCGCCGACCCTCTGGCTCATCCCGAACTGGGTCACCATCGCTCGCGCGAGATGGGTGGCCTTCTCGATGTCGTTGCCGGCACCGGAGGTGACGTCGTGGAAGATCAGCTCCTCGGCGGCCATCCCGCCCATCATGTAGGCCAGCTTGTCGAGCATCTCGCTCCGGGTCTGGGAGTACTTGTCCTCGTCGGGCAGCACCATCGTGTAGCCCAGCGCCCGGCCGCGCGGCAGGATCGTCACCTTGTGCACCGGGTCGCTGCCCGGCATCGCGGCTGCCACAAGCGCGTGGCCGCCCTCGTGGTAGGCGGTGAGCAGCTTCTCCTTCTCGCTCATCAGGCGGGTGCGCTTCTGCGGCCCCGCAATGACCCGGTCGATCGCCTCGTCGAGGGCGTAGTTGTCGATGAGCTTCTTGTTCTCACGCGCGGTCAGCAGCGCCGCCTCGTTGAGCACGTTGGCCAGGTCGGCACCGGTGAACCCCGGCGTACGACGGGCCACGGACACGAGGTCGACGTCGGGCGCCATCGGCTTGCCGCGCGCGTGCACGGTCAGGATCTGCTCGCGGCCGTTGAGGTCGGGGGCGTCGACCGAGATCTGCCGGTCGAAGCGGCCGGGGCGCAGCAGCGCCGGGTCGAGGATGTCGGGGCGGTTGGTGGCCGCGATCAGGATGACCCCGCCACGGACGTCGAAGCCGTCCATCTCGACGAGCAGCTGGTTGAGGGTCTGCTCGCGCTCGTCGTGGCCGCCACCCATGCCGGCGCCGCGGTGGCGCCCGACGGCGTCGATCTCGTCGATGAAGACGATCGCCGGCGCGTTCTCCTTGGCCTGCTCGAACAGGTCGCGGACGCGGCTGGCGCCGACGCCCACGAACATCTCGACGAAGTCGGAGCCGGAGATCGAGTAGAACGGCACCCCCGCCTCACCCGCGACCGCGCGGGCCAGCAGGGTCTTGCCGGTGCCGGGCTGGCCGTAGAGCAGCACGCCCTTGGGGATCTTGGCCCCGACCGCCTGGAACTTCGCCGGCTCCTGGAGGAACTCCTTGATCTCGCCGAGCTCCTCGATCGCCTCCTCGCAGCCGGCGACGTCGGCGAAGGTGGTCTTGGGCATGTCCTTGCTGATCAGCTTGGCCTTGGACTTGGCGAACTGCATGACGCGTCCGCCGCCGCCCTGGACCTGGTTCATCAGGAACAGGAACAGCACCACGATGAAGATCAGCGGCAGGATCGTGGCCAGGAGCGAGCCGAGGATGCTGGGCTTGGGGTTCTCGACGTTGTACTTCTCGATCTTGCCCTCGTTGACCGCGACCTGGACCTGCCGCACGAGCGAGCGCTGCTGACCGGTCACCCAGGTGCTGATGACCTTGTCGCCGTTGTCGAGGGTGGCGAGGATCTGCTGGTTCCCGCCGTCCTTGAACGTGACCTCCTTGACGTCGCCGCTCTGGATCTGGCTGACCATCGTGGAGGTGTTGATCTCCTTGTAGCCCCCGTTGGGCACGAGGTACTGCAGGGCCAGGAGCACGCCGAGAGCCGCGACGACGATCCACACCCAGGGGCTGCGGAGGAACTTCTTCACGGCGTCATACTCTCAGGTCACTCCACAGGCGGCTGCCCGGTCCTAGGAGTAGACGTGCGGCGCCAGGGTCCCGATGTCGCGGAGGTTGCGGTACTTCTCGTTGTAGTCGAGGCCGTAGCCGACCACGAATCTCGATTACCAGGGAGACGGGCGCAGCGTCCCAGCCGACGTACCTCCCACCTCAGGAGTAGACGTGCGGCGCCAGCGTCCCGATGTCGCGGAGGTTGCGGTACTTCTCGTTGTAGTCGAGGCCGTAGCCGACCACGAATTCATTGGGGATGTCCCAGCCGACGTACTTGATGTCGACCTGCATCTGCAGCGCCTCGGGCTTGCGCAGGAGGGTGCAGATCTCCACCGAGGCCGCGCTGCGCGAGGCCAGGTTCGCCATCAGCCAGCTGAGCGTCAGGCCGGTGTCGATGATCTCGTCGACGATCAGCACGTGACGCCCGCTGATGTCGGTGTCGAGGTCCTTGAGGATGCGGACGACGCCGGAGCTCTTGGTGCCCGAGCCGTACGACGAGACGGCCATCCAGTCCATCTCGACGTGCCGCCCGAACGCCCTGGCCATGTCGGCCATGACCATCACCGCGCCGCGCAGGACGCCGACGATGAGCAGCTCCTCGCCCTCGTAGTCGGCCTCGATCTGCTTGGCCAGCTCGGCGATCCGTCCCTGGATCTGGGCCTCGGTGAACAGGATCTCGACCAGGTCACCGTCGACGTCGGCTGCGTCCATGGAACACAGCGTGTCACACGGAAGACAACTGCTCGAACGGGCGTTGGGGCTCACATGTTGCTCTCCGTCCTCGACCTCGTCCCGGTGCGCAGCGACCAGACCACCGGCGATGCCCTGGCGGCGACGCGACGGCTGGCGCAGGTCGCCGACGAGCTCGGCTTCGAGCGCTACTGGCTGGCCGAGCACCACAACATGCCGGCCGTCGCGGCCACCAACCCGCCGGTGCTCGTCGCGATGGTCGCCGCCGCCACCTCGCGCATCCGGGTCGGCTCGGGTGGCGTGATGCTGCCGAACCACGCCCCGCTGGTGGTGGCCGAGCAGTTCGCCCTGCTCGAGGCCGCCCACCCCGGGCGCATCGACCTCGGCATCGGGCGTGCGCCCGGGCACCGACCCGGTGACCTCGTGGGCGCTGCGGCACGGCGCGGGCGGCGTCTCCGACGAGGCGGTCGCGCAGTTCCCGTCGTACGTCGACAACGTGATCTCGATGATGAGCCCCGGCGGGGTGGGCCTGCAGGTCGGCGGCCGGATGCACGCGCTCAGCGCCACCCCGCACGCCCTGGCCCCGCCCGCCGGTGTGGCTGCTCGGCTCGTCGGACTACTCGGCGCGGCTGGCGGCCGAGCGCGGGCTGCCCTACGTCTTCGCCCACCACTTCTCCGGTCGCGGGACCGCCGAGGCGCTGGAGCTGTACCGATCGCAGTTCCAGCCCTCGGAGCAGCTGTCCTCCCCCCGGACCTTCCTGACCGTCAACGCGGTCGTGGCGCCGACCCAGGAGGAGGCCGACCGGCTGGTGCTGCCCAACCTGCACTCCATGGTGGCCCTGCGCACCGGCGCCCCGCTGCACCCCCAGCTGCTCGTCGAGGAGGCACTCGCCGACCCGCTGCCGCCCGAGCACCGCGACCTGGCCGAGTCGATGCTGGCGCGCTGGGTGGTCGGCGACCCGTCCTCGGCCGCCAAGCAGGTGCGCGAGCTCGCCTCGACGTACGCCGTCGACGAGGTGATGCTCCACCCGGTCGCCGGCGCCCACGAAGGCACCCCCGCCGACCGTGCCCCCGCCCGCGAGGCCACCCTCACCCTCCTCGCCGACGCGATCTGACCCCGGAAAACGCCATCTGCAATTCCGGGTACTCCGAGGCTGAAAGCACCCTTACTGGCCGGTAATTGGTGCTTTCGGCCTCGGACTACCCGGAATTGGTACGGCGGAACGCAGCACCTCGCCGTCGGCGGAGGCGGTGACGTGGCCGGGGAGCTGGACCTGCTTCTCCCCGTGGTTGCCGAGGAGGGCGAGCACCGCCAGGACGTGGTCGCGGGTGAGCTCGGAGGCGATCGCGCCGGCGTCGATCGCCGCGCGGCGGGCACAACGACTGCGGATCGCCGGCCCCGCGTCGCCGATCTTGTCCATGTCGATGCCGTCCGGCAGCCGGGACCGCTCGTACGCCGCCAGCTCGTGCTGCTCGACGAGGTCCATGTCCTCGCGCAGCTGCTCCCCCGTCCGGGCCAGCGCCTGCGCGATCCCCGGCCCCAGCTCCCGCTCGAGTGACGGCATCACGGCATGGCGCACTCGCGAACGGAGGAAGCGGGGGTCGTCGTTCTGGGGGTCCGACCACCACTCGATGCCGTCCGCGCGACAGGCGGCCTCGGTCTGCTCGCGCGTGAGGTCGAGGAAGGGCCGGAGGAACAACGGTCCGCCGACCGAGAAGCTGCGCCGCATCCCCTGCAGCGAGCGGCCCCCGGAGCCCCGCGCCAGTCCGAGCAGCACGGTCTCGGCCTGGTCGTCCTGGGTGTGACCGAGCACCACCGACAGTCCGAAGCGGCCGGCGAGCTGGGACAGCGCGGCGTACCGCGCCTCACGCGCCCCGGCCTCCACGCCGGCCGGGCCGGGGTCGACGCTCACCCGCACGGACGCGGTCTCGTCGACGCCGAGAGCCGCCATCTGCGCGACCACCCGCGACGTGTGCTCCTCCGAGCCCGGCTGGAGACCGTGGTCGACGACCGCACCCACGACCCGCACGCCGGCCTTGTGACCCTCGAAGACGCACGCCGCCAGGAGTGCCAGCGAGTCGGCCCCGCCGCGAGCACGCGACCAGGACCCCGTCGCCCCAGTCCCGACCGAGGCAGCGTCGTACGGCGAGCCGGGTGGCGGCCCTGTCGGGATCGAGCGCCACCGGGCTACCCGTGGACGCGGGCGATCCAGAGCGACGGGTCGAGGATCTCCTGCTTGCTCGGGAGGTTCTCGGGCGTCGCCCACACGGCGTTGAAGCCCTCCATGCCGACCTTGTCGACGGCAGCACGCACGAAGATCGCCCCGTCGCGGTACTGCGCCATCTTCTGGTCCAGGCCCAGCAGCCGCCGCAGCAGCTTGTCGAGGCCGCCGACGCCCTTGCGCCGCTGGGTGAACTTCTTGCGGATCTGGGCGACCGAGGGGATCACCTCGGGACCGACTCCGTCCATGACGACGTCGGCGTGACCCTCCAGCAGGCTCATCACACCGGTGACCCGTTCGATGATCGCCTTCTGCTCGGGACTGCCGAACATGTCCAGCAGGCTGCCGTCCGCCTTGCCCGACACCAGGTCACCGATCTTGGAGAAGATGTCGCGGGCCAGCTCCGCGGGGTCGGTCTGCACCGTGCCGATGATGTCGTCCATCTGCGAGCGGAGGTGGTCGGTCATCCACGGCACGGCCGTGAACTGCACCCGGTGGGTCTCCTCGTGCAGGCACACCCAGAGCCGGAAGTCGTGCGGGTCGGCGTGCAGCTCGCGCTCCACGTGCACGATGTTCGGCGCCACCAGGAGCAGTCGTCCCTGCTCGCCCGGTCCCTCCCAGAAGGGGTCGAACTGGCCCAGCACCTTCGAGCCCAGGAAGCCGAGCATCGCGCCCAGCTCGGCGCCGGTGATCCGCGAGCCGATGGCCTCGGCGAGCGGCCCCGGAGCCCCCTTGCCGGAGGTCAGCTTCTCGACCAGGGGGGTGATGATCGTGGCGAACCCGTCGGCGTTGGCCTGGATCCAGCCGGGACGGTCGACGACGAGCACCGGAGCCGTCCGCTCGGTGGCCACCAGACCGGTGTACTCCCGCACCAGCGGCGTGGAGCGCTCGGCACCCTCGCGCAGCTCCTCGACCGCGGCGACGGCCTCGGCCCTGCTGACCTGCGGGCCCTCACCGACCAGCCGGGACCCCACCCTGACGGCGAGGTCCCAGTCGATCATCGAAGGTCCCGGAGCGCTCATGCTCAGGAACCTACCCCGCACCTGCACGCGCCCAGCGCGCCGGCGACGCGGTCGATCAGCGTCTGCGCCTCGAGGTTCTTCAGCAGCTTGACCCGGTCGGCGACGACGACGAACGCCATCCGGGCGCCCGTCGGATCGTCGGCCAGCCCCGCCAGTCCGTGCACGCCGGTCAGCGTCCCCGTCTTGGCGCGGACGCGGCCCCTCGCCTCGGTCGGCCCCTTGTCGAACCGGTAGGTCAGCGAGCCGGTGAAGCCGGCCACCGGCATCCCGGTGAGCACCGCACGCAGCTCCGGGTACGAGTCACCGGCCGCCAGCCGGAGCACACCCGCAAGCGAGTCGGTGGTGAGCCGGTCGAGGCGCGACAGCCCGCTGCCGTCGTACAGCTTGTCGCCGGAGACGTCGACCCCCAGCTTGTCCAGGACGTCCAGCACGGCGTCGGCGCCGGCCACGAACGACCCCTCCTGCTTCTCCGCCAGCCCGACGTGGCGGGCCAGCACCTCTGCGGCCTGGTTGTCGCTGACCGCGAGGGTGCGCTCGACGATCTGGCCCACCGGAGGGCTGCGGACCGCGGCGACGTCGACGGCGTCCGGGCCCGGCGCTGCCCCGCACCACGCGGGGTGCCACCTTGATCCCGGCTCCACGCAGCGCTCCCGCGAAGACCCGCCCCGCCTCGGCCGCCGGGTCGGACACGAAGGCCTCGCTGCCGGGCGCATGACCTTCGTCGACCCACAGCGCGCTGATGGGGGGTACGACGCCCTCGGGGAGGTAGGTGCGCGGCCAGGCCGGGTTGACGGCCGGACCGCTGAAGTAGGAGTCGTCGTAGGCCAGGTGCACCCGGCGCACGTGCTTGGCGCGGAGTGCCCGCGCCGTCTGACGCGCGAGCGTCACCACGTCGGCCTTGTCGGGGTAGCCGGTGCGTGCGTCCTGGGGGTTGCGCGCGAGGAACGGGTCGCCGCCACCGACGAGCACCAGTCGTCGCGCGTTCGCGTCCCAGCGCGCCGTCGTGCGGAAGCGGGCCATCGGGCCGAGTGACTCCAGGGCGGCCGTCGAGGTGAGCAGCTTCGTGGTGCTCGCCGGAGTCACGAGCGGGGTGCCGGCGCGGTACAGCGGACGCCCGGAGGCGAGGTCGGTGACCAGGACCCCGATGTGGCGCCCCAGCACCCGCTTGCGCGAGAGGAGCGGCCCGATCGCTGCCGCCACCCGGTCGGGGTCGGCCGTGACCTCGCGCGGCGTCGCGCTGACCGGCGGGGCAGCAGCGGCGGCGGGCAGGCGCAGTCCCTCGGGCGGCGGGCACCGACGCAGGGGCGTTGACCGGGTCGGCCGCGCCGAACCAGCGGGTGTCGAGGTCGAAGGCCACGATCGCCACCCCCGCGAGCAACAGCGCCACGACGACGATCTCGGCGAGCCAGCGCAGCACCCAGGGGGTCGCGGGGTGCGCTTCGTCGTCCACGTGCGCGAGACTACGATCAGGTCGCAAACCGACGGGAAGGCAGTGCAGTGGAGTTCGACGTACTCGTGGAGATCCCGAAGGGTCAGCGCAACAAGTACGAGGTCGACCACGAGTCCGGCCGGATCCGGCTCGACCGGACCCTGTTCACCTCGACGCAGTACCCCGCCGACTACGGCTTCATCGAGAACACCCTCGGCCTCGACGGCGATCCCCTGGACGCGCTGGTGCTCCTGCAGGAGCCGACGTTCCCGGGCTGCCTGATCAAGTGCCGGGCGATCGGCATGTTCCGGATGACAGACGAGGCCGGCGGCGACGACAAGGTGCTCTGCGTGCCGGAGACCGACCCGCGGCTGGAGCACCTGCGCGACATCAACCACGTCTCCAAGTTCGACCGCCTGGAGATCCAGCACTTCTTCGAGGTCTACAAGGACCTCGAGCCGGGGAAGTCCGTCGACGGCGCCAACTGGGTCGGCCGTGCGGAGGCCGAGGCCGAGGTGCGCGAGTCCTTCAAGCGCGCTCAGGAGAGCGGCGAGAAGCACTGACCGCCAGCACCGTCGCTGCGACACCGACCACGCCGGTCACGGCCAGCAGCAGCACCTGGTAGGCCGACAACGCCGGTGTCAGCTCCTCGTTGCCGAGCCCGCCGTCGAAGAACCCGGACGCCACGCTCGCGAGGCAGGCCAGGGCCAGCAGGCCGGCGGGGACGGCCGCCCAGCGGCCGTGCAGCCGGACCGCCAGGACGGCCAGGACCACCTGCGCGACGATCATCGGCAGCGGAGCCGCGAGCAGCGCCTGGCTGCCCCACGCCTCCGACCACGTGTTCACCCCGGAGGCGACCGCCAGCAGGCCGCCCACGAGGTCGGCGACGAGCAGCCCGGCAAGCGAGCCCATCAGCAGGCGACTGTTCGACATGAGATCTCCCTTCGTCCCGGAGATCCTCAGCCATGGCTCTTGGGCCCGACTCCAGTACCGCTCCAGTCGGCCACGCAGCACCTGGTCAGGTCTTCACGCCGCGGAAGTAGCCGATCGCGCCCGACACCTCCAGGGTGATCTCGCCGAGGCCCGACGCCTTCAGCCAGCGACGTACGTCGGTCCCGGTGGCGCCGGGGCCGAGCAGGCCGGCGAACCGGCCGACGGCGCGCATCGGCAGGTAGCGCAGCCCGGTGTCGTTGAGGAGCGCGCTGCCGGTGAGCACACCACCGGTGTGCAGCACGCGCACCATCTCGCGCACCGCCGCGTGCGGGTCGGGGAAGCAGTGCAGCCCGGTGAAGGAGACGACCATGTCGAACTCGTCGTTCCCGAACGGCAGGGCGGCGACGTCGGCGAGCACGGGCTCGACCTGGCCGGCGACCTGGCGCTCGCGGGCAGCGGCCATCGTCCGGTCGAGCATGGCCTGGGAGATGTCGGCGGCGACGTAGCGCACTCCCTGGCCGCGCCGCAGCCCGCGCAGCGCCACCCCGCCCCCGACCGGCACGTCCAGGATCGAGGACCCTGCGGGCTGCTGGCCGATCTCGGCCGCCGCGGCGTAGAGGCGGTCGAGGTCGCTGCCGATGCCGACCCGCCACAACGGCCGGCCCGCCTGCGGGTGCTCGACGGTCCAGTCGTAGAAGTGGCCCCACAGCGGGTCGTCGCCCCACCCGCCGAGTCCGGGGATGCCCGCGGGGAGACGCATCAGCGGGCGCCGGCGTCCTGCAGGATCTCGGCCTTCAGCATCTCCTCGGGTACGCCGAACCCGTCGACCAGGTCCTCGGCGATCGGGCGCAGCCGGCGGCACAGCGCGCCGACCTCGCGGGTGATCGCCTTGGAGCGCTGGCTGGAGAGGCGGCCGTGCTCCATCCACCAGCCCCGGTCGGCCTCGATCGTCGAGAGCGCGAACAGGTCGAGCACCAGCTGCAGGGCGACCTTGTTGTCGCTCTCGGCCATGGGCTCGAGCTTGTCGACGAAGGCCTCGAGGACCAGCCGCTCGACGTGCGCCCTGCCGAGCGCGATGACGTGGTCCTGCACCAGGCTGAACACCTCGACGGGGTCGATCCCCTGGTCCATGCCCCGCTTGAGCCGCCGGGCGACGCTGCCCAGGATGTGCTCCTCGCGCCACCGCAGCATCGCGAGCTGGTACTCGCGGTCGAGGATCCCGGCCTCCTGGTCCCACTTGTCGTCGCCGCCGGGCAGCACGTCCTTGATCCGCTCGAGCAGCTTGTGGACCGAGGTGCGCTCCACGACGGTGTCGACCGCGAGCCCGGCGACGAAGCGCACCATGCCCATCTGGTCGAGGTCGCTGAAGCTCGAGGAGAAGTCGGTGAGCAGGCCCTTGGCCACCAGCTGCATGAGGACGTGGTTGTCGCCCTCGAAGGTGGTGAACACGTCGATGTCGGTGCGCAGGGCGTCGATCCGATTGGCGGTGAGGTAAGCCTGGCCACCGCAGCACTCACGGCACTGCTGGAGGGTGTCGATGGCGTGCCAGGTGCCGAGCGCCTTGAGTGCCGGCGGCCGCGTGACTCCAGCGCCCGCGCTGACTTCCGGGGCTCGGTCACCGGAGCACTTGCTCGAAGCTCGCTGCACCAGGACGTTCTGGGCGAAGCTGGAGGGCGTAGGCCTGGCGACAATCGCGGCAGCAGCGCCGCTGGTGCGTGACGTAGTCGAACAGCGGCTTCTCCTCGTCGTGCCCGGTGGGCGAACTGGCGGCGTTGCTCGGCGTACTGATCGCGATGGTGAGTCGCGACCTTGCTGGCCGAGAGCGCGGCGCCGCGACGCTGATCCGCCCCCCGACGAGCATGCCCAGCATGGTGAAGAAGCGCTTCGGCGTACTCGGAATGAGGCTCGAGTAGGTACTCCGTCTTCGCGACGTCCGAAGCGATCGAGCAAGGCTTCAGCGCGGGACGCGGACCTCCTCGAACCACAGGCGACCATTGTCGACGCCGTTGAGGCCCATCTTGTGGCCGCAGTCCTCGATCCGTACGCCGGGCAGCGTGCTTCCCCTGCGCATCGCGAATGGGGACCACCAGGCGTGCACGCCGTAGCCTGGTCCGAGTCGATCTCGAGCTGAGCGAAGACCACCGCGCGCCTGGCGTGCAGCGCGGCGTTGCCGATCTATTCCTTGCGCGCGCTGGTCGTCGGGAGTGGTCGATCACGAACTCGCGCGTCGAGGGTCGTACGTCGCGACCGTCTCCGAGGTCGCGCACGTTCGAGCCGTGTCCGCGCTCGGTCATCGCGAAGCAGCCCATCAGGTCGCCCTTGACCAGGTCGGCGAGGTAGGCGTCGTGGTGGTGCTCCGAGCCCAGCTGCAGGATCGCGCCGCCGAAGAGCCCGAACTGCACACCGACCTTGACCAGCACCGAGAGGTCACCGAAGCCCAGCGTCTCGAAGGCCGCGATGGAGGCGCCGATGTCACCGCCGCCGCCGTACTTCGTGGGGAAGCCGAGCCCCGAGGAGCCCGTGGCGGCCATCTCCCTGATCAGCTCGAGCACGCGCTCGCGGAACTCCTCGCGCGGCAGCTCGACGGCCTGGTCGAGCACGGCGGCGTGGCCGGCGAGCTCCTTGCGGACCATCTGGCGAATCTCGCCGTAGTGGCCGTCGAGCAGAGCGGTCAGGGCAGGGACGTCGACGGTGGGCGGCGTGTACTCGGGCTGATCGGGCATGGGGCAACCATGCCGTAACTGCTCACGCGGCGTCTCTAGGGTCGGGCGACGAAGTCCGGGTACCAGTTGTAGATCGAGTTGTAGCGGACGAACGCGCCGGTGTGCGGGGCCTCGATGAACTGGCCGCCGCCGAGGTAGAGCGCGACGTGGTGGATGCCGCTCGGGCTGCCGTTGCTGCTCCAGAAGAGCAGGTCACCGGCCCGGGCGTCGAGCATCGAGATCGGCGTGCTCTGCGCGAACTGCGCGACCGAGTAGTGGGGCAGTCGCTTGCCGCCCCTGGCCCAGGCCTGCATGGTCAGGCCGGAGCAGTCGAAGGTGTTCGGGCCCGGCCGCCGCCCACTGGTAGGGCTTGCCGAGCTGGGCCTTGGCGTAGTTGATCGCACGCCGGACGTTGACGGACTGGTTCGGCGCCGGGTCGGCCACGGGGACCGGAGCGGCGGTGACGGGGGGCAGGCTGGTGCTGCCGCCGACGGAGTCGCCATCGCGTCTTCTTGGGCTGGTTCTTCTTGGCCTGCTTTGCCTTCTGGGCCGCCTCTTGCGCCTGCTTCTTCAGCTCGGCCTGGATGGCCTGCTCCTTGGCCCGCTGGGCCTCGGCCTTCTTCTGGCGGGCGATCTCCTCGAGGGCGTCGGCGCGGTCCTTCGCGAGGTCGATCGAGATGTCCTCGGCCTTGGCCAGGTCCTGCACCAGCTGCTGCTTCTGCGTCGCGATCTGGTTGGTGAGTGCTCCGGCGTTGGCGGCGGCCTGGCCCGCGGCGGTGGCGAGCTGCCTGGCCTCGGCGGCGAGCGACTTCTGCTTCTCCTCCGCCTTGGCCGCCTTGCCCGCGTAGACCTTCGCGGTGGCCGATGCCGCCTTGAAGCGCTGGTAGGTGGCCCTCATGGAGTCGCCGGCGCTCTGCACGACGCCGTAGCGGTTCATCAGCCCCTGCGGACCCTCGTCGCTCATCAGGGCGGTGGCGGCGTTGAGCTCGGTGCCGTTCTGGTAGCTCTCGGTGACCAGCTGGACGATGCCGGCGCGCTCGGTCTCGACGTCGGTCGCGGCCTTCACCGAGGCGGCGCGGGCGCGCCGGGTCTCGACCTTGGCCTCGTGCAGCTCCCAGCGGGCGCCGTTGTACTTCTCGAAGGCGATCTCCGCGGCCTGCGCCGCTGCCTCCATCTGCACCTGCGCGGCGACCAGCTGGCCCTCGATGGCCTCGACGCTCTGCTTCTTCCGGGCGACGGTCTGCTTGGCCTTCTCGACCTGGTCCTGGCTCGGGACCGAGGGCTGCGGGTGGGCGCTCTTCGACGGCCTTCCCGGGTCCGGGTTGGGCGCGGCGACGGCGCTCGAGGTCGCGGCGAGAGGGAGTCCTACGGCGAGGCTGGTGGTGGCTGCCAGGGCCAGACGGACGGCAGAACGCACGGGAAAGCAGCCTCTCGGTCGACAGCCGCGCAGCGCTCCACTCGCTGGGCGACATATAGGACGTTAGGCGTCACGAGTCACACCCGGAACAGCTTTCGCTGAATTACGAGCGTGTAATCTGCGTGTCGCCTTGACATCCGTACCGCCATATACCCCGTAAACCGGGCTCAGGCGTCGATCCGCTCTGGGCGTCGTGGTGCGTCGGGTGCGAATGTCGCCCAGGGACAGCTCGGCATCGACCCGCTCCTGGGTGTCCAGCGGATGTCCTTCGTGGTCGTCGTCGGGTGCGAATGTCGCCCAGGGACAGCTCAGGCATCGACCCGCTCCTGGGTGTCCAGCGGGATGTCCTTCGTGGTCGTCGTCGGGTGCGAATGTCGCCCAGGGACAGCTCAGGCATCGACCCGCTCCTGGGTGTCCAGCGGGATGTCCTTCGTGGTCGTCGTCGGGTGCGAATGTCGCCCAGGGACAGCTCAGGCATCGACCCGCTCCTGGGTGTCCAGCGGGATGTCCTTCGTGGTCGTCGTCGGGTGCGAATGTCGCCCGTGGGCATCGAACTTCTGTCCCGTCGCGATCCCGCCGAGGTAGAAGGCCACGAAGGCGATCAGGGCACCGGCGATGTCGTCGGCGATGTAGTGCCAGCCGAAGTACGTCGTCGAGAGCACCGTGAGACCCATGTAGACCCACAGGATGATCTTGAGGACGCGGTGACGAAGGGTGTACTGCCCGATCAGCGCCATCAGCAGCGTGATCGCGACGTGCAGCGACGCGAACCCGGCCACCGACTGCACCCCGCTTGTGAGCGGGTCGAAGCGCACGTTGTAGCGACCCCACCAGAGGGCGTTGACCAGGTCTCCCGCCCCGGTGCTGTTGACGTCCTGGTAGATCCACTCGAAGGCGAAGTTCGGACCCATCGTCGGGATCATGTAGTAGCTCGCCGTGCCGAGGGTCCACGCGATGCACTGCGCGGTCACGAACCAGTAGCCGAAGCTCACGTTGCGCGACCACACCAGCCAGACCGTCACCGAGATCGGCACCATCGGCAGGAAGAACAGGTAGATGACGCTGAGCACCTGGGCCGAGACGCTGGTGCCGAGCAGGGTGTGCAGCACCACCCCGGGGTCGTTGCCGAACAGCAGGAAGCGGTCGAGCTTGTGCAGCTCGTAGTCGCCGTCGGAGGTCTTCTGCCCTCGGACGAAGACCAGGAAGTTCTTCAGGTTCCGGTAGCTGACGTAGGTCACGTAGAAGCAGATCAGGCCCAGGACCACGAGGGTGATCCGCTCGCGGGTCCAGTGCTCGCGGACCAGCAGCCGCGCCTCCGGCCGAAGCCGGCGGAACCTGCCCCTGGCCCGCCAGAGGGTGCGCGGGACGATGTCGATGACGAAGGCGCCGAGACACAGCATCGGCAGCCGGACCCAGGCCGGGCCGAGGAAGCCGTCGGGGTCACGCAGGGGATAGTCGACCGCCCGGCTCACGATGAAGGCCAGGAGTCCCATGAAGACAGCGATGGTCACCATCGCTGCGTAGGCCCGGCGCGTCACACCCGGATTCTAGTGTCCGAATCGAAGCCCGGACTCCACGCGTCGTCAGGGCAGCACAGCGACCCGCGAGAGATCCAGCGCCAGCCGCACCTGCGCACCGACCGGGACGTCGTCGCCACGGCCCGCCACACCCGGGAGTATGCCGATCCCCGCCACGTCGAGCTCGAGCCGCAGCAGCTCGGGCGTCATCCGGGCCTCGCGGACGGTGGCCACCAGTGGGCCGTCCGGCGTGACCCGCAGCGCGGAGCGCCGAAGCGCAACGGAGGTCCACCCCGCGTCCGGCGCCGCCAGCTCGCGCAGCCGCGCGGCGGCCGGCCCCTCCACCACGGAGGCGTAGCCCAGGAACCGCGCCGTCCAGGCGTCGGCCGGGTGGCCCCACACCTGCTCGAGGGTGCCGTCCTGCACGATGCTCCCGTCTCGCATCACCGCCATCCGGTCGGCCACCGTGAAGGCCTCGTCGTGGTCGTGGGTCACCAGCACCGCCGTGACGCCCGCCGCCCGGAGGATGTCCCGGAGGTCGACGGCCAGCCGCTCGCGCAGCCCGCGGTCGAGCGCGCTGAGGGGCTCGTCGAGCAGCAGCAGGCGCGGCTCGACGGCCAGCGCCCGCGCCAGGGCCACGCGTTGGCGCTCGCCACCCGACAGCGTGCCGACCGGGCGCTCGTCGTAGCCCTCCAGCCCGACGAGCGTGAGCAGTTCCTGGACCCGGGCCATGCGCGGGCCCTGGCGCACCCGCCGCAGGCGCAGCGGGTAGGCGATGTTGGCTCCCACGTCGAGGTGGGGGAAGAGCTGTCCGTCCTGGAACATCAGCGCGAAGCCGCGCCGGTGCACCGGGACCCGGGACACGTCCTGGCCGTCGTACGACACCGAGCCGGAGGCTGCCCGCTCCAGCCCGGCCACTGCTCGCAACAGGCTCGACTTGCCGCAGCCGGAGGGGCCGAGCACGGCCAGCACCGAGCCCTTCGGGACGCAGAGGTCGACGTGGTCCACGGCAGCGATGTCGCCGTACCTGATGGTGAGGTCCGCCACCTGGAGACCGCTCCACAGCTTCACTCACAGGGCCCCCAGGGACCCGACGCGCAGGCGCTGCACGGCGAGCATCACCGCGGTCGTGGTCAGCGCGAGCACCACCGAGGCCGCCATGGCCATGCCGAAGTTCTCCGCGCCCGGGTGCCCGATCAGCCGGTAGATCTCGACGGGCAGCGTCGGGCCGGTCCTCGCGGGCCAGGAAGCTGGTCGCCCCGAACTCGCCCAGCGAGACCGCGAAGGCGAAGCCGGCGGCGGCGAGCAGCGGGCGCCAGGCCACCGGGAGGTCGATCGTGAGCAGCACCCGGCCCGGCCCCGCGCCGAGCGAGGCTGCGGCCTGCCGCTGCCGGTCGTCGACGGAGCGCAGCACCGGCGCCACCGTGCGCACGACCAGGGGAAGGGCCACCAGGGCCTGCGCGATCGGGACGAGCATGATCGAGCTGCGCAGGTCGACCGGGGGCTGGTCGAGGGTGATCAGGAACCCGAAGCCGAGGGTGACGGCGGAGACGCCCAGCGGCAGCATGAACAGCCCGTCGACGACCGTGGCCAGCCGACCTGCCCGCCCGGACACGAGGAGGGCCACGATGCCGCCCAGCACCAGCGCCATCGCGGCCGCGACCACGGCGAACTCCAGCGAGTTGCGCAGCGCCTGGCCCACGGGCACCAGCAGGGCGTTGCGGGTCCCGGTGGTGCTGAGCGCGCGGTAGTTCTGCAGGCCCCAGGTGTCGCCGCGCTGCAGCGAGGCCAGCACGAGCGAGACCAGCGGCGTCATCAGGAACAGCAGCACGGCCGCCGTCCACACCATCACCGGCAGGTCGCGCGGGCCGGGTCGGGGCAGGGACCGCACCGACCGGTCGAGGGGTACGGCGCCACCGCGCACCCGCGCCGTCAACGCGAGCAGGGCGACGATCACGGCGAGCTGGAGCAGCGACAGGGCGGCAGCCGCGCTGAGGTCGAGCTCCTGCGTGGTGAGCAGGTAGATCTCCGTCTCGACGTTGGAGTAGCGCAGCCCGCCCATCGTCAGCACCACGCCGAACGCGGTGGCGCAGAAGAGGAAGACCACGCTCGCGGCCGAGACGATGCCCGGCAGCAGCGCCGGGAGGGTGACGGTCCGCAGCACCTGGAGGGGGCTCGCCCCGAGCGCCGCGGCCGCCTCCTCCCGTCGCGGGTCGAGGGCCTCCCAGAACGAGCCGACCGTCCGGACCACCACGCTGATGTTGAAGAAGACCAGCGCGGCCACGATGACGATCGCGGTGCCGTCGAGGCCGAGGCCGCCCAACGGCCCGCCGGGGGCGACCAGCTGCCGGAAGGCCACGCCGACCACGACGGTCGGCAGCACGAACGGCACCACCACCAGCGCCCGGACCACGTCGCGGCCGGGGAAGCGCAACCGGTGCAGGGCGTAGGCGACCGGCAGGCCGAGCACGACGGAGACGGCGGTGGCGAGGCCGGCCGACCACACCGTGAACCAGAGCACGCGGTGGATGCGCGGACGGCCCAGCACCTCCAGCACGGCCTGGGGCGAGAACGTCCCGTCGGGCCAGAACCCGCGGGCCAGCATCCCGGCCACCGGATAGGCGAAGAACACCACCAGCACGGTCAGCGGCACCGCGGCCAGTGCCACGGTCCCCCACCGGCTCCAGGTCCTCATCTGCTGGTCAGGTCGCGCCACTGGCGCAGCCAGGTGCTGCGGTTCTGCGTGACCTCGGCGGGGTCGACGGCGTAGGGCTTCGGCGAGACCTTGGCGTACTTCGCCCACGCGCTCGGCAGCGGCACGGTGCTGTCGACCGGGTAGACGTACATGTTGTCGGGCAGCGCCTCCTGGAAGTCGCGCTCCAGCATGAAGTCGATGAACTCCTTCATCGCCCCCGGGTTCTTGGCGCCGGCGAGCACCCCGGCGTACTCCACCTGGCGGTAGCAGGTGTCGAGCAGGGCGCTGGTCGTCGGCCTGGTGCCGCCCTCGGGGATGGTGAACGGCGGTGACGAGGAGTACGACGTCACGATCGGCCTGGTGCCGTTGCCGCCGCCCGCCGTGAAGTCGACCTCGTAGGCGTCGGACCAGCCGGCGTCGATCTTGGTGCCGTTGGCCATGAGCGACGTCCAGTAGTCCTGCCAGCCGGTGCCCTTGGCGGCGATGGTGGCCAGCAGGAAGGCCAGGCCCGGCGACGAGGTGGTGGCTCCCGGCGTCACGAACAGGCCCTTGTAGGCAGGCTTCGTCAGGTCGTCGAGCGTGCGCGGCGGGGCGAGGTGCTTGCGCGCGAACCAGGTGTCGTCGACGTTGACGCACACGTCGCCGTAGTCGATCGGGGTCAGCTGGTCGGCGCCGTCGCCGGCGAGCGCGTACTTCTCGGCCGAGGTGGGCAGCTTGGCGTCGTACGGGCTGAGGACGCCCTCGTCCACGGCCCGCGTGGCGAAGGTGTTGTCGATGCCGTAGACGCCGTCGGCGACCGGCGAGCCCTTGGTCAGCACCAGCCGGTTCGTGAGCGCGCCGGCGTCACCCTGCGGCTGCACCTTCACGGTGATGCCGGTCCTGGCCTTGAACTTCGCCAGCACCTGCTTGGACATCGCCCAGCTGTCGTGGGTGGCCACCACCAGCGTCTTGGAGTCGGACTCCTCGCCTCCCCCGCAGCCCGCGACGAGCACCGTCGAGAGCACCAGCCCAGCGACGATCAGGAGCGACCTCACACGCACGAGCACCATCGGATGCGACTCCCTTCGCCGGTGCTAACCGGAGCAGGTTCAAGGGTCTGCGCCATCGCGCACTCTCAGCACCGGACGGTGCTCCCCTGTCGGACGGCCCCACCCTACCGCCGGGCGCTTCAGCGGGCTGCGAGCTCCCTGGCGATGGCGCTGACGTGCTCGACGTCGGTGCCGCAGCATCCGCCCGCGACGCGCAGGTCCGGCAGGGTCCGTTGCAGCTCCGCGTAGTGGCGGGCCAGGCCGGCCACGTCACCCCTGTCGAGCTCCTCGGCCTCGTCGAGCTCGGCGTGGCTCATCGTCGAGGCGTTCGCGCGGATGCCCTGCACCCGGCCCACCCATGGCTCCTCGTTGGCCAGCACATCTGCGAAGTGGGTGGGGTGGGCGCAGTTGACCATGAAGTACGCCGCGCCGGCGTCCGTCCTCTCGTCGACCTCACGGATGGCGTCACCGAGCCCCTGGCCGGAGGGCAGCCGCCCGTCGGTCTCGACGGTGAAGGACACGACGACGGGCAGGCCGACCTGGCCGGCCGCCTCGACGACACCGGCGGCCTCGTTGGCGTAGGTCATCGTCACCGCGGTGACCATCTGGGCGCCGGCGGCCGCGAAGGCGTGCGCCTGGAGGGCGTGGTAGCTCGCCGCCTGGTCGACGCTCATGCTCTCGCCCACGACGTAGCCGTCGCCGCGCGGACCGATCACCCCGTCGATCACCGCGTCCACGGACGGGTGCGTGGCCGCGAGCCGGCCGGCGTGGTCCACGGCCCGCCGGTTGGCCTCGGCCAGCGCGTGCGCGTCGTACCCCAGCCGAACGCCCCAGTCGGGGTTGGCCCGCCAGGTCGCCGTGTCGAGCACGAAGCCCGCACCACTGCGCTCCGCGAGGTCGAGGTAGGACTCGAAGTAGCGGTCGACCGCCGCGGTCCCCGCCTCGTCGTCGAGCAAGGGGAAGGAGGCGAAGTCGGGCAGGTCGAGCCCGTCGAGGAAGACCAGGGTGGTCTCCAGGCCCCCGTCGGTCAGGTGGACCTTGTCGGTGTCGGACAGCGGGGCGGGAGGTGCGACCATGTCAGCTCCTTGGGTCAGCTTCTTGGGGTCAGCTCCTGGGCGGGCAGGGGTCCGAACCCCACTGTCTCACCGTCGGTGCGCAGCACGTCGCCCCGGAGCGCGAGCAGCTCGAGGTGGGCGAGGGTCTCGAAGCAGGCCAGCACCGCGTCGAACGCGTGCAGCTCGTCGAACCGCCGCTCGCGACGGGTCCACGGCAGCTCCTGGGCGACCTCGTACGCCGTGCGCGCACCGCCGTCCACGGCCGCCCGCGATCGCGCGAGCCGCTCGTCGTGGTGCGCCACCAGCTCGTCGACGCGGCGGTGCGAGGACTCGAGCACCGGGCCGTGGGCGGGCAGCAGCAGCATGTCGGGCATGGCCCGCACCTTCGCGAGCGAGGACAGGTAGTCGCGCAGCGGCTGCTGGACGTACGCCGGCTCGAACCCGATGGAGGGCGTGATGGTCGACAGCACGTGGTCGCCGGCGAACAGCAGCGACGCGGCGGTGTCAGCGAAGACGTAGTGCCCCTGGGTGTGCCCGGGAGTCGACACCGCGTCGAGCCGACGGGACCCGAGGTCGACGACGAGGTCGCGGTCGAGCCACTCGTCCGGCATCCCGTAGTCGTCCATCGGCGGCCGCTCGGCCGGCATCAGCGAGCGCCACTCGTCGGCCAGGTGCGACGCGCCGGCCATCGCGAGCCGGGCCCGGTTGGGGTCCCCGTCGAGGGCGTCGGAGTGCATCAGGTCCATCGTGGCCTTGTCGCCGAGCCCGAGGCTGACGGAGACATCGAGCTCCTGCCCGAGCACGTAGGCCTGGGTGTAGTGGTCGCGATGCATGTGGGTGACCAGGAAGCGACGGATGTCGCGGACGCCGTACCCCATCTGGCGCAGCGAGGACTCGAAGACCTGGCGCGACTCGGGCACGGCCCAGCCGCCGTCCACGAGCACGAGCCCGTCGTCGGTCTCGATGACGTAGACGTTGACGGCGCGCAGGCCGTCCATCGGGAGGGGCAGCGGGAGCCGGTGCACGCCCGGAGCGACCTCGTAGGCACCCGGCTCGGTCCACTCCCCCCGACCGGTGCTCACGCGTCGGACGCTACTAGTCCTCTTCCGGTGACCGGCGGCAGGTCCTTGGCGAAGACCAAGCCACCAGGGGCGTCGCAGACGGCGTGCACGGAGTTCACGAGCCGCATCGCGGTCACGATCATCCCGGAGACGTTGTGGTCGCCGTCGGCGCCGTGGTGGGTGAAGTCGATCCGCATGACCGGCTCGCCCTCGATCTCGACGCGATAGCAACCGCCTCCCTCGGGCGGCTGCGGCCACTGCGGCTGCTGGTCGACGTGGGTGCGGGTGACGTGGTCGAGGATCACCCGCGGCACGCCGCCGACCTTGCCGACGACCTGGAAGCGCACCGCGCCCATCGTGCCCTTCGCGATGTCGACGCTGACGGTCTCGAGGTCGTCGTCGGCCGGCACGCGCTCGACGATCTCCTCGAGCTCGGGGTCCAGCTCGACGTCGAGCCCTGCCGCGATCTGGCGCACGACCGGACCCCACGCCGTCGTCAGGATCCCGGGCTGCCAGAGCATGGCCACCTCGTCCATCGGCTGGCCGAAGCCGTAGATGTCGCGCATCACCACGGGCTGGTAGTACGTCGAGTAGTCGGCGATCTCGCTGACCCGCACCAGCTCGATGCGCTGCGACAGCGAGGAGAGCGCCAGTGGCAGCACGTCGTTGGCCCAGCCCGGGTCGATGCCGTTGACGTGCAGGGTGGCGCCGGTCTTCTCGCCGGCCGCGTCGATCTTGTCCACGAGCTCGTCGAGCCCGAGGCCGGCCGGGTAGCAGAGCAGCACCGGCCCGCTGGAGACCACGTTGATGCCGCGCTCGACCATCTCGGTGAGGTCCTCCATGGCCTCGAAGATCCGGTCGTCGACCATCGCGGTGTGCACGATGACAGTCGGGCTCGAGCGCGAACAGCTCCTCCTTGTCGCTGGTCGCGATCACGCCGAGGTCGCGGTCGAGCCCGGCGAGACGCCCGGCGTCCTTGCCGACCTTCTCGTCGCTGGAGACCCAGCAGCCGACCAGCTCGAGGTCGGGGCGGGCGTCGATGCCGGCGATGGCGTGCCGCCCGACCGTGCCGGTCGACCACGCGACGACGCGCTTGGTGTCACTCATCCTTGTGCCTCCAGGTCTGGCAGTCCGAGATCGAGGTTGGGTTGCTGCAGGCCGCCGTCGACCTCGATCACCTTGCCGGTGACGAAGCCCCCGGCCCTGCTGGAGAGGTAGAGCGCCGCGGCCGCGATGTCCTCGGCCTCACCGATCCGGGCGAGCGGGGTCTTGCTGGTCATCTGGGTCATCATCGACTCGTCGCTGACCACGTAGTCGAGCGCGCTGGTCAGCACGCTGCCGACCGCGATCGCGTTGACGCGGATCGAGGGAGCGAGGTCCTGCGCGGCCAGCCGCGTGTAGTGGGCGAGCGCCGCCTTGGCGGTGCCGTAGGCCAGGTAGCCGCGGCCGGCGACCCGGCCCACGACGCTGGAGATGTTCACGATCGAGCCGCCGTCGTTCTTCGAGCATGTGCGGCACCGCGGCCCGGGTCAGCGCATGGGCGGTGGAGACGTTGAAGTGGAACGCCTCCTCGAGGTACTCCGGGTCGGTGTCGAGCAGCGCGTTGGGGATGGTGCCGCCGACGTTGTTCACCACGATGTCCAGGCGGCCCAGCACGTCGTACGCCGCGTCGGCGAGCGCCGCGACCGAGTCCAGCTTCATCAGGTTGGCGGGCACGACGTGCGCCCGCCGGCCCGTGGCCTCGACCTGCTCGGCCACCTTCACCAGCTGGTCCTCGGTGCGCGCGGAGAGCAGCACGTCGGCCCCCGCCTCGGCCAGCGCCACCGCCGTCGCCGCCCCGATGCCGCGCCCGGCCCCGGTGACGACTGCGACCTTCCCGTCCACCCTGAACCGGTCCAGAATCATGCCGGAAAATGTAACAGGTTCTAGTTTTGCCGTCACGCACGTCAAGGCTCAAGCCATGATTGAGGGTTCGGCATCTGGGGTATGTGGTCAGCAGAGTCGCGACCACCGCGACGATCCCTGGGGAGGGAGCAACATGACTGTCATCGGCGTCATCATCGCGGGCATCATCATCGGCCTGCTCGGCAAGTTCCTGGCACCAGGCGACAAGGACAACATCCCGATCTGGCTCACCGTGCTGTGCGGCATCGGTGGGGTCCTGATCGGTTGGTACGTCTACGACGCCTTCGGTGGGGACGAGACCTCGGGTGTCGACTGGGTGCGCTGGCTCGTGGCGATCCTGGTGGCGGCTGTCCTGGTCGTCATCGCGTCCACGGTCACCGGCAGGAACACCTCGAGGACCGCGAAGATCAAGTCCAAGCTCGCTGAGCCCGCTGTGGCCGTCCGAGCTCACTCCGCCAGTGAGCGACGTCGCGGCGGCCTGGTGCACCTGCCCGACGTCGGACGACGTCGGGATCAGGTGCACCTCGTCGCACCCGATCGCGGCGAACCGTGCGAGCGTCTCGGCCAGGGCCTCCTCGGTGCCGGCGAACCCGGTCACCGGGGCCATCGCGTCGACCAGTTCGACGGGCAGCCAGTTCATGTAGTGGCGCAGGTGCCGATGCACCTGCTCGCGGGCCGGCCCGACCTCGCCCAGCGCGAAGAAGAACGACGTCGCCAGCCACGGCGCGCTCCTGCCGGCCTCCGCCCACGACTCGCGCGCCAGGACGAACAGGTCGTCGACCGCGGCGAGGTCGAGATCCAGGGTGACCCCGGCGAGGCCGTCGGCCCAGGCCGACGGCGTGGCGCACCGTGCGCTGCCCCATGGTGCCGACCAGGACCGGCGGGCCGCCGGGCTGGACGGGCGAGGGTCCGACCGGCCGCATCGCCTCGGTGACCTTCTCGCCCGACCAGACACGACGCATCACAGTGACCCGTCGGGCCATCTCCGCCATCGTCTGCTCGCGCAGGTCGACACCGACCGCGCGGTAGTCCTCCTCACGGCCACCGACACCGACGCCGACGGTCAGCCGGCCGTTGCTGAGCAGGTCACCGGTGGCGAGGGACTTGGCCAGCATGACCGGGTCGTGCAGCTGGGGTACGACGACCGTGGTGACCAGCCGCACCCGCTCGGTCCAGGCCGCCACCGACCCGAGCAGCGTCAGCGTCTCGGGGTTGTCGAAGGCCATCCGCTCTCCGAAGCACAGCGAGGAGAAGGGCCCCGTGTCGACCGCGGCCGCCCACTCGTGGAGGACGCGGGCGTCGAGGTCGGGCTCCATCACCGGCAACGTCATCCCCACCTGCACGGGCGACACCCTCGCAGAGGGGCGTGACGAGCTGTCGAGGTGGACCTCAGTTCTGGGGAGCCTCCGGTGCCGGCTGGCAAGCCGCAGCGGCCGCCTTCGCATCGGCCAGGTTGCCCTTCGCGACGTTCCACGCAGCCTTCAGGCGGGCGCGCTCCGCCTTGACCAGTGCCAGCAGCTTGGCCTTGCCGGCGTGGCGGACCCGGGCGGCCTGGTGGGCCTCGACCCGCGCCTTCGCGGCCGCGGCGCGTGCCTCCGTGCGTGCCTGGCGCACCGCGACGGTGCCGGCAGCCTTGGGCCCGCGCAACCGCGACTCGGCGGCCCGCGCCTTCGCGGCAGCCGCCCTGGCCTGCGCGGCGGCAACCTTGGCCTCGCGGATCTCGCGACGCTTGAGCTGGGCAGCCAGCGCCTTCATCGACTTGCTCGTGTAGGTGGTGTACGCCTTCTGGGCGGCGCGGGCATCTGCCGCCGCGGCGTGCACGGTCGCCGCCAGGGCGACGGGGTCACAGGGAGGGGGAGCGTCCTCGGCGGAAGCGGGCGCGAGGGAGCCGGCGAGCCCGGCGAGGGTCAGGGTCGTGGCGGCGACGAAGCGGCGGGCGGTACGCGGCATGACGTTTCCTTCGGATGCGGGGGCGACCTGTGGGCGGTGGTGCTTCCCTCCACAGTAGGGCATATCGACCCAAATCGGACAGCATTTGAGGCCCTCCGTCGAAAATCCACATCAGACCGGCCACCGCCGGCCAGGGCTCAGGCGCGTGTGGCACTGGTGCCGGGCGGGTAAGAGATCAGGACGGGGGATTGAGGGAGGGCCTCATGAGACTGCTACGCGGACTGCTCGGTTCGTTGCTCTGGATCCTCGCCGGCCTGCTCGGACTCGTGTCCCTGCTGCTGTGCGTGACCATCATTCTGCTGCCACTCGGCATCCCGCTGTTCCGGTTGTCGAAGACGCTCTTCGGCAAGTCAGTGCGGCTGATGATGCCGCGGGCGGTGGCGCATCCCGTCAAGGAGACGCAGCGCAAGGGCCGCAAGCTCAAGCCCGACGCACCTGATGTCTCCGGCGGCGCAGAGCGCGTCCGGAAGAAGGCGCGGAAGCTCAAGCCCGACCCGCCTGATGTCTCCGGTGGCGCAAGGCGCCTCCGGAAGAAGGCGCGGAAGAAGGGCCAGCAGCTCACAGGTCGACGACGGAAGCTGTTCGCCTGAGTCGGGCACCCTGATCCCGACCACCCTGTAGGAGGTTCCGCCCGTGACCACGGAGCAGTACGCCAGTGTTCGGTACATCGTGGACGACGTGCAGGCGAGCATCGACTTCTACACGACGCACCTGGGCTTCAGTGTGAACAACAGCGCTGCGCCGGCTTTCGCTGACGTCGTCCGCGGACCGCTGCGGCTCCTGCTGTCCGGACCCGCAAGCTCTGGCGCCCGCGCCACCCCCGGGGACGCCAAGGAAGCGGGTCGAAACCGTATCCATCTGGTGTTCGACAACCTCGATGACGAGGTCGCCAGGCTGCGACACGCCGGCGTGACCTTCCGCAGCGAGATGATCTCCGGCCCCGGAGGTCGCCAGGTCCTGCTCGCCGACCCCGCAGGAAACCTGGTCGAGCTGTTCCAACCCGCCGACAGGTGACATGACCCGGAGCCGCCTGTCGGAATCGAACCGACGACCTATTCATTACGAGTGAATCGCTCTACCGACTGAGCTAAGGCGGCGCAGTGCCCGACCATCAGCCGGGCACGCCGGACGAGTATAGGGGCGGGCTCGGGAGGGCTCCCAATCGTTCAGCAGGAGAGCCCGTCGGGGGGCACCTTCCCCTTCACGAGGTAGTCGTTGACGGCGTCGTCCACGCACTCGTTGCCCATGTTGAAACCGGTGTGGCCGTCACCGTCGCGGCTGATCAGGTGGCCG
The DNA here is from genome assembly GCA_963698945.1 of uncultured Actinomycetota bacterium. Classification (GTDB taxonomy): domain Bacteria; phylum Actinomycetota; class Actinomycetes; order Propionibacteriales; family Nocardioidaceae; genus Marmoricola. Next base: position 10,562 of record CAVOST010000012.1, on the reverse strand, counting down.
GAGTCGAGCTGGCCGGCGAGGGCCTTGGCCCACTGGTACGGCGTGGCCGGGTCCCTCGTCGTACCGATCACCACGATCGGCGGTGCGCCCGCCGCGTGCATCGCGACCGTGTGCTTGCCGCTCTGCACCGGCCACGTCGAGCAGGCCGCCATGCCGTAGGCGAACCAGCGTGCGAACGTCGGGGCGGCCTTCTCGAACTTGCCGAAGTAGTCCGGCACCTCCGAGCTCGTCACGTAGTCGCCGTGGTCGAGGCAGTTGACGGCGTAGAGGGCGTTGGTCCCGTTGTCGGTGAAACCGTTGGAGCCACGGGAGTTGTACTGGTCTGCCAGCGCGAGCAAGGGGGCGCCGTCACCGTCGTCGATCGCCCGCTGGAGCGCGTCGCGCAGCCTCGGCCACAGTGACTTCGCGTACAGCGGGTAGGCGATGCCGGCGGTGGCCAGCCCCTCGGTGAGCGGACGGTCGCTGCCGGTGTCGAGCGGTTGCTGGTCGATCTCGACCAGCAGCTGCTTGATCCGCGCGAGGGCGACCTGCTTGTCGTCACCGAGCGGGCACGAGTCCTTCACGCAGTCGGCGACGAACGCATCCAGCGCCGTCTGGAAGCCGCGGGCCTGGTCGATGCTGAAGTCCACGGTCGACAGCGAGGGGTCGATGGCGCCGTCGAGGACCATGCGGCCCACGTGGGTCGGGAACAGGTCGGCGTAGGTGGCGCCGAGCAGGGTCCCGTAGGAGGCGCCGTGGTAGTCCAGCTTGGACTCCCCCAGCGCCGCCCTGAGGATGTCCATGTCCTTGGCCGCCTCGACCGTCGACATGTGCCGGGCCAGGTCGCCGCCACGCTGCAGGCAGGCCTCGCCGAACTGCCGGATCAGCCCGTCGATCCGGGTCACCTCGGCCGGGGTGTCAGGTGAGGGATCGGCAGCGAGGAACTCGTCCCGCGCCGCTGTGCGCAGGCACTCGAGCGGACGGCTCTCCCCGACGCCGCGCGGGTCCATCCCGACGATGTCGAAGTAGCGCGCCACCGTCGCCCCGAAGGCCAGCGAGCCCGCCGCGGCGTACTCGATGGCAGAGCCGCCCGGCCCGCCCGGATTGACCACCAGCTGCCCCACGCGGCGGGAGCGCTGTTCCGCGGGCACCCTGAGGACGGCCAGCCGGATGGTGGGGCCGTCGGGGTGGGCGTAGTCGAGCGGGACGGTGAGCCACGCGCACTCGTCCCCGCTCGCGCACGAGCGCCAGTCGAGCTTCTGCTCGTAGAACCGCTTCAGGTTCTCGGTGTACGACGGCATCGGGCCGGTCGAGCTCGGCGGCGGCGGTGCGGGAGTAGCCGACGACGACCCGTTGGAGTCGTCGTCCTGGACGAGCTTGTAGGCCGCGAAGGCCACGGCGCCGACGCCCACGAACACCACCAGCATGGCCACCACGACGCCGATCACCACGGCGGTGGTGCTGGTCCTGCGCTGCTGCGGCGGGGGGAAGGGCGGCGCCATGGCGCAAGGGTAGGTGGCAGGCGGTCGTCAGGAACTCGGTATCTGCAGGGCGACCATCAGCGACTCCAGGGCGAGCAGCGGCGGGACGTTGAACTCCAGCATCTGCTCACGAGCCTCGAAGACCGCCTCGATCCGGCCCAGGCTCTCCTCGGCGCTCGAGGCATGGGCCAGGCCGACCACATCGCCGCGGAGCTCCTCGTTGACCAGCTCGCTGCCCGTGGCGAGCTGGACGGTGAGCACGTCGCGGTAGACCGAGACCAGATCCATCAGGCCCCGGTCCACGACGTCGAGGTGGCGCCGCTTGGCCCTGGTCTTCTGCGACCTCTCCATCTCACGCAGCGCCGGCGCGTACTCCCGGGGGCGCCGGCCTCGTTCGACGACGCCGTAGGCGCGGTCCAGCTCCTCCTTCTCACGCTGGTCGTGGGTCAGCGTGAGCGCGTCCGCCTCCTCCTTGGCGAGGTCGTGCAGGTCGGCGGCCGAGGCCATGCTGGCGCCCAGCGAGCGCAGCCGGCCGGGGATCGCCACGACCTCGCGACGCCGGCGACGGGTGTCCTCGTCACGGGCGAGCGCCCGGGCGCGGCCGATGTGGCCCTGGCTGGCCCGGGCGGCGTACGACGCCGTCTCGGTGGAGAGTCCCTCGGTGCGCACCAGGAAGTCGGTGACCTCGTCGGTCGAGGGGGTGGCGAGCACGACCAGGCGGGTGCGCGAACGGATCGTCGGCAGCACGTCCTCGACCGTGGGTGCGCACAGCAGCCAGACGGTGCGCTCCGTCGGCTCCTCGATCGCCTTGAGCAACGCGTTGGCCGCCTGGTCGGTGAGCCGGTCGGCGTCCTCGACCACCATCACCTGCCACCGGCGGCCGACCGGGGCGAGGGCCGAGGCGCGGACGAGCTCACGCACCTCGTCGACGCCGATCGAGAGCTTCTCGGTGCGGGTCACCCGCACGTCGGGGTGGGAGCCGACGGCCACCTCGTGGCAGGAGTGGCACACGGCGTCCCCGCCCTGCTCGCACTGGAGCGCTGCGGCGAACGCGACCGCGGCGTTCGAGCGTCCCGAGCCCGGTGGACCCGTGAACAGCCAGGCATGCGTCATGTCGCCACCGACCGCTCGCTGCAGCAGCTCGATCACGGGCCGCTGGCCGACCAGGCCGTCCCAGACCGTCATCGCCCGGCGCTCGCCACCGCGTTGAGCAGGTGCTTGTGCACCTCGTCGGCGATCTCGTCGGGCGGCCTGCGGGCGTCGACGACGATGTAGTGGTCCGGGTCCGCCTCGGCCAGCTCGAGGAAGGCGGCCCGCGCCCGCTGGTGGAACTCGATCGCCTCGCCCTCGATCCGGTCACGCTCCTCGAAGCGGGTCAGGCCCTCGGTGGGCTCGAGGTCCAGCAGCACGGTGAGGTGTGGGCGCAGGTCGCCCGTGGCCCAGCGCGCCACGAACTCGAGGTCGGCGAGGTCCAGCGCCCGGCCCGCGCCCTGGTAGGCGAGGGTGGAGTCGACGTAGCGGTCGGTGATCACGACCTCACCCCGCTCGAGCGCAGGCAGCACCACCGCATGGACGTGCTCGGCCTTGTCGGCGGCGTAGAGCAGCGCCTCGGTGCGGTCGGACAGCTCGCCGGTCGCGGGGTCCAGCACGATGCGTCGTACGGCGGCGCCGGCAGGGGTGTCACCGGGCTCGTGGGTCAGCACCACGACGTGACCCTCGCTCTCCAGCCGCTGCTGCAGCAGCAGCGACTGCGTCGACTTGCCGGCTCCGTCACCGCCCTCGAAGCACACGAACAACCCGGTGTCGGAGTAGACACCGGGGAACCGATCCTGCGGCCCTTCTCGCACGTCGCTCACCCTAGACGGCAGCGCTGTCAGGACTTCTTGGCCGTCTTCCGGGTCGACTTCTTCGCGGACTTCTTGGCGCTCTTCTTGGCCGACTTCTTCGCCGACTTCTTCGCCGGGCCCTTGGCCCGGCGCTCTGCGAGCAGCTCGGCGGCACGCTCGAGCGTGACCGCCTCGACCGAGTCGTCCTTGCGCAGCGTGGCGTTGTACTCACCGTCGGTGACGTACTCACCGAAGCGGCCCGCCTTGACCACCACCGGAGCACCGGAGACGGGGTCGTTGCCGAGCTCCTTCAGCGGCGCCGCAGCGGCCGCCCGGCCGCGCTGCTTCGGCTGGGCGTAGATCGCCTTGGCCTCGTCGAGGGTGATGTCGAAGAGCTGCTGCTCGGTCTGCAGCGACCGGGAGTCGGTGCCCTTCTTCAGGTAGGGCCCGTAGCGGCCGTTCTGCGCCGTGATCTCCTCGCCGCTCTCGTCGACGCCCACGACCCGCGGCAGCGACAGCAGCCGCACGGCCTGGTCGAGGTCGACCGTCTCCAGCGACATGTCCTTGAACAGCGAGCCGGTCCGGGGCTTGGCCTTCTTGGGCGCGTCCTCGGGGAGCAGCTCGGTCACGTACGGCCCGTAGCGGCCGTTCTTGGCGACGACCTCCAGCCCGGTCTCGGGGTGCCGGCCGAGCCGGATCTCCTCACCCGCCGGGTTCGCGAGCAGCTCCTTGGCGACCTGGACGGTGAGCTCGTCAGGGGGCAGGTCCTCGGGCACGTTCGCCCGCTTGGCATAGGCCTCGCCGTCGTCGCCGGGGCCCTCGAGGTAGGGCCCGTACCTCCCGACGCGCAGCTGGATGCCGCTGTCCTCCTCACCGATGTGGAACGTCGCCAGCTCCTTGGCGTCGATGTCACCGAGCTCGTTGACCAGCTTGTGCAGCCCTTCGACCTGGCCGCTGCCGAAGTAGAACTCGGCCAGCTCGGTGTTGCGGTCGCGCCGGCCACCGGCGATCTCGTCGAGCACGTCCTCCATGACCGCCGTGAACTCGTAGGAGACCAGCCGCGCGAAGTGCTCCTCGAGCAGGCGCACGACCGAGAACGCCAGCCATGCCGGGACGAGTGCCGTCCCCTTCTTGTACACGTAGCCGCGGTTGAGGATCGTGCCGATGATCGAGGCGTACGTCGAGGGGCGACCGATCTCGCGCTCCTCGAGCTCCTTGATCAGCGTGGCCTCGGTGTAGCGGGCAGGTGGCTTGGTCTGGTGGCCCTCGGCCCGGATCGACGCGGCGTTGACGGCGTCGCCCTCGGTCAGGTTCGGCAGCCGGCTCTCCTGGTCGTCCGCCGCGGCGTCGTCGTCGCTTCCCTCGACGTACGCCTTCAGGAAGCCGTGGAAGGTGATCACCCGGCCGCTCGAGGAGAACACCACGTCCTCGCCCGTCCGGGCCGCGCCACCGAGCCGGATCGTCACCGACTGGCCCTGGGCGTCCCTCATCTGCGAGGCGATGGTGCGCATCCAGATCAGCTCGTAGAGCCGGAACTGGTCACCGGTGAGGCCGGTCTGCGCCGGCGTGCGGAAGGAGTCACCGGCCGGGCGGATCGCCTCGTGCGCCTCCTGGGCGTTCTTCACCTTCGAGGTGTAGACGCGCGGCGCGTCGGGCAGGTACTCCGCGCCGTACAGGTCCCGTGCCTGCGACCTCGCCGCGCTGAGCGCGGTTTCCGACAGCGTCGTGGAGTCGGTGCGCATGTAGGTGATGAAGCCGTTCTCGTAGAGACGCTGGGCCACCGACATCGTCGAGGAGGCGCTGAAGCCGAGCTTGCGGCTGGCCTCCTGCTGCAGCGTGGTGGTCCGGAACGGCGCGTAGGGCCTGCGGGTGTAGGGCTTCGACTCGACCGAGCGCACCTCGAAGGAGGTGTCGTGCAGCGCCTCGGCGAGGGCCTCCGCGCGGGTCTTGGTGAGGTGTACGACGTTCTTCTTGGACAGCTCGCCGTCCTGGCCGAAGTCCGAGCCGCGTGCCACCCGGGTGGCGTCCACCGAGTGCAGCCGCGCCGGGAACATCCGCTGGTCGTGCTTCTCGCCCGCGTCGAAGGTGCCCTCGAGGTCCCAGTACGACGCGACGCGGAACCGCATCCGCTCACGCTCGCGGTCGACGACGAGCCGCGTGGCGACGGACTGCACCCGCCCGGCGGACAGGCCCGACATCACCTTGCGCCACAGCACCGGACTGACCTCGTAGCCGTAGAGGCGGTCCAGGATCCGGCGCGCCTCCTGTGCCTCGACGAGGTCCATGTCGATCTCGCGGGGGTTGTCGACGGCGGCGTTGATCGCCTGCGGGGTGATCTCGTGGAAGACCATCCGGTGCACGGGCACCTTCGGCTTCAGCTCGTCGTAGAGGTGCCAGGCGATGGCCTCGCCCTCGCGGTCCTCGTCGGTGGCGAGGTAGAGCTCGTCGGCTTCCTTCAGCAGTCCCTTCAGCTTGGTCATGTGGGACTTCTTGTCACGCGCGACGACGTACACCGGCTCGAAGTCGTTGTCCACGTCGACGCCGAGGCGCGCCCACGACTCACCCTTGAGCCGCGCCGGGATGTCGGCCGCACTCTGGGGGAGGTCGCGGATGTGTCCGATCGAGGACTCCACGACGTAGCCACGGCCGAGGTATCCCGCGATGGTGCGGGCCTTGGCCGGTGACTCGACGATGACGAGCTTGTGTGCCACTGCTGGGTTCCAACCTCCGCGAGTGCGACGACGCTTCCCCGGCCGGACCGTCCGGTCCCCGGGCGTGGTCAAGGTAGCGCGTGGGTCAATCTCCGCCGACCGGGGGATTGATGTACGCCCAGAACCGCCGACCGGGGGATCAAGGTTGGCCAGAAAGCACTGACCGGGGGGTTCTGGTCACCCAGAACCCCCCGGTCAGCATGTTTTCGGGCTAGGCGGTGGTGCCCGCCGAAGCCGCGGGAGCCGCGGGCGACTCGTCGCTGATGACCGTGGAGCGACGCTTGGAGACCACGATGGCGATCACGATGGCCGCGGTGGCGGCCAGGGCGATCGCGAACCGCAGCACGTCGTTCTGGTCCTTGCCCACGCTCATCGAGACCACCGCGCTGGCGATCAGCAGCGAGACCAGGTTCATCACCTTGAGCAGCGGGTTGATGGCCGGGCCCGCGGTGTCCTTGAACGGGTCACCGACGGTGTCGCCGATGATCGTGGCCTCGTGGGACAGCGAGCCCTTGCCGCCGTGGTGACCGTCCTCGACCAGCTTCTTGGCGTTGTCCCAGGCACCACCGGCGTTGGCCAGGAAGACAGCCATCAGGGTGCCGGCACCGATGGCGCCGCCGAGGAAGCCCGCGAGCGTCGTGACGCCCAGGCCGAAGCCGACCGCGATCGGCGCCAGCACCGCCAGGACACCGGGCGTCACCAGCTCGCGCAACGAGTCCTTGGTGACGATGTCGACGACCTTGCCGTACTCGGGACGACCGGTGCCCTCCATGATGCCGGGGATCTCGCGGAACTGGCGGCGCACCTCGAACACGACGGCTCCCGCCGCACGACCCACCGCGTTGATGGCGAGGCCGGAGAAGAGGAAGACGACCGCAGCGCCCAGCAGGATGCCCACGAGGACGCCCGGGTTGAAGACGAAGAAGTCCGCAGCGCTGAACTCGTCGGGCGTGGGCCCGGCCTTGACCAGGGCCTCCGCGACCGAGGCCGAGTAGGAGCCGAACAGTGCCGTCGCCGCGAGCACGGCGGTCGCGATGGCGATGCCCTTGGTGATCGCCTTGGTGGTGTTGCCCACCGCGTCGAGCTCGGTGAGGATCTGCGCCCCCTCCTCGCTGACGTCGCCCGACATCTCGGCGATGCCCTGGGCGTTGTCGGAGACCGGGCCGAAGGTGTCCATGGCCACGATCACGCCGACGGTGGTGAGCAGGCCACAGCCCGCCAGTGCCACCGCGAACAGCGACACCGTCAGGGTCGCGCCGCCGAGCAGGAAGGCGATGAAGACCGCCGCCCCGATCACCAGCGTGGTGTAGACGGCCGACTCGAAGCCGACGGCAAGACCGCTGAGGATGACCGTGGCAGGGCCGGTGAGGGAGGTGGCGCCGACGTCCTTGACCGGCTTGTACTCGGTGCCGGTGAAGTAGCCGGTGAGAGCCAGGATGCCTGCGGCCATCACGATGCCCACGACCACGGCGATCGAGGCGATGACGCGCGGGTCGCCCTCCGCGGATGCGACGTTGCGCGTGACGTGCTCGAAGTCGGAGAACTTGCTCGGCAGGTACACGAACGAGGCGATCACCGAGGCCACCGCGCCTACGGCGGCGGAGATGTAGAAGGCCCGGTTGATCGTGGTCAGGCCGTTCTCCCCGGCGCGCGGGGTGGTGATGTAGACACCGAGAACGGCCGTGAGAGCGCCGATGGCCGGGATCAGGAGGGGGAAGGCCAGACCCTTGTCGCCGAACACGGCGGAGCCGAGGATCAGGGCCGCGACCAGCGTGACGGCGTACGACTCGAACAGGTCGGCGGCCATGCCGGCGCAGTCACCGACGTTGTCGCCCACGTTGTCGGCGATCGTCGCGGCGTTGCGCGGGTCGTCCTCGGGGATGTTCTGCTCGACCTTGCCGACGAGGTCGGCACCGACGTCGGCCGCCTTGGTGAAGATGCCGCCGCCGACGCGCATGAACATCGCGAGGAGGGCAGCGCCGAAGCCGAAGCCCTCCAGGATCTTCGGGGCGCGGTCCTGGAACAGCAGCACCACGATGCTCGCGCCGAGGAGCCCGAGGCCGACCGTGGCCATGCCCACGAACGCTCCGGTGCGGAAGCCGATCTTCATGGCGGGGTCGCGCCCCACGGTGTTGGCCGCGGCCGCCACGCGCAGGTTGGCCTGCACGGCCAGCGACATGCCGAGGTAGCCGATGGCGGCACTGAAGCCGGCCCCGACCAGGAAGAACACCGAACGGAAGATGCGCTCGTTGATGTCGTCGGCCGGCAGCGCGAGCAGGCCCACGAAGGCCAGCGCGGCGAAGACGCCCAGCGTCCGGAACTGTCGCGTCAGGTAGGCGTTCGCGCCCTCCTGCACCGCGTGGGCGATGTTCTTCATGTTGTCGGTGCCCTCAGCGGCGGAAAGGACCTCCTGGCGGAACATCACGGCCATTCCGAGCGCCCCCAGGGCGATCAGGAGGACGATGACGACCACCACGAGATTCCCGCCGGTGAGATCGACGACCAGCGGGTGGAACCCGGTCATGATTCTCCTCGGGAGTACGTCTGTTGATGACAGCCGGGGAGTCTACGGGTAGCGACGACCCCTGCCGGGCAGGGGTCCGCGAGCGGTTTTCAGGCGCCGAGCGCGGCCGACTCGGAGTCGTGGATGGTGAAGACCTTGGCCAGCCCGGTGATCCGGAAGATCTTGAGCAGGCGGTCCTGGGAGCAGATCAGCTCCATGGACCCGTCGTGGGCACGCACCTTCTTCAGGCCACCGACCAGGACGCCGAGTCCGGTCGAGTCGAGGAAGTCGACGCCCTCCATGTCGATCACGAGGTCGAAGTGACCGTCCCCCACCAGCTCGGTGATCTTGTCGCGAAGCTTGGGAGCGGTGTAGACGTCGATCTCACCGCCGACCGCGACGATCGTCCGGCTGTCGACCTCACGGGTCTGCAGCGAAAGGTCCACTGTCTCTCCTCCGAGCGGGGACTGGGCATGGTCCATCGCTCCCACGCGTACGTAACAGGTGCCGTTATTGAACCACGATCCACAGCGAGCCCGTGGCCAGACCGTCCACAGCGGCGAGACCACCGTGGGCGGCTGCTGGGAGACTGGGACCGTGCACGTGGTGGACCTCGAGACGACGCTCGGCAGGCTCAGCGGCGCCCCCGGTCGCGCCGACAGCCTGACCCACCTCGAGCTCGTGGAGTCCCGGCCGGCACGTACGACGCAGTGGCCCGAGTGGCTCGCTCCGTCGGTCCGTGAGGCGTTCGAGCGCTCCGGCGTGCTCGAGCCGTGGACCCATCAACGCCTGGCAGCGGACCTGGCCCACAGCGGCAGACACGTCGTCGTCTCGACGGGCACGGCGTCCGGCAAGTCGCTCTGTTACCTGCTGCCGGCCCTGCAGGCGGTCGAGACGGCGCGCGGGCCCAAGGGCCAGCGCGGGGCAGCGGTGCTCTACCTCTCCCCCACGAAGGCGCTGGCGCAGGACCAGCTCGCGACGCTCCGCGACCTCGGCAGTCTCGGCCTGCCGGACCTGCGCTGCGCGACCCATGACGGCGACTCCACCCCTGAGCTGCGCGAGTGGACCCGCGACCACGGGGAGTACGTGCTGACCAACCCCGACATGCTCCACCGCTCGCTGCTGCCCGGGCATGCCCGGTGGTCCCGCTTCTTCTCGGCGCTGCGCTACGTCGTTGTCGACGAGTGCCACCACTACCGCGGGGTCTTCGGCGCCCACGTGGCCCAGATCCTGCGGCGGCTGCGGCGTGTCGCCGCGCTCTACGGCGCCCACCCCACGTTCCTGCTCGCCTCCGCGACCGTGGCCGAGCCCGAGGTGTCTGCTCGTCGCCTCACCGGTCTGGAGGTCGAGGCAGTCACCGACGACGGCTCCCCCCGCGGCCGGCTGGCGCTGGCCCTGTGGGAGCCGCCGTTCGTGCCAGGCGTCGGCGAGAACGGTGCTCCCGTGCGCCGGTCGGCGACCAGCGAGGTCGCCGACCTGCTGACCGACCTGGTCCTCGAACGTCTCCACACCCTGGCCTTCGTGCGATCGCGCCGCGGGGTCGAGACGGTGGCCCTGACGACCCGACGCCTCCTGGGCGAGGTGGATGCCTCCCTCGTCGACCAGGTCGCGGCCTACCGGGGTGGCTACCTGCCGGAGGAACGGCGCGCCCTGGAGGAGGCGCTGCGCTCGGGCCGGCTGCTCGGCCTCGCGGCCACCAATGCGCTCGAGCTCGGCATCGACATCACCGGCCTCGACGCGGTGCTGCTGGCCGGCTTCCCCGGCACCCGCGCGGCCCTGTGGCAGCAGATGGGTCGCGCCGGCCGCGGCGGTCGCGACGCGCTGGCAGTCCTGGTCGCGCGCGACGACCCCCTCGACACCTACCTGGTGAACCACCCCGAAGCCCTCCTTGGCCAGCCGGTCGAGGCCAACGTGTTCGACCCTGACAACCCCTACGTCCTCGGGCCCCACCTGTGCGCGGCTGCCGCCGAGTGGCCGCTGACCGAGGCAGACCTGCCGATGTTCGGGCCGGGCGCGGAGGCAGCGGTGGCCGCGCTGACCGAGGGCGGCCTGCTCCGCCGCC
>CAVOST010000011.1:0-251037 GCA_963698945.1 uncultured Actinomycetota bacterium | reverse complement strand
GGGAGGACAGTACGCCGCTGATCCACCAACGGGCCTGAGCGACTAGACCGCGTCTTCACTGGCTGATACGTCGGGGCACACTTGGGTCACGCAGCCGTCTCGTGTGTTGATCACCCCCCCGTGTCAACACCCGGGGTGGCTGCCTGACGTAGACCGGGCCGGTGATCGCGGGCATGCCCCGATCCGCGCGGCAATTCCAATCGATACCTTGCGTTTTGTAGCAGCTCAGGGCCGGCCGCTCCACGTCGCCTGGCGGGTACCAACCACGAGCTCGAGCTGATCTCTTCGAACCCACCACTGCCGGCCGTTGACACTCCGGGGAGTGAGCCGCGACGGAGGCGCCCCGTCACAGCCTGCTCGCTGACGTCGAGCACGGTCGCGACCTGGCCCGGCCGCAACCACACGTGTTCGGTGTCTGGCCACGCGTCGATCGGCCGCCATCTCTGAGCCGGTCGTGACGTAGCTGCTCTCTAGCGCCCCTCCGGCGCTCGGCCAGGGCCTCGACCTCAGCGCGGTCCAGGGGCAGCGCCACGGCGACGCTCGGAGCGCAGGTGACCCTTCCGGATCAGCTTCGCGACGTTGCTGAAGTGGCAGCCGAGGATCTCGGCGGCCTCGGCGTAGCTGATCCTCTCGGACATGGTGGAAGCGTCCCCGAGACAGCGGCGGCCGAAACGAGGGTCGGTCGGGTGTCGTCGCCGATTGCGACCCGGAGAACTCTCGCATCGTGGAAGCCGCCCAGCTTGACCTGGGGGCGTCGCTGGACGGCCAACTTCGCGAGGCGTCTCGGGTCGCCAGCGAAGAAGCTCATCCACGCGTTGGATTGATCGAGAAGCGAACGAGTCCCGGGACGGTCTAGCTGCCCCGACCAAGGGGTAACTGTGGGTCCACGAGAGGATCGATCCACGACCGAAGCAGCACGCCGCCCGCGAGACGGCAGTCAGAACGGGCGGCGTGTTGCCGGTATGCAAGCCGAATCCGCGTTTACGGGCAGTTTCGTCCTGTCCCGGAGAAGGCGCTGAGGTTCATCGTGGTGGCAGGGCGTCGCGACGCTCCTCGACCACGTGGGTGGACCGCGCCCGCTGCTGGTTGATCACCAGTGACACGATGATGGCCAGTACTCCCACGACGAGAAGGATCCAACCGAGTGCTCCTGTACTACCGCAGACGTGTCGACGTTGATGACGTCCAGGGCAAATATGAGACCCAAGACGATCAGCACGATTCCGAGTCCGATGGCCATAAGAAATCCCCCTCCTCATAGTGCGCACCCCGGGCCGGGGTTCCTCTGTTCGTACCCGCCACAAGGCGACTCGAAACAGAATGCGTGAATTGTCCTTCTCCGCTGTGCTGCTGCGAGGGGTCATTGGCCTGAGGACATTGGGGTCTGACCAACCGCTTCCTGCTCCCCTCGCGTGTGAGGCAGGTCACAGACGGGTACGAAGGGGCGGAAAGCCGCCCGCGACGCTCAGGGGATAAGGGGAGGGGCCGCGGGCGGCTGAGGCCGTCGGGGGATCCGAAGTAGAGCAATCCCTCGGCCGTGGGACACATCCTCGCCAGGGCATCGACCGGCCGACAACATGAGTACCGGTCCTTGGTCCACAGGCCTGTGGATACTCCAGGCGCCAAGTCGTCGACTCAGGCCTGCGCGTCCACCGCGTTGGCGTGCGCAACGAGAGCTCGAGCTGGTCGCTGCGAACCCAACCTCTGGCGACAGAGCGCGTCAACGCAAGAACTAGACCTGGCGGGCATAAGCCAGTGGCTTGTGGGCACGCGCCTCGCAAGGCGGCTCGGCGTTAAAGACGGCCACCCCGTCCTAGCTCGTGGCGGTCAAGCAGCGGCTGTCGGGGCCGCCCTCGCTCGTCGCTCGCTCGTCACAAAGCCAACTCCGGCGCATGGGGCTGGTGGCGCGGGCCACTGATTCCAACAAGACGGGGCTTGCTCCACGACATCCCCCGGCTCAGGTCCCGGCAGCCCTTCCATCGGGGATGGGGTGCCGGGACCGCCCCAAGAACCAACAGTCACGTCCGCCTCGTCTCGGCCCGAGCCGGCCGAGCGTCGGCCCTAGCAGTGACCCGCCCCCCGCGTGGTTCGTTATCCAGGGTGGAAGGCTGCTGCGCGCTCATGACGGGGTCGTTACGCGCAGCAGCCTTTCTCGACCCGCCGTGAAGCGGTGAGACGCCGCCCGAGGACGGGGGGACCCCGAGCGGCGTCCCCAGTCAACCTCGGGAGTCTTGGGAAAGTCCGCCCGAGGCGACCTACTCGCCATGCTGCTCGCACAGACTGGGTCGCCGCTAGAGGGCCGGGGGAACAGGACTAGAACACGGACTCAAAGGTCTCGAAAAGTGGAGCCGCCCAGCTCGACCGGTGGGGGCGTCGCTGGACGGCAAGCTCCACCAGGAGTCTCGGGTCACCTCGCGAAGCGAGCCCATTCTCGCGCCCAACTAATCAGTCAGGCGAGCGGTCAGAGAGGGCGGTCTAGTCGGCGACCTGGGCCGCCCGTTCAAGGGCCTTGCCCCTCACACCCCCGGTGACCACACGGGCGGTTGTGTGGCCTGCGACGGAACTGGGGTACTGGGGCGGTATGGGCTCAAGCCGTCTCGCGAGCGATTGATCCACCCGAGGCCCCGCGTCGTTCAGCCAAAATGCGACCGGGGCCACCTAGGGGGCCGGGGCGCTGCCCAAGGCTGGCGTCACGGCCTTCAGTAGTGCCGGTCTCCACGATTTCGCGGGCGATGTCGACCACCTTCGTGTTGGTGTTCTGTGATACCCGAGCCAGGGCCGTGAACGCGGCCTCGGGTGTCAACCTGAAGCGTTCTATCAGGATGCCTGTCGCCTGCCCGATCACCCTGTTGCTCTGCACCGCCATCTGAAGCTGGGCGATCTCCTCGTGCGCTGCAGCCAAGGAGTCGGCTTCCGGAACCGCCGCCAGCAGCCTCCCGGTGCACCTCGAGAGCGGCCTTCTCCACGGCCGCGAGCACGTCGTCGGGAACACTCACGCTCGCAATGTATCTAGACCGGCAAGTGTCGTAACCCCATAAGACGCATGGTTCGCGGCCGTCCGTCTACTGTAGGTATGCACGGAGCGAGTCCGCCCATGGCCGGCCTCGCTCTCAGAGCCTGTTGCGTTCAGACCAAGTGCCTCAGGGTTGCCTCGAAGCCCCCCACCGCATGGTCGGGGGCTTCGTTGTTGCCCGAGCGCCTACTCCTCCGGCTTAACCAGACCTATCCGCTGGGCCTCGACGCCGAGCTCGTAGGCGTTACGTTCGGCGTTGCGCACTTCCGGTGCGGACCGCATGACCTCGAGCTGGTCACGGATGATCTCCAGGGTTCCGATCGCTTCCTCGACGACGCCCAGGCGCCCTCGCCGCCGTACTCGCTGGCGTAGAAGTCGACGACGACCTCGTCGCAGTCGTTTCCGTCGATGCCGAGCTGGAGCAGGACGACGGCACGGCGGTCTCCGCTGCCGAACAGGTCGCGGCGCGCCTTGGTGAGGAGATCGTGGTCGCGCCGAAAGTGGCGAGTGGCCTCGCGGCCGTCATACAGGCTGAACTCCTCGACGTCGAGCGAAGAGAAGGTGTTCGACGATGGGTTGTTGGTCATTGGAGGGCCTCTCTGGAGCGAGACCGTCCGACACGTATCCGACACGCGCCGGAAAGAAAACGGCCCCTGATCCTGCTCCGTTGCAGGTCAGGGGCCATATTCGTTCGGTGGGCGATACTGGGTTTGAATCAGTGTCGCCGTCACGGACGTCAATTTCAGTACAGGATATTGCGGCCTACAACGCTCCTGCTGACCGAGCGTGAGACTGCTAGACGCACAGCGTTCAAGCGTTCCTAGTGCGCGACTACCTCGACTGAGGTACCCGGCGGCAGCCTTTGCTGCTCCGCGACGCTGGGGCGTGAGACGCCGCCCGAGGACGGGGGAGACCCCGGACGGCGTCACGGCCACCTCGGGAGACTTGGGCATTTCCCGAGATGACCTGCCGCCATGCTGGCCGCACGGGTCGTCCGGCGCCACGGCGCCGGGTTCTCGGTCTAGACCCGTTGCAGATCGCCACACTGCGACCGCCGTCCGCGCTACCCGGGTGGACGCCGCTGAGCGGGGATTCCGCGCGTCATCAGGTGCCCAGACTCCGACGGGCGCGGATCGATGTCGTGCGCCTCTTCCTCGGAGATCCAGCGTTCGCCGTCCCAGAAGCGGTGGCGGCGGGCGTTCTCGGGGTCGAGGTACCAACCGATCGGACGATTCATGAGCGGGACCCCCGGTCGGACGAGACGACCAGGCTGACTGGGCTGCAGGCTGGTCCACCTCTCCTGCCCTCAAGCCGTCGTCGGGAAACGCCCAGGACCGTCGCGTCCCACGTGGCGAGCCAGCGGGTCACGCCTGCGGGAGCAGCGCCGAGATGATCTCGGGAAGCCGGGCCGCCTCCATCTTCGAGACGCAGGCGGTGACGCCGATGGCGCGTGCCTGCTCCTCCACCGCAGGGTCCAGGAAGGCGGTGAAGAGGACGATCACCTGCTCGGGGTGCTGGGCGAGCATCTGCTCGGCGACCTCGAGCCCGGTCAGGCCGGGCATGCGGTTGTCGAGGAGGACGACCGACGGGACGGGCGGGGACTGAGCTGCTGGAACCGCTCGATCGCCTGTGCGCCGTCATCGGCCTCGCCGACGACGTTGAACCCGCCCCGCTGCAGGAAGGCACGCGCCAGCATGCGCATCTCCCGCTCGTCGTCCACGACGAGGACGGTGGGCGCGTTCTCAGTCTGTTCGGTCGATGTCATGGTGGCCGTCACCCTAGTCGGCTGTTCCTGCACCCCGGCACAGGAACAGCCGCTCCGCTGTGCAGCAACGGGGGGGCGCCACAGAAGCGGAACGACTGTTCACTGAGACACATTGCCCACACGCGCGGTTTTCTAACCCGGATATCGATCCTTTGTCGGCCAACGCGGTTCCGTCCCACCACATGGCCCTCGCGCGGTCACCACGTGAGACGGTCATGACGCGGCGTGCGAATCCTCGTTGACCTGTGCGGGTGGCTGCTCTGCCGTCCGGGGGGATGGCCGAGCAGCCACCTCTCGCACCCCCGATCGGTCAGCTCGAGCAGACCTTGGGAGTGCCCCCGGGCCCGGTGATCTGGAGGGACGAGCCCGGGACGGCACCCGGCTCTCTGCGCCCCCGTACGCTCGGAGCCCTCCGCACGGGATTGGTGCTCCGGGCACCCGCGCGAACCCAAAACGGAGAGGTCCCACCCTGGTCCGTACATACCCAGGATCAAGCGCTTCTATGCGCGGCACCGCAGCGTGCCGGCCCGGCGGGCTTAGCGTGTGCCGGACGTCGGGTCCCCACGCGACCTCGACTGACATGTTGCAGGCGCCTCGGGCTGGTCGAAAATGGGGGGACCGTGCGTCGCACGGCGTTGGTGATGGTGGCCGCGCTCGGCCTCGCCGTGTGCGCTCGCCCACCAGCCTGGAGTACGACCTCAACGGTGGCCGGGCTCGCAACTACGCAGGCGGGCGCCTCTACTGGAGCGGGGCGACGGGTGCCCGAGTCGTGCGGGACTATCCTCGCCAAGTACCTGGCGAGTGGTGGACCCGCAGCACTCGGGTGGCCGACGACTGACGAGCTCGCGGTGACGCGCGGACGGGCGTCGTACTACGGCGGGGCCGGCATCTACTACAGCGCTGCGACCCGGCCCACGTGCTGCGCTCGTCCGTGCTCGCCAAGTACCTCGCCGCGGTGGACCGGCCGGGTACGGCCTGCCGACGACGGACCTCACGACGGTCACCGGAGGGACCTACGCGCACTTCACCGGCTCGCGCAGCATCTTCTGGTCCTCGGCCACCGGCGCCCACCTCGTCGCGGGGCCATCCGGGCGAGGTACGCCGCCATGGGCTACCAGCGCTCGTGCCTCGGCTTCCCGAAGGGCGAGCAGTACGCGATCCCGGGGGGACCCGGCAGCGTGTTCGCCCACGGCACCATCACCCACACGACCAAGACCGGGCAGACGACCGCGACCTGCTGAGCACATCACCGGACGTTGACGCACGTCACAGGCGAAACGGGCATCGAATCGGCCGTTGGATCGTTAAAATAGTCGTCATGCACCACCTTCCCCTTCCCCAGGAGAACCCCATGTCCGAGAACCTGCTGACCCGTGAGCTGGCCGCCCTGCACGAGACCTACGTCGTCGCGGTGAACCAGGCCGTCGAGGCCGACGACCTCGTCCTCGTCGACGAGCTCGCCCAGGAGTACGACCGCGACGCGCTCGAGCTGATGACGGAGTGGCGCGACACCACCGCCGCCTGACCAGGAAGGCCCGCCCTAGTCGTTGAAGGCCTGGACGACCGCCTCGTCGATGGTGTGCTTGGGCCCGGTGAACCAGTTCTTCGCCGAGACGTTCCACCAGATCGTCAGCAGCACCAGGGCGCCGATCGTGACGACCGGGGCGTAGTTGAGGAACTTCCACTCGAAGTCGTCGCTGAACGGCACCGCTGCGGGCGTGGTCGGCATCATCAGGTAGAGCGAGACGATGACGATCTCGGCGACCGCGATGGGGTTCATCCACTTGTACTTGTTGCCGTTGTTCCAGCCGCCCACCTCGAACCTGTCGCCGTGGCGCCAGCGCAGCCAGATCGGGATGGCGAAGGCCACGTAGAGCCCGATCACCGCGATCGAGGTCACCGCGTAGAAGGCCAGTGGGACAGGGACGCCGTTGACGTCGACCTCGATCAGCGCCGGCAGCGTCAGGATCGCCGCACAGGTGCCCACCAGCATCACGGCGTTGGCCGGCACGCGCGTGGGGGTCAGCTTCTGCCAGGTGTTCGACCCGGGGATCGCGCCGTCGCGGCTGAAGGCGAAGGTCATCCGCGAGGCCGAGGTCATGCACGAGGTGGCGCAGAAGAACTGCGCCGACGCTGAGATGAAGAGCACGAACGCCGCCCAGTTGTTGCCGAGCGCCGCGACGAAGATGCCGGCGACGCCGCCGCCCGCCAGGGCGTTGTCGGGCTGGCCCTTCGCGTTGTCGGGAATCGCGAACACCACGCACAGCAGCAGGATGTAGCCGCCGATGGCCGAGTAGGCGATCGAGCGCCAGATGCCCTGCGCAGCGGCCTTCGACGCGGTCGCGGTCTCCTCGGAGAGGTGGGCCGAGGCGTCGAAGCCGGTGATCGTGTACTGCGTGAGCAGGAACCCGAACGGCACGATCGCGAACCAGAACCCGAGGGTCGTGGTCGACCCGTCGGCGAAGCCGGAGTTGTTGAACCGCTCGGTGAAGACGTAGCTGAAGGACTGGTGGTGGTCCGGGACGAGGATAAGGATCCCGACGATGATCAGGGCGCCGGCGACGTGCCACCAGACCGAGACGTTGTTCATGATCGCCATCAGGTGGCTGCTGAAGATGTTCAGGGCCGAGGCCAGCGCCAGCACGATGATGAAGATGATGAAGACGCGGGTCAGCGAGTAGCTGCCGGCGAAGGACTCGGAGTAGGTGCTGATCGTCAGGTCGATGAACGTCGCGCAGCCGTAGGCCACACCAGCGGTCACCGCGACGAGGCCGATCAGGTTCAGCCAGCCGGTGAAGAAGCCCGCGGCGGGTCCGCCCAGCTTCGAGGCCCACCAGTAGATGCCGCCCGAGGTCGGGTACGCCGAGACCAGCTCGCTCATCGTGAAGCCGATGAGCAGGATGAAGCAGCTCAGGATCGGCCACGACCACGAGATCGAGATCGGCCCACCGTTGTTGAAGCCGGCGCCGAAGTTGGTCAGGCATCCCGCCAGGATCGAGATGATCGAGAACGAGATGGCGAAGTTGGAGAAGCCGGACCAGGAACGGTTCAGGTCCTGTGCGTAGCCGAGCTTGGCCAGCGTCTTCTCGTCGTCGGAAAGGTTGCTCGCCTCGTTTGCCGCGTCGGACATGGCGTCTCCTCACGATGGATCCAGCCTGATCCCGAGACTTCCTCGGAGGCTAGACCTGCCGTCTCGTTGGTGTCCATGCCCCACGCCGAAAAGGTTTGAACTCAGACCATTGACAGTTCGGGGGCAGGTGCGAGACTGACCGGCGTGAGCCCGTCCCCCGGCGCCGCTGCGTCCCTGCCGCCCGTCCAGGGCTCGCACGCCGGGTCACTCGGAGAGGCAGTGCTGCGGCGCGTACGCGGTCACCACGCCTTCGAGGCGTGCGTCGAGCAGCTCGCCACCGCCATCAGGCTGGGTGCCTACCCGGTCGGCAGCGCGCTGCCCCCGGAGCGTGAGCTGGCCGAGCGGATGGGCGTCTCCCGGGCGACGTTGCGCGAGGCCATGGCTGCGCTGCGGCAGGCCGGACTGGTAGAGACCACCCGCGGCCGCGGTGGTGGCACCGTGGTGACCAAGGGGCTTCCGCTGCAGGCGCGGATCACCGCCCGGCAGCAGGCGGCGCGTCGGGCCGAGTGGCTGGACGCCCTCGCCTTCCGTCGGATCGTCGAGCCGGGCGCGTGCGCGCTGGCGGCCGGCACCGAGCTCAACGAACGGTCCCGGCGAGCGTTGGGCACCGCCCTCGCGTCCGTGGCGAAGGCCCACCGGCCGGGTACGCACCGGCAGGCCGACTCGCGCCTGCACCTGACCCTCGCCACGCTCACCGGTTCCTCACGGGTGGTGGAGGCCGTCACCTCGGTCCAGGCGAGCCTCGACGAGATGTTGCGCGCCATCCCCGTCCTGGGGGCCAACATCGCCCACTCCGACCGGCAGCACGAGACGATCGTGACCGCCGTGCTCGAGGGTGACCCGGGCCGGGCGCGACGGGCGATGGAGCAGCACTGCGACGACACGGCCGCGCTGCTGCGCGGCCTGCTCGGCTGACGAAGGGAAGCACCATGACCAGGAACGACCGGCACCTCACGACCGAACAGCTGGTGGCCCGCATCGACGAGGGTGAGATCGACACGGTGATCGTCGCCTTCACCGACATGCAGGGACGGCTGCAGGGCAAGCGGCTGCACGGGGCGTACTTCCGCGACGAGGTGCTGGCGCACGGGACCGAGGGGTGCAACTACCTGCTCGGCGTCGACGTCGACATGAACACCGTCGCGGGCTACGCGATCACCTCGTGGGAGCGCGGGTACGGCGACATGGAGTTCACCATCGACTTCGACACCATCCGGCTGCTCACCCACCTGCCCGCGACGGCGATGGTGCAGTGCGACCTGGCGTGGCTCGACGGCGCCCCGGTGGTGCAGAGCCCACGCGCGATCCTGCAGCGACAGGTCGACAAGGCCGCGGGCATGGGGTACGTCGCCCTGGCCGGCACCGAGCTGGAGTTCATGGTCTTCGAGGACACCTACGAGGCTGCACACACCGCGAACTACCAGCACCTGACACCGGCCAACCAGTACAACATCGACTACTCCATCGTGGGCACCACCCGAGTGGAGCCACTGCTGCGCGACATCCGCAACACCATGTACGCCGCCGGCTTGAACGTGGAGGGCGCGAAGGGCGAGTGCAACTTCGGCCAGCACGAGATCGGCTTCCTCTACGACGAGGTGGTCGCCACCGCCGACAACCACGCCGTCTACAAGACCGCGGCCAAGGAGATCGCCAGCCTCCACGGCAAGTCACTGACCTTCATGGCCAAGTACGACGAGCGAGAGGGCAACTCCTGCCACATTCACCTGTCCCTGCGCGGGCAGGACGGCGACGTCGTGTTCTGGGACGACGAGGCTGGTCGTCGTACGCCCCTCTACGACTCGTTCGTTGCCGGGATCCTCGCCAGCATGGCGGACTTCACGCTGCTGTTCGCGCCGAACATCAACTCCTACAAGCGGTTCGCCGAGGGCTCCTTCGCCCCCACCGCCATCGCCTGGGGGGAGGACAACCGCACCTGCGCGGTGCGGCTCGTGGGCCACGGCCCGAGTGCCCGGATGGAGAACCGCGTGCCCGGGGGTGACGTGAACCCCTACCTCGCGCTGGCGGCGATGCTGGCCGGCGGCCTGCACGGGATCGAGGCGCGACTGGACCTCGAGCCGGCGCTCGAGGGCAACGCCTACACCTCCGACGCCCCGCGCGTGCCCCACACGCTGCGCGCCGCGCGCGAGGTGTTCGCCGCCTCCGAGCTGGCCCGCAAGACCCTGGGCGACGAGGTCGTGGACCACTACACCAACATGGCCGACGTGGAGCTGGCCGCGTTCGAGTCCTCCGTCACCGACTGGGAGCGTCGGCGCACCTTCGAACGCATGTGAGAAGGCGATGACTGAGCGAGCGAATGTGAGGAGCCAGGTGTCGACCTTCACCGTCCTGAACCCGGCCACGGCCGAGCCGGTGCGCGACGTCGCGCTGGCCGACGTCGCCGCGACCGACGAGGCGATCGAGCGCGCCCACGCGGCGTTCCCGGCGTGGAGGGCGTTGGCTCCCGGCGAGCGGGCGCGGTTGCTGCGTTCCTTCGCGGCCGTCGTCGACGACCACATCGACGAGCTCGCCCAGCTCGAGGTCGTCAACGCCGGCCACACCCTCGGCAACGCCACGTGGGAGGCCGGCAACGTCCGCGACTGCCTGAACTACTACTCCGCCTCGCCCGAGCGACTGTTCGGCCGCCAGATCCCCGTGCCCGGCGGGGTGGACATGACCTTCCGTGAGCCGCTCGGCGTGGTCAGCGTGATCGTCCCGTGGAACTTCCCGATGCCGATCGCGGGGTGGGGCTTCGCGCCGGCACTCGCGGCCGGCAACACCGTCGTCCTCAAGCCGGCCGAGCTCACCCCGCTCACCGCCATCCGGCTGGGTGAGCTGGCGCTGGAGGCCGGGCTTCCCGAGGGCGTCTTCACGGTGATCCCCGGCAAGGGGTCGATCGTGGGGGAGCGGTTCGTCACCCATCCGCTGGTGCGCAAGGTCTGCTTCACCGGCTCCACCGAGGTCGGCAAGCGCATCATGGCCGGCTGCGCCGACCAGGTGAAGCGGGTGACCCTGGAGCTGGGCGGCAAGAGCGCCAACATCGTCTTCGCCGACGCCGACCTCGAGAAGGCGGCCGCCACCGCGCCGTACGCCGTCTTCGACAACGCCGGCCAGGACTGCTGCGCCCGCTCGCGGCTGCTCGTCCAGCGCTCGGTGTACGACGAGTTCCTCGGCCGCCTCGAGACCGCCGTGAAGGGGATGCGGGTGGCCGACCCCTCGAGCGACCCGGACGCCGAGATGGGGCCGCTGATCTCGGCGCAGCAGAAGCAGACGGTCACCGGGTTCGTCGACGGGGCAGACGTTGCCTTCACCGGTCCGGTGCCGGAGCTGCCCGGCTTCTGGGTCGCTCCGACCGTCGTGCTCTCGAGCGACACCGAACGAGACGGTGTGGCGCGAGGAGGTGTTCGGACCCGTCGTCGCGGTGATGGCCTTCGACGACGAGGAGCACGCGGTCGAGCTGGCCAACGACACCGAGTACGGCCTCTCCGGGTCGATCTACACCCGCGACGTCGGCCGGGCGCTGCGCGTCGCGCGGGCCGTCGAGACCGGCAACCTCAGCGTGAACTCCCACTCGGCGGTGCGCTACTGGACCCCGTTCGGCGGCTTCAAGCAGTCCGGCCTCGGCCGGGAGCTCGGTCCGGACGCGCCGAACGCATTCACCGAGGAGAAGAACGTCTTCATCAGCGACGAGTGATTTCGACAAGCTCTGAGAGGAGCACGGCATGGCAGGACGGCTCGACGGCAAGGTCGCGGTGATCACAGGAGGCTGCTCCGGGATCGGCCTGGCCACCGTGCAGCGATTCACCGAGGAGGGCGCCAAGGTCGTCATCGGCGACATCGACGACCAGCGTGGCCACGAGCTCGTCGGGCAGCTGGGTGGGGACGGCGTCGCGACCTACGTCCACGTCGACGTCACCGACAAGGACCAGGTGGACGCGCTGTTCCAGACGGCCAAGGACACCTACGGCTCGGTGGACATCGCCTTCAACAACGCCGGCATCTCGCCCCCCGAGGACGACTCCATCCTCGACACCGACCTCGACGCCTGGCGCCGGGTGCAGGAGGTGAACCTCACCAGCGTCTACCTGTGCTGCAAGGCAGCCCTGCCGCACATGATCGAGCAGGGCAGCGGCTCGATCATCAACACCGCCTCGTTCGTCGCCGTCATGGGCGCGGCCACCTCGCAGATCTCCTACAGCGCCTCCAAGGGCGGGGTGCTCTCGATGAGCCGCGAGCTCGGCGTCCAGTTCGCGCGCCAGGGCGTGCGGGTCAACGCCCTGTGCCCGGGTCCGGTGAACACCCCGCTGCTGCAGGAGCTGTTCGCCAAGGACGCGGAGCGCGCTGCCCGACGCCTGGTGCACGTGCCGATGGGCCGCTTCGGGGAGCCCGACGAGATGGCCAACGCGGTGCTGTTCCTGGCCTCCGACGAGTCCAGCTTCATCACGGCCTCGACCTTCCTGGTGGACGGCGGGATCAGCGGCGCCTACGTGACCCCGCTGTGACGTGGGCGGAGTGAGATGTCCCCGCTGATCGGCCTGACCACCTACCGCGAGCAGGCGCGGTGGGGCGTCTGGGACCAGCACGCCGACCTGCTGCCGTCGTCGTACGCCGTGGCCGTGGAGGCTGTCGGCGGCGTGCCGGTGCTGCTCCCGCCCACCGTCCCGTACGACGAGTCGGCCGCCGCCGTCGTCGCCCGGCTCGACGGCCTGGTGATCTCGGGAGGAGCCGACGTCGACCCGGCCCTGCTACGAGCAGGACGCCCACCCGGCGACCGGCGTGCCACGTCCCGACCGCGACGCCTGGGAGCTGGCGCTGCTGGCGGCGGCCGCCGAGAGGGGCCTGCCCGCGCTCGGCGTCTGCCGCGGCATGCAGGTGATGGCCGTCGGCGCAGGCGGCTCGCTGGAGCAGCACGTCCCCGACGTCCTCGGCGCCACCACCCACGACCCCGGCGGCGACGGCTTCGGCACCGTCGACGTGGCGGTGTCGGGGGAGAGCCGACTCGCGGCGGCGCTCGCCTCGAACGTCCGGCTCAGCGTGCGCTGCCACCACCACCAGTCCGTGCGCGAGCACCCGGGATTCGAGGCCGTGGCCTGGGCCTCCGACGGGATGCTGGAGGCGATGGAGGCCCCGGGCGACCGCTTCGTGGTGGGGGTGCAGTGGCACCCGGAGGTGGTCGCCGACGCCGGCCTGTTCCGCGCGCTGGTGGAGGCGAGCAGCGCCCACTGACCCCGGGCCCGGGTTGGTTGTGTCAGTGGCCTGTGTCAGGGTTGTCGACGCACGACAACGAGGACGGTCGCGAGAGCGGCCGCCCCCGCACCGACCCGCGGTCACCTCGCACAGGGGGCGACCGGTCCGGACCTGGAGGGGGCGGATGACCGCTCAGGAGATCACGCGCTACGACCCGCCCGACCTGCTCCTGTCGGCCACCGATCCGGTGGAGGCCGCGAGGCAGCACGTCGCCGAGACGGCGCTCCAGGCTGACTCCCGCGGCCGCGTCGGTCTCGAGCTGGAGTACCACCTGCTCGACCGGACCACCCCGGCGAGACGGCCGAGCTGGGACGAGCTCACCCTGCTGGCCTCGCAGCTGACGCCGATGCCGGCCGACAGCTCCATCACCTTCGAGCCGGGCGGGCAGATCGAGCTCTCCACCCCACCGGCCGACGACCTCGTCGCCGCGGTGGCGGCGCTGCGCTCCGACAGCCAGGAGCTGCGGCAGCAGCTCGGCGACCTGGGCTACGCCGCGGCCTCGCTCGGCACCGATCCCGCCCGAGCGCCACGGCGGGTCAACCCCCATCCGCGCTACCGGGCCATGGAGCAGCACTTCGAGGCCCTCGGCTGCGCCGGCAGCGGCCACGACATGATGACCGCCACGGCGGCGCTGCAGGTCAACCTCGACGCCGGGCCGGAGGCGGGGTGGGAGCAGCGACTGCAGCTGATCCGGTCGCTGGTGCCGATGCTCGTCGCCGCGTCGTCGACGTCCCCGTGGCTCGGGGGCCGCACGAGTGGCTGGCACTCCATGCGCCAGGGCACCTGGCAGGGCATCGACCACGACCGCAGCGACCCGCTGCCGCTGGGCGACCCGGCGTCCGTGTGGGCGGCCTATGCGCTGTCGGCCCCGGTCATGCTCGTGCGCGCCGGCGAGGACCAGCCGGACGCTGCTCCTGACCTGGTCCCCGTCACCGAGCGCATCCCGTTCGCCCAGTGGCTGCGCGGCGGCGCCCCGTTCGGGCGCCGGCCGACCATGGTCGACCTCGACTACCACCTGACCACGCTGTTCCCGCCCGTGAGGCCCCGCGGCTACATCGAGCTGCGGTGTCTCGACGCCCTGCCCGAGCGGTGGTGGCCCGCGCTGGCTGCGATCACGGTGACCCTCATCGACGACCCGGAGGCGGCCGACCTCGCCGCGGCGTGGTGCGCCCCGCGTGGCCGACAGCTGGGAGACCGCCGCGCGCCACGGCCTGGGCGACACGGCCGTGCGCCGGGCCGTGCTCGGCTGCGTCGACGTCGCCCTGGAGCGGTGCCCGCCGGAGCTGCGGTCCGAGGTCGAGGAGTACGCCGCGCTGCTCCACGCCGGCGGCCCGGCAGCACAGCTGCGTCGCCGCATCGAGCAGGTCGGGCCCCTCGCCGTACTCGAGGAGGAAGCACATGCCTGAGGCGCTGCCCGAGCGGGCGGCGCGCGGCCTGCAGTCCGCGCGCACCCGCACCCTGGGACTCACGGATCTCGACGAGCCCGAGCTGACCCGCCAGCACAACCCGTTGATGAGCCCACTCGTGTGGGACCTCGCCCACATCGGGCAGCAGGAGGACCTCTGGCTGCTGCGCGGCGGTGACTCCGCTGCCCAGGGCCTGCTGTCGGCGCAGGTCGAGCAGCTGTACGACGCCTTCGAGCATCCCCGGGCCACCCGGGCCACGCTGCCCCTGCTCACGCCGAAGGAGGCCCGCAGCTTCATCGCCGACGTCCGCGGCCGGGTCCTCGACGAGCTCGAGCGCGCGGACGAGGAGCGCCCGGAGGACCTGTTCCCCTACGTCATGGTCGAGCAGCACGAGCAGCAGCACGTCGAGACCATGCTCGCCACCCACCAGCTGCGCGAGGGCGGCCCGGTGCTGGGCGCCGGCGCTCCGCTGCCCGGCTGGCCGGGCCGTGCCGCACGACGCGGTGCTGGTGCCGGCCGGCCCCTTCACCCTCGGCGTCGACGGCGACGCCGAACCCTGGTCGCTGGACAACGAGCGACCCGCCCACACGGTGGACCTCCCGGCCTTCCGGATCGCCCGGCTGCCGGTCAGCAACGCCGAGTGGCAGCGCTTCGTCGACGAGGGCGGCTACCACGACCAGTCGTGGTGGTCCGGACGCGGCTGGCGCCACCGGGTCGAGGCCGGCCTCGAACGACCCATGAACTGGAACGCCGACGGCTCGCGCCGCCGTTTCGGCCACGTGGAGGAGATCCCGGCCGACGAGCCGGTGCAGCACGTCTGCTACTTCGAGGCCGAGGCCTATGCGGCGTGGGCCGGCGCACGGCTGCCGACCGAGCAGGAGTGGGAGAAGGCAGCGACGTGGGACCCGCACGGTGACGACGGGAGGGGCCGCAAGCGGCGCTGGCCGTGGGGTGACTCGGAGTGGACCCCGGCGCTGGCCAACCTCGGCGGGGACGCCCTTCGCCCGGCCCCGGTCGGCGCCTACGAGTCCGGTGCCTCCGCCTACGGCGTCGAGCAGATGATCGGCGACGTGTGGGAGTGGACCTCCTCGTCCTTCGAGCCGTGGCCCGGCTTCCAGCCGATGCTCTACGCCGCCTACAGCGCGCCGTTCTTCGGCGGCGACTTCCGGGTGCTGCGCGGCGGCTCCTGGGCGGTCGGGGAGGCCTCGATCAGGTCGACCTTCCGCAACTGGGACCTGCCGATCCGGCGCCAGATCTTCACCGGTGTCCGGCTCGCCTGGGACGTGCCCGGCGGGAGGTCGGCTGATGTGCCGCCACCTCGCCTGGCTGGGCGCGCCCCGCTCGGTCTCCTCCTTGGTGCTGGAGCCGGAGCACGGCCTGCTGCGCCAGAGCTACCAGCCCAGGCGGCAGTCCCACGGGCTGATGAACGCCGACGGGTGGGGGGTCGGCTTCCTGGTCCCCGGCCGGGCCGAGCCGGCACGGTGGCGTTCCTCCCGTCCGCTGTGGAGCGACGCCTCTTTCGCGTCGGTGGCGCCGGAGCTCCGGTCGGGGTGCATCCTCGCGGCCGTCCGCTCGGCCACCCCGGGCATGCCGATGGACGAGAGCGCCGCTGCGCCGTTCACCGACGGCAGCTGGCTGCTCTCCCACAACGGCCGTGTCGACCGGTCCGTCCTCCCGTCGTACGCCGAGGCCGAGTCGGTGTGTGACTCCGCCGTCCTGGCCGCGCACGTCTTCGCCCAGGGCCCCGAGCACGTCGGCAAGCTCGTCGTCGAGCTGGCGCGGCTCGACCCGGGAGCCCGGCTGAGCCTCCTGCTCACCGACGGGCACCGCGTCCTCGGCACCACCTGGGGCGACCCGTTGAGCTACCTCGTGGAGGCCGACGGCGTGGTCGTCGCGAGCGAGCCGTACGACGACGACCCGCGCTGGGTCGACGTACCCGACCACTGCCTGGTCGACGCCACGCCCGCGGGCGTCCGCGTCGACGAGCTGGAGGCGTGATGCCTGTCAAGGACGCTGTCGTCCACCTCGATGCCGCTGCGCTGGCCCGCCAGATGAGCGACGACGTTCGCGCCGGGCTCACGGCCAGCCCCAAGACGCTGTCGCCGAAGTACTTCTACGACGCCCGTGGCAGCGAGCTCTTCGACGAGATCACCCGGCTGCCCGAGTACTACCCGACCCGCACCGAGCGCAGCATCCTCGACGCCCACGTGGCCGACGTCGCGCGGCTGACCGGCGCCGAGACCTTGGTGGAGCTGGGGAGCGGCACGTCGGAGAAGACCCGGCTGCTGCTGCGAGCCCTGTCCGAGGCCGGGTCGCTGCGGCGCTTCGTGCCGTTCGACGTCGACCCGGCCGTGCTCAAGGACGCCAGCGCCGCGGTCGCCGAGGAGTTCCCGGCGCTGGAGGTCGAGCCGGTGGTCGGTGACTTCGAGAAGCACCTGGGCGAGCTGCCTCGCCACCCCCGCCGGCTGCTGGCCTTCCTCGGCTCCACGATCGGCAACCTCGAGCCCGCGGTCCGGGCGCGGTTCCTGGCGGCGGCCCGAGGCACCCTGGACGCCGGTGACGCCTTCCTCCTCGGGACCGACCTGGTGAAGTCGCCCGAGCGCCTGGTGGCGGCCTACGACGACGCGCAGGGCGTCACAGCCGCGTTCAACCGCAACGTCCTGCGGGTCCTCGATCGCGACCTCGACGCCGACTTCGACCCCGACCGCTTCCAGCACCGCGCGGTGTGGGACGCCGAGCGCGAGTGGATCGAGATGCGACTGGAGTCGACGCGCGAGCAACGGGTCACGCTGAGGGCGCTCGACCTCGACGTGAGGTTCGCGCGCGGCGAGCAGATGAGGACCGAGATCTCCGCCAAGTTCCGCCGTGACGGGCGTCGAGGCCGAGCTCCGGGCAGCAGGCTTCGAGCTCGTCGCCTGGTGGACCGACCCCGACGACGACTTCGCGGTGTCGCTGTCAGTGCCGGCCTGAGGCAGGACTCAGGCGGGAGCGTGGCCGGTAGGCGATGCGGGCACGTGGCTCAGCGCCCGCGCTCGCAGGACGGCCGTGACCGCGAAGAGGATTCCCAGGAGGATGGTCACCCACAGCCAGAACAGGATCAGCGCGAAGACAAGGCTCCCGAGGACGGCGAGGGCGGCGCCCAGCCAGGGCTGTCGGTCCATGATGACGAAGCCGGCGGCTCCGCCGAGCACGATGGCGAACATCACGATGCCGAAGAGCTGTTCGCTCCGCTCGTCCGACCACCACTCGTTGCCGGCGACCATGGCGATGGCGATGGAGACCACACCGAGGATGCCGAAGAACCCGAGGACCACCACCGCCGTGACGCTGATGCCGCCGAGCGCTCCGCCGGGCTGACGCAGTCGGTTCCACATGACGTCTCCTCTCAAGGGAGGACGGACTCGACGCTACGCCTGCCCGGCACGGGTGGTAGGTCAGTGGCGGTCGGCGCGGTGGATGAGCTCGCGCAGCGACGGGCCGAGGTGGACGACGCGGCGGTCGCGGTCGAGCTGGGCGGCGAGCTCGATGTCGAGCAGTGAGTGCATGGCTTTTCCTCCTTCGTGTGCACCATGCACAACAGCCGCTGTCACCGGCGTCATCCAGCTTCGGTGGTGACGTCGGACACCCTTCGAGACGGTCGCTGCGCGACCTCCTCAGGGGCCGGTCAGCCGGCGGCGACGCAGGCCACCGTGAGGGCGCACAGCGCCAGCCCGAGGGACTGGGCGCGGTGCAGCCGCTCGCCGAGGAACAGCGTGGCCAGCAGCACGGTGAACGCGGGGTACAGCGACGTCAGCACGGCCGCCACGCTCAGCAACCCCTGCTGGCGGGCGAGCAGGAACGCGACGACCGCGAGCGTCGCCAGCAGGCCGGCCCCGAGGCCGCTCCACTCCATGGCCTGGTGCGGCACCGGGTTCCCGCCGAGCAGCACCGCGGCGACCGCCACCGCGAGGAGCGAGGCCACCTGGGTGCCCATCACCGGCCAGAAGCCGGCACCGTCCGGGACCTGGCCCAGCGCGGCGAACAGCAGCCCGAACCCGACGCCGGCGAGGACGCCGTCGACCAACCCGGCTGCGAGCGCCACCCCCGACGTCGTCCGCGGCCGGCTCCCGCGAGACCAGCCAGATGCCGGGGAGGGCGACCAGGATGCCGACCCACGCCAGGACGCTGGGCCGTTCGCCCACGACCAACCCGATCGCGGTCGGCAGCACCGCCGCGCCGACGGCGGAGACGGGCGCGACCACGCCCATGCGGCCGGCCGCGAAGCCTCGGTAGAGGAACGCGGTCCCCGCTCCGCTGCCGATTCCCGCCAGCAGCCCCCAGGCGAGGTCGGCCGGTTGCGGGTCGCCGGACAGGGTCAGCGCGAGCACCAGCGTCCCGGCCGCCGCACCCAGGCAGGCCGTGAAGGCGACCGGCCACACCGACGTACGACGGGAGACCACGCCACCGAGGAAGTCCGAGAGCCCGTAGGCCATCGCCGCCCCGAGCGCGAGCAGGACCGTGGTCACAGCATCGTGCTCATGTCAGTGCTCATGTCAGCGCCAGCCCGGCGACCCAGGCGCTCGCCGCGAGCAGGGCCGCTGCGAGCTCGATGAGCACGGACAAGCCGGCCGCGATGAGCGCGTGCTTCGTGGCCGGCCAGGCCGCGGACCGGCCGACGCGCTGCAGCTCGGAGAGGTAGACGCCGAGCACGAAGCCCACGATGAGCCCCACGACCGGGATCACGAAGAACCCGACGATCCCCAGCACCCCGCCGAGCACCATCGTCGAGCCGCGGCACGCCGGCGTCCTTGAGGCGTCGGCCGGGGACGACGTACTTCACCACGGCGCCCACCAGCACGATCCCGGCCACCGCCGCGAAGACGGCCCAACCAGTTGGCGTGCCGATGGAGATGGCCCACACCAGGACCGCGATGACGATCAGGATCGACCCGGGCAGGACCGGTACGACGACGCCCACGACGCCGACGACGATGGCCAGTGCCACCAGGATCTCGACACCGCTCATCCGCTGACTCTCTCAGGAGCGGCTCGGCGGCAATGGCAGAGGCCCCGGTCATTTCGACCGGGGCCTCGCTGATCAGATCTGGGTGGGGCTTACTGCTCCTCGGTCGCGGCCGCGGGCGTCTCGCCGAGTCGGTCGGTCTCGTCCTGCACGTGCTCGGCCACCTCGCGGAGCTTCTCGCTGTGCTCGCGGGCGTGGTGGGCGCAGAAGAGCAGCTCGAAGCCGCCCTTGAGGTGGACGCGGAGGTAGGCCTGGGCGCCGCACCGGTCGCACCGGTCCACCGCGCTGAGCGGTGCCGGGCTGGGGGCTGTCGCAGTCGTCACGGTGTGCCTCGCTCTCGTCTCGCTCTCGGATGGATCTTGGTGGTACTGACCCGTTCAACGAGCCAGATCCATCGAGGTTCCCCTCTGGACCGGGTCGATCAGGGTCGTGCCTGTCACAACAGTCAACCACGGTCGATGCTTCCCGCCCGGGAAGCGTCCTGCATGTGGTTGGGGAGTGGTGCTGCTCACAAGGTGGATTGAGTGTGCCTGTCCGATCTGGTCGGCGTGGGCGTTTTCCGGTGATCTCACCCCGTGATGTACCCCCACCACCAGTTCACCACACCGCACAAGTCGGCCGGTTCGGCCGTGGGGCGCGTCGCCGATGGCTGTCGGTGGGCCGTGGGTAGATTCGGAGGCACCGTGAAACCGCCAGGAACCAGCACAGCCAGAGGTCCAGCCAGGGGTCCCGTCATCGACAACACCTACAACGCCCAGCACCTGCTCGTGCTCGAGGGGCTGGAGGCTGTCCGCAAGCGGCCCGGCATGTACATCGGGTCCACCGACACCCGCGGCCTGATGCACTGCCTGTGGGAGATCATCGACAACGCGGTGGACGAGGCGCTGGCGGGCGTGTGCGACCGGGTGGAGGTCTTCCTCCACCCCGACGGCTCGGCAGAGGTCCACGACAACGGCCGCGGCATCCCCGTCGACAAGGAGCCCAAGACCGGCCTGTCCGGCGTCGAGGTGGTCTTCACCAAGCTCCACGCCGGCGGCAAGTTCGGTGGCGGGTCCTACACCGCCACCGGCGGCCTCCACGGCGTCGGCTCCTCCGTCGTCAACGCGCTCTCCGCGCGGCTCGACGTCGAGGTCGACCGCTCGCCGGCCACCCAGCAGATGAGCTTCCAGCGCGGGTTCCCCGGCGTGTTCGCCGGCGACGGGCCGGGAGGCGGCTTCGACGCCCGCTCGGGCCTCCACAAGGGCGGTCGCGTCCGCAAGGGCGTCACCGGCACCCGCATCCGGTTCTGGCCGGACCGCCAGATCTTCACGCGGGACGCCAAGTTCGCCTGGGACGAGCTGGTCACGAGGGCGCGCCAGACCTCGTTCATCGTCCCCGGGCTCGAGCTGGTGCTGACCGACCTGCGGACGGCCGAGCCGGTCACCGAGTCCTTCCGCCACGCCGGCGGCATCACCGAGTTCTGCGAGTTCCTCGCCGATGACGAACCCGTCACCGGGGTGTTGCGGCTGCAGGGTTCCGAGGTGTTCACCGAGACCGTGCCGCTGCTCGACGACAAGGGCCACATGACGCCCCAGGACGTCGAGCGCGAGCTGCTCGTCGACGTCGCGGTGCGATGGGGGACGGGCTACGAGACCGAGATGCGCTCGTTCGTCAACGTCATCGCCACCCCCAAGGGCGGCACCCACGTCGCCGGGTTCGAGGCGGCGCTCACCGAGACCTTCAACAACGCCATGCGCGGTGCCCGGGTGCTCAAGGCCGCCGACGACAAGGTCATCAAGGAGGACGTCCTCGAGGGGCTCACCTCGGTGGTCACCGTCCGGCTGGCCGAGCCGCAGTTCGAGGGCCAGACCAAGGAGGTCCTCGGCACGCCGGCCGCGCGGTCCGTCGTACGCAAGGTGGTGGCCGGTGAGCTCAAGCGCTTCCTGACCTCCACCAAGCGGGCCGAGAAGGCGCAGGCCAAGCTGGTGATGGAGAAGGTCTACGGCGCCTCCAAGACCCGCATCGCCGCCCGCCAGCACCGCGAGACCCAGCGCCGCAAGAACGCCCTCGAGTCCTCCGCGCTGCCGGCCAAGCTGGCCGACTGCCGCTCCAACGACGTCGACCGCTCGGAGCTGTTCATCGTCGAGGGCGACTCCGCGCTCGGCACCGCCAAGCTCGCGCGCGACTCGGAGTTCCAGGCGCTGCTGCCGATCCGCGGCAAGATCCTCAACGTCCAGAAGGCCACCGTGGCCGACGTGCTCAAGAACACCGAGTGCGCCTCGATCATCCAGGTCGTGGGGGCCGGGTCGGGG
This sequence comes from uncultured Actinomycetota bacterium, assembly GCA_963698945.1. Lineage (GTDB taxonomy): Bacteria > Actinomycetota > Actinomycetes > Propionibacteriales > Nocardioidaceae > Marmoricola. The sequence goes on along the minus strand of CAVOST010000011.1, from coordinate 229,183 downwards.
CGGACCTTCGACCTCGACGCCGCGCGCTACGGGCGGATCATCTTCATGGCCGACGCCGACTCCGACGGCGCCCACATCCGCTGCCTGCTGGCCACGCTGTTCTTCAAGTACATGCCCGACCTGGTCACCCAGGGCCGCGTCTTCACCGCCGTGCCGCCGCTCCACCGGATCGAGCTGACCAACCCCAAGAAGGGGATGGACAAGTACGTCTACACCTACTCCGACCCCGAGCTGCAGCGGAAGCTGGCCGAGCTGACCAAGAAGGGCGTGCGCTGGAAGGACCCGGTGCAGCGCTACAAGGGCCTCGGCGAGATGGACGCCGACCAGCTCGCGGAGACCACCATGGACCCGCGCCGTCGTACGCTCCGCCGGATCACCGCCGACGACGCCGCGCGCGCCGCCGAGGTCTTCGACCTGCTGATGGGCACCGACGTCGCTCCTCGCAAGGAGTTCCTGGTCGCCAACGCCTATGAGGTCGACGCCGAAACGCCTCGACGCCTGCGACGTCTCCATCGCCCGCAGTGTCGTCGCTCCGGGCTCCGCCGTCACGCCTTCGTCGGGTCCCGCCGTCGATGCGGATGATCACGCGGCGCTGCTGCTCCATGTCGCGGCGGTACTCGTCCCAGTCGTCGTGCTCGCCGGTGACGCCGCGGAAGTACTCGACGAGGGGCTCCATCGCCTCGGGCAGTGAGACCACCTCGGCCTCGCCCTCGACGTAGATCCAGTCGCCGAAGAACTTGTCCTGCAGCACCAGGACCTGGACCCAGGGATCGGCGCGGAGGTGCTTGACCTTGTACGCCGTCTCGCGGCTGCTCACCGTCAGCCGCCCCTCGTCGTCGAGGCCGACCAGCACGGGACTCTGCTGGATGCCGTCGGCGGTACGCGTGGCGAGCACGGCGTGGTGGTGCGAGCGGACGAAGTCACGGGCCCGGTCGAGATCCATGGGCCCAGTCTGGCGCGTGGCCGCGGCGCTAGATTGACCGGATGCCCGGGGACCTGGTCAGTGCCCGCTTCCCTGGACTCCAGGAGGGGTACGAGAGCTGGTTCCTGCGCGCCGCGGACCCGGCGGGTGGACTCGGGTTCTGGATCCGCTACACCGTGCACCGGAAGCCGGGTGCCTCCCCGACGGGCTCGCTGTGGTTCACGCTGTTCGACGCGCGTGCCCCGGCGCCCGTGGCCGCCAAGCTGACCGTCGAGAACCCCAGCGCGGACGACGTCGACTGGATCCGGATCGCCGGCGGCTCGCTGCGGGCGGGCGCGGCTCATGGCGACATCGAGGTCTCCGACGCCCTCCCGGTCGGCTGGGACCTCCGGTTCACCGGCGCGAATGCGTTCGCGCACCTGCCGCGCAGCTGGATGTACGACGCGCCGCTGCCGCGCACCAAGCCGGTCAGCCTGCACCCGACGGCACTCTTCGAGGGCCACCTCGCCGTGGGTGACCGGGTCGTCTCCGTCGACGGGTGGCCCGGGATGGTGGGCCACAACTGGGGCACCGAGCACGCCGAGCGGTGGATCTGGCTGCACGGCACCGCGTTCGAGGGCGACCCGACGGCCTGGCTCGACGTCGTGCTGGCGCGGCTGCGGCTGGGGCGGTGGACCACGCCGTGGTCGGGCTTCGGTGGCCTGTTCGTCGACGGAGAGCTGCACCGCCTCGGCGGCCTGGGGCGGATCCGGGCGACCGCGGTCGACGAGCACCCGGACCGGCTGGCGTTCACCCTTCCCGGCAGCAGGGGCACCCAGGTGCGGGGCACGGTGGCGGCCCCGCGCCGCTCGATCGTGGGCTGGGTCTACTCGGACCCGGACGGGAGCAGTCACGACGTCGCGCACTGCAGTGTCGCCGACCTCGAGCTCTCCCTGGAGCTTCCCGGCTCACCGGCCCGGCAGCTCCGGGCGCCCGGGAGGGCGGCCTACGAGCTGGGCATGCGGGAGCACGACCACGGCATCGAGATCCAGCCGTTCGGCGATGGCTGAGCGGCCCTCGCTCCGGCAGGGTGGGGGCATGGACCGGGACGACGTACGACGGTGGGTGGCGGGCTACGAGCAGGCATGGCGCTCGCCGGGGTGGACGCGCTCGAGGGGCTGTTCACCGAGGACGCGTCGTACCAGATGTCGCCGTGGTCGGAACCGTTCGTCGGGATCGAGGCCGTCCGGGGACTGTGGGAGGCCGAGCGGGTGAGCCACGACGAGGAGTTCACGATGACCTCGGCCGTGGTCGCGGTGGAGGGCGAGGTCGCGGTCGTCCGCGCCGAGGTGGCCTACGCCGCCAGCGGCACCACGTGGCGTGACCTCTGGGTGCTGCAGTTCGCCGCCGACGGCCGTTGCCGGGCCTTCGAGGAGTGGCCGTTCCGCCCGTCGCAGCCGGACGGCCACTGAGGTTCGTCGAGGCTCAGAGGAGCTGCTCGATCAGCCCGGTGTCGACGTCGTAGAGGAAGCCGCCGACGGCCACCGTCGAGGGGATCAGCGGGTGTGAGCGCACCTTGCGGACGTCGTCCGCGAGGGCGGCGCGCTGGTCCTCCACGACGTTGAACGGCTGCCACGTGGCGTCGAGACCGGCGGACTCCCCGACCTGCGCACGCAGCTCCTCGAGCGTGGACGACGCCATGGCACAGCGCGTGTGCGGGATCACCAGGATGCGCTCGACGTGGAGCAGGTGGACACCCAGGACGAGTGCCTCGAGCGCCTGCGGGGTGATCCTGCCCCCGGGGTTGCGGAAGATCTTGGCGTCGCCCGGGGCGAGGCCGAGCATCTCCAGCGGCGCGATCCGCGAGTCCATGCAGGTGACCAGGGCGATGCCGGCGTGGGCGACACCGTCGAAGCCGCCGTAGCGGAAGGTCGCCGCGAACTCGCGGTTGGCGGCGAGGAGGTCGTCGAAGGCGTCGGGGTGTGACACGGGAGCAAACTATCCGGTGCCGATCAGCGCCCGGTCGGGGGTGATCCCTCGCGTGGCAGCGCCACGGAAGCAGACGAGGGCCAGCGCGCCCGCGACGAGCGCGCACAGCCCGGCGCCGAGGAAGATGGCGTGCAGCTGCTCGATGCCCGCCTGCTCGACGAGGCGCTCGTAGGCCGCGCACCGCGTGCGGCCGCCGCTGCAGACCTCGTTCGGCGAGGGGATGCCGGCCTCGACCGCGTAGTAGCGCCGCAGCCCGATCGTGGTCAGGGCCGAGATGCCCACCAGCATGCCGACCATGCGGGCCACCACCAGCAGGGCACTGGCCACCCCGTGCACCGCCGCTGCCGTGCTGGCCAGCAGCGCGGCGTTGACCGGGGCCAGCGCCAGGCCGAACCCGAACCCGGCCATCGCGAGCACCGCGGACGACGACAGGTGGTGCAGCGAGCCGAAGCTCCAGTCGGCCATCAGCCAGAAGCCGACGGCCGCGAGCAGCATCCCGACTGCCGCCGACGGCACCGGCAGGGACGCGACGGATGAGCGCGCCGCCGACGAGGGCACCGACCGGCAGCGCGATCAGGAACTCGACCAGCACCAGCGCCGCCTTGATCTGGGACCCGTCGGCGACCGTGAGGCGAGCGAAGATCGGGATGTCGACCAACGCGGCGATCAGCGCCGCGCCGACGAAGAAGCTCACCAGCACCGACCCCCAGGCAGCGACCTGGGCAAAGGCGCCGTGGGGGATCAGCGGCGCTGGCGAGCGACGGTTGTGCCACACGAACAGGCCCGCGCCGACGGCGGCCATCCCCAGCCACCAGGGGCCGCTCGGGGAGAGGACCTGCACCTGCGGATCGGCCGTCGCGAAGGCCAGGATCACACCGGCCAGGGCGATCGAGAGGAAGGTGGCGCCCAGCAGGTCGGCCTCGCGGACCGAGCGCCACCAGTCGCGCAGGTCCACCAGCGGCCGCCTGGCCGTGAGCAGCCTCGCGACGAGGAGCACCGCGAGCGCGACGGTGCCACGCCGATCGGGGAGGCCCAGATCGAGCCCTCGTCGGCGAACGGCACGAAGGGTCCGCCGAGCGACACCGACGTCACCAGGCTCTCCGGCTGCCGCATCACCAGGACCATGCCGGTCAGGACGAGGAGCAGCAGGACGAGGCCGATCCAGTCGAAGGTGGGCCGGGCCCTTCTCGAAGGGCCCGTCGCGCTCCGGCCGAGGCTCACGATCGCGGCGGCGAGCACGAGGCCGACGGCGAGGTTGATCCAGAAGATGTCGCGCCAGCCGCCGACGGCGAGGACCACGGCGCCGTACAGCGGGCCGATGACGCTGCCGAGCTCCTGGACCGCCCCGACGACGCCGAGCGGGACGCCGCGCCGGTCGGCCGGGTAGAGGTCGGCCACCAGGGCCAGGGTCACGGGGACGAGGCCGCCGCCGCCGACGCCCTGCAGGAAGCGCCCGGCTACCAGCGAGCCGAGGTCGTACGCCGACGCGGTGACCAGCGAGCCGAAGGCGAAGACGAGCAGCGCCGCCACCAGGACGGGGGTGCGGCCGCGGAGGTCGGCGATGCGACCGATGAGCGGCAGCATGGCGACGTACCCGAGCAGGAAGCCGCTCACGATCGGCGCCGCGCGCTGCAGCTGCTCCACGCTCAGGCCGACGGCGCCCATCATGTCGGGCAGCGAGAGCACCACGACGTAGGTGTCGGCGGCCGCGAACATGACCGCGACCGCCGCCAGGGTCAGCAGCAGCCGTGCGGACCGCGGGGGCCGCCCCGTAGCCGCCGCGTCGGTCACGGGTCTCAGGCCGAGGGAGCGCTGATCTTGACGCCCGCGTCGTACTGGCTGAACGTGACGTCGTAGGTCACGTCCTTGCCGTCGGCGAAGAAGGGCCCGGTGATGCTCACCTTCCGGGCGTAGCCCTTCTCGTCGACCCCGACGGAGGTCTCGTAGGTCGAGCCGGAGTCGGCGCTCGGGATGATCTTCTTCACCGCCTCGCCAGGGAGCGTGCCGGTGTAGGTGGTGAGGATCTCGTCGCCGCTGCGCTTCTGCGAACCCTTCTTCAGCCCGTCCATCTGGGTGAGCAGGGACGACAGCCCGTCGTCGGGATCGACGAAGTCGGCGGGGTCGGGGGCGCCGTACTCGGAAGGGTCGATCACGGCGTACCTGGTCTGCAGGGGCAGCTTGGCGTAGACCTTGCCGTCGACGGCGGTGATCGGGACGGTGGCGGTCAGCCCGCCGAGGACCACCTTCACGTCGCCCTCGAAGGCGGGAGCGTGGGTCACGTCGCCGGAGGCGCCGAGCACGCCGTTGCCCTCGGAGGGCGTGGACTTGGTGGACAGGTTGATGTGCACGCTGGAGGCGTCGTCGAACTTCTGCTTCGCCGTGTCCATCACGGCTTCGGGGCTGGGCTCGTCCTTCTTCTTCTCCGCCGAGCCGCACCCCGACAGGAGCAGCGCCGCGGCCACGAGGACAGCCTGGAGGGGAAGCAGCCGGCGCGCAGACATGCGGTCAGCCTGCCACGGCGGGGTTCGGCGGCGCGGGAAGCGAGGCGGTGACCGGTCCCGAGCAGGCCAGGATGGGCTGGCTGCCGGCGACACCGGAGCCGTCACGTCGGGCCACCGGATCCGGCAGGTCGACGGGTGCCCCGCTGGCGGCCGCGGCGTACGGCGGTGCGGTGCCCGCCCAGGCGAAGACCAGGTCGTCCTCGCCCTTGAGGAACCGGTGGCACCGGACCCCACCCGTGGCCCGTCCCTTGCGGGGGTACTCCGAGAACGGCGTCACCTTGACCGAGCCGGTCTCCGTGCCGGGCAGGGCCGAGCTCGCGCCCGACACCGAGACGAGCACGGACTCGGCCGGGTCGAGGGCCGTGAACGAGACCACCCGCGCTCCGGCGGAGAGCTTGATCCCCGCGATGCCGCCGCCGGACCGGCCCTGGGGCCGGACGCCGTCGGCGCCGAAGTGGAGCAGCTGGGCGTCGCTGGTGACGAAGCACAGCGTCTCGTCGCCGGTACGCAGCTCCGCGGCGCCCACGACCTCGTCACCGTCCTTGAGCGAGATCACGTCCCAGTCGTCGCGGTTGGAGAGGTACTCCGGGTTGACTCGCTTGACCACCCCATGACGCGTGCCGAGGGCGAGCCCGGGGGAGCTCGCGTCGAAGCTGGTGAGCCCGAGCACGCGCTCGCCCTCGAGGGTGAGGAACTCGCCGACCGGCGCACCACCCTGCAGGTTGGGGTGGTTGGCGGTGCTGGGCAGCGTGGGCAGGTCGAGCACGCCCAGCTTGACCACCCGGCCGGCAGAGGTGACGACACCGACCTCGCCGCGCGCCGTCGCAGCCACGGCCGAGACGATGACGTCGTGGCGGGTCCGCCCGCCGCCGTCGCCCGGAGGGTCGAGGGTCGTCGTACGTGCGAGCAGCCCGGACGAGGACAGGAACACGTAGCAGGGGTCGTCGGCCACCTCGAGCGGCGTCGCGGACGCGGTGGCGGTCTGGCCGGACGACTCGAGCAGCACCGTGCGCCGCGGGGTGCCGTAGGTCTTCGCCACGTCGGCCAGCTCGTCGGAGACCACGGCGCGGAGGCGGGCGTCGTCGCCGAGGATCTCGTCGAGCTCCTCGATGGTGCGGCGCAGCTCGTCGGCCTCCTTGTCGAGCTCGATCTTGGAGAACTTCGTGAGCCGTCGCAGCGGCATGTCGAGGATGTAGGTTGCCTGCGGCTCGGTGAGGTCGAAGACCGACATCAGCCGCTCGCGGGCCATCTCGGCGTTGTCGCTGCCGCGGATCAGCTGGATCACCTCGTCGATGTCGAGGATCGCCAGGAGCAGGCCCTCGACGAGGTGCAGCCGGTCGGCCGCCCTGCCGCGGCGGAAGGTCGAGCGGCGGCGTACGACCTCGAAGCGGTGGTCGAGGAAGACCTCGAGCATCGTCTTGAGCCCGAGCGTCCGCGGCTGGCCGTCGACCAGGGCGACCGCGTTGATGCCGAAGGACTCCTCCATCGGCGTGCTGCGGAAGAGCTGCTCGAGGATCGCCTCGGGGTGGAAGCCGTTCTTGACCTCGATGACCAGCTGCAGGCCCTTGGTCCGGTCGGTGAGGTCCTTCACGTCGCTGATGCCCTGCAGCTTCTTGGTCTGCACGAGCTGCTTGATCTTCTCGATGACGCGCTCGGTGCCGACGCCGTAGGGCAGCTCGGTCACCACGATGCCCTTGCGGCGCGGGGTGACGCTCTCGATGCGCGCGGTCGCGCGCATCCGGAAGCTGCCGCGACCCGACTCGTAGGCGTCGCGGATGCCGTCGAGGCCGATGATCTTGCCGCCGGTCGGCAGGTCGGGGCCGGGGATGAAGCGCATCAGCGCGTCGAGGTCGGCCTTGGGGTGCTTGACGAGGTGCCGCAGCGCCTGCACCACCTCCACCAGGTTGTGGGGCGCGATGTTGGTGGCCATCCCGACCGCGATGCCCGCGGCGCCGTTGACGACCAGGTGGGGGATCGCGGCGGGGAGCACGGCCGGCTCGAGCTCGCGGCCGTCGTAGTTGGGCCGGAAGTCGACGGTGTCCTCGTCGATCGTGGCCGTCATCGCCACCGCTGCGGGCGCCATCCGTGCTTCCGTGTAGCGCATCGCCGCCGGGGGGTCGTCCGGACTTCCGAAGTTGCCGTGGCCGTCGACCGTCGGGAGCCGCATCGACCACGGCTGGGCCATCCGGACGAGCGCGTCGTAGATGGCGCCGTCGCCGTGGGGGTGGAAGCGGCCCATGACCTCGCCGACCACACGCGAGGACTTGACGTGGCCGCGGTCGGGGCGCAGGCCCATGTCGTGCATCGAGTAGAGGATGCGGCGCTGGACCGGCTTGAGGCCGTCGCGGGCGTCGGGCAGGGCACGCGAGTAGATGACCGAGTAGGCGTACTCCAGGAAGCTCGAGCGCATCTCGTCGCCGACGTCGATGTCGACGATGTGTTCCTCGAACTCCTCCGGAGGTGGTGCCGTACGACGAGCCATGCCGCGATTCTCGCAACCGGCCCTGACGATTCCCGCACGGGCACGCCGGACCCGGGCCCCGGTCAGTCAGGACAGGTAGATTCTGCGCGTGACCGCGGAGAGGGACTACCCGGAGCACTGGGAGGCCGACGTCCTCCTGCGCGACGGGCGGACGGCCCACCTGCGGCCGATCAGCCCCGACGACGCCGAGGGCCTCGTCGAGTTCTACGCCCAGGTCAGCGACCAGTCGAAGTACTTCCGGTTCTTCGCGCCGATGCCCCGGCTCTCCGAGCGCGACGTGGAGCGGTTCACCAGCGTCGACCACCACAAGCGGGTCGCGTTCGTGCTGACCGTGGGCGGGAAGATCCTGGCGGTGGGCCGCTACGACGTCGACGACGAGGCCCCCGACTCCCGCGCCGAGGTCGCCTTCCTCGTCCAGGACCAGCACCAGGGACGCGGGATGGGCCAGGTCCTGCTCGAGCACCTCGCCCAGGCGGCCCGGGAACGCGGGGTGAAGCGGTTCGTGGCCGAGGTGCTGCCCGACAACCGGCGGATGATCCAGGTCTTCCGCGACCAGGGGTACCAGGTCGCCGGCGGTTGGGAGGAGGGCGTGATGCACCTCGAGTTCGACATCGACCCCACCGACACCGCCATGGGGGTGATCGCCGCGCGCGAGCACCGCTCCGAGGCCGCCTCGATCGCCGCGTTCCTCAACGCCAAGAGCGTCGCGGTCATCGGGGCCTCCCGCCGCAGCGACACCATCGGCGCCCTGCTCGTGCGCAACCTCGTGCTCGGCGACTACGCCGGACGGGTCTACGTCGTCAACCCGAGCTCCGACTCGGTCGCGGGGATGCCTTCCTACAAGACCGTGAGCGACATCCCCGGCGAGGTCGAGGTCGCGATCGTCGCCGTACCCGCCGACGCGGTGCAGGACGTCGTGCTCGACTGCGCCAACAAGGGCGTCCACGGGCTGATCGTCATCTCCAGCGGCTTCGCCGAGACCGGCGACGAGGGCCGGCGGCGGCAGCGCAAGCTGCTCGGTCTGGCCCGCTCCTACGGCCTGCGGCTGATCGGCCCCAACTGCCTCGGCATCATCAACACCGCTTCCGGGACCTCGCTGAACGCCTCCCTCTCGCCGGTGATGCCGCCGCGGGGCCGGGCGGGGTTCTTCTGCCAGTCCGGCGCCCTGGGGTCGGCGATCCTCGAGAAGGTGCGGGGCCGTGGCCTGGGCCTCTCCACCTTCGTCAGCGCGGGGAACCGGGCCGACGTCTCGGGCAACGACCTGCTCCAGTACTGGGAGGAGGACGACGCCACCGAGGTGATCCTGCTCTACCTCGAGTCCATCGGTAACCCGCGCAAGTTCTCCCGCATCGCCCGACGGGTCTCGCGCCAGAAGCCGATCATCGCGGTGCGCTCGGGTCGTACGACGCAGGGCGTCCCGATGGGCCACGCGGTGCGCAAGATCGCGGCTCCACCTGAGGCGGTGGACGCGATGTTCCGCCAGGCGGGGATCATCCAGGTCGACACGCTCGACGAGATGTTCGACGTGGCGCAGCTGCTGGCGCACCAGCCGCTGCCCAGCGGCTCGCGGGTCGCGATCGTCGGCAACTCCGACGCCCTCGGGCTGCTCGCCATCGACGCCGCGGCCGCCAACGGACTCACCGTCACCTCGGCCACCGCCCTGGGCGCCGATGCCACCGCCGAGGACTTCGAGCACGCGCTCGACGCCGCGATCGACGACGAGCACGTGGACGGCGTCGTGGCGGTCTACATCCCCGCGCTCGACGCCCCCGGGGTCGAGGTCGCCAACGTGCTGGCCGCCGTCGGCGAGCAGTCCGACAAGCCGCTGGTATCGACCTTCCTCGGACGCGAGGGCGTGCCGGAGCTGCTGCGGGTCCCCGACCTCGCGGGACACACCGCGGGACGCGGCTCGGTGCCGTCCTACCCCGCGGTGGAAGCAGCGGTCCGGGCGCTGGCGCGGGTGGTCGACTACGCCGCCTGGCTGCAGCGCCACGAGGACGACGTCTCGCTGCTCGAGGACCTCGACGTCGAGTCGGCCAAGCGGCAGGTCGCCGACGTGCTGGACGTCGAGCCCAACGGTCGTGACCTCACCGACGAGGAGCTCCGGGAGCTGCTCGGCAGCTACGGGATCGAGCTGTGGGAGCGGGTGCACGTCGAGACCCTCGAGGACGCGGTGGCCGCGGGCGAGAAGCTGGGCTGGGACGTCGTACTCAAGGCGACCGCGGAGCGGCTGCGCCAGCGGCCCGACATGGGCCACGTCTGGCGCAACATCGACGACGCCGAGGAGATGCGCGACGCCTGGGAGTCGCTGGCGCAGGTGGTCCACGAGGCCGACGACGCGCACTTCGTGGTGCAGTCGACCGCCGCGCCGGGGGTGCCGGTGACCATCGGGGCGCTCGAGGACCCGCTGTTCGGTCCGGCGGTGTTCTTCGGGGTCTCGGGGGCACTGACCGAGCTGGTCGGCGACCGCGCCTACCGGATCCCGCCCGTCAGCCCGCGTGACGCGGCCGAGACCGTGCGGGCGATCAAGGCGGCGCCGCTGCTGTTCGGCTTCCGGGGCAGCGAGGCCGTCGACGTCGCCGCGGTCGAGGACCTGGTCTGCCGCGTCGCCCAGCTCAAGATCGACCTGCCCCAGCTCAGCCGGCTCGACCTGCTGCTGGTGCACGCCACCGCCGACGGCTGCACCGTGCTCAACGCTGCCGGACGCGTGGAGCAGGTCGCCGACCCCCGCGCCGACCTGTTCGTACGACGTCTCAGCGTCCCCGCGGGCGACACGATCGCCGACTGACGTTTCGGTCCCTGGTCCGCCCTCAAGGGCCCGTGACACACTGAGGCGCATGCCCAACGTCACCTCCAGCGACCGCTTCGACGACCTCGTCGTGGCGATCGAGAAGACCGGCTACTACCCGCAGGTGGTGGCCTCGGGAGTGCGGGCAGCGGTCGCAGGCGAGGAGGTCGCGTCGTACCTCGTGCACCACGAGCCGACCATCGACCGCGACGAGGTTCGCCGGCACATCACCGTGGTGGTGCTGACCGGTTCGCGCCTCATCCTCTGCCACACCGACGAGCACGCCCCCGACGACCTGCTGCCCGAGCCCTACACCTCCACCTCGACCGAGGCGATCCGGCTCACGTCGGTGCGTTCGGTGGTGGTCAACCGGATGGTGGCCAACCCGGCGTCGTTCGCCGGCGGCAGCCAGCCCACCACCAGCGAGGCGGTGCTGACCATCGGCTGGGGCGTCGTCAGCCGGGTCGACCTGGAGCCCGCCGGGTGCTCGGACCCGGAGTGCGAGGCCGACCACGGCTACACCGGCGTGATGACCTCCGACGACTTCTCGCTGCGCGTGAGCTCCGCGGCGGACGGGCAGGACAAGGTCGACGAGCTGCTGACCTTCGCCGAGAACCTGTCCGCCCGGACACGAGGCTGAGTTGACCGACGGCGGTTTCGTCGAGCCCGACTACGCCGCGACCACGCTGGGTGACGTCCTGCCCGCCGTCGCGAGGGCTCTCGGCGTCGCACCCGAGCTGGGACCGTCCTCACTGTCGTTCCCGGAGGCGCCGGCGTACGTCGTCATGCTGGTCGACGGCCTCGGCCACGACCTCCTGGCCGAGCACCGGGTGCAGGCGCCGTACCTCCACTCGCTGCTGGACCGGCCGCCCGCGACCTGCGGTGTGCCCTCGACGACAGCCACCTCGCTGACCTCGCTGGGGACGGCGCTGACCCCTGGCCAGCACGGCCTCGTCGGGTTCACCTCGCGGGTGCCCGAGACCGGCAAGCTGCTGAACTCGCTGTTCTGGGACCAGCCGGTCGACCCCCTGGACTGGCAGCCGCACCGCACCGCGTTCGACGCGCTCGAGATGGCGGGCGTGCACACCAGCGTCGTGAGCAAGCGCGAGTTCGAGGGGTCAGGGCTGACCCGCTGCGGGCAGCGGGGGGCGGCGTACGTCGGTGCCGACGACGTCGCGGAACGGGTGGCGGGTGCGGTGGCCGGCGCCGCGAGGCGGCCGTCGCTGACCTACGTGTACGACGGGGACCTCGACTGGCACGGTCACCGGGCCGGCGTCGACTCGGTGCGGTGGCGCGCCCAGCTGCGCGACATCGACGAGGACGTGCAGGAGCTGCGCGACGCGTTGCCGCCGGAGGTACGGCTGCTCGTCGTGGCCGACCACGGCATGGTCGACTCGCTGCCCGGCACCCGCTTCGACATCGACACCTTCCCCGAGCTGCGCGACGGCGTGTCCCTGCTCGGCGGGGAGGCCCGTTTCCGGCACGTCTACTGCTACCCGGGTGCCGCCGAGGAGGTGGCCGCCACCTGGACGTCGGTGCTGGGCCCGTGGGCCACGGTCCTGCTCCGCGAGGAGGCCATCGCGCGTGGCTGGTTCGGCCCGGTGGATGCCGCCGTACGCCCCCGCCTCGGCGACGTGATCGCCGCCGCCCGCGGCAACTGGGCCCTGTTCAGCAGCAAGGACTTCCACTACGAGACGACCCTCGTCGGCCTCCACGGCTCGCTCACCCCGCGGGAGATGCACATCCCGATCCTCGTGAGCTGATCTGCGTTTGGCGTGGGCGGTTCGCGGGAAGACCCTGCCGGGAGTTTCGTGGGTGGCTGGTCGAACAGGAGCCTTTGCATGGACACGGACGCGCAACCCGTCGAGTCACCGGACGCACCAGAACAGGCGACTCGAACGGCAGTACTGCCCACGCCTCCGGAGCCGTTGCTGCCCTGGCCTGACAGGGTCGGTGAACGGTTGGCCCGTGAGGCAAGGGCGGTGGCCCACCGGGGGCAAGGTCTCGTTCCTGACCAGCGCGGGGCTGTCGGCGCGGTCGTCGCGTTGCTCGTCTTCCTGGTGCTCGTAGCGGTTCTGGGTCACGCGTGAGGTTCGCCGCGAAGCGACGCACCGACTCCTCCTCCAGTCCTCAAAGTCGGTCCTTCAGGGCGGCGAGGCGAGGCGAGGGCGAGGCGACCATGTCATCCGCCATCGGCGCTCGCAGTGGCGACGAAGGGTGAGAAGAACAAGTGAGCCTGCGTGACGGAGTCGCTCGCCGCACGAATTCTCAGGGCTGGCTCGGCGGTTCGGGAGTCACCAGACCCGCGCGGTAGGCAGCGACCACCGCCTGCAGTCGGTCGCGGACGCCCAGCTTCATCAGGATCCTTGCCACGTGGGTCTTCACCGTGCCCTCGACGATGTGCAGCCGTTGGGCGATCTCGGCGTTCGAGCATCCATCCGCGATCAAGGTGAGGACCTCCTGCTCGCGCTCGGTGAGGCCCTCGACGGCGGCGGATCTTGAGACGGCTTGTTGGTGGGGCAGGCGCTCGAAGACGCGTCGCGCCACCGATCGCGAGAGGACCGCGTCGCCGGAGGCGGCTGCCCGGACCGCGGCGACGAGCTGCGCGGCAGGTGCGTCCTTGAGCAGGAAGCCGGCCGCCCCGGCCAGGAGCGCCTCCTGGACGTTGGCGTCGGTGTCGAACGTGGTCAGCACCACGGCGGGGGGAGCGCCGGCCGGCAGCCTGCGGAGGACGTCGAGCCCGTCGCCGTCGGGCATCCGCAGGTCGAGAAGCAGTACGTCGGGGGCGAGCTCGCTGACCTTCCGGAGTGCGTCCTCGCCGTTGATCGCCTCGCCCACAATCTCGAGGTCCGGCTCGGAGCGAAGGATCATCCGGAGCCCGGTCCGGACCAGCTCCTCATCATCGGCGAGCAGGATGCGAATCACGGCGTACCTGTCGGGAGCACCGCTCTTACCTGGAACCCGCCGGTCGGCGACGGCCCGGCGTCCAGGGAACCTCCGAATAGCCGGGCCCGCTCGCGCATGCCGATCAGGCCGTGACCAGGACCATCCCGCCGAGGCTCGCGGGGGCCGGAAACACCGTCATCGCATATGGACAGCACCACCTCCCCCGGCCGATAGGAAAGGCCGACCGACGCGGACGCACGCCCAGCGTGCTTCAGGGTGTTGGTCAGGGCCTCCTGGACGATCCGGTAAGCAGAGATGTCGACCCCGGGAGGAAGTGGCCTGGGGTCACCGGACACCGAGAGCTCCACCGGGAGCCCCGCGTCCCGGACGCGTTGCGCCAGGCGCTCGACCTGCTCCAGCCCGGGCCGGGGATCCACCTCCTCGGGCGGGACTTCCACGAGGAGGATGTCGAGCAACCGACGCAGCTCGGTCAACCCCTCCCGCCCCGTGGATTCGATGTCGATGAAGGCTCGCCGTGCCGCCTCGACATCGCCGTCGAGCACGCGGCCCCCGGCCTGCGCCTGCAGCACGATGATCGCCATGGCGTGCGCCACGAGATCGTGCAGCTCACGAGCGATGCGAGCACGCTCGTAGGCGACTGCGGCCCTGGTCGCCTCGTCACGGTCGCGGACCAAGGCATCGGCCTCCTCGGCCAGCTCCCGCATCGCCCGGCGGCGCTGCCGGAGCCACGCTCCCAGCCCCCAGACGCCGGCCAGGACGAACCATCCCGGCAGCACGTCCTCGATCGGGTCGCCTGCTTGGAGGCGCGGGACGTCGACAGACAGGATGGCGGCCCCGAGGATCACCAACCCGACACCCCAGGCGGCTGGCGTTCCGTACGAGCCCAGGGCGAACGCCGCAATCAGCAAGGCGAACCACTGCTGTCCGCCGTGGCCGCCGAGGGTGTAGTCGATGGCTGCAGCGCCCAGTACGACGACCAGGACGGCGAGCGGCCAACGTCGCGAAAATAGGAGTGGCACGGTGTACAGGGCGGCGAGGGCGGCGTTGAGCAGTCGCCCCCCGACGTCGTACGTCGGCGGGGCGGTCCAGATCTGGATCTGGGCACTGACGGCGAGCACGAGCACCGTTGTCACCAACGCTCCGCGAGCCAGTCGCTGCCACGTCACCGCACCAATGTAGGGACCCCGATGCCTGTCCGCGTCTGTCTTTGGGCAGATGTCCCGAGGCAGACGACGACGGCTTCCGCGGTCCCTACCGTCGACGTGTCAGGTGGAATCCGCTCCTGCTCCACGGAGGTACAAGCCCAATGTCCAGCTCTACACGGGCCGCAGCGGCGGCCGTCGTCCTCATCGTTCCAGTCGTCCTCGAACTGTCTTGGCCTGCGTTCGGCGACCATGTGCCGGGGCAGGAGATCTTCGCCGTGTCACAGCTCGCCGGCTGGCTCCTGCTTCTGTCGGTCTGCCGACGGGGGATGGTGCCCGCCAAGCGAAGCGCTCGGATTGGGCGTCGGAGCGTCCTGGTCGGGTGCGTGCTACAGATGCTTTTCGCGGGCATCTACGCCATCACTGCCCTCGACAATGAGCCGCTCGAGGCGTCGTTCGTGTTCTTCCTGCTGGGCTTCTTGGCGCTCTTTGTCGGCGGCCTTGCCTGGGGCACCTCCCTGCTCAGGTCGGGTATGTCGTTGGCTGGTGGCGGGATCTTGGCGACTGCCGTGGCGGGTCTGCTGGCCATGCTCCTCGGCATGGACCCGTGGCACGACGTGTTCTTGCTCTTGTCGTACGCCGCGTGGACGCTGGTCGGCAGAGGCTTCGACGCCATTCCAGCTCGTCAGGTACCCAGCGCCGATGGCGTCGTCATCGCCGGTTGACCTCCTCGCAGCCGTCGCCGAACGGTTCCGATCGATGCGTCATTCTGGGCGATGTGACGACAAATTGCGTGGCCCCAGCGTTGTTGCCGTCTGCCCAACGCGGTGAACCTCGGCAAGTGCTCTGACCCGCAAGTGGGACCAGCGATCGTCTCGGTCTCTCGACGCGCCCAGATCGGTAAGGGTCAGGCGCTGCTACTTCGATGATGGGCGGCAGTGTCGGTCCACGAACGCTTGTGTCTCGGCGTCCGGTGGAGGCAAGGCTTGAGGTCGTCCTGACTGGCCGATTGCCCGAAGCACAGTCTTGCTCACGTGAGCCCCTCGCATCGGGTGGGCTGCTCGTCAACCCATGCTCCCCCTGGTGCCGGCCCGCGGCAACGATAGGCCCGCTCGCCTCGCGGGACGAAGCAGTCCGGCTTCCCGCGCTTCGGGCCAACCCGGCATCAACCTCGCCGGTCGGACGCAGACCGGGAGGCCCGCTATTTCCTCAGACACCCATTGGCGAGTGTCCGCTCATGCCGATGAGCGTGCTGGGGTGACTCGTGCGGCCCCGCGTCGCCGAGCTGGTCTGGCCAGAGCGATTGGATCAGCAGAGTCGGAAGGGTGGCCCTGCCACAATTCGGCGATGCTAGAGCGTCTAGTGGGCATGAGGAGTGTGGCGATGACGCTCGAGGCGGCGGACTTCACTGCCTTCGTACGGGCGCACAGTCGATCGCTCTACGGGACGGCCTACTTGTTGACCGGCAACCCCGACGCTGCCGAGGACCTGCTGCAGGACACCCTGGCCGCGCTGTTTCCCAAATGGACGCGGGTGGCCGCGGCCGAGCAGTCCGTTGCCTATGTCCGCCGAGCACTGGCCAACCGGTTCATCAGTGCGAGCCGCCGGCGGTCGGGGACGGACTTGGCGGTCTGGGAGCTGCCGGACGGGCCGGCCGACCTCGACGTGGCCGTGGTCGTGGCCGATCGGAGGCTGCTGTGGCAGCTGCTGCTCACGCTCCCGGAACGGCAGCGCGCCGCGCTCGTCCTGCGGTACTTCCACGATCTGCCGGACGCCGAGATCGCGCCGGCGCTCGGATGCCGAGAGGTGACGGTGCGCAGCCTGATCAGTCGAGGTCTCGCCACACTGCGTACTCGCGCCACGGAGACGGAGCGCCGAGGAAGTGAGCACCGATGACCGAGACGACCGATCTCGAGCGTGAGCTGCGGGCCGCCCTGGCCGATGCGCACGCCGACGCCCCCGAGCCGCCCGGGCTGGCGGATCGACTGGTCGCGGCCGCGACGTCGGGCCCGTCGACCCCGCACCGTTCGGGCGTACGACCGTCCCGCCGCTGGCTGCCACCGCTGGCGGCAGCGGCCGCCGTCCTGGTCCTCGTCGTGGGCACCGACGCCGTGGTCACCTCCCTACGCGACAACGGCTCGCGGCCCGCGGCCAAGAACCCCGGGCTGACCACTCCGCTGATCGCGCCCACGTCGCTGCTCGACGTGCGCGAGTTCGCCTTCCACCTCGCACCCGCTCCCGGATTCGAGATGATCGACCACTGGTGGCTCGGCCGGGACCGGCAGGCCACCACGGTCAGGCTCGATGGTGGCGTCAACCTGTGGGTCTACGTGTACTACGAAGGTGCGGCGCCGACAATGCGCCCCGGTCCTGAGGCGGTCTCCGTCAACGGTCTGGCCGGCAGATACTCCGAAGAAATGCACTCGGGGGACGGGAACGTCCCGGACTTCTGGGTGGCCTCAGTCATCTGGGAGTACGCACCGAACTCATGGGCAGAGGTGTCCGGGCAGGGGGACGCGGCGGCACCGGCGGACCTACGCGACAAGATCCTCACCGTTGCGGAGGCGGTCCGGCCCGGCGGCAAGGCCGTGCGCCTACCGTTCCGAGTCGGCGATTGGCCCGCGTCGCTGCCGTCGCTCGCGACCACCTCTGGTGTTATCCTGCGCCCCCTCGACGAGGGAGTATTGGTCTCTTTCGGCGACTTGAGCCTGTCGGTCAAGACGGGTCAAGTGGACTCGTACTGCGTGGACAACAACGGCGATAATCCAGCCGGCACCAAGAAATTCACCTACCGCGGGCATCGGGGCTGTATTCCCATCGAGTCGAGTGGTGCAGTCGAGACCGTCTATCTCTACGTCGGCGAGACGATCCGCTCGATCGACATCGGCGGCCAGAAGGTAATGCCGATCGAGGATGTGAAGCGGGTGCTCGCCGAAATCACGATGGCGCCCTCGGACGAGCCCGCGACCTGGTTCGACCTGAAGACGGCGCTGGGCGGCTGAGCACCGAGCTCCCTCAGGGGAGAGGCAGGAGGGTGACGTGATCCCCAGGGCTGGCGTCGTTGGCACTGTGACGCTGCTGCTTCTGCTCCCCGCCTGTTGGTCTGACACCCGCCCGGCCGCACCCAGAGGTAGCGTGCGACGCTGCGGCCATCCGCGCACGCCGCTGTCCGGGCGCATGGATCACCTACGCGGGGAAGCCCGCTATTCCTTAAGACACCCCTTAACGTCCGCTCATGCCGATGTGCGGATCTGGGCCTGCCCCCGTTTCGTCCGGGGACTTTCGCCGGCCAGGAGGGCGTGGTCCCCAAGGGAATCGAATCCGGGACCACGCCAGTCCAGCGGGACGTCTACATCACGCCTGCTGCAGCAGGTCGCGGAGAATCTCTGGAAGCTTTGGGGTCTGGATCTTGGAGACGCAGGCGGCGATCCCGATAGCGCGCGCCTGCTCGCCGATTTGCGGGGTGAGGGCGGCCGAGAAGAGGACGATCACCTGGCCGGGGTGGCGGGCCAGCATCTGCGCGGCAGCGTCCAGCCCGCTAAGACCTGGCATCAGGTTGTCTAGAAGGACCACCGTCGGGATCGGCGGGGGGTCAAGAGCCACGAACCGTTTGAGTGCTTCCAGGCCGTTCACGGCCTCGTCGACGACCTCGAACCCACCCCTGCGCAGCATGTAGCTTGCGAGCACACGCATTTCACGCTCGTCGTCCACCACCAGGACGCTGGGCGTGATCGCAGTCTGCTCGACGATCATGTCGGCCTGAGCCTAGTGCGCCTCAGGTGCGGCACGTGGACCTCTGGCGGCAACTCGGCGGCTCAGGCTCCGTGACGA
Source organism: uncultured Actinomycetota bacterium (assembly GCA_963698945.1). Classification (GTDB taxonomy): domain Bacteria; phylum Actinomycetota; class Actinomycetes; order Propionibacteriales; family Nocardioidaceae; genus Marmoricola. The sequence goes on along the minus strand of CAVOST010000011.1, from coordinate 210,642 downwards.
CCGGTCAGCCCGCTCATGCCGCGATGCGTGCGCGCCCTGTGCCGAGTTGCGGGCAGTCCGATCCGGTGGTGTGAACGCCCTACCGTGCGGACCAATCCGATCCACTCCTCGTGTCGAATCGCGCTTCATGGGTGAACCAGCACCCACTAACAGGACGGAAGTCGCATGAAGCGCATGCGTTCCCCCAACCTTCCCGACGTGCGCGAGCCCAATCAGCCGCTCGCGCCCATCAGTGGAAAGCGTGGGGAACTCGTGGACCGCTTCATCCAGCTGCTCAATCGCGAGTCGGACGGCAACCCCGGCTGGTGGAACGACTTCGGCTCAAGGACCCTGTTGAACTTTTCGAGTTCCAACGCACGGTACTCAGACCGGTCTGATGCGATGAAGTTCTTGAGGAACGCCATAGAGCACGCGATCTCTGAGGGTGTGGCCGAAGACCTCCTCATCCAGGGTCTGAAGCGGGAACTCGACGAGGTGGTGCGACATCGCGCCGACGCCGAAGCGTGGAGACGGGCCAGCGACGACCTCCTGGCGGACGACACGGTCGACCAGTGGCGCCGCTTAAACGCGGTCCGCAGGCTCGACGACGACGGCTGAGCGCATAACCCAACTCCACTGCCTCCCAGTGTCCGCTCATGCCGCTGTCCGGTCGCATGCGCCGCACTAGGGCGAGCAAGCCCGCTACTTCTTAAGACACCCTCTGACGTGTCCGCTCATGCCGATGAGCGGGTCCATCGCGCTGTGACCACTCGGAGACGTAGTGGGCTGCTCCACCCGTTGCAGCGGACTGCGAGCGGGCGGACGATAGCGGGAACAGACCACCCTTGCGGAGGAGAGGTCATGACCATCGTCCTCATTGGCTGCGCCGTCGTTCTGGCATTCGTTTTCGGGCTGCTCCTCTGGCTATCACATCGCACCTACAAGCCGGGCGGCCCAGGACACGACGTGGCTGGGACGGCCCGTCAGACCAAGCTGCAGGGTAAGGAGCAGTCGGCGACATGGACCGCCGGGATGTAACCCTGGTCCCTTCCAGAGCGCAGCACTCGAACCTGTGGGTGCCTGCCTGAGTGGCCCGAGGTCGCGTAACTGAACGTCCGCTCATGCCGCGATCCGCGCGGACATGCCGATGTGCGGATCGGCACGATCCGGGGCCGTGCACTGCGTGGACGGGCTCACCCAGCTGTGGCCGCGTTGCGGCTGCGAATCATCGAGGCAGGGACAAGCCTGCGACCCGACGACGACTCAAACGCCTAGCAGGCAACCCTTGGAACTCCAACCTCGATAAGCCCCAACGAGCGCTGAGAGCGACGCACTCTCATGCCGCGATCCGCGCGGACATGATGAGCGGACGTTTGATTGGCCAGGCGAAGGGGGAGTACACGGGCCCCAAGATGAAGCTTCGTCTGGGCTCCATCGCCTGCGCGACCGAGTCCCTGGGGAGCGCGACCGAGGCTGCTTGCGCGCCGGCTGCACCGAGCGCAGCATGGGTCATACGGACGGTGGGTGGTCCATGGTGGACAAGATTCTGGTCGTAGGCGGCACGGGGGATCTGGGCGCACGGGTGGTCCGCATCCTCAGCGGCGGTAGTCACCAGCTCCGCTGCCTGGTCCGCCCCTCCAGCGACGACTCGTACCTGCGGGCCCTCGGGGCCGAGGTCGTCCGCGGCGACCTCACCGACCCGCCATCGCTGAACACCGCCTGTGAGGGGGTCACGACCGTGGTCGCGACGGCCACAGTCATCGCGCGCAGGCTGGCCGGCGCGCGTCATCCAACGATCGAGGAGGCGGACCAGCAGGGCATGGCGTCACTCGTTGCAGCGGCCGAGGCCGCCGGGGTGGAACGTTTCGTGTACCTCTCCTTCCCCAGCGCCGGGCAGGCGCGGGGGACACCCCTGGAGCGAGCCAAGACGGCCACCGAGGAGCGACTGAGAAGCTCGCCCCTGCGCGTGGTCATCATCCGCTCGGACGCCTTTCAGGAGATCCACCTGGCGCCGGTGGCACGCTTCGACATAGCGAAAGGAAAGATCTCGATCATCGGCAAGGGCGACAGCAAACGACGGTGGATCGCCACGGAGGACGTCGCTGCTCTAGTCGCTGCCGTCGCGGTCGAGCCCCACCCCCCGGAACTGATCACCGTCGGTGGGCCGGAGGCATTGACCAAGAACGAAGCGGTGGCGCTGGTGGAAACAGAGACGGGTCGGCGCATGAAGGTCCAACACATGCCCCGGGCTGCCGCCCGCCTCGCGACCCGGCTGTTGAACAGACGCAACGACGCCCTGTCGTCCGTATTCGGGGCCGGACTCGATCAAGACCTCCATCCAGCCACCTGGGACGACCAGCCACTGCTAGCGCGGGGTATCAAGCCCACACGGGCAAGCGACTTCCTCCGCGAGCAGGCAAGGCCGCCGAACTGACCGCTAACACGAACGCCGCTTCCCTTTGAGGGTTGGCGGATTGCGCGTCGGTTGCGGCCCTGGTTGCGCGCCGTGGAGGAAGCCCGACGTGCACGTAATGGTGTGGGCTGACGATCGGGATCGAACGCCCGCACATGCCGCTGTCCGGTCGCATGCGCCGCACTAGAGCGGGCAAGCCGGCTATTCCTTAAGACACCCCCTCGCGACGTCCGCTCATGCCGAGATCCCGCCGTCAGCGATGCAGGTATCCCGCCCAGATTGACGCAAATCCTTGTATCGGGGCTGCCGGGTGGGGGAACGGTTCCTAGGCAGCGCCGACCTTCCTGGGCATCAGGACCAGCCGTACCCCGGTCACCAGCAGCCACACGAGCCAGGCGGCGTAGCCCAGCAGCCCCGCGAACACGATCGGCGAGCCGTCAGCGATCGCGAGGTTGGCCACCCCGGCGGCGATCAGCAGGCCTCCGCCGGCCACGCCGAGCACACGCTGCCACGGCGCCGCCAGCCGACTCGCATGCGCCGCCAGCGCAGCGCCGATGAAGGTGGTGCCGAGCGCCGACATTGCCAGAGCGAATGCTCCTGCATGCAGCTGCCAGACGAGCTCGAACAGCGGGCTCGGCTCGGCGATCGCTGCCGGCGCGGCATGCAGTCCTGCCAGCGGCCGGACCGCAGGAATAGTGCTGGCCGCTTCGAGCTCGTATGGTCCTTGGGCTCATGCAGACCGCTGGACTCGGTGGCGTCCACCGCCCTGGAGGTGCCGACGGTCCGTCTCAGGAGGTTCGGCTGTTCCGGGCGCGCACCAGCCGTACGCCGGTGGCAAGTACCCACACGATCCAGGCGAAGTAGCCGGGCACCCCCACGAACAGGAACGCCGAGCCGTCCGCGATCGCGAGACTGGCCGCCCCGGCCGCGAGCAGCAGGCCTCCCCCGGCCACGCCCAGCAGTAACTGCCACCGAGGCGTCAGCCTTCTCGCATGTGCCGCTAGTGCAACGCCGATCAATGTGGTGCCGAGTGCCGGCAGCGACAGCGCGAACGCTGCCGCATGCATGTGCCAGGCGAGCTCGAACGCCGGACTCGGCTCGGTGAGCTTGCTCGCGGACAGTACGACACCGTCCCACAAGACGGCGTAGGTCATTACGACCGCGGAGTAACTTGCACCCGCGACCAACGCGAGCCGCGACCAGTCCGCGCCTGCGCCGCCCCCACGGCGCCCTATGAGCCCGTGCAGACCGGTCAGGAACCCGAGCAGGAGCGGCACGTTCAGCGCCTCCATGCCGACCGCGATCGCGACCTTGCCCGGATGCTCCGCATGGAAGGCCAGCACCTCCTTGATCGGGGCCCCGTAAGATGGCGCTCCCGTCAGTACCACCAGGTTCTCGATCAGGAGCGACGCCGCCAGCGCGATTGCCGCAGCGCCGACCACCCGCTCTCGGAGCGCAGGGGTCGGGATCGGCCCTCTCGTTGGCACTGCCGCGCTCGCAGGCACATGCTGGGACTCCACAGCTTTGTCCCTCTTGTGAGGCGATCTCATCTCCTACTCCTTCGGTGCGGCCGGATGATCGTGACTCCATGATCGCTGACGTCGACGACCGGCGGATCGGCCTCAGGGCTCGTGTTGGTCCCGTCGGGAGAACGGTGTGCGTCTCGTGCTTTCGGCTGATGCGCACCCCACGTGTACGCGGTCGACGGCCCTCGTCAGCGAGCTTGATCAGGTGCGACACCACAAGTGCGTCACAACGCCGCCTTTGGGAAGGCTCGTGCCCGGGCATTGCAGCCCTCTCGCCGCGATGTAGTGCGGGAGGTTCTCGTCGGGTCGTTCAGCCTGGTGTGCGGGGCCCTTGTGGCCTACTTTGCCGGCAGTGCAGGGGATAAGTGGTTGGCGATCTTCGCAGCCGCCTTCGCCGTGTGGGCGGGTATCGGGCTCATCGTGACCACAGTGCTCTTGCTCCGGCACCATCATCCGAAGCTGGTTGCTGAGCGCTTCATCTGCAATAAGTGCGGCTCAGTCCAGATGCCGTGGACGATCGACCGGCATCTACGCCTGACAGGACACGAAGCAGCGGGCGCGCATTTGGTCGGAGGAGCTGACGAGGAGGCTGACACACAGCACTGAACAGGCAGCCGAAATATCCGCTCATGCCGCTGTCCGGTCGCATGCGCCGCACTAGGGCGGCCAATACGACTTTTCTCCGCTGTCTGGTGGCCGCCGAGCTGGTCTGCTTCGAAGATTGGCGCTCAACACTCGCGTGCAGAGAACAGGTCGGGGCTGGCTTTCCACAGATCGGCGTTGCCTCTTGATTCGAGCATATGTTCGATGAACAATGGAGTCATGTCCACCCAGCCGGTCCTCGACACGGACTCGGTGCTGGACCGAGCCGAGGCCAACGTGGTGGCGTTGCGGCAGGCAGAGTTCGAGCGGCTGCGGATCGCGCGTGACTGGGCTTTGGCCAACCGGCCCGACGCCGCGCAGCTGACCCGCAACCCGTTGTGCGCGAGGTCGGTCGGGTCGACCGGGTTCCTGGTGCAGCAGTACGTCGAGGCCGAGCTGGCGGCGTCGCTGCAGATCCACCCGTTGGCCGCGCTGCGGTTGATGGGGGATGCGATCGACCTCGACCGGCGGCTGCCACTCACATGGGAGGCCGCATCGGAAGGACGCGTCGAGCCATGGGTGGCCCGCAAGATCGCCGCTGCGACAGCCTGCCTGAGCACCGAGCGTGCACGCCGGGTCGACGAGCAGATCGCGGAGGTGGTCGGCACCCTCTCGCCCCGCCGCCTGCTGACCGTGGTGGAGGCGCGGGTCAAGGAAGCCGACCCGGCTCTGGCCGACGAACAGGCGGTTGCTGCTGCGCGGTCCCGCGGGGTCTGGCTGGCTCGTGACACCGAGCACGGGACGCGTGGACTGTTCGCCCGCGGCGACGCCGCCGGCATCACGCGGGTCTACGGCACCGTCGACCACGTGGCGAACCTCCTCCGGGACCACTGCCCTGACGTGGCCCACGAGGCCATGGACCAGTTGCGTGCCCGGGCGTTCGTGATGCTGGCCAACCCGATGGCCGTGCTGAAGCTGATGATCGGCGCAGGCGAGGACGTCGCGCCCGATGCCGTGGCCGAGGCGATCCGGAAGACCAGCGCCGAGAAGTACCGGCCGCGCGCCGTCTGCTACGTCCACCTCACGCCCGAGACCCTTCAGGGCCAGGGGGTGGCGCGGGCCGAGGAGCTCGGAGCGCTGACCCGCCAGCAGCTGATCGACCTCCTAGGCCACGAGCACGTGATCCTCAAGCCCGTGATCGACCTGAACGCCGAGATCGCCGCCGACTGCTACGAGGTCCCGGCCACCATCCGCGAGCAGCTCCGTCTGGCCCGGCCGGCCGACTGTTTCCCCTTCGCCCCGTCACTCAGCCGCAAGCAGGACCAGGACCACACCAGGGCCTACCGCGCCAACGGCCCACCCGGGCAGACGCGGCTCACCAACCTCGGCAACATGGTCCGGCGACATCACCGCATCAAGACCTTCGGGGGCTGGAGGGTCTGGCAGCACGAGGGCCGGTTCACCTGGGTCACCCCGCACGGCCGGATCTACATCACCGACGCCCGTGGCACCCACAAAGTCGAGATCCACCTCGGCGAGGCGAGGCTCGACTACACGCTGGCCGGCTGAGGGGAGTCAGCCGGTGGCCACCGGCCGAGCCGGGTCGACCACCCACTCGCTCCACGAACCGGGGTAGAGCGCACCGTCGATCCCGGCCACCGCCATCGCCAGCAGGTCGTGGGCGGCGGTGACGCCTGAGCCGCAGTACGCCGCCGCCTCGCGGCCGGCTGCCACCGCGTAGACCTCGCGCAGCTCCGCGGCGCTCCTGAACCGGCCGTCCGGCGCGAGGTTGTCACCCGTGGGCACGTTGACCGCGCCGGGGATGTGGCCCGCCACCGGGTCGACGGGCTCGACCTCGCCCCGGTACCGCTCGGCGTTGCGCGCGTCGACCAGGACGTGGTCCCGGGCGAAGGCCAGCACCTCGTCGGCCTCGATGGTGCGCAGCCGGCCCGGACGCGCCGTGAAGCCACCGGGCTCGGTGGTCTCCTCGCCCTGCGCCGTCTCCTTCCCCGCCCCGACCCACGCCGACCAGCCACCGTCGAGCACGCGAACGTCGGCATGACCGGCCCACCGCAGCAGCCACCAGCACCGCGCGGCAGCACGCCCCTGCCAGTCGTCGTAGGCCACCACCGGCCGGCCCTCGCTCACGCCGGCGGCGCGCATCGCCGCCTCGAAGATCTCGACGTCGGGCAGGGGGTGTCGGCCTCGGGGTCCTGGCGGTGCCGCGAGCGCAGTGTCCATGTCGACGTACGCGGCACCTGAGATGTGCCCGGCGAGGTGGTCGGGCCTTCCCGGCGGCCCACCCATCCGGTAGCGGACGTCGAGCAGCGTGACCTCGTCGCGTCCCGCCGCCAGCTCGTCGACGGAGATGAGCGGGCGGCCAGGCTGGCTCTGCATGGCATGATCCTGCCCGATGGCCGAACTCCAATTCTTCACCGGGACGATGGACTCCGGGAAGAGCACCCTCGCCCTCCAGACCAACCACAACCACGCAGCGCGAGGCCGGATCGGGCGCATCTTCACCACCCGCGACCGAGCCGGCGAGGCGCTGGTGTCCTCGCGGCTGGGGCTGACCCACGACGCGATCGAGGTCGACGAGGGGTTCGACTTCTGGCGCTACGTCGTGGACGAGCTGACCCACGGAGCGCGGATCGACTACCTGATCTGCGACGAGGCGCAGTTCTACACGGGCCCGCAGGTCGAGGCGATGGCCAAGATCGTCGACGAGCTGCAGATCGACGTCTTCGCCTTCGGCATCCTCACCGACTTCCGGACCCACCTGTTCGACGGTTCACGGCGCCTGGTCGAGCTCGCTGACCGGATGAACGTGCTCCAGGTAGAGGCACTGTGCTGGTGCGGCCGGCGCGCCACCCACAACGCCCGATCGGTCGACGGCGAGATGGTCACCGAGGGCGAGGTCATCGTGGTCGGCGACGTGCACGAGCAGGCCGTGGCCGACGCCCCGGGCAAGGTCGTCTACGAGGTCCTCTGCCGCGCCCACCACCGCCGGCGGATGACCGCCGAGCGTGCCCGCGCCATCTCGATGGTCGCCGAGCCGCTGCCCTTCTCCTGATCTGGACTGCCTGGGCCCGACCTACCAGTGGACGCCCTTGAGGAGGCGGGCCAGCATCATCTGCTCGCTCTCGGCGCGGCCCTTGCGGGCTGCCTCCTCCGCCGAGGCGCCCTTGGCAGCGGAGGAGTCGGGGAAGACCTGGTAGGCGAGGTGCAGCACCCGGAAGGCCTGCTTCGGCGCGAGCGTGTGGGCCAGGGCGCCGAGGTTGCCGGTGAGGGTGTTGATCTCGTGGGGCTTCTCGACGAGGGCGGTGATCACCTTGCGGGCCGCCTGGCCGGGGCTGATGGTCGGGAACCGGTCGTAGAGCTTCGTGGGCGCGATCATCGGGGTCCGGACCAGCGGCATGTGAATGCTGGTGAACGAGACCCCGTCGCCGACGACCTCGCTGGAGACGACGTTGCTCCAGGCGTCGAGGGCGGCCTTGGAGGCGACGTACGCCGAGAACCGCGGCGGGCTGGTGAGCACGCCGATCGAGGAGATGTTCACTATGTGCCCGGACTTCTGTGCGCGCATCTTCGGCAGCAGGCCCATCACCAGCCGGATGGCGCCGAAGTAGTTGAGCCGCATGGTCCGCTCGAAGTCGTGGAACCGGTCCTCGCTGAGCTTCAGCGAGCGCCGGATCGAGCGACCGGCGTTGTTGACGACGAAGTCGACGTGGTCGAAGTCCTCCGACAGCTGCTTGGTCAGCGAGTCGATCGCGTCGAGGTCGGAGAGGTCGCAGGGGTAGACGTGTGCGGTTCCGCCCTGGCTCTCGATCAGCCGCCTGGTGGCCTCGAGCTTCTCGGCGCCGCGGGCCACGAGGATGGGCACGCCGCCGGCCTTGGCCACCTGCACCGCCGTGACCAGGCCGATGCCCGAGGAGGCGCCGGTGATCACCACCGTCTTGTTGGTCAGCGCCTTGACCACCGAGGAGTCGCTCTTGATCGAGTCGTCGAGCATCTCCTCCCAGTACGTCCACAGCAGCGACGCGTAGGAGTCCAGGTCGGGCACGGAGATCCCCGAGCCGGAGAGCGCCTTCTCGGTCGAGCGTGACGCGTATACCGAGGAGAAGGAGACGTGCCCGAGCACGGCGGGCGGGATGCCGAGACGACCGATGGTCTGGTCGAGGGCGAGGTTGACCGGCGAGAGCCGCAGCGCCGCGGCCAGCAGGGCGGTGGGCTGCAGCGCGCGGGGGAGCAGGTTGGTCGGGATGCGCCCGGTCACGCTCCGGTCGAGGGGTACGGCGAACTGCGGAGCCTTCGCGGCGGCCGCGAAGGTGTTGACCAGCCCGACCGTGTTCTGGGGCTCGGGGTTCACGAGGTGGAAGGCCTGGCCGTCGAGGCCGGGCTTGTGCGCGATGTGGTCCATGGCCTGCGCGACGTAGTCGACCGGCACCACGTTGGTGTCGCCGAGGTCGATGCCCACCAGCGGCACCCAGCCGGGGATGGTGTCGCGCATCCGCTTCAGGAGCGGGAAGAAGTAGTACGGACCGTCGATCTTGTCCATCGCGCCGGTCTGGGAGTCGCCCACCACGATGGCCGGCCGGTAGACCCGCCACGGGACGGTGCACTCCTCGCGCACGATCTTCTCGGACTCGAACTTGGTGCGGTGGTACGGCGAGGGGAGCCGCTGGCCCTCGTCGAACATCGACTCGTCGAAGACGCCCTTGTAGTCACCGGAGGACGCCACCGAGGAGACCTGGTGGAAGTGGTCGGCCTCGAGCTTGGCCGCCAGCGAGATGGCGTTGCGCGTGCCGTCGACGTTCATGACCTGGTTCAGCTCGTCGGTGGCCGTCATGTCGTAGACGGCGGCGATGTGGAAGAAGTGCTCGATCTCGTCCTTGTGGGCGCTCACCCACTGGTGGCTGATGCCCAGGTCCTCGTCCCCGAGGTCGCCGATGACGGGGGTGACGCGGTCGCCGGCACCGGTGGTCTGGTCCCACTGCTCGATCAGCGATTCCATGCGGTGGAGCGAGCTCTCGCGGCACAGCACGAACACGTCGCCCTGGCGGTTCGAGAGCAGCTCCTCGACCAGGTAGCGGCCGATGAAACCCGTTGCGCCCGTGACGAAGTAACCCATGGACGGAGGCTACTCGGACCTGGGGCTACTCGGACTGGCCGCCGAACATGATCTCGTCCCATGAGGGGATCGAGGAGCGACCCTTGCGCTTCGACCGCGCCGTGCGGGCCGGCTGCTCCTCCGCGGGAGGCTCCTCGGCCTCCGGGGCGTCGAGCTCGGGCTCCTCGGCCTCCGGCGCCTCGACCTCCTCGGCGATCACGTCCTCGACGACGTCATCCTCGGCCCGCTCCGGTTGGTCGCGCACGAGCTCGATGGCGTCGTCGCCCAGGGGGAGCTCGTCCTGGTCGGGTACGGCGGACAGGCGGCGTCGCTGCTCGGCGATGCGGGAGCCGGCCTCCCCGGGCTCGCGCAGCTCACCGGTGAGCAAGCGGGCCTCGTCGTTCTCGGCGACGACGTACTTGCCGGGCAGGTCGTGGGTGAACTCGGCCCGACGGGGACTGCTGTCGACGACGTACTCCGCGACCAGGGCCCAGCGGCCATCGGCCTGGCGCCAGGCGTCCCAGGCCACGTCCTCGTCGTGGAGGGAGTGCCCGGAGAAGAACAGGCCGGCCGAATCGCCGAGCGTGCGCGCCGTGCCCGCGATCTCGGCCCGGCGGCGCACCGACGCCTTCTGCGCGGTCCGGGCGACGTGGGCACGCTCGGCGAGCACGGGGTCGGCGAAGGGCATGATCGCCTCGACCGAGGTCTGGGCTGCGGCGGCGACGTCCTCGGGGGACTCGCCGGCGCGGATGCGGGCCTGGATGTCACGGGGCCGCAGGGCGCTGTCCATTCTCATCTCCCACTGACCGGGCCCAGCTGAGTGGGCCTCGGGAATCATATGAGCGCCGAGCCTACTTCAGCCGAACTCAAGGACCGAGGACACGCTCGGTGTACGGATTGGCGAATACCCGATCGGGGTCGAGCCGGTCGCGCAGGTCCAGGAATTCCTGCCACCGGGGGTACGCCGGAGCGAGGTCCTGGGCCGTCCGGGTGTGCAGCTTGCCCCAGTGCGGACGACCCCCGAGCCCCCGCAGCACCCCCTCCACGCCGGCGAAGTATTCGGTGTGGTCGGTCTGGGGGTTGGTGTGGAAGGCGAGGTAGACCGAGTCCTGCTCGTATGCCGCTGACAACGGCACGTCGTCGGCCGGCACGAAGCGGATCTCCACGGGGAAGCTGATCAGCCAGTCGCTCCGGTCGATGAGCGCGCGTACCTCGCGGAGCGCCTCGAGCCCGACCTCCCGCGGCACGGCGTACTCCATCTCCCGGAAGACCACCCGCCGCGGGGAGGTGAAGACCTTGTGCGGGACGTCGCTGAACCGCCTCTCCGAGAGCGCCCGCGCGGCGACGTCGTTGATCCGGGGCCGCAGCCCGGGGCGGACGTTGCCGAGGCGGTTGGCCCACGAGAAGACGCGGTTGGCGAGGAACTCGTCGTCGAGCCAGCCCTTGAACCGGCTCAGCGGGGTCATCTCGTCGGCTGTGCGGTTGTTGCGCTTGGTGAGCAGCCGGTCGGTGTGGGGGAACCAGTACATCTCGAAGTGGTCGTTGGACGCCGCCAGCTCATCGGCCTCGGCGAGCGCCTGGTCCCACCTCATCGGGCTCTCGTGGGCCGCCAGCGTGAAGATCGGCTCGACCGCGAAGGTCACCGACGTCAGCACGCCGAGCGCGCCCAGCCCGAGGCGGCCGAACGCCAGCACGTCGGGGTTCTCCTCGGCGGAGGCGACCAGCTGCTCGCCCTCACCGGTCACCAGCTCCAGGCCGGCCACCTGGGCGCTCAGCGACGCCACGGTGCCCCCGGTGCCGTGGGTACCGGTCGAGATGGCACCGGCGACGGTCTGCTCCTGGATGTCGCCCATGTTGTGCAGCGAGAGGCCCAGCCGGGTGAGGTGGGCGTTGAGCTCGTGCAGCGGCGTCCCCGCCAGGGCGGTCACGGTCATCGCGTCGAGGTCGACCGCAGTGATCCCGCTCAGGCTCTCGGGGCGCAGCAGCAGGCCGTCGGTCACGGCGATGTCGGTGAACGAGTGCCCGGTGCCGGGCATCTTCAGCCGCAGGTGCTGGCGCCGCGCGGCCAGCACGGCGTCCACGACCTCGCCGGCGTCGTGGGGGGAGACCTCCTGGGCCGGGTGCGCGGTCTGGTTGCCGGCCCAGTTCGTCCAGGTCACCCTCCCGATCACCTTAGTGTCGCCCTCTGGTGTCGGGCACCGCGAACATCGCGACGGCCGCGACCACGGCGGAGGCGGCCCCTACCCAGTACGCCGAGGAGCCGCCGGCATGGTCCGCGACCACGCCGGCCAGCCAGGCGCCGGGCGCGATGCCCGCGCTGACCCCGGTGGCGACGAAGCCCATGGCCTCGTTGAACCGGGACCTCGGGGTCGCTCCCTCGATGATCGAGAACAGCGCGATCAGCGTGGGTGCCAGCGCGAGGCCGGTGACGAACAGGCCCACCGAGACCGCCACCAGGCTGGGCAGCAACGGCAGGACGGTCGCGCCGATGGCCAGCAGCACCAGCCCGATGCGCGCCCGCTGGGCGGGGCTGCGGCGGAACGTCATCGCCCCCGCGACCAGGCCCGCGGCACCGCTGCCCAGGGCGAACACTCCCGAGCATCAGTCCCGAGATGGCCTTGTGCCCGGCATCCTCCGCGAACGCCACGGTGGCCACCTCCTGGGCACCGAAGAGGCTCCCGAGGGCCGTCGCCGCCACTGTCAGCGGCACGAGCACGAGCCAGGGCATCGGCGCGCGCAGCGTGGCCTCGTGGTGGGGATGGGCGGGTGGCTCGGTGCGCCGCTGGGCCGCCAGGCCGAACGCGCCCAGGGTGTTGATCACGACCGCTGCCACGAGCCCGGCCCGCGGCTCGTGGACGGTGGAGAGGTAGGTGACCAGCGCCGGCCCGGTCACGAACACGATCTCGTCGGCCACGCCCTCGGCCGCGAACGCGGTGTGCCGTTCGGCGTCGTCGTCGAGCAGATGGGCCCAGCGGCTGCGGACGAGGGAGCCGAACGGCGGGATCGCCGCCCCGGCCACGACCGCGAACAGGTGCGGCACGACCAGCGGCCAGCCGTCGGTGATCGAGACGATCATCGCCGTCGTCGCAATGGCGAACAGCACCGCGTCGACGCACAGCACGCGCGGCTGCCCGAACCGGTCCACGAGCCGTCCCTGCCACACGGCGGCCACGGCGTTGCCGATGATGTAGGCCGCCGAGACCTGACCGGCCACGGCGTAGGAGCCGGTCAGCGTGCTGACCAGCAGCACGATCCCGAGCGTCATCATCGCGATCGGCAGTCGCCCGAAGAGGCCGGTGAGGGAGAAGGCCAGCGCACCCGGGTGGGAGTACACCCGCCTGTAGGAGGTGAGCATCGGCCCAAAGAATAGGCTTGCGCGCATGCCGGACCCGACCCCCTACGACGCCTTGCTGCTCGTCTCGTTCGGCGGCCCGGAGCGGCCCGAGGACGTCGTACCGTTCCTGCGCAACGTCACCGAGGGCAGGGGCATCCCGGACGAGCGGCTCGAAGAGGTGGGCGAGCACTACCACCTGTTCGGCGGCCGGAGCCCGATCAACGACCAGGTCCGGGACCTGATCGAGGCGGTCGAGACCGACCTCGAGGCCAACGGCGTGAAGATCCCGGTCTACTGGGGCAACCGCAACTGGGACCCCTACCTCGCCGACGCGATCGCCCAGATGAAGGCCGACGGTGTCGCGCGCGCCGCAGCGCTGCTGACGAGCGCCTACTCCTCCTACAGCGGCTGCCGCCAGTACCGCGAGAACCTCGCCGCCGCGGTCGACGCCGTCCCCGGCGCTCCCCAGATCGACCGGCTGCGCGCCTACTTCAACCATCCGGGCTTCGTGGAGCCGATGGTGGACGCCACCCTGGCGGCGCTCGCGGACCTGCCGGAGGAGGCCCGCCGTGGCGGCCACCTCGTCTTCGTCACCCACTCGATCCCGGTCGCGATGAACGAGACCAGCGGCCCGCGGGGCGGGTCCTACGTCGCGCAGCACCGCGTGGTCGCGGCCGAGATCGTGGAGCGGGTGCGGGAGGAGACCGGTCACCGCTACCCCTCCGACCTGGTCTTCTGCTCGCGGTCCGGGCCGCCGCAGGTCCCGTGGCTGGAGCCCGACGTCAACGAGCACCTGCGCCAGCTGAAGAAGCGTGGTGTCCCGGGTGTGGCCGTCGTGCCGATCGGTTTCGTCTCCGACCACATGGAGGTGCTCTACGACCTCGACACGGAGGCGTCGGCCACCGCCGAGGAGCTCGACCTGCCCTACGTCAGGGCCGCCACGGCCGGCGTGGACCCGCGGTTCGTCTCCATGGTGCGCGACCTCCTCCTGGAGCGCAGCGCCGTCGAGCGGGGCGAGCCGGTCGAGCGCGCTGCGGTGGGCGTGGAGGCGGCATGGGACGTGTGCGCAGCCGGGTGCTGCCCCAACCCGCGAGGTCCGCAGCCGGCGCTGTGCGGCCGGGACTGACGCCGGTGCCGGACATCTCGAACGACGGTCCTTCCGATGCGGCGTTGCTCGACCTCGCCCGCGCGACGGCGCGGGAGGCAGGCGAGCTCGCCGTGCGGATGCGCGACCGGGGCGTCGAGGTCGCGGGCACCAAGTCCAGCCCCACCGATGTCGTCACCGAGGCCGACAAGGCCGTCGAGCAGCTGATCCGGGAGCGGCTGCTCGGCCCCCGCCCGGACGACGGCTTCATCGGCGAGGAGAGCGTCGGTGACGAGGGCCAGGACGGTGCCGGTCGCTCCGGGATCCGCTGGATCGTCGACCCCATCGACGGCACCGTGAACTACCTCTACGGCCTGCCGCACTACGCCGTCTCCATCGCAGCGGCGCGCGGCGACGAGGTCGTGGCCGGCGTGGTGCTCGCTCCGGCCCTGGAGACGGAGTACTTCGCCGTGCGTGGCGGGGGAGCCGTCCGCAACGACGTACCCCTCCCGGAGCGCAGCTCCCCGTCGCTCGACCAGGCCCTGGTGGCGAGCGGGTACAGCTACGAGCGCTCGATCCGGGCCCACCAGGCCGGCGCCGTGGCGCGGCTGCTGCCGCGCGTGCGTGACATCCGACGCATCGGGTCGTGCGCCCTGGACCTGTGCGCCGTCGCGGACGGGTCCCTCGACGCCTACGTGGAGGAGGGGCCGCACGTCTGGGACCACGCTGCGGGCGGACTCATCGCCACCGAGTGCGGCGGCCGGATCGAGGTGTGGCCGACCCCGCGCGGTATGGACCTGGTGGTGTGCGCCCCGCTGCCGATGTGGCCCGGTTTCGAGGGTCTCGTCAGGGAGTGCGGCTTCCTGTGAGGCCCCGCCTGGAAGTCCCTGGCTGAACCGGGAACAAGACGCGGGCAGAGCACGTTGCCCGGTCGTTGCCGACAGGCGCGCTCCCGGCCCGCGAGGACATCCGAGGCAGAGTGTTGTGGACAGGGTGTGCACATTGCTCGGGACTAGTGCACAATCTGCGCCGTCGAGCGACAGGAGCATCGCCCGGCGAATCGGGACTTTGGGGTAGGAGAGACACAGATGGCGACCGACTACGACGCACCACGCAAGACCGAGGACGAGCAGAGCGAGGACAGCCTCGAAGAGCTCAAGGCGCGCCGTCACGACAAGAACTCCGGGAAGGTCGACGAGGACGAGGCCGAAGCGGCCGAGTCGTTCGAGCTCCCCGGCGCTGATCTCTCGCACGAAGAGCTGGCCGTGGAGGTCAAGCCCAAGCAGACGGACGAGTTCACCTGCATGAGCTGCTTCCTGGTCCACCACCGCAGCCAGCTGGCCGACGAGAAGAAGCTGATCTGTCGCGACTGCGCGGCCTGACAGCCTCACCACGCGACGAAGGGCCGCCCCACGGGGCGGCCCTTTCGCATTCCCTGGAGGTCGGGGGAGTCCTCAGGCGCCGGTGGGGCCCTCGACCTCGTCCCCCTTCTGGAGCGGGGGTGGCAGGTGGCCGGTCGACTTCTGGTAGTAGTTGGCCGCCTTGCGCGACATCAGCATGCGCGCGAGCTGGACCGCGGTGCCGCTCGCGACCGCCCACAGGATGGCCTCCCAGAGGTCGACATCGGGGTCGGCAGGGTTGGCCGGAGGGTTCTTCCCGGTGGCCGCACGCCAGGTGCTCGTGAGCGTCTTGCGCGCGATGGTCGCGCCCAGCAGGGCCGCGGCCAGGGACATGATCGACCAGACCTTGGAGTTGCCCTGCTTCTTCTCCGACTTGTCCTTCGCCATGGCGTACCTCTCGTTGCGGGGCCCTGACTCCGTGCCTGGCCCCCGTACCCACAACCCTAGGGCGTATCCGCAGAACGACGCCCGGCGAGGGCGGCGGCGAGGCGGTCCGGGGCGCGGGTGGAGAGCAGCCAGTACGGCGTCGGGTCGGCCGGGTCCGCCACGGTGACCTTGACGGAGCGCTTCAGGTAGGGCCGGGTCAGCAGGAAGGCACGCGCGTCGGCCTCGACCCCGTGGACCCGCCGGGTGTCCTCCGGCCCGAGCGGCTCGCACGACCCGAGGTGCTCGAGCCCGATGTGGGCCGCGCCCGCGTGCAGCACACCCTCGCGCACGACGAGCCGGGCGCTGCCGATCCAGACGAAGAACGCGAACGTGACCAGCAACAGGCCGCCCGCCGCGAGCGAGGCCGCCCAGAGGGGCAACGCCACCGCGAAGGCCAGCCACAGCGTGGCCAGCAGCATCGTGGCCTGCACCCACCAGCGCAGCGGGACGGTGAGGCGCTCGGAATACTGGGTCCCCTCCGGCACGGGATCAGCCTGTCATGCCGTGCTGGCGGCCGGTCGAGACCCTTCGTCGTGTCCGGCTAGGGTCGGCACATGGTGCAGATCTCGATCAAACGGCTGGATCCGGAGCTGCCGCTCCCGTCGTACGCCCACCCCGGCGACGCCGGCGCCGACCTGCATTCCGCGACGGACCTCACCCTCGCGCCCGGTGAGCGCGCCCTGGTGCCGACCGGGATCGCGATGGCCCTGCCCGAGGGGTACGTCGGACTGGTGCACCCGCGCTCCGGCCTGGCCGCGCGCCACGGGATCTCCATCGTCAACGCCCCGGGCACGATCGACGCCGGCTACCGCGGCGAGGTGTCGGTCTGCCTGGTCAACACCGACCGCTCGGAACCGTTCACCGTCCACCGCGGCGACCGGATCGCCCAGCTCGTCGTGCAGCGGTGCGAGAGTGCCACGTTCGTGGAGGCCGAGGAGCTGACCAGCACCGGACGCGGCGCCGGCGGCTACGGCTCGACCGGCGTCGGCGTCGCATCGTGAGGTTCGGACGAAAGCGCGGGCCGGACGGGACCGACGAGGTCGACGAGTCCGACGTCGAGGCGCAAGGCATCGGGGACCTGCCACCGGTCGGGCCGTTCGACGAGTCCCAGGTGGACCTCGAGAGCCATGAGGGAATCGACCTCGGCAGTCTCGTCGTGACCCCTGACGACGGCATGGAGCTGCAGCTCCAGGTCGACGAGTCCACCGGCGAGGTCGCCGCCGTGCTCCTCGTCGGCGACGAGGGCGCGCTGGAGCTGCGGGCGTTCGCGGCCGCCCGGGGTGGTGAGGCGTGGGAGCAGCTGCGGCCGCAGATCGCCGCCGAGGTCACCCGGCTGGGGGGAACCGCGACCGAGCAGGAGGGCCGATTCGGCCACGAGCTGATGTGCATGGTCCCCGTCCAGACGCCGGACGGACAGGGCGCGACGCAGATGAGCCGCGTCACCGGCCACCAGGGTGAGACCTGGCTGCTGCGGGCCACGCTGGTCGGACCGCCGGCGCTCGAGGAGGAGCTGGCGGCCCGCTGGGAGGACACCATCCGGCGCGTCGTCGTACGACGTGGACGCGAGGCGAAGGCCCCTGGCAGCCCGCTGCCGCTGCGGCTGCCGCCGGAGGCACGTCGCGTCGAGTGATCCGGAGCTCGGCGCCACACCCCCACGACTACCCTTTCGGCATGGCGGAGCAGAAGAGCCGGCTGCGGCAGACGATCAGTCGCTGGGCCAGCCACGATCGCGACGAGGCGCGCGAGCTCCGCAAGGACACCGCCAAGGCCGGTCTGCTCTGCATCGCCGACGCGCCCCTGCGCGAGCGGGTCGTGGTGCAGGGGACGCTACGGACCGTCACGCTGCGCCCGCGGGGTGGCGTGCCGGCGCTCGAGGCGGAGCTGTACGACGGCACCGGCGCCATCAACGTGATCTGGCTCGGGCGGCGCCGCATCAGCGGGATCGCGCCGGGCCGCAGCATCCGGGTCGAGGGCCGCATCGGGCAGCAGAACGGCGAGGCGATCATGTTCAACCCGCGCTACTCGTTGCGCCCGTTGTGATGCACTGCGGCCCATGACGGAGACGCCGCCGACCACCCACACCGTCGAGCAGGTGGTCCGCCAGCAGCTGTCCGACGCCCTCGGCGGGGTGCGCGGCATGCTCGAGGCCGCGGTGCCGACCGTGATCTTCACCGTCATCTTCCTGACCAGCCACGAGCTGCGGCTGGCCATCATCCTGAGCCTGGCCGCCGCCGGTCTGCTGCTCGTCGTCCGGTTGCTGAAGCGCAGCACCGTGAAGTTCGTGCTCAACGCGCTGCTCGGCATCGGCATCGGCACCCTGTTCGCGTGGCGCGCCGCCCGCAGCGGAGGCGACGCCGGCGACCAGGCGCTGGCCTACTTCCTCCCCGGCCTGATCTACAACCTCGTCTACGGGTGCCTGATGGTCTTCACCATCGCCATCCGGTGGCCGCTGATCGGCTTCGTCGTCGGCAGCGTCGCGGGCGACCCCACGGCCTGGCACCACGACCGCAAGGTGGTGCTCCTCTGCAGCCGGCTCACCTGGCTGCTCGCCCTGCCGTGCCTGCTGCGCGTCGCCGTGCAGGGGCCGATCTACCTCGCCGGTCGCAACGGCTGGTGGAGCACCGACTCCGCCGTCGCGGCCCTCGGCGTGGCCAAGCTGGTCATGGGCTGGCCCCTCCAGGTCGCTGCCCTGGCGGTCATGGGCTGGCTGCTGGCCCGCAACGGGACCCCGATCAAGGCCGGCGAGCCCGAGCCCGAGCTCGGTCACCCCTGACCATCACGCTTCCAGGAGGGTCTTGGCCTTGTCCAAGTTGGAGCGGACGTCGCGGGCGTACATCTTCATGACCACGGGATCGGCGAACTTGAACACGCTGCCGAGTGACTCGGACTCCTGGTGCCAGACGATCTTGGTCTGCTCACCGAGGTCCTCGAAGGTCATGTCGATGGAGTAGGGGATCTTCCCGCTGGCGGAGGCGAGCTTGTAGTGCTTGCCCTGCTCGAACTCGGTGAGCTCGTCGGTGTAGTCGAGTCTCACCCCGACGACCTTGACGGCGAACTCGGCGCGTCTCCCGATCTCGGTGTTCTCACCGGACACGACTTTGTAGTCGACGAGGTTGCTGCTGTAGAGGACGACGTTCTCCGGGTCGGTGAAGAAGTCGAAGACTTCGGCGCAGGGCCTGTCGATGATGATTGACTCTTCCACTGTCAGCATGCAGCGGACGCTACGCCCGGTTCAGCGTGCCCGCCGGGCGCGGACTAGTCCTTGCGCTGGTGCTCCACGGGGGCCAGCATCCGCTCCAGGTCCTCCTCGATCTCAGCGGGTACGACGAACAGCAGCTCGTCGCCCGCCTCGATGGGCTGGTCGCGGTCGGGGGTGTAGACCTGGCCGTCGCGCAGGATCGTGACGAGGGAGCAGTTCTCCGGCCACGGCACCAGGCCAGACGGCTTGCCCACGAAGGGCGAGTCGGCGGGCAGGGTCATCTCGACGAGGTTGGCGTTGCCCTGGCGGAAGGTGAACAGGCGGACCAGGTCGCCGATGGTCACCGCCTCCTCGACCAGGGCCGACATGATCCGTGGGGTCGAGACGTTGACGTCCACGCCCCAGGCCTCGGTGAACAGCCACTCGTTGTTGGGGTGGTTGACGCGGCCGACCGTGCGAGGCACGCCGAACTCGGTCTTGGCCAGCAGCGAGGTCACGAGGTTGACCTTGTCGTCACCGGTGGCCGCGATCACCACGTCGCAGTCCTGCAGCCGCGCCTCCTCCAGCGAGGAGAGCTCGCAGGAGTCGGCCAGCAGCCACTCGGCATCGGGCACCCGGTCGGGCTTGATGGAGCCCGGGTCCTTGTCGATGAGCAGCACCTCGTGGCCGTTGCCGATCAGCTCGCGAGCGATCGACCGGCCGACCGCTCCTGCTCCCGCGATGGCGACGCGCATCGTCTACTCCTCCTCCGGGCCGTTCTTGAGGACGTCGTAGACGCCGCTGGCCTTCTCCTCGCGCATGACGAGGTGGAGGATGTCGCCCTCCTGCATCACCGACTCGCGGCTGGGCAGCATGCCCTCGCCCAGGCGGTCGATCCAGGCGATGCGGCTGTTCGACTGCTCCTGGAACGTCACGGTGCGCTGTCCGACCCAGGGCTCGGAGATCGGCACCTGGTCGACGCGGATGGTGCCCGACGGGTCGCGGAAGTCGGGCTCGGCGCCGGCCGGCAGCAGCCGGCGCAGCACCTGGTCGGCCGTCCACTTCACCGTGGCCACGGTGGTGATGCCCAGCCGTTGGTAGACCTCTGCGCGGCCGGGGTCGTAGATCCGCGCCACGACCTGCTGGATGCCGAAGCTCTCGCGCGCCACCCGCGCCGCGATGATGTTGGAGTTGTCGCCCGAGCTGACCGCGGCGAAGGCGTCGGCCCGCTCGATCCCGGCCTCGGTCAGCACGGCCTGGTCGAAGCCGTACCCGGTCACCTTGGTGCCGTTGAACGACGGGCCCAGCCGCCTGAACGCGTCGGGGTTGCTGTCGATGATGCTCACCGTGTGGTTGCGGTCCTCGAGGCTGCGCGCCAACGTCGAGCCGACGCGTCCGCAACCCATGATCACGACGTGCACACGGCGAACACTAGTGGGAACGGTGCGGGCCTGTGTGCTCTAGCCTCGTGCTGTGGGCATAGGAAACGTCTCCAAGCGGGTCCTGCTCGGCCGCAAGCTGCGGAGCTCACAGCTCGGGGAGACGCTGCTC
Source organism: uncultured Actinomycetota bacterium (assembly GCA_963698945.1). Taxonomy (GTDB): domain Bacteria; phylum Actinomycetota; class Actinomycetes; order Propionibacteriales; family Nocardioidaceae; genus Marmoricola. Next base: position 190,059 of record CAVOST010000011.1, on the reverse strand, counting down.
CCCAAGCGCATCGCACTACCTGTCTTCGCCAGTGACGCGCTCTCCTCGGTGGCCTACGCCCCCGAGGAGATCTTCATCATGCTCTCGATCGCGGGGGTCTCGGCCTACGCGTTCAGCTGGAAGATCGGGATCTGCGTGGCCGTGGTGATGCTCACCGTCGTCGCGTCGTACCGCCAGAACGTGCACGCCTACCCCAGCGGCGGCGGTGACTACGAGGTCGCCAAGGTCAACCTCGGCGAGAACGCCGGCGTCACCGTGGCCTCCGCCTTGCTCGTCGACTACGTGCTGACGGTGGCGGTGTCGGTCTCCTCCGGCGTGCAGAACGCCGCCTCGGCCATCCCGGGCATCACCGGTCACGAGCCGCTGGTCGCGTGCGTCCTCGTGATCGCTCTCGCCGCCATGAACCTGCGCGGCGTCCGGGAGTCCGGAGCACTCTTCGCCGTGCCCACCTACGCCTTCATGCTCGCGGTCATGGGCATGGCCGTCTACGGCCTGATGCGCAGCGCCCAGGGGACCCTGCCGGACGTGGAGAGCGCCGACCTCGTGATCCACCCGGCCCCCGGGTACGAGGGCGACGTCAGCCAGGCCGCGATGATCTTCCTGCTCGCCCGCGCCTTCTCGTCGGGTTGTGCGGCCCTCACGGGGGTCGAGGCCATCTCCAACGGCGTGCCGGCCTTCCGCAAGCCCAAGAGCCGCAACGCCGCGACCACGCTGTTCCTGCTCGGCGCGATCGCCGTCACGATGTTTCTGAGCATCATCCTGCTGGCCATCGACATGGGCATGCGGTACGTCGACCCGGCCAGACATCGACCGGTTGACCCGGGCCGACGGCACGGCACTGCCGGAGGGCTACGACCAGCACACCGTGATGGCCCAGCTGGCGAGGGCGGTGTTCAGCGACTTCACGCCGGGCTTCTACTTCGTGGTCGCCACCACCGGCATCATCCTGATCCTGGCGGCCAACACGGCCTTCAACGGCTTCCCGGTGCTCGGCTCGATCCTGGCCAAGGACGGGTTCGCGCCGCGTCAGCTCGGCTCGCGCGGCGACCGGCTCGCCTACTCCAACGGCATCCTGATCCTGGCCGGCTTCGCCATGGTCCTGATCCTGGCCTTCGAGGCCCAGACCACCCGGCTGATCCAGCTCTACATCGTCGGGGTCTTCGTCTCCTTCAACCTCAGCCAGCTGGGCATGATCCGGCACTGGACCCGCCACCTGAAGACCGAGCAGGACCCGCAGGTACGACGCAAGATGTTCCGCTCACGGCTGATCAACACCTTCGGCCTGGCCATGACCGCCACCGTGCTGGTGGTCGTGCTCGTGACCAAGTTCCTGGCCGGGGCCTGGATCGCGATCGTGCTGATGGTGATCTTCTTCGCCATCCTGCGCTCGATCCGCACCCACTACGCCAGGGTCGAGCAGGAGCTGGTGATCGGCGACGCCGACCCGGTGCTGCCCACACGGGTGCACGCCATCGTGCTGGTCTCCAAGCTGCACAAGCCGACCATGCGGGCGCTCGCCTACGCCAAGGCGACGAGGCCCAACGTCCTCGAGGCGGTGTTCGTCGACACCGGTGACGATCGCTCCCGACACCTGGTCGACGAGTGGGACCAGCAGCGGATCGACGTACCCCTGAAGATGCTGTACTCGCCGTTCCGCGAGGTGATCCGCCCGATCGTGCAGTACGCCGTGGAGATCCGCGAGGCCAACCCACGGGGCGTGGTAGCGGTCTACATCCCGGAGTACGTCGTCGGCCACTGGTGGGAGCAGATCCTCCACAACCAGACCGCGCTCCGCCTCAAGGGCCGGCTGCTGTTCACCCCCGGAGTCATGGTCACGTCGGTGCCCTACCAGCTGCGCACCGCCGAGGCGGCCAAGGAGCGCGACGAGTGGGACTTCGAGCGAGCCCGCCCCGGTGACGTCCGCCGCGGTCGCACGCGCGGCAAGTGAGGGTCGAGCTCGAGGTCGGGCCGGTCGCGCACGGCGGGCACATGGTGGCGCGCACGTCCGAGGGCCAGGTCGTCTTCGTCCGGCACGCGCTCCCGGGGGAGCGGGTCGTCGTCGAGGTCACGGAGGAAGGGCGCTTCCTGCGTGGCGACGCCGTCGAGATCCTGGCCCCCTCGCCGCACCGCGTCGCCCCGCCGTGCCCGTACGCCGGACCGGGCCGATGCGGCGGCTGCGACTTCCAGCACGTGGCGCTCGACGAGCAGCGGCGGCTCGAAGGGCGCCGTCGTCTCGGAGCAGCTGGCCCGGCTCGCCGGGATCGACCTGGCGGTGACCGTCGAGCCGGTCGAGCCGTCGCTGCGCTGGCGCAGCCGGATGCAGTACGTCGAGCTGCCGGGCGGCCGCCGCGGCCTGCGCCGGCACCGTTCCCACGAGGTCGTCGAGATCGACGACTGCCTGATCGATGCCGCGGGCGGGCCCTTCGAGACGGTTGCTGCGCAACCTCCTCAGGGACCGAGTTTCGGCGGTCCTCGGGACCCGGTGCGCACCATCACCGAGACGGTCACCACCTCTCACGGCACGCGCACGTTCGAGGTCGCGGCCGACGGGTTCTGGCAGCCGCACGTCGCCGCGCCGAGCCTGCTGGTCGAGACGGTGCTGGACATGGTGCGCCTGCAACCGGGGGAGTCGGCGCTCGACCTGTACGCGGGCGTGGGGCTGTTCGCGGCCCATCTCGCCGAGGCCGTGGGTGCTTCCGGGTCGGTGGTCGCGGTGGAGGGTGACCGGGTGGCCTCGCGACTCTCGCGCGACAACCTGGCGGACCAGCCGTGGGCCCGGGCGGTGCACGGGCCCGTCGACCGGGTGCTGCGGCAGGGGGTCGAGCCAGTCGACGTCGTCGTGCTCGACCCGCCCCGGGCGGGCGCGAAGCGGGCCGTGGTCCGCTCGATCGCTGCGCTTGCCCCCCGCGCGGTGGCCTACGTCGCCTGCGACCCGGCGGCCCTGGCCCGCGACCTGGGCTACTTCGCCGGGCACGGCTACCGGCTGGAGTCGCTGCGCGCCTACGACCTGTTCCCGATGACCGCCCATGTCGAGTGCGTGGCGCTGGTGGTGCCCCAGGAGGTGACACCGTGAACGCGTTCGACGGCTTCCTCGACCTGGTGCACCAGCTCGAGGAGGTCGAGGTCAGCGACTTCGACCGCTACCTCAAGCTCGAGGTCTCCGGACGCGCCTTCGGCTACGCCTGGCCGCGGACGAGCACTGCCGGCCTGAAGCAGACCCTGGCCGAGCAGGTCGCACTGGTGGCCGAGCGCCCGGACGTGTTCGAGGTCCAGTTCACGGCGGGCGGCTTCGGCTGGGTCGTCGTACACCTCGAGCGCGTGGAACGTGACGAGCTCGCAGAGCTGACCTTCGAGGCCTGGCGGCTCTCGGCCCCGCGCCGCCTCGTCGCCGCCCGTGACGGGCGGCTGCCCACGTGAGCCGTGGTGCGTGCGTGATATCTTGACATCAAGATAAATCCGGGACCGAGTCACCCGCCCTTTCGCCGGGTACGACGAGATGGGCAAGATGGGCAAGACCCCCAAGACGTGAGGAGAACCATGGCGAGCGAACGGCCGGACAGCTTCGATGCCTTCGGCACGCTGGAGGTGGGGGAGAAGTCCTACGAGATCTACCGGCTCAACGCTGTCCAGGGTGACGGGCTCGACGTCGACTCGCTCCCGTTCAGCCTCAAGGTGCTGCTGGAGAACCTGCTGCGCACCGAGGACGGCGAGAACATCACGGCGGACGACGTCCGGGCGCTGGCCGGCTGGGACGCCGACGCGGAGCCGGACCAGGAGATCCAGTTCACGCCCTCGCGCGTGATCATGCAGGACTTCACCGGGGTGCCGTGCATCGTCGACCTGGCCACGATGCGCGAGGCCATGGACGACCTCGGCGGCGACCCGTCGAAGATCAACCCGCTCGCCCCGGCCGAGCTGGTCATCGACCACTCGGTGATCGCCGACGTCTTCGGCACGCCCGAGGCGTTCGAGCGCAACGTCGAGATCGAGTACGAGCGCAACAAGGAGCGCTACCAGTTCCTGCGCTGGGGCCAGGGCGCGTTCGCCGACTTCAAGGTGGTGCCGCCCGGCACCGGCATCGTCCACCAGGTCAACATCGAGCACCTCGCCCGTGTCGTGTTCACGCGCGAGGACGAGGGCAGCGGCACGACCGTCGCCTACCCCGACACCCTGGTCGGCACCGACTCCCACACCACGATGGTCAACGGCATCGGCGTGGTCGGCTGGGGCGTCGGCGGCATCGAGGCCGAGGCGGCCATGCTCGGCCAGCCCGTCTCGATGCTGATCCCGCGCGTGGTCGGCTTCAAGCTCACCGGCGAGCTGCCGGAGGGCTCCACCGCGACCGACCTCGTGCTGACCATCACCGAGATGCTGCGCGAGCACGGCGTCGTCGGGAAGTTCGTGGAGTTCTACGGCGAGGGCGTCACCGCGCTGCCGCTGGCCAACCGGGCCACGATCGGCAACATGAGCCCCGAGTTCGGCTCGACGATCGCCGTGTTCCCCATCGACCAGCAGACGCTCGACTACCTCGAGCTGACCGGTCGCCCGCAGGAGCAGCTCGAGCTGCGTGGAGGCCTACGCCAAGGAGCAGGGCCTCTGGCACGACCCGAGCGCCGAGGGCTGGACCGAGCCGCGCTACAGCGAGAAGCTCGAGCTCGACCTGGGTGAGGTCGTCCCGTCCCTGGCCGGCCCCAAGCGCCCGCAGGACCGGGTCTCCGTCACCGACGCCAAGGACTCCTTCCGCGGCGCCCTCGCCGACTACGTCGAGGGCGACGAGGACGCGGAGGAGCCGTACGACGAGGCAGTGGCCGAGTCGTTCCCCGCTTCGGACTCCCCCAGCCACGCCGGTGGGAACGGCAAGCCGAAGCCTCCGTCGGCGGCGCCGAAGGACGGCGGTCGGCCCAGCAACCCGGTGACGATCACGATCAACGGCGAGGAGTGCGAGGTCGACCACGGTGCCGTGGCGATCGCCGCCATCACCTCGTGCACCAACACCTCGAACCCCTCGGTGATGATCGGCGCCGCCCTGCTGGCCAAGAACGCCGTGGAGAAGGGCCTGAACCGGAAGCCGTGGGTGAAGACCTCGCTGGCACCGGGCTCGAAGGTGGTCTCGGACTACTACGAGAAGGCCGAGCTGACGCCGTACCTCGACAAGCTCGGGTTCAACCTCGTCGGCTACGGCTGCACCACCTGCATCGGCAACTCCGGCCCGCTCATCCCCGAGGTGAGCGACGCCGTGAACGAGCAGGACCTCGCGGTCGTCTCCGTGCTCTCCGGCAACCGCAACTTCGAGGGCCGGATCAACCCCGACGTGAAGATGAACTACCTGGCCTCGCCGCCGCTGGTGGTGGCCTACGCGCTGGCCGGGTCGATGGACGTCGACCTGTTCAACGATCCGCTGGGCCAGGACCAGGACGGCAACGACGTCTTCCTGAAGGACCTCTGGCCATCGCCGACCGAGATCGAGCGGGTGATCGGCGAGGCCATCACCTCGGAGATGTTCACCAAGGACTACGAGGACGTCTTCGCCGGGGGAGAGCAGTGGAAGTCGCTCGAGACGCCCGAGGGTGACGTCTTCCAGTGGGACGAGGACTCGACGTACGTCCGCAAGCCGCCGTACTTCGAGGGCATGCCCGACGAGCCCGAGCCGGTCGAGGACATCGAAGCCGCGCGGGTGCTGCTCAAGCTCGGCGACTCGGTGACCACCGACCACATCAGCCCTGCTGGCGCCATCAAGAAGGACAGCCCCGCCGGGAAGTACCTCGCAGAGCACGGCGTCGAGCAGCGGGACTTCAACTCCTACGGCTCACGTCGCGGCAACCACGAGGTGATGATCCGCGGCACCTTCGCCAACATCCGGCTGCGCAACCAGCTGGCGCCCGGCACCGAGGGCGGCGTCACCCGCGACTTCACCAATGACGGCGAGGAGGCGACTGTCTTCGAGGCCAGCGAGAACTACCTCGAGCAGGGCATCCCGCTCGTCGTGCTCGCGGGCAAGGAGTACGGCTCCGGCTCCTCGCGCGACTGGGCGGCCAAGGGCACCGCGCTCCTCGGCGTGAAGGCCGTGATCGCGGAGTCCTACGAGCGGATCCACCGTTCCAACCTGATCGGCATGGGTGTGCTGCCGCTGCAGTTCCCCGAGGGCGAGACCGCGGAGTCGCTCGACCTCTCCGGCGAGGAGGAGTTCTCGATCACCGGGATCACCGAGCTCAACGACGGCAAGACCCCCAAGACGGTCAAGGTGAAGGCGGGCGACAAGGAGTTCGACGCCAAGGTCCGCATCGACACCCCCGGCGAGGCGAACTACTACCGCAACGGCGGGATCATGCCGTACGTGCTGCGGTCGCTGCTGAAGGCCTGATCGACCCAGGCCGGTTTCCCAGGGTCAGGAACCCAAACTGCCTCCTCACACAGGAAACAACCCGTGTTTGAGGCGAAAAGGTTCCTACCCTGGACTGCCGCCCCTACTGAGCCCCGTTCGTCACCCGGTCACCCAGGAGCGCACTCGGTGGCCGGCCTGTCGACATCCGCGTGCTGGCGCTGCAGAGTGGGTTACACCCAAGAGGCTGAATGATGTCGAAGTCCGCGCTCTCCCGATCGGCGGTCCTGCTGTGCGCCGTGCGCCTTGCTGGTGCTCGCAGCGTGCGGCGGCGCCAAGGCTCCGGCCCACACGTCCCGGACTCCTGATCGGGAGCAGATCGCGGCTGAGCTCGACAAGTACGCCGGAGAGATCGGCGACTTCGATCAGGTCCGCGCGATCCTGGTCGCGGTCGACGACCGGACCGTCTTCGAGCACTACTACGGCACAGACCCGGAGCACGTACTGGGACATGGAATCGGTGACCAAGAGCGTGGTCTCCAGCCTGATCGGAATGGCGCTCGACGAAGGGCGCATCCAGAGTCTCGACCAGCACCTCGCCGACCTGCTTCCTCAGTACGCACGACAGATGGCGCCCGCGGTCGCCGGCACGACGTTGCGGCAGCTGCTGACCATGACCGGCGGGTTCCCCTTCAGTTTCATCGAGCTCACCCGTTACCGCGACATGGTGCGCGGGATCCTGGCCAATCCCGCGTCGCCGCCGGGAGGGAGCTTCACCTACTCCAACGCCAGTGCGCACCTTGTCTCCGCGATCCTGCAGCGGGCGACGGGGATGCCGGCGCTGGAGTACGCACGTGCCCGCCTGTTCGGGCCGCTGGGCATCGCACACCCGTCCGGCGTTTCACGGCGTGGTGACATCTACCAATCTGGACGAATTCCGAGCTGCCGACTTCGCCTGGGCCGAGGACCCGCAAGGTGTCAGCACCGGGTTCTGGGGCATCAAGCTCCGCCCCGAGGACATGCTCAAGCTGGGTCAGCTGTACCTCGCCGGCGGGCGATGGGGTGGGCACCAAGTCGTTCCGGCCGGGTGGGTCAAGGACTCCACGTCCGCCCACGTCGACGCACACGGGGGCGGTACCGGTTACGGCTACCAGTGGTGGACCGATGAGGCCGACGGTTCGCCCGCCTTCCTTGCCGAGGGGTACGGCGGGCAGCTGATCGAGGTCGTCCCCGACCGCCATCTCGTCGTCGTGACAGCGACCGAGGTCCGCCTGGACGATGCCACCAGCCACGGCCTCGATCTCACCGTGCTCAGAGGCGTCGTCGAAGACGCCATCGTCTCCCACTTTCCCAAGAGGTAGACGATCGAGCCCGATGGCGAGGGGCCACCCCGCGACCTTCGGGGGTAGGAGCGCGAGGTGACCCGGCACCTGGCACTTCGTGGGGAAACCCGGAGCTACGAGAGACCCCGGCCTCCGAAGTGGAGGGCCGACGGCCCGTGCCGGGGTCCCGGGCGACGAGTTCGCCAGGACGCGTCGCTCCATCTGCTTGAAGCCGCGTCCTACCAGTCAGAGTAGGCCCGAGATGCCGCGGATCCTAGGGTGGCGACATGCTGGTTGCCTTCTCGATCTCGCCGATGTCCTCGGCCCCGTCCGGATCCGTCACCGATGCCGTGGCGACTGCGGTGCGGGTGGTGAGGGAGTCGGGACTGCCCTGCGAGACCAACGCGATGTTCACGAACGTCGAGGGCGAGTGGGACGAGGTCTTCGCGGTGGTGAAGCAGGCCGTCGACGCGGTCGCCGAGGTCTCGCCGCGGGTCGGACTCGTGCTGAAGGCCGACATCCGTCCTGGCTACGAAGGCCAGCTGTCGGCGAAGGTCGCCCGGATCGAGGACGCGCTCGCCGAGGGCGCCGCGACGCGGAAGGAGCAGCAGCGATGAGGTCCGAGACCAGGAGCTACCGGACCGGCGACCGCGAGGTCGTCCTCGACCTCACCGACGACTGTGCGTCGTTCGCCGCCGACGCCAGCGAGGGCGGGGACGGGCTGCTGCACGTGTTCGTGCCGCATGCCACCGCAGGCCTGGCCATCATCGAGACCGGTGCCGGCTCCGACGACGACCTGCTGGCGTCGCTCCGCGACCTGCTCCCTGCCGACGACCGCTGGCAGCACCAGCACGGTTCCAGGGGTCATGGCCGTTCGCACGTCATGCCGGCGACCGTTCCGCCGTACGCCACCGTGCCGGTGCTCGGCGGCCGACTGCAGCTCGGCACGTGGCAGAGCGTCTGCCTGGTGGACCTGAACGTCGACAACCACGACCGGGAGGTCCGGCTCTCCTTCCTGCCCGGGTGAGTCGCGCGTGATCCTGGGAGTGGCGCCCGGTGCCGTCGCGCTGATCGGCGTCGTGCTCGTCGTGGGCGCGGCGGTGCAGAGCCTCGTCGGCCTGGGCCTCGGGCTGGTGGCGGCACCCGTCGTCACGCTGGTCGACCCGCACCTGATGCCACAGCTGCTGCTGATGCTGGCGATGCTGCTGCCGTTGCTGACACTGGTCGAGTCGCACTCCGACATCGACTGGGGCGGGCTGGGCTGGGTGCTGGGCGCCCGCATCCCGGGGACGGCGCTCGGACTGCTGCTCCTCGGCTGGTTCTCGGTCCGGGCCCTGGGCATCGCGGTGGCCGTGATGGTGCTCCTGGCCGTGGCGCTGACGCTGCGCGCCGTCGTGCTGCCGCTGACGAGGCCGACGCTGTCGGTGGCCGGCTTCGTCGCCGGCGCGACGGGGACCACGACGTCGATCGGCGGGCCGCCGGTGGCGCTGCTCTACCAGCACCGGGCGCCGGCCCAGATCCGCTCGACGCTCGCGGTGTTCTTCTCCGCGGGCGCGCTGCTGAGCCTCACGGGCATCGCGTTGATCGGCAGGCTGGACGGCTCGACGCTGGCGCTCGGTGTGGCGCTGAGCCCCTGCCTGCTGCTCGGTGCCTGGCTCGGCGTCCGGTTGCGCGGCCTGATGCCCGAGGGTGCGACGCGGTACGCCGTCCTGGCGGTGTGCGCGGCCTCCGCGCTGGTCCTGTTGGTTCGCAGCTTCGCGAGCTAGGGCCCCGCCGACACGGTGTGCGACGCGACCTGGCCGAGACGGACGAGGTCCTCACCAAGCGCCTCTCGACGGTCGCGGTGCTGCGGCATGAAGGCGACGATGGCGAGCTCGACCGGCCGGGACATGCGCAGGATGCGGAAGCGCAGGCGGAGGCGGGTGCCACCGGAGTCCGTCGGCTTCAGGTCGAATGCCCACCGAGTCGAGTCGGGCGGGATCCCGCCGCTCGTCTCGTAGACGAAGCGGCGCGGCGCCTCGAGCTCGGTGATCGTGCACACCCGCCCCCAACGCATGGGCCCCGAACGGTTGCGACCTGAGAACTGCGCCCCGGCCTCCGGCCGGGAGTGGCCGGGCAGCCAGGTGGCTGACCGACACTCGTGGCTCCACTCGCCGACGCGGGTGACGTCGGTGAGCACCGACCAGACCAGTCCTTCGTCGCACGGGACCTCGGCCTCGACCACGCCCTCCCACATCAGGCGGGTCTTCACCCGACCCACTCCCGCGCGGCGGCGATGGGCAGCGAGGGGATCAGCGCCCGCGTCGGTGCCGTCCCAGAGCGCCGCCCGCTTGCGGCGGTAGGGCCCACCCATCAGCTTGAGCAGGATGAAGCGGGGCACTGCCGGCACGAGGTGCTCGACGTGGTCGCGGCTGACCTCGTCGAGTCCGTCGATGACCCAGTGCGCCTCGCTGGCGAGCTGCGTGAGGCTCTTGGGCTTGAGGTTGAACTCCTCGTCCCAGTCGCGCCACTCGCCCTCGGTGATGCTCTGCGAGACGACCGGCATCATCTCGGTCTCCTCCAGCTCCAGGTGCGGGAAAAGTACGCCGGTCAGGTCGTCGATCGCCGACGCGAGCAGGTGCTCAGGGCTGTCAGGGTCGTCGAGGTGTCGCTGCGCGGCCGTGACGAGCCGGTCCATCGCCGGAGTGATGGTGTGGTGGTCCTCGTCCATCCGCTGCGCGAGGTCCGCCGAGTCTGGGTTGCGTCGGATGACGAGCGGGTAGAGGCCGTCGTCCTCGCCGCTGTGGTGCTCGTGCAGCACGTTCATCAGCCACAGCACGTGCTCGGCGAGAGCGCTGCGCCGCTGCGGCTCAGTGGCCTGCCGTGTGTCCAGGACGCGACGCAGCCGGACGAAGTCCCGGCGGAACGCCGAGTGCATGATGCCCATCATCTGGGTGTCGGCCGGCGCGTCGAGCGGCACGGCGTGGGTGTTGGTCATGACTTCTCCTCGGGGTGGTGGTCGAGCAGTCGGTCCAAGGTCCGGGCCAGCCACTGCTCGTACTGCGGTGCGCTCCAGCCGGCCCCTTCGACCAGCAGGAGATAGACCTCCGGGCCCCCGATCGCCTGGAGACCCTCGATCAGCTCCGGTGGTGGCTGCTGACCGAGGACCAGCGCCATGCCTTCACCGAAGGACTGGCGCTGTCGTGCCCTGACCTCGCTGAGCTTCTCGGCGAGGTCCTCGTCACCGGTCGCTCCACTCTCGAGCGCCCGGTGGAGCAGTGCGACGCGGGAGTACTGCGTCGAGATCATCTGGGCCGCGTTCACCAGGCGGGTGCGCCGGTCGCCGGTCGCCATGGCCTGGAACTCGGGGCGCTCAGCCAGCGGCACCGGCTCCTCGTCGCCCACGACGCCGACGTCTATCGCCCGGAGCAGCAGCTGCGCCTTCGACCCGGCAGCGCCGTAGACAGTTTCGACGGAGACCCCAGCGGTGCGCGCGATGTCTCGCATCGAGGTCGCGCTCCAGCCGCGTTCGGCGAAGAGCCCGGCCGCCGCCCGGAGGACCGCGGTCCGGTTCGCCTCTGCCAGCTCCCGGCGACGGGTGGAGTCGTAGCTGCGCGTCGCTTTCCGGGCCATGAAGCCATGATGGAACAAGCATGTATTGATTACAAGAGTGTTCTGACAAAATCTCGAGCGAGGTCCAGACCGGTGCCCGCGCCCCCGTGGCAGGGTGGCCGGATGACGACGCGTGAGCAGCCATGGTCCGACGACACCCGGGACATGGGCAGGGTCGTCGTGTTGTCCCGCAACCCGATCGCCGAGGCGATCGAGACCATCGCCCGCACCGCCGGGCGCGAGGTCGTGATCGTGGAGCAGGACGAGAACGGGCAGGGGCTGGCCGAGGTCGACGCACTGTCGTTGCGCGAGGGGGACGCCGTGGTGCTGTGCGACCACGACGCCCCGGACGCCCCGGATGTGCTGCGGGCGGCGCTCGCCGCCCCGGCGTCCTACGTCGCCATGATGGCCAGCCGCAGCCGCGCCGACAGGATGACGACCCAGCTCCGTGAGGAGGGTGTCCCGGGGCTCGAGAAGCTGCACCTGCCCGCTGGGCTCAACACCGGCGGCAAGGCGCCCGGCGAGATCGCGCTCTCCGTGGTGGCCGAGATCGTGGCGGAGTCCTACGGTCGCAGCGGCGGGCCGATGCGCGAGGGTCGCTGACTCCCGTCAGTCGAGCTGCGCCGCCCGGAGCTCGCAGAAGCGTCGTACGGCGTCCTGCTGGGTGAGCGTGGCCAGCTGCCGGTAACGCATCGCCGCCTCGTCACGGCGCCCGGTCCGCCAGCACAGGTCGGCCAGGGCGAAGGCCGCGTCCCGCCGTGCGTACGACGGACCCTCGTCGGCGAGGCGCTGCAGAGCCTCGCCGCACTCGTCGGCCGCGCCCGGGTCGGCCCGGCTGCGTGCGACCAGCTTCGCGACCTGCACGGCCGGGGAGGGCCAGACGGCCTCGAGGGCGTCGTAGAGCTGGCCGATCCGCTGCCAGTCGGTCTCGGCGACCGACGGCGCGACGGTGTGCAGGCCGGAGATCGCCGCCTCCAGGGCGAACCGGCCCTGGCCTCGAGCCGCGTAGGCCGCGTCGGCCAACCCGCCGCGCACCAGGACCGGGTCCCACGTGCTGCGGTCCATCTCGTCGAGGGTGAGCGCGACGCCGTTCCGGACCCGTGCCGGCCGCCGTGCCAGTCCCAGCCGCACGACGGCACGCAGCCCGCGCACCTCGGGGTCGGCGGGATACACGTCGACGAGCGCGTCCGCGATCGAGAGGGCCTGGGTGCCGGTGTCGGCGAGGGCGTCCGGCGGTTCGAGCCCGGTGCGGTGCGCCACCGTGAACATGCCGGCCACGCAGTCGAGCACGACCGGCAGCCGGATCAGCCGCTCGCCGGAGTCCGGCACCGCGAACTCCCCGCGCGCGTGCGACAGGGCCTTCTTGGCACGGGTCAGCCGCGCGGCGGCCGCGCTCTCCTGGATGCCGAGGTGCGAGGCCGTCTCGGCGATGGTCAGCCCACAGACCACCCGGAGCGCGAGCACCATCTGGGCGCCGGGAGCGAGAGCCTGGTCGCACGCGACGAACAGCAGTGCCAGCCGGTCGTCGAGCTCCTCGGGCAGGCCCTCGGCAGGGTCCGGGGCAGGATCGGTGTCCACCGCTTCGGTCGCTTCCTCCAGGGTGAGCTGCGGAGCCAGGCGGCCGAAGGCCTCACGCCGACGGTGGTCGTCGATCCAGGCCCGCTTGGCGACACGGACGCACCACGCAGCGAGGTCGTCGATCGGGAGGCCGCGGTGCGCCACCGCGCGCGACATCGCCTCGGCGGCGTACTCCTCGGCGTCGTCCAGGCTGCCGGACCACGTCGCCAGGATGCGTACGACGCTTGGCCAGGCAGCCCGGAACTGCTCAGGGGACGGGCCCACGTGCTCCATCGTGGCGCACGCGGGGTCCGCGAGCGTCAGCCCTGCATGGGGAAGACCTTGCGCCACTCGATGGTGGCGCCCGTGGGCACGAGTGCCGCGATCTTCCTCGCCAGGTCCTCGTCGTCGGTCTCGACGGCGTAGAAGCCGGTGATCAGCTCGCTGGAGTCTGCGTAGGGGCTGTCGGTGTAGACGGCGTCCTCGACCTGGCGGCCCTCGGCGCCGGGTGTCACCACCCCGCCGTACTTCGCGTCCTGCAGCGCGTTGCCACCGACGATGCGGGCGCCGAGGTCCTCGACGGCCTGCTGGAAGGCCTGGTGGGCGCCGAACATGTCGGCGAGCTGCTCGGGCGTCGGGTTCGCCTCGGGCAGGGCGCGGTCGGAGTCCCAGTCCTTCTCGCGGATCAGGAAGACGTAGGTGTCGGTCATGGCCGGTCCTCTCGGATGACGCGTGGCGACGGTCGCCACATCATCCTGACGGACTCGGGCCGCGGGAATCGACAGCTGCGCCGAACTTCGTCGGCGCGCGGGCGAGTGGTCAGTCGGCCAGCAGGTGCGAGACGAGGTCGTCGAAGTCGATCTGGTCGGTCTCGACGCCGACCGGGACCGCCTCGAAGACGTCGGTGACGAAGCGCTGCACCGCCCGCGACGGCGTCTGCAGCATCGCCATGCCGCTCGGCGAGCGCAGCTCGATGACGACCACTGCCTCACCGGAGGTGCCCAGGCACGGCCACACCAGGACGTCGCCGTCGCCGGCGGGCTCGTAGAGACCCTCCGCGAGCAGGTCGCGGGCGAAGCTCCAGGTGACCGAGGGACCTTCCGGCCGACCGATGACCAGCTGCACGGCGTACGGGTCGGCCGGGTCGAAGACGAAGTCGCCGCGGAGATCCTGGGCCATGGTCTGGGTCTCACCGGAGAGGAAGGGCAGCGTGACCCGGATCGTGTCGGTGGCGGCTGCCGGTGTGTGCTGCTCCATGGCTGGTCCTAGAAAACTCGGGGGAGTGACACGTCTGAGACGGGTGGGACGGGAGACATGACGCGGCTTTTGTGAGTGGTCTAGAAACTGGTCTATTCTCACGGAGTGGAACGAACACCTGTTCGAACGATGCGTAGCATCACCCCATGACCACGCCGCTCCAGCCTCGTCCCGTCGCCCCACCCGGCTGGCCGCGGCAGGTGCGACCGCCCGGCGCACCCGACTGGGAGCGCACCGCGACGGCCTGGCTGCTCGACCAGTGCCCCCCGGAGTACCGCACCTACCCGGCGCTGCGTCGGCACGCGGTGGTGCTCGCCCGCTTCGCCGTGCTGCACCTCGAGGCCTGCCAGGACTCGGTCAACCGCGGCCTGAGCGAGGCACGCGGCGAGCTGCGCGACGTGGCCGACGGCATGGTGGTCGAAGCGGCAGTGGAGGCCTGGCAGCGCGAGGCGGCCCGCCTGATCGGCGTACGACGAGCGGCCGGCCTGGTCGAGGAGGCCCTCCGGGGCAGGCGGTTCCGCGCCCGTCTCTAGGCCGTCTCTAGGGTGGAACCCATGGCCGACATCGCCGTGGTCTTCCTCGTCGACTCCCGGGGGCACGTCCTGCTGCAGCACCGCGACGAGCTCGCCCCCCGCGCCGCCAACCAGTGGGGCATGGTGGGCGGCCACGTCGAGCCCGGGGAGGACTTCGACACCGCCGTGCGTCGCGAGCTCCTCGAGGAGACCGGGATCTCGAGCCGGCCGGGAGAGGTCGCGGTCTGGGCCTCCGACGACTTCAGCTACTCCGACGGTCACCACAACCACTACGAGGTGTACGCCGGGAGGGTGGACCTGACCGACGACGACATCGTGGTCGGTGAGGGCCGCGCGATCGTGTTCGTCGACCCGGCCACCGCACCCGGCCTCGACCTCGCCGAGTCGACGGCACACTTCCTGCCGCGGTTCCTCGACTCCGACCGCTACCGCGAGCTCACCCACCGGACAGCCTCATGACGCTGCGGCCACGCCGGCTGGAGGTGCCCGCCATGGGCGCCGAGGACGTGCTCGTCGACGAGGAGGGCTTCCTCTGGACCGGCACCGAGGACGGCAGCATCTTCCGGCTCAGCCCGGAGGGGTCGGTCCACCGCGTCGGCAACACCGGAGGCCGGCCTCTGGGGCTCGAGCTGCTCGATCCCGAGCGCATCCTGGTCTGTGACGCCTACAAGGGCCTGCTCGCGATGAGCCGCACCACCGGCGTCATCGAGCGGCTGGCCACCGAGGTCGACGGGACACCGATCCTGCTCTGCAACAACGCCGCCGTCGCGACCAACGGGGACATCTGGTTCTCCGACTCCAGCCAGGTCTACCCACTGTCGAAGTGGAAGTCCGACTTCGCCGAGCACACCTGCTCCGGGCGGCTGCTGTGCCGGCGGGCCGACGGCCGCGTGGAGGTGCACCTGACCGGGCTCGCCTTCGCCAACGGTGTCGCGCTGCCGACCGACGAGTCGTTCGTGTGCGTCGCCGAGTCGGGCGGGCGCACCGTCGTACGTCTCTGGCTGAGCGGGGAGCGGGCCGGCACCCGCGACCTGTTCGTCGACGACCTGCCCGGCTACCCCGACAACATCGCCCGCGGCACCGACGGGCTGATCTGGGTGAGCCTCGCCACGCCGTACGACCAGCTCCTGGAGGTCATCCGCTACCGGGCGCCGCGGCCGGTGCAGAAGGTGGTGAGCCGGGTTCCCGCGAAGCTGCAGCCGAAGCCCAAGCAGACCGTCCGCGTGCACGCCTACGACGACCAGGGCTCGCTCGTCCACGACATCGATGCCGACGCGTCGAACTACCACATGGTCACCGGGGTGAGGGAGCACGAGGGTGACGTGTGGCTGGGCAGCCTCGAGGAGTCGGCCGTGGCAGTGCTCCGAGGGGCCACGTCCTAGACTCGCGGGAGGCTCCGAGAGCCACCGGCGGACGGCGAGAGGGGAGACAGTGGGTCGTCTCGAGCAGATCACGGGTCCTGCCGACCTGCGTGGTCTCGACGACCGCGAGCTGGGCGAGCTGGCCTCGGAGATCCGCGACGAGCTGATCCGCACCTGCGCGCCGCGTGGCGGCCACCTCGGCCCCAACCTCGGCGTCGTCGAGCTGACCCTGGCGATCCACCGGGTCTTCGAGTCCCCGCGCGACCGGATCGTCTTCGACACCGGCCACCAGGCCTACGTCCACAAGATGCTGACCGGACGGGCCGGCAAGTTCGACACCCTGCGCACCGAGGGCGGCCTCTCCGGCTACCCCAGCCAGGCCGAGTCCGAGCACGACGTCGTCGAGAACTCCCACGCCTCGACGTCGCTCTCCTACGCCGACGGGCTGGCCAAGGCCTACGCCATCCGTGGCGAGGACCGCCACGTCGTCGCGGTGATCGGTGACGGCGCCCTCACGGGCGGCATGGCCTGGGAGGCGCTCAACAACATCGCCGAGGGTCCGGTGGCGGGCCGGGACCGCCGGCTCGTCATGGTCGTGAACGACAACGGCCGCTCCTACATGCCGACGGTCGGCGGGCTCGCGCGCCACCTGAACAACCTGCGCACCAGCCCCCGCTACGAGCAGGTGCTCGACATGGTCAAGCGCCGGCTCAAGGGCGTGCGCGGCGTCGGCCCCGCGGTGTACGACGCCCTGCACGCCATGAAGAAGGGCATGAAGGACGCCCTCGCTCCCCAGGGGCTGTTCGAGGACCTCGGGCTGAAGTACGTCGGCCCCATCGACGGCCACGACCGCACCGCCGTGGAGGAGGCGCTGGCCCAGGCCAAGAAGTTCGGCGGTCCCGTCATCGTGCACGTGCTGACCCGCAAGGGCTTCGGCTACGACCCGGCGGAGCGCAACGAGGCCGACCAGTTCCACCAGATCGGACCGTTCGACGTCGAGACCGGCGTCGGTTCGCCCAAGGGCCGGATCTGGACCGACTACTTCTCCGAGGAGATGCTCGCCCTCGGCGCCGAGCGCCAGGACCTCGTCGCGATCACGGCGGCCATGCTCTACCCGGTGGGCCTCGACCGCTTCGCGGCGTCGTACCCCGAGCGCACCTTCGACGTCGGCATCGCCGAGCAGCACGCCGTCACCAGCGCCGCGGGCCTGGCGATGGCAGGGCTGCACCCGGTGGTCGCGATCTACGCGACCTTCCTCAACCGCGCCTTCGACCAGGTCCTGATGGACGTCGCGCTGCACAAGTGCGGTGTGACGTTCGTGCTCGACCGCGCGGGCGTCACCGGGGACGACGGCCCCAGCCACAACGGCATGTGGGACATGTCGATCCTGCAGGTGGTGCCGGGCCTGCGGCTGGCCGCGCCCCGTGACGGCGCCCGCGTCGGGGAGCTGCTGCGGGAGGCGGTCGCGGTGGACGACGCGCCCACCGTGCTGCGCATCCCCAAGGGCCCACCGCCGGCGGACATCGAGCGCGTGGACCGGGCCGGCTCGATGGACGTGCTCGTGCGCGACGGCGCCAGGGACGTGCTGATCGTCGCCGTCGGCGCGATGGCTGCCGTGGGCGTCGAGGTCGCCGCCCGGCTGGCCGACCAGGGCATCGGTGTCACCGTGGTCGACCCCCGCTGGGTCAAGCCGTGGGACGTCTCGATCGTGGACCTCGCGCGTGACCACCGGCTGGTGGTCTGCGTTGAGGACAATGGCAGGACGGGTGGCTGCGGCTCGACCCTCCTGCAGCTACTCAACGACCAGCAGGTGGCCACCCCGTTCCGGCAGCACGGCATTCCTCAGGAGTTCCTCGACCATGCCAAGCGCGACGCGATCCTCGAGCGAATCGGGCTCACGGCCCAGTCGCTGGCGCGCGGCATCGTGGAGGACGTCACGGCCCTGGACGGCGAAGGGGCTCCTGACACTGGCGCTGCTGCTGAGCCTGCTCCTGGTCACCGGTTGCAACAGCGACCACGCTGACGAGCCGCCGACCGGGAGCGACACCCGGGTCAGCGCCGACCAGGCACGAGCCCTGGAGCAGAAGATCCTCGACCAGCGGGCCCGCGCCGTGCGCGAGCGTCGGCCGGCGCTGTTCCTGCGCCACGTCGACCACTCCGACAAGGCGCTGATGGCGCGACAGCGCCGCTACTACGACAACCTCGCCCAGCTGCCACTGTCGCAGTTCCGCTACCAGGTGCGACCGGCCCAGTGGGAGGGCCAGAAGCTGCTGCCGAGCTGGGGCGAGGACGCCCGGATCCCACAGGTCGTGCTCAGCACCCAGCTCGAGGGGTACGACGCCGTGCCGGTGCAGCGCACCGTCGGGTTCGTGTTCTCCTTCGAGGACGGCAAGGCCACGATCGTCTCGGACCGCAACGCCCGTGGCCGACCGCTGTTCCTCGGCACCCCGGCGCCGTGGGACCTGACAGCGATCAGGGTCGAGCAGGCGACCGGCGTGCTCGGCATCTTCGACCAGTCGACCACCGGGAATGCCGACGACCTCGTGCAGGCGGTGCGGGAGGGGATGGCCCAGATCGACGCGCGGCTGCCGTTCGACTGGTCGGACCACGTCGTGGTCTACAGCGTCGGCAGCACGCAGGTGCTGAAGTCCTTCACCGACGTGCCCGGCGGCTCCATCGAGCACCTCGGCGCGCTCACCTTCCCCACGTACGCCTCCACCAACGAGCGCACCAAGGTCGCCTCCACGCGGATGCTCGTGATGCCCAGCTCGGTGAGGGCCGGCGAGCCGTTCCTGGGTCGCATCACCCGCCACGAGCTCAGCCACGTCGCCATCGGGTCTCGTGACGACGGCTCCCCGACATGGGTCTCGGAGGGGATCGCGGAGTACCTCGGTGCCCGCGAGATCCCGCTGCGGCAGCGGATCATCGCCACCGAGGCGCTGGCCCGCGCCCAGTCCGAGGTCGGCGGGATGCCCGAGAGCGGCGACTTCAACAACAGCGACCAGGAGTGGCACTACGCGCTCAGCTGGATGGCCGTCGACTACATCGCCTCGACGTACGGCGAGGGCAGGATGTGGGAGCTGATGGACGCCATGCACAACGGCGGCGGCGGTACCAGGGACAGCGACCAGGACCGCGTGCTCGACCAGGTCCTCGGCTACGGCAGCGACGAGCTCGCCCGCCGAGCGGCGGCGCGGATCCGTTCGATCTACGGCTGAGGCCGGCCGGAGTCACCGACCACGCGCAACGCCTCACGCCTGCTCAGGCCGGACAGCGTCTGCTCGTGCACACCCACGAAGGCGCGGACCCAGTCGGGGTCGGTCCGGGCGTGGTCGCGCAGCGCCCAGCCGACGGCCTTGCGGACGAAGAACTCCCGCCCGTACGGCGACAGCGCCGGTGTCGTGCGCGTCGAGCCGTCGAGGTTGGCCTCGATCGCGAGGGTCAGCAGGTCCCGGTCCACGCGGTCCCTCGCGCCGACCTGGCAGATGATCGCGGCCCGTCGTACCCACATGTCGTCGGCCACGGCCCACTGCTCGACCACGGGTCGCACATCGGCGGGATGGGAGAGCAGCACGCCGCCCACGAGGTGCGCGGTCTCGTCGACGAGGTCCCACCAGGCGCCGGAGCGGACGAGGTGCTCGTAGAGGGCGAGCGCCCGCGGCTGCTGGTGCACCCGGTGCCGGCGGTACCGGGCGACGGCCAGGGCGGCGTACCGCTCCTCCCGGAAGGCTGCCTCGTCCCACAGCACCCGGACGGTGGCCTCCCAGTCGTCGAACGCGGGCTGCGGGTGCGCGTCCAGCAGGGGCCGGAGGAGCGCCTTGAGCGCGGGTGAGGGGATGCCGCGAAAGGGCATCTCGGACTTCATGTAGGCCTGCATCGGCCCGGCCTTCTCCGGGTCGGCTGCCCCTGCCAGGTCGGCGCGTACCCGGCGCACGAGGTCGGCATCGGCGGGCACGCCGCCCACACTAGGGTGGAGTGACCAGCCCGCCCGAGGGAGAGGAGAGCCCGTGACCGAGGCACGCTTCGTGCACATCGTCGACGACGTCCCCGAGCTCGACGGCGGCAGCGACGGGCCGGTGCTGGTGGTCGCCCTCGAGGGGTTCCTCGATGCCGGCAACGCCTCGGCGCTCACGGTGACGCACCTCAACGGCAGCGATGCGGGGCGGGTCGTGGCCAGCTTCGAGGTCGACGAGTTCTACGACTACCGCGCCCGACGTCCGCCGCTCTCCTTCACCGAGGACCACTACGCCGAGTACGAGGCGCCCCGGCTGGTGGTCCGGCTGATGACGGACAAGCTGGGCTCGTCGTACCTCCTGCTCACCGGTCCCGAGCCCGACATCCGCTGGGAGGCGCTTCGCCCGTGGCGTGCGCACCGTGGTGCAGCACTTCAACGCGCGCCTCGTCGTCTCGCTCGGCTCGGTGCCGATGGCCGTGCCCCACACGAGGCCGGTGCAGCTGACCAACCACGCCACCGCCAAGCGGCTGCTGGTGCAGGAGAACGTGTGGCGCGGCGAGATCCGGGTGCCGGCGAGCGCGCAGTCGCTGCTCGAGCTGCGGCTGGGGGAGTGGGGCCACGACGCGATGGGCTTCGTGGCGCACATCCCGCACTACGTGGCCCAGTACGACTACCCGCAGGCCGCGGTCTCGCTCGTCGAGGGCCTCGAGGAGGTCACCGGGCTGCAGTGGGACCACGCCGCGCTCCGCGAGGCGGGAGAGGCCCGTCAGGTCGAGATCGCCACCCAGATCGCCGACTCCGACGAAGTGCGTGAGGTCGTGACCGGCCTGGAGCAGCAGTACGACGCGTTCCACACCCAGTCCGCCAACCTGCTGGCCGACGACGAGCCGCTGCCGAGCGGTGAGGAGATCGGCGCCCAGTTCGAGCAGTTCCTCGCCCGGCTCGAAGAGCCCGAGGAGTAGCGGGGTGTCCTCCTAGTGCCCGCCTCCGTCGAGGAGCTGATGGCGCTGCTGGACCTCGAGGCCATCGAGGACAACCTGTTCCGCGGCAAGCAGCCCGCGACCCAGATGCAACGTGTCTTCGGCGGCCAGGTGGCCGCCCACGCGCTGGTGGCGGCGGAGCGCACCGTGCCGTCGCAGTACGTCGTGCACTCGCTGCACTCCTACTTCCTGCGCCCGGGCGACACCTCGGTGCCGATCGTGTACGACGTCGACAACGTCCGCGAGGGCCGCAGCTTCGCCACTCGACGCGTGATCGCCCGGCAGCACGGCCGGCCGATCTTCGCGATGACGCTGAACTTCCAGGTCCCCGAGGAGGGGCTGGACCACCAGGACGCGATGCCCGACGTGCCTGCGCCCGAGGACTGCCCCACCCTGGCCGAGGCCAGCCCGGGGTCGGGCCGCGACAGCGAGGAGTGGCAGCGGGAGTGGGCGGCGCTGGAGGTGCGGTTCGCAGGCGACTCGCGGCCCGGTGGCGTGCTCGAGGGCGCGGACTCGGCCACCCAGCGGCTGTGGATCCGGGTCTCCGGCCGGTTGCCGGACGACCCGCTCGTGCACACCGCCGCGTTCACCTATGCCAGCGACATGACGCTGCTCGCGGCCTCGCTGGTGCCGCACGGCCTCTACATCGGCTCCGACGGGATGCAGGCGGCCTCGCTCGACCACTCGATCTGGTTCCACCGGCTGTTCCGGGCCGACGAGTGGTGGCTCTACGACCAGACGTCGCCCTCCGCGTCGGGCGGCCGGGGACTGGCCATCGCGCGGGTGTTCACCCAGGACGGGCGGCTCGTGGCGAGCGTGGCCCAGGAAGGGCTGATCCGCGTCCATTCGCCTGCGGGATAGCACCGAAATCCGCAGAATGGGTAGCGACACGCCGATCATGCCGTTACTTTTGTCACCTCATGAGACGCGAGTGATGGGTGTGACAGGTGATGAGTCGTTTCCGCCGGGCAGTTCCGGCCGTCCTGGCCGTCGTGCTCGCCGGCTCCGGCCTCACCGTCCTGGCGGCCCCGGTGCACGCGGGCGTCCCCGTCGCCGACAAGGGCTCTGACGACGGCTCGGCCACGGGTGAGGACCTCGGCAGCGACTGGGGTGACGGCGCCGTCAGGAACTCCTCCGGCCGGATGGTGCCCAAGGCGGCCCGCACGACCACGGTGAACCCGGCCTCAGGCCCCGACTTCGAGCTGCCGTTCGTCTGCGGGCAGCGCTGGATCGGCTCGTCGCGGTCGGGTCACTCGCCGAGCTACTACTCGATCGACTGGAACACCAGCAACGACCTCGGCCGGCCCGCCCTGGCCAGCGCGCCCGGCGTCGTGGTGACGGCCAGGTCGCTGAGCGGCAGCTACGGCCGCTACATCGTGGTCGACCACGGGCACGGCTACACCACCCTCTACGGCCACCTCAACCAGATCGTCGCCACGGTCGGCACCTACGTCGACCAGGGCGACCTGCTCGGCTACGTCGGCTCCTCCGGCAACTCCACCGGCCCGCACCTGCACTTCGAGGAGCGGCTCAACGGCGCCTACTTCGCGCCGTACTTCCACCGGGCGAGGTTCAGGATCAACAGCACCGCGACGTCGACGAACTGCACCGACCGGCCGATCACCGGCGACTGGAACGGCGACCGCCGCACCGAGGTCGGCATCTACCGCACCGCCACGACGGGCGGGCAGTTCTTCAAGCGCGTGGGCACGTCGACGTCGGTGATCCTCTACGGCAGGCCGGGTGACACCGGCTTCACGGGCGACTGGGAGGGCAACCGCGTCACGGACGTCGGGAACCGCGCGCTCGGCACCTCCCGGTTCACCACGCGCGCCGGGAGCGGTGCGACGTACGGCGCGATGAGCTACGGCGTCGCGTCCGACATCCCGGTGACCGGCGACTGGAACGGCAACCGCAGCACCGACCCCGGCGTCTTCCGCGCGGCGAGCCACCTGTTCTGCCTGCGCCGCCCCGACGGCGCCACCACGGCCGTCTCGCTGGGCAGCACCGGCGACCGGCCCGTCTCCGGCGACTGGAACGGCGACGGCAAGACCGACATCGGCGTCTTCAGCCCCAGCACCGGCTACTGGACGCTGCGCGTCCCCTCCGGCTCGTCGTACACGCTGCAGAAGGTCGGCTACGGCCAGTCCTCCGACATCCCGATCACCGGCGACTGGAACGGCGACGGCAAGTGGGAGATCGGCGTGTGGCGCCCCTCGACGGCCCAGTTCATCCTGCGTGCGCCCACCAGTGTCTCCGGGCGTTACGTCAACCGCGTGCAGGCGATGGGCTTCCACCGCTAGCCGGTTGGCTCAGACCAGGGCGTACGGCGGCTCCAGCGCCCGGCCCTGGAAGGCCAGGATCGCGGGGTTGACCACCCGGCCGTCCCGGATCTCGATCGCGCGGCTCAAGGTCTCGTCGGCGTCCCACGCGGTCGGCGCCTTCGAGCACCGGCCGCAGGAACGGGATCAACGCGTTGCTGTTCTCCCAGGTCGCCGAGCTCCACAGGTACGACGGGCTGTGGTCGACCCCGTAGTAGAGGACGTTGTCGCCCACCACGAACGTCGGCTCGTCGAACGTCGTCGGCCGAGCCCAGCTGAAGCCCATGCCCAGGTCGCAGGACACGTCGACGATGACGCTGCCCGGGCGGAACGCGGCCAGGTCCTCGGTCTCGAGGTAGACGAGCGGGTGGGCGGTGTCCTGCAGGGTGCAGTTGACGACGATGTCGTTCTCGGCCAGGTAGCGCCGCCAGCGGCTCGCGGCCCCGCTCGGTGATCACGTGGCTCACGTGCTCGTCGTCCGGGCTCGTGGTCGAACTGCCGGATCAGCACCGAGTGGATCGGCGAGCCCACGGCGGCCACGCCGCGGTTGGTCAGCACGGCGACCTGGTGCACGCCGTGCGCGTTGAGCGCGGTCACGGCACCACGCGCGGTCGCGCCGAACCCGATCACCACCGCGGTCAGGCGCCGCCCGTAGTCACCGGTCAGGCCGGCCAGCTGCAGCGCGTGCAGCACCGAGCAGTACCCGGCGAGCTCGTTGTTCTTGTGGAACACGTGCAGGCCGACCGCACCGTCACGGGTCCAGTGGTTCATCGCCTCGAAGGCGATCAGGGTCAGCCGCCGGTCGATGGCGAGCTGGGTGAGCTCGGGGTCCTGCACGCAGTGCGGCCAGCCCCACAGCACCTGCCCGGGCCCCAGCGCGGCGACGTCCGAGTGCTGCGGCTTCGGGAGCAGCACGACGTCGGAGTCCGCCAGGATCTGCGCGCGCGACGCGAACCCGGCGACGTGGTCGCCGAGGGCCGCGTCGGAGACGCCGAACCGCGCGCCGTACCCGTGCTCGAGCGTGATCCGAGCCCGCAGGTCGGCGTCCAGACGGGGGAGGTGCTCCGGGTGGAGCGGCAGCCGGCGCTCGTTCTCCTTCGCCGACGAGCCGATCACGCCGAGCGCCAGGAGCGTCACTTCTTCTTCGTCGGGTGGATCTTGTCGGAGAAGGTCTCCTCGGACCCCTTGTTGCGCTTCTCGGCGCGCTTCTCCTTGATGGACTTGCCGGACTTCTTGGACATGTTCTGCCGCGGCGACTTGTCGCTCATGGGCGGATCTCTCTGAGAGGAAGCCTGAACGGCCCCGTGTCACGGACAGTACGCCTGCCGCGCGCACCGGGCCGATCGCCGTGTTCAGCGGTGGCGATCCAGCCAGCCGACGAGTAGCGCGGAGACCTGCTCCGGCTGGTCGGTCCCGAGCAGGTGGTTCGCCAGCGGGACGGTCACGAGCTCAGCTCCGGGAATGCGATCGGCGATGAGCCTGCCGTTGGCGGGCGGGACGAGCGCGTCGAGCTCTCCGTGCAGCACGAGTGTCGGGGTGGTGATGCGATCGAGGCGGTCATACCCGTCCCACTGCGACGTGCCGGAGAGCTGGGCCAGGTACCCCTTGTTCGTCGCGGCGAGCGGCAGCCGCACCGCCCAGTCCTCCTCGATGCGCTCCCGCGGGGTCGAGGGGGCGTAGTTGAACGGGATGGACGCCTCCGCCGCCTCTCGAGGGGTCACCTCCCCTCGCTTCCCCAGCATCGCCATGGCCTCGGGGTTCATGACGGCATGGGCGATCCCGGGGTGCGTCGCGAGCAGGCACAGCGAGCGGACCCGCTCCGCCGCGGTGAGGGCGATCTCCTGGGCCATCAGGCCACCCATGGAGATCCCCACGACGTGGGCAGTCGTCACGTCTGCCGCGTCCAGCACGGCCAGGCAGTCGGCGGCCATCGTCTCGACGGTGTACGGCGCTCCGGGCACGTCACCGGTGTGCCCGGCGCCCCTGTTGTCGAGCCGGATCACGCGGTAGCGCTCGGTGAGAGCCGGCATCAGGCGAAACCACATCGCTGCCGGGTAGGCCAGCCCCATGATCAGCAGGACTGCCTGACCGTCCTCGGGGCCGCTGGACGCCCACGAGATGCGGGCGGTGTCAGGACGTTCGAGCAGAGGCACGGTCAGTCGCTCCCTCTTGCCGGTGGGGTTGTCGCAGTCTCGCGGAGGATCATCGGCTGCGTGGACACGGTGACGACCCGGAGAGCGAGCGCCTCCGACTCGGCAGCGCTCGCCGAGGTCGCGTACGCGTCGTACCTGCCCTACGTCGCCCGCATGGGTGGCCAGCGACCCGCTCCGATGGACGCCGACTACGCGGCGTCCATCGCCCGCGACGTCGTCTGGGTCGCGGAGGTCGGCGGCCACGTCGCGGGGTTCCTCGTGCTCCTCGACCAGCCTGACATCACTCTCCTGGAGAACGTCGCCGTCCACCCCGACTGGCAGGGCCGCGGGGTCGGCCGACTCCTGATCGCGATCGGCGAGGACCACGCGAAGGCAAATGGGAAGCGGACCGTTCGGCTGTACACGAACGCAGCGATGACCGAGAACCGCAGCCTCTACGCGCACCTGGGGTACGTCGAGATGGGCCAGCGGGTGGACGACGGGTTCGATCGGGTCTTCTTCGAGAAGACAATCACGGTGAGAGGGGAGGAAGCGATGACTGCCACCGGTGTGCTCGACCTGTTCCGCCAAGCGATGACGACGAACGACGCCGCCGTCATGCGCCAAGGCGTCGAGCAGCTGTTCGGGCTTACTGAGGGTGCCGGGCTGTCCGCGGGGGAGGAGTACCTCGTCCGGCACCCCGACTACGTGATGGAGATGCCCCAGACGCAGGAGCGCGTCCGAGGACGTGACGCGATGCGCTCGATGCAGGAGACGTTCCCGGTCCCACCGCAGCTGACCTTGCGCAGGGTCTTCGGGTCAGGTCACCTGTGGGTGATCGAGGGCGTCAACGACTACGAGGGCGACATCTGGAACGTCGTCGTGATCTGGGAGCTCGACGACGAGGGGTTGATCAGGCGGGACACGCGGTACTACGCCCAGCGGTCCGAGCCTCCCGAGTGGCGCTCCCAGTGGGTCGAGCCACTGGACTGAGCCTCAGCCTCCGAAGTCCCACACGGCGCGAGCCGGTGGACGTCCAGCGAGCCTCCGCGACGGCTCGGTGGGGACAGGTGGTCGAACCACGGGACGTGCTGGTCGCCCTCCTGTCGGGTCGTCCGCCCCGTCACGACCTCCCCGTCGTGCTCCTCGACCCGGGCCGCGAGCATCGCCATGTCCCCACGGTTGTGGGTCGACAGCCCGATCCCGCACGTGAACTGTTCCTCCAGGCCCTGGAAATCGCTGGCCCGAACACCGACGTACGTCCGGCGACCGAAGAGGTACCGGCCGGTCCAGGTCTCGCCGTCCGCACTGGTCGTCCCGACCACGAACCTGCCGAAGTCGCGCAGGTAGTCGCAGTCGGCAATCGCGTCGGCCGTGATCGTGTCCACGACGCCGTAGACATCGTCCAGGATGGCCACTCCGTCAGCCGAGGGCTGCAGGCCTCGGGCCGTGGCGACCTCGGTAGAGCCGGGGTGACAGCGTCGTCGGGCTCCTTTCCCGATGGTTCCGCTCTTGAGGACGTCGTCCAGGAAGTTGTTCGATGCGCCCTCGCGCAGGGTGGCCTCACCGATGGCACCGATCCGGATCCAGCGCGGACCCTTGAGACAGGTGCGCGGGAAGCCGATGACCACCACGTTCTTCGTGTCGTTCACCGAGGAGTAGATGGGGCAGCGAACCTTCTCGCCGAGCGGCTCGAGGCGAGTGATGCGAGTCATCTTGGCGTGCCCCTGCCAATAGCTCGGGGTGAAGTCGAGGCGGACCTCCCGGCGAACTCCCTCGTTCGTCCTCACGGCCACGCGGATGTTGTAGCGGACGTCGTCGGCCTTGTGCAGGTCGAGGAACTTCATCCGGACCCGCACCCTGTTGGTGGTGTGGCTGAACCGGGTCCTGAGGACGTCACCGTTGACCTGTCCCGGGGCGGGGATGAAGTCGAAGCTCGGCCCGAAGATGGTGGTGACGTCACCGCGCGGATCCGTGTGGACCAGGGACCTTGCCGGCGCGGCCGCGGGAAGCATGACGAGCGTGGCGCCGGCCAGAGCCGTGACCGCGATACCGCGCGTCAGGAGTGCTGCCACAGATGACATCTGAACCACCGTCTCGTTGGGGCGCTGTCGCGTGACTATAGGCCGCCGGGGACCTTCCGACCCATGGACGACGGGGTCAGCGGACGAGCGCGGTCAGGTAGTAGCAGTCGACCTCCGGCGTCCCGCCGTACCCCTCGGGCAGGTACGGCGCCGGCCCGGTGATCTCTGCCGGCGTCCAGACGCCCTCGGCCTCCAGCCGGTCGACCACGGCCTGGCACCCGCGGGAGTCCCACAGGTCCTCGCGCTGCGTCGCGACCAGGACACTCCCCGGCCGGGCGACTCGCGCGAACTCGCGCCACACCTGCTCGACCTCCGGGAGGTAGGTCATCACGCCCACACAGACCACGGCGTCGACGCTGTCGTCCTCGAAGGGGAGCCGCTGCTGGAGGTCTGCCTGCGCGACCGAGTCGTACGCTCCGCACTGCTGAGCGACCTCGAGGGACGCCTGCGAGATGTCGAGCCCCAGGACCTGTCCCGCGAACCCTTGCGCGCGGAGCGCTCGGCCGACGAGTCCGGTGCCGCAGCCGACGTCGAGCACCGAGGCCGCCTCGGGACGGCGGGAGACGACGGTCTGCGCCACCACCACGGGGGCCTGGTAGGACCACGAGGTCAGGTCGCCGTCGTAGGCCTTGGCCCACTGGTCGTACCGGTCGGCGACCTCTCGAGGATCGCTCGTGCCCTGGTGCAACCAGTCGCCAATGGAGTCAGCATCGGGAGCCATCGCGCCAGCGTCTCACGCGAGGACCCACCCTCAACCGCCGCTGGCAGCTCCCGTCGACTCCCGGACCACCAGCTCCGTCGGCAGCACCCGGGCCGGCTCGTCGGTCTCGCGGCGCGGGATCTGGCGGACCAGGGCCTCGACCGCCCTCGCGCCGGCGTCGTCGGTGCGCTCGGCGAGAGTCGTCAACGACGGGTGGCAGAAGTCGGCGCCGAAGATGTCGTCGAAGCCCACGACGCTCACGTCGGCCGGGATGCTGACACCGCGCTCGGTGAGCCGGCGCATCACGCCGATGGCGAGGACGTCGTTGTGGCACACCACGGCGGTCGTGCCGTGGGCGAGGGCGGCGTCCGCGGCGGCCGGACCTCCGGCCAGGATCGGCTGGAACGGGCCGAACCGGGTGGCCTCCAGGCCGTGCGTCGCGGCCGCCTGACGAAGACCGTCCCAGCGACGCCGGCCCGACCAGGACTCGGCCGGACCGCCGGCGAAGACGAACGACTCGTGGCCGAGCGAGGCCAGGTGCTCCACGATCATGCGCGTGCCCTCGCCGTAGTCGGCCACCACGCAGGCGACGCCGGGGACGGCGCGGTTGACGAGCGCGATCGGGGTGCGGGCGGCAGCGGCGTGCAGGTCGTCGTCGGACAGGCGTGAGGCGCTGAGCACGAAGCCGTCCACCGCCCGGCCGAGTCGCCGCACCATGGCCGCCTCCTGCTGCGGGTTCTCCTGGGTGTCCCCGAGCAGGAGGGTCAGCCCGGCGGCGGCCGCGGCATGTTCGGCGCCCTTGATGACACCTGCGAAGTAGGGGTTGGTGATGTCGGGGACCAGCAGCCCGATGGTCCGGGTCCGCCCCGACTCCAGCGCCTGCGCCGCGGGGTTGGGCTCGTAGCCGAGCTCCTCGGCCACCGCCAGCACGTGCTCGCGGGTGCGGTGGTTCACCCGGCCCGGACGGGAGAAGGCCCGCGAGACGGTGGACGGCGCAACACCCGCCGCGGCGGCGACGTCGGTGATGGTCGGCGCGCGGTCGGGGCGGGAGGAGGCGGCCACCGCGCCAGTGTGGCAAATTTTGGCAAACGATTGCCATGTGATCGGGGTCACCCTACGTTTCCGGACACATCGACCTCCGGCCAGCAGGGCTGGGTGCGCAGCACGGAAGGACCTCATCGATGACCGCGACCGAGCTGGTCAGGACCCCGAAGAAGGCGGCGACGGCCGCGTGGATCGGCAGCGCGCTGGAGTACTACGACTTCGCGATCTACGGCACCGCCGCAGCACTGGTCTTCCCCGACATCTTCTTCCCGGAGGGCAACGACACCGCCGCCCACGTCGCCTCGTTCGCGACCTTCGGCGTGGCGTACGTCGCCCGGCCGATCGGTTCGTTCTTCATGGGTCACATCGGCGACCGGCTCGGCCGGCGCAAGGTGCTGATCGCGACGCTGCTGCTGATGGGCGTCTCGACGTTCCTCGTCGGCTGCCTGCCGACGTACTCGCAGGTCGGCATCCTCGCGCCGATCATGCTGGTCGTGCTGCGGCTGATGCAGGGATTGTCGGCCTCCGGCGAGCAGGCCGGCGCGAACTCGATGTCCTTCGAGCACGCCCCTGATGATCGACGCGGGTTCTTCACCAGCTTCACGCTCAGCGGCACGCAGGGCGGCCAGGTGCTGGCCCCCGCGATCTTCCTCCCGCTCGCCGCTGTCCTGTCCGACACGCAGCTCCAGTCGTGGGGCTGGCGGATCCCGTTCTGGATCAGCGCGATCGTCGTGCTGGTCGGCTACATCATCCGACGCACCCTCGACGAGACCCCCGAGTTCCAGGTCGAGTCCGAGAGCGACGAGGTGCCGCGCGCGCCGCTCGCCGAGCTGTTCCGCGACCACTGGGCCAGCGTGCTGCGCGTCTTCTTCGCCGCGTTCATCGCCTCGGTCAACACCATGTTCGCCGTGTTCGCGCTCAGCTTCGCCACCTCCGACGACATCGGCCTCAGCGACACCCTGATGCTCTGGATCGCGATCGTGGCCAACGTCGTCGCCATCATGGTGATCCCGGCCTGGGCGACGCTGTCCGACCGCGTGGGCCGCAAGCCTGTCTTCGTCACCGGCGTCCTGCTGAGCGGCGTGCTCGTCTTCGCCTTCCTCGGTGCGATCTCCGCGGCCAACGCGGTGCTGGTCTTCGCGACCGGCGTGCTGCTGGCCGGCATCGTCTACAGCATGCCCAACGCGGTCTGGCCGGCGACGTACGCCGAGTACTTCCCGACCAGCGTCCGGCTCTCGGGCATGGCGATCGGCACCCAGTTCGGGTTCGCGCTGGCCGGCTTCGCGCCCACGATCGCGGAGTCGCTGCTCGGCGGCGACACCGACAACTGGGTGAAGGTGGCCATGTTCTTCGGTGCTGCGTGCGTGATCTCTGCGATCGCGGTGGCGACCGGGCCGAGCGGTACCCACGAGGTGCCGACCAACCGCATCGGCGTCCGTCGCCGCCCCGAGCCGGCCCGCGTCTCGGCCAGCGTGGCCTGAGGCACCGGGTGGACGTCACGGCGGGTGCTGTCGAGCTCCTACGTGCTCGGCCTCGTCGGCACCGACATCGGGGCCTCCCTCACGCCGCCATGCAGACGCGGGAGGGATCCGAGAACGGTCTGGCCGTGAGCTACCGCCTGATCGACGCAGGGCGTCTGGGCCTCGGTGTGGACGACCTGCCGGACCTCCTCGACTGGGCGGAGCGGCTGGGGTTCGACGGGCTCAACGTCACCCACCCGTTCAAGCAGGCCGTCGTGCCGCTTCTCGACGACCTCTCCGAGGCGGCCGACGACCTCGGCGCCGTCAACACGGTGGTGTTGCGCGACGGGCGCCGGCTCGGCCGCAACACCGACTGGTCAGGCTTCTCCCGCGCCTTCGGCAGGCAGCTGGCCGGAGCCGAGTCCGACCGGGCGCTGCTGGTCGGCGCGGGAGGGGCCGGGGTGGCCGTCGGGTACGGGTTGCTGTCCCAGGGCGCTGAGCACGTCGCGGTGTACGACGTGCGCGACGACCGGGCCGACGAGTGCGTCGTACGACTGGCCAAGCGCTTCGGCGAGGACCGCGTCGGCGTGGTGCACGACCTGGCCGGCGCGCTCGCCGGCGCCGACGGCGTCGTCAACGCCACCCCGATCGGCATGCACGGCCACCCGGGAAGCGCCGTGCCCGCCGAGCTGCTGCGGCCCGACCTGTGGGTCGCCGACATCGTGTACTTCCCGCTCGAGACGCAGCTCGTCAGCAGCGCCCGGGCGCGCGGCTGCCGCGTGATGTCCGGCGGTGGCATGGCCGTCGAGCAGGCGGTCGGTGCCTTCGAGCTGTTCACCGGGCGCGCGCCGGACGCCGACCGGATGCACCGACACTTCGCAGAGCTCACCGCCTGATGCGCAAGGGCATCGCCACGGTCTCGCTCAGCGGCGTCCTGGCCGACAAGCTGGAGGCCGTGGCCGAGGCGGGCTTCGACGGCATCGAGGTCTTCGACAACGACCTCGTCGCCTCCCCGCTGTCGCCGCGCGAGGTGGCCCGACGCTGCGCCGACCTCGGGCTGGCCGTCGACCTGTTCCAGCCGGTGCGCGACCTCGAGGGTGTCCCGCCCGAGCGCTTCGACGCGGTGCTCCACCGCGTCCGCACGAAGCTCGGCGTCATGGCCGACCTCGGCGCCACGACGTTCCTGGCGTGCTCGAACGTCGCGGCGGACGCGGTGGCCGACCCCGACTTGTCCGCCGCGCAGCTGCACGAGGTCGGCGAGCTGGCCGCCGAGCACGGCGTGACGGTGGCCTTCGAGGCCCTGGCCTGGGGCCGCCACGTCAACCGGGTGACGGACGCCTGGGACGTCGTACGACGGGCCGACCACCCCGCCGTGACGCTGGCGGTCGACACCTTCCACATGCTGGCGCGCGGCGACGACGGGTCCGCGCTCGACGGTGTCCCGGGTGACCGCATCGGCTTCCTCCAGGTCGCTGACGCTCCGCTGCTGGACATGAACGTGCTCGAGTGGAGCCGCCACCACCGCTGCTTCCCGGGGCAGGGCAGCCTCGACGTCGAGGGCGTGGTGGCCGCGGTGCTGCACGCGGGCTACCGGGGTCCGCTGTCGCTGGAGGTCTTCAGCGACGTCGTGCGCGAGACCGACCCCCGCCGGACCGCGCGCGCCGCGATGCGGTCGCTGCTCTTCCTCGAGGACCGCCTCGCCGCCGACCTCGACGCGGAGGTCACTGACCTGGTGACGGCCGCCCCGCCCCCACCGCCACGCGTCGACGCGGCCTTCCTCGAGATCCCGAGCCCGCCCGGTGACACGTCGGTCCCGAGCCTGCTCGAGGGGTTGGGCTTCGAGCACGTCGGGGACCACCGCACCAAGCCGGTGCGGCTGTGGCGCAACGGCGATGCCCACGTGGTCGTCAACGAGTCGGACGTGTCCGCCGCCATCGGCGTCACGGCGGCTCCCGTCGCTGCCGTCGCCGATCGCGCGAAGGCGCTGCTCTGGCCGGCCGTGGCCACCACCCGCGGCGAGGCCGAGGCGCCACTGCCGGGGATCACCGCCCCGTCCGGGCTGCACGTCTTCGTCAGCGACGAGCCGGGTGGACCCGGGGACTGGCAGCGCGACTTCGGCGCCACCGGGCACGACGCCGGCAATCCTCACCGGCATCGACCACGTCGGGCTCGCCGTACCGTCTGACGACCTCGACGAGGAGGTCGGCTTCTTCCGGACCCTGTTCGGCCTCTCGCCCGGCACCGTCGAGGAGTTCATGGAGCCGCACGGCCGGCTCCGCAGTCGCGCCCTCCGCCCACGTGACGGCGACCTCCGTGTGGTGCTGAACGTCGAGGAGACCGGCCCGGACCTCTCGCCCCGGCTCGGGATCAACCAGGTCGCCTTCCGGTGCGACGACGTGCTCTCCGTCGTACGAGGCTGGCGCTCGCGCGGCATCCCGATGATGTCGGTGCCGGACAACTACTACGTCGACCTCGAGGCCCGCTTCGCGCTCTCGCCCGACCTGCTCACGACGCTGCGCGAGCACGGTCTGCTCTACGACAGGGTCGGCCAGGGCGAGCTGCTGCACGCCTACACCGGCGTGCTCCCGACCGGGTTCTACGTCGAGGTGCTCGAGCGACGCGGTGGGTACGACGCCTACGGCAGTCCGAACACCCACGTCCGGCTGGCTGCCCAGACCTGACCAGCCGCGCTGTCGATTGTGGCGGCGCCGGTTCGTCATGCAGGCACGAGGGTCGCGACCGGTGACCCCTGGAACCGGAGGTCATCATGAGCCACCCCATCGTGCACGCCGAGATCCGCTCGAGCGACCCGGACGCGACCCGGTCCTTCTTCGGCGACCTGTTCGGCTGGAGCTACCCCACCGAGGGCGCCGTGCCGGGCTACACCTTCGTCGACACGGGTGTGCCGGACGCGCTGTACACCGCGATCAGCCCGCTGCAGGGCGACAGCGACCTGGTCACGTTCTTCATCGGCGTCGACGACATGGCCGGCAGCATCGAGCGCACCACCCAGCTCGGTGGCCGGGTCGTGCAGGAGCCGGTCACCGTCCCGGGGGTGTCGTTCGCGCTGATCGCCGACCCGCAGGGTCACGTCGTCGGGCTCGCCCAACAGCTCTGACGGGAGACACTCGGCCGGCCCCACGAGGGTCGAGCCGGCCGCCGCAGTCGTCGTTCGACGTACCCTGCCTCCATGGCCCAGACGACGCAGAGCGAACCCCGGCAGCGGCGGCTGGCGCTGCTCCGCGTCCCCAGCGTCGGCCAGCTGCTGCTCGTCTCCGCTGCCTGTCTCGCCGGGCAGGTGTCGCTCACCGACTACGGCGAGGGCGGCACGGCTGCCGCGATCTTCTGGTTCGTCGTGCTGTCGTGGCTGCTGTGGCTGGTCTACCGCAACCGGAACTGGGTGGCTCGGATCCTGCTGATGAGCTCGGCGCTCATCGGCACGATCGTGACCGGCGTACAGGTCTTCACCGACGGCGGGTCCGTCCTCCCCGTACTGCTCTTCGCGGGCGAGGGTCTCCCGTTGCTCTTCCCCCAGGTCGCTGACCACGTGCGCGCGGTGGAGCCGGTCGCCGATCCGGACGCCGAACCGGGAACTGACCCGGACGCCTGACGCGCCGTTTGCCTCAGACGGCCCGAGCCCGACCCACGAGGTGCGCCTTGTCGGTGCCGGGGGCGGTGAGGGAGAAGTCGAGCCCCCACTGGTCGCCGAACAGCACGCGGGAGCCGAAGGCGACCTGACCGGGCAGGAAGATCGGCTTGCGGAACTCGACCTCGACCGTGGCCGCGTCCGGGATCCGGCTGGCGAACGCGGCGACGCTCCGGGCCTTGCTCCACATCCCGTGGGCGATCTGGCGCTTGAACCCGAACGCCTTGGCCGTCAGCGGGTAGAGGTGGATCGGGTTGTGGTCGCCGGAGACCGAGGCGTAGCGGCGGCCGAGGTCGCCCGGCAGCTTCCACACCACACCTGTGCTGGGGACGAGGTCGAAGGGCTCGCCCTCCGGCTTCACGTCGTCGTCACCGTGCCCGACGCGGAGGTACGTCGACGTGGACTCCCACACCGTCTCGTCGTCGGCGCTCACGGTCGTGACGAGGTCGAAGACCTTGCCCTTCTTGTGGGGACGCAGGTTCTCCGCGGTCGCCGAGACGTCGAGCGTCTCCTTCGGCGCGATCGGGCGGTGCTGGGTGATCGCGTTGCGCAGGTGGACGGTGCCGATGGCGGGGAAGGGGAACGAGCCGTCGGTCATGATCCCCATGTGCAGCGGGAACGCCAGCATGTGGGGGTAGGTGAACGGCACGGTCTGGCTCGGCTCGAAGGCGCACACGGCGGCGTACGACGCGACGTGCTCGGGGTCGATCGTGACGGCCTCGCGTCGCAGGGTCAGGTCGGGCAGGCCCTGCCCATTCTTGGCACCCTTCTTGGCCACCCCGGGGATCAGGTTCACCCCCGGCAGCACGGGCAGCGCCGCCTTGAGCATGGTGGGCAGCGAGCTCGGCTCGCCCTTGATGATCCGTTCGGTCACGCTCAGGCTCCGAGCATCATCTGGCCGCAGACCCGGACCACGTTGCCGTTGACGGCGGTGGAGCCGGGGGAGAGGTACCAGGCGATCGTCTCGGCCACATCGACCGGCAGCCCGCCCTGCGCCATCGCGTTCATCCGCTGGCCGACCTCGCGGGTCGCGAACGGCACCGCCGCGGTCATCTGCGTGATGATGAACCCGGGCGCCACCGCGTTGACGGTGATGCCCTTCTTCAGCTCCGGCGCGAGGGTGTCGACGAGGCCGATGACGCCGGCCTTGGACGCGGCGTAGTTGGTCTGGCCGACGTTGCCCGCGATGCCGGCGATCGAGGAGACGCCGACGATCCGGCCGTTGTCCTCGATCAGGCCCTGGTCCAGCAGCTCGCGCGTGATCTTCTCCGGGGCCGTCAGGTTGACCGCGATCACCGAGCTCCAGCGGTCGTCCTTCATGTTGGCCAGCTTCTTGTCGCGCGTGATGCCGGCGTTGTGGACGACGGCGTACACCTGGCCGAACTTCTGCTTGACGTGCTGGGCGATCCGCTGCGGCGCGTCCTTGGTCGTGATGTCGAGCGTCAGGTGGTCGCCGCCGAGCTCCTTCATCAGTGACTGCAGCTCGCTGGCGGCCTGCGGTACGTCGATGCCGAGGATCGTGGCGCCGTCACGGTGCAGCACCTTGGCGATCTCCTCGCCGATGCCGCGTGAGGCGCCGGTCACGATCGCGACCTTGCCGGTGAGCGGCTTGGC
This sequence comes from uncultured Actinomycetota bacterium, assembly GCA_963698945.1. Taxonomy (GTDB): domain Bacteria; phylum Actinomycetota; class Actinomycetes; order Propionibacteriales; family Nocardioidaceae; genus Marmoricola. The sequence goes on along the minus strand of CAVOST010000011.1, from coordinate 154,183 downwards.
CGGGTCCTTGACGGGCGCGGCCTCGTCGGTGCCGGTGGCGCCGAGACGCGCGACCTGGCCGGAGACGTAGGCGCTCTTGGGCGAGAGGAAGAAGGCGAGCGTGGACTCCATGGTGTCCTCGGCGCCGGGGGCGACGTACACCAGGTTGACGGTGCTGCCGTGGCCGATCTCCTTGCCGAGGGACCGGGTGAAGCCCTCGAGCGCGCGCTGGGCGACGCGCTCGTCGTTGCTGTCGGTCTCCTCGGGGACGGTGCCGAGCACGACGACGCGGGCGTTCCTCTCGAGGCTGCGCATCAACGGCGTGAAGAACTGCTGCAGGGCGAGCAGCTCGGCGGAGCCGCCGATGCCGGTGGCGTCGAAGACGAGTCCCTTGTACTTCTCGCCCTCGCTGGTGGTGGCCACGCTGGTGATGCCGAGGTTGTCCAGGGCCACCGTGAGCGACTTGTTGAGCCGGCCGCTGCCGCCGGTGACCACGGTGCCGTCGACGAGGGGAGCACCCTCGCTCCAGCGCTCCAGCTTGGTCGGGTCGGGCAGGCCGAGGTTCTTCACCAACAACTGCCCGATCGGGCTGGAGGAGAAGGACTGGTAGTGGTCGGTCATCAAGGATCCTCTGGGTCTACTCATGAGTACGGCACGAATGTAACGAGCGGTGTAACTCAGCGTCCACCGATGGTGATCTGGCCCTCATCCCGTTTATATTCGCACTGCCGCGCGGGAGGATGAGCCCTGCGTACCCGACCTCCCAGGAGTAGGAACACCATGCCCAGCTCACCTCGCCGCGTCGCCGTCCTCGGTGGCAACCGGATCCCGTTCGCCCGCTCGAACACCGTCTACGCCAACGCCTCCAACCAGGAGATGCTGACCGCGGCGCTGGACGGCCTGGCCACCCGGTTCGGCCTGGAGGGCGAGCGCCTGGGTGAGGTCGTCGCCGGCGCGGTGCTCAAGCACAGCCGCGACTTCAACCTGACGCGGGAGTCGGTCCTCGGCTCGAAGCTCGCGCCCGAGACCCCCGCCGCCGACCTGCAGCAGGCCTGCGGCACCGGCCTGCAGGCAGCGATCTACGTCGCCAACAAGATCGCCCTCGGCCAGATCGAGGCGGGCGTGGCCGGCGGCACCGACACCACCTCCGACGCACCCATCGCGATCTCGGAGAAGCTGCGCAAGAAGCTGATCAAGGTCAACCAGCAGAAGGACACCGTCGGCAAGGTCAAGGCGCTGGGCAACATCCGGCCCGGCGACATCGGCATCGAGATCCCCCAGAACGGCGAGCCGCGCACCCGCCTCTCGATGGGTGAGCACGCCGCGTTGACCGCGCTGGAGTGGCAGATCGCCCGCGAGGACCAGGACGAGCTGGCCGTGGCGTCGCACCACCACCTCGCTGCGTCGTACGACCGCGGCTTCCAGGACGACCTGATCACCCCGTTCAACGGCATCGAGCGCGACCAGAACCTGCGCGCCGACTCCTCCATCGAGAAGCTGGCCACGCTCAAGCCGGTGTTCGGCAAGGGCGAGGCCGCGACGATGACCGCCGCGAACTCCACGCCGCTGACCGACGGCGCCTCCGCCGTGCTGCTGAGCACCGAGGAGTGGGCCGAGGAGCACGGCCTGCCGGTGCAGGCGTACTTCGTCGACGCCGAGACCGCCGCCGTCGACTTCGTGCACGGTGGCGAGGGCCTGCTGATGGCCCCGGCGTACGCCGTGCCGCGGCTGCTCGAGCGCAACGGCCTGACGCTGCAGGACTTCGACTACTACGAGATCCACGAGGCGTTCGCTTCACAGGTGCTCTCGACGCTGAAGGCGTGGAACGACCCGGTGTTCTGCAAGGAGCGCCTCGGCCTCGACGCCCCGCTCGGCGAGATCGACCGTTCGCGTCTGAACGTGAACGGCTCCTCGCTCGCCGCGGGCCACCCCTTCGCCGCGACCGGCGGCCGGATCGTGGCCAACCTCGCCAAGCTGCTGCACGAGAAGGGGTCCGGCCGCGGCCTGATCTCCATCTGTGCCGCCGGTGGCCAGGGCGTCACCGCGATCCTGGAGAAGTAGCCCGCCTGCTGGGGCCGGCCAGCCGGTTTCCCATGGTAGGAACCCTTTTTGCCGCTGAGCACAGGAAACTTCCTGTGGTCAGCGGCAAGAACCTGTGCGCGGTTGAGCGTGCCGGGCAGAAAAGGTTCCTCGCATGGGAATTTGTCCCTCCGCGAGGAGCGAGACCCTCAGCCGGTCGCGAGCGCCTTCGCCGTCGCGACGACGTACTTCTTGACCTCGTCGGGGGAGACGGGGGCGATCGCGGGGATGCCGGGGGCCGACTCCTTGACGAGCATGCCGACGCGGGCGAGCTGGAGGGCGCCGAGGCCGCTGGCGTACATGTGGTTGGCCAGCAGCGTGGAGTCCTGGACGCGGAAGTCGCCGGAGGCGATGCCGTCGTCGAGGATGTCGCTGACCAGCTTGAGGCAGGCCGAGATGCCGCGGCCGAGCCGGAACAGCGAGCTCTCGCTGATCTCCTCGAGCAGCTCGGGCCCGGGGCGGCGCATCAGCGTCTGGGCGCAGTCGACGAAGGCGGGGTACTCCAGCCCGAAGTCGACGAACTCCTCGGTGACGGCCACGAGCCGCGACATCGGCGTGCGCTTGCCGTGACCGACCCGGGTCAGCCGCTCCTCGAGGTCGTCGAGGTAGCTGACCAGCGTCAGCGCGAACAGCTCCTCCTTGCCGCTGAAGTGGCGGTAGATGATCGCGCGGTTGACGCCCACGGCGTTGGCGATGTCCTCGATCTGGGCGTCGCGCACACCGGTCTCGTCGAAGAGCTGGCGGGTCGCCCGGAGGATCTCGCGCTCGCGCTCGCGTCGCCGGGCCGCGGCCGGCAGCCGGGTCGTCGAGCGGACCGAACTCATGGCGCGATGATAATGCAACTCCCGTTTACACACGCGTGCGAATGAGGCACGTCACGTGATCACCGGGCTCCAGGTGGTGGTGTCAGGTGATACCGAGCGATCACGTCGTCAAGCCACGGCGCGTCGCCGAACTCGAGTCCGTGCTCGGCCGCCAGTGCGGCGATCCTCTCGGGGTCGGGCGGCCCGTCGGCCGCCGCCTCGCTCACGCCCCAGAAGAAGTGCTCGAAGCCCGCGGGGCTGATCACCTCGATCATCCGAGCGGGGGTCGGGCCCGCATTCCACATCGTGTGCACCTCGCCGCGCGGCTTCGTGATGTAGCCACCGGCGCCCAGCACCACCTCGCGCTCGCCGGACCTGAAGCCGATCTCTCCTGCGAGCACGTACGAGTACTCGTCCTCACGCGTGTGCTTGTGCGGGGGAACACAGGCGCCCACGGGGAAGGGGTGCTCCACGATGGAGACGAGCCCGTTCGTCTGGGAACCGAGCAGCTTGAACACGACACCGATCGTGCCCAGGCCCCGTTCCTCACCTTCACCTGGCTGGACGATCGTGAGCTCGGGTTCCTCGACACTCGCCATCCTGGCCACCTCCTCCACATATTCGCCATACACTATGTATGACGAAATACTCGTCCTGATCAGGGAGCGTGTCAACACTTTGAGCGAACACAACCGTTCCACGAATGTCCGCTCCTACCGGAAGTCCAAACGAGCCGAGGACGAGGCACGTACTCGGGCGCGCATCGTCGATGCCGCGGAGGCGCTGCACGCCTCGGTGGGACCCGCAGGCGCGAGCATCTCGGCGGTGGCAGAGCTCGCAGGGGTCACACGCTCGACCGTGTACCGCCACTTTCCAGACGACGAGGCCCTGTTCCTCGCGTGCTCCGGCCAGTGGCTCTCTCGGCAGGAGCTTCCGCAGCCCGAGTCATGGCGCCTCGAGGACCTCCCTGTGGAGCGCGTCCGAGCGGGTCTCGCCGACTTGTACCGCTACTTTCGGGCTGGCCAGGAAATGCTGGCCAACATGGAACGCGACGCGGCGCTGGTCCCCGACCGCATCCGCCGAGCCAGGCTGGATCGGGAACGAGTCTGGCTGGAGGCACTGCTGCAGGGCCTCCCCGGCCGACGGAGGAGGACGGTCCGCGCAGCCGTCGCGCACGCGGCCGCCTTCGGCACCTGGCGCTCCCTGTGTCGCGAGCAGGGGCTGTCCGATCGTGAGGCCGTCAGCCTGATGACGACGCTCGTCGCAGTGTCCATCGGTGCTACATGAGCGCGCGCACCGCCTCGAGGGTGTCGATCTCCTCGACCGGCTTGTCGTCGCGGTAGCGCAGCACCCGCGCGAACCGCAGCGCGACCCCGCCCGGGTAGCGGGTCGAGCGCTGCACCCCGTCGAAGGCGATCTCGACGACCTGCTCGGGCCTGAGGTGTACGACGTGCCCCGATCGCGACGTCTCCAGCGACAGGAAGCGCTCGGTCTGCCAGGCGAGCATCTCGTCGGTCATCCCCTTGAAGGTCTTGCCGAGCATCACGAACCCGTCGGGCCCGCGGGCGCCCATGTGGATGTTGGACAGCCAGCCCTGGCGGCGACCGCTGCCCCACTCGACGGCGAGCACCACGAGGTCGAGGGTGTGGCGCGGCTTCACCTTGACCCAGGCGGAGCCACGCCGGCCGGCGTCGTAGGGCGCATCGAGACGCTTGACGATCACCCCCTCCTGGCCGTCGGCGATCGCGGCGTCGAAGAACTCCTGCGCGGCCTCGGCGGACCCGGCCACCAGGCGCCGCACGCGGTGCTCCTCCGGGACGGCCGCGTCGAGGTGGGCGAGGCGTTCCTCCAGCGAGGACTCGATCAGCGCCTCGCCCTCGTCGAGGAGCAGGTCGAAGAAGAACGGCCGGATGCCGGTGGCGCCGGCGTGGGTCGCGGTCGTCGACGCGGTGTCCTGGAACGGGAGCGGGCGACCGGTCGTGTCGAGCGCCAGCGCCTCACCGTCCAGGATCAGGTCCTCCGCGGCCAGCGACCGCGCGACCGCGACCACCTCGGGCAGCCGCGCGGAGACCTCGTCGAGCGAACGGGTGAACACGCTGACCTCGTCGCCGTGCTTGTGCACCTGGATGCGGATGCCGTCGAGCTTGGTGTCGACGGCGAAGCGCCCGCCCACCTTCTCGACTCCCGCCGGCACGTCGGGTGCGGTGCCGGCCAGCATCGGGCGCACCGGACGGCCCACGAGGAGTGAGAACTCCTCGAGGGCGGCGACTCCGCCCGTGAGCGCGGCCGTCGCGATCGGACCGGTCGGGGCGCTGAACATCGCGGCCCGTCGTACGGCCTTCACCGGGAGGTCGGCAGCCACGGCGATGGCGTCGAGCATCACGGAGTCGAGCGCGCCCTGGCGCACGTTGCCGGTGATGAGGTTGCGCAGGTAGCCCTGCTCCGCTGCGGTCAGGCGGGCGAAGAGATCGGCCACGGCTGCCCGCCGCGCGCCGGCGGAGCCCGATCCCGACAGCTCACCGAGCCGCTCGAGGGCAGCGTCGACCTCGGTCAGCTCGACCGACGGATCGTCAGCCGGGTCGGGTGTCTCGGCCAGCCCACGCCAGCCCACGCCAGTGCGACGCTGCCGCAGCGTGCCCGAGAGGTAGGTCGCCGCGATGTCGATCTCGTCGCCCTCCGCCTCCCGCAGGAGCGAGGCGATCAGGTCGCGCTTGGCGAGCCGCGAACCCGTCGCCGCGACGGCCGCGGAGACCTCGACGACGCGGGCGAGCAGCATGGGGTCCATCGTGTCAGCGGCCTGCCGACATAGTGTCGAGCTGTGCCCGCCCCGACCGCTTCCGTGCGCGAGTGGCGGCCCGACTGGCCCTGCCCGGTCGCGACGATCCTCGCCACCCACCGGCGCGGCGGCGGCGACCCGACGTTCCGACGTACGCCCGACGGCGCCACCTGGCGCGGCATCCGCTCGCCGGAGGGGCCCGCGACACTGCGAGTCGAGCCGCTCGACGGCGACGGCGTGGTCAACGCGACGGCCTGGGGGAGCGGCGCCGAGTGGGTGCTCGAGTCGCTGCCACGCATGCTGGGGGCGTACGACGACCCGACCGGGTTCGAGCCCCCGGACCAGCTGCGCGAGACCTGGCGCCGCCACCGCAACTGGCGCATGAGCGCCACGGGCCTGGTGATGGAGTCGCTGGTGCCCACGATCATCGAGCAGAAGGTCACCGGCATGGAGGCCTTCGCGGGCTTCCGGCGGATGGTGCACCGCTTCGGCGAGCGGGCGCCCGGGCCGCCGAGCCAGCCGGATCCGGTCCCGCGGCTGTGGGTGCAGCCGAGTCCCGAGCAGCTGCGCGCGATCCCGTCCTGGGAGTGGCTGCGGCTGCCCGTCGACGGCGCCCGGTCGCGCCCGATCCAGCACGCCGCCCGGGTCGCGACGTCGCTCGAGCGCGCCGGCCGCGAGACACCGGAGGAGTTCGACCGGCGGCTGCGCACCCTGCCCGGGATCGGCGTCTGGAGCAGCGCGGAGGTGCGGGCCCGCGCGCTCGGCGACCCCGACGCGGTGAGCTTCGGCGACTACCACATCGCCAAGAACGTCGGCTACGCACTGACCGGTGAGCCGGTCGACGACGAGGGCATGGCCGTGCTCCTGGAGCCGTGGGCCGGACACCGTCACCGCGTGCAGCGCCTCGTCGAGCTGGCCGGGCTCACGGTGCCGCGCCGCGGTTCCCGGATGGCGCCACGCACGCACCTCCCCGCGCGATGAGCCTGTGGACGACGGGGACGGGCTGTCGGGCGGACTTGGTAGACAGAGGCCCATGACGGCTACCGCCACCGACGTCCGCGCCCAGGCCGAGGAGCACCTCCAGGCGCTGGTGGGGCGCACCGACGCGGTGCTCCACGACGACCAGTGGGCCGCCATCGAGGCGCTGGCGGTCGACCGCCGCCGAGCGCTGGTGGTGCAGCGCACCGGTTGGGGCAAGTCAGCGGTCTACTTCGTCGCGACGCTGCTGCTCCGGGCGCAGGGGGCCGGGCCCACGGTCATCGTCTCGCCGCTGCTGGCGCTGATGCGCAACCAGATCGCGGCGGCCGAGCGCGCGGGCATCCGCGCGGTCACGATCAACTCCACCAACATCGAGCAGTGGCAGCCGATCCAGGAGCAGATCGCCGCCGGTGAGGTCGACGTGCTGCTGGTCAGCCCCGAGCGGCTGAACAACCCCGGGTTCCGCGACGAGGTGCTGCCCAGCCTCACCGCGGCGACCGGGCTGCTGGTGGTCGACGAGGCCCACTGCATCTCCGACTGGGGCCACGACTTCCGCCCCGACTACCGGCGCATCCGCACGCTGCTCGACGAGCTCCCCGAGGGCATCCCGGTGCTGGCGACGACCGCGACCGCCAACGCCCGTGTGACCAGCGACGTCGCCGAGCAGCTCGGCCGCGACGTGCTCGTGCTGCGAGGTTCGCTCGACCGCGAGTCGCTGCGGCTGGGCGTCGTACGCCTGCGGACCGCGGAGCAGCGGCTGGCCTGGCTCGCCGACCACCTCGACGACATGTCGGGGACCGGCATCATCTACTGCCTGACGGTCGCGGCCACCCAGGAGGTGGCCGAGCACCTGCGGGCCCACGGCCACGCCGTGGCGGCGTACTCCGGCCAGACCGACCCCACCGAGCGGCTCTCGCTCGAGCAGGACCTGCTCCAGGGGCGGGTGAAGGCCCTGGTGGCCACGAGCGCCCTCGGCATGGGCTTCGACGCCAGCCTCGGGTTCGTCGTCAACCTCGGCGCGCCGCCGTCCCCGGTCGCCTACTACCAGCAGGTCGGCCGCGCGGGCCGCGGCACCGACGACGCCACGGTCGTGCTGGTCCCGCAGGCCGAGGACCGCGACATCTGGCGCTACTTCGCCTCGCTCTCCTTCCCGCGCGAGGACCTCGTCCGGCAGACGCTCGCCGCGCTCGCCGACTCACCGAGGCCGCTCTCCACCGCGACGCTCGAGACCCACGTCGAGCTCACCCGCACGCGCCTCGAGGCCATGCTCAAGGTGCTCGACGTCGACGGTGCCGTCCGTCGTGTCAAGGGAGGCTGGGAGTCGACCGGGCAGCCCTGGGAGTACGACGCCGACCGCTACCAGCGCGTCTCGGAGGCGCGACAGCGCGAGCAGGACGCGATGCTGACCTACCTCGAGACCGACGGCTGCCGGATGCAGTTCCTGCGCGAGCAGCTCGACGACCCGGGGGCTGCTCCCTGCGGCCGCTGCGACAACTGTGGCGGCCTGAGCGTCTCGACGCAGGTGGCCGAGGGCTCGGTCGAGGAGGCGCACGCCCGGCTCGTCCGGCCCGGGGTCGTCGTGGCGCCGCGCAAGATGTGGCCGTCGGCGCTGGCCAACCTCGGTGTCGACCTCAGGGGTCGGATCGACGAGCCGGCCGAGGAGGGGCGAGCGGTGGCCCGGCTGACCGACCTCGGCCACGGCCAGGCGCTGCGCGAGCTGTTCCGCGAGGGTGCGGGGGAGGGGCCGGTGCCGCCCGACCTCGCCCGCGCCATGGTCGAGGTGCTGGTCGACTGGCGGCCGCAGGTCGACGTGATCGTCCACGTCGAGTCGGCGCGACGACCGACGCTGACGCGCGACCTCGCCGAGGGGCTGTCCCGCTACCTGAAGAAGCCGGTCGTCGGCCGGTGGGCCATCGAGGACGACTCGGTCGCGCCGGGCCAGGGTGCGATGAACTCCGCGCAGCGGGTGGCGTCGGTCGCGCGCCGGTTCGCGCTCGAGGCCGATGCGCTCGACGGTGCCAGCGTGCTGCTCGTCGACGACCTCGTCGACACGGGCTGGACCCTGACCCTGGCCACGCGTGCCCTGCGCGCAGCAGGTGCCGCACAGGTCTTCCCGCTGACGCTGGCCGTGACGACCTAGTCTCCTCTCGTGACCGACGCGATCGACCGCCTCACTGCCATGTCGGCGGACGAGGTGAGGGAGTTCTTCCGCGGCTCGGACGTCCTCGAGATCACGGCCGTCATCCGCGAGGCCGCCGACCACGACCTGCGACGGCTCATCGCCATCGACCACGTCCGGGCCGAGAGCGTCACCTCGATCCTCGCCCGGTTCCCCGAGTTCGCCCATCCCGACCGGCTGCGCGAGATCGACGGCGTGGTCCGGTTCCACCTGGCGCGCGGCAAGAAGGACAGGGAGACCCACACGGCCCGCTTCGCCGACGGCTCGGTCGTCCTCGACCCCGATGCGACACCGGACGTCACGATCTCGGCCGACATCGTCGACTTCGTGCGCCTGGTCACCGGGCAGTCGAACGCCGCCCTGCTCTACCTCGGCGGTCGACTCGGCATCGAGGGCCAGGCGCTGATGGCCCTCGCGGTCGGCACCGTGTTCACGCTGCCGGGCAGCAACGAGCCGGCGGTGGACCCCTCGTCGCTCGACCCGGTCGAGGTCGCGACCGCGGTGGCCACGAGCTCGGGCAAGCACATGCGCTCGGTGATGGAGAGCGACTTCCGTCCGATCGTGCTGGCGGAGGTGTTCCGGCGGTTCCCCGAGTTCATCGACGCCGGCAAGGCGGCGGACCTGGCGCTGTCGGTCGGCTTCCGGATCGGCGGCCGCAGCGACGGCGAGGTCGACCGGTACGTCGTACACGTGCGCGACGGGGTGTGCACCATCGAGACAGACCCGCCGACGGGCCAGCGCCGCGACGCCACGATCACGCTCGACGGCGCGGACTTCCTGCGCCTGGCGACCGGCCAGCTCCATCCCGTCAGGGGTGTCCTCACCGGCGCCATGAAGGTCAAGGGCGACCGCGCCAAGGCGCTCGCCCTCAACGCCGTGATGGTGCCGCCCCAGCCACGCGCGTAGTCAGCGGCCGACGGCGTAGCCCTGCATGCCGCGGGGGTTGGCGGCCGCGGAGAGCAGGCCGGTGGCGGGGTCGCGCGCGACGGCGCACATCCGGCCGAGCGACCAGGGGTCCTGCAGCCCGAGGTCGTGCCCGCGCCCGGTGAGGTCCTCGATCACGTCGGCGGGGTAGCGGTCCTCGAGCGCGATCAGGCCGGGCACCATCCCGCGCGGGTGGAAGGATCCCGGGAAGCTGTCGTGGTGGAACATCGGCGCGTCGATCGCCTCCTGCAGGCCCATGCCGCCGACGACGTGGCGCAGCAGGAACAACGACTGCCACTGGTCCTGCTGGTCGCCGCCGGGTGACCCGCAGGCGAGCACCGGCACGCCGTCGCGCAGCACCATCGTCGGGGAGAGCGTCGTACGCGGGCGGCGGCCGGGCGCGAGCGAGGCCGGCAACCCCTCGTCGAGCCAGAACATCTGCGCGCGGCTGCCGAGGCAGAACCCCAGCTCGGGGATGGTCGGCGAGGAGTGCAGCCAGCCGCCGCTCGGCGTCGCCGAGATCATGTTGCCCCAGCGGTCGACGACGTCGATGTGGCAGGTGTCGCCGCGCCCAGTCGACCCGTCGCGGTCGACGGTCGGCTCGCCGGTGGTCGCATCGGCGGAACGCGCCGTGCCCTCGCCCGCCAGCAGGCGCCGGACGTGCTCCGACAGCCGGGGCTCGTGCCCGCCCGGGGAGCCGGGGCGCAGCGTGTGGTCGGCCACCTCGCCCACCAGCGCCGCCCGCTCACGGACGTACGACGGGTCGAGCAGGTCCCCGACCCGGACCGGCGACGCGTCGCCGAACCACGCCTCCCGGTCGGCCATCGCCAGCTTCCAGACCTCGGTGAGGGCGTGGACGCCCGCAGCGGTGTCCGGGTCGAGCGCGGCCGGGCCCATCGCGCCGAGGCTGAGCTCGTCGAGGACGGCGAGCGCCTGCAGCAGCGTCGGCCCCTGGCCCCACAGGTCGGTCTTGGCCACCTCCACGCCGTGCCACGCGGCGATCGCCGGCGCCTCCCAGGTCGCGGAGTAGGCCGCGAGGTCGGCGCCCGTGACCAGCCCCGGCAGCACCTCGCCACCGGAGTGCCGCCACTCCCGCGGACCGGAAGCCGTCGACCGCCTCGGCCACGAAGCCCTGGCCCCAGGCGCGACGGGCGGCCTCCGCCTGCGCGGCCACGTCGCCGTCACCGGCCTCGGACACCAGTCGCTCCAGCACCTCGGCGTACGCCGGGTTCGCGAACAGCTCCCCGGCCCGCGGTGCCCGACCGCCCGGCAGCCACACCGCGGCAGAGGTGGGCCAGTGCGTCTCGAACAGCTCGCTGACCCGGTCGATGGTGGCGGCCACGCGGGGGAGGAGCGGATGTCCGTCGCGTGCGTAGCCGATCGCCGGCTCGAGCACCGTCGCGAGCGGCAGGCTCCCGTGGTCGCGCAGCAGGAGCAGCCAGGCGTCCACGGCGCCGGGGACAGCGGCCGCCAGGGGGCCCGAGCCCGGGACGTGGTCGAGCCCCATCGCCAGGAACGCCTCACGGGTGGCGCCGGCCGGGGCGGGGCCCTGGCCGCAGAGCACGCGCGGGGTGGGGTCCTCGGCTGTCGCGACGATCGCGGGCAGGTCGCCACCCGGCCCGTTGAGGTGGGGCTCGACGACGTGGAGCACGAAGCCGCCGGCCGCAGCGGCGTCGAAGGCGTTGCCGCCCATCTCGAGCATCCGCTGCGCCGACTGCGAGGCCAGCCAGTGCGTCGAGGAGACCATCGCGAAGGTGCCCGTCAGAGTCGGGCGGGTCGTGAACGTCACCGCCTGGTCTCCGGCTGCACGCGGAGCGTGTGCAGCGTGGTCGCGAGCATGTCGTAGTGCCCGACCAGCATCAGCACCTCGATGCACGTGCGCTCGTCGAGCTCGCCGCGCAGCTCGGACCACAGGGAGTCGTCGAGGTCACGGTTCTCGAGCAGCGACTCCGTGACGCGCAGCAGCAGCGACTGCCGGTCGGTCCACCCGGGCGCCGCCGCCCCGGCCTGGACCCGCTCGAGGTCGGCGTCGGTGAGTCCCGCGCGCCGGCCGAGCACGGTGTGGTGGGAGAGCTCGTAGTCGCTGCCCCGCACCACGGCCACCCGGAGGATGACCAGCTCGGAGTCGGCGCGCGGCAGCCGGCCTCCCGGCATCAGCCGGCCGGCGAAGTGCAGCCAGCCCCAGAACAACCGGCGGTGCCGGCCCAGGGTGGTGAAGATGCGCGGGGGCGAGCTGCGCGTCACCCTGCCCGCCAGCCGGCTGAAGACCCAGATGGGGAGACCGATCTCCCGCCGGCCTCCTGGCTCGATCCTGGGTGGGACGCTCATCCGCCCGACACCTTCGCGCCCCTGAGGTCGCGCAGTCGTCGCGATCGCATGGGGGTCACCCTAGAGAGTCGGCTCGTCCGGATCCGCTCTGGATTCCGCGGCGCTCGTGCGACAGGCTCGGCAGCACACGACCTACCGGAGGCCCCACATGCGCAGCACCATGCAGGACGTCCCGCTGACGATCGGCTCGCTCACCCGGCACGGCACGACGGTGCACCGGGACTCGGAGGTGGTCACCGCCACCGAGGACGGCACCCGCCGGCTGTCGTACGGCGAGCTCGGCACCCGCGTCGCCCGGCTGGCCAACGCGCTGCGCTCCCTCGGGGTCACCGGCGACCAGCGCGTCGGCACCTTCATGTGGAACAACTCCGAGCACCTCGAGGCCTACCTGGCGGTGCCGTCGATGGGCGCGGTGCTCCACACGCTGAACATCCGGCTGCCAGCCGACCAGCTCGATCTACATCGCCAACCACGCCGAGGACAAGGTCCTCATCGTCGACGCCTCCCTGGTGCCGCTGCTGGCGCCGCACCTCGCCGAGATGAAGACCGTCGACCACGTGCGTGGTCGCCGGGCCGGACGCGAAGGGCGCCGACCTCTCGCCGCTCGAGGGCTGCGGGCAAGGAGGTGCTCGTCTACGAGGACCTGCTGGCCGAGCAGCCCGAGACGTTCGACTGGCCCGAGGTGGACGAGCGCGACGCCGCCGCCATGTGCTACACGAGCGGCACGACCGGCAACCCCAAGGGCGTGGTCTACAGCCACCGGTCGGCGTACCTGCACTCGATGGCGATCTGCGCCGGCGGAGTCGCGTCCCTCGACGCCCACGACCGGATCCTGCCGATCGTGCCGCAGTTCCACGCCAACGCGTGGGGCCTGGTGTACGCCGCCCTGATGAGTGGCGCCTCGCTGTGCATGCCGGACCGCTGGCTGCAGGCCGAGCCGCTCTGCCGGTTCATGAACGAGAGCCTGCCGACGGTCTCCGGCGCCGTGCCGACGGTCTGGAACGACGTCCTGGGCTACCTCGACAAGAACCCGGAGAAGAAGCCGGAGTCGCTGGGGCTGATCCTGTGCGGCGGCAGCGCCGTGCCGGTCTCGCTGCAGCGGGCGCTGTCGGAGCGGCACGGCATCGAGATCCGCCAGGCCTGGGGGATGACCGAGACCTCCCCGGTGGCCAGCGCGGGGCGCCCGCCGCTGGGCGTCGAGGGCGAGGACCTCTGGCACTACCGCGGCACGCAGGGGCGCCTGCTCGCCGGGGTCGAGGGTCGCATCGTCAACGACGACGGCGAGGTGCTGCCGAACGACAACGAGGCCGTCGGCGAGCTCGAGGTGCGGGGTCCGTGGGTGACCGGCTCCTACTACAACAGCGACGACCCGGAGGCCGAGCAGAAGTTCCACGACGGCTGGCTGCGCACCGGTGACGTCGGGAAGCTCGACGAGCTCGGCTACATCACCCTCACCGACCGGGCCAAGGACGTGATCAAGTCCGGCGGTGAGTGGATCTCCACCGTCGACCTCGAGAACGCCCTGATGGCTCACGACGACGTCGTCGAGGCCGCGGTCGTGGCCATCCCCGACGAGAAGTGGGCCGAGCGGCCGCTGGCCACCGTGGTGGTCCGCGAGGGTGCCGAGGTGACGCCGGAGGAGCTGCGCGAGTTCCTGGCCAAGGACTTCGCCAAGTGGCAGCTGCCCGACGCCTGGGCCTTCATCGACCAGGTGCCGCGCACCAGCGTCGGGAAGTTCGACAAGAAGGTGCTGCGCAAGCAGTTCGCCGACGAGCAGCTCGACGTGAAGCGGAGCTAGGCGGTCCCGTACTCGTAGGTCTCCTTGACCAGCTCCTGGTACAGGAACGTGTGGATCCGCTGCACGCCCGGGAGACGGCGGATCCGCGTGACGAGCTCGAGCAGCTCGACGTCGCTGCGGCCGACGACCTCGGCGAGCAGGTCGAACTCGCCCGAGGTGCGGGCGAGGTAGATGACCTCATCGATGAGGCTGATGGCCTCTCCCACGGCCCGGGCGGTCTCGTCGGTGACGACGCCGAGCATCGCCTGGCGGTGGTAGCCGAGCTGCAGAGGGTCGGTGACGGCCACGATCCTGATCACGCCCGCCCCCAGCAAGGCATCGACCCTGGCGGTGACGTCCTCCTCGCGGAGGCCGAGGTCGGTCGCGAGGGCAGCGAAGGCGACCCGGCCGTCCGCCTGCAGCCGCTCGATGATGTGCCGATCCGCGTCGTCGAACCTGGTGCCGGTGGAAGAGTCGTCGGAGAGCGCACCCGCGCTCACCGCACGCCCCAGGTGTAGGTCTGCTTCTGGAGCTCCTGGTAGAGGAACGTGTGGATCGCCTGCACACCGGGCGTCGGCTTGATCGTGGAGGTGACCAGCTCGAGGAGGTGGGCGTCGCTGGTCCCCACCACCTCGGCGAGGATGTCGAAGCCCCCGGCGGTGAGGACGATGTAGACGATCTCGGGCACCTCGGCCAGGCGCTCCGCCACCGCCTTCTCCAACCCGTTGTCGACGGTGATGCCGAGCATTGCCTGCCGCGCGAACCCCAGCTGGAGCGGGTCCGACACGGCCGTGATCTGGATGACCCCGGCATCCGTGAGCCCCTGCACCCGCTGCTCCACCGACTCCTCGTCGACGTTCAGCTCCTCGGCGATGCTGGCGAAGGAGCGACGGCCGTCGACCTGGAGCATCTCGATGATGCGCTTGGAGACCTCGTCGATCTTGGCGCGGATGTCCGGGCGAAGGGACGTCTGTGCACCCTCGCCGTCGGGTACGACTTCACCCTTGATCATGCCTGCCTCCAGGCCCCGGACCTCGCCGGAACGATATCCGGAACTAGCCCGACTCGTTGCGTGTTGCGCCAGTCGGCGGGTCGGTGAGCTGACCTGTGCGCGGGTGGAGCCACTCAGTGCCCGCCGACGAGCGGGGCCATGAGTCTCGCGATCGTGCTCTCGCGCCCAGTGCTCGCCTCCTCGGTGTCGGCCAGGGTCATCGCCCGGAGACCGGCGTTGATGCCCAGCCACCGTAACGGCTCCGGCTCCCACGGCCGGCTGCGATGGTTCACCCACGGCAACGTGACCAGGTCGCTGTCGGCCCCGGTGACCAGGTCGGCCAGGGTGCGCCCGGCGAGGTTCGTGGTGGCGACCCCGTCGCCCACGTAGCCGCCGGCCCAGCCGATCCCGGTCCCGCGGTCCAGACCCACCGAGGCGGCCCAGTCTCGGGCGATGCCGAGGCACCCGCCCCACTGGTGGGTGAACTGGACGCCTTCGAGCTGCGGCAGCATCGTGGTCAGCACCGTGCGCAGCTCGTCGAAGACGCGCGGCTCCACGTCGTACGACGCCCGGATGCGCGAGCCGAAGTGGTACGGCGCCCCGCGGCCACCGAAGGCGATCCGGCCGTCGGCGGTGCGCTGGCCGTAGATGATCAGGTGCCGCCCGTCGCTGAAGGTGGGCCGGTCGGACAGCCCGATGGAGCGCCAGGTCTCGTCGGAGAGCGGTTCGGTGGCGACCATGAGCGAGTACACCGGGGCGACGGTGCGGGCCAGGCCGTCCAGGCGTGGGGTGTACCCCTCGGTGCACCGGAGCACGACCTCGGCGCGCACGTCGCCGGCGTCCGTGCGCACCACTCCCGGCTCGATGCGTCGGACCCGGGTGTGCTCGAAGACGGCGACGCCGGAGCTCTCGACCACCCGGGCCAGTCCGCGAACGAGCCGCGTGGGGTGGAGGGCAGCACAGTGCGGCGTGAAGCTGCCGCCCAGGCCACCCTCCGTGGCGAGCATCGTGCGCGCCTCCGCGGCCGAGAGCATCCTGGTGTCCTCGTCGCTGAACCCGCGCTCGTGCGCGGTCCCGACCTCCTCCGTGAGGCGCTCGAGCTGGACCTTCGTGTGGGCCAGGACGACCATCCCGCCACGGTGGTAGTGGGCGTCGATGCCCTCGGCCTCGGCCACCCGCCCGACCTCGCGCACCGTCTCGTGCATGGCCCGGTGCAGTCGGAGGGCGCCGTCGTCGCCGCCCCGGCGAGCGAGCCTGGACCACGACGTCGGGAACAGCGCGCTGCACCACCCCCCGTTGCGGCCCGAGGCGCCGAACCCGGCCACCTCCTGCTCGAGCACCGCGATCCGCAGCGACGGGTCGGCCCGCCGCAGGTAGTAGGCCGACCACAGTCCCGTGAGGCCGGCCCCCACCACCACGACGTCGTACGACGCCGGGCCGGGCAGCGCGGCGCGCGGGGTGAAGTCGTCGCCGGCGGTGTCGTGCCAGAGGGAGAGGGCCTGGTAGTCGCGGCCTGTCATGCGTGAGGTCATGCGACTCAGCGCACGCCCCACGAGTAGGTCTGCTTGGTCGAGCCGCAGGTACACGAACGTCTCGGTGGTGCGCACGCCCGGGGACCGTGCGGATGCGCGTCGACAGCAGGTCGAGCAGCTCCTCGTCGCCGGTGCACACCACCTCGCACAGCACGTCGAACCCGCCGGCGGTCATCACCACGTAGTCGATCTCCTCCATGGCGGCCGAGCGCGTCCGCAACCGGTTCGCAGCGCGCCGTCGACGTTGATCCCGACCATCGCCTGCCGTGCCGAAGCCGAGCTGCAGGGGATCGGTGACCGCGACGATCTGCATCACGCCGGTCTCGGTGAGCCGCTGCACGCGCTGGCGCACCGCGGCCTCGGAGAGCCCGACCGCCTTGCCGATCGAGGCGTAGGAACGCCGGCCGTCCTGCTGGAGCTGCTCGATGATGGCCGTTTGGAGACGTCGTCGAGGGTGACGTTGCCCCGGGACGCGCTCTTGTCGGCCATGGCGCTCATGGTGGGGTCTGCCCTGCCTGGACCGCAAGCATCACGCTGCCCATCGAACACGAGAAATCGTGCGCTTGGTGCCGGTTTCCCCACGTTTCCGTGGCGAGGCTCCGCGGCGGCAACGGAATCCCTTGTCATGATGGAGGTGCGATGAGAGGGTGAGCCGCAATCACGGGAGGAGTCCGCGTTTGCCGGGTCAACACGTGGGTCCAAGCGCCGGCCGGTCGGGCATGGGTCGGCGCACCTTCCTCAAGGGCGCCGGCATCACCGCGTTCGGCATCGGGAGCCTCGCCGTGCTCCCGTTGTTCGACACCCCGTCGGCCAAGCAGAACCCCGCCAACTGCAAGGTTCCCGACCTCTCGGAGTCGAGCAAGCGGTTGATCGTCTCCAACTGGCCGGAGTACATCGACGTGGCCGAGAAGGGTGACAAGAACACCCTCGAGGACTTCGAGGCGGCCAGCGGCATCAAGGTCGACTACACCGACGACGTCAGCGACAATGCCGAGTTCTTCGCCAAGGTGCGCAACCAGCTCAGCTACTGCGAGCCGATCGGCCGCGACATGATGATGCTGACCGACTGGATGGCGGCGCGCATGATCGGTCTCGGCTGGATCCAGCCGTTGGCCCCTGAGAAGGTGGCCAACCTCCACAAGAACCTGATCAAGCCTCTCCAGGGCCGGCAGTGGGACAAGGACCGCACCTACTCCGCGCCCTGGCAGAGCGGGCTGACGGGCATCGCCTACAACGCCAAGCTCACCAAGAAGGTCGGCAGCTTCGAGGAGCTGATCACCCGCGAGGACCTCAACGGAAAGATCACCCTCCTCTCCGAGATGCGCGACACGATGGCCTTCATGCTCAAGGTCACCGGTGCCAACCCGGACAAGTTCACCGACGACGAGTGGGCCACCGCCATCGACGCGCTGCGGAAGGTCGTGAAGGCCGGCCAGGTGCGGGCCTTCACCGGCAACGAGTACATCCAGGACCTTGCCGCCGGCAACATCGTGGCCTGCGAGGCCTGGTCGGGCGACGTGATCTCCGCCCAGGCCGACAACCCCGACATCAAGTTCGTGGTGCCGGCGGAGGGTCTCTCCCTGTGGAGCGACAACATGCTGGTCCCGAACAAGGCCGAGCACCAGGCCAACGCGGAGAAGTGGATCGACTTCTACTACGAGCCCGAGGTGGCGGCCAAGCTCGCGGCGTACGTCAACTACATCTGTCCGGTCGAGGGGGCCCGTGACGCGATGGTCAAGATCGACGACACCCTCGTGGACAACCCGCTGATCTTCCCTTCCGAGGAAGACCTCAAGGACACCTTCGACTTCATGGTGCTCAACGATGCCCAGGCAAAACAGTACGAAGGAGAGTTCTCCGATGTCACAGGTGGCTGAAGCCCCCGCCGAGTCCAGTGTCGACGGGTCCGGCGGTCTACAGATGCGGAGCCTGACCAAGGAGTTCGCCGAATTTCACGGCCGTGAAGTCGCTCGACCTCGACGTGCCGACGGGGTCGTTCTTCGCGTTGCTGGGGCCGTCGGGCTGCGGCAAGACCACGACCCTGCGCATGGTGGCGGGTCTCGAGACCCCGACGTCCGGCACGATCACGCTGGGAGGGAAGGAGATCACCTACGACAAGCCCTATCGTCGGCCGGTCAACACGGTGTTCCAGAACTACGCCTTGTTCCCGCACCTCGACATCTACGAGAACGTCGCCTTCGGCCTTCGCCGGCGCAAGAGCAAGGACCTCGACCAGAAGGTTCGGGAGATGCTCGACCTCGTCGAGCTGGAGACCCAGGCCCGCAAGAAGCCGGCGCAGCTCTCCGGTGGCCAGCAGCAGCGGGTGGCGCTCGCCCGGGCGCTGATCAACAGCCCCGAGGTGCTGCTGCTCGACGAGCCGCTCGGCGCCCTCGACCTGAAGCTGCGCCGTGCGATGCAGATCGAGATCAAGCGCATCCAGACCGAGGTGGGGTTGACGTTCGTCCACGTCACGCACGACCAGGAGGAGGCCATGACGATGGCCGACACCATCGCCGTGATGAACGCGGGCGTGATCGAGCAGATGGGCGCCCCGGCCGAGCTCTACGACAACCCGCAGACGACCTTCGTGGCCAACTTCCTCGGACAGTCCAACCTCATCGAGGGCACGGTCCGCGGCCGCGACGGCGACGTCGTCAAGGTGGACATGCAGGGGACGATCGCCTCCATCCCCGCTGACCGCGCCCACGTCAGCGGCACCGACGGCGAGCTCGGCTGGGTCGGCATCCGGCCGGAGAAGGTGCTCATCGCCGAGGTGGGCGAGTCCCTCGACGCACCGGGCAGCAGCATTCCCGGTGGGGTCGTCAGCGACGTCAGCTTCGTCGGCGTCAGCACGCAGTACCTCGTGCGGATGCCGTGGGGCCAGGAGCTCCAGGTCTTCGAGCAGAACACCGGGCGCAGGCGCCTGTTCCGGCAGGGGGAACCCGTAGACGTCTCGTGGCGGCCCGAGTACTCCTTCCTGCTCGACCACAGCCAGAGTGCCGACGCGGGCGTGGACAAGGAGGACGACGACTCGTGAGCGCCTCGGTCGCCTCTGCAACGGCCGCAGCGCCGGAGACACCGCGACCCCTGCCGCCGCAGGAACGGGGCAGGCGCAAGCTGACCGGCTATTGGCTGCTCCTGCCGGGTGCCATCTGGCTCATCGTCTTCTTCGTGATCCCGCTGTACTCGCTGGTCGCCACCAGCCTGTACGACCCCGACGGCAGCGTGATCCAGGGCTACGAGATGACCTGGGCGTTCGGCAACTACGTCGACGCCCTCCAGGCCTACTGGCCACCGCTCCTGCGATCGCTCGCGTACGGCGGGGTCGCGACCCTGATCTGCCTGGTCCTCGGCTATGTGCTGGCCTATGCGATCGCGTTCAAGTCCGGCCGGTGGAAGAACCTGATGCTGGTGCTGGTCATCGCTCCGTTCTTCACCAGCTTCCTGGTGCGGACCCTGTCGTGGAAGCTGCTCCTGCGCGACGACGGCTTCATCGTCAACACCCTGCAGTTCCTGCACATCCTCGGCGCCGACGGCCGGCTGCTCGCCACTCCCGTGGCCGTGATCGCCGGCCTGGTCTACAACTTCCTGCCGTTCATGGTGCTTCCCCTCTTCGCCAGCGTGGACAAGATCGACCACCGGCTGATCGAGGCCTCGAGTGACCTCTACTCGAACCCCGTCGTCGGGTTCTTCAAGGTCACCTGGCCGCTGTCCCTCCCGGGCGTCGTCTCCGGCACGCTGCTGACGTTCATCCCCGCGGTCGGCGACTACATCAACGCCGAGCTGCTCGGCAGCCCGGGCCAGCGGATGATCGGCAACGTCATCCAGAACCTGTTCACCGACGCCAACGACTATCCGGCCGCGGGTGCCCTCTCGGTGGTGCTGATGCTGCTGATCCTGGTGCTGGTGCTCTTCTACGTCCGCCGTGCTGGGACGGAGGACCTGCTGTGAACTCGCCGCTGCGGCGGTTCGGTCGCTGGCTCACCAAGCACCTCGTCCTGATCGGCGGGCTGCTGGTCATCGTCTACATGTTCGTGCCGATCGCGGTCGTCGTGCTGATGAGCTTCAACAAGCCCGACAGCAAGCTGGTCTACAAGTTCGACGCCTTCACGCTGCAGAACTGGCTGCATCCGTGCGCCGACCCGAGCATGTGCCGGGCCGTCGCGCGCAGCATCGAGATCGGCCTGCTCGCCACCGTGGTGGCCACCCTGCTCGGCACGCTGATGGCCTTCGCCCTGGTGCGGCACCGCTTCGAGGGGCGGTCGGCGGCCAACCTGTTGATCTTCCTGCCGATGGCCTCGCCCGAGATCGTGATGGGCTCCTCGTTGCTGGCGCTCTTCGTGGCCTCCGGCTTCGGCGGTCAGCTCGGCTTCTGGACGATCCTGATCGCGCACATCATGTTCTGCCTGTCGTTCGTGGTGGTCACCGTCAGAGCCCGGCTGGCGGGGTTGGACAACAACCTCGAGCAGGCAGCGATGGACCTGTATGCCACCGAGTCCGAGACCTTCCGACGGATCACCCTCCCGCTGGTGTTCCCGGGCATCCTCGGGGCGGCGCTGCTGTCGTTCTCCCTGTCCTTCGACGACTTCATCATCACCAACCTCAACGCCGGCAACACGACCACCTTCCCGATGTACGTGTGGGGTGTTGCTCAGCGCGGTGTCCCGATGCAGGTCAACGTGATCGGCACGCTGATGTTCGTCATCTCGATCACCATCGTGGTCGGCGCCGAGGTCAACCGCAGGCGGCAGGAGAAGGCGCTGGTGTGAGCCCCTCGCTCCTCCAGGCCAGCCACACGCCGTACTGGCTCGACGACCCGGCCCGTCCTCGACCCGCTGCCGCCGCCTGGACGGCACGGCCACCGCCGACCTCGTGGTCGTGGGTGGCGGCTACCTCGGCCTGTGGACCGCGCTGCTCGCCCGGGAGCGCGACCCGTCCCGCGACGTCGCTCGTCGTCGAGGCCGGGCAGCTGCGGTGAGGCCGCGAGCGGTCGCAACGGCGGCTTCTGCGAGGCGAGCCTGACCCACGGTTTCGGCAACGGTATGGCGCGCTGGCCCGAGGAGATGCCCACCCTCCTGGCGATGGGCCAGGGACAACCTCGCCGGCATCGAGGAGGCCGTCGAACGGCACGGCATCGACTGCGACTTCCAGCGCAACGGCTCGCTGGCCGTCGCCAACGCGGCCCACCAGGTCGAGGCCCTGCGGGAGGAGCACGGCGAGATGCGGCGGCTCGGCCTGGACGTCACCTGGCTCGACGGCCCGGACGATTCGTGCCCGGATCGACTCCCCGACCTTCCTCGCGGCCTATCACGATCCCGACGCGGCGATCGTCGAGCCGGCGCGGCTGGCGTGGGGGTTGCGCGAGGCCTGCCTCGCGCGGGCGTGCAGCATCGTCGAGGGCACGCCCGCCACCGGACTGACGAGGCTCGGCGGCGGGGGTCTCGGTGCAGACGCGCGCGGGAGCCGTGACGGCGCGGCAGGTCGTGCTGGCGACCAACGCCTTCCCGCCGCTGCTGCGTCGACTGCGGCTGATGACCGTGCCCGTCTACGACTACGCGCTGATGTCCGAGCCGCTCACCGAGAGCAGCGGGCCGCGATCGGCTGGGCCGGACGCGAGGGGTTCTCCGACGCGGGCAACCACTTCATCTACACCCGGACCACGCGTGACGGGCGGATCCTGTGGGGCGGGTACGACGCGATCTACCACTACGGCAGCGCCACCCGGGCCGTCGTACGACCAGCGGGCCGGAGACCTTCGAGGTGCTCGCCGACGGCTTCTTCCGCACCTTCCCGCAGCTGGAGGGGCTGCGGTTCACGCATGCCTGGGGCGGGTTGATCGACACCTGCACCCGGTTCACCGCCTTCTACGGCACCGCGATGGGCGGCCGGGTCGGCTACGCCCTCGGCTTCACCGGCCTGGGCGTGGCGGCGACCCGCTTCGCCGGCGACGTCGTGCTCGACCTGCTCGACGGGCTCGGACACCCCGCGCACGCGGCTGGAGATGGTGCGCACGAAACCGCTGCCGTTCCCGCCCGAGCCGTTCCGGTGGGCTGGGCATCGAGGCCACCACCCGCTCCCTGGCGCGCGCTGACGCCAACGGCGGCCGCGAGAACCTCTGGCTCAAGGCGATGGACCGGCTGGGCTTCGGCTTCGACTCCTGAGGCGCCCACTAGCGTGGTGCCGGTGACGCCCTGGCTGCTGCTCGACTACGGCGACGTGATCTCGCTGCCGTACGACGACCAGGTGGGCGCCGAGGTCGCCCGGCTGCTCGACCTGACCCGGAGGCACTGATGGCGCGGTACTGGGTCAACCGGTCCCACCTCGACTCCGGCCTGCCCACCGCGCCGTACTGGAGCGGCGTGGCCGGTCGGGACGTCTCCGACGACGAGGCTGCTCGCCTGGACGCCGTCGACCTCGGTGGCTGGGCCCGCACCAACGCCGAGATGCTCGACCTCATCGAGGAGCAGCGCTCGGCCGGCACCCGGCTCGCGCTGCTGTCCAACGCGCCGCACGTCCAGGCCGAGGCGTTCGAGCGGGTGGCCTGGACGGCTGGGTTCGAGCGCATCTTCGTCAGCGCCCCCCTCGGCCTGGTGAAGCCGGATCCGGCGATCTTCGAGCACGTCCTGCAGGAGCTCGACGCGAGTCCCGAGGACGTCACCTTCGTCGACGACCGCGCCGGCCAACGTGGAGGCAGCCGCCGCCCTCGGCATCCGGGCGCTGCTGTTCACCGGCACCGACGACCTGCGCGCTGCCCTGGGCTGAGCGGGGCGCGTACCTGCCGGCGGACCGAGGTCGCCTGGCGCGGCGGGCGGGCTGGGCGAGCCCGCCATCGGTCCGTCGGCAGGCAGCCCCCGGCGACGAAAGCTGAAGGTAGTGCTCAGCCGGGCGCGGTCCGCACGTGCTCGTGGCCGCCTTGAGGACTGTCGTCGAGGTGGTTCTCGCCCTCCTTGAGCACCTCTCGCAGAATGCGCTCGATCTCGTCGAAGTGCGTCTGGTCGGCGATCAGTGGCGGGGCGAGCTGGACGACGGGGTCGCCGCGGTCGTCAGCGCGGCAGTAGAGGCCGGCCTCGAAGAGGGCACCGGACAGGAATCCGCGGAGCAGCCGTTCGGACTCGTCGTCGTTGAAGGTCTCCTTCGTCGCCTTGTCCTTGACCAGCTCGATGCCGTAGAAGTAGCCGTCGCCGCGGACGTCGCCCACGAGCGGCAGGTCGTTCAGCTTCTCCGAGCGTCGGCCGGAAGGCGCCCTCGGTGTCGCAGCACGTGCTCGTTGAGCTGCTCGCGCTCGAAGATGTCGAGGTTGGCCATCGCCACCGCCGTCGAGACCGGGTGGCCGCCGAAGGTGTAGCCGTGGACGAAGGACTCATGGCCGTGGGAGAACGGCTCGAAGAGCCGGTCGGTCGCGATCATCGCGCCCAGCGGCGAGTAGCCCGGAGGTGAGTCCCTTGGCGCAGGTGATGATGTCGGGCTGGTAGCCGTAGCGGTCCGCGGCGAACATGTGGCCCAGCCGCCCGAAGGCGCAGATCACCTCGTCGGAGACCAGCAGCACGTCGTACTCGTCGCAGATCTCCCGCACCCGCTGGAAGTAGCCGGGGGGCGGCGGGAAGCAGCCGCCGGAGTTCTGCACCGGCTCGAGGAAGACGGCGGCCACGGTCTCGGGGCCCTCGAACTCGATGGCCTCGGCGATCCGGTCGGCGGCCCAGCGGCCGAACTTCTCCTCGTCGTCGGCCGCCCCGGTCTGGAACTGGTCGGGTGCCCGGTAGAAGTTGGTGTTCGGCACCCGGAAGGTCGAGGGCACGAGCGGCTCGAACGGCGCCTTCATCCCCGGAAGGCCGGTGATCGAGAGGGCGCCCTGCGGGGTGCCGTGGTAGGCGATCGCGCGGCTGATCACCTTGTGCTTGGTGGGCTTGCCGGTGAGCTTGAAGTACTGCTTGGCCAGCTTCCAGGCGCTCTCGACCGCCTCGCCTCCGCCGGTCGTGAAGAAGACCCGGTTCAGGTCACCCGGCGCGTAGTCGGCGATGCGGGCGGCCAGCTCGATGGCGCCCGGGTGGGCGTAGGACCAGAGCGGGAAGAACGCCAGCTCCGCGGCCTGCTTGGCGGCCGCCTCGGCGAGCTCGGTGCGCCCGTGCCCGACCTGCACGACGAACAAGCCCGGCCAGACCGTCGAGGTAGCGGTTGCCACCGGTGTCCCAGATGTAGGCACCGTCGCCGCGCACGATCGTCGGCACGGGGTGCGAGTCGTAGGTGGAGTGCCGCGTGAAATGCATCCAGAGGTGGTCACGAGCCTGCTGCTGCTGCACGTCGTCGCTCATCGGTCCATCGTGCCTGCGGGCTAGTACTTCTGCAAGCGATTCCGTCGAGGGTCGGCAGCGTCGGCGCGGGAATCCATCGGGATCGGCTGCCGGAGCCCTACCGATTTCGTTGGCCCCTGACTAGGCTGCCGCCCGGACTTCGCGCGGACAGGAGAGACGATGAGCGACAAGGCCTTCAAGAACGTCATCGACGGCAACCTGGTGGACGCGGTCTCGGGGGAGACCTACGACGTCGTCGACCCGACCACGGGTGAGGTGTACGCATCGGCCCCGATGTCGGAGCCGAGGACGTCGACCGCGCGTTCAAGGCTGCCGACGACGGCGTTCGAGTCGTGGGCGCGACATGACGCCTGCGCGACCGGCCAGCCGGCGCTGCTCAAGATCGCCGACGCCGTCGACGAGCGCGGACCGACGAGATCATCGCGGTCGAGTGCAAGGACACCGGCAAGCCGCTCGGCCTGACGACCGACGAGGAGCTGCCGCCCGCCATCGACCAGCTTCCGCTTCTTCGCCGGCGCCGCCCGGGTGCTCGAGGGCCGGTCCGCGGGGGAGTACCTCAAGGACCACACCTCGTTCGTACGGCGTGAGCCGATCGGCGTGGTCGGCCAGGTGACCCCGTGGAACTACCCGCTGATGATGATGGTCTGGAAGATCGCGCCGGCGCTGGCTGCCGGCAACACCATCGTCCTCAAGCCCAGCGACACCACACCCGGCGACGCACGACCCTCTTCGCCGAGCTGTGCCAGGAGTTCCTGCCGCCGGGTGTCTTCAACGTGGTCACCGGTGACCGCGACACCGGGCGCGCGCTCGTGGAGCACCCGATCCCGCAGATGGTCGCCATCACCGGCTCGGTGCGCGCCGGCATGGAGGTCGCCGACGTCGGCCGCCAGGCCGACCTCAAGCGGGTCCACCTCGAGCTGGGCGGCAAGGCGCCGGTGATCGTCTTCGACGACGCCGACGTCGAGGCGGCGGCCGCAGGGCATCGCCGAGGCGCGGCTACTTCAACGCCGGCCAGGACTGCACGGCGGCGACACGCGTGCTCGCCGGTCCGGGCGTCCACGACGACTTCGTCGCCGCGCTCACCGAGGCAGGCCAGGGCACCAAGACCGGGATGCCCGACGACGAGGACATCCTCTACGGCCCGCTCAACAACGCCGACCAGCTCGACCGGGTCAGCGGCATCGTCGACCGGCTGCCCGACCACGCCCAGGTCGGCGCCGGCGGCGCACCGGCAGGGGGAGAAGGGCTACTTCTACGAGCCGACCGTGCTCTCGGGCCTGCAGCAGGACGACGAGCAGATCCAGAGCGAGATCTTCGGCCCCGTCATCACGGTGCAGCGGTTCAGCGACGAGGAGGAGGCGCTGCGCTGGGCCAACGGGGTGGAGTACGGCCTGGCCTCCAGCGTCTGGACCAAGGACCACGGCCGCGCGATGCGGATGTCGCGGGGCCTGGACTTCGGTGCGGTGTGGATCAACACCCACATCCCGATTCGTCTCCGAGATGCCGCACGGCGGGTTCAAGCACTCCGGGTACGGAAAGGACCTGTCGATGTACGGCCTGGAGGACTACACGCGGATCAAGCACGTGATGTCCTACATCGGTGAGTGATGAGCTGATGCGGATCCTCCTGGTCGGTTCCGGTGGCGTCGGCTCGGCCTTCACCGCCATCGCCGCTCGCCGTGACTTCTTCGACGTCTGCGTGGTGGCCGACTACGACGAGGCCCGGTCGAAGCGCGCCGTGGACGCTCTCGGCGACGACCGGTTCGTTGCGGCCAGGGTCGACGCCTCGGACGCGGGGTCGGTCGAGGCCCTGGCGCGCGAGCACGAGGTCACCCACGTGATGAACGCCGTCGACCCGGTCTTCAACATGACGATCTTCGACGGTGCGTTCGCCGCGGGTGCGGACTACCTCGACATGGCGATGTCGCTCTCGAAGCCGCACCCCAGCACGCCGTACGAGGAGTGCGGGGTGAAGCTCGGCGACGAGCAGTTCGCCAAGGCCGGGGAGTGGGAGGCCGCGGGTCGGCTGGCGCTGGTCGGCATCGGCGTCGAGCCGGGACTCTCCGACGTGTTCGCGCGGTACGCCGCCGACCACCTGTTCTCCGAGATCGACGAGCTCGGCACCCGCGACGGCGCGAACCTCGTGGTGACCGACGACGACGGCAACGAGATCTTCGCCCCGTCGTTCTCCATGTGGACCACGATCGAGGAGTGCCTGAACCCTCCCGTCATCTGGGAGAAGGAGCGTGGCTGGTTCACGACACCTCCGTTCAGCGAGCCGGAGACCTTCGACTTCCCCGATGGCATCGGGCCGGTCGAGTGCGTGAACGTCGAGCACGAGGAGGTGCTGCTGATGCCGCGCTGGGTCGACTGCCGGCGCGCGACGTTCAAGTACGGCCTCGGCGACGAGTTCATCAACATCCTCAAGGTGCTGCACACCCTCGGCCTCGACAGCACCGAGAAGGTCCGCGTCAAGGCCGCGAAGGGTTCAGTGAGGTCAGCCCCCGCGACGTCGTGGCCGCCGTGCTGCCCGACCCGGCGAGCGTCGGCCCCCGGATGACGGGCAAGACCTGCGCCGGCCTCCACGTCACCGGGACGGGCAAGGACGGCAAGCCGCGGTCGACGTACCTCTACCACGTGGTCGACAACGAGTGGACGATGCGCGAGTACGGCCACCAGTGCGTGGTCTGGCAGACCGCGATCAACCCGGTCGTCGCCCTCGAGCTGCTCGCCAAGGGCGACTGGGCGGGGGCGGGCGTCCTGGGGCCGGAGGCCTTCGACGCGGTCTCGTTCCTCGACCTGCTCACCGAGTACGGCAGCCCCTGGGGCCTGCGCGACGACTAGGTCCCGGGGCATGATCGGGTGATGGGTGAGCTTCACGTCAACATGAACATCACGCTCGACGGCGTGATCCAGGCCAACGGTGGCCCCAACGAGCAGGACGGCGACTTCCCGTACGCCGGCTGGGAGCGGCCGTACGGCGATGCGGAGTCGGGCCGGCAGATCATCGCGGACGTGCAGGCGTCCGACGCGCTGCTGCTGGGTCACACGACGTACGACATCTTCCGCGCCTACTGGCCGGGCAAGACCGACGACATCGGGCGGGCCTTCGACGGGGTCCCCAAGTACGTCGCGTCCCGCGGCGCGCCGGAGCTGTCCTGGGACAACAGCACCCAGGTCACCGACGCGGGCGCTGGGGTGCGTGACCTGCGTGAGCGGCACCAGCAGATCCACACGTGGGGCAGCGCGAACCTGCTGCAGACCCTGTTCCGCGAGGGCCTGGTCGACCAGGTGAACCTGTGGGTGTGCCCCGTCGTGATCGGTCAGGGCAAGAGGCTGTTCCCGGAGGGCGCGACCGCGACCCGGTTCGAGCAGGTCGAGCCGCCGAGGTCGTATCCCGGAGGGGCGATGCTGCTGCGCTACCGGCGTCTCGAGGGCCCGCCCGAGACGGTGGACTAGCAATTCGGGGCAGTGCCTCAGAGCGGGACGAAGTCGATGACGAGGGCGGCCCCGAGCCCGATGGCGACGGCGAGCCCCACGCTGCCGGTCAGGTGTACGACGAACCCGGCAACGGCGAGCGAGCCGAGCATCAGCACGGTGCCGGCCACGTCGAGGCCGGCGGCCGCGCCGGCGACCTCGACGGCGACCAGCGACGCGAGCGCGGCGGGAGCGAGGTGCGTCAGGCCGTCCCGCAGCGCCTGTGGCAGTCGCTCGGCAGGGATCATCAGGATGAACATTGCCCGGAGCACCCAGCTGCCCAGCCCGAGCCCGACCATGGCGACGACGGCGGTCATGACGGAGTCCTCGGGCCGCACCGCGCGGGTGACGAGGACGGCGGCGACGACTCCTGCCGCCGCACCGGCCAGGACCGCCACGTCTGGGGCGACCTGCGCGACCAGCAGGGCCGTGCCCGCCGCGGCGGCGGCTGCGACCCAGCTCGTGAGGCTGACCAGCCGCGGCACCAGCATCGCGACGAACATCGCGGTGCCGACGAGGATGAGGTGCGGCGCGTCCGGGAGCCACGGGGCGAGGACGATGCCGGTCGCCAGGGCAGCCGTCCAGACGGCGAGCAGGGTGAGCGCGAGCCAGAGCCAGTAGCGCCGGAAGTCGGAGCGTGCCTCCTCCTCGCCGTAGGTCGGCCGTTCGGCCACGGAGAGGTAGGTCTGGTCGAGCACGAACTGCGACCCGAGCAGCCGGAACCAGCGGGGCTGGCCGCGGAACCAGGGTTCGAGGGCGGCGCCGTACAGCAGGAACCGGGCGTTGACGGTGAGACCGGCCGCGATCGCGGTCAGCAGTCCGGAGCCGAGGTCGAGCACCGTGATCGTGGTGAGCTGCGCGCTGCCGGCGTACACCACCGGCGCGCCGAGCAGGCCCGCGAAGACGCCGGTCCCCGTGATGCTCACCGTCAGGCCGAGGAACATCCCGAACGGGATCACGCCGGGCGCGACCGTGCGCAGGTCGCGGAGGGCGTCGCGCCGGGGATCACGCTGCTGGGGTGGGGCCTCGAGCCGCTCGAGGGTGGCCGGTGTGGTCATGCCCCCACGGTCGCGCGTCGCGCGTGCCGAGCCTTGGTGTCGGGATGTCGATCAGGTGGAGAAACCGTGCACCGCGAGGGCCCCGTCGAGCGAGCCCGGCCTGGGCACCAGCTCCACCTCGGCCGAGGCGAGGAGGACGCCGGCGGTCGCGTTCACCATCAGCTCCCCGGACCGGGCATCCGCACCCAGCCGCAGCGCGTCGTCGACGCCGGGACCGCTCACCGGCCCGCCCTCGACGGCCACCTCCGCGATGGCCAGCCCGGCACCGGCCGCCGGCCCGGCGCGCAGCGCCCGGGACACCGCCCGGACACCGGTGGCGGGACCGTCGAAGAGGACCACCTCGTCACCGGACGCGGCGTGGCGCAGCCGTCCGCCGGCGGCGTCCAGCTCGCCGATCACGTCGGCGGCGGCCAGGCCGGTCACCCGTACGACGGCGGCGAGCGCGAGGTGGTGCTCCTGCCGGGGCGTGCGGGTGATGAACGGCTCGAAGGCGTCGAGGATCTGGTCGGGGTCGCCCGCCACGAAGTGGTCGTCGCCCGCGAGCTCGATGAGCTGCGCCCCCGGGATGCGCTCGGCCATGTAGCGGCTCTCCTCCACGAACGACAGCTGGTCTCCCACCCGGTGCACCAGGAGGGTCGGCACCGCCAGGCTCGGGAGCAGCGACCGGACGTCGACGAGGGAGTTCATCTGCAGCAGGGCGCGCACGGTCCCGGGCGTCGCCGCCGCGCGCATCCGGTGCGACCACCACTCCTGCATCTGCTTGTCGGCCGAGGGACAGCGGTACAGGATGTCGGCCTCCCAGTCCCAGGTGGTGACCAGCCTCTCGGCGTAGGCGGCGCGCTCCTCCGCGGGCAGCGCCCACGGGTAGTCCTCGGCCCGGACCCGCTTGGCGTAGCAGCCGTAGAGCACCAGCGAGTGCACCCGCTCGGGGCGCATCGCCGCCATCATGATCGCCATCGGGCCGCCCTCGGAGTAGCCGACCAGCACGGCGCGCTCGGAGCCGACGGCGTCCATCACGGCGATCACGTCGTGCATCCGGGTCTCGAGGTCGGGCACCCCCGGTGGCCGGTCGGACATGCCGGTGCCGCGCTTGTCGAAGCGGATCAGCCGGCCCATCGTGCCGAGGCGCTCCAGGAAGTGGGCGTGCCGCGGGTCGCCCCAGTCCAGGTCGAGGTGCGAGATGAACCCGGGGATCAGCACGATGTCGATGTCACCGCCACCGGTCACCTGGTAGGCGATGTGCAGGCCGTCGCTGAGGGTGTAGTGGATGGGGGCGTCACGACCCTGCGGGCCGGCACCCGCCGGCACGGGCTGCCGGCGGCGCGCTCGCCTCGGTCACCTCGGCCACGAAGCGGTAGCCGCGGCCGTGCAGCGTTCGGATCACCCGCTGGGCGTTGCCGTCGTCCCCGAGGGCCCGCCGCACCTGCTTGATCCGGCTGGTCACGGCGGTCTCGCTGACGAAGCGACCGCCCCAGACGGTGTCCATCAGCTCTTCCTTGGGGACGACGCGGTCGCGGTGCCGGACGAGGTGGACCAGGACGTCGAAGGCCTGCGGCTCGAGGGAGACAGGGGAGCCGTCCCGGCGTACCTCGTAGAGCTGCTCGTCCAGCTCGATGCTGCCGTCCAGAAGCAGGACCATGGCCTCCATGCTCGCACGCGGCCGACCCGGGCGCAGGGTGCTCGTCGCGCCCGGGTCAAGCCGTCATCTCGGGCCTGCTCAGGCGGTCGCCACGGCGATGCTGACGGGTACGCCGTGCGTGAGCACGTCGTACACCGCGGACCGGTCGCGCGCCTGGTCCACCAGCCGCGCGAGCGCCGCGGCCTCGGCCGCACCGCGGACGTGGAAGGTGACCCGGATGTTCTCGAAGCCGTTGCGCACCTCGTCGGTGATCCCGAGGATGCCCCGCAGGTCGATGTCGCCCTCGACCCGGGCAGTGACCTCGCCGAGCTCGATGCCGCGGGCCGCCGCGATGTTGGCCATCCCGCTGGTCAGGCAGCTGCCGAGTGCCTGCAGCAGGTGCTCGGCCGGCGTGGGGGCGTTGTCCTTCCCCACGAGGACGGCGGGGTGGTCGGCGTCGGCGGTGTAGGTCTGCCGGTGCTCGTGCTCGCCACCGGCGCCGGCGAAGCCGCCGAAGGTGGTGCGGTTGTGGGTGCCGCGCACGTACTCGGTCGTGGTGCGGAACTGGAAGCGGGCCAGCTCGGGCTGCTCCTTGACGGCGCCGATGGTCGCGAACAGAGTCTCGGTGTCGACGCCGTTCACCTCGCGCGTGGGGGTGGTGGTCATGATCGTTCCTTCTCTCGGGTGTGTGCTCAGGCGGTCAGCACCGCGGGTCCGGCGGGCGCCGGCAGTGAGGCGAGCATCAGGGCCTCACGATCGAGGGCTTCGGCGAGCTCGACCTGCAGCTCGACGAAGCGCGGGACAGCCGGGAAACGGCAGAGCTCCCGGGTGATGCGGTAGACGTCGGCGGCAGCCTCGTCACGTGCCTGTTGCCAGGCCCTGAGGTGCTCGACCTCTGCCTGCGGGTCGCCGAGGGCCGCGTGCACGGCCCCGGCGAGGAGCTCGGCATCGCGGAAGGCATCGGTGATGCCGTGGCCCGTCAACGGGTCACGGTGGTAGCCGGCGTCGCCGACCAGCGACCAGCCCGCGCCGTACGCCTCGCGCACGTAGTTGGGAGGGGCCACGATCCCGCGCACCCTGGACACGACCCGGCCGCCGCGGAGCCGGTCCCCGAGCGCGGGCGCGACCCGGGCGACGGCCTCGAGCAGCGCTACGGCCCGCTGCGAACCGGCCGTACGGATGTCGTCGGCCCGGTGGAGCGGCTGGCACAGGAACACGCAGGCCTGGCCGTCGTTGGTGGGGAAGACCCCGGCGTACGCCGAGTCGGCGACGTGCAGCTCGTAGCCGGTCCAGGCGACCTGGTCGACGTAGAAGTAGAACGCCGAGACGTCGGTGCGGAAGGTCTGCAGCTCGCGTGCGCCCAGGAGCCCTGCCATGGTCGAGCGGAGGCCGTCGGCCCCGATGACGTGGCGGGCGAGCAGGGTCGTGGGTGCACCGCCGGTGCACGCGGTGACGCCGACCACCCGGTCCCCGGATCGCACCACCCCGATGGCCTCACCGGCCCGGAGCGTGGCGCCGGCGTCCAGGGCCGCGTCGAGCAGGATCCGGTCGAGCACCGTCCTGCGGGGGGCGACAAGCAGGTCGACACCGGCACGGTCCTTGATCGAAAGGGTCGTCTCCTGGCCCTCGCGCGCCGAAGGTGATCGCCCGCGACGGCAAAGGCGCCGGTGTCCAGGACGTCGTCGAGGAGGCCCCACCGGTTCAGCTGGACGACTCCGCCACGCGCCAGGCCGTGGGTCGAGAGCGGGTCGGACGTCAGGTCGCCGCGTTCCAGGATGACGACGTCGTGGCCCGGGCGGCGAGCAGCCGGGCGGTCGCGGCACCGGCGACGCGGCCGCCGACAACGATCACGTCGTGCACGCTGGTCCGTGAGGCAGTCATGGGGTGTCTCGCTCTCGCTCTCCATCGGCCGGTCCGACGAAGCAAGATCCTGCTCACCGAGCCAGCTCATGGCTTGGAGGAGACGTGGAGCGAACGTGGAGATACGCGGGTCGCGGTGCCAGGCCCATCGGGTCCCGCGCGTGAAGTCATGCGAGGTGGCCGCCACGGCGACCGGGACGTACGAGGCTGCGGGCTCAGGCCAGCCCGAGCGCGACCTCCTCGATGACGCCGAGCGCCTCGTCGAGCAGGTGGTCGGGCATCACGAGCGGGGGCAGGAAGCGCAGCACGTTGCCGTAGGTGCCGCAGGTCAGCGTGAGCACGCCCTGCTGGTGGCAGGCGGCGCTGAGCTTCGCGGCGAGTGCGGCGTCGGGCTCCTTGGTCCCCGGCTTCACGATCTCGACGGCCATCATCGCGCCGCGGCCGCGCACGTCGCCGATGGCGGGGAACTTGCCGGCCAGCGTGGTCAGCCGGTCGGTCATCGTCTGGCCGATCCGCTGGGCGGCACCGTTGAGGTCGAGGTCGGTCATGGTCTGGATCGCCCCGAGGGCGGCGGCGCACGCGACCGGGTTGCCGCCGTAGGTGCCACCCAGCCCGCCGGCGTGGGGGGCGTCCATGATCTCCGCGCGGCCGACCACTCCGGCCAGCGGCAGGCCACCGGCCATGCCCTTGGCGACGGTGACCAGGTCGGGTACGACGCCCTCGTGCTCGCACGCGAACCAGGCGCCGGTGCGGCACATCCCGGACTGGATCTCGTCGGCGACGAAGACCACGTCGTTGGCGGCGCACCACTCGGCGATCGCGGGCAGGAAGCCGGGAGCCGGCACGACGAAGCCGCCCTCGCCCAGCACCGGCTCGATCACCACGCAGGCCAGGTTGCCGGCGCCGACCTGCTTCTCGATGACGTCGATGGCTCGCGCGGCAGCCTGCTCGCCGGTGAGCTCGCTCGCCTCGCGGAACGGGTAGCTCATCGGCGCCCGGTAGACCTCGCCGGCGAACGGGCCGAAGCCGTGCTTGTACGGCATGTTCTTCGACGTCATCGCCATCGTCAGGTTGGTGCGGCCGTGGTAGGCGTGGTCGAAGGCGACCACCGCGTCCTTGCCGGTGTAGGCACGAGCGATCTTGACGGCGTTCTCGACGGCCTCGGCACCGGAGTTGAACAGCGCCGCCTTCTTGGCGTGGTCGCCGGGGGTCAGCCGGGCCAGGGCCTCGCAGACCTCCACGTAGCCCTCGTAGGGCGCCACCATGAAGCAGGTGTGCGTGAACGCGGCGACCTGCTCGGTCACCCGTCGTACGACGTCGGGGGCGCTGTTGCCCACGCTGACCACGGCGATCCCGCTGGCCAGGTCGATCAGCGAGTTGCCGTCGACGTCGACGACCACCCCGCCGCCGGCCGCGGCGACGTACACCGGCAGCACGCTGCCCACGCCCGAGGCAACCGCCGCTCCGCGTCGCTGGTGCAGCTCGACCGACCGCGGCCCGGGGATCTCGGTGACGACCCGCCGCTCCTGCGGCAGCTCGGGTCCACCGACGGTCGGGACTCCGGTTTCAGTCGTCATCATCGTCTCCAGCAACGGGATCAGTAGCGCGGGTGCGGACGCGTCCCAGTATCCGTCGGCCCGGCGGCCCACAGCAACCGGGGACAGCGGACGAGTGATTCCATGTCGAGAAGCGCCGACCGGCTCCGCTCACCAGGTGAAGGGCCACGAGAAACGGCCCCCTGACACCCTAAGGACACAGGAGACCACCATGCCGAAGTACCTGCTCCTCAAGCACTACCGCGGCGGCCCGGAGCCGCACCACCCCTTCCCGCCGATGGACCAGTGGGCGCCCGAGGACGTGGAGGCGCACTTCGCCTTCCTCAAGCACGTCGGCGAGGTGCTCGAGGAGAACGGCGAGCGCGTCGACGTGCAGGCGCTCACACCGGCCCAGACCTGGGTGCGGTACGGCGGACCGGACGCCGCGCCGGTCACCACCGACGGCCCCCTGCCCGAGACCAGCGACCTCGTGGCGGGCTGGTACATGATCGACGTCGAGTCGCGCGAGCGCGCAGTCGAGGTGGCGGCCTACATCTCCTCCGAGCCCGGCCCGGGCGGCGAGCCGCTCTACGAGTGGATCGACGTGCGGGAGGTCATGTCCGACGCACCCGCGCACGACCTCCCGGCGTGACCGACGGACCGACGCGACAGCTGGACGAGGGCGCGCTGCGCGCCCTCGTCCCGCGGGTGCTGGCGGGGCTGGTCCGGCGGGGTGAGGACTTCGACGCCGCCGAGGACGCGCTGCAGGAGGCGTTGCGGGAGGCGCTGCGGGTGTGGCCCGAGAACCCGCCGCGCGACCCGCGAGCGTGGCTGACGTCGGTCGCGACCCGGCGGCTCGTCGACGCCCGCCGCAGTGAGGCCGCCCGTCGACGTCGCGAGGACGTGACCTACGTCGAGCCACGGCCCGTCGCGACCGAGGAAGGCGACGACACCCTCTTCCTGCTCTTCTGCTGCTGCCACCCCGACCTGGCGCCGGCGTCCCAGGTGGCGCTGACCCTGCGCGCGGTCGGAGGCCTCACCACCCGGGAGATCGCCGATGCCTTCTTCGTGCCGGAGGCGACGATGGCGCAGCGGATCAGCCGGGCCAAGCGCACCCTGCGGGGCCGCCGCCTCGACCAGCCCGGCGACCTCGCCGTCGTGCTGCGCGTGCTCTACCTCGTCTACACGGCCGGCCACGCGGGCCGTGTGACCTGGCCGGCGAGGCGATCCGGCTCGCCCGCCAGCTCACCCTCGCCACCGAGGAACCGGAGGCGCGCGGGCTGCTCGCGCTGATGCTCCTCAACCACGCCCGCCTCCCGGCGCGACTCGACGCCGAGGGCCGGATCGTCACCCTCGACCGGCAGGACCGGAGCCTGTGGGACACCCGCGAGATCGCTGAAGGCGTGCGCGTCCTGCAGTCGGCGCTGGCCGTCCAGCGGCCCGGCCGCTACCAGGTCGAGGCCGCCATCGCCGCGCTGCACGACGACGCGGCCAGCGCCGAGGAGACCGACTGGGCGCAGGTCCTCGCCTGGTACGACGACCTCGTGGGCCTCACCGCCGACCCGGTGCGCCAGGACCCGGCAGCGGTGCTGGGGCGCGCGGTCGCGGTCGGGCACGTGCTCGGCCCGGCCGCCGGTCTGCGCGAGACCGACCGGCTGCGTGACGTGATCGGCGAGCGGCACCGCTGGCACGCCGTCCGCGGCCACCTGCACGAGCTCGACGGCGACCTCGCCGCTGCCGCCGCGTCGTACTCCGAGGCAGCCAGCTGGCCACGAATGTCGCCGAGCGCGACCACCTGGTCCGTCAGGCCGCCCGCGCGCGGGCCGCGCTCTAGCCGGAGACCCCGCTCAGAGCAGCGGACGCAGCGGCTTCAGGATCATCTCGGTGAAGCGGGCGTAGACGTCGCGCGACTGCCACTCCGCCAGGGTCAGCTGGAGGGCGTTGGTCAGGTCGGTCTCGAAGATCCGCTCCATCTCCTCGGCCAGGGAGGTGTCGATGATCTCGAGGTTGATCTCGTAGTTGCCGGTCATCGAGAGACGGTCGACGTTGGCGGTGCCGATCGTCGTCCAGTTGCCGTCGATGGTGGCGGTCTTGGCGTGCACCATGGCGTCGCGGAAGCGGTGGATGGCGATGCCGGCGTCGAGCATCCGCCGGAAGTACCCCCGCGAGATCCAGTCGGCCACGATGTGGTTGGACTTGGCCGGCAGCAGGAGGCGCACGTCGACGCCGCGGCGCGCGGCCTCGACCATGGCGTCGACGAAGCTCTCGTCGGGGATGAAGTAGGCCACGGTCATCCAGAGGTTGCGCTGGGACCGGTTGATCGCCTCGATGTACATCGACCTGATCGGGAACATCCACAGCCGCGGCACGTTGCGGTGCACGCGGATGCGCGGCTCCCACTCCGTGGTGGTCGACATCAGCATCGGCGGCTCGCTGCGACGGAACCGCTTGTCCCGGTGCAGGTTCCAGAAGTCGGCGAAGGCCCGCGCGAGGTCCTGCACGCCCGGGCCGGTGACGCGGCAGTGGGTGTCGCGCCACTCGGTCGCGAACGCCGAGCCGATGTTGTAGCCGCCGACGAAGGCCGCGTCGTCGTCGACGACCAGGATCTTGCGGTGGTCGCGGCCGTAGCGGCGCAGGTCGAAGAACCGCCACCCCGCCCCGTAGACCGGGTAGGCGAGCACGCGGACGTTCGCCGGGAAGAGCTTGAAGGTGGGGCGCACGACGAGGTTGGCGAACTGGTCGTAGATGACGCGCACCTCGACCCCACGGTCGGCCGCGTCGATGATCGCCTTCTTGAAGCGCTGGCCGAGCGCGTCGCCCTTCCAGATGTAGGTCTCGAACAGCACCTGCTTCTGCGCACCCTCGATGGCGGCGAGCATGTCGTCGTACAGGTCCTGGCCGAAGGTGTACGTCGTCACGGTGCCCTCGCCCACCCGCGTCTCCGCGGCCGTGCGCGTCGG
Source organism: uncultured Actinomycetota bacterium (assembly GCA_963698945.1). Taxonomy (GTDB): domain Bacteria; phylum Actinomycetota; class Actinomycetes; order Propionibacteriales; family Nocardioidaceae; genus Marmoricola. The sequence goes on along the minus strand of CAVOST010000011.1, from coordinate 117,020 downwards.
GAACGGCTTGGGCTTCTTGCCGCGACGCCGGTAGGAGTCGACCAGGCTCATCCCGATCGCCACCAGCATCGGGATCCCGAAGACGACCATCAGCGCCCGCCGCAGCGTCCGCGCCACCGGGTGGGCGGTGTTGATCAACGGGTGGCGCGCCGGCACGCGGCCAATCCAACCAGAGGCAGGATCACCCCACGGCAGTGCGCGAGCGTGACCGGCGCAGGATGTGCCGAGCGATGTACCTGGCGTCGCGGCCGGCCCCGCCGATCAGCATCGAGTAGAAGCCGCGCTGGAAGAGCAGCCCCATGAAGTACAGCCCCGGCGCCTCGGCGACGACGCCACCCTCGTCACGGGGCCAGCCGTCGTCGCCGGTGACGGGCGGGTGGATCATCGAGAAGTCCTGCCGGAAGCCAGTGCACCAGATGACGTTCGCGACGTCGAGGACGGTGCCGTCCTCGAGGCAGGGACGGCCGTCGCTGACGTCGGTGGTGCGCGCCTCGTGCAGCGTCACGCCGGCGTCTCGCAGGTGGTGGGTCTTGACCCGGACCAGGGGAGTGCCACCGGCTCGCACCTCCGGCTGCATCCGGCGACCGACCGGAGTGCGCACCGTGAGCACGTGGTTGGCGAGGAACCACAGCACGGGTCCGGCGAGGCGTGGCCCTGAACGACGGGATCTCGACGGGGATCTCCGCCCGCACCCGGCCGGACAGGTAGGTCTCGTGCCCCGCCTGAGCGGCTTCGAGCGCGAGGTCGGCACCGGACTGTGAGGCGCCGACCACCAGGACCGGGCCGGGCAGCAGCTGGCCGGGGTTGCGGTAGTCGGCGGAGTGCAGCTGGCGGATGCCCGGGTCGAGGTGCCCCGCCAGGTCGGGCACCCGCGGGTGGTGCTCGCCGCCAGTGGCGACCACGACGTTGTCGGTGCGCCAGGTCCCTGAGGTCGTCGTCACCTCGAAGCCGTCGACGAGGCGCTCGATGCGCGTGACGTGGACCCTGTGGCGGACGTCGAGCCCGAACTTCTCGGCGTACCTCTCGAGGTGGTCGCCCATCTCCCCGCCCGTCGGGAAGCTGGAACCCGGGGCGTCGAAGTCCAGCCCGGGGAGCCCGTCCCACCTCGCCGGCGTGTTCAGCCGCAGCGACTCGTAGCGCCGGCGCCACTGGTCGCCGACGCGGCCGTCCTCGTGCAGCACGACGCAGCCGTGGCCGGCCCGGGTGAGGTGGTACGCCGTGGCGAGGCCGGTCTGGCCGGCGCCGACGACGACGGTGGGGATCCGTCCGTGGGAGCGAGGCGTCAGGGCATCGGGCGGGTGTTCTCCGTGGTGGTCATGGGCCGACGTTAGGAAGCGGGAGGGGCCCGCCGCGTCGGGCAGACCCGCGCAATTCGCGGGAGGGGATGGGTAGAACTGTGCAGACGGTCAGACGAGGCCGTGGTCGTAGGCCCAGGCCGTGGCAGCGGCTCGCGAGGAGATGTCGAGCTTGGCGTAGATGTTGCTGAGGTGTCGCGCCACCGTCTTCTCGCTGAGCACGAGGTCGTGGGCGATCTGCCGGTTGGTGCTCCCGGCCGCCACCAGTCGGACCACCTCGAGCTCTCGTGACGTCAGCGGTCCCGCGCTGCGGGTCGTACGCGCGAGCCGCGCGAGGTCGGCCCCGGCGCCGAGCCGCTCGTAGGTCTCGCGCGCGGCGTCGTGCTCCAGGTCGCCCGCAGCGCTGTCCCCGACCGCCCGCATGCAGTCGCCGATGGCCTCGCGGGTCCGGGCCGCGTCGTACGGCATCCCGAGCTCTGTCCACGTGACGAGGGCCTGCCGCAGGAGCGGGACGTCCGTCCTTGACCTCGCCGCGTGCAGCGAGCACGCGTGCCTTCGCCTCCGCGGCCCGCGCCCGAAGCAGCGGTACGTCGAGGTCACGCGCCATCGCCTCGAGCTCGGTCACGGACGTGTCCGCGGAGTCGGGGTCGCCGCAGGCGAGCATCACCTCCACGTGGGCGACCAGGATCTCGGGGCGGTCGTGGCGCGTGTCCTCGGCGAGGAGCCGCCGGACGGTGACGGCTGCGGCGTCCGCCCGTCCCTGGGCCAGCCGGAGGCGCGCCAGGCCGGGCTCGGGCTGGAAGCCGGCCGAGTTGGCCCGCCGGTAGGCGTCCTCGGCGAGCGTCGAACTCGCCGAGCAGCCGGTGCAGCTCGCCGCGCTCGTACCAGGCCAGCCCGACCAGCGGCTCCCGCAGCACGCCGCAGGCGGCCCGCGCCTCCGTCATCGCCTCCGGCCATTCCCCACCAAGCATGAGGATGCGTGCCCGGTCCGCGAGGCACTGGCCGCGGTAGGGCATCACCTCGGGTTGCCCCGCGCACCAGTCGGTGAGGGCGGCGGTCCATTCGCGGGCGCGACGCAGGTCGGAGAGGGCCAGGCAGGTGGCGACGGCTGCGCAGTAGGCCATGCCGGCGACGGTCGGCGTCAGGTCGTCGTCCATGGCGACGTGCACCAGGTCCAGGGCCGACAGCGCCAGGTCGCCGCGACCCATCAGCACCAGCGCTTCGCCGAGGCTGAGCCGCGCGGCGACCTCGAGGTCCGCGTCGTGGGTCGCCACGCCGATCGCGAGTGCTCGCTTCGCTGTCTCCCGGGCGGCCTCTAGGTCGCGGGCGCCGATGGCATGCCGGGCATCGACCAGCAGCGCGTAGCCCCGGGCCGATCCGCCCGGGTTGTGTTCCGCCACGGTCGAGCGCGTGCGCGCGGCCCAGCCGCTGGCCCGGCTGATCTCCCCTCTGGCGCCGTGGATGTAGAAGAGCCAGAACGCGCAGATCGTCGCGATCTCCCACTCGCCGAGGTCGCAAGACATCCGGTGGCCACGCACGAGCGCATGCACGCTGTCGTCGTCCCGTCCGGCCAGGTAGTACGCCACCGAGAGGCGCTTGAGGTCCTCGCCCTCCAGGCGTCCGTCGCGTTCTGCCGCCTCCAGCGCCTCGCAGCACTCCGACCAGCGTCGTTCGACGTACAGCGCGCGGCCTCGCTCCAGGTCGGAGCCGAGTGCTGCGCTCGGGGGTTCCGTCACTCCCACCACCTCGACCCGAGGCTACGCCGAGAAGCTTGCCCGGTCGGAGGGCGTGCGACTCCCGCACAACCTTCCAGCACGGCGAGAGCCTCGCCAGCTCGGCTGTCGGTGCTGGAACGTAGGCTCGATGCATGCGTCCAGTGACCGATCTCGAGCGCCGGGTGGCGCCCTTCGAGGTGAAGTCCGAGTACCAACCCTCGGGTGACCAGCCGGCGGCCATCGCCGAGATCTCCAAGCGCATCCAGAACGGCGAGAAGGACGTCGTGCTCCTCGGCGCCACCGGCACCGGCAAGACCGCGACCGTGGCGTGGGCCGCCGAGCAGCTGCAGCGGCCGGTCGCTGGTGATGCAGCCCAACAAGACCCTGGCCGCCCAGTTCGCCAACGAGCTGCGCCAGCTGCTGCCGGACAACGCGGTGGAGTACTTCGTCTCCTACTACGACTACTACCAGCCCGAGGCCTACGTCCCCCAGACCGACACCTACATCGAGAAGGACTCCTCGATCAACGAGGAGGTGGAGCGGCTGCGGCACTCCGCCACCAACTCGCTGCTGACCCGGCGCGACGTCGTCGTGGTGGCCACCGTCTCCTGCATCTACGGCCTCGGCACGCCCCAGGAGTACGTCGACCGGATGCTCCGGCTGCGCGTCGGCGACGAGATGGACCGCGACGGCGTGCTGCGCCGTCTGGTCGAGATCCAGTACACCCGCAACGACCTCGTCCTTCACCCGCGGCACCTTCCGGGTCCGGGGCGACACCCTCGAGGTGTTCCCGGTCTACGAGGAGCACGCCGTGCGCGTGGAGTTCTTCGGCGACGAGATCGAGCGTCTCCAGACGCTGCACGCCGTGACCGGCGAGATCCTCACCGAGGACCATGAGGTCTACGTCTTCCCGGCCACCCACTACGTGGCGGGCCCCGCCCGGATGGAGCGCGCGATCCGGGGCATCGAGACCGAGCTCGAGCAGCAGGTCGCCCACTTCGAGAAGCAGGGCAAGCTCCTCGAGGCCCAGCGGCTGCGCATGCGCACGTCGTACGACGTCGAGATGATGCGGCAGGTCGGGTCCTGCTCCGGCATCGAGAACTACTCGATGCACATCGACGGCCGCGCGCGGGGCAGCGCCCCCAACTGCCTGCTCGACTACTTCCCCGAGGACTTCGTGCTGGTGGTCGACGAGTCCCACGTGGCGGTGCCCCAGATCGGCGGGATGTACGAGGGCGACATGTCGCGCAAGCGCAACCTCGTCGACCACGGCTTCCGGCTGCCGAGCGCCATGGACAACCGGCCGCTGAGGTGGGAGGAGTTCCTCGACCGTATCGGCCAGACCATCTACCTCTCCGCGACGCCCGGCGACTACGAGATCAGCAAGGGCGGCGGCATCGACAACGTCGTCGAGCAGATCATCCGCCCCACCGGCCTGGTCGACCCCGAGGTGATCGTGAAGCCCACGAAGGGCCAGATCGACGACCTGATGGGGGAGATCCACGCGCGCGTCGAGCGCAACGAGCGCGTCCTCGTCACGACACTGACCAAGAAGATGTCGGAGGACCTCACCGACTACCTCCTCGAGAACGGCATCCGCACCCGCTACCTCCACTCCGAGGTCGACACCCTCAAGCGCATCGAGCTGCTGCGCGACCTGCGCCTGGGGGAGTACGACGTCCTGGTCGGCATCAACCTGCTCCGCGAGGGGCTCGACCTGCCCGAGGTGTCGCTGGTCGCCATCCTCGACGCCGACAAGGAGGGCTTCCTCCGCTCGGACAAGTCGCTGATCCAGACGATCGGCCGTGCGGCCCGCAACGTCTCGGGGCAGGTGCTGATGTACGCCGACAAGACGACCGCCTCGATGGAGAGCGCGATCGACGAGACCAACCGCCGCCGCGACAAGCAGATCGCGTTCAACCGGGCCCACGGGGTCGACCCGCAGCCGTTGCGCAAGAAGATCGCCGACATCACCGAGATGCTCGCCCGTGAGGACGAGAACACCCAGGAGCTGCTCGCGACCTGGGGCCAGGGCAAGGGCAAGCAGAAGGTCGCCCCGGTGCCGGGGCTGTCCAAGATGACGGAGCGGATGCCCGACGTGGCCGGCCTCCCGTCCAGCGACCTCGCCGATCTCGTGCAGCAGCTCACCGAGCAGATGCACGCCGCCGCCGCCGAGCTCCAGTTCGAGGTCGCGGCCCGACTCCGTGACGAGATCTCCGAGCTCAAGAAGGAGCTCCGCCAGATGATGGAGGCAACGCAAGTGACGATCCGCGAGGTCCAGGTCACCTTCGACTGCGCCGACCCGGCTGCGTTGAGCGGCGTTCTGGGGGGAGGTGCTCGGCTACCCGCCCGAGGCGCCACCGCCTCCCTTCACCAGCTGGCAGGAGGCCCTCGACGCCTGGGGGGTCCCGGAGGACCACCGCAACGACTACGGCGCGGTGAGCGATCCCGACAAGGTCGGGCCGCGGCTGTTCTTCCAGAAGGTGCCCGAGGGCAAGACCGCGAAGAACCGCGTGCACCTCGACGTCCGCGCCGCCCCGGGACTCGAGGGGGACGATCGGATGGCCGCGCTCGAGACCGAGGCCGAGCGGCTCGTCGGCCTGGGCGCCTCCCGCCTCGAGCGCCACGAGCCCGGCGGCATCGGCGCCGGACACATCATCATGGCCGACCCGGAGGGCAATGAGTTTTGCTTGGACTGACGGCGCGCGTCAGTCGATCGTCTCGTCGTCACGACGGTCCGTTTGAAGGCCGACCATGGGTTCCGCGCGCTGAAGTACTCCTTCAACTTGATCGACGACGGGCTCGTCGGCCAGCAGCTGTTCGCCGGCGAGACCACCCGGCTGGCTTACATGACCGACGAGGCCCAGGAGGGCCGTGACCAGTCGGGCTCGGCTTCTCGAGGAACTGGTCACCGTTCCCCTGGTACTACTGATTGACCGGTCGTGCTCGCCTATCCGGAGTCCCAGTCGTTCGTCGTGAGCCTGAAGACGAGCCTGAAGCCGAGGGCGGTGTCCCGCTCGTCCGTGCTCATCGAGTCGATGATGGCGTGGGCCTCGTCCCGCTCGATCACCTTGGTGCCACGCCTCGTCGTCAGGTCGATGGCGATCGTGGTGCCATCGATCTCGACCAGCCATTCCTCCTCACGGGGCTGGGTCCGTCGATAGAGCCCGTCATGCCCGGCGACGGTGGCCGCCGTCCATCCCGCGCCGGGCGGCCGTCGTCCATGAACGCGTTCGATGTTGAGGGTGACGTCCCCCGAGCCGTAGCCGTTGTGGATGAAGCCCATGACGCAGGCGTTGCCGGCGCAGCTGGTCCCGTCCCAGGAGTAGACCCCCGCGCGGTTCCTGGAGGTGGTCGGCCAGCCGCGGACCACCTTGCCTTTGTAGGACGGTGGGCTGGGTGAGCGGCTCGACGCGGGTTCGCCGGGGGAGCTGCTCGACCCGCGTTCGCCGGGGGCGCGGCTCGGTTGCGACTCGCCGGAGGATGGAGCGCCGGAACAAGCGGCGAGCGCGAAGAGCAGGCAGAGGGTGGCCGAGGCGTTTCCGCGCATGACGTCCTCCAGTGCCGGAAGAGCAACTGCGGTCGGAAAGATGGAAGCAGGGCTCGCCGAACCCGCACAAGGTCACGGCGGACATCTCTGCCATCCGAGGTACGCGGCCCGGGCAGGACGGCTGCGCGCCGGCCGACCATGGGATCGTCGCAGGAAGGGAGCGCGCTACCCAGACCATCGCTCGCTGCCGCTGCAGGCTATAAAGCGGCAGCCGCTGGGGCCTAGTCGCGGTTGCGCACCGTCATGGCCACCAACCGCGAGATGACCATGGCGACGTACAGCACCCCCGCGACCTGCTCGAGGATCATCACCGACCTGGCGTGCGCGTCGACCGGGAGGATGTCGGAGAGACCGACGCTGGTCAGCGTCGTGAACGACAGGAACAGCAGCTCGAAGAACCGGACCGAGCCTGTCCCCAGCGGCTCGATCGAGCCGGGCCAGATGATCGACACCGCGACGTAGACATAGGCGAAGCCCCACGCGACCACGGTGAAGGCGGCCCCGATGGCGAACAGCTCGTCGCTGGTCACGCGGTCGTCGTGGAACAGGTAGCGGATGGTGCTGTAGGCGACGTAGAAGTAGAACGGCGCGTGCAGCAGGGCCGACGCGAGTGCCACCCCGTCCGAACCTGGGTAGACACCCTCGAGCAACGTCATGACGACGGCAGGCGCCCCGAAGATCACGGCCACCAGGGTGAGCGCCGGCGTGCTGCGCACCACCCACATCGCCAGGCCGACGGCGATGACCGACAGCATGCCGAGGACGGCCGAGCCGACCCGCGAGCTCTCGAGGAACGGATAGGCCAGCACGGCGAGCAGCTGGGCGGCCAGCAGCAGCGCGGACGGATGTGTCGCGATCCGGGTCCGGAGGCCGACGGTCGCTGGCGCGTTCTCCCCTGGCGTCGGGGTCACCCCCTCGTCACGAGCCGAGGTCGACCCCGCACTCGGACTTGGCGTGCTTCTCGATGTCCTTGGCCGCCTTGTCGAACTTGGCGCCGCCCAGGGCCTGGAGCTTGGTGCCGAGGGCCTGCAGCTTCTGGAGGTTCACGCCCGGAGGGGTCTCGCCGCTCTGCAGCTTGGCCAGGTCCTTGAAGGTGATGCCGGCTTCCTTCAACGCCTTGTCGATCGTGGTGAGGGCGTTGTCGAGCACCTTCCAGTCGTCGGCCACCTCGTCGGGAGCCTTGTCCGCGAGCGAGTGCATCCGGTCGAAGGCCTCGTCGAGCTTGGCGACGTCGGGGCTGCTGCCGTTGAAGTTCTCGAAGTACGCCTTGTCGGACTTCAGCTCCTTGCAGTACGCATCGCTGTCCGAGCCCCCGCAGCCTGCCAGCAGGCCGGCCGAGAGGGTGATCGTCGCCAGGGCCGCAAGTGTGCGCATCGTGTCGTCCTCGTGGTTCCTACGCCGCCTGGTCGGCGACGTGCTGACGTGGACACTGGCACTTGTCGGCCCCCGATGCACGCATTCATGGCACTTGTCGTCCGGCGGGTCGCCCGAGGTCCAGCCCACCGGTCCTGGCGTGTGCGCCTGTTCCTCCTGGCCGCCCGCGATCCAGGCGAGTCCCGCGACGTCGTACCACCCCCTGAGACGGCGATGACGGTTCGTGGGATTTGCCGTCGAACTGGGCCTAACCGGTCGTACTTTGTGGTCGCCGTCACAGGCTCGGGCCTGACGGTGGCGCCGTGACCTGCGTGCCTGCTGCTCGTTGTTCCGTCCCAGAGGGGCCGTCAGCGCGGTTGCGCAAAACGAGAACACGTTCTAGATTTGGCCGGCCCACCGGGGAGAGCCGGCTCGGTGCGGCCCGCGCCACAGCCAGGGAGGTGACGGATGGGCATCAGTGCTGCGTCGATCGTCCGTGGCCCCGGCGAGATTGCCGCGATGGTCGCCGACGTCACCAAGGCGGTCTTCACGACCAAGTTCCAGGCGCGCGAGTTCATCGAGCAGGCCTGGTTCATCACCAGCGTCACCCTGATGCCCACGATCCTGGTCTCGATCCCCTTCGGCGCGGTCATCTCGCTCCAGGTCGGCAACCTGACCGGCCAGCTCGGCGCTCGCTCGTTCGCCGGTGCCACGGCGGTGCTGGCGGTCGTCCGCGAGGCGGCGCCGATCGCCGCGGCGCTCATCATCGCCGGCGCGGCCGGCTCGGCCATCTGCTCCGACATGGGCGCGCGCAAGATCCGCGAGGAGATCGACGCCATGGAGGTGCTCGGGATCGACCCGATCGAGCGCCTCGTGGTCCCGCGCGTGCTCGCCACGGTCTTCGTCGCGCTGATGATCAACGGGATCGTCATCGCCACCGGCATCGGGGGCGGCTACTTCTTCACCGTCATCATCCAGCACGGCTCCGCCGGCGCGTTCCTGTCGAGCTTCACCGCGCTCGCCAGCTTGCCCGACCTCTACATCTCAATGGTGAAAGCTGTCCTTTTCGGCTACCTCGCCGCGATCGTGGGCGCCTACAAGGGGCTCAAGGCGGGCGGCGGGCCCCGCGGCGTGGGCCAGGCGGTCAACGAGGCCGTGATCATCGCCTTCATGCTCCTGTTCGCGCTCAACTCCATCCTGACGGCGATCTACTTCCAGCTCGTCCCACAGAACGGGCTGTAGGCGATGGCAGCATTCACCGAAGTCGGCAAGGAGTTCACGCACCAGGGGCGCATGGGCGTCGAGACGCGTGGCGACCAGCTCCTCTTCTACATCAAGGCTCTCGCCTGGACGCCGCGCGCCATCCGTCGCTACAAGGGCGAGATCCTGAACATCCTGGCCGAGGTCGCCTTCGGCATCGGCGGGCTCTCGGTCATCGCGGGCACCGTCGGCGTCATCGCCTTCATGGCCTTCTTCGCCGGCACCGAGGTCGGCATCCAGGGCTATGCCTCGCTGAGCCAGATCGGCGTCGCCAAGTTCACCGCGTTCATCTCGGCGTACTTCAACACCCGCGAGGTGGCTCCCCTCGTCTCCGGCATCGCCCTCGCCGCGACGGTCGGCTGCGGCTACACCGCGCGACTGGGCGCCATGCGCATCTCCGAGGAGATCGACGCGCTCGAGGTGATGGCGGTCCCGTCACTGCCGTTCCTGGTCACGACCCGGATGATCGCCGGCGTTCATCGCCGTCATCCCGCTCTACATCGTGGCGCTGGCGGCGTCGTACCTCTCGCCCCGCCTGATCACGACGCTCATCTACGGGCAGTCGGTGGGCACCTACGACCACTACTTCCTGCAGTTCCTGCCGCCCATCGACATGCTCTGGTCGTTCTTCAAGCTGATGTTCCTGGCCGTCGCGATCATCCTGATCCACTGCTACTACGGCTACACCGCCTCGGGTGGCCCTGCCGGTGTCGGTACGGCGGTCGGCAAGGCGATCCGCACCTCGCTCGTGACCGTGGTGGTCGCCGACTTCTTCCTCAGCTTCGCCATCTGGGGCTCCACCACGACGGTCCGGATCACGGGGTAGCCGACGATGCTGGTGAACATCACCCACGACACGAAGGCCGAGCACAGACGGCTCTTCGTGGCCGGCGTCGTCTTCATCACGATCGTGGTGATGCTCATCGGGTTCTCGATCGCGATCTACAACAAGGCCTTCACGCACTTCACCACCGTGACCATCAACGCCGAGAACGCCGGCCTGCAGCTGGCGCAGTTCGGCGACGTCCGACGTCACGGTGCGCTCGTGGGCCGCGTGAACAGCATCAGCAACGACGGCAAGCAAGCAGTGATCAAGGTCGACCTGACGCCCTCCGCGGCCAAGGACATCCCCGAGAACGTCAGCGTGGACATCCTGCCCACGACCCTGTTCGGCCAGAAGTACATCAACATCGTCGACCCCGCCGACCCCTCGGAGAAGGCGCTGAGCAGCGGTGACGTGATCCCCTCGTCGCGGGTCCACACCAACGTCGAGCTGCAGAAGATCCTGGCCGACCTGTTCCCGCTGCTCCGGTCGATCCGGCCCGCCGACCTCAGCTCGACGCTCTACGCCCTGGCCACGGCGCTCCGCGGGCGCGGGAACCAGCTCGGCGAGACGTTCGTGAAGCTCGACAGCTACCTGACCACGATGAACGTCCACCTGCCCACGCTGCAGCAGGACATGGTGCTGCTCGCCAAGGTGAGCAAGACCTACGCCATCGCCGCGCCCGACCTGGTGCGACTGCTCCGCAACGCCACCACGACGGCCCACACGGTGAGCACCAAGGAGCAGCAGCTGAACGGCTTCTTCACCGACGTCACCGGCCTCGGCAAGACCGCGACCCGGGTGCTGACCAAGAACGAGGCCGACATCGTCCGGGCGCCGGCGGTGTCCCAGCCACTCCTGGGCCTGCTCGACACCTACTCTCCCGAGCTGCCGTGCCTGATCAAGGGCGCGGCCCGCTACGCGGGCAGGCTCAACGAGATCTTCGCCGGGGGCAGGGTGCGCCAGAGCATGACGCTGGCGGCCACCCAGCACCGTCCCTACGACCAGCGTGACCTCCCCGAGTACGGCGAGCGCCGCGGCCCGCAGTGCTACGGCCTTCCCAACCCACCGGTCCCGCTGCCCGGCCCGGTGGACTTCGTCAACGGCACGAACATGGAGACGGCCGAAGGGGGGAACCCCAATTGACCACCCGACGCAACACCCAGACCACCGTCGCGGCGATCAAGCTCGGCATCTTCGTGCTCGTCAGCGTGATCGTCACCGGCACCCTGACGGCGATCATGGGCTCGTTCGCCTTCGGCAGCGAGACCGAGTACAAGGCCGACTTCACCACGGCCAGCATGATCCAGAAGGGCGATGACGTCCGTGTCGCCGGTGTCACCGTGGGCTCGGTCAAGGACGTCGAGATCAAGGACCGCGACAGCGCCGAGATCACCTTCAAGGTGAAGAAGGACCTCCCGCTGAGCACGGCGACCCGCGCCTCCGTGCGCTACCTCAACCTCGTCGGCGACCGCTACCTGGCGCTGGAGCAAGGGGCGCCGGACGCCTCGCGGCTGCCGAGCGGCGGCACCATCCCGGCCTCGCACACCACCCCGGCCCTGAACCTCACCGAGCTCTTCAACGGCTTCCAGCCTCTGTTCCAGGCGCTGACCCCCAGCGAGGTCAACCAGCTGTCCCTGAACCTCGTGAAGGTGCTTCAGGGCGAGGGCGGGACCATCGGCAGCCTGATGAGCAACACGGCTTCGCTGACCAACGCGCTGGCCGACCGCGACCAGCTGATCGGACAGGTGATCGACAACCTGTCCGCGATGCTCAAGACCGTCGACGACCGGCACGCACAGCTCAGCGAGCTCGTCGTCCAGCTCAAGGACTGGATGACCAACCTCTCCCACGACCGCAAGGCGATCGGCGCCTCGTGTCACGAACCTCTCCGGCCTCACCGCCGAGACGGCCCGTTTGCTGACGCTCGGCCGTCCCTACCTCAAGGCCGACGTCGCCCAGCTGCGACGGGTGATGACCACGCTCAACAAGAAGGACAACCAGGCGGCGCTCGACGAGGTGCTCAACCGGCTGCCACAGATGCTGGCGCGGCAGACGCGCACGGGCACCTACGGCTCCTGGTACCAGTACTACCTGTGTGACTTCAGCGGCAAGATCATCCTGCCCGACCTCGGGACGCCCGAGCTCAACGCGCTGGTGGCGCCCATCCAGGCGAAGCTGAACAACCTCTCCTTCTACAGCAACGCCAAGCGATGTGATCCGTGATGGCGCGGCACACAGAGGGTTCGATCCTCCGGCTCGGCACGATCAGCCTTGTCGTCCTGCTCGTGGTGATGGCAGCCGCGTTCAACCTGCAGAAGTTCCCCGGCTTCAAGGGGACCGGCTACCACGTCCAGCTGGCCGACGCGAGCGGCCTGCACAAGGGCAACATGGTGCAGGTCGCCGGCATCCGGGTCGGCCGGGTGGACAAGCTCCACATCAGCGGCGACCACGTGACCGTCGACATCAACGTCAAGGGCGCCACGCTGGGCGACAAGACGCAGGCGTCGGTGCAGGTGCTGAACCTGCTGGGGGAGAAGTACCTCGAGCTGACCCCCAAGGGGGGCGGCGAGATGGACGGCGGGGACACCATCCCGGTCAGCCGGACCAACGGCAGCTACGACATCGTGGCGACGCTCAGCGAGCTGACGACCACCACCGAGGCCATCAACATCCCGCGGCTCTCCCAGGCCCTGACCACCATGGGCGACACCCTCAACGCCGCGAGCCCTCACATCCAGTCGACCTTCACCGGCCTCTCGCGGATCTCCCGCGCGATCGCGACGCGTGACGACTCGATCCAGCAGCTGCTCGGCCGGGCCGACAGGGTCACGGAGCTGCTCTCGCAGCGCCGCGGCGACCTGGTCACGCTGATGAAGCAGGGCGAGCTGGTGTTCAAGGAGCTGATCGCCCGCCGTGACGCCATCCACGCGCTGCTGGTGAACGCCGAGAAGCTCGCGGTCCAGCTCCGCGGCGTGGCCACCGACAACCAGGCCCAGATCGGCGACGCGCTCAAGCAGCTCGACACCGCCCTGACCTTCCTGCGTGCCCGTGAGAAGCAGATCGACACGACGCTGACGAACCTCACGCCGTACGCCTCGATCCTGATCAACATCATCGGCACCGGCCCGTGGTTCGACGCGTTCGTGCCGAACCTCGGCAGCATCGCCAACCCGCACGAGTTCCAGCAGGGCGAGAGGCCGGGATCATGACGCGCCCATCCGGAAGGCTGCTCACCATCGCGGTCGTGGTGCTGCTGGTCGCAGCCACCTTCTTCACGCTGCAGGGCAACGCTGCCGGCAGCCGCCACATGACGGCGTACTTCGACCGCACGGTCAGCATCTACAAGGGCTCCGAGGTCCGGGTGATGGGCGTCAACATCGGCACCGTGACCGCGGTCGTGCCCGAGGGTGACCGGGTGCGGGTGTCCATGGAGTACGACGACACCTACAAGCTGCCCGCGGACGCGAAGGCGGCGATCGTCACCCCGACGCTGACCGCAGACCGCTTCGTGCAGATCGCGCCCGCCTACACCGGCGGGGCGGTGATGCAGGACAACGCCCGGATCGCGCTGCCCAAGACCGGGACACCGGTCGAGCTGGACCGGATCTACCAGAGCCTGTCGGACCTGACCCAGGCGCTGGGGCCCAACGGGGCGAACAAGGACGGCTCCCTCGACACGCTGCTGAGCGCGGGCGCGAAGGCGCTTCGGGGCAACGGCCAGCTCGGCAACCAGACGCTGCTCAACCTCTCGCAGGCCGTCCAGACCTTTGGCGACAGCAGCGGTCCGCTGTTCGACTCGGTGAAGAACATGTCACAGCTCACCGACACGCTGGCCGCGAACGACAAGTTCGTCGACGGGTTCATGTCGGACCTGACCTCGGTCTCCCAACAGCTCGCCGCCGACCGCGGCCAGCTCGCGAAGGCGCTCGCCGCCCTGGCCAGGGCCGTGGGCACGGTGCGCACCTTCGTCCACGACAACCGCAGCATGGTGCAGAAGGACGTCCAGGAGCTCACCAGGCTCCTCGGCGTCCTCGCCCGACACAAGGACGACCTCAACACGTTGACGCGGATCGGTGCCCTGGGCCTGGACAACCTGACCGTCGCCTACGACAACAAGTCCAAGTCCATCGGATCGCGCATCCAGGCGGGACCCAACGGCGCCAACCTCGGCAACATGCTGTGCGACATCATCTACAACTCCGGGGAGTTCCCCGGCGCGTCGGGCGACCAGACCTGCGAGCTGCTGAAGACGATCACCAAGCCGTTCGCGGACCAGCTCGGTGCCGACCCGTCGCAGAACCACAGCGCGCCGGCCCAGCTGAAGCTGGGTGGCACGGCTCCCCCCACCACGCTGGACGGGCTGCTCAACTCGCTGAAGGCGGGGAACTCGCAATGAGAGCCCTTCGGTCCCTGACGCCACGTGGGTTCGCCGCGGTGGCCCTGCTGCTCGTGACCGTGCTGACGGCGACGGGCTGCAAGTTCGACGGTGCCTACGACCTGCCGCTCCCCGGAGGCGTGGTCAGCAGGGACGACGCCTACCAGGTCAGCGCCGACTTCGCCGATGCCCTCAACGTCGTGCCCCGCACCGAGGTGATGGCCAACGACGTGGTGGTGGGCCGGGTGACCGAGGTCGAGCGGAAGGGCTGGCACGCTCGGGTGACCTTCCTGGTCCGCAAGGACATCAAGCTGCCCGAGAACGTCGAGGTCGACGTACGCCAGACCAGCCTGCTGGGCGAGAAGTACATCGCCCTGGTCGAACCCGCCCCCGGTACGGCGAGCTCGAAGCGGCTCTCCGAGGGCGACTTCATCCCGATCGCGCGCACGAGCCGCAACCCCGAGGTCGAAGAGGTGCTGGGCGCGCTGTCGATGCTGCTCAGCGGCGGCGGGATCGGGCAGCTCAAGACGATCAGCGTCGAGCTGAACAACATGATGAACGGGCGGACGGACCAGGCCCGGCACCTGCTCGGCAACCTCGACCGGATGATCGGCGGGCTCAACCACCAGAAGGACGACATCATCGCCGCGATGGAGTCCATCGACCGGCTCTCCTCGACCCTCGTCAAGGAGAAGGACGTCATCGGCGAGGCCATCGACAGCATGGGGCCGGCGCTCAAGGTGCTCAACCGGCAGCACAAGGCACTCATGACGATGCTGCGCCAGCTCGACGCCCTCGGCGTCGTGGGCACCAGGGTGCTCAACGCCAGCACCGACAACATCGTCGCCTCGCTGCGTCACCTGCAGCCCACGCTGACCAAGCTGGGCGACGCGGGCGACAGCCTGGCGCCCGGACTGTCGATGCTGGCCAGCTTCCCGTTCCCCAGGGAGGCCGGCAACATCGTCAGGGGCGACTACGCCAACGCGCTGTTCCACATGGACATCGACCTCAACAAGGTCATCTCGTCGCCCGGCGAGGTGCTGCCGAACGTCCTCAGCCTGTGCAGCGCGCTACCTCTCGCGCCTGCCTGTGAGGCGCTCTCCCCGGCGCTGAAGGCGACCGTCTGTGCCGTCGCCCCGCAGGACGTCGTGGACCTCCTCTGCCCGCCCGGGAGCAAGGCGTCGAAGAAGAACCCGCTCCCGCTTCCTGACCTCGGCACCGGCACGGGATCGACCGGCGGCACGAGGCTCCGTCGCGGCGGCGGTCCGGTGGTGGCGGTCTGGGCGGCCTCCTCGGACTCGGGGGAGGTGGTCGACAGATGACCCGCGGCGTGAGGATCCGGCTGATCGCCTTCGTGGTGCTCAGCGCGGTCGGCATCGTCTACGTGGCCAGCAGCTTCCTCGGCCTCACCGACCGCCTGCTCGGCCGTGGGCTGACCATCCAGGCCACGCTGCCCACGTCCGGGGGACTGTTCACCGGGAGCGAGGTCACCTACCGCGGCGTCAAGGTCGGCAAGGTCTCCGGCATGCACGTCACCCGCAACGGCCTGCTCGTCGATCTCGCCCTCAAGGACGGGACGAAGGTCCCGCTCGACACCAAGATGCACGTGCACAACCTCTCGGCCGTGGGGGAGCAGTACCTCGACTTCGAGCCGCCCGACGACAAGCCGCCGTACGCGAAGACGGGCGACGTCATCAAGGGCGACAAGTCCAGCCTGCCGATGAGCGAGGAGGTGCTGCTGACCCAGATGAACTCGATGGTCACCTCCGTCGACGGCACCGAGCTGTCCACCGTGATCGGCGAGGCCGGCACCATGTTCCGCAACACGGCCAACCCGTTGCAGCGGATGGTCGACTCGGGCTCGCAGTTCGTCGACACCGCGGCGGCGAACACCGACGAGACGATCACGCTGCTCGACACCGGGCGCACCGTGCTGCAGACCCAGGCAGACCACGAGAAGGACATCTACGCGTTCTCGCGCGGGCTGGCCGACCTCACCGGCACGCTGCGCACCTCCGATGCCAACATCCGGACGATCCTCCAGGGCGGGGCCCCCGCTGCGCGGGAGGTGGACTCGCTGCTCAAGGGCCTCGAGCCGACCCTGCCGGTCTTCCTGTCCAACCTCGTGACGACCAACCAGGTGTTCGTCGCGAACCTGCCGGCAGTTCGTCAGATGCTGGTCCTCTTCCCCCACGTGATCGCTGCTGGCTTCACGGGAACGCCCGGTGACGGGTACGGCCACATCAACCTGCAGTTCAACAACAACGTGCCGGCCTGCACCAAGGGCTACAAGCCCCCGTCGACGTGGCGCCCTTCCGCCGACACCAGCGACGGACCGATCTACCCCGCCCAGTGCAAGTCCGGTCCGCCGCTGTCCATGCGCGGTTTCAACCACGCTCCCAAGTCGGGTTCGGCCGCGTCACCGGGCCGCAGCTATGGTGTGGCGCCGTACGATGCGAAAACCGGCGTGGTCGACTCGGGTGGCAGCTCGCTGGTGCTGGGATCCCAGGGAGGACTGCACACAGTGTTCGGCGACGACTCGTGGAAGTGGCTGCTGACGGGACCGTCCGGTGACGGCCGGTGACTGATCCTGCCGACAACGCAGGACCATCGAGCACCTCCTGGCGAGTCGTCAACCTCGTGCTCATCGTCCTTGCCCTGGTCCTTGTGGCCGGGATCGTCGTCTTCGCGGTCCGCGGCGCCAACGCCGACACCGGCGACTCCCGCGCGGGAGTGCTCTCTCGCCAGTACGACGAGGTGACCAAGGCCGCGAAGGCGGAGACGCTCGCCTTCCTGACCGTGGACCACAAGAACATGGACCCCCTCATCGACAAGGTGCTGGCGGGTGCGACGGGGTCCGTTCAAGACCCAGTACGACGGCGCCAGGGCGAACCTGAAGTCCTCGGCGCAGACCGCCGAGGCGGTCTCCACGGGCAAGGTGCTCTCCGCGGGTGTGGGCGACATCGACGACACCAACGCCGTCGTGTTCGTGGCTGCCGACTCCCAGGTCAGCAACAAGTCCACCAAGGGCAAGGCCGAGCCGCGCTACTACCGCCTGAAGCTGTCCATGGTCCGCCAGGGCGGGAAGTGGCTCACCTCCGACCTCCAGTTCGTGAGCTGACATGACCGACGCCGGCGACTCCGTGGACCTCGCCCCCGACGAGAAGCTCTGCCCCTTCTGCGCCGAGACGATCAAGAAGGCGGCGATCAAGTGCCGCTACTGCCAGAGCGACCTGGCCGGCGTGCCGCCGGAGGAGGTCGCCGGAGCCGGTCCCGGACCCGGTCGTCGACGAGGAGCCGCCACCGCCTCCGGCGCCCGAGCCCGAGGTCCACGAGCCCGAGACCGAGGTCGACGCCGAGGAGCGGGTCCCGTTCCTCGCCAGCAAGCGGCTGCTGATCAGCCTGATCGTCGTCTGCGCGCTGCTCCTGGCCGCGCTGGTGGGCACGGGCGTGTGGAGCAACAACCGCAGTGGGGACACCTCCTCCGACGACGTCATCGCCTCGGCATCGGCCCGTGACGAAGGTCTGCAGGCCTCCTCCACGCTCGCCAAGGAGATCTTCAGCTACGACTGGAAGAGCTTCGACAAGCACGCCGAGGACGCGGAGAAGCTCCTGGCGCCGTCGTTCCGCAAGGAGTACGCAGACACCCTGGCGCGGGCCCGGGCCAACGCCATCGCGAACCAGGTGAATCAGAAGGCGGCGGTGAGCTCGACCTCCGTGGTGTCGGCCAGCGATCGCAAGGTGGTCGCGCTCGTCTTCCTCAACATCTTGGCAAGCGGCAAGTCGGGGAAACAGAATCTCCTGACGAGCCGGCTCGAGATGACCCTGACCCGGTCGGGTCAGGACTGGCGTGTGTCCGACATCAAGCAGCTTTGATAGCCTAGAACACGTTCTAGTTTCGAAGGGAGCAAGTCGTTGGCGGACGTCGAGACCGACCTGCTCATCGTCGGGGCGGGCCCGGCCGGCTTGTTCGGTGCCTACTACGCGGGCTTCCGCGGCATGAGCGTCACGCTGGTCGACTCGCTGCCCGAGATCGGCGGCCAGGTCACGGCGCTCTACCCGGAGAAGAAGATCCTCGACGTCGCCGGTTTCCCGACCGTCAAGGGGCGCGAGCTCGTCGAGCAGCTGGTGGAGCAGGCCGCGTCCGCCGACCCGACGTACCTCCTCGGCCGGACGGCCACCACGCTCAAGGCCGACGACGAGGGCGTCGTGATGGAGCTCGAGGACGGCACCACCATCGAGACCAAGGTCGTCATCATCACCGCGGGCATCGGCAAGTTCAGCCCCAGGCCGCTGCCGGCGGGAGACGGCTGGGAGGACCGGGGCCTGGTGTTCTTCGTCCCGTCGTTCGCGGAGTACGCCGGACGTGACGTCGTGATCGTCGGTGGCGGCGACAGCGCCTTCGACTGGGCGATGGCCCTCGAGCCGATCTGCACCACGGTGACGCTGGTGCACCGGCGCGACCAGTTCCGCGCCCACCAGGCCACCGTCGACACCGTGCTCGCGGGTGGCACCGAGGTCATCACCAAGGCCCAGGTCACCGCCCTCCGGGGCGAGCACCACGTCGAGAGCGTCGAGATCACCACCAGCGACGGTGAGGTCCTCACCAAGCCCGCACAGTCGGTCGTGGCGGCGCTCGGCTTCGTGGCCGACCTCTCCGCGATGAAGGAGTGGGGGATCGAGTTCGACAAGCGCCACATCAAGGTCGACACCGCGATGCGCACCAACCTGCCCCGCATCTTCGCGGCCGGTGACATCACCGAGTACGACGGCAAGGTGCGGCTCATCGCGGTCGGGTTCGGCGAGGTCGCGACCGCGGTCAACAACGCCGCGCCCCTGATCTTCCCCGACCAGGGCACCTTCCCCGGCCACTCCAGCGACGGCAGCTGAGAGATGGCGAGAGGGCGTGGCGCCGTCGCGATGAGCGAGGCGGAGATCGAGGAGTTCCTCGCCGGCGACATGAAGGTCCAGGTCGCCACGATCGGACCGGACGGGGCACCCCACCTGACCACGCTGTTCTACGTGCTCGACGAGGGCCGGATCGCGTTCTGGACCTACGGCGCCTCGCAGAAGGTGACCAACCTGCGCCGCGACGCGCGGATCACCTGCCTGGTCGAGGACGGCGAGGACTACATGGAGCTGCGCGGAGTGAGCGTCACGGGTCGGGCCACCCTGCTCGAGGAGTACGACGACATCCGGGCGCTCGGGGCCCGGGTGGCCAAGAAGATGGCCGGCGACGTCGACCTCGGCGACTTCGGCGACGAGATCGTCGAGAAGCAGGCCCGCAAGCGCGTCGGGATCATCGTCGAGCCCGAGAAGGTGGCCAGCTGGGACCACCGCAAGATGGCCGGGCTTCCCGGAACTGCGAGCTAGGAGGAGTCATGAAGAAGATCCAGATCGACTGGGACCTGTGCGAGTCGAACGCCATGTGCGAGGCGCTCGCGCCAGACCACTACGAGATCGACGACGACGACAACCTGCAGGTCCTCGACGACACTGTGACCGACGAGAACCAGGCGCTGATCGAGCAGACCGTCGCCTCCTGCCCGAAGTCCGCCATCTCCATCGTCGAGGCGTGAGCGGACCTTCATGAGCACGCCATCGCTGGAAGGCCGCGTCGCCGTCGTCACCGGGGCCGGGGCAGGACTCGGTCGTGCGGAGGCGCTGGCGCTGGCCGGCGCCGGTGCGGACGTCGTGCTCAACGACCTGCCCGGTGCCGCGGAGGACGCCGCGGAGGAAGTGCGCGGCCTGGGGGTGCAGGCGCTCGTCGTACCCGGCGACGTGGGGGAGCGGGCCACCGCCGACGCCCTGCTCGTGGCCGCCACCGAGAGGCTCGGTCGGCTCGACGTAGTGGTCAACAACGCCGGCATCACCCGCGACAAGATGCTGTTCAACATGACCGACGAGGAGTTCGACCTCGTCCTGAAGGTCCACCTGCGCGGCCACTTCCTGCTGTCGCGCAACGCTGCGTCGTACTGGCGCGGGCGCTTCAAGGAGACCGGCGAGCCCGTCGACGCCGCCGTGGTCAACACCGCCTCCGAGGCGTTCCTCACCGGTTCGCCGGGGCAGGCCAACTACGCCGCCGCCAAGGCGGGGATCACCGCACTCACCCTGACGACCGCGCGAGGGCTCTCCCGGGTGGGAGTCCGTGCGAACGCGATCTGCCCCCGGGCCCGCACCGCCATGACCGCCGACGTCTTCGGCGACGACGAGTCCGGCCGGAGCGTCGACCCCTACTCGCCGGCGCACGTCGCCCCGCTCGTCGCCTACCTGGCCTCGCCCGCCGCCGCGAGCATCACCGGCCAGGTCTTCGTCGTGTACGGCGGCATGGTCGCCCTGCTCGCCGCGCCTGTGGTCGAGCAGCGCTTCGATGCGAGCGGCGAGCTGTGGGATCTGGCGCAGCTCGACGACCAGCTCGGCAGCTTCTTCGCCGACCGCGATCCCTCCGTCGGCTTCGCGGCCGACTCCGTGATGTCCCTCCAGCCCCAGGAGCCCGTATGAACCGTCTCGCCGACAAGCGCGCCATCGTCACCGGCTCCGCCCAGGGCCAGGGCGCCGCGATCGCCCGCGCCTTCGTCGAGGAGGGGGCCCAGGTCGTCATCGCCGACGTGGCCGACGAGCCCGGTCAGCTGCTCGCCGACGAGCTGGGGGACGCGGCGTACTTCCGCCACCACGACGTCTCCGACGAGGCCTCGTGGCAGGCGCTCGTGGAGGAGGCCAACGAGCGGTTCGGCCCGGTCAACGTGCTGGTCAACAACGCCGGCATCCTCCGCTTCGGCGAGGTCGAGAAGATGACGGTCGAGGAGTACATGCTGCTCGTCAACGTCAACCAGCTCGGCTGCTTCCTCGGCATGAAGTCCGTGGCCCGCACGATGCGCAAGAACGGCGGCGGCTCGATCATCAACGCCTCCTCGATCGAGGGACTGGCCGGGATGGCGTTCTGCACGGCGTACTCCGCGACCAAGTTCGCCATCCGCGGCATGACCAAGGCCGCCGCCATGGAGCTCGGGCCCAAGGGGATCCGCGTGAACTCGGTGCACCCCGGCATGATCGACACCCCGATGACCCGGGTTCACGGGGGTGACGCGGCGATGGAGTTCGGCGCCAGCAAGGTCGCCCTCAAGCGCGTCGGCCACCCCTCCGACATCGCCCCGGCGTACGTCTTCCTCGCCAGTGACGAGTCGAGCTTCGTCACCGGCGCGGAGCTCGCCATCGACGGCGGCGCCACCGCCACCCACGCCTTCGGCGGCGTCAAAGACGCCGACAGGGGCTTCTGGTTGGCCAAGGCGACGCCGACGGGGACTTCTGGTTGGTCGAGGGGGCGCTGACGCGCGCGCCGACCAACCACAACTCCCCGGTCGGCAGGGGCAGCCTTCGGCTGCGGTTAGCGCAGGAGCATGTGGACTGCGGTGTCGAGGTGGTCGGAGACCTCGTCGGCGCTGCTGCGGCCGGTCACCCAGGAGACCAGGGCGGAGAGCCAGACGTCGCTGATGACGCGGGCGACCGCGATCTCGCGGTCGGTGGGCTCGGCGCCCTCGACGTAGTCGGAGCCCTGCAGCGCCCGGTTGAGCATGCTGGTCAGCCGCAGGCCGACGACGTGGATCTCGCCCGCCACCGTGGAGTCGGCGAACATGAAGGCCCGCGTGAGCGCCTCGGTGAGCTGCGGCTCGCGCTGCATGCTGCGGGTGGCGCGGGAGAGCACCCAGCTGACGCGGTCGGCAGGGGTGTCGCCGGGGATCGGCTTGCGCCCGAGCGAGGCCTCGGTCTCCTCGAACTGCCGCGCGAGCGCGGAGACGAGCAGGTGGATCTTGGAGGGGAAGTAGCGGTAGAGCGTGCCCAGCGCGACATCGGCCCGCTCGGCGACCGCTCGCATCTGGACGGCGTCGAAGCCGCCCTTCGAGGCGAGGGCGATGGTGGCGTCGAGGATGCGCCGGCGGCGGTCACGCTGTGCGGCCGATCCGAGGTCGTCCATGCTGAGCGAGCTGACGGTCGCCACGGATCCCTCCTCTGCTGGACCGGACACTGTGTCGAACCTCAAACGAGGCTAGCAGCGATATCCGGCATAATCAGAACACGTTCCAGTTACGGACGCGTGTCGTACCGTGCCCATGCCAAGACAATCTGCCCCGCCCGATCCCGACCGAAACGGCCTCTTTAGTGCGCATCGCTCTGTTGTCCTATCGCAGCAAGCCTCACTGCGGCGGTCAGGGAATCTACGTCCGCCACCTCAGTCGCGAGCTGACCGCGCTCGGCCACACCGTGGAGGTCTTCTCGGGCCAGCCCTACCCCGAGCTCGACGAGGGCGTGGTGCTGACCAAGGTGCCCAGCCTCGACCTGTACCGCGAGCCCGACCCGTTCCGCACGCCGCGTCCGAGCGAGATCCGGGACCTGCTCGACGTCGAGGAGGTGCTGACCATGTGGACGGCGGGGTTCCCGGAGCCCAAGACGTTCAGCAAGCGGGCGGCGCGCCTGCTGCGCGAACGGCTCGACGACTTCGACATCGTCCACGACAACCAGGTCCTCGGCTACGGCATGCTCGACATCCAGCGGATGGGGCTGCCGCTCATCACGAGCATCCACCACCCGATCACCTTCGACCGGCGCATCGATCTTGCCGCGGCCACGAGGCCGTGGCACCACCTCACCTTGCGGCGGTGGTACGGCTTCCTGAGGATGCAGGCCAAGGTGGCGCGGGCCGTGGGCCCGATCCTGACCGTGTCGGAGTCCAGCCGCCACGACATCGTCAACGACTTCGGTGTGGACGACGCGCAGATCCAGGTGATCCCGCTGGGCGTCGACGACGTGTTCCAGCCGCCGACGCGGGAGCGGGTCGCGGGGCGCATCGTGGCGATGGCCAGCGCCGACGCCCCGATGAAGGGCATCGCGACGCTGCTCGAGGCCTTCGCCAAGCTGCTCACCGAGCGCGACGTCGAGCTGCTGCTCGTCACCAGGCCGACGCCGGGAGGGCGCACCGAGCGCCTCATCGAGCGGCTCGGCATCGGTGAGCACGTCACCTTCGTCAACGGGATCAGCGACGCCGAGCTCGTCGAGGTGATGGGCTCCGCCGAGGTGGCGTGCGTGCCCTCGCTGTACGAGGGGTTCTCGCTGCCGACGGCCGAGCTGATGGCCTGCGAGACGCCCCTCGTGGTGAGCAGGGCGGGCGCCATCCCGGAGGTGGTGGGTCCTGACGGCCTGTGTGCCGACCTCGTGACCCCCGGGGACGTGGGCGAGCTGGAGCTGGCGCTCGCGGCCATGCTCGACGACCCCGAGCGCCGCGAACGCATGGGCCGGGCCGGCCGCGAGCGGGTCAAGGAGAACTTCAGCTGGCACGCGGTCGCCGAGAAGACAGCGGCGGCCTACGAAAGGGTGGTTTCGCAGTGCTGACCGTTGACTTCCAGCGGCTCGGGCTCGAGCCCGGGGACCGGGTCATCGACATGGGCTGCGGCGCGGGCCGGCACGCCTTCGAGATGTACCGACGTGGGGCCGACGTCATCGCCTTCGACCAGGACGGCGACGAGCTGGCCGACGTGCTCGAGCTCTTCGGCGCGATGAAGGAGGCGGGTGAGGTGCCCGCGGGCGCCGAGGCCGACATCAAGCAGGGTGACGCGCTGTCGCTCCCCTTCGCCGACGGCGAGTTCGACCGGGTGGTGGCCTCGGAGGTGCTCGAGCACATCCCCGACGACACGCGGGCGATCCAGGAGCTCGTGCGGGTGCTGCGCCCGGGCGGCACCATGGCCGTCACGGTGCCTCGATGGCTCCCCGAGCTGGTCTGCTGGCGGCTGTCGGCCGACTACCACAACACTCCGGGCGGCCACATCCGCATCTACACCGACCAGGAGCTGATCTGGAAGCTGGTCAACGCCGGCATGGAGTACGACGGCAAGTCGCACGCCCACGGACTGCACGCGCCGTACTGGTGGCTCAAGTGCGCCGTCGGCGTCGACAACGACGAGAACCCGTTGGTGAAGGCCTACCACCACGTGCTGGTGTGGGACATCATGCGCACGCCCGGGTGGAGCATCCTCACCCGTGGGGCGGAGAAGGCGCTGAACCCGGTGATCGGGAAGAGCATGGTGCTCTACCTGCGCAAGCCCGGGGACTTGCCGTCCCCCGCATGAGGCGCCGCCACGACATCCCTTCCCTCGAGGGGATCCTCTCGCGAGACCAGGTGGCCGCGACGGCCGCGTCGATCGTGTCGATGCAGGAGTCCGACGGCGCCGTGCCCTGGACCGTCGGCGAGCACGTCGACGTGTGGAACCACGTCGAGGCCGCCATGGCGCTCGACGTGGCGGGGGAGACGGCAGCGGCCGAGGCGGCCTACGAGTGGTGCCTGCGGGGTCAGCGCCACGACGGCTCCTGGCCGATGAAGATCGTGCACGGCACCGTCGAGGACGCGAGCGGTGAGACCAACATGTCGGCCTACCTCGCGGTCGGGCTGTGGCACCACTGGCTGCTGCACCGCGACCTCGTCTTCGTCGAGCGCTGCTGGCCCGTCGTACGTCGTGCGCTGGACTTCGTCACCGGCATGCAGCTGCCGTTCGGCGGGATCTGCTGGTCCCAGGAGTGGGACGAGCACGGGCCGGCGCGGGTCAACCGGGAGGCGCTGCTGGCGGGGTCGTCGAGCATGTACCAGTCGCTGCGCGCGGGGGTCGCCCTCGCCGAGCTCGTGGGCGAGTCGCAGCCGGAGTGGGAGCTGAGCGGCGGCCGGCTCGGCCACGCGCTGCGGGAGCACCGTGACCTCTTCCTCGACAAGGCCGAGTTCTCGATGGACTGGTACTACCCCCTGCTGGGCGGTGCCGTGCGCGGTGCCGCCGGCCACGAGCTGATCGAAGGACGCTGGGCGGAGTTCGTGATGCCCGGGCTCGGGGTGCGGTGCGTGTCGACCAACCCGTGGGTGACCGGCGCCGAGACCTGCGAGCTGGCGATGGCGCTGGACAGCCTCGACGACCCGCGAGCACGAGAGCTGTACGCCGACATGCAGCACCTGCGGCACGAGAACGGCAGCTACTGGACCGGGTCGGTGCACCCCGACGACGTCTTCTGGCCGGCCGAGCAGACGACGTACACCGCCGCGGCGGTGATCCTGGCGACCGACGCCCTGTCGCGCACCAGCCCCGCCAGCGGGATCATGCGCGGCGACACGCTGGCGCCGCACTTCCCGGCGATCGCGCTCGAGTGCGGCTGCCCGGAGGAGTCGCTCGACGTCGTCGCCGGCCGATTCTGAGCGGGTCTCGAGTCGAGGTTGTCCGACTCCGGAGGATGGCCTGGTGAAGACCTGGATCTCCGATCGCGTCGGGATCGCAGCGACGTGCGCAGCGATCATCGCGCTGCTCGCGGTCCTGGCCGTGGTGCGGTTCACCGACGTCGAGCAGCTGGTGCCCGGCATCGCGGCGGACTGCACGCTCGAGAAGGGGGGCAGGACCACCGAGCTGTCGCAGGCGGAGGCCGAGGCACTGACCCGCGCGGCCGCCGACGGCGATGGAGAGAGGCTCCCGCCGGCATCCCTGTCGTGCATCCACGGAGGAGCCGACGACGAGGAGCCCGACCGGCTGGACCGACGCGGGCTGACTGCCCGGGCGGCCGTCGTACGCCGGGAGATCCTGCGGCAGTTCGGCCCGCAGCGGCTGGGCGGCTTCGCCCGCGGAGGTGTGTCCGGAGGGCACCAGTCCGGCTCTGCGCACTACGAGGGCCGGGCCATCGACGTCTTCTTCCGGCCGATCAACCCGGCGCAGCGGGCTGCCGGGTGGGCCATGGCGCTCTACCTCGTCGCCCATGCCGAACGTCTCGCGATCGACACCGTGATCTTCGACGACCGGATCTGGACAGCGCGGCGTGGCGCCGAGGGGTGGCGCGACTACGACGTCGACACGACCGGACGCTCACGGCGAGCTGCCCGGATCCTCGAGCATCGCGACCACGTGCACGTCGACGTCGCGGACTGACTGCCCTTGGGGCTCAGCCGACGTCTTCGCCGGCCGCTCCTGAGGTCCTGACCAGTACCCGCATCGAGCCGACAGTCTCCTCGGGCGTGAAGGCTCGGCCCGCGACCGCCCGCTGCCAGACGTGGAAGGGCGCCTGCCCACCGTCCTCCGGTCGCTCGAAGACGTCGTGGACCACGAGCGCACCGCCGGGCTGCAGCCACCGCGCGAACCCGGTGTAGTCGTTCTGGGCGTGCACCTCCGCGTGCCCGCCGTCGATGAAGAGCAGGGCCAGCGGCGTGCGCCAGTGCCGTGCGACCGTGGTCGAACGCCCGACGACCGCCACCACCTCGTCCTCGAGTCCCGCCCGCGCGATCGTCCTGCGGAAGACCGGGAGGGTGTCCATCAGCCCGAACTCGTCGTCGACCAGCGAGGCGTCGTGGTGCTCCCACCCGGCCTGGTTCTCCTCCGACCCGCGGTGGTGGTCGAGGGTGAACACCGTGCCTCCGGTAGCGCGGGCCGCGGCGCCGAGCCAGATCGCCGACTTGCCGCAGTACGTGCCGACCTCGAGCGCCGGCCCCTCGGTCAGGTGGGCCAGTGCCGTGCGGTGCAGCAGCGCGCCCTCGTCCTCCGGCATGAAGCCCTTCGCCGCCCGTGCGTGGGCCAGCAGGTCGGCAGGGATCTCGCTCACGCGGGGAGCGTACGTCCCAGGAGTCGTGGCAGAATGACTGGAACACGTTCTAGTTTCGACAAGCTCAACCCGAGAGTTTCTGAGGAGCAGCCGTGCCGATCGGGATCAGCGACGACCACCGCGAGGTCGCGGAGGCGTTCGGCAAGTGGGCCGCCTCGCTGGACGCCGTCGCCGCTGTCCGGGCCGCCGAGGACGACCCCGCAGCAGGATTCGAGGAGATCTCGTCCGCCACCGCCGAGATGGGGCTGTTCTCGATCGTGGCCGACGGCGGCTCGCTGCTCGACCTCGCCGTGGCCGTCGAGGCCTGCGCCGGCGCCCTGGTCCCGGGATCCCTGCTCGGCTCGGCCGTGGCCTCGGTCGTCCTGGGGGACGTGGGGGACAAGCGGATCGCCCTCGCTCTCGGCGAGGTCGTGCACGGCGCCCCCGGCGCCACGCACGCGCTCGTGGTCTCCGACGACGAGGTGCGGCTGGCCCCTCTCGACGGCTCCGACCTGCGCCCCGGGACGAGTCCTGACCTGACCCGTCGTACGGCGATCGGGACTGTGCAGGGCGGCGACGTGCTCGACGTCGACCCGGCCCGTGTCCGCGCCGTGCTCGTCACGCTCGCGGCCGCCGAGGCGTCGGGCGTGGCGAAGTGGTGCCTGGACATGGCGGTCGAGTACGCCGGCGTGCGCGAGCAGTTCGGCAGGAAGATCGGGGCCTTCCAGGCGATCAAGCACCTGTGCGCCGAGATGCTGGAGACCTCCGAGACGGTGACCGCGGTGGCGTGGGACGCCGCCCGGGCGTACGACGAGTCGCCGGAGGCCTCCGAGCTGGCGACCACCATCGCCGCCGTCACTGCGTTCGACGCGGCGGTCGAGGTCGCCAAGGACTGCATCCAGGTCCTCGGCGGGATCGGCTTCACCTTCGAGCACGACGCCCACCTCTACCTGCGCCGCGCCCTCGGCCTCCGGGCGATGCTGCCCACGTCGGCCTCCGGTGCCGTGCGGCTGGCCGGGCTCGCCGCCGCGGGCCGCCGCCGGGTGACGCACATCGAGCTCGCCGGGCTGGACGAGCTCCGGGACGACGCCAGGGGCGAGGCGGAGCGGATCGCCGCCCTCCCGGCCCCCGAGCGCCAGGCCGCGCTGGCCGAGACCGGGCTGCTGATGCCGCACTGGCCGAAGCCCTTCGGTCGCGCCGCGGAACCCGCCGAGCAGCTCGTCATCGACGAGGAGCTCGAGGCGGCCGGCGTGGAGCGTCCCGACCTGATGATCGGGGGCTGGGCCGCGCCGACGATCATCGCCCACGGGGACGACGCCCAGCGCGACCGCTTCGTCGGTCCCACGCTGCGCGGCGAGATCATCTGGTGCCAGCTGTTCAGCGAGCCCGGCGCGGGGTCCGACCTCGCGTCGCTGCGCACGAAGGCGGTTCGCGATCGGCGACGGGTGGCGACTGACCGGCCAGAAGGTGTGGACCTCGATGGCCCAGCGGGCGCGACTGGGCGATCTGCCTGGCCCGGACCGACCCCGAGGCAGAGGCGCACGCCGGCATCACCTACTTCCTTGTCGACATGACCGGCGACGGCATCGACGTGCGGCCGTTGCGGGAGATGACCGGGGAGGCGATGTTCAACGAGGTGTTCCTGGACGGCGTGTTCGTCCCCGACGACTGCGTCGTGGGCGAGGTCGACGGCGGCTGGAAGCTCGCGCGCACCACCCTCGCCAACGAGCGCGTCGCCATGGCCGGCGCACGGCTGGGCGCCAGCGTGGAGCAGGCCGTGGCGCTGCTGGCCGAGCACCACGAGTACGACGTCGAGGTGGGTCGCGCCGTGGCGCTCGCCACCGCGGTCAAGCTGCTGGGGAACCGGGCCACGCTGCGCTCGATCGCCGGCCAGGGACCGGGTCCGGAGTCGAGCGTGGCCAAGCTCGTCGGCGTGCGGAGCCGGCAGGACGCGGCCGAGCTCGTCGTACGCATGCTCGGCGACCGCGTCTTCACCGACGACGACCTCGCTCGCGAGGCGCTGCACGAGATGCTGCTCACCCGCTGCCTCTCGATCGCGGGCGGGACGACGCAGGTGCTGCGCAACGTCGCGGGCGAGCGGATCCTCGGGCTACCCCGCGGCTGAGTCCTGGCTGTCGCCCTCCCGGGCGTGGTCGCGCTCCCACACCGCGCGGTGGTGGAGCAGCCAGCGCTCGACCGCCTTGATCACGTGGTGGCTGCGGATCGATCCGAAGACCTCGAACGCGTGCTGCGTGCCGGGGAACTCCGCGTAGGTCACGGTCGCCTTCGACTCGGCCTTGAGCTTCTCCACGAACGCCCTGGCCTGGCGGACGTCGACCAGCGAGTCGTTGGTGCCGTGGAGCACGAAGAAGTCCGGGGCGTCGGGCGAGACGTGGGCGATGGGGGAGGCCCGCACGAAGTCCTCGTGGTCCTTGACGGGGTCCTTCTTGAAGACCCAGGGCCCGAGGAACGCGTCGCGGAGCTCCTTCGCCGGCCGGTCACCGGTCAGCCCGGCCACGTCGTAGACGCCGTAGAACGGCACGCACCCGGCCACGCTCGTGTCGGCGTCCTCGAAGCCGGGCTGGTAGGCCGCCAGCCCCGGCGTCAGCGCGGCGAGGGAGGACAGGTGGCCCCCGGCGGAGCCGCCCGTGATGACGAGGTACGACGGGTCGCCGCCGTAGGAGGCGATGTTCTCGCGCGTCCACGCGATCGCCTTCTTGACGTCGATGATCTGCGCGGGGAACGGGTGCTTCGGTGCGAGCCGGTAGTTCATCGCCACGCAGAGCCAGCCGCGCTCGGCCATCGCGTTCATCAGGAGCAGACCCTGCTGGTGCTTCTCGCCGATCGTCCAGCCGCCGCCGTGGACCTGCACCAGCACCGGGGCGCCCTCGAGGTCAGCGTCCTTCGGCCGGTAGATGTCGAGCCGCGCCCGCTTCCCGCCCACCGTGTAGTTGATGTCGCGGATGACCTCCACGCCGGGGCGCGCCATCTTGAACG
Source organism: uncultured Actinomycetota bacterium (assembly GCA_963698945.1). Classification (GTDB taxonomy): domain Bacteria; phylum Actinomycetota; class Actinomycetes; order Propionibacteriales; family Nocardioidaceae; genus Marmoricola. Next base: position 87,061 of record CAVOST010000011.1, on the reverse strand, counting down.
GCCGCGCCACCTGACGCACCCGGGTGGCGAGGTCCTCGGCAGACGGCAGGTCCTCCAGGGCGTCGACGTAGTCCTCGCCGAGCCCGTCGCGCAGCGTCGTCTCGACGTGCGTGGCCGAGCGGTTGGCGTTGACGATCAGCCACCCGAGGGCAACCCCCGTGGTCGCGGCCAGGGCCAGGCCGAGCCGGTCGGCGTGCCCGTTGCGCCGGCGTCGTACGGTCAGCTCGGCGGCGGTGTCCGCGGCCGTGACCGCCAGCCACTGCGGGGCCAGCTCCGTGGCCAGCCAACCGGCGGCGAAGGCGGGGATGGCGGCGTAGCGGTTCCTCGCGGGCCTCACCGCGTTCAGCGCGAATGCGGCGTAGGCCAGCTGACGACCTCGGTAGGACCAGACGGACATGGCTGAAGGTTAGTGCCCGGTCACACCCGGCCCGATGTGAGATGACCGACCACCGAACAGGTAGAACGTGTTCTTGTTCGGCCTTAGGATTCGCCCATGGACAGACTCAGCGGCCTCGATGCGAGCTTCCTCTACCTGGAGACCTCCGCGCAGCTGCTGCACGTCTGCGGGGTGATCGTGCTGGATCCCGAGACGGTCCCGGACGGATACGACTTCAAGAAGTTCAAGGACGAGCTGGAGCGTCGCATCGAGGGCGTCCCGATGTTCCACCGCAAGCTCAAGCAGGTGCCGCTCGGCATCGACCACCCGGTGTGGGTCAACGACGACGACTTCGACCTCGACCGGCACATCCACCGGATGGCGCTGCCCTCGCCCGGTGGCGACGCCGAGCTGGCCGCGCTCTGCGGGCACCTCGCCGGGATCCCGCTGGACCGGGCTCGCCCGCTGTGGGAGTTCTACGTCATCGAGGGCTTCCGGACCGAGTCCGGCGAGGAGCGCCTCGTGGTCTTCACCAAGATGCACCACTGCACCGTCGACGGGGTGTCCGGCGCCAACGCGATCTCCTTCATGTGCTCCCTCGAGGCCGACGCGCCGCCGCTCGAGACCGCACCGAAGGGCCAGGAGGCCTCGCGCACCCCCGGTGACACGGAGCTGCTCGCCCGCGGCGTGGTGACCAACCTGCACAAGCCGGTGGCGCTGGCGAAGGTCATCGGCCCGACGGTCAAGGGCGTCGCGAGCACCATCGGTCGCGCCCGTGAGGGTACGGCGATGCCGGCGCCGCTCACCGCCCCGCGCACCTCCTTCAACGGCACCATCACCGGGCGCCGGTCCCTGGCGATCGGCGACATGTCGCTGCAGAAGATCAAGGACGTCAAGAACGCCGTCGAGGGAGCCACGGTCAACGACGTGGTGATCGCGGTCAGCGGGGGAGCGTTGCGTCGCTACCTCGACGAGCGCGGCGAGCTCCCCGACACCTCACTGATCGCCTCGGTGCCGGTGTCGGTGCGGGAGAAGTCCAAGAGCGGCTCCGGGAGCAACAAGGTCTCGACGATGTTCTCGCGGTTGGGCACCGACATCGAGGACCCGCTCGAGCGGCTGCGCGAGGTCTCCAGGACCAACCAGAACGCCAAGGAGCACCACAACGCGATCTCGGCGCGACTCGCTGCAGGACTGGGCCCAGTTCGCGGCCCCGCGCACCTTCGGCCTCGCAGTCCGCATGGTCTCGTCGCTGAAGCTGGCCGACTCGGGTCCGGTCATCCACAACCTGGTGATCTCCAACGTGCCCGGCCCGCCCGTGGCGCTGTACTTCATGGGCGCCAGGATCGTCGGCCTCTACCCGCTCGGCCCGGTCTTCCACGGGGCCGGCCTGAACGTCACCGTGATGTCCAGCGACGGCAAGGTCCACGTCGGCGCCATCGCCTGCAGCGAGTCGGTCCCCGAGCCGTGGAAGCTGGTCGAGAAGTTCCCCGAGGAGCTCGACGCCCTCCACGCCGAGGTCACCAAGGCGGCGAAGCCGAAGAAGCCAGCGAAGAAGTCCGCCGCCAAGAACGGCTAGCCGGTCGGGGCGGCCGCCTTCTTGCGTTGCGGCGGGACGGCCGTGGGTCGCAGGGGCTCCATCCGGGCGGCGACGTCGAGGGCGGCCTCGACGAAGGCCGGGACGAAGATCTCCGACTCGAGGACCACGCCGGAGTGGCCGCAGTCGGCCTCGTGGACGGTGGCGCCGGGGATGCGGGCCGCGAGGTGAGCGCTGGCGGTCGGGCGGGATCGCCCAGTCGGTCTGGGGGACCATCACGGCGGTCGGGACGTCGATCCGCTCGAGCCACGGCGTCGAGTGGTGCCGGCCGAGCGCGGCCACCGCCTGGGCGACGGCCCACGGGCTGGTGCTGCGCCACTCCCCGAGGGCCCACTGGCCGATGTCGGTCGGCCCCATCTCCAGGGCCTCGACCCCCGCCCGGGCGGCTCGTCGTACGACGCGCGACTTCGACAGGGTGCGCAGCGCACCCATGCTGACCTCCATGCCGGCGTGGAAGATCATCTCGCGACCGTTGGTGCGGAAGTGGTCGGTGGTGGCGCCGAGCACCAGGCCCCCGACGACGTCGGGATGCTGGCGCCAGACGCGCTGGGCGACCACGGAGCCCATGGAGTAGCCACCGATGATCGGCTTGCCCAGGTCCAGCTCGGTGATCACCGCCGCGACGTCGTCGGCGCAGTCGTAGAGCGAGAAGTGCTCGGAGACGATGCCGCGGCCGTGCCAGCGCTGGTCGAAGACCACGACGCGGAAGTGCTTGGCCAGCTCGTGCACGGCCGGGAACCAGGTGAGCATCCCCGTGCAGCCCACGGCGTGGAGCAGCACGATCGTCGGCGCACCGGGCGGCCCCTCGAGCTCGGTCACCCACGTCCGTCCGCGGCGCGGCAGATCCAGCCACCGCCCCTCGGGGATGTCGACGGGTGGCACCTGCACGAGCGCACGCAGCGAGTCGCTGAGGTGCCGGCCGGCGTTGGTGACGGAAGCGCACAGAAAGCTCATGGAACCTCCGGTTGCGGAAGTGCTGCCCCTAGACTAGAACAGGTTACAGTTTTCGCCGAAGAAGGGTCCTTATGGTGAACGACGACGTGTCGGCCGCGATCGGCTCGGTCGTGAGCGACGTGCTCGAGCGGGCACCCGAGGACGTCGAGGCCCGCTGGCTGGCCTGCGCCGAGGCCGGTCTGCTCGGCCTGGCGGCGCCCGCCGCCGTGGGCGGCGAGGACCTCGGGCTGACCGAGGTCGCCGTGGTGGTCCGCGAGGTGGCACGTCGTGCTGCCGACCTGCCGGTGCGCGAGACGCTGGTCAGCGGCCTGCTCGCGCTCGTCAGGCACGGCCTGCCCGATCAGCAGGACGCCGTCGGGCGCATCGCCTCGGGCGACCTGCTCGTGGCTCCGGCGCTCAACGAGCCCGGCCGCGCGCTGCCGCTCGAGCCGGCGACCCGCTTCGACGGCGACAGCGTCACCGGTCGCAAGCTCGGTGTCCCGGTGTACGACGTCCTGCCCGGTCGCGACACCCTCCTGCTGGTCTCGGCAACCGCCGACCACGGTCCCGTGGTCGTGCTGGTCGACCCGACCTCCGACGGAGTGAGCCGCACCGACACCGCTTCCTCTCGTGGAGGCACCGAGGCGACGTACGTCTTCGAGGGTGCGCCGGTCCTCGGCGTGCTGGGAGAGGGTGCCGCCGCAACCGTGCGCGACCTGACGGTCGCCGGCCTGCTGGTCCACGCCGACGGGCTGCTGGCCGGGGCGCTGGACCTGACCGCCGGCTACGTCAGGGAGCGCAGCCAGTTCGGTCGCACCCTGGCGGAGTTCCAGGGCGTGGCGATGCAGGTCGCCGACGTCTACGTCGCCTCGCGGATGGTCACGCTGGCCGTCGACGAGGTGGTCCGCCGCCTGGTGGCCGGGGAGCCCGTCGACGAGGACCTCGCCGTGGCGGCGTACTGGGCCTGCGACCGGGCACCCGCCGCCCTGCAGACCTGCCACCACCTCCACGGCGGCGTGGGTGTCGACCAGACCTACCCGCTGCACCACTACTTCGCGCAGCTCAAGGACGACGTCCGGCTGCTCGGCGGCGTCGAGGCCTGGCTGCCGCACGTGCCCGTCGAGGAGGCCGACGAGGCGCGCAACACCGAGCTCACCGCCTCGCAACGGGCGTTCAAGCAGGAGGCGCGGGAGTACTTCGCCGGGCTGGTCTCGGCCGAGGACCGGCTCGAGATGATGAGCGACCGCCACGGCGAGGCCTACCACCGCACCATCAAGCAGATGGGCAGTGACGGCTGGATGGGCGTCGGCTGGCCCGAGGAGTACGGCGGCAAGGGACTCGGCGGCGTCGAGCAGCAGATCTTCGCCAACGAGGCGGCGCGCGCCGACGTGCACCTGCCCTCGGTCACGCTGCAGACCGTCGGCCCGACGCTGCAGGCCTTCGGCACCGAGAAGCAGAAGGACAAGTTCCTCAAGGCGATCCTGGCCGGCGACGTGCACTTCGCGATCGGCTACTCCGAGGCCGACGCGGGCACCGACCTCGCCTCGCTCCGGACGACGGCCAAGAAGGACGGCGACCACTACGTCGTCAACGGCCAGAAGATGTGGACCACCGGCGGGCACGCAGCCGACTACGTCTGGCTGGCGGTCCGCACCGACACCGAGGCCCCCAAGCACAAGGGCATCTCGGTGCTCATCGTCGACACCACGGACCCCGGGTACTCCTGGACGCCGATCATCACCTCCGACGGCTCCCACCACGTCAACGCGACGTACTACAGCGACGTCCAGGTGCCCGTCGACATGCTGGTCGGCGAGGAGAACCAGGGCTGGCGGCTGATCACCACCCAGCTCAACCACGAGCGCATCATGCTGGGCCCCGCCGGCCGGCTGGAGGGGCTGCGCGACCTGGTCGTCGGCTGGGCGCGCTCCCGCACCGACGCGGCCGGAACGCCGCTGCTCGAGGTCCCAGCAGTCCGGGACAGCCTCGCCCGGGTCACCGCGGCCTTCCGGGTCAACGAGCTGCTGAACTGGCAGGTCGCCCGCAGCGATGCCTCCGGGGCCGCCGCGGTGGCGGACGCCTCCGCCTCCAAGGTGTTCGCCTCCGACGAGGTGCAGTCGCTGGGGCTGGCGCTGGAGCGCATCGTGACGTCGTACGGCGACCCGGCGGAGCCGGAGACCGCCCGGCTCGCCGCCTACCTCGACGCCACGTCCAAGCGCAACCTCGTGCTGACCTTCGGCGGCGGCGTCAACGAGGTGCAGCGGGAGCTGATCGCGATGTTCGGGCTGGGCCTGCCGAAGGTCCCGCGCTGATGGCGCGCACCTACGAACAGGTCCGCGACCACGACTGGATCATGGCGCAGGCCGACCGGCTCAAGGCGCTGGGTGACAGCGAGCCCCGCCTCGCACGCGACCCGGTGAGCCAACCGGTCATCAACACCTGGCTGGACGCGATCGAGGACACCGACCCGCGCTGGACGCAGGGGGAGGCGCCTCCGGCGATGGCACAGGTGTGGACGATGCCCGGCCTCGGGAGGACGCGGGGCGCACAGGACCCGCTCTCGCAGGCGATGCAGGTGCTCGACGAGGCCGGCTACACCTCCGTGCTCGGCACCAACTGCGACCAGACCTACGACCGCTACCTGCGCGTGGGGGAGCAGGTCTCGGTGACCACGCGTCTCGACGACGTCATCGGCCCGAAGCAGACGGGAGTCGGCGAGGGCTACTTCGTCACCACCAGTAACACCTGGCGGGTGGGCGAGGAGGTGGTCGGCTCGATGATGTTCCGAGTGCTCAAGTTCAAGCCACGGGCCTCCACAGGCTCGACGGAGAAGGCGGGCCCCGACCGCTCGAAGATCATCCGGCCGGTCCGCAACGCGGACACCGACTTCTTCTGGGAGGGCACCCGGCAGGGGGAGCTGCGACTGCAGAAGTGCAACGCCTGCGGCGAGCTGCGGCACCCGCCTGGACCCGTGTGCCCGGCGTGCCACGCGATGGACCGCGGGTACGTCGTGGCGAGCGGGCGGGGCACCGTCTTCTCGTTCCTGGTGCACCACGCGCCCCAGATGCCGGGCCGCGAGCTGCCGCTGACGATCGCGCTGGTCGAGCTGGAGGAGGGGGTGCGGTTCGTCGCCGACGTGCGCGGCAACCCCGAGGACCTCGCCATCGGTGACCAGGTGGTCGTCGGGTGGGACGAGGTCGACGACGAGCTGACCCTGCCGATCTGGGAGCGACTATGAAGGGGACGTCGCTCCCGGCTTGGGAGCTGCCGGTGACGCCGACGCTGGTGGTCTCGACGGCACTCGCCACGCGTGACTTCCAGGACGTCCACCACGACCGCGACCTCGCCCAGTCCCACGGGTCCAAGGACATCTTCATCAACATCCTCACCACCACGGGCCTGGTGCAGAAGTACGTCGGCGACTGGGCGCGCGAGGCGATCGGACCGGACTTCGTCGTACGCTCCTGCGCGCTGCGGCTCGGTGCTCCGGCCCACCCCTACGACACGTTGACGTTCTCCGGCGAGGTGGTCGACGACGCCGACGGCCTGCTGACGATCGAGGTGGTCGGCCGAGTGGTTTCGACAGGCTCAACCCAAGGCTCGGACCACGTCACGGCCAAGGTCGTGGTCTCGTGACTCTTTCGGGCAGTGCCGCGATCGTCGGCATCGGCGCCACCGAGTTCTCCAAGGAGTCGGGTCGCTCGGAGCTCCAGCTCTCGTCCGAGGCCACCCTGGCGGCCCTGGCCGACGCGGGCATCCCGGTCGGCGAGGTCGACGGCCTGACGACGTTCACGATGGACTCCACCGGCGAGATCGCGCTGGCGCGCGAGCTGGGCATGGGGGACCTGCGGTTCTTCAGCCGGATCAGCTACGGCGGCGGCGGTGCCTGCGCGACCGTGCAGCAGGCTGCCATGGCGGTGACGACGGGCGTCGCCGACGTCGTCGTCTGCTACCGGGGCTTCAACGAGCGTTCGGGGCAGCGGTTCGGCCAGGTCTCCAACTGGGCCGCGGCACAGGTGAACACCAACGGCCTCGACAACGCGTGGACCTACCCCCACGGGCTCTCGACGCCGGCGGCGACGGTGGCGATGCAGGCGCGGCGCTACATGCACGAGTACGGCGCCACCTCGGCCGACTTCGGAGCGGTCGCGGTCGCCGACCGCCGTCACGCGGCCACCAACCCGAACGCCTTCTTCCACGGCCGGCCGATCACCCTCGAGGACCACCAGGCCTCGCGGATGATCGCCGACCCGCTCCGGCTGCTCGACTGCTGCCAGGAGAGCGACGGTGCGGTGGCCCTCGTCGTGGTCTCGGCCGAGCGCGCCCGGGATCTCGCCCAGCCCGCGGCGACGATCGCGGCGGCGGCGCAGGGGAGTGCGGCGGACCAGTTCGTGATGACGTCGTACTACCGCGACGACATCGGCGTGCCCGAGATGGGCGTCGTCGGTCGCGAGCTGTGGCGCCAGTCCGGCCTGAGCACCGACGACATCGACACGGCGGTGCTCTACGACCACTTCACGCCGTACGTGCTGATGCAGCTCGAGGAGCTGGGCTTCTGCGGCCGCGGCGAGGCCCCCGGCTTCGTCGCCGACGGCGGCATCGAGCTCGGTGGCCGGCTGCCGGTCAACACCCACGGCGGCCAGCTCGGCGAGGCCTACATCCACGGCATGAACGGCATCGCCGAGGCCGTCCGCCAGCTCCGGGGCACCTCGGTCAACCAGGTCGAGGACGCCGAGCACGTCCTCGTGACCGCCGGTACCGGCGTCCCGACGTCCGGCCTGATCCTCTCCCGATAGACTCCCGCGCTGTGGCTACGACGAACGACCTGAAGAACGGCATGGTCCTCAACCTCGACGGGCAGCTGTGGCAGGTCATCTGGTTCCAGCACCACAAGCCCGGCAAGGGCGGGGCCGTGGTGCGGTCGAAGCTGAAGAACATCGAGTCCGGCAAGACCGTCGACAAGACGTTCAACGCCGACGTGAAGGTCGACGTGGCCAACGTCGACAAGCGGACGATGCAGTACCTCTACAACGACGGCACCTCCTACGTCTTCATGGACACCGGCACCTACGACCAGATCGAGGTGACGCCGGAGATCGTGGGCGACGCGCAGAACTTCATGCTCGAGAACCAGGAGGCCATCGTGGCCACCAACGAGGGTCGGGTGCTCTACATCGAGCTGCCTGCCTCGGTCGAGCTCGAGGTGACCTACACCGAGCCCGGGCTGCAGGGCGACCGCTCCACGGGTGGGACCAAGCCGGCGACCGTCGAGACCGGTCACCAGATCAGCGTGCCGCTGTTCATCACCACCGGCGAGCGGATCAAGGTCGACACCCGCGACGGCTCCTACCTCGGCCGCGTCAGCAGCTGACCAGATGAGCGCTCGCTCCAAGGCCCGCAAGCGGGCGCTGGACCTGATCTACGCCTCCGAGATGCGCAACCGGTCCACGACCGAGGCCCTCGAGGAGCAGGCGGCGGCCGGTCCCGTCAACGACTACACGATCCAGCTCGTGCACGGCGTCGCCGACCACCGGGCGCGGCTCGACGAGGTGATCTCGTCGTACGCCCGCGGCTGGACGCTGGAGCGGATGCCCGCCGTCGACCGCAACGTGCTGCGAATGGCCACCTACGAGGTGTTGTACGTCGACGACGTGCCCGACGCCGTGGCGGTCTCCGAGGCGCTCAACCTGGTGCGCGAGCTGTCCACCGACGAGTCGCCGGCGTTCGTCAACGGCGTGCTCGGCAACATCGTCCGCGACCGCGAGAGCCTGGTGGGATGAGCGGCCTCCCCACAGGCTGGACCGCACGCCCGCCGGAGCTCGAGGACCTGTCGGCCCTGGTCTCGCTCCGGGGCGCCGACAAGGAGCCATGGACCGGCTCGTCGGCCGTGGACCGCGAGGCCGTGGAGTCGGAGATCGCCGGGCCAGCCTCCTGGACACGTCGGCAGCAGGTGGTGCTCGACCCGGACGGGCAGGTCCGGGGCTGGACGGTCGTCCACGACCGCGCCGCGGGGCGAACCATGCTGCACGTGTACGTCGACCGCACCATCGCCTCCCGCGAGACGCAGGACGCTGTCGCGGCCTGGTCCTACGCGTACGTGGAGGAGCAGGCGGCGGAGATCTGCCGGCTCCGCGAGATCGACGAGACCCGGCTGGACGCGAGTCCCTTCGCCGAGGACACCGTCCAGCGCGAGTGGCTGGCTGCGGCCGGGTACACCAACCGCCGCACCTGGCTGCAGATGACCCGTCCGGTCGCGCCGGAGGAGGCGACGTCGCTCCCCGCGCCCCGGGAGGGAGTGACCATCCGCCGGGTGGAGAGCCACGACAACGGCCTCCCGGTGGCCGTGGACCTGCAGACGGTGCACGACATGCTGGAGCAGTCGTTCGAGGACCACTTCAACTCCTACCGCGAGAGCTTTCCCGAGTTCGTGCAGCGGCTGCGCGAGGACCCGGGCCACCGGTGGGACCACTGGTGGCTGGCGTTCGTCGACGACGCCCCCGCCGGAGCGGTGGTCAGCACGGTGCTGCCGGAGAACGCGGCCGGCCACGAGGGCAGCTACGTCGAGTACATCGGTGTCCATCGCGACGCCCGGGGCCGCGGGGTGGCCAAGTCGCTGCTGAACACCGTGATCGCGGACGCCGCGCAGCGTGGCCGCGACCGCGTCGGGCTCGAGGTCGACGACGACTCGCCGACCGGTGCCGACGGGCTCTACACGTCGATGGGCTGGGAGACGGACTACGTCACGGAGTCGTGGTTCAAGGAGCTCAGGATCGGTTGACCCCGCGAATGGGTACACGTACAGGATGAGCGACGCCACCGACCAGGCCCAGCAGCAGGCACAGCGCCTGGGACGACGAGCCGCGGACAGCGACTGGCTCGACACGTCGCGCGAGTCGGACTCGTCGCCTACGGCGTCGTGCACCTCCTGCTCGGGTGGCTGGCCGTCCAGCTCGCGTTCGGCCACACCGGCAAGGACGCGAGCACCACCGGTGCGATGCACGAGCTGGCGAAGCAGCCCTTCGGCGAGGTGCTGGTCTGGGCGGTCGCACTCGGCATGTTCCTGCTGGCGCTGTTCCGGGGGATCGAGGCGTGCTTCGGCCATCGCGACGCCGAAGGCGGTGATCGCCTCCGGAAGCGCGCGATGTCGGCGGGGAAGATGGTGATCTACGCGGTGATCGGCGCAACCGCGGCCAAGGTGGCAGTCGGCTCCGGATCCTCGAGCGGTGGCACGGAGGGGATGACGGCCACCGTGATGGGCTGGCCGGGCGGGCAGTGGCTGGTGGTGGCGGTCGGGCTCGCGATCATCGGGTACGCCGGCGCCCTCGTCGTGCGCGGTTGGACCGAGAAGTTCGCCGAGGACCTCGAGACCGAGGGAGTCCTGGGCTTCTCCGGGGCGGCGTACCTCATCCTCGGCAAGGTGGGCTACATCGCCAAGGGCATCGCCATCGGGCTCGTGGGTGGGCTGTTCGTGTTCGCGGGCGTCGACCACGACTCGTCGAAGGGCGGCGGCCTCGACCAGGCGCTGCAGCAGGTGCTCCAGGCGCCGGCCGGGCCGGCGCTGCTCGTCGCCATCGGCGTGGGTCTCGGCTGCTTCGGCCTGTTCTGCTTCGCCCAGGCCCGCCACCTCGACCGGTGAGGCGGGACCGGTTCGAGGGATCCATCGCCGGCGTCGGTTCCACCAGTGGGGTCCGCGTCGTCGTGGGGCGCTGGTCGCAGTCCCCGTTCGGCGCCTTCGCGGACGTGATGCTGGCGATGCCGGACGGAGAGCGAGTCTGGCTGGCGCCGACGGAGGAGGTGGGCGACTACGTCGCCGCCACCTACTCCTTCGACCGGGCGGAAGTGGGGCCCGTCGAGGTGACGGGGGAGCGCGACTGGCAGGTCGCTGCTCCCGGCCTCTCCCTGCGGTTCGGGGTGGGGCGACGTTCCCCCCTCGGGTGGCTGCTGCGCGCCCAGCCGCGCGCCCTGGCCACCCGGCCCGGGTGGACGACCGTGACCGACCCGGTCGCGCGGGTGATGCTGCGCGGCGTCCGTACCCGCGGCTCGGCCGGTGATGGTCGGCAGGAGTACTACGGCGCCACCGACCTGCACCGCGTCACGTCGCTGTCGGGAACCTGGCAGGGCCTCGACCTGGGCGAGCTGGCTCCGGTGGACCCCGACCCCCGGTTCGGGTTCGGCTCGACCCCGCGGCGCCCGTCGGTGACGCAGATCGTGACCACCATCGAGAGCAGGTCCTAGCCCCGGCGTCGGAGGCGGAACCACTGGGGCGCGGTGCGCTTCAGCGGCCCCGGCATGCCAATCGGTGCTGGCGGCCTCGATGTCGAGCACAGTCCAGCCCGGGAGGGCCCGCTCGAGGTCCGCCTGGTCGGCCCCGTTCGGCAGCACCGGCCGACGACCAGGGACGAAGGCCAGCACCAGCATCGTCGCCGTGGGGGAGGCGAGCGCGGTCACTCCCGCGCCGTACGACTCCCGCTGCTCGTCCGAGAGCCCGTGGAAGCAGCCGACGTCGAGGAAGAACTCCACCTCACCGGCGATCCCGCTGGCGCCGAGGGCGGTCACGTCGCCCTGGATGAACTCGCAGGCGTCGGCTCCCGGCCTCGCCCGGGCGGCGCCGATCGCACGCTCGACGTTGTCGACGCCGACGGCGTCCCAGCCGCGGCTGGCGAGCTCCAGGGTGTGCAGGCCGCTGCCGCAACCCAGGTCGAGCGCCCGCCCCCACGGGGGTGTGCGCTGCTCCTCCTCCCGCTCGAGCAGCCGCGTGAACGACTGCTCGTCTGCTTCTCCTGCGCGCTCCCACGGGGTGACTCCCACCCGGTAGGCCAGCTGATAACCGAGTGACACGCCCATCATCTCCAGATTCGATCAGGTAATACTAGAATGAATATCATCATCACTGTGAACCCGCCATCCACCCGTGTCAAGGGGCAGTCGCGCAGCTACCGCTCGCCGCTGCGGGCCGAGCGCGCTCGGGCGAACCGGCGCGCGATCGTCGAGGCGGCTCGCGACCTGTTCCTCGAGCGCGGCTACGTCCGCACCTCGATCGCCGCGATCGCCGAGAAGGCGCAGGTCAGCGAGGACCTGGTCTACAAGCAGTTCGACAGCAAGCGCGGGCTGCTGGTCGAGGTCCTCAACTTCGCAGTCACGGGGGTCACCGAGGGGCCTCCCGTGCTCGACCAGGAGGGGCCCCGCGAGGTCAGGGCCGAGACCGACCAGCGCCGCCAGGTCGCGATGTTCGCGACGGACGTCGCCGGCAGGATCTCGCGCGGCCGCCCGATCGACGACGTGTTCAGGTCGGCCGCCGACGTGGACGAGGAGATCGCCGCCAAGCGCACCGACCTCCACGAGACCCGGTGGCGCAACCTGAGGGCCTTCGTCGGGTGGCTGGCGGCCAACGGCCCGCTGCGCGCAGGGCTGAGCGAGGACGACGCGGCCACGACGGTCTGGACCCTGACCGGCCCGGAGGTGCAACGCCTCCTGGTCGACGTACGCGGCTGGAGCCATGAGAAGTACGTCGCCTGGCTGGTCGAGAACCTGGAGGCGTCGCTGCTCCCGCCGCCGTGATCCTGCCTGCTTGACTGGCGCGCATGGCGAAGTCGTGCGACGTGGTGGTGATCGGACTCGGCCCGGGAGGCGAGGCGACTGCGGGCGAGCTGGCGAGGGCCGGTCTCGACGTGGTGGGGATCGACGAACGGCTGGTGGGCGGTGAGTGCCCGTACTTCGGCTGCATCCCCAGCAAGATGGTGATCCGGGCGGCCAACCTGCTCGCCGACGGGCGTCGGATCCCGGGCAACGCCGGCACCGCCGACGTACGAGCCGGACTGGACACCGGTGCCACGAGCGGATCCGCGACGAGGCCACCGACGACTGGGACGACACGGTCGCGGTCAAGCGGCTCGAGGACGCCGGGGTCACCTTCGTGCGCGGGCACGGCCGGCTCGCCGGACCTCGGACGGTCGACGGTGGCCGGCCAGACCTGGGAGGCGCGCCGGGGCGTCGTGCTCAACACCGGTACCCGGCCCGCCGCTCCGCCGATCGACGGGCTCGCGGACACGCCGTACTGGACCAACCGCGACGTGCTGCGCGTCGAGTCGCTGCCCGAGCTCGCTCGCCGTGATCGGCGGCGGGCCCATCGGGGCCGAGCTGGCGCAGGCGCTCGCGCGGTTCGGGGTCCGGGTGACGGTGCTGGAGATCGGACCGCACATCATGGGCCCGGTCGAGCCGGAGTCGGGCGCAGCTGATCGAGCAGGTCTTCGCCGAGGAGGGCATCCAGGTGCTGGCCGGCGTGAAGATCGGCAGGGTCTCCTACGACGACGGGCAGTTCACGATCGCCGTCGACGACCAGGAGCTGAGCTTCGAGAAGCTGCTGGTGGCCGCGGGCCGCACCCCCAACCTCGACGACGTCGGCCTCGAGACCGTCGGCCTCGACCCGTCGGCCCGCGCGGTCGAGACCGACGAGCAGATGCGCGCCGGCGACGGCCTCTGGGCGATCGGCGACATCGTCGGCCACGGCGCGTTCACGCACATGTCGATGTACCAGTCGGCCATCGCGGTCGCGAGCATCCTCGAGAAGGACGGGCCCACCGCCGACTACCGCGCCGTACCGCACGTCACGTTCACCGACCCCGAGGTCGGTGGCGTCGGCCTCACCGAGAAGCAGGCGCGCGACCAGGGCCTGAACGTGCGCGTGGGTACGACGGACCTCTCGGCCAGCACCCGCGGCTGGATCGCCCGCGCCAAGGGACTGATCAAGCTCGTCGAGGACGCCGACCGCGGCGTGCTCGTGGGCGCCAACGTCGTGGCCCCGGCCGGTGGCGAGATCCTCGGCATGCTCACCACCGCCGTGCACGCCGAGGTCCCGACCGAGAAGCTGCGCTCGATGATCTACGCCTACCCGACGCTCCAGCGCGCGCTCGAGTCGGCCGTGAAGGACCTCGGCTGACCGGGCCCTTGTAACGCGGTGTTCTGGACCGTGAGTCGCCCGCCGGGTACGGCTTACTCAGCGTCAACAACTCGCGCGTTACATGCGTTATCAAGCGAGCACCACCCGGCGGGCATGCAGCAGGTCGTACGCCGGGCGGCAGGCGTCGGCGACGGCGGCGTCGTGGTCGTTGAGGTCGACGGTGCGCGGTCGCCATGCCTCGAAGCCGGTGGAGCGCGCGACGGCGTCGTACCAGTGCGGCGCCCACACGCCGTCGGAGTCGCGCAGTCCCGCCGGCCAGGTCAGCATCCGGTCGGTGAACTCGATCCCGAGCCAGTCGCACAACCAGCGCAGGTGCCCCTCCGGGTCGCGCAGGAAGTCGCCGGCGTCGATCACCGGGGTGTCGGCGGGCAGCGCCTCGAGCAGGCGCACCTGCTGCAGCAGCCCGATGTCCGCCGGCTCGCAGGTCTCCCGCGAGCGCACGTACGACGCCACCACCTCGCGTGGGTCCCGCACGAGCAGCACGTTGCGGAAGTCGGCCACCCAGTCCAGCGGCATGTCGTCGAGCAGGTGGTGGCTCATCTGCTTGCTGTACTGCACCGGCGCCCAAGAATCGGCACCGTGGTCCTCCAGCAGTCGGCGGACGACCTCGGCCGGGTCCGTCGGCTGCGAGGCGATCACGTCGTCGCGCCCGGGATGGTCGAGCCCGGTGGCCTGCAGGTACGCCGCGTAGAACGGCTCGTCGACCACGACGGTGTCGGGGCGGTTCTCCCAAGCGCGCATCATCGCCGTGGAGATGTTGCGCGGCCCCGACCACATGGCCACCCGGAGCGTCACGCGTGCTCCCGGCGGCCGACGTCGGCGGCCACGTGGCGCTGGTAGAGGTCCTGGAGCCGGTGCGCGACGGGACCCCGCTCACCCGACCCGATCGTGCGGCCGTCGACCGACCGCACCGGCACCACGCCGGCGAAGGTCCCGGTCACGAACGCCTCCGCGGCGTTGTAGACGTCGGTGAGGCTGAAGGTCGTCTCCCGGGCCGGGATGCCGTTGGCCCGGCACACCTCGAGCACGTTGGCGCGGGTGATCCCGGCCAGGCAGAACCGGCCGTCGGAGGTCCACACCTCGCCCGCCCGGGTGACCAGGAAGAAGTGGGTGCTGTTGCAGGTCGCGACGAAGCCCTGGGGGTCGAGCATCAGGGCCTCGTCCGCACCGGCGGTGTAGGCCTGGATGCAGGCCTGGATGTCGTTGAGCTTGCTGTGCGCGTTGAGCTTGGGGTCGAGGGTGTCCGGCGTCGCGCGTCGTACGTGCGTGGTGAAGAGCGTGATCCCGTCGGTGACCGTCGACGGCAGCGGTTCCTTGTGCTCGGCGATGATGACGACGGTCGCGGGTCCCACGGTGACGCGAGGGTCCTGGTACGGCGTGCTCTTCACGCCCCGGGTGACCATCAGCCGCACGTGCACGCCGTCGGTCATCTCGTTGGCCCGGAGCGTGGCGTAGATCGCTTCGGTGAGCTCGGCGCGGCTCAGGCCCGGGTCGAGCATGAGCGCGCGCGCGCCTTCTTCCAGCCGGTCGAGGTGCTGCTCGAGGAAGGCCGGGTGCCCGCCCGAGACGCGCAGGCCCTCCCAGACGCCGTCGCCGAGCACGAACCCGGAGTCGAAGACCGACACCACCGCCCGGTCACGCGGCACCAGCTCGCCGTTGACCCAGATCTGGATGTCGGCGTTGCGGGGGTCATCGGCGCCGTGCTGGGTGCCGGTCGCGGCCCCGTCGATCGGCGTCATGCCTCTGCGCCCGGGAAGGTGTGGTGCACCGCCTCGACGTTGTTGCCGTCGGGGTCGCGGACGAACGCACCGTAGTAGCCGTCGTGGTACTCGGGCCAGATGCGCGGCTCGTGCAGGCTCTCGAGCCCCAGGGAGGTCGCGAGGCGGTGGAACTCGTCGACCGCGTCGCGCGAGGGAGCCCTGAAGGCGAAGTGCCCCTGGCGGTTGGGGATCTGGTCGGTTGCCCCACCGATCCAGAACACGGGGAAGTCGGCGCCGTAGCCGACCGCGACCTCGTGATCCAGCAACGCCCGATAGCCGAGCGGTTCGAGCACCGTGTCGTAGAAGCGGCGGGCGGCTGCCATGTCGTCGACCTGGATTCCGACGTGATCCATCATGGGCCGATCGTGTCAGGTCGGTGTGACGGGCGCACGGCAAGCGAGCCGGCGCTCAGGCCGAGGGGGGATCCGGCGGGGCGACCAGGGCAGCGAGGACGGGGGTGCCGATCTGCACGGTCCGGCTGACCGTGCAGAGTCGGTCGTTGGACCTCTGGAGCGCCCTCGGCAGCACCGCGCGCGCGGCGTCGCCTGCTTCACCCTCGGGATAGCGGAGGTCGAAGGTCACCTCGAGGTCGACGAGGTGGCTCCCGAGCTCGTCGCGCACCTTTCGGGCGCTTGACCTGATCTGGCCGGAGTCGGCTTCGGCGCGCTTGCCGACGATGTAGTCGACGTCCATCGCCGTGCAGGCGGCGATCGCAGTGAGCAGGAGCTCGACGGGACTGAACACGTCCTCGTCGCCCTCCCCCACCACGAGGGTGCCGCCACGACGGTTGGTCGCAACGTATTGAGCTTTGCCCCGTCGAGTGAGCTCGACGTACCTGAGGGTGTCCGGGCTCGTGGCCTCGGTCTGGTTCCCCGACATGTGGCCCAGCCTAGGTTCCGTGAGACGTCGGACCAGCCCGGTCACGCCTGAATGTCTCCGGTCCGCGGCTCATCGCGCCGGGTGGCCCGACCGCAGCTGGAGGGTGCGGGTCCCCGCGACCGCAAGGGCGATGCCCGCACAGACGGCGAGCGGCAGCGACGCACCGAGGGAGTCCCGCAGCACGACGAGCAGCAGCGGCAGGCCGAAGCCGATGTAGGTCACCACGTAGAACAGCCCGGTGATCAGGCCGCGCCGCTCGCCCGGGGCCAGGGTCTCGACGTCCAGCAGGCCCTCACGCAGGCCCAGGCCGTAGGCCGCCCCCATCAGCACGCAGACCGCCACGAGGAGCGCGATGCCGATCTCGGCGCCTGCCAGTGCCGCGACGGCGAACCCCGAGGCCGAGAGCGCGGCGCCGGCAACCCCCGCCCGCGGACCCCACCCGCGGTTCCGGGCCAGCGCCTGCACCACGATGCCGGACACCAGGGTCAGCGAGGCGCTCAGCCCGACGAGCAGGGGGCCGTCGTACCCCGCCGGCAACCGGGCGGGAAGCGTCACGATCGTGATGATCGCGCTGGCGAAGACCAGCAGACCCACCGGCAGCGACCAGGCCAGCGCCGCCCCTGCCGAGGCGCCGGGGAAGCGGTCCCCGGGCTTGCCGCCACCGTGGGAGTGCGGCGTCAGCGGCGCCGCCCAGAGCCACGCCAGCAGCACGGTCACCAGGGACAGGGCGAGGGACAGCACGAACGGCGTCTCCAGCGGGTACGACGCCCACTGCGCCAGCACGCCCGAGACCAGGGGGCCGATGCCGAAGCCGGCCGTCAGGAAGACCCCGGCGAGGACGGTGCCCCGCGTCCCGCCCAGGTCGGCGGCCCAGGCGGTGCCGGCGCCGAAGGTCAACCCGGCACCGAGCCCGACCACGAGCCGCCCGAGCAGCAGACCGACCGGCTCGTGGGAGACCAACAGGGTCGCCGTGCCGGCGGCCGCCAGCAGCGCGCCTGGAAGCACGACGCGCGGCCGGCCGATCCGGTCGGACACCGCCCCACCCGCGAACAGCCCGGGCAGCAGGCCGAGGGCGTAGACCCCGAAGACGCCGTCGAGCAGAGCCGCGGAGAGTCCTTCGTCGTCGGCCAGCACGGGGATCACCGCGGCGAAGTGGTTCGCCGCCCAGCCAGTAGCCATCAGCACCGCCAGCACCGACGCCAGGGCGCGACCCGGGTGATTCTGGCGGCGCGGCATGCCCCGATCCTGCCAAGCGCGGGACGGTGCCGGCTGTTAGGGTCACTCTCGATCGACATCCTTTAACGAGCCGTCCAGAGAGGCGGAGAAGGAGGTCCCACGCTGGTGCCTGCGCTTGACTCCCGTGACATCTCCCGGGCCTTGACTCGCATCTCCCACGAGATCCTCGAGCACAACAAGGGTCACGAGGACCTCGTCCTCATCGGCATCCCCACGCGTGGCGTGCACCTCGCCCAGCGCATCGCCGAGCGCATCGAGAAGGCGGAGGGCGTCCGGATCCCGGTCGGCACGCTCGACGTCACGATGTACCGCGACGACCTGCGTCGCCAGCCCACGCGCGGGCCGCACCACACGGTGATGCCGCCCGGCGGCGTCGACGGCAAGGTGGTCGTGCTCGTCGACGACGTGCTGTTCTCCGGGCGGACCATCCGAGCCGCCCTCGACGCACTCAACGACCTCGGCCGCCCAGCCACGGTCCGGCTCGCGGTCCTCGTCGACCGTGGCCACCGCGAGCTCCCGATCCGGGCCGACCACGTCGGCAAGAACCTCCCGAGCTCGCCCTCGGAGCGGGTGATGGTCCGGCTCGTCGAGTCCGACGGGCACGACGAGGTGGCCATCGCCGCTCACGCGAACGCCGCGACGAACCCTGAAGGGGTGGCGCTGTGAACAAGCACCTGCTCTCGATCGACGACCTCGGCGTCGACGACGTCCGGATCCTGTTCGACACGGCGGCCGAGATGCACGACGTGCAGCGCCGCTCGGTCAAGAAGCTGCCCGCGCTGCGCGGCCGCACGGTGGTCAACCTGTTCTTCGAGGACTCCACCCGCACCCGCTCCTCCTTCGAGATCGCAGGCAAGTGGCTCTCGGCCGATGTCATCAACGTCTCGGCGAAGGGCTCCAGCGTCAGCAAGGGCGAGAGCCTGCGCGACACCGTGCTCACGGTCGCGGCGATGGGGGTCGACGGCCTGGTGATCCGCCACATGGCCAGCGGCGCGGCCCAGCAGGTGAGCCGCTGGACCGACGCGGTCGTGATCAACGCCGGCGACGGGACCCACGAGCACCCGACACAGGCCCTCCTCGACGCCTACACGCTGCAGCGTCGCCTCGGCTCCCTGGAGGACCGGCACGTCGCGATCGTCGGCGACCTCACGCACAGCCGGGTCTTCCGCAGCAACGTGCTCCTGCTCTCGAAGCTGGGAGCGCAGGTGACGGTGGTGGCGCCGCCCACGCTGATGCCCGCGGGCATCACCGCCTGGTCCAAGGACGCGGGCTTCGAGACGTCCACCGACCTCGACGAGGTGCTGCCCGAGGTCGACGCGGTGATGATGCTGCGCGTCCAGCGCGAGCGGATGAACGGAGCCTTCTTCCCCAGTCCGCGGGAGTACACCGTGGGCTACGGCCTGACCCGCGAACGACTCGCGCTGCTCCCGCCCGATGCCCCGATCTGCCACCCGGGCCCGATGAACCGCGGCCTCGAGATCGCCGCCGACGCCGCCGACGCCGCACAGTCCGCCGTGCTCGACCAGGTCTCGGCCGGTGTCGCGGTCCGGATGTCCGTGCTCTACCACCTGCTCGCAGGAGAAGGGAGCGACCAGTGAGTGCCCAAGACAAGCCACTGGTCATCAAGGGAGCCTCCGTCCTCGGTGAGGAGCCCCGAGACCTGTACGTCGTCGAGGGGGTCCTGGTCGACGAGGAGCCGGTTTCGACAGGCTCAACCACCGAAGTCCGGGTCATCGACGCCGACGGGCTCGTCGCGCTGCCCGGCCTGGTCGACCTGCACACCCACCTGCGTGAGCCCGGCCGCGAGGACGCCGAGACCGTGCTCACCGGGTCGCGAGCCGCCGCACTCGGCGGCTACACCGCTGTGCTCGCGATGGCCAACACCAGCCCGGTCACCGACACCGGCGAGGCCGCCGAGCACGTCCTCGACCTCGGCCGGGCGGCCGGCCTGGTCGACGTACAGCCGGTCGGGGCCGTCACCCGCGGGCTGGGCGGCGAGGAGCTGGCCGAGCTCGGCCTGATGCACCGCTCGCGGGCGAGGGTGCGCGTCTTCTCCGACGACGGCCGCTGCGTGCACGACCCGCGGGTGATGCGGCGCGCGCTGGAGTACGTGCGCGCGTTCGGCGGCGTGATCTCCCAGCACTCCCAGGATCCCCACCTGGCCGGCCCGGCCGCGTGCTGCCACGAGGGCGAGCTCTCCGGACGGCTCGGCCTGCCCGGGTGGCCCGGGGTCGCCGAGGAGACCGTCGTGGCCCGCGACGTGATGCTCGCCCGCCACACCAACAGCCGCGTCCACGTCGCCCACGTCTCCACCGCGGGATCGCTGGAGGTGATCCGCTGGGCCAAGGCCCAGGGCATCGACGTCACCGCGGAGGTCACCCCCCACCACCTGCTGCTCACCACCGACCTGCTCGGCGACTACGACCCGGTCTACAAGGTGAACCCGCCGCTGCGCCCCGACGAGGACGTCGCCGCCCTGCGCGACGCCCTCGCCGACGGCACCATCGACGCGGTCGCCACCGACCACGCCCCGCACGCGCGGCACGACAAGGAGCACGCCTTCGTCGACGCGGCCTTCGGGATGGTCGGCCTCGAGACCGCGCTCTCGGTGGTCAGCGAGGTGATGGTGACCTCGGGCGCGATGACCTGGACCGACGTGGCCCGCGTGATGTCGCAGACCCCCGCCCGCATCGCCGGCCTGCCCGCCCAGGGAGGAACGCTCGCCCCGGGCCAGCCGGCCAACATCACCCTGGTCGACCCGACCGCGGTCGTCGTGGTCGACCGGGACCGCTCGGCCTCGCTCTCGCGCAACAACCCCTGGCACGAGCGCAAGCTCACCGGGGCAGTCGTGGCCACCATCTACCGTGGCACGCCGACCGTGCTGGAAGGAGCCCTCGCATGACCGACGCGATCCTGGTCCTCGAGGACGGGCGCACCTTCAGCGGTGAGGCCTACGGCGCCTCCGGGGAGACGTTCGGTGAGGCGGTGTTCGCCACCGGCATGACCGGCTACCAGGAGACGCTCACCGATCCGTCGTACCACCGCCAGGTCGTCGTCATGACCGCTCCTCACGTCGGCAACACCGGCATCAACGACGAGGACCCGGAGTCACGCAGGATCTGGGTGAGCGGGTACGTCGTGCGCGACCCCGCCCGCGTCCCGTCGAGCTGGCGCTCGCGCCGCAGCCTCGACGACGAGCTGCGCGACCAGGGGGTCGTCGGGATCAGCGGGATCGACACCCGCGCCCTGACCCGTCACCTGCGCGAGCGCGGCGCCATGCGCGTGGGCATCTCCTCGACCGAGGCCGACCCGCAGGTGCTGCTCGAGCGGGTGCGGCAGTCGGGGGAGATGGCGGGTGCCGAGCTGGCCGGCGAGGTCACGACTCGGGAGCCTTATGTGGTTCCGACAAGCTCAACCACCGTGCCCCGGTTCCGCGTGGCGGCGGTCGACCTCGGCATCAAGGCCAACACCCCGCGGATGATGAGCGAACGGGGGATCGAGGTCCACGTGCTGCCGGCCACGGCCACGATCGACGACGTCCTCGCGACCGGCGCGGACGGGCTGTTCTTCTCCAACGGACCGGGCGACCCGGCGGCCACCACCTCCCAGGTCGAGCTGCTCCGGGAGGCGCTCGAGCGGGGCATCCCCTACTTCGGGATCTGCTTCGGCAACCAGCTCTTCGGCCGGGCGCTCGGTTTCGGCACCTACAAGCTCAAGTACGGCCACCGCGGCATCAACCAGCCCGTGATGGACCGGACCACCGGCAAGGTCGAGGTCACCGCCCACAACCACGGGTTCGCCGTCGACGCCCCGCTCGAGGGCGCCACCACGACGCCGTACGGCGAGGTCACCGTCAGCCACGTCTGCCTCAACGACGACGTCGTCGAGGGCCTCGAGCTGCGGGACCAGGAGGGCCGGCTGAGGAGCTTCTCGGTGCAGTACCACCCCGAGGCGGCGGCCGGTCCGCACGACGCCGCCTACCTGTTCGACCGGTTCGTCGACCTGATGGACGGGGTCGCCTGATGCCGAAGCGCACCGACATCTCCTCGGTCCTGGTCATCGGCAGCGGGCCGATCATCATCGGGCAGGCCTGCGAGTTCGACTACTCGGGCACCCAGGCGTGCCGGGTGCTCAAGGCCGAGGGGTTGCGCGTCGTGCTCGTGAACTCCAACCCGGCGACGATCATGACCGACCCGGAGTTCGCCGACGCGACCTACGTCGAGCCGATCACCGCCGAGTTCGTCGAGAAGGTGATCGAGAAGGAGCGCCCCGACGCGCTGCTCGCGACGCTCGGCGGTCAGACCGCCCTCAACACCGCCATGGCGCTGGACGAGGCCGGCGTGCTCGAGAAGTACGGCGTCGAGCTGATCGGGGCCTCCATCGAGGCCATCGAGCGTGGCGAGAACCGTCAGTCGTTCAAGCGCATCGTCGAGGAGCTCGGCGGCGAAGTCGCCCGCTCCGCGATCTGCCACACGCTCGAGGAGTGCTTCGAGGCCTCCGGGGACCTCGGCTGGCCGATGGTGGTCCGCCCCAGCTTCACGATGGGCGGCACCGGCTCGGGGATGGCCTACGACGAGGACGACCTGCGCCGGATCGCCGGAGCCGGCCTCGCTGCCTCGCCGACCACCGAGGTGCTCCTCGAGGAGTCGATCATCGGCTGGAAGGAGTACGAGCTCGAGGTGATGCGCGACACCGCGGACAACGTGGTGATCGTGTGCTCGATCGAGAACCTCGACCCCATGGGCGTGCACACCGGCGACTCGATCACGGTGGCGCCGGCCATGACGCTGACCGACCGCGAGTACCAGCGCCTGCGCGACCTCTCGATCGGCATCATCCGCTCGGTCGGCGTCGACACCGGCGGGTGCAACATCCAGTTCGCGGTCAACCCCGACGACGGTCGGGTGATCGTCATCGAGATGAACCCGCGGGTCTCGCGCTCCAGCGCGCTGGCCTCGAAGGCGACCGGCTTCCCGATCGCCAAGATCGCGGCCAAGGTGGCGATCGGCTACACCCTGGACGAGATCCCCAACGACATCACCCGGGAGACGCCGGCAAGCTTCGAGCCGACGCTCGACTACGTGGTGGTCAAGGTCCCGCGCTTCGCCTTCGAGAAGTTCCCGGCGGCCGACCCGACGCTGACGACCCACATGAAGTCGGTCGGCGAGGCGATGGCGATCGGCCGCAACTTCACCGAGGCGCTGCAGAAGGCGCTGCGGTCGCTGGAGGACAAGAAGGCGGTCTTCGAGTGCGCGCACGACCGGTGGTTCGACCTCAACCAGGGAGGCGCTGCTCAACGAGATCCGGACGCCGCACGACGGCCGCCTCCGCAAGGTGATGGACGCCCTCCGCGCCGGGGCCACCCCCGAGCAGGTGCACGAGGCCACCGCGATCGACCCGTGGTTCGTCGACCAGCTGGTGCTGCTCAACGAGGTGGCCCAGGAGGTCATCGACGCGGCCGAGCTGACACCGCCCCTGCTGCGGCGGGCCAAGCGGCACGGCTTCTCCGACGCGCAGATCGGCCTGATGCGCGACATGAAGGAGGACGTCGTCCGGGGCGTGCGGCACGCGCTCGGCGTGCGGCCCGTCTACAAGACCGTCGACACCTGTGCGGCCGAGTTCGCGGCGCGCACGCCGTACCACTACTCCTCCTACGACGAGGAGACCGAGGTCGAGCCCCGCGAGAAGGAAGCCGTGATCATCCTCGGCTCGGGGCCCAACCGGATCGGCCAGGGCATCGAGTTCGACTACTCGTGCGTGCACGCCAGCCTGGCGCTGCACGAGGCGGGCTACGAGACGGTGATGGTCAACTGCAACCCCGAGACCGTCTCCACCGACTACGACACCTCCGACCGGCTGTACTTCGAGCCGCTCACCCTCGAGGACGTCCTCGAGATCGTCCACGCCGAGCGCCAGGCCGGTCCCATCGCGGGCGTGATCTGCCAGCTCGGTGGCCAGACGCCGCTCGGCCTGGCGCAGGGCCTGGAGGACGCCGGTGTGCAGATCGTCGGCACTCCTCCCGCCGCGATCCACCTGGCCGAGGAGCGTGGCGCCTTCGGGCGGGTGCTGGCCGAGGCGGGGCTGAACGCCCCCAAGCACGGCATGGCGACGTCGTTCCCCGAGGCCCAGCAGATCGCGGCCACGATCGGCTTCCCGGTGCTGGTGCGGCCGTCGTACGTCCTCGGTGGCCGTGGGATGGAGATCGTGTACGACGACGACGCGCTGTCGGCTTTCCTCCAGCGCGCGACCGACCTCAGTCATTCGGGGGCCCCGAGCACCCCGTGCTGATCGACCGCTTCATCGACGACGCGGTCGAGATCGACGTGGACGCGATCTTCGACGGGCAGGACCTCTACCTCGGCGGCGTGATGGAGCACATCGAGGAGGCCGGCATCCACTCCGGCGACTCCAGCTGCGCGCTCCCTCCGATCACCCTCGGCCAGGAGGAGATCGACCGGATCCGCGTCGCCACCGAGGCGATCGCGCGGGGCGTGGGCGTGCGCGGGCTGCTCAACATCCAGTTCGCGCTGGGCTCCGACGTGCTCTACGTCCTCGAGGCCAACCCGCGGGCGAGCCGCACGGTGCCGTTCGTGTCCAAGGCCACGGCGACGCCGCTGGCCAAGGCAGCGGCGCGGGTGATGCTGGGGGAGAGCATCAAGAGCCTGCGCGACGTCGGCCTGCTGGCGGCGGAGGGCGACGGCGGCAACCTCCCCGAAGGCGCCCCGATCGCGGTCAAGGAGGCGGTGATGCCGTTCAACCGCTTCAAGACGATCGACGGACAGACCGTCGACGCGATCCTCGGACCGGAGATGCGCTCCACCGGCGAGGTGATGGGCTTCGACCACGACTTCGGCCGGGCCTTCGCCAAGGCGCAGACCGCGACCTACGGATCGCTGCCGCTGCAGGGCCGGGTGTTCGTCTCGATGGCCAACCGCGACAAGCGCACGATGGTCTTCCCGGTGAAGCGGCTGGCCGACCTGGGCTTCGAGATCTGGGCCACCAAGGGCACCGCCGAGGTGCTGCGTCGCAACGGGGTCTCGGCCACCGTCGTCCGCAAGCACAGCGAGGGCGACGTCAGCGGCGAGAAGACCATCGTCGGCAGGATCCTCGACGGCGAGGTCGACCTGGTGGTCAACACCCCGCACGGCACCACGAGCGGCGGCTCCCCGCGGCTCGACGGCTACGAGATCCGCACCGCCGCGATCCTGACCAACATCCCGTGCATCACCACGGTGCAGGGCCTCGGCGCCGCCGTGCAGGGCATCGAGGCGATGCGGGCGACCGGCATCGGCGTGCGGTCGCTGCAGGACTGGGCCGCGGACGCGTGACCCTGTACGAGAGGCTCTTCGACCGGGTCCTGACCCGCACCGACGCCGAGCGGGCGCACACCGCCGCCTTCCGCGCCATCAGGGCGGCCGGTCCCGTCGTCGCACTGGCCGGGCGGGGCGGCGCCCGGTGCGCCGACCCGGCTGATGGGGCTCGACTTCCCCGGCGTGCTGGGCCTGGCGGCCGGGTTCGACAAGAACGGCACCGGCATCGCCGCGCTGACGGCGCTGGGCTTCGGCTTCGTCGAGATCGGCACGGTCACCGGTGAGCCGCAACCGGGGAACCCCAAGCCCCGGCTGGCGCGGCTGCCGGCCGACCGGGCCGTGGTGAACCGGATGGGCTTCAACAACGACGGGGCCGAGGCCGTGGCGCGGAGACTGGCCGCGCGGCGGGGTGGTCCCGACAAGCACGACCACCGTGCCCGTGCTCCACTCGGCATCAACATCGGCAAGACCAAGGTGGTCCCCGAGGACGCGGCGACCGGCGACTACGAGAAGAGCACGACCCTGCTGGCGCCGTACGCCGACTACCTCGTCGTCAACGTCTCCTCGCCCAACACGCCCGGCCTGCGCGACCTCCAGGCGGTGGCCAAGCTCGAGCCTTTGCTCCGGGCCGTGCGCCGCCGCGCGGACGACGTCACCGACCGGCACGTGCCGCTGCTGGTGAAGATCGCGCCGGACCTCGACGACGAGGAGGTGCTGTCGGTCGCCGACCTCGCCGCAGACCTCCGGCTGGACGGCGTCGTCGCCACCAACACCACCATCGCGCGCCACCGGCTGCACTCCACGCCGTCGGAGGTGGCGGCTGCCGGATCCGGAGGTCTCTCCGGGGGCCCGCTCCGGGAACGGGCGACGGAGGTGGTCCGGCTGCTGCGCGGCCGCGTCGGCCCCGACCTCGCGCTGATCGGTGTCGGGGGGATCGCCACGCCGCACGACGCGCTCGAGCGGCTGGAGGCGGGCGCCGACCTGGTCCAGGCCTACACCGGCTTCGTGTACGGCGGCCCGCGGTGGCCCCGCAGGATGAACCGCAGCCTCGACCGCGCGCTCGGCCGCGTCGCGGACCCGGCAGTGGATCGGCCCCGATGACGTTCGGCACGCGGCTGCACGACGCCATGGACGGGCGAGGACCCCTCTGTGTCGGCATCGACCCGCACCCGGGCCTGCTCGACGCCTGGGGCCTGACCGACTCGGTCAACGGCCTGGAGAAGTTCGCGCTCAAGGCCGCCGAGGTGCTCGGCACCAGCGTCGCCGTGGTCAAGCCGCAGTCGGCGTTCTTCGAGCGGTTCGGGTCGCGCGGCATCGCGGTCCTCGAGCGCGTCGTCGAGACCGCACAGGAAGGCGGCGCCCTCGTCGTCCTCGACGTGAAGCGCGGCGACATCGGGTCGACCGCGCAGGGCTACGCCGACGCCTACCTCGACCCCAACTCGCCCCTGGCGGTCGACGCGATCACCGCCACGCCGTACCTCGGCTTCGGCAGCCTGACGCCGCTCATCGACACCGCGCGCAGCCACGGGAAGGGCGTCTTCGTGCTCGCGCTGACCTCCAACCCGGAGGCGCCGACGTTCCAGCACGCCCGCACCGAGGCCGGGCCCACGGTCGCGGGCGCGGTGCTGGCCGAGCTGGCAGCGCTCAACGCAGGCGAGGAGCCGTCGGGCTCCTTCGGCGCGGTGGTGGGAGCGACCATCACGGCGACGGATGAGGACCTCGACATCAACGGCCCGTTGCTGGTGCCGGGCATCGGGGCGCAGGGCGGCACCGCGGACGACGTACGACGCCTCTTCGGTGGCGTGCTGCGCCAGGTGCTGCCGTCGAGCTCCAGGGAGATCCTGGGGGAGGGGCCCGACGAGGGTGGACTCCGGCGCGCTGTCGCGCAGGCGGTCGATGCCTTCGCCTGGTTGAGAGAGCAGGCGCCGTGAGGCGAAGGCTGCTCGGGGCGGTGCTGGCACTGAGCGTGGTCGTCCCGGCGGCGGGGTGCGGGCAGGACCCCATCGAGAGCTACTGCGAGGACCTGTCCGCCCACCGCAAGCAGATCGCGGAGATGCTCGACTCGAGCTCGCCCGGAGCCCTGTTCAGCCGGCTCGACCTGCTCCATGACCTCGCGGAGAAGTCGCCCTCGGACCTGCAGGACGAGTGGCAGGTCTTCCTCGACGCGGTCGAGGGCCTGCAGGAGGCGTTGAAGGACGCCGGGGTGAAGGCATCGGACTTCGACGCGGGGAAGCCGCCGGCCGGACTGGCTGCGGCCGACCGCAAGGCCATCACCGAGGCCGCCGACCAGCTCGCCAGTGACGACGTTGTCGCCGCGGCGTCGGGCATCGAGCAGCAGGCACGTGACGTGTGCAAGATCAACCTCGGTCTCTAGACGACTCCAGCGCTCCAGGGACGAGACAGTCGTGGCCCGCATTGCAGGGGAGCCGAACCCGTCGATAGATTGCCGGGGAACGCGCGACCACCCCCCAGCGGCTCGAGCTCTTCGGGCCAGAACGCCGAGGTGACTTCTGTGGCCTTGCCGCCCCTCACGCCCGAACAGCGCCAGGCAGCACTCGACAAGGCAGCCGCGTCACGACGGGAGCGAGCCGAGGTCAAGAACCGGCTCAAGCACTCCGGTTTCACGCTCTCGGAGGTGATCGAGGAGGGGCAGACCAACGAGGTCGTCGGCAAGATGCGGGTCAGCGAGCTGCTGCAGTCGATGCCCGGCATCGGGAAGGTGCGCGCCGAGCAGGTCATGGACCGGCTGAACATCTCGCGGACCCGCCGCGTCCGCGGGCTCGGGGTGAACCAGGTCGCCGCGCTGCTCGAGGAGTTCCCCACGCGATGAACCGCCAACCAGCCCGGTGAGCCTGGCGCCGGGCCGGCTGACGGTCCTGGCGGGTCCCACCGCAGTGGGCAAGGGCAGCATCACCGCCTGGATCCGCGAGCACCACCCGGAGATCTGGGTCTCGGTCTCCGCGACGACACGGGCGCCACGTCCCGACGAGGTCGACGGCGTGCACTACCACTTCGTCTCCGAGGGTGCCTTCGACCAGATGGTGGCCGACGACGAGCTCCTCGAGTGGGCCGTCGTGCACCAGGGGCCGCGGTACGGCACCCCGAGGCGCCCCGTGTCTCGACGCGCTCGCTGCCGGAAGGCAGGCGCTGCTGGAGATCGACCTGCAGGGCGCGCGCCAGGTGCGCGAGCGGATGCCCGAGGCCATGTTCGTCTTCCTGGCCCCGCCGTCGTGGGAGGACCTCGTCACCCGACTGGCGGGCCGCGGCACCGAGGACGAGCTCGAACGGCGGCGTCGCCTGGCCACCGCCCGGACCGAGCTCGCGGCCGAACCCGAGTTCGACGTGACCGTGGTGAACCGCCGGATTCCCGAGGCTGGGGCCGAATTGGTAGAGTTGATGCGGTCCGGCGTCCGTCAGTGACGCCCACTCGTTCCTATCTCTGCATCGTGAGGCCTACATGAGCGTGTCCGGTTCCCTGCCCGTCGCCGAGGGGATCACCAATCCTCCGATCGACGACCTGCTGACCAAGACCGACTCCAAGTACAAGCTCGTCCTCTACAGCGCCAAGCGGGCCCGCCAGATCAACGCCTACTACTCCCAGCTCGGCGAGGGCCTGCTGGAGTACGTCGGACCGCTCGTGGACACCCACGTCCAGGAGAAGCCGCTCTCGATCGCGCTCCGCGAGATCGCCGACGACCTGCTGACCTGCGAGGACATCGACCCCGAAGAGGTCGCCGCCGAGGCGGCCGCCGCCGCGAGCGCACCGGCCCCGGCGCCCTCGGGCGAGTCCGCGGTCGAGTAGAGGTCACCCGCCAGGTGAGCCGGTCATGACGGGACGCGTCGTACTCGGTGTGAGCGGCGGCATCGCCGCCTACAAGGCGTGCGAGCTGCTGCGACGCTTCACCGAGTCCGGCCACGACGTCACCGTCGTACCGACTGCCTCCGCCCTGGAGTTCGTCGGCGCCGCCACCTGGGCCGCCCTCTCGGGCAAGCCGGTCAGCGCCGACGTCTGGACCGACGTGCACGAGGTCCCTCACGTGCGCATCGGCCAGGCCGCCGAGCTGGTGGTCGTGGCGCCCGCGACCGCCGACCTGCTGGCCAAGGCCGCTCACGGTCTCGCGGACGACCTGCTCACCAACACGCTGCTGACGGCCCGCTGTCCGGTCGTGTTCGCGCCGGCGATGCACACCGAGATGTGGGAGCACCCCGCCACTCGCGCCAACGTCGAGACGCTGCGCTCGCGCGGCGCCGTGGTCATCGAGCCGGCCGAGGGCCGCCTCACCGGCGTCGACACCGGCAAGGGACGGCTGCCGGAGCCGGGAGAGATCTTCGCCCTGGCCACCGACGTCCTGGCCCGGTCCCGGGCCCGCGGGTCGGGGACGACCCAGGACCTGGCCGGGCTGCACGTCGTCGTCTCCGCCGGAGGCACCCGCGAGTACCTCGACCCGGTGCGCTTCATCGGCAACCGTTCCTCGGGCCTGCAGGGCCTCGCCCTCGCCCGCACCGCCGCCGCCCGCGGCGCCCAGGTCACGCTCGTCGCCGCCAACGTGACGCTGCCCGACCCTGCGGGCGTCAAGGTGGTCAAGGTCGAGACCACGGCCGAGCTCCGCGACGCGGTGCTGGAGGCCAGCCACAACGCGGACGCCGTCGTGATGGCGGCTGCCCCGGCCGACTTCCGGCCGGTCGACGCGGCGACGACGAAGATCAAGAAGTCCGACGACGGCAGCGCGCCCGAGCTCCGGCTCACCCAGAACCCCGACATCCTCGCCGGACTGGCCGCCGAGCGGCCCAACGACCGCATCGTCGTCGTCGGCTTCGCCGCCGAGACCGGCGACGAGACCGGCTCGGTGATGGAGCACGCGCGGGCCAAGCTGGCCCGCAAGGGCTGCGACCTGCTCGTCGTCAACGACGTCGGCGGCGGGGCCGTGTTCGGGGCCGACGACAACGAGGCCGTCGTGCTCGGCAAGGACGGATCCTCGGTCGCCGTACCGCTCGGCTCGAAGGCCGCGCTGGCGCACGTCATCTGGGACCAGGTCCTGGAGCATCGTCGGGACCGTTAGTCTCGCCTCCGGGCCCTTCGAGACGGTTGCTGCGCAACCTCCTCAGGGACCCGTGACGAGCACTTACACAGAGAGCCAGGAGTAGTTGTGACCGGACGCCTGTTCACCTCCGAGTCGGTGACCGAGGGGCACCCCGACAAGATCGCCGACGCCATCAGCGACTCGGTCCTCGACGCGATGCTCGACCAGGACCCGCACAGCCGGGTGGCCGTCGAGACCCTGTTGACCACGGGTCTCGTCGTCGTGGCCGGGGAGGTCGCCACCACCGGCTACGTCGACATCAAGCAGAAGGTCCGTGACCGGATCCTCGCCATCGGCTACGACTCCTCCGAGAAGGGCTTCGACGGCCATTCGTGCGGCGTCATGGTGGCCATCGGGGGCCAGTCGGGCGACATCGCGCAGGGCGTCGACTCGGGCCACGAGGCCCGCAGCGGCTCCATCGACGCCATGGACAAGCAGGGCGCCGGCGACCAGGGGCTGATGTTCGGCTACGCCTGCGACGACACCCCTGAGCTGATGCCGCTGCCGATCACGATCGCCCACCGGCTCGCCGAGCGGCTCACCGCGGTCCGCAAGGACGGGACGCTGCCCTACCTGCGGCCCGACGGCAAGACCCAGGTCACCATCGAGTACGACGACCAGGACCGCGCCGTCCGGGTCGACACGGTCGTGCTGTCGACCCAGCACTCCGAGGACACCACGATGGAGACCCTCGAGGCCGACATCAAGACGCACGTCATCGACCCGGTGCTGGCCTCCTTCGACATCAGCTCCGAGGGATACCGGCTGCTGGTCAACCCCACGGGCAAGTTCGTCGTCGGCGGCCCGATGGGCGACGCCGGCCTGACCGGCCGCAAGATCATCGTCGACACCTACGGCGGCATGGCCCGCCACGGCGGCGGCGCCTTCTCCGGCAAGGACCCCTCCAAGGTGGACCGCTCGGCGGCCTACGCGATGCGCTGGGTGGCCAAGAACATCGTCGCGGCCGGCCTCGCGCGGCGCGCCGAGGTGCAGGTCGCCTACGCCATCGGCAAGGCCCAGCCCGTGGGGGTCTTCGTGCAGACCTTCGGCACCGGCGTGGTCGCCGACGAGGTCATCCAGGAGGCGGTGCTCGAGGTCTTCGACCTGCGCCCGGCCGCGATCATCGAGGACCTCGGCCTGCTGCGGCCCATCTACGCACTGACCTCCGCGTACGGGCACTTCGGCCGCGAGCTCCCCGAGTTCACCTGGGAGCGCACCGACCGCGCCGATCAGCTGAAGAAGGCCGCGGGCATCTGAGGCGGGTGTCGCCGCCTGGCTGACACGATGCCGCTGTGACGGGCACGGAGGACCAGCTCGAGCTCCTGCCGGCTCCTGCTCGTGTGCGCGCCGAGGCGCGTCGGGCGAAGCCGCCGAAGGAGAAGAAGCCGGTCCAGCAGGCGTCCGTCGACCCGGTGGCGCGGGTGCTGGTCGACGTGCCGCTGGCCCACCTCGACCGGCCCTTCGACTACGCCGTGCCGGAGACGATGGCGCAGGACGCCCGACCGGGGGTGCGGGTCAAGGTGCGCTTCGCCGGCCAGGACGTGGACGGGTTCGTGCTCGAGCGCGCCGCCACCACCGAGCACACCGGCAGGCTCCAGCCCCTGCGGCGGGTGGTCAGCGCCGAGCCCGTCCTGGCCGGTGACGTCGCCGAGCTCACTGCGGCCGTGGCTGCCCGCTACGCCGGCACCCGCTCCGACGTACTGCGGCTCGCCGTACCCGCCCGCCACGCCGCCACCGAGAAGCGGCCGGCCGTGACGGCGCCCGTGATCGACGCCGATGCCGATCCGCAGGTGGCGGCCGCCTACGAACACGGCGTCGGGCTGCTGCAGGCGCTGGCACAGGGGGAGTCACCGCACGCCGTGTGGACGGTGCTCCCGGGGGACGACTGGACGACCCTGCTGGCCGAGGCGGTCGTGGCCACCGCCGCAAGCGGCCGGGGTGCGCTCGTGTGCGCGCCGGACCACCGGGACGTGGCGCGGCTCGACGCCGCGCTCACCGCGAGGCTCGGCGAGGGACGCCACGTCGTGCTGGCCGCCGACGCAGGTCCGGCGAAGCGCTACGCGGCCTTCCTCGCCGTGCGCCGCGGCGGGGTCCGCATCGTGATCGGCACCCGGGCCGCGGCCTTCGCGCCGGTGGCCGACCTCGGCCTGGTGGCGATGTGGGACGACGGCGACGACCTCCACGACGAGCCGCGGGCGCCGTACCCCCACGCTCGCGAGGTGCTGCTGCTGCGCGCCCAGCAGACCGGGTGCGCGGTCGTGCTGGCGGCACACGCGCGCAGCGTGGAGGCGGAGTACCTCCTGCGCACCGAGTGGGCCACGGAGGTGCAGGCACCCCGGCCGGTCGTGCGTGAGCACGTCGCGGTCTCCGTCGTGGGTGGCCCGGGCCGCGACCCGTCGGCCCAGGCCCGGGTTCCCGGCGAGGCGCTGAGGCTGCTCCGCGAGGCCGTGACGCAGGGACCGGTGCTGGTGCAGGCGCCCCGCGTCGGCTACGCGACCCGGCTGGCGTGCGACCGGTGCCGGACTCCCGCGCACTGCGCGGTGTGCCACGGTCCGCTGCGGATCACCGGCCCACGACGCGCTCCTGCCTGTGCGTGGTGTGCGACCACGGCCGCGGGGTGGGCCTGCCCGGAGTGCGGCGGCCAGGGGCTCCGCGCCCCGGTCCTGGGCGACGCGCGCACGGCCGAGGAGATCGGGCGCGCGCTGCCGGGAGTGGCCGTGCGGCAGTCGTCCTCCGGTGATCGCGTTCTTGCCGAGGTCGACGAGAAGCCGGCCGTCGTCGTGGCCACGCCGGGCGCGGAGCCGATCGCGAAGGACGGCTACGCCGCAGTGCTGCTCCTCGACACGCTGGCTTCTCCTGGGCCGCGCCGACCTGCGTGCCACCGAGGAGGCAGTACGACGGTGGTCCAACGCGGCCGCGCTGGTGCGTCCGGTCTCCCGTGGCGGGCGGGTGCTCGCGGTCGGCGACCCGGGCCACCCGGGCCTGCAGGCACTGGTCCGCTGGGATCCCGGCGGCCTGGCCCGCCGCGAGATCGAGGACCGGTCCTCGGCGCACCTGCCGCCTGCGTCGCGGGTGGCGACCGTGACCGGTGAGCCGGCCGATCTCGAGCAGGCGTTGCCGGGCCTGGTCCTGCCCGCCGGAGCCGAGGTCCTCGGGCCGGTGCCGGCCGAGGGTGCCCGCGACGACCGGGACGAGGAGGTCGTGCGCTACGTCCTCCGGGTGCCCCGCGCGGCGGGGGAGCAGCTCTCCCGGGTGCTGCGCGAGATGCAGGCCCAGCGCTCCGCGCGCAAGCTGCCGCACCTGCGCGTCGAGGTGGACCCCGCCGAGCTCGGCTGAGGTCTCCAGCGCCCGGTCGACTCGACACCTCCCGGCCCTCGACTAGGCTCGACCGGCGTTGCAGCGCCGTCCACCGCAGAGGGGGAGCTCCCTTGTCCGTCAGGCCCATCCGGCTCTTCGGTGACCCCGTGCTGCGCACGCCCGCCAACCCGGTCGTCGACTTCGACAAGGAGCTGCGCACGCTCGTGTCCGACCTGACCGACACCATGCTCGACGCCCCGGGGCGGGGCCTGGCCGCGCCCCAGCTCGGGGTCGGCCTGCGGGTGTTCACCTGGTACGTCGACGGCGAGCTCGGCCACCTCGTCAACCCGCAGCTGACGCTGTCCGAGGAGGTCCAGGACGGCGAGGAGGGCTGCCTCTCCATCCCCGGCCTGAGCATCGACTGCCGCCGGGCCGATGAACGTCGTGGCACACGGCTTCGACATGCACGGCGAACCCCTGGTCGTCGAAGGGTCCGAGATGCTGGCCCGCGCCATCCAGCACGAGACCGACCACCTCGACGGCATCCTCTTCGTCGACCGGCTCGACCGTGAGGCACGCCGGGAGGCGATGCGCTACATCCGCGACGCGGAGTGGTTCGGGGAGCCGGTGCCGCAGCTGAAGATCTCCCCTCACGCGACCAACGGCCTCGGCCTCTGATGGGGCGCCGCGACTGATGAGGACACAGTGAGGTTGGTGTTCGCCGGCACGCCCGCCGCGGCGCTGCCCGCGCTCGAGGCGATCGCGGCCAGCCGCCACGAGCTGGTCGGGATCATCACCCGACCCGACGCCCCTGCCGGCCGCGGCCGGCAGGCTCGTCGCCTCTCCGGTGGCCGAGCGGGCAGCGGCACTCGGCGTACCCGTGCTGAAGCCGCGCCATCCACGCGACGCCGACTTCCAGGAACAGCTGAGCGCCCTCGCGCCCGACTGCTGCCCGGTCGTGGCCTACGGGGCGCTGCTGCCGCAGTCGGCCCTGGACATCCCCGCGCACGGCTGGGTGAACCTGCACTTCTCGGTGCTGCCCGCGTGGCGCGGCGCCGCACCCGGTGCAGCACGCGATCCGCGCCGGCGACGAGGTCACCGGCGCCACCACGTTCCGCATCGTGCCCGAGCTCGACGCCGGGCCGACGTACGGCGTGATGACGCAGGCGATCCGCCCGGACGACACCGCTGGGACGCTGCTGCAGCGGCTGGCCGAGGGCGGCGCCGGCCTGCTGGTGCAGACGCTCGACGGGATCGAGGACGGCACCCTGGAGGCTCGCGAGCAGCCGGGGGAGGGGGTCAGCCTGGCGCCCAAGATCACCGTCGACGACGCCCACGTCGACTGGACGGAGCCGGCCGCCGCTGTCGACCGGCGGATCAGGTCCTGCACGCCGGACCCGGGTGCCTGGACGACGTACGCCGGCGAGCGGGTCAAGCTCGGACCCGTGCGGCCGACCGACGATGCCCGGCTCGCCCCGGGAGCGCTCGAGGTGACGCGTTCCGCGGTCCGCGTCGGCACCGCCACGGACCCCGTCGAGCTCGGCCGGGTCAAGCCGTTCGGCAAGCAGGAGATGGCCGCTGCGGACTGGGCCCGTGGCGCCCGCTTCCCCGACGGAGCGATGCTGGGGTCGTGAACCAGGCATCGCGGCCCGCTCGCCGCGGACGACGTCGACGAGATCTGTGGCGCCCTGCCGGAGACCTGGTTCGGCACCTCGTGGGGCGACGTCCCGACCTGGCTGGTTCCCCACCGCGACAAGGGCCGTGGATTCGTGCTCTACCGCAAGCCGCACAAGACCGCGGTGGACCCCGAGACCGGCGAGCAGTACGACGACCTGCTGGTGATCCGCACCGCCAACCCCGACGACAAGCAGGCGCTCGTGGACGGCGACGGCCCGTTCTTCACCATCGACCACTTCCGCGGCTACAACGCCGTGCTCGTCCAGCAGTCGCGCCTCGGCGAGATCAGCCGCGACGAGCTCGCCGAGGTGATCACCGAGGCCTGGCTGGCGACCGCGCCGAAGTCGCTGGTCACCTCCTTCCTCGCATGAGCCGGGTCGACGCCGCCCGGCTGGCCGCCTACGACGTGCTCGTCGGCGTGCGCGAGGAGGACGCCTACGCCAACCTCGCCCTCGCCGCGCTGCTCCGTGAGCGCGGCATCGCCGGGCGCGACGCCGCGTTCGCCACCGAGCTGGTCGGTGGGACGCTGCGCGGCCTCGGGTCCTACGACGCGGTCATCGACCACCTGGCCACGCGCCCGCCCGACGCCGGTGTCCGCGACGCCCTGCGACTCGGTGCCCATCAGCTGCTGGCCATGCGCGTGCCCGACCACGCGGCGGTGGCGAGCACCGTGGAGCTGGTGCGGGAGCGGGTCGGCCACAAGCCGGCCGGGTTCGCCAACGCCCTGATGCGCAGGATCGGTGCCCGCGACCTGGCGGGATGGATGGACGCGCTCGACGCCCCGATGTCGGTGCGGCACTCGCACCCCGCCTGGGTCGTCGAGGCGCTCGCGCGTGCGCTCGACCGGCCTTCGAGAGCTGGAGGCCCTGCTCCGGGCCGACAACGAACGACCGCGCGTGACCCTGGTCGCGCGGCCGGGGTTGGCCACGGTGGCGGAGCTCGGCGGCCAGCCGTCGCTCTCGCCGCTGGGCGTGGTCCTGGAGTCCGGGGACCCGGGCGCGATCCCGGCCGTGCGGGAGGGCCGGGCCGGGGTGCAGGACGCGGGGTCCCAGCTGGTCGCGCTCGCCATGGCCCGGGCCGAGGTGTCGGGACGCGACGAACGCTGGCTGGACCTGTGTGCCGGTCCGGGGGGCAAGGCGGCACTGCTGGCGGCGCTCGCCACCGAGCGAGGCGCGCGGCTGCTGGCCAACGAGCCGCAGCCACACCGGGCCAGGCTGGTCCGCCAGGCCCTGCGGGCGACCGTCGGTGACGTCGTCGCCGGGGACGGCACCCGGCCGGCCTGGCGCCCGGACAGCTTCGACCGGGTGCTGGTCGACGCCCCCTGCACCGGTCTCGGCGCGCTTCGTCGCCGCCCTGAGAGCCGGTGGCGCCGTCGGCCCGACGACATCGAGGTGCTCGCGCCGGCTGCAACGCGCGCTGCTGGCGAGCGCGGTGGACGAGTGCGCGACCAGGTGGCGCGGTCGTCTACGCGACCTGCTCGCCCGTCGTCGAGGAGACCGCCGACGTGGTGCGAGCCGTGCTGACCGAGCGCGACGACGTACGCCTCGAGGACGCCGTGTCCCTGGTGCCGGAGGCCTCCGACGCGGAGTCGGCCCACCTCGACGGCGCGGTCCAGCTGTGGCCGCACCGGCACGGGACCGACGCCATGTTCCTGGCGCTGCTGCGTCGCGCCGGCCCCTAGGCTGAGCCCACCATGAGTCCACTGATCACCCCGAGCATCCTCAACGCCGACCTGTCTCGTCTGGCCGACGAGGTCGGGCGAATCCCCAGTGCCGACTGGGTGCACGTGGACGTGATGGACAACCACTTCGTGCCCAACCTGACCATCGGCCTGCCGGTCTTCGAGAGCCTGGCGAAGGCCACCTCCCTACCGCTCGACGCCCACCTGATGATCGACGACCCCGATCGCTGGGCGCCGGCGTACGCCGAGGCCGGCGCAGCCTCGGTGACCTTCCACGCCGAGGCGGCCGCGGCGCCGGTGCGGCTGGCGCGCGAGCTGCGCGCCAAGGGCGCCCGGGCAGCCATGGCGCTGAAGCCGGCGACCCCGGTGGACCCCTACGCCGACATGCTCGGCGAGCTCGACATGCTGCTGGTGATGACCGTCGAGCCGGGGTTCGGTGGCCAGAAGTTCCTCGACGTGTGCCTGCCGAAGATCCGCCGGGCGCGCGAGCTGGTCTCGGCCGCCGGGCTCGAGCTCTGGATCCAGGTCGACGGCGGCATCTCGCCGGAGACCATCGAGCGGTGCGCCGAGGCGGGGGCCGACGTGTTCGTCGCCGGGTCAGCCGTCTACTCCGCCGACGACCCCGACGCGATGGTCAAGGAGCTCAGGGAGCTCGCGGCTGCCACAGAGGCGTGAGCTCGGGGCGCTCGACCGGCTCAGGCGGAGACGATGTTGCTCCCGATCGCCTCGAGCATCTCGGGAGTGACGTCGCTGACTCCGTGGTCGTCCCTGGCATGCACGGCGACCAGCTCCAGGATCCGCTCCCGGCTGTCCTCCTCGAAACGCGCCGAGCAGCCCGGCATCGCGTCGCCGCAGGCGAGCGTGAACTTCATGGTCTCTCTCCTTCTTGGTGTGGTTGAGCATCGTGGCGACTCGTCCCCGTTGACCCCGACGCCACCTCAGGTTCGCGTGGCAGCCGTGCGAAGAGCACGGTCCTGTCGTCGTCGCCCTCGGCGCCGAGGTAGCCGCCGTGCGCCACCGCCAGGGCGCGGGCGAGGTAGAGGCCGATGGTGACCCCCGTGGCGTCGTCGTTGGCGCCGAAGGGGTCGAGCAGTGCCTGGATCACCAGGGGACCGATCGGGCTGCCTTCGCGGACGACGCGAATCTCGTGCCAGGCGCCGACCTGCGCCACCTCGATCGCGACGGAGTCCGGGGCCGGGTCGCGGTTGCCCGTCGCCCAGAGGTCCTCGAGCACCCGGGCGAGGAACCGGCGGTCGGCGTACACGGTCAGGTCGCCGCCGCTGCGCGGGATCGGGCCACCCTCGAGCTCACTGCAGAGCGCGGCGACGTCGAGGGGCTCGATGTCCGCCCTGATCCGGCCCAGGGACGCGGATGCGCTCAGCTCGACGTCCTCGACGTGCTCGGCCAGCTGGGTCAGGGCGCCGGTGATCCGCTCCAGCGCGGCGGGCACCTGCCCCGGGGGCACATCGCCCTCGGCGAGCGCCATCGCCCAGCCCCGGGCCACCGCCAGCGGGGTGCGCAGCTCGTGGGCCAGGGCGGCCATGAAGCGGTCGCGCTGCCGCGCCTGGTCAGGATCGGGCTGGTTGGTGACGGCCCCCGACCCTGCCACCAGGAAGTCGCGGAGCCAGCGGTTGAGGAGGGTGGGCTCGATCTCCCACTCCCGCGCCACGTCGGCGACGGATCTGCCGCCCAGCACCGACATCACCATCGAGACGCGTGGGTCGACGTCGCCCCGGATCTCGGCTCGGTGCCCGGCCGGGACCGGCTCGAGTCCACCGTGCAGCAGCTGCGGGCGCACAGCTTTTGGCGTGTCGGTCATCCCGGTTTCCTCGGAGGTGAACGGGGCGAGCCGCCGTCTGGCTCGCCTCCCGCAGCCCCGAGAAGTTGCGAGTTCGGGGTCACGCTACGCCCGGCGCGGCCATTCGGCGAATGTCGGGCGTCCCTCGCGTGCTTCGCATACCTCAGAAACCACAGGAACCTCAGGAAGTAGATCACCGTAGACAAACAGCGCAGAAGGGGTGAGGATGGGACATTCTCGTGATGGCCCTGGGGAGGGACCACGTGACAGCACCATCTCTACGCGCCCGTTTCCGCATCGCCGCTGCTGGCCTCGTGACGGCGCTGGCCGTGGCGCCCTTGACGTCGGTCGGCGCCGCACACGCCGATGTGTCCACTGCCGTACGTCGCATTGTCGTCCTACGCCGCAGGCTGGACCGACGCCTACGTCCCGTCCAGCGACAACGACTGCGTCGCCGGCAGGAGCAAGTGCCTGACGGCGACCTTGCGCGAGCTCAGCCGGATCGCGGACTCGACCGCGCGCAGCTGCACCCACGACGCGGTCTTCGCCCGGGCCTACCTGCGGATGACGCAGCTCTACGGTCACACCCGCGAGATCCCCGGCTACTACCAGGACGTGCCCGCGACCAACCACCTGGACGCGGTCTTCGCCAAGTACTACACCGACGCCTACGGCAACTGGCAGAGCGGCAACCGCGCGGCCGTCCCCCAGTCATGGTTGGTCGCCCTCGACGCGGCCCGCGCCAAGACGGTCACCGGTTCCGGTGACCTGCTGCTCGGCATGAACGCCCACATCAACCGGGACCTCGCCTTCGTCCTCGCGGCGACCGGACTGATCGGTCCGGACGGGTCGTCGCGCAAGCACGACTACGACGCCATCGAGAAATGGCTGTACGACGCCACCGCGCCGTTGATGGCGGAGTTCGCGGCCCGCTTCGATCCGACCATGGACGACGCCGCCGACCCGGCGGGCGCCGGCTACTGGGCGCTGTTCCAGATGATCTCCGGCTGGCGCGAGGCCGCGTGGCGCAATGCGGAAGCACTCGTCCTGGCGCCGACGCCGGCGGACCGTGCCCGGGTGGCCGCAGGGATCGAGGCCGGCGCCAACGCCGCTGCGCAGAGCCTGCTGGTCTCGCAGGCCTACACTCCGCCGATCTCCTCGTCCGCCGCTCGCGACGCCTGGTGCGCGGTGCACAAGGGAGACACCCCGCCGATGGCCTACGACTTCGGTGCGGCGACCCCCTGGGGCTACGCCTACTGAGGGGCCAACTGAGGTGGAGCTCAGCGGGCTCGCAGCTCAGCGGTAGAGCGGCTTGTACGCCGGCCAGGGAACCGCCGGCCGGGGCAGGCCGCGTCGGTCGAGGTAGCGCTTCGCGGTGGCGCGTGCACGACGCAGCATCGGGATCATGGCGCGCAGCTCTCCGGAGGCTCCCGCGAGCTCGCGTCGGATCTCGAAGGTGGTGAGCGGGCCGGCCTGGCGCACGTCACCGACCGCCACGTGGTTGGACAGGCGCGCGGTGCGCGCGTCGTGGCGGTGGAAGAGCAGGCTGGCCGGTCCCTCAGCGGCGATGCCTGCGGGCAGCACGAGCACCCCGGGCTCGCCGGCTGCCGGGTGGACCCTGACCGAGCGCGGGAAACCGTCGTCGTCCACCGTCGAGAGCACCGCGCTGGGATACCCCGAGAGTGCCGCACGGGTCTTGGTGAAGCTGTCCCAGCGGGCGGAGGACGCGCCGGCCGCCGCAGGTGCGGCCGGGATCTCTCCCTCGGACTCGGAGACCCGGAGAGGGACCACGTCGATGTACAGCCGGAAGTAGTACCAGTCGGTGAGCCAGCGGGTGAACGCGTTGGCGCCGTACGCCTTGCCGCCGGGCTGGCGGGCGTAGACCGTGCGCCAGTAGTCCTGTGGCCCGTCGGGTCGGTGACCACCTCGTCCGGGCACGTCGCGGTGCCCTGGACGAGGATGCGCGGCGGGTCGACCAGTCCGCTGCCGGTCGGGTCGGAGAAGTGCAGCGAGACGTGCGGGTCGCGGCGGATGTTGAAGGCCTTCGCCGCGAAGGAGACGGATGTGGTCACGGTGAACGACTCGGAGCCCCGTTCCCGGACCGCCACGACCGGCCACGCGACGGGCGTGCCGTCGCGGGCGATGGTGGCCATCTCGCACGTGTGGAACTGGTCGACGAGGCGCATCTCACGATCCTGCACGGGCAGCACTGTGGCACACTCGTAGCCAACGAGCAGACATGCTCGCGTGCTCTGGGGGCGGTGAAACTCCGCACCGGCGGTGACTGGGCAAAGAGAGCTTTCTCGCTTCGCTCAGAAGTCCGCGACCCGGCCACAGCCAGTGGTCGGTTGACCAGGTGGAACTCCTGGACCGACGGTCAAAGTCCGGATGAGAAGAAGCACGCGGCGCGTGGACCGGCGCCACCGGCTCCGCGCGCACATCCCCTCGAGTCCGTGAGCACCGGACCAGGACGAGGGTGAGATGCAGTTCAGCGAGGCCGAGCAGCGCGCGATGCGCCGCGCGCTCGAGCTGGCCGGCACGCCGGGCGTGCCGCTGGGCCCGAATCCGCGCGTCGGCTGCGTGCTGCTCGCATCCCGACGGCACCGAGGTCGCGGAGGGCTACCACCGCGGCGCCGGGCACCCCGCACGCCGAGGCCGCCGCCCTGGCCGAGGCGGGTGCCGCGGCCAGCGGAACGACGGCGGTGGTGACGCTCGAGCCGTGCGACCACACGGGCCGGACGGGTCCGTGCTCGCGGGCGCTCGTCGAGGCGGGTGTGGCACGCGTGGTGTTCGCCCAGCCGGACCCGAACCCGGTGGCGAGCGGCGGCGAGGCGGCCCTCAAGAGGGCCGGGGTCGACGTCGCCTTCGGTCTGATGGAGCGGGAGGCCCGGGCGCTGAACCGGGCGTGGACGTTCGGCATGGAGCACGGTCGGCCGTTCGTGACCTGGAAGCTCGCCATGACTCTCGACGGCCGCAGTGCAGCGGCCGACGGCTCCAGCCGCTGGATCACCGGTGAGGTGGCGCGACGCGACGTGCACCGGCTCCGCGCGCAGTGCGACGCCATCCTGGTCGGGACGGCCACGGTGGAGCACGACGACCCCCAGCTGACCGTGCGCGACGAGGTCGGCGAACCGGTGGCGCGTGTGTTCCAGCCGCTGCGGGTGGTGATGGGCCGGCGCGACATCGCGGCCGACCGGCGCGTCCTCGACGCGACGGCAGAGACGGTCCAGCTGCGCACCCACGATCCGCGTGAGGTGCTGGACGCGCTGCATGCGCGCGGGCGCCAGCACCTGTTCCTCGAAGGTGGGCCCGCCGTGGCGGCCGCCTTCCTCCGGGAGGGCCTGGTCGACGAGGTGGTGGCCTACGTCGCTCCGAGGCTGCTCGGCGCGGGACTGAACGCCGTCGCTGACCTGGCCGTCCAGTCCATCGGGGAGTCCCTGGAGCTCAAGCTGCTGGACGTCACCCGGCTGGGCGACGACGTCCGGCTGGTGCTCGAACCGAGGAGGCGCTGATGTTCACCGGCATCGTCGAGGAGCTCGGCACCGTCGAGTCGATCACCGACCAGGGTGACGCGGTCCGACTGACCGTGCGCGGCCCGGTCGTCACCGATGACGCCGGCCTCGGTGACTCGATCGCGGTCAACGGCGTCTGCCTCACCGTTGCCGAGCAGGGTGAGGAGACCTTCACCGCCGACGTGATGCACGAGACGCTCAGCAAGACCTCGCTCGGGGCTCTGGAGCCGGGTGGCCGCGTCAACCTCGAGCGCGCGGTCACACCGGCCACGCGACTCGGCGGTCACATCGTCCAGGGCCACGTGGACGGCACCGGCACGCTGCTGGGTCGGACGCCGTCGGAGCACTGGGAGGTCGTCGAGGTCTCGTTGCCGGCCGCCCTGGAGCGCTACCTGGTGCCGAAGGGCTCGATCACCGTCGACGGGATCTCGTTGACCGTGGTGGACGTCCTGGAGAACAGCTTCACGATCAGCCTCATCCCCGAGACCCTCGCCCGCACCACGCTGGGCTTCCGCCAACCGGGCGACGTCGTGAACCTCGAGGTGGACGTGATCGCCAAGTACGTCGAGAAGATGGTGAGCAATCGATGAGTGAACCGTTGACCGGGACCTCCGGGGGCGAGCCGGTGCGGCTCGACCCGGTCGAGGAGGCGATCGCCGACATCGCGGCCGGCAAGGCCGTCGTCGTCGTCGACGACGAGAACCGCGAGAACGAGGGCGACCTGATCTTCGCCGCCTCCAAGGCGACGCCGGAGCTGATGGCGTTCACGATCCGTCACTCCAGCGGGGTGATCTGCGTGCCGATGCCGGCCGACATGCTCGACCGTCTCGAGATCCCCCTGATGACTCCGCACAACAAGGACCGGATGCGGACGGCCTACACGATCTCGGTCGACGCGCGCGACGGCGTCACCACCGGGATCTCCGCGGCCGACCGGTCCCACACCGCGCGGGTGCTGGCGGACTCGGCCACCGAGCCGTGGGAGGTGACCCGGCCCGGGCACGTGTTCCCGCTGCGGTACCGCGAGGGCGGGGTGCTCGTCCGCCGCGGCCACACCGAGGCGGCAGTGGACCTCGCGCGGATGGCCGGCCTCACCCCGGCCGGCGTGCTCGTGGAGGTCGTCAACGACGACGGCACCATGAAGCGCGGGCAGGACCTGCGCGAGTTCGCCGACGAGCACGGCCTGCGGATGAT
Organism: uncultured Actinomycetota bacterium; assembly: GCA_963698945.1. Classification (GTDB taxonomy): domain Bacteria; phylum Actinomycetota; class Actinomycetes; order Propionibacteriales; family Nocardioidaceae; genus Marmoricola. The sequence continues at coordinate 43,776 of CAVOST010000011.1, read as the reverse complement.
CTCGATCGAGCAGATGGTGCACTACCGGCGCCGTACCGAGTCACACGTGCAGCGGGTCGCCGAGACGTTGCTGCCCACGAGCCATGGCGACTTCACCGCGTTCGGCTACCGGATCACCGTCGACGGCAGCGAGCACGTGGCCCTGGTCTACGGCGACCCGGCGTCGCTGCGTGACTCCGGACCCGACGGTGACCCCGTGCTGACGCGGGTGCACAGCGAGTGCCTGACCGGGGACGTCCTCGGCTCCGAGCGGTGCGACTGCGGGCCGCAGCTCAACGAGGCGATGGACCTGATCGTCAAGGAGGGCAGGGGAGTCGTGATCTACCTCCGTGGCCACGAGGGGCGTGGCATCGGGCTGCTCGCGAAGCTGCAGGCCTACCAGCTCCAGGACGGGGGCCGCGACACCGTCGACGCCAACCTCGACCTCGGCCTGCCCGCCGACGCCCGGCACTACGGTGCCGCCACCCAGGTCCTGCGCGACCTCGGCGTCCGCTCGGTGCGGCTGCTCACCAACAACCCCGACAAGACCTCGAGCCTGGAGTCCTACGGCGTGCACGTCGTCGAGCGCGTCGCCCTCACCCCTCGCCCCAACGACCACAACCTCGCCTACCTGCTGACCAAGCGCGACCGGATGGGCCATCAGCTCGACGGGCTGGACGGGCCCTTCGAGACGGTTGCTGCGCAACCTCCTCAGGGACCCGACGCTCCTGGACAACTCCCCGACGACGACGAAGGGGGAACGGCATGAAGTCCGGGAGCCCCGTCGACGAGCCGGAGGACGCCAGCGGGCTGCGGGTGGCGATCGTGGCCGCGAGCTGGCACGAGCAGGTGATGGACGGCCTGCTGGCCGGGGCCAGGGAAGCGTGCGCGGCGTACAAGGTCGGTTCCCCGGACGTGGTCCGGGTCCCCGGCTCCTTCGAGCTGCCGATCGTGGCGCAGGCGCTGGCGTTGCAGGGCTACGGCGTCATCGTGGCGCTCGGCGTGGTCATCCGGGGTGGCACCCCGCACTTCGAGTACGTCTGCTCGGCGACCACGGACGGCCTGCTCCGGGTCTCGCTGGACACCAGGACGCCCATCGGCTTCGGGCTGCTCACCTGCGACACCGAGGAGCAGGCGCTCGACCGGGCAGGACTCGAGGGCAGCAGCGAGAGCAAGGGCTACGAGGCGACGGCCGCTGCACTCACGACGGCACTGACCGTCGACCGGATCACCGGCTCCATCTGGCCCTGAGACATCCCTGGGCCATCCTGGGCCGGCCGCGGCCCTACCCTTGGGGCGTGAAGACGTTCGACCAGCTCTGGGCCGAGCTCAGCGACAAGGCCGCCACCCGACCGGAGGGTTCCGGGACGGTGCGCGCGCTCGACGCCGGCGTCCACGAGATCGGCAAGAAGCTGGTCGAGGAGGCCGCCGAGTCCTGGATGGCGGCCGAGCACGAGGGCCATGATCGGGCGGCCGAGGAGATCAGCCAGCTGCTGTACCACGCACAGGTGCTGATGCTCGCCGCCGGAGTCTCGCTCGACGACGTCTACTCCCACCTCTAGCCTCCGCCCTCGAAAGGGCTCACATGGTTTCGACAAACCCAGCCGACACGGAGTCGCCGCTCCGGGTCGCCATCCCCAACAAGGGCTCGCTGTCGGCCGCCGCGGCCGAGATGCTCAGCGAGGCCGGCTACCGCCAACGGCACGACTCCAAGACGCTCACCGTGCTCGACGCGGAGCACGGCGTGGAGTTCTTCTACCTGCGTCCGCGGGACATCGCGCTGTACGTCGGCGAGGGCACCCTCGACGTCGGTGTCACCGGACGCGACCTGCTGCTCGACTCCGGCGCGAAGGCCGAGGAGGTCCGCAGCCTCGGCTTCGGTCGGTCGCGGTTCCGCTTCGCGGCACCGCCGGGAACGCTGCCGACCCTCGAGGACCTGGCCGGCAAGCGGATCGCGACCTCCTACGTCGGCGTCGTACGCCGTCATCTCGAGGAGCGCGGCGTCGAGGCCGAGGTGGTCCGCCTCGACGGCGCCGTGGAGACCAGCATCCAGCTCGGCGTGGCCGACGTGATCGCCGACGTCGTCGAGACGGGCAGCACGCTCAAGGCCGCCGGCCTCGAGCTCGTCGGCGACGTCATCATGGAGTCCGAGGCGGTGCTGATCACCCGGGCGGGCGCCGAGCTCCCGCGGGGCTTCGAGGTGTTCCAGCGCCGGCTCGACGGCGTCCTCGTCGCGCGCACCTACCTGATGATGGACTACGACATGCCGAGCGACCGCGTCGAGGAGGCGGTGGCGCTCACGCCGGGGCTGGAGAGCCCGACGGTCTCCCCGCTCCATCGGGAGGGCTGGGTCGCGGTGCGCGCCATGGTGCCTCGCGACGGCAGCCAGCAGCTGATGGACGACCTGTACGGGATCGGAGCGCGAGCGATCCTGCTCACCGACATCCATGCCTGCCGACTCTGATCCTGACCGCCACGTCCCCATGGCCCTGCCCCACACCTGGCGTCCCTTCGGCGTGCGCGTCGTGCTGTGGATCGTCGGCACGCTGCTGATCGCGCTGCTGGTGGCGGTGTGGATCGGGCTCGGCGACGACATCCGCGGCCAGTTCACGCCGTGGCAGCGGCTCACCCTGGTGCTGTTCGGGGTGCTGCTGTTCGTCACCTACTACGGGCTGGAACGGTGCAAGGTGGTCGCCACCGACGAGGGACTCACGGTGGTCAACGGCTACCGCACCCGTCGCTTCGAGTGGACCCAGCTGATCGGCCTGTCGCTGCCGCGCGGGGCTCCCTGGGGCACCCTCGACCTCTCGGACGGGACGACGGCCTCGGTGATGGCCATCCAGGGCTCCGACGGCGCCCGGGCCAGGCGCGCGGTGCGCGAGATCAGAAAATGCATCGCCGACCACACTCCGACCTGAATACCCTCGACGCGTGGACGACCTGACCCTCCGACCTCCCACCGTGGACGACGCGCCGGCCCTCGCCGAGCTCATGACCGCCGCCGAGGAGGTCGACCGCACCGGCGAGCACTACTCGACCGAGGACTGGGTCGAGGAGCTGCAGAACCCGATGATCGACCCGTCACGGGACTGGCTGCTGGCAGAGCGCGACGGGCGGCTCGTGGCGACCGCGCTGCTCTCGCCCCGCGCGCCGACCGACGGCGTCGTTGCCGTGGCCGTCGAGGGCGTCGTGCTTCCCAGCGACCGTGGCACTGGGCTGGGCTCGACGCTGCTGCCGCTGATGGTGGCTCGGGCCCGCGACTTCGTGGCCGAGCAGGGCACCGGCCTGACGCCCCTCCTGCGTGCACACGCGCTCTCCGACGACGAGGCGGCGACCAACCTGCTGGAGTCGCACGGCTTCCGGCCCAACCGGTGGAACTTCGTGATGGAGGCCGACCTCTCGCGTCCCGGTGCCCGGCCCGAGGAGATCGCCGGGTACGACGTCGTCACCTGGGTAGGGGTCGACAACGACGAGATCCGCGCCGCCCACAACGTGGCCTTCACCGATCACCCCGGCTTCACGCCGTGGAGCGCCGAGATGTGGCAGCAGTACGTCGGCGGCGCCCGAGCCCACCGGCCGGCGCTGAGCCTGCTGGCCCGGGACCCTGCCGGTGAGATCGCGGCGTACGTGCAGGTCGCCGAGTTCGACGCCGTGACGGAGGCCACCGGGAAGCGGGAGGCGTTCGTGGCCAAGGTCGGCACCACCCCGGACCACCGTCGCCACGGCCTGGCGACGGCGCTGCTGAGCCGCGCGCTCGAGCTGGCGCGCGCCGACGGCTTCGACCAGGCCGCGCTGGACGTGGACTCGGAGAACCCCAGCGGGGCCCTGCGCGTCTACGAGCGGGCCGGCTTCCACGTCACCCGCCGGTTCACCCTCTACGAGATGTCGTAGGGAACGCTGCCGTCGATGCGAAGGTCCGCGCGCTCGCGGGTCTGCTCGCGGGCGAACAGTGCGGTCTCGTCCTCGGCCCACTGCTGCCAGTGCGGCGCGAAGGCCTCGCCGTCCCGCGCCAGGCCGCGATGCAGGCGCTCGTCGTACGGCGCCTCCACCCACACGAGCAGGTCCGCACGTCGTCGAAGCGTCGCGAGCCGCTCCCCACCCCTTCCACGACCAGGAGCGGGCAGGGCGAGACCTCGACGGACTCGGCCCAGGCGGCGTCGAACCAGTCGTAGCGGCGGTAGCTGCCCCGGACGGTTCTCGGCCAGCGGGCGCAGCACGGTCTCGAGCTGCGCGTCGACGGCGTCGAGGCCCGACCACCCCTCGAAGAGGTCGTCCATGTGCACGACGTGCGCGGTCGCGGCCCCACGCTGGTCGAGCTTGTCGAAACCACTCACCACCGCGTCGGCCAGCGTCGTCTTCCCCGAGCCGGCAGGACCGTCGATGCACAGCAACCGCCCGCGTCCCAGCGTCGGGGGCCGCGCGAGCAGCAGCTCGACGCACGGCGTCGGGCGGACTCACCAGGCGAGCCCGAGTCCGCGGTAGGACGGGACCGCGTCGACGAAGGCGTCGCCGGCCAGCAGGTGCACGACGTTGGTGTGCTCGGCCAGCTCGCCGGACTTGGCGTGGCGGAACCACACCCAGTCCCCGATGCGCAGGTCGCGCGCACCCGCGCCGGTGAGCGGCGTCTGCACCTCGCCTGCGCCCTCGAGACCGGTCAGGTGCAGGTCCGGCGGTGCCCACGGGATCGGGGCGCGGTCCTTGCCGACCGGTCCGCTGGCGACGAAGCCGCCCCCGCCGACGGTCGCGATGCCGGAGCCGGGGCGGCGTAGGACCGGGCACCCCGAAGAAGGCGGCCGGCACCGGCTCGAAGCTGCGGTAGTGGTCGAACAGGCCGGGGACCAGCAGCCCGGAGCCCGCCGCGACCTCGGTCACCCGCGGGTCGGAGACGGTCGTCTCGACGCTGCCCGAGCCGCCGGCGTTCCAGAACTCGAGGTCGGTCACCTGCCCCAGCGCGCGGGCGATCTCCTCGCGCCGGACCTCGAGCTGGGCGACCGAGGCCGACTTCAGCCGGCGTACGACGAGCGACCGGGCCCGCTGGCTCGGGACGTCGTCGGGGACCCCCGCCACCTGGCCCTCGTAGGTCATCACGCCGACCAGCCGGTGCCCGCGGCGGACGACCTCCCGGGCGAAGCCCACGACCTCGTCGGCGTCGTGCAGCGGTGAGCGTTTGGGGCCGACGTGCTGCTGGGCCCGGCCGCGGCCGAAGCGCAGCCCGGCGTCGATGTCGATCGCGACCCGGGCTGCTTCGCCGGACTGGTTGCTCTCCTCGATCAGTGCCAGGTGGGCGGGGTCGTCCACCATCAGCGTGATCGCCTCGCGGGTCACCGGGTCGCCCAGCAGGTCGCGGAGCGCCCCCCGGTCCACGGTCGGGTAGCCCATGACGACGTCGTCGGTGATGCCCTCGCGGACCAGCCAGAGGGCCTCCCGCAGCGTGTAGGAGAGCACGCCCGCGAACCCCGGATCCGCCAGCACCCGACTCACCAGCGCCGGGATGCGCAGCGACTTGGAAGCCACCCTGATCGGTGTGCCACCGGCGCGGCGGGCGAGGTCGGCCGCATTGGCGTCGAAGGCGTCGAGGTCGACGACGACCAGGGGCGTGGCCGGGTCGTCGAGGCCTGCCACCGCGCGTCCGAGCCGCCGGGCCAGCGCGGTGCGCGCGCCGGCGCTGCCCCTCCCCGCCGCGGCCACGTCAGATGCCGTGCTTCTTCAGGATGGCCTCGATCTCGTCCATGCCCTCGATGTCGTCCGACTCGCGCCGCGAGCGCTTGGGAGTGGTGACTGAACGGGTGGCTGAGCTTGCCGAAACCACGTCACCCGACCCTCCGCCCCGCCTCCGCAGGACACCTGAGACCACGAACAGGACCGCCGAGACGCCCGCGAGCACGATGCCGGTCCACACGACGGGCGAGAAGACCAGGTGCACGGCCCAGCTCGAGATGTTTCCCGCCAGGTCGCCGACGAGCTCCAGGGTCCCGGTGAGCCAGCCCGCCAGCGGGAGCAGCGACCAGGCGAGTCCCCGCATCCCCGCCGCCAGGCCCCGCCGGCGCCACGCCATCCACGACAGCGCACCGCCCACGACGGTGAGCGCGAGGGCGAGCGCGCCCCAGGAGACGTCCATGCGCCCAGCGTAGGACGCGGTCTGCAAGGCTCTGCTGTCATGCTGGCCCGGATGCGATCCCTGCCCGATCCCGGCTTCGCCGGCGACGACGGTACGGCGGACCGGGACCTGGCCGCGGCCCTCGCGGCCCACGACGCCGATCCGGACTCCCGGGAGCACTGGTTGGCCGCTCTGGCGGCGCTGCAGGACATCCGCCTGCTCGTGCCGGTGGTCGCCACGCCCGAGGACGGGGAGACCGAGAAGAACACCGACATGGCGGCGGTGCTGATGCGGGGTCGCGGCGGCCGCACGGCGCTGCTGGCCTTCACCGGCCTGGCAGCGATGGCCGCCTGGGACCCCGGGGCGCGGCCGGTCCCGGTGAGCGCGTACGACGCGGCGCGGGGCGCGTTCCAGAACGGTGCCGAGGCGCTCCTGGTCGACGTCGCCGGACCGGTGCTGTTCGCCGTCGAGGGCGAGGACCTGCGGTCGTTGGCCGCCGGGCACCGGCTGGTCGAGCTGGCCGGTGGCCAGTGGGGCTGGGTGGCACCCGCCTGATGTGCAATCGAGGGCGGGGCCTTGTACCCTTGTGCCCGACCGATCGCCTCTGCGTGCAGGAGCGATCCGACAAGCGGAGGCCTCCTCCCACCCGCAGCGACTGAAGCTTCATCAGGTCGTCGGGTCCCGGGCAAACCGGGAAGGTCACGAGCGGTGTACGCCCGTCGTACTCCGCTCGTCCCCTGAGGCTCCCGTGCGTCGCAACGGGAGCCTTCTTCCTTGTCGGGCAGAAATGCAGCGCTGGAGTTGTTTCCCTGGGTCGGATCAGTAGACCTACACAGGAGGACCCATCAGCACAGAGCTGCGCATCAACGACCGGATCCGCGTACCGGAGGTCCGGCTCGTCGGCCCCAACGGCGAGACCGTGGGCATCGTTGCCACCGACCAGGCACTCAAGCTGGCCCAGGAGGCAGACCTCGACCTCGTCGAGATCGCCCCGATGGGCAAGCCGCCGGTCTGCAAGCTCATGGACTACGGCAAGTTCAAGTACGAGAACGCGCAGAAGGCCCGTGAAGCACGCCGCAACCAGACCAACACGGTCATCAAGGAGATGAAGCTCCGGCCCAAGATCGACCAGCACGACTACGAGACCAAGAAGGGTCACGTCGTGCGGTTCCTGCGCCAGGGCGACAAGGTCAAGATCACGATCATGTTCCGTGGTCGCGAGCAGCACCGCCCCGAGCTCGGGTTCCGGTTGCTGCAGCGCCTCGCCGAGGACGTCACGGAGCTCGGCTTCGTGGAGAGCTCCCCGAAGCAGGACGGCCGCAACATGATCATGGTCCTCGGACCGCACAAGAAGAAGTCCGAGGCCAAGGCCGAGGTGAAGGCAGAGAAGCAGGAGCGCGCCGCAGCGCGCGAGGCGGAGCGGGCCGAGGAGCACGCCGAGCGTCGTGCCGCCCACGCAGCGCCGAGCCCGAAGAAGGAGCGGCGACGCTCCGAGGCGCTCGACCCGGAAATCGACGCCTGACCGCGTCGCCTGTTCAAAGACGTACGACGAAGAGAGAGAACACATGCCGAAGAACAAGACGCACTCCGGTGCCTCCAAGCGCTTCCGCGTCACTGGCACGGGCAAGATCCGCCGCCAGAAGACCGGTATGCGGCACAACCTGGAGAGGAAGCCCTCGAAGATGACGCGCCGGATGTCCGGGACGGTCGAGCTGGCCAAGGCCGACGTCAAGCGCGCGAAGAAGCTTCTCGGTCGCTGAGTCCCACGAACTAGCCCATAAATTCGGCAAGGAGCAACACACATGGCACGCGTCAAGCGGGCGGTCAACGCCCAGAAGAAGCGCCGGGTCGTCCTCGAGCGCGCCTCCGGCTACCGGGGTCAGCGCTCGCGGCTGTACCGCAAGGCCAAGGAGCAGGTCACCCACTCGCTGGTCTACAGCTACAACGACCGGCGCAAGAAGAAGGGCGACTTCCGTCGGCTCTGGATCCAGCGGATCAACGCCGGCGCCCGCGCCAACGGCATCACCTACAACCGGTTCATCCAGGGCCTCAAGGCTGCCGGGGTCGAGGTCGACCGCAAGATCCTCGCCGACCTCGCCGTCAACGACGCCCCGGCGTTCGCGGCGCTCGTCGAGACGGCCAAGGCCAACCTGCCCGAGGACGTGAACGCGCCGGCTTCTGCCTGAGCGCGTGACACTCACCAACCGCAGCGGCCGGGTCAAGGCGGCGCGGCGGCTGAGACAACGACAGCACCGGTCTGATCACCGGCTGTTCCTCGGCGAGGGCGCCAAGGCGCTGACCGAGGCGCTCGCCGTCGGAGGCGTCGTCGAGGTGTTCTCGACGACGTCGGCGAGCGAGGAGTACGCCGCGCTGCGCAAGGCCGTCGACGAGGCCGGCCTGCCCTGGCAGGAGGCCGACGACGACGCCGTCGCCTCCCTCAGCGGCGCGGTCACCCCCCAAGGCATCGTCGCCGTCTGCCGGTTCCTCGACGTCCCCCTGGACGACGTCCTTGAACATCGGGTCCCTGAGGAGGTTGCGCAGCAACCGTCCCGGGTCCCTGAGGAGGTTGCGCAGCAACCGTCCCGGGTCCCTGAGGAGGTTGCGCAGCAACCGTCTCGAAGGGCCCCGGCCCCCCTCGTGATCTGCGCCGACGTCCGCGACCCCGGCAACGCCGGCACGGTGATCCGCACGGCGGACGCCTCGGGTGCGGCCGGAGTCGTGCTGGCAGGCAACAGCGTCGACCCCTACAACGACAAGACCGTGCGGGCCACGGCCGGCAGCCTCTGGCACCTGCCGCTCGCGCTGGCGCAGGACCCTGCCGACGTCGTCCGGAGCGCGAGGCGAGCCGGCTGGACCGTGCTCGCCGCGGACGGGGCCGGGGAGACCGACCTCTTCGAGGCCGAGTCCTCAGACCTCCTGGCCGGCCGAGTCGCCTGGCTGTTCGGCAACGAGGCGTGGGGACTGCCCGACGAGCTCGCGTCGCTCGCCGACCACCGGGTGTCGATCCCGGTCCTCGGCCGGGCCGAGAGCCTCAACCTCGCCGCGGCCGCGGCGGTGTGCCTCTACGCGTCGGCTCGGGCGGCTCGCTGACGCCCTGTTCCGGCGGCTGAGAACCGGTCAGGAAATCCGCTGCTCCGGGACGCGAACGGAGCAGTCTTGGCTCATGTCAACTCTCACCGTGAACAGCGATCGCGCGAGTCTCGTGGGCAACCGCCTCGTCCTGGCGGGATCGGTCCTCTACCTGCTCGAGTGGGTCGCGATCGTCGCGGCGTCCGTCGAGGTACCCCTCGGCGCGACAGCGAGCGCAGCCGATCTGGTCTCGTCGTACGCAGGCAACGCGGAGGTCCTGGGGTGGGCCGCCGGCTGGTTCAGCGTGGTCCTGCTCGGGCGCATCCTGATCATGACCGGCCTGCGCACCGCCCTCTCCGAGTCGGGTCGTCCGCAGCCCCTGATGGACCTGGCCGTGGGCGCGATGACGGTCTCGGTCGCCCTCGAGATCGCGACGTACGCCGTCGCGGCCGGCACCTCCTGGTCAGCGGGGCGTGCCGGGGCTGCGACGTCGATGCGTGGGCTGGATGCGGCGGCCTTCACGCTCAACGAGATGATCTACGGCCCGTTGGGGGTCTCGATGCTGTGTGCCGGCGCGGCCATGTGGCTCTCCGGGCTGTTCAGCAAGCTGCTGGCCGGGATCGCCATCGTCGGTGGCGTGATGGCCACGCTGCTCGGTCTCGCCTTCGTCTCCCCGGGTCTCGCCGACGTCGCGACGGGCCTGGGGTTCGCCGCCCTGCTGCTGTGGGTCTGGATGCTCTGGACGGGCGTGGTGCTCTGGCGAGCCCGCCCGGTGTCCTAGGGGCGCGCGGCCAGCCACTGCTCCCCACGACGACGCGAGGCCTGCGCCAGCCACGCGTCCTGCACCAGCTCGGTCAGCTCCTCCACGTCGATCTCGCCGATCCGGCTTCCCCGCAGCAGCACCGAGGGGTGACCGTCGAAGTGCGGCGTCGTGAAGTACGGCGTCGACTCGTCGCGCACCATCGCCTCCTTGTCGATCTCTGACGGGACCCAGAACACGATCACGTCGTCGTACTTCGCGCCGGTCTCGGGGTCCCGCGCATCGGGCCGCGGGGTCCGGAAGAAGACGAAGGACTTGCCGCCGACCTGGTAGATCTTGTTGCCCGTGTTGCCGACCCAGGTGGTGACGTGCGGCATCGTCTCGGCGATGCGGTGGACGTCGGCGACGCGAGCCGGGCGGGCCATGGCGCCATCCTGCACACAACCTTCACGTTTTGAGCACGCGGTCCGACCAGCTGCGCTCCTACGCTCGCTCTATGCCCGCGACGACGATCCTGGTGGTGGAGGACGAGCCGCTCATCAACCACGCCGTCCGTGACCGGCTGCGGGCCGAGGGCCACTCCGTGGTCTCGGCGTACGACGGCCCCGGTGCCGTGGCGTCGTACGAGCAGCACCACCCCGACCTCGTCGTGCTGGACGTGATGCTGCCCGGGTTCGACGGGCTGGAGGTCTGCCGGCGGATCCAGGCGCACCGGCCGGTCCCGGTGCTGATGCTGACCGCCCGCGACGACGAGTCCGACGTGCTGGTCGGGCTCGGGGTGGGGGCCGACGACTACCTGACCAAGCCGTTCCGGATGCGCGAGCTCGTCGCCAGGGTCTCGGCCCTGCTGCGCCGCGTCGAGCGCGCCCGGGAGCTCGCCCGATCCCCCCACGAGCCCCTCGAGGTCGGCGGCGTCAGGCTCGACCCCGGCGGGCGGCGCGTCTGGCTGGACGGGGCCGAGGTGCACCTGACCCCCACCGAGTTCGACCTGCTGCACGTCCTGGCCGCCTCGCCCGGACAGGTGCTCACCCGCGAGAAGCTGCTCGCCGAGGTGTGGGGCTGGGACGGCGCGGCCGGCATGACGCGCACCGTCGACAGCCACGTCAAGGCGCTGCGGTCGAAGATCGGCGCGGGGCGGGTGCGCACCCAGCACGGCGTCGGCTACGCCCTGGAGCCGGCTTGAGCACCACCGCGGGCCCGCTGGCCCAGGTGACCTCGATCAAGGTCAAGCTCGGTCTCCTCGTCGCCGTCAGCGTGCTCGTCGCGGCGGTGCTGGCCACGCTCGGCGCGGGGACGGTGCCTGCGCTGCTGGGCATCCCGGTGACCGTGCTGCTCGCGCTCGGGGTCACCCAGCTCCTCGCGGTGGGGATGACCTCGCCGCTGCGCCAGATGACCGAGGCCGCGCGGCGGATGGCAGCCGGTGACTACGACGTACGGATCGAGACCACCTCCACCGACGAGGTCGGCCAGCTGGCCCATGCCTTCAACCGGATGGCCGCCGACCTGGCCACCGTCGACCGGCAGCGCCGCGACCTCGTGGCCACCGTCTCCCACGAGCTCCGCACCCCCCTCACGGGGCTCGTCGCCGTGCTGGAGAACCTCGACGACCACGTCACCGAACCCGACCCGGAGACCATCCGGGTCGCGCTGGGGCAGGCCGAACGGCTCAGCGAGCTGGTGCGCGACCTGCTCGACCTGTCCCGCGTCGACGCGGGGGTGATGCCGCTCGACCGCGGGCCGGTCGCCATGGCCACGCTGGTCGCCGAGGCGGTGGGGGAGTTCACCGCCGGCGGCGCGCGACGTGACCTTCGAGGTCAGCGTCGACCCCCCCGGCCTGGAGATCGACGCCGACCGCGCGCGGCTGCACCAGCTGCTGGTCAACCTGCTCGACAACGCGGTCCGGCACAGCCCCGCCGGCGGCGTGGTCCGGGTCTGGGTCGGCACGGTCGACGGCGTTCCGCGCATCGAGGTCGCGGACGAGGGCCAGGGCATCGCCCCACCCGACCGTGAGCGCGTCTTCGAGCGCTTCGGCACGCTCCGGTCCGACGGGGGCGGCGGCACCGGCCTCGGCCTGGCCATCGCCCGCTGGGTGGCGGACCTGCACGGCGGTCGGATCACGCTCGTCGACCCGCTCCCCGGCGGGTCCGGCGCCCGCTTCCGTGTCGAGCTGCCGCCCGCCGGCGCGCCCCACCCCGCTCCTGAGAGGAACCACGACATGGCCATGTCATCAGGGGTCACCGCCCCGCCACCGCAGCGTCCGCTACCGACCAGCTCCGTGGTCGACCTCTCGTTCGGCAGCCTCTGGGCCGACCGAGGCGTCCCGGGCCGGCGCGGAGTGCTGCTGGCCTGCGTGGCCGTCGGGGTGTTCGCCGGCCTCACGCTGCCGTTCTCCTACCCGGGGCTGGGTGCCGCGCTCGTGCTGCTCGCCTCGGGGGTCGTGGTGCTGGCCGTGAGCCCGGCGCGCTCGTCGTGGTTCACCTGGGCCTGCGCGGCGCTGTGCGTGGGGTTCGCGGTGATGGTGGTGGTGCGCGACGCGGAGTGGATCGTCGTGCTCGGCGTGATGACGGCCGGCCTGCTCGTCACCGCGGCGCTGACGCGGGCCGGCACCGTGCCGGGCATGGTCCTGGCGGCCGCCGCGTGGCCGCTGGCCGGGCTGCGCGGGATGCCGTGGCTGGGCCGGACCCTGCGGGCCTTCGGGGGAGACGGGCGCTCGCGGGCCATGATGCGCACCGCCCTCCTCTCGGCGCTGGCGGTGCTGGTCTTCGGGGCGTTGTTCGCCAGCGCCGACGCGATCGTCGGCTCGTGGGTCGGACGTCGTCGTGCCCGACATCCAGGGCTCGGTGGTGCTGCGGGTCTTCGTGATGGTGGCGGTCGGTGGCTCGGTGCTCGCGGCGTCGTACCTCGCCCTGAACCCACCCACCGTCGACCACCGCGGCCAGCGGCGGCCGGCCCAGAACCGGTTCGAGTGGCTGGCCCCGGTCCTGCTGGTCGACGCCGTGTTCGTGGTGTTCCTGGCCGCGCAGGCCGCCGCCGTCTTCGGCGGGCACGACTACGTGCAGCGGGTCACCGGGCTCACCTACGCCGAGTACGTGCACCAGGGGTTCGCCCAGCTCACCCTGGCGACGGCACTGACGCTGCTCGTGGTGTGGGCCGCCGCGCGCAAGGCCGGTCCGACGAGGGCGGACCGGTGGTGGCTGATGGGCTCGCTCGGTGGGCTGTGCCTGCTGACGCTCGTCGTGGTGGCGTCGGCGCTGCACCGGATGGCGCTCTACCAGGAGGCCTACGGCTTCACCCGGCTGCGGCTGCTCGTCGACGCCTTCGAGGGCTGGCTCGGACTGGTCGTCGCGGCCGTGATCCTCGCCGGCATCCTCGGTGCGCGGGACGTGGCTGCCGCGCGCGGCACTGCTCTCCGGTGCCGCCGTGCTGCTCGGCCTGGCCGTGCTCAACCCCGACGCGTGGATCGCGCGGCACAACATCGATCGCTACGACTCGACGGGGAAGGTCGACTGGGCCTACCTGCAGGGCCTCAGCGCCGACGCCGTCCCGACGCTGGCGACGCTGCCGCCGGAGGAGGCGTCGTGCGTGCTCGTCGACGCGGCCCCCGAAGCCGACACCTGGGCAGGCTGGAACCTGTCGCGGGTCCGGGCGAGGGACGTGCTCGCGGGGGAGCCCGTCGCGAGCGCTCCCTGCCCGTAACCTGCTGTGCGTGGCGGAAGACAGCATCCTCGACGCGCTGCCCGACGGCATCGTGGTCGCCGACGCCGACGGGACGGTGACCCTGGTCAACGACGTCGCCGTGCGCCTGCTGGGACCGGGTGCGAAGCCCGGCCGACCGCTGCGCGACGTGATGGCGCTGCAGGACCGGGACTCGTGCGAGTGGTACGAGTCCACGACGCCGTACGCCGGGATCGGCAGCCGCGTCGGGCTTCCCGAGCACGCGTGGCTCACCGGCGACGGCACCGAGGTGCTCGTCACCGGTCGGATCAACCGGTCGCGCCGCAACGGGCCGATCGAGAGCGTGGGCGCTGGTCATCCGCTCCGGCCGCGGGCGGGCCCGGCTGGACCGCGACCGGTCCGACCTCGTGGCGACGGTCGCGCACGAGCTGAGGTCACCGCTGACCGGCGTGAAGGGTTTCGTCGGCACGTTGCTCAACAAGTGGGACCGGCTCAACGACGAGCAGAAGCAGCTGATGCTGCGCACCGTCCACTCCGACTCCGAGCGACTCTCGCGGCTGATCACCGAGCTGCTCGACGTGGCCCGCATCGACACCGGTCGGCTGCCGCTGTACCCCCGTGAGGTCGAGCTGCGGCCGGTCGTCGACCGGTGCGTCGAGTCGGTCCGGGCCAGCAGCCCGCGCCCGATCGAGACGTCGTACGACGAACCCGTGCCGGTCGTCTTCGCCGACCCCGACAAGCTCGTCCAGGTCGTCACCAACCTCGTCGACAACGCCGTGCGCCACGGCGAGGGCACCGTGACGGTCACCGTGCGCGCGGTCGCCGACCCGTTCAAGGGCGCGCTGATCCGCGTCGAGGACGAGGGCGAGGGCATCCCCGAGGAGATCAGGTCACGGGTCTTCACCAAGTTCTGGAAGCACGGGATGCGGGGCGGCTCCGGCCTCGGGATGTACATCGTCAACGGCTTCGTCCGCGTCCACGGCGGCACCGTCGAGATCGCCGACGCCGATGGCGGCGGCGCCCGCCTCGACGTCCGTCTGGCCCACCGACGACCGCCGGGGACTCTGATTCCCGATAGTCCATGGCGATCGAGCCCTCCGAGCCGCTCGAGGGGCCGAATGCCTGGACTATGCGTTCGGGGAACCCGTGGGGCCGTACAACGGGTTCCTAGACTGGCGGCCGCGCGTCACACGAGCGGAAGGCGAACATGTCCGGGCCCAACTCCGAGTACGACCCGGTACAGGTGACCCCGCTCGACGAGGAGCACGTGACCGCGATGCGCGAGGGGGCGCTGCAGGCGATCGCCGGCGCGACGACGCTGGCCGACCTGAAGCGGGTGCGCACCGAGCACGCCGGTGACCGGTCGCCGCTGGCGCTGGCCAACCGCGAGATCGGCGCGCTGCCACCGGCGGCCCGCAAGGACGCCGGCCAGCGGGTCGGCCAGGCGCGGGGCGCGGTCAGCCAGGCGATTGCCCAGCGACAGGCCGCGCTCGAGGAGGAGGCCGAGCAGCGGATGCTCGTCGAGGAGGTCGTCGACGTCACGCTGCCCTGGGACCGGCTGCCGCGCGGCGCCCGCCACCCGATCACCACGCTGTCCGAGCGGATCGCCGACGTCTTCGTGGCCATGGGCTGGGAGGTGGCGGAAGGCCCGGGCGTCGAGGCCGAGTGGCTCAACTTCGACGCCCTCAACCTCGGCCCGGACCACCCGGCCCGCACGATGCAGGACACCTTCTGGACCGACCCCGCCGAGGACCACCTCGTCCTGCGCACCCACACCTCCCCGGTGCAGGCCCGCACCATGCTCAGCCGGACGCCGCCCATCTACGTCGTGTGTCCCGGCCGCGTCTACCGCACCGACGAGTACGACGCCACGCACAGCCCCGTCTTCCACCAGGTCGAGGGGCTCGTCGTGGACGAGGGCATCACGATGGGGCACCTGCGCGGGTCCCTGGACCACATGCTCCAGGCGTTGTTCGGCGAGGGGATCCGCACCCGCTTCCGGCCGTCGTACTTCCCGTTCACCGAGCCCTCGGCCGAGATGGACATGGTCTGCTTCGTCTGCCGCGGGCTCGCGCCGGCGGTGGCGGACTGCCGCACCTGCCGCGGCGAGGGCTGGATCGAGCTCGGCGGCTGCGGCGTGGTCAACCCGCGCGTGCTCACCGCCTGCGGGGTCGACAGCGAGCGCTACACCGGCTTCGCGTTCGGCTTCGGCATCGACCGGATGCTGATGTTCCGCCACGGCATCGAGGACCTGCGCGACGTGTTCGACGGCGACGTCCGCTTCACCGCGGCGTTCGGGACGGACATCTGACATGAAGGCTCCGCTCTCCTGGCTGCGCGAGTACGTCGACCTGCCACCCGGCACGCCGACCGACGACCTCGCGCGGCGACTCACCGCCCTCGGCCTCAAGCTCGAGTCGCTCGAGCGTCCGGGCGAGGACCTCGTCGGCCCGCTCGTCGTCGGCCGGGTGCTGACGATGGAGCCCGAGCCGCAGAAGAACGGCAAGACCATCAAGTGGTGCTCGGTCGACGTCAGCGACGCCAACGGCACCGGTGAGCCGCAGGGCATCGTCTGCGGCGCCGACAACTTCGCGCGTCGGCGACCTCGTCGTCGTCGTGCTGCCCGGGGGAGTGCTCCCGGGCGGCTTCGAGATCTCCGCCCGCAAGACCTACGGCCACGTCAGCGCCGGGATGATCTGCTCGGCCCGCGAGCTCGGCCTGGGCGACGACCACGCTGGCATCATCGTGCTGCCTCCGGACGCCGGGCAGCCGGGCGACGACGTCATCGAGGCGCTGGGCCTGCGCGACGAGGTCATCGAGTTCGAGATCAACCCCGACCGCGCCTACGCGATGTCGCTGCGCGGCGTGGCCCGCGAGGCGGCGCTCGCCTACGGCGCCCCGTTCCGCGACCCGGCCGACCGCAAGACGCCTGCGCCCGACGAGGGCGGGCTGGCCGGTCGAGGTGGCCGACGAGACCGGGTGCCCGGTCTTCGTGGCCCGCACCGTCGCCGACTTCGACCCGGGCGCCCCCACACCGGCCTGGATGGCCCGCCGGCTCGCGCTCGTCGGCCAGCGCAGCATCTCGCTGGCGGTCGACGTCACCAACTACGTCATGTTCGAGCTGGGGCGGCCGATCCACGGCTACGACGCCGACAAGGTCCAGGGCGCGCTGCGCATCCGCCGCGCCACCGACGGCGAGCGGCTGACCACCCTCGACGGTCAGGACCGCGCCCTGTCGCCCGAGGACCTCGTCGTCACCGACGACTCCGGGATCATCGGGCTGGGCGGCGTCATGGGTGGCGAGACCACCGAGATGTCGGGGACGACGACCCGCGTGCTGGTCGAGGCGGCCCACTGGGACGCCGTGTCGATGTTCCGCACCGGACGCCGCCACAAGCTCACCTCCGAGGCCGGCAAGCGCAACGAGCGCGGCGTCGACCCCACGATCTGCGAGGCGGCCGCCGACCGGGTGGCCGAGCTGCTCGCGGAGTACGGCGGCGGCACCGTCGAGCCCGGTGTCACCGTGGTCGGCACGCCGCCGTCGCGTCCGGGCATCACGATCCCCATCGACCTGCCGGCCCGGGTGAGCGGGATCGACATCGCCAGCGAGACGACCGTGCGCAACCTGCGAGGCCGTCGGCTGCGAGGTCGAGGCCGCCGCCGACACCCTGACCGCCACGCCGCCGCCGTGGCGCCCCGACCTCACCGACCCCTACGACCTCGTCGAGGAGGTCGCCCGCATCGTGGGGTACGACGAGGTGCCGTCGGTGCTGCCGCCCGCTCCGGCCGGCCGCGGCCTGACCCGCGAGCAGCGGCTGCGCCGGCGCATCGGTCGCGTGGTCGCCGGCGCCGGCCACGCCGAGGTGATCAGCTTCCCCTTCGTCGGACCGGAGGACTTCGACGACCTCGGCCTCCCCGAGGACGACGCGCTGCGGCGCACCGTCCGGCTGGCCAACCCGCTGTCGGCCGAGCGGCCGTCGTACACCACCACGCTGCTGCCCGGCCTGCTGCGCGCCACCGCCCGCAACCTCAGCCGCGGTGCGCCGGGGGCCTCGTTGTTCGAGACCGGGCTCGTCGCGCTTCCCCTCCGAGGGCCAGGCACCGATCTACGGCGTCGACCGCAGGCCCAGCCACGAGGAGCTCGAGGCGCTCCTCGTCGCCGTGCCCCGGCAGCCCCTGCACCTCGCCGCCGTGGTCGCCGGCGAGCGCGAGCGCAGCGGCTGGTGGGGCGAGGGCCGACCCGCGTCGTGGGCCGACGCGGTCGAGCTGGCCCGGGAGCTCGGCGCCGAGCTGGGTGTCCCGGTCGACGTCCTCGCCACTGCCCGGATGCCGTGGCACCCCGGGCGATGTGCCGAGCTGCGCATCGGGGAACGTGGCGCTCGGTCACGCCGGCGAGCTCCATCCCCGGGTGTGCAAGGCCTTCGGCCTGCCCGCCGCGCGCGGCCGCCCTGGAGATCGACCTCGACGTGCTGATGGCGCAGGCCCAGGAGCCACGGGGCCCGGAGATCTCGTCGTACCCGGTGGCCAAGGAGGACGTCGCCCTGGTCGTGGACGCCGCCCTGCCCGCCGCCGAGCTCGCCGCCACCCTGCGCGAGGGCGCCGGGCTGCTCTGCGAGTCGGTGCGGCTCTTCGACGTCTACACCGGGCCGCAGGTCGGCGAGGGTCGCAGGTCACTGGCCTTCGCGCTGCGCTTCCGCGCCCCCGACCGGACGCTCACCGAGCAGGAGACCGGCGCTGCCCGCGACGACGCCGTGGCCCTCGCGGTCCAGCGCCACGGAGCCGAGCAGCGGGCGTAGGCCGGGGCCATGAGCGAGCCTGACCTGACCCTGCTCGACGGGGTCGCCTGGCGGGGGAGCAGCCTGCCGTCGGGTCGAGGCCGCGACCTGCTCGCGGCCCTCACGCTGGCGGCACCGCGCAGCGTCCCGGCCGCCGACCTGGTCGAGCAGGTGTGGGCCGACGACGAGCCGGCCCACCCCGACAAGGCGCTCCAGGTGCTGGTCTCGCGCGTGCGTTCGCAGACCGGTCCCGAGACGGTCTCCCGGGTAGGCACCGGCTACCGCCTCGGTCTGCGCGAGGACCAGGTCGACGTGCTGCGGCTGCAGCGCCTGGTCGCCGACGCCGAGGCGGCGAGGGCCGCCGGTGACCTCGACGTGGCGCGGCTCCAGGCCCGCGCCGCGGTCGCGGTGTCGGTCACGACGGCCGCGGAGGACGGCCCGCTGCTGGAGGTCGTCGAGACAGCGCGCGCGCAGCAGGCGAGAGCCAGGCGGCTGCTCGGGTCCGCACTGCTGGCCCGCGGTGACGCGGACGAGGCACTGCCCCTGCTCGAGGCGGCGCTCGCCGACCGGCCCGACGACGAGACCCGCCTGGCCGAGGTGCTGCGGGCCGAGGCGCAGGTGCGCGGGGTGGCGGCGGCCCTGGCCCGGTTCGCGAGGTACGCCGAACGCATCCGCGACGAACTCGGCGCCTCGCCCGGCGAGGAGCTCCAGCGCCTGCACGCCGAGCTGCTCGCCCGCGACGCCCCGGTCCGCCAGGGCCTGAAGTACGACGCGACGCCGCTGGTCGGCCGCGACGACGACGTGGCCGGCATCCGCGGCCTGCTCGAGGGGTCGCGGGTCGTCTCCATCGTGGGAGCCGGGCGGCCTGGGCAAGACCCGGATGGCTCACCTCGTCGGCCGGCTCGCCCAGCAGCCCGTGGTGCACTTCGTGGAGCTGGCCGGCGTCACCTCGCCCGACGGCGTGCTGCCCGAGGTGGCCGGAGCGCCTGGGTGTGCGCGAGTCCGTGACCAGCGTGCGCACCGCCCAGCTGCGAGCCGACCTGCGCGGACGGGTGGTCGAGCAGCTCTCCGGTCCGCCGACCCTGTTGATCCTCGACAACTGCGAGCACCTCGTCGACGCCGTCGCCGACCTCGTGGCCTTCCTGGTGGCCACCACCGACGCGGCCACGCGTGCTGACCACGTCGCGGGCGCCGCTGGGCATCGCGGCCGAGCAGGTCTACCTGCTCCCGCAGCTCGACGAGCGAGACGCCGTCGAGCTGTTCGAGCAGCGAGCCCGGGCCGCCCGCTCCGACGTCCGGCTCGACCGGGACGAGATCGCCGCGCTGGTCGACCGACTCGACGGGCTGCCCCTGGCGATCGAGCTGGCGGCGGCCAAGGTGCGCGTGATGGCGGTGGCCGAGATCGCCCGCCGCCTCGGGGACCGGTTCGCGCTGCTGGCCGGCCACGACCGCTCGGCGCCGGACCGCCACCAGACGCTGGAGGCGGTGATCGCCTGGAGCTGGAACCTCCTCGGCCCGGACGACCAGGTCGCGCTGCGCACCCTGGCGATGTTCCCGGACGGCTTCTCGCTCGCCGGCGCCGAGTCGTTGCTCGAGCGCGACCCGCTGACCGTCCCTGATGGAGCTGGTGGACCAGTCGCTGCTCGTCGTACGGGAGGGCGAGGACGTGCGCTACCGGTTCCTGGAGACGGTGCGCGAGTACGGCCTCAAGCAGCTCGCCCTCGCCGGCGAGACCGACGACCGTCCGTGCGCGGCTGAACGGCTGGGCGGTGGACTTCGCCCGCGAACAGGTGGGCCGGCTCTTCAGCGCCGACCAGATCGAGGCCATGAGCGACATCCGGGCCGAGGCAGGCAACATCGCCGGGGTGATGCGGTGGGCGATCGACGAGCGAGGACGCCGCGAGCGTCGTGCCTCTCGTGGGAGTGCTGGCCGGCTTCTGGACGATCGAGGGCGACCACCTCGGCGTGGCCCAGGTCGCCCGGGAGGTGCTCGACCTGGTCGCCGGCGCGCCCAGGCCCGCGCCGGAGCACGAGGCCGAGCTGCGCGGTGTGCTGGCGGCGCTGATCGTGACCGCGACGTTGTTCGCCGGCACGCCACCCGTCGACGCGGTCGAGCGCCTCGAGGGGCTCGGGCTGGCGGGTGACCACAGCCGCACCGACGCGGCGAGCCGGCTGCTGCTCGAGGTGTACGCCGGCGGCACGCCGTCGCTCGAGATCCTGGACCGGATCTGCGAGGAGGACGACCCGGCGCTCGCCCGCGTGGCCCTGCAGTGGGCCACCCAGGCCCGCGAGAACGCCGGTGACCTCCAGGGAGCGATCGAGGCCGCGCAGCGGGGCCTGTCCCTGTGCGACGACGAGGTCGACGGCCCCTGGACCCGGGCCCTGTTCAACTCCCAGGCCACCGGACTGGCCATGCAGGCCGGTGACTGGGAGAGCGCCGTCGAGCACGCGCGCCGTGCGATCCCGGTGATGGAGGCACTGGGAGCCGACGAGGACCTGATGCAGCTGCGCAGCTCCATCGCCTTCGCCGACATCGCCGCCGGCCGCCTGGACGAGGCCGCCCGGGTGATCGCCGAGATCGCCGCCGACGAACGCCGGACCAGCTCCGTGGGCTGGAGCGTTCTCGGGACTGACCGGGCGAGGCGGAGCTCGCCCTGGCCCGCGGCGACGTCGACCGTGGTCTGCGGCTCCTGCTGGACAGCATCGAGGCGGTCTCCGGGCGTCGGATCCCGGGCGTCGAGGGCACGCACGTGCTGATGCCGTGGGTGCTGGTCGCCGAGTCCAACGCCCTGTTCGCCCACGTGCTGCACGAGCGAGGCACTGAGGTGGCCGGGCTGGCCGAGCAGCTGGGGGCGAAGCTCCCGCGGCTGCTGGCCGCTGACTCGCCGCAGCTCGACATCCCGGTCCTGGGCGGGGTGATGCTCGCCGAGGGCTGCTGGCTCCTCGGCGGCGACCCGACGCCGGAGGTGGCCGACGCCGCCGTGCGGATGGTGGCCCTCGGCCACCGCTTCGGCTACCACCGCGCCCTGCCCACGCTGGCCTGGGCCAACGTGCGCAGGGTGGTCGAGGACCTCGCGCCCGGGCGGCTCGCCCCGGTCGTCGACCGCTACGCGGACATCGCGTCGGTCGACCTGCTGGACGAGGCGCGGGAGGCCGTCTCCTACATCGCCTTGCGGTAGGCCCTGACCGAGAGCGGCGCGAACACGGCCACCACCGCTGCACAGGCGAAGAGCGCCCAGCCGACCTGCGCGGTCACCGCGCCCGTCGTTGGCGAGGTCGCGGACGGCCGTGACCACGTGCGAGACCGGGTTGATCTGGACGAACGTCTGCAACCAGTCGGGGAGGGTGTCGGCCGGGACGAAGGCGTTGGACAGGAACGTCAGCGGGAACATGATCATCATCGAGATGCCCTGCACCGACTGGGCGCTCTTGCCGATGATCCCGACGAAGGTGAAGATCCACGCCATCGACCAGCCGGTGATGATCGTCAGCAGGATCGCGGTGACGACGCCGAAGGCGCCGCCGCCGGGCCGGTAGCCCATCACGATGCCCGTGGCGAAGGTCAGCACGGACGCGATCGTGTAGCGGAGCAGGTCGGCGACCATGGGGCCGGCCAGAGGTGCCACCCGAGCGATCGGCAGTGCCTTGAAGCGTTCGAAGACGCCCTTGTCCATGTCCTCGCGCAGCTGCACGCCGGTCGCGATGCAGGCCGTCAGGGTCGTCTGCGCCAGGATCCCGGGGATCAGCACCGGCAGGTAGCTGGCGACGCTGCCGCTGACCGCGCCGCCGAAGATGTAGGCGAACATCGCGGTGAACAGCAGCGGCTGCACGAGCACGTCGAAGAACTGCTCGGGGTTGCGCTTCATCTTCTTGGTGGCGCGCCAGGCCATCGTCATCGTCTGGCTGACGGCCTCCGGCAGGCTCACCCGGTGCCGTACGCCGGCCGTGGGGTCGGTCGTTGCGGTCGGCTCGAACGTCGTCAGTGGTGGTCATCGGACGGCCTCCAGCTCCATCTCGTCGTACTGCTCGTCCTGGGTCTCGGCCTCACCGGTGTCGTGACCGGTGAGCGCCAGGAACACCTCGTCCAGCGTCGGCTTGGCGACGCTGACGGAGGTGATGCTGATGTCGGCCTGCCGCAGCGCGATCAGCGCCTCGGCGGCGCGGTCGGCGTCGGCCAGGGCCACGTTGATCCCGCCCGCCTCCGGGGTGAGCACGGGCTCGTCGGGCAGCACCCGCGAGAGGATGGCCACCGCGTCCGTGAGGTACGACGGGTCGGCGAGCCGCAGCTGCAGCGTGGAGGAGCCCACCGACTCCTTGAGCTGGTCGGGCGTCCCCTCGGCCACCTTGTGCCCGTGGTCGATCACGGCGATCCGGTCGGCGAGCTGGTCGGCCTCGTCGAGGTACTGCGTGGTCAGCAGCACCGTGCAGCCCTCGGCCACGAGCTCGCGGATCGTGGTCCACATCTGGCCGCGGGTGCGCGGGTCGAGCCCGGTGGTGGGCTCGTCGAGGAAGATGAGCGGCGGCCGGCGCACCAGGCTCACCGCCAGGTCGAGTCGCCGTCGCATGCCGCCGGAGAACTTCGCGATCTGCCGGTCGGCGGCGTCCTCGAGGCCGAACTGGGCCAGCAGCTTCGTGGCACGTGCCGCGCGACTCGGCGCGCGACAGGCCGAGCAGGCGGCCGAACAGGTAGAGGTTCTCGAAGCCGGTCAGGTTCTCGTCGACCGAGGCGTACTGCCCGGTCACGCCGAGCAGCTGGCGCACCTCGTGCGGGTTGCGCCGCACGTCGAGGCCGAAGATCTCGGCGTCGCCGCCGTCGATCTTGAGCAGCGTGGCCAGCATGCTGAGCATGGTGGTCTTGCCGGCGCCGTTGGGGCCGAGCACGCCGAAGATCTCGCCGCGGTGCACCTCGAGGTCGATGCCGTCGACGGCGCGGTTGTCGGCGAAGTCCTTGACCAGGCCGTGCGCCGAGACGGCGAGCCCCTGGTGGTCGTGGAAGTCGTGGTTGGTCATGGGACGAGGATCGAGGACCCCGGTTTCACGACGGTTTCAGTGGCCGCTCAGCCGCTTTCACCCCGTACCGCCCAGGCGCGCGCGGGAAGCCGGATCCGTCCGTCGTCGTCGGGCCGGAGGTCCTCGCGCAGGGCCTCGCGCACGAGGCCGCGCTGCTTCTCCGCGAGCGTCGCGAGGTACGACGGGGCCGGGCCCCACCGCACCCAGGAAGGGGGACCAGTAGTCGTCGAAGTCCTCGAAGACCATCTCGATCTCCAGGCCGTCCGTCGCCACCTCGCGCAGACCGGCCCGCTCCCACGTCTGAGCCAGCCCCGTGCGGTGGAACGGCGCGAAGGCGGTGTTCTCCGCCGCGGTGACCGGGTGCCCGGCCACCGCTGTCGCCGCCCGCCAGAACCGGGCCAGCATCTGGTTGCCCTCCTGGTAGTCCCACACGTAGGCCGCCACCGTGCCCCCGGGAGCGGCTCGCGCGAAGGTCGCCACGGCGGCGTCGACGTCGGGCAGGAAGTTCAGCACCAGGCCCGCCACCACGACGTCGAGGCTCTCCCCGGCCAACGCCTCGATCGAGCCCTGACGGAAGGTCACGCGGGTGTCCGTCACCTTCTCCCGGACCGCCGCCATGAAACCTGCCGACGGCTCGACCGCGAGCACCGACGCCGGCTCGGCTCGTTCCAGGATCGTCGCGGTGAGCGCGCCGGTGCCGCAGCCGACATCGGCCCACCGAAGTCCGCCCGGCAGGTCCAGCCAGCTGACGAACTCGGGCGCCACCGGGCGGCTCCACCGGCCCATGAAGCGTTCGTAAGCCACCGCCCTCGACCCACATGCTCGGCCACCCGTCCATGCTGGCGCGAGTCGTCACGTCACGGAAGGGGGTGGCAGAGTCGCCGCATGATCTTCATCTGCGTCAAGTGGAAGGTGAAGCCGGAGTACGCCGACCAGTGGGTCGAGCTCACGAAGGAGTTCACCGAGGCCACCCGCTCCGAGCCCGGCAACCTGTTCTTCGACTGGTCCCGCAGCGTCGAGGACCCGCACGAGTACGTCCTCGTCGAGGCGTTCAAGGACGATGCGCGCCGAGGCCCACGTCACGAGCGAGCACTTCAAGCGCGCGCAGGCCGAGGCTGCCGCAGATACGTCGCCGAGACCCCTCGCATCCGCAACGTGCAGCTCGAGGGCGACCACTGGGACGAGCTCGCGGAGTTCAACGGTTCGTAGCTGCCACGCGGCAAATTCCCATGCGGGGAACCCTTTTTGCCCAGCTCGTCGTCCGAGCACAGGAAACTGCCTCGTTGCACAGGAAGTTTCCTGTGCTGGGAGACAGAAAAGGTTCCTCGCATGGGATTCCGTCACGGCGGAACCCAGGCCCGCCGGCGTTCGTGACGCACGAGAGGCCCCCGAGAGCGTGTCGCGGGGGCCTCTGGCGTTGCAGGGCCGAGGTTACTGGGCAGCGACGACCGTCACCGGGTATTTGGTGGAACGGGAGGGGAGTCTTCGCTACGTGGCGTACCGCTGCCGCCCGGTCGCGCCGCCGCCGACCCAGTGGCCGATGTCGAACATGAAGCCGAGCACGACGAAGGCCCAGCCCCATCCGTTCACCCCGCCGACAGGGACCCAGGCCAGGACGTAGAACAACGTCGCGTACGGGAAGACCAGCAGGCCGAGCAGCGGGATCAGGAAGCCCGTGAAGGCGCGGTCCACCAGGTCGGAGAAGATCCAGATCAGCACGAGCGCGATCCGAGGCGCGAACCCGGCGAGCAGTGCGAGCAGGCATCCCATCGTGGATCCTTCCCTCGGCCCACGCGGTGGGCCTGTCGTCACGCCATTGTGGGTGACGCGGGGCCGCGCCTCCTCACCCGCTGCGGGTGAACCCGCCCACGACGCGCGCCGAGGCCGCCTCGCGGCGACATGCAGATGACTGTATAGTCATGCACATGTCGAAGACACGTGTCGCCGTCGCCGGTGCGAGCGGGTACGCCGGCGGAGAGGTGCTGCGCCTGCTGCTCGGCCACCCCGAGGTCGAGATCGGCGCCCTGACGGGCGGCTCCAACGCGGGCGAGCTGCTCGGCACGCTGCAGCCGCACCTGCGTGCCGCTGGCCGACCGGGTGCTCGAGGAGACCACCGTCGAGACCCTCTCCGGTCACGACGTCGTCTTCCTCGCCTGCCGCACGGGCAGTCCGGTGCCGTCGCCGAGCAGCTCGGCGAGGACACCGTGGTGATCGACTGCGGTGCCGACTTCCGGCTCACCGACCCCGCTGACCTGGGAGCAGTTCTACGGGTCGCCGCACGCCGGTTCGTGGCCCTACGGGCTGCCCGAGCTCCCCGGACAGCGCGAGCTGCTGCAGGGCGCGCGGCGGGTCGCCGTACCCGGCTGCTACCCGACGGTCTCCACCCTGGCGCTGGCCCCGGCCGTCGCGGCAGGGCTGGTCGACCCGACCGACCTCGTCGTCGTCGCCGCGTCGGGCACCTCCGGCGCCGGCAAGGCGCCCAAGCCCCACCTGCTCGGCAGCGAGGTCATGGGCTCGGCCGCGGCGTACGGCGTCGGCGGCGCGCACCGCCACACTCCCGAGATCGTGCAGAACCTCGGCGGCCTCGTCGACGCCGAGGTGCGGGTCAGCTTCACTCCAGTGCTGGTACCGATGCCGCGCGGCATCCTCGCCACCGCCAGCGGCTCGGCCGTCGACGGCGTCGGGCGCGACGACGTCCGCGCCGCCTACGAGAAGGCCTACGCCGACGAGCACTTCGTGCACCTGCTGCCCGAGGGGCAGTGGCCCACGACGAAGGCGGTCATCGGCTCCAACTCCGTGCACCTGCAGGTGACGCTCGACGAGGCCGCGGGCCGCGTGGTCGCGGTCGGCGCCGTGGACAACCTGGCCAAGGGCACCGGGGGAGCGGCGGTGCAGTGCATGAACCTCGCTCTCGGCCTGCCCGAGGAGACCGGGCTGTCGACCGTCGGGCTGGCACCGTGAAGCTCGAGCAGTTCCCCGAGACGCTCGCGGTCGTGCAGCTCCCTCCGGGAGCGGAGGTCCCGTCGTGGGCGGAGTCGTCGTCGCTGTTCTCGATCACGGCGACGGCGCGCGAGACCAGTCTCGTCTGCGCCCGGCGCAGCGTGCCGAAGAAGGTCCGGCAAGCCGGGCCGTTCACCGCGTTCGCGGTCGAGGGCCCGCTGGACTTCTCGCTGACCGGGATCCTCGCCGAGCTGCTGCTGCCGCTCGCCGAGGCGGAGATCAGCGTCTTCACGATCTCGACCTTCGACACCGACTGGGTCCTGGTCCCGGTCGGCGACGCTGACCGCGCGGCGGAGGAGTGGCGACGACGAGGGCACGACGTCGCCCCCGCCGTCCCGGTCGATCCCAAGGAGACAGAAGTGAGCGTCACCCATCCCGCCGGCTTCACCGCCTCCGGCGTCCCCGCCGGGCTGAAGTCGACCGGCGCCAAGGACGTCGCCCTGGTAGTCAACACCGGCCCGGACTTCGACTCCGCGTCGGTCTTCACCGCCAACCGGTGCAAGGCCAACCCGGTGCTCTGGAGCCAGGAGGTCGTCAAGGACGGCACCGTGCGCGCGGTCGTGCTCAACTCCGGCGGCGCCAACTGCTACACCGGCAGCGAGGGCTTCCAGACCACGCACGCCGTGGCCGAGCGCGTCGCCGACGGGCTCGAGATCGGGGCCGGTGACGTCGTCGTCTGCTCGACGGGGCTGATCGGCCTGACCAACCCGCGCGAGAACCTGCTGCGCGGCGTCGACGACTGCCTCCAGGCCCTCGCCGACGACGGGGGAGCGGCCGCGGCCGAGGCCATCATGACCACCGACAGCGTCAGCAAGCAGGTCGTCGTCGAGGGCAGCGGCGGCTGGTCGATCGGCGGGATGGCCAAGGGGGCGGGCATGCTCGCCCCCCAGCTCGCCACGATGCTCGTCGTGCTCACCACCGACGCCGTCGTACCCGCCGCGGACCTCGACACCGCCCTGCGGGCCGCTACGGGGGCGAAGCTTCGACCGGCTCGACTCCGACGGCTGCATGTCCACCAACGACACCGTGACAGTGATGGCCTCCGGTGCCAGCGGCGTGTCCCCCTCGCTGGGCGACTTCGCCGAGGCCCTGACAGCGGCCTGCACCGACCTCGCGATGCAGCTGCTCAAGGACGCCGAGGGCGCCGACCACGAGATCGCGATCAGCGTCCTGAACGCCGCGACGGTGGCCGAGGCGGTCGAGGTGGGCCGCAGCGTGGCGCGCAGCAACCTGTTCAAGGCGGCAGTCTTCGGCAAGGACCCCAACTGGGGTCGCGTGCTCGCCAGCATCGGTACGACGCGGGCCGCCTTCGACCCCGCCGACCTCGACGTGGCCATGAACGGCGTCTGGGTGTGCCGTGCCTCCACGCCTGCCGAGGACCCCGCGAAGGTCGACCTCTCGGGGCGCGAGGTGAGCGTGACCATCGACCTCAAGTCCGGTGTCGAGCGGGCGACCGTCTGGACCAACGACCTGACCCACGCCTACGTCCACGAGAACAGCGCCTACTCCTCATGACCGAAACCCCGAGTCGACCCCAGAGACGACCGAGACACGGAGTCCGACGAGACCCGCAAGAAGCCGTACACGCTGCGCGCCGCGCGCACGCTGGCCGGCGCGCTGCCGTGGCTGATGAAGTACCACGGCAAGGTCGTCGTGGTGAAGTACGGCGGCAACGCGATGATCGACGACGAGCTGAAGCAGGCCTTCGCCGAGGACATCGCGTTCCTGCGCTTCGCGGGCTTCAAGCCGGTCGTGGTGCACGGCGGTGGCCCCCAGATCTCCCGGATGCTCGACAAGCTCGGCATCGAGTCGGAGTTCAAGGGTGGCCTGCGCGTGACGACGCCCGAGGCCATGGACGTCGTACGCATGGTGCTGGTGGGCCAGGTGCAGCGCGAGCTGGTCGGCCTGATCAACCAGCACGGGCACATCGCCGTCGGCCTGTCCGGTGAGGACGCCGGGCTGTTCACCGCCAAGGCCACCAACACCGTCGTCGACGGCGAGGAGGTCGACCTCGGTCTGGTGGGGGAGGTGGCGCACGTGCGTCCCGAGGCCGTGGAGGACCTCGTCGAGGCGGGCCGCATCCCGGTGATCTCCAGCGTCGCCCCCGACGAGAACGGCACCGTGCACAACGTCAACGCCGACACCGCGGCCGCGGCCCTGGCGGTGGCGCTGAACGCCGAGAAGCTCATGGTGCTCACCGACGTCGAGGGTCTCTACCGCGACTGGCCCGACAGCGACGACGTGATCCAGGAGATCAGCCCCGAGTCGCTGGACGCGCTGATGCCGTCGCTGGACAGCGGCATGGTGCCGAAGATGCAGGCCTGCTACGACGCCGTGACCGGCGGCGTCCCGCGTGCCACCGTGGTCGACGGCCGCGAGCCGCACGCGGTGCTGCTCGAGCTGTTCA
Organism: uncultured Actinomycetota bacterium; assembly: GCA_963698945.1. GTDB lineage: Bacteria > Actinomycetota > Actinomycetes > Propionibacteriales > Nocardioidaceae > Marmoricola. The sequence continues at coordinate 15,004 of CAVOST010000011.1, read as the reverse complement.
CCAAGGAAGGCGTCGGCACCCAGGTGCTGCCCGGTGTCGAGACCCGGATGCGCAAGGCCTACGCCGGGCGAGGAGGACGACCGTGACTGATCTCCACGAGCGCTACGCCGCCTCGCTGATGAACACCTTCGGGCCACCCAAGCTCGTGCTCACGCGCGGTGAGGGCGCCGTGGTGTGGGACGACACCGGCAAGGAGTACGTCGACCTCCTCGGCGGCATCGCCGTCAACGCGCTCGGCCACGCGCACCCGGCCCTGGTGGACGCCGTCACCACCCAGCTGCAGACGCTCGGGCACGTCTCGAACTTCTTCGCCACCGAGCCCCAGGTCGCAGCTGGCCGAGAAGCCTGCTCGGAGCTGTGGGGACCACCGGCAAGGTGTTCTTCACCAACTCCGGTGCCGAGGCCAACGAGGCCGCGTTCAAGCTGACCCGCCGCACCGGCCGGACCCACGTGGTCGCGACCGAGGGCGCCTTCCACGGCCGGACCATGGGCTCGCTGGCGCTGACGGCCAAGGAGGCCTACCGCGAGCCCTTCGAGCCGCTGCCCGGCGGCGTCACCTTCGTGCCGTACGGCGACGCAGACGCGCTGGCCGCGGCGGTCACCGACGAGACGGCCGCGGTCGTCCTCGAGCCGCTGCAGGGCGAGGCCGGCGTGGTCGCGCCGCCGCTGGACTACCTCGCGCAGGCCCGTCGGATCACGCGCGAGCACGGCGCGCTGCTGTGGCTGGACGAGATCCAGACAGGCATCGGTCGCACCGGTGCCTGGTTCGCGCACCTGAACCCGGCCGTCGCCGACCCGATGGACGAGCCGGCCGACGTCGTGACGCGTGGCCAAGGGGCTGGCCGGCGGCTTCCCGATCGGCGCCTGCCTGGCGGGTGGCGAGGCGGCCGAGCTGCTGCAGCCCGGCAACCACGGCACCACCTTCGGCGGCAACCCGGTCGCGTCGGCCGCCGCACTGGCGGTCATCCGGACGATCGACGACGACGGCCTGCTGGACCACGCCACCAAGCTCGGGGAGCGGCTCCGCTCGGGTCTCGGGGACGACGAACGCGTCACCGAGGTGCGCGGGAGCGGCCTGCTGGTCGGGCTCGACCTCACCGAGGAGAAGTCGGCCCAGGTGTTCGCCGCCGCTCTCGAGGCGGGATTCATCGTCAACAACCCCACGCCCGGATCGCGTCCGCCTGGCGCCCCCGCTCGTGCTGACCGACGAGCAGGCCGAGTCGTTCCTGGCCGCCTGGCCCGGCATCCTCGACGAGGCGTACGCATCATGAGCGCCGCGACCAGGCACTTCCTGCGCGACGACGACCTCTCGCCCGTCCGACCAGGCGGCGGTGCTCGACCTCGCCCAGAAGCTCAAGGCCTCGCCGTACGACGACCGCGCCGCTGGCCGGGCCCCAGACGGTCGCGGTGATGTTCGACAAGCCGACCCTGCGCACGCAGGCGTCGTTCGCGTCGGGGATCGCCGAGCTGGGCGGCTTCCCGATGGTCATCGACGGCGTGCTGGCCCAGGTCGGGGTGCGCGAGTCCATCGCCGACACCGCCCGGGTGCTCGGTCGCCAGGCGTCGCTGGTCGTGTGGCGCACCCACGACCAGTCCCGGCTGGAGGAGATGGCGACGCCACGCCGGCGTGCCCGTGGTCAACGCCCTCACCGACCAGTTCCACCCCTGCCAGGCCCTGGCCGACCTGCTGACGATCCGCGAGCACCGCGGCGAGCTGGCCGGCCTGACGCTCACCTTCGTCGGCGACCCCGCCTGCAACGTCGCCCACAGCCTGCTGCTGGCCGGCGCCACCGCCGGCATGCACGTGCGGGTGAGCGGGCCCGAGGCCTACCAGCCGGACCCGGCGATCCTGGTCGCGGGCGCAGGAGATCGCCGGCGGCCACCGGCGGCTCCGCCGACTTCGTCGCGGACCCTGCCGAGGCCGCCCGTGGCGCGGACGTCGCTGGCCACCGACACCTGGGTCTCCATGGGCCGCGAGGACGAGGCGGAGGCGCGGGCCGACGTGTTCGCCCCGTGGCGGCTCGACGACGACCTCCTGGCCCACGCCGCCGACGACGCCGTCGTGCTGCACTGCCTCCCGGCCCACCGCGGCAAGGAGATCACCGCGGCGGTCCTCGACGGCCCTCGCAGCCTGGTCTGGGACGAGGCCGAGAACCGGCGGCACGCCCAGAAGGCCGTGCTCGTGTGGCTGCTGGGAGGTGCGTCGTGACCGCGTCGCCGAACACCGCACTTCCCGCACCGCCCGCACACCAAGAACGCCCGCCAGCAGCTGGTGGTCGACCTGCTGGCCACCCACGAGGTGCGCTCGCAGGCCGAGCTCGCCGAGCTGCTCGCCGACAACGGCGTGGTCGTCACGCAGGCGACGCTCAGCCGCGACCTCGTCGAGCTCGACGCGGTCAAGGTGCGCGCCGCCTCCGGCGCCCTGGTCTACGCGGTCCCGGCCGAGGGCGGCGACCGCTCGCCGGCGCCGCCGCGCCAGACGGCCGCAGCCACAACCGGCTCGCCCACTGGTGCGAGGAGCTGCTCGTCTCGGCCGAGGCCAGCGCCAACCTCGTCGTGCTGCGCACCCCGCCGGGCGCCGCGAACTTCCTGGCCTCCGCGCTCGACAAGGCCGACCTCGGCCCCGTGCTCGGCACCATCGCCGGCGACGACACGGTCCTGGTGATCTCGCGCGACCCGGCCGGCGGCGAGGACGTCGTACGACGCCTGATGAGCCTGGCCGGCCGGACCCCGCTGAACCACCGCTGGTCGACCCTGCGCAACCCTCCATCGCCGAAGGACACTCGTGAGCAAGGTCCTCACCTCACTGCCCGTCGGCGAGCGCGTCGGCATCGCCTTCTCCGGCGGCCTCGACACCTCGGTGGCGGTGGCCTGGATGCGGTCGAAGGGCGCCATCCCGTGCACCTACACCGCCGACATCGGGCAGTACGACGAGCCCGACATCGACGGCGTGCCCGACCGGGCGCTGCTGTACGGCGCGGAGATCGCGCGTGCCGTCGACTGCAAGCGCCAGCTGGTCGAGGAGGGCCTGGCCGCCATGGCGTGCGGCGCCTTCCACATCCGCTCCGGGGGACGGGCCTACTTCAACACCACGCCGCTGGGCCGCGCCGTCACCGGCACGATGCTCGTGCGGGCCATGCACGCCGACGACGTCGACATCTGGGGCGACGGGTCGACGTTCAAGGGCAACGACATCGAGCGGTTCTACCGCTACGGGCTGCTGGCCAACCCCGACCTGCGCATCTACAAGCCCTGGCTCGACGCCGACTTCGTCGCCGAGCTGGGCGGCCGCGCCGAGATGAGCGAGTGGCTCACCGAGCGCGACCTGCCCTACCGCGACAGCCAGGAGAAGGCCTACTCCACCGACGCCAACATCTGGGGCGCCACCCACGAGGCCAAGACCCTCGAGCACCTCGACGTGTCGCTCGAGACCGTCGAGCCGATCATGGGCGTGAAGTTCTGGGACCCCTCGGTCACGATCGAGCCCGAGGACGTGACCATCCGGTTCCACAGCGGCCGGCCGGTGGCGATCAACGGCACGTCGTACGACGACCCGGTGCGGCTGGTCCACGAGGCCAACACCATCGGCGGGCGCCACGGGCTCGGCATGTCCGACCAGATCGAGAACCGCGTCATCGAGGCCAAGTCGCGCGGCATCTACGAGGCGCCGGCGATGGCGCTGCTCTGGATCGCCTACGAACGGCTGCTCAACGCGATCCACAACGAGGACACCCTGGCCAACTACCACGCGGACGGCCGCCGCCTGGGCCGGCTGCTCTACGAGGGCCGCTGGCTGGACCCGCAGGCGCTGATGATGCGCGAGGCGATCCAGCGGTGGATCGGCTCGCTGGTCACCGGCGAGGTGACGCTGCGGCTGCGCCGCGGCGAGGACTACTCGATCCTGCGCACCGAGGGCCCGGCCTTCTCCTACCACCCCGACAAGCTGTCGATGGAGCGCACCGAGAACGCCGCCTTCGGTCCCACCGACCGGATCGGGCAGCTGACCATGCGCAACCTCGACATCGCCGACTCGCGCGCGAAGCTCGAGCTCTACGCGGCCCAGCCGCTGGAGGAGGGCCAGGTGCTCGTCGAGCACGGCACCCTGTACGGCGAGCTCGAGCCGGGCGGCGCCGACCGGATCGCCCGCAACCCCGCCGCCGAGGGCGACGACAGCGACCGGTCCTCGACGACGTCGCGATGGAGGTCGGCACCGACTGAGCGTCCCGATGCGCATGTCGCGCTGGCGTAGCCGACTGAGCGCCATCCGACACCCGTAGAGCACGCAGGCGACGACCGCACACCCACCCCCGAGCGACACGAGCGGTACGACGGCGAGCTCTGGGGCGGCCGGTTCGCCGGCGGTCCGAGCCCGGAGCTCGAGGCGCTGAGCCGCAGCACCCACTTCGACTGGCGACTGGCCCGCTACGACCTCGCCGGCTCGCGCGCCCACGCCCGCGTCCTCCACGGCGCCGGACTGCTCGACGACGCCGAGCTGCAGGGACTGCTCGACGGTCTCGACGAGCTCGACCGCCGGGTGGCGATCGGGCGAGCTCGGCCCGAAGGACAGCGACGAGGACGTCCACGGTGCGCTCGAGGGAGCGCTCGTGGACCTCGTCGGACCGGACCTCGGCGGCAGGCTGCGCGCCGGACGGAGCCGCAACGACCAGATCGCGACGCTGTTCAAGGTCTACCTCCGCGAGCACGCGCGCACCGTCGCGGCGATGGTGCTCGACCTCGCCGACGCCCTCGCCGGCCAGGCCGAGCAGCACCTCGGCGCCGTGATGCCGGGCCGCACCCACCTCCAGCACGCCCAGCCGGTGCTGCTCTCCCACCACCTGATGGCCCACGCCTGGCCGCTGGTGCGCGACGTCGCCCGGCTTCGCGACTGGGACGCACGCGTCGCGGCCGACTCGCCGTACGGCTCCGGTGCCCTCGCCGGCTCCAGCCTCGGCCTCGACCCCGAGGCCGTCGCCCACGAGCTCGGCTTCACCGGCAGCACGCCCAACTCCATCGACGGCACGTCCAGCCGCGACTTCGTGGCGGAGCTGGCCTTCGTGCTCGCGATGATCGGCGTCGACGTCAGCCGGCTGGCCGAGGAGATCATCCTCTGGGCCACCCGCGAGTTCGGCTTCGTGACGCTCGACGACGGGTACTCCACCGGGTCGAGCATCATGCCGCAGAAGAAGAACCCCGACATCGCCGAGCTCGCCCGCGGCAAGGCCGGCCGCGTCATCGGCAACCTCGCGGGACTGCTGGCCACCCTCAAGGCGCTGCCGCTCGCCTACAACCGCGACCTGCAGGAGGACAAGGAGCCGGTCTTCGACTCCGTCGACACCCTCGAGGTGCTGCTGCCCGCGTTCACCGGCCAGGTCGCCACGCTCACCTTCGACACCGCGCGCCTGGCCGAGCTCGCCCCGCAGGGCTTCTCGCTGGCCACCGACGTCGCCGAGTGGCTGGTCCGCGCAGGGAGTCCCGTTCCGGGTCGCCCACGAGCTGGCCGGCGCCTGCGTACGACGCTGCGAGGAGCTCGGCGTCGAGCTCGCGCGACCTCACCGACGAGCAGCTCGCTGCCGATCGACCCGCGGCTGACTCCCGACGTGCGCGTCGGTGCTCACCGTCGAGGGCTCGGTCGCCTCCCGCGACGGCCGCGGCGGCACCGCCCCCGTCCGTGTCCGCGAACAGCTCGCCGAGCTGCGCGCGGCCCTCGCCGACCACCGCGCATGGCGCTGAGCGGACGTCCTCTCCGGCCCCGTCCTCGAGGTCGCGCCGCGGCTGCTCGGCGCCACGCTCACGCACGGCGGCGTCACGGTGCGGCTCACCGAGGTCGAGGCGTACGACGGCAGCGGCGACCCGGGATCCCACGCGTACCGAGGGCATGACCCGCGCGCAACGAGGTGATGTTCGGACCTGCCGGACACCTCTACGTCTACTTCACCTACGGCATGCACCACTGCTGCAACGTGGTGTGCGGGACCGAGGGGGGCGCCAGCGCGGTGCTCCTCCGGGCCGGCGAGGTGGTCGACGGCATCGAGACGGCCCGCGCTCGGCGGCGGTCGGTCGAGCGACCGCGACCTGGCCCGGGGACCGGGGCGGCTGTGCCAGGCGCTGGGCATCGACCTGGCCGCGAACGGCCTCGACCTCGCAGGGCTGCCTCGAGCTGCACGAGCCCGTCGCCGACGTCAGCACCGGCCCGCGGGTCGGCCTGCGGCTCGCGGCCGACCGGCCGTGGCGCTTCTGGCTCACCGGGGACCCGCACCGTGAGCCGCTACGTCGCGGCCAAGCCGAGACCCGGCGGTCAGCGGCGGCAGCGGTAGAGCGCGCGGCGTGCTGGGATGTCGGTGACCACCGAGTCGACGCCCATCGACCAGCCGCTCAGGTCGGTCCGCGACTGCGCGTCCACGTCCAGACCGGGACACCGTGCTCGTGGTAGGTGAGCCACGTTCCGCACGCGCGGAGTGGTCGTCGCATGGTGATCGAGGCCACGTCGGCGCCCGTCGCCTGGACGGCGCTCACGTCGAGCACCGCGCGAGAGCCAGCACCAGTCGTGTGAGTCCCGGCACCAGCGAGTCGCAGGGACCAGACGGCCTGGTGTCGAACGGACTGCAGCGTAGGTGCGGCCGCCGAGGCCGTGCGCCTGCATGAGTCGCGACGAACCTCGAGCTCGGCGTCGGTCAGGTCGATGCCCGGTCCTTGAGCTCCGGCGCGATGGCCTCGCCCGACGTCGACGCGAGGTACGCCGCCACCTCGTCGAAGGTGGGGATCGGCTGACCGCCCGATCGGTGCGCAGGTCGCGCAGCTGCGCGAGGTCCTCGAGGAGACGGCGCCCGTGCAGTTGGTCGTCCGGTCGAGGGTGGTGTCGTGCATCAGCACGAGCGCGTCGTCGGAGGTCGGTGCGCAGGTCGAACTCGACGAAGTCTGCACCCACCGCGACGCCGTGCCTGATCGCGGCGAGCGTGTTCTCGGCGCCTCGCTCGACCGCCGCGATGCGCGGTGACCGCGGGAGCGAGCCACGACGGTCTCGGCGGTGGGCGCGGGTGCGTCGCCCGCGGTCGGCGCGAGACGGCGTTCCAGGTGCGCAGGCTGACGCGGCCGGTGACGCGCAGGCCGGTGCGCCGCTGGAACTGCTTGACCGCGTGGACGGTGGCGGTGCGGTAGCGTCGGTCCACCGCCGGCGGGGGAAGCCCGACCGTCGCCAGCCGGGTCTCGAGCAGCGTGACGAGCGACCCGCGGCTGCCGCGGTGCAGGTCGAGCGTCGCTGCGTCGCGCGCCGGCCGGCGAGCACGACGAGCGCGCCAGCACCAGCGAGGCAGACGAGGACGACGGACGGTGACGCGCCGGCGTGCGAGCATGGACTCAACCTTCGAGAGTGGCAGGCGTGACCGGTGACCGACGCGCAGGCCTCGAATCGTTCCGGCGCGCGGCTCGCCGCGTGGGCAGCGCTGCCAGGTGTCCAGACGGGTGCACGGACCGGGTAGGAGGCTGTCATGCCACCCACCAGCACGTGCACGACCTCGTCTCCACCGTGCGACCCGTCGTCGCCGGCGGTCCCCGAGGAGGCGATGGGCGACCCGACGCCCTGCCCGGAGTGGGACGTGCGCGCCCTGGCCAACCACATGCTCGGCACGATCGAGGCGATGCGCCGGGTGGGCGCCTCCGAGGACCCCGACCCGGACGACCCGTGGGGCACGGCCGGCGACCACATGAGCGACGGCTGGCGCGAGGACCTCGAACGACCGCCTCGACGGCTTCGCCGAGCGCGTGGGCCTCGGAGGAGGCGTTCGAGGGCGAGGTGCCGGTGCGGGCAGATGCCCAAGGCGGTGATCGGTCGGATGGCCTTCGTCGAGGCGCTGCTGCACGGCTGGGACCTCGCCCGGGCGAGCGGCCAGGACGTCGTCGTACGACGACGAGGTCGTCGCGGGCGCCCTCGAGGTGATGGAGCAGATCGGCGAGATGGGTCGCCAGCAGGGAGCCTTCGGCGCGCTGGTCGACCTGCCCGCGGACGCCGGCGACCTCGACCGGGTCCTCGCGCAGGCCGGTCGCGATCCTGCGCTGGACGCCTCCTGAGACGCCGCTCGGCGGCGTGGGAGGCTTGTCCACCGTGAGCACCGACCCCACCCTGCTCGACGACCTCGAGTGGCGCGGCCTGATCGCCCACTCCACCGACCTCGACGCGCTGCGCGAGGCCCTGGCTGCGGGCAGTGTCCGCTTCTACGTCGGGTTCGACCCCACCGCGCCGAGCCTCCACATGGGCAACCTGGTGCAGCTGGTCACCGCACGTCGGCTGCAGCAGGCCGGCCACACGCCGTACGCGCTCGTCGGGGGCGCGACCGGGATGATCGGCGACCCCCGGCAGTCGGGCGAGCGCACCCTCAACAGCCTCGACACCGTCAAGGAGTGGGTCGACAAGGTCCACCGGCAGATCGAGCCCTTCCTCGACTTCGAGGGCAGCAACGCCGCGACGATGGTCAACAACTACGACTGGACCGCGAGCCTGTCGACGATCGACTTCCTGCGCGACATCGGCAAGCACTTCCCGGTCAACCGGATGCTCGCGCGCGAGGTGGTGCGCAGCCGGCTGGAGTCGGGGATCAGCTACACCGAGTTCAGCTACGTCCTGCTGCAGTCGATGGACTTCCTGAACCTCTACCGCGACCACGGTGTGCGACTGCAGTTCGGCGGCAGCGACCAGTGGGGCAACCTGACAGGCGGCGTCGAGCTGATCCGCCGCTCCGACGGGGGCCAGGCGCACGCGTTCGCCACGCCGCTCGTGACGAGGGCCGACGGGACGAAGTACGGCAAGACCGAGGGCGGCGCCCTGTGGCTGGACCCCGAGATGATGTCGCCGTACGCCTTCCACCAGTTCTGGCTCAACGTCGAGGACGAGAAGGTCGCCGAGCTGCTGCAGGATCTTCACCTTCCTCTCCCGCGAGGAGATCGAGGCGCTGGAGCGCCAGACGCAGGAGAAGCCCTTCCTGCGCGCCGGGCAGAAGGCCCTCGCCGACGAGGTGACGACCCTGGTGCACGGCGCAGGAGGAGACCGAGCACGCGAAGGCGGCCGCTGCTGCCCTGTTCGGCGGGGGAGACCTCCGCGAGCTGCGCCAGGAGACGCTGACTGCGGCGCTGCGCGAGGCGGGCGCGACGAAGGTGGCCCGCGGCACCGGCATCCTCGAGCTGTTCGTGGAGTCCGGCCTGGCCGCCAGCAAGGGCGAGGCGCGGCGCACCATCGCCGAGGGCGGCGCCTACCTCAACAACGAGCGGGTCACCGACCCCGACCTGGTGCCCTCCGACGGCGACCTGCTGGGCGGTAGCTGGGTCGTGCTGCGCCGCGGCAAGAAGAACCTCGCCGGCGTCGAGCTCAGCTGAGCCGCCGGGATTCCGGCCGGCCGACGCCTGCCCGGACCGGCCCACAGGGCGCTGACCTGCGTGAACGGGTTGTGTGACCGGGGCCACTCGGAGCCGATTTGCGCGGTGCCTCAGGCGTCTCTACTGTTTCACCTCGTCGCCGCTTCTGCGGCGCGGCCGGGCGAGACCAACTGGTTTGACTCAGGGGTCCGGACCCGGTAAGTTTTTGCAGGTTGCCCCGCGGACCGCCGAGAGGCGGGTCTCGTGGTGTGCGCTCGATCCTTGAGAACTCAACAGTGTGCCAAAAGTCGACGAATTAATTGTACCCGTCCGACTGAGCGGATTCTATTCGCACGGTCGGCGGTTCCTTTGGTAAGAACAATGATTCTGACAATAGTCAGTATCGTTCTCTTGCCAGGACATCTCCAAGATTGGCCATGCTCTGCCTGATTTCGGCAGGTCGTGGTCGCAAGAATTCAACGGAGAGTTTGATCCTGGCTCAGGACGAACGCTGGCGGCGTGCTTAACACATGCAAGTCGAGCGGTAAGGCCCTTCGGGGTACACGAGCGGCGAACGGGTGAGTAACACGTGAGCAATCTGCCCTCCACATCGGGATAACCCCCGGAAACGGGAGCTAATACCGGATACGACCACTTCAGGCATCTGATGGTGGTGGAAAGTTCCGGCGGTGGAGGATGAGCTCGCGGCCTATCAGCTTGTTGGTGGGGTAATGGCCCACCAAGGCTTCGACGGGTAGCCGGCCTGAGAGGGTGACCGGCCACACTGGGACTGAGACACGGCCCAGACTCCTACGGGAGGCAGCAGTGGGGAATATTGGACAATGGGCGAAAGCCTGATCCAGCAACGCCGCGTGAGGGATGACGGCCTTCGGGTTGTAAACCTCTTTCAGCGCAGACGAAGCGAAAGTGACGGTATGCGCAGAAGAAGCACCGGCCAACTACGTGCCAGCAGCCGCGGTAATACGTAGGGTGCGAGCGTTGTCCGGAATTATTGGGCGTAAAGGGCTCGTAGGCGGTTTGTCACGTCAGGAGTGAAAACTCGGGGCTCAACCCCGAGCCTGCTTCTGATACGGGCAGACTGGAGGTATGCAGGGGAGAACGGAATTCCTGGTGTAGCGGTGAAATGCGCAGATATCAGGAGGAACACCGGTGGCGAAGGCGGTTCTCTGGGCATTACCTGACGCTGAGGAGCGAAAGTGTGGGGAGCGAACAGGATTAGATACCCTGGTAGTCCACACCGTAAACGTTGGGCGCTAGGTGTGGGACTCATTCCACGAGTTCCGTGCCGCAGCTAACGCATTAAGCGCCCCGCCTGGGGAGTACGGCCGCAAGGCTAAAACTCAAAGGAATTGACGGGGGCCCGCACAAGCGGCGGAGCATGCGGATTAATTCGATGCAACGCGAAGAACCTTACCTAGGTTTGACATATACGAGAAGCCTCTGGAGACAGAGGTCTCTTTGGACACTTGTATACAGGTGGTGCATGGCTGTCGTCAGCTCGTGTCGTGAGATGTTGGGTTAAGTCCCGCAACGAGCGCAACCCTCGTCTTATGTTGCCAGCACGTAATGGTGGGGACTCATAAGAGACTGCCGGGGTCAACTCGGAGGAAGGTGGGGATGACGTCAAGTCATCATGCCCCTTATGCCTAGGGCTTCACGCATGCTACAATGGCCGGTACAAAGGGCTGCGATACCGCAAGGTGGAGCGAATCCCAAAAAGCCGGTCTCAGTTCGGATTGGGGTCTGCAACTCGACCCCATGAAGTCGGAGTCGCTAGTAATCGCAGATCAGCAACGCTGCGGTGAATACGTTCCCGGGCCTTGTACACACCGCCCGTCACGTCACGAAAGTTGGCAACACCCGAAGCCAGTGGCCCAACCCTTGTGGAGGGAGCTGTCGAAGGTGGGGCGAGCGATTGGGACGAAGTCGTAACAAGGTAGCCGTACCGGAAGGTGCGGCTGGATCACCTCCTTTCTAAGGAGCAACCACTGGCAGGCCTTCGAGTCTGTCCAGGCAGCCTGTTTCGCTGACATTCGTTCAGCGGCAGGCGCTGCTCACTAGTGGAACGTCGACTATTTGGAACACACTATGGCTACGCCTCGTCAGTACTGTCTCCCGCGCTCTGCGTGGGAGGCGTGGAACCTCGAGGTCGCGTCGGAGTGGGAACCAGGCACACTGTTGGGTCCTGAGGGATCGAGCTTTCGATACCTCTGGGCCTCTTCCCCCTCGAACTGCCCGGCCACGGCCGCGCAAGCGAGGATCTGGTCGAGGAGCCGCCCGTAATTTGAGAACTACACAGTGGACGCGAGCATCTTTGTAGCAAGACAAGCTACTAAGGGCGCATGGTGGATGCCTTGGCACCAAGAGCCGATGAAGGACGTAGGAGCCTGCGATAAGCCCCGGGAAGTTGGCAACCAAGCATTGATCCGGGGATTTCCGAATGGGGAAACCCAGCTGGAGTCATGTCCAGTTACCTCTGCCTGAACACATAGGGCAGTTGGAGGGAACGTGGGGAAGTGAAACATCTCAGTACCCACAGGAAGAGAAAACAAAAGTGATTCCGAGAGTAGTGGCGAGCGAAATCGGAAGAGGCCAAACTCACGCAGTGTGATAGCCGGCAGGCGTTGCTGTATGAGGGTTGTGGGGCCGCTTGGCTGGTTCTGCCGAACCAGCACAGAGTAAGAAACCATCGATGAAGTCGAAGAGGACTGGAAAGTCCCGGCATAGAGGGTGATACCCCCGTATACGTAAGTCGATGGCTCTGAAGCGTCACCCCAAGTAACACGGAACCCCTGAAATTCCGTGTGAATCTGGCGGGACCACCCGTTAAGCCTAAATACTCCTTGGTGACCGATAGCGGACAAGTACCGTGAGGGAAAGGTGAAAAGTACCCCTGGCGGGGAGTGAAATAGTACCTGAAACCATGTGCCTACAAACCGTTGGAGCCTCCCTCGTGGGGGTGACAGCGTGCCTTTTGAAGAATGAGCCTGCGAGTTTGCGTTGTGTCGCAAGGTTAACCCGTGTGGGGAAGCCGTAGCGAAAGCGAGTCCTAATAGGGCGACGTAGTGGCACGATCAAGACCCGAAGCGAAGTGATCTATCCATGGGCAGGTTGAAGCGCGGGTAAGACCGCGTGGAGGACCGAACCCACTTAGGTTGAAAACTGAGGGGATGACCTGTGGATAGGGGTGAAAGGCCAATCAAACTTCGTGATAGCTGGTTCTCCCCGAAATGCATTTAGGTGCAGCGTCGCGTGTTTCTTGCTGGAGGTAGAGCACTGGATAGTCTAGGGGGCCTACAAGCTTACCGAAATTAACCAAACTCCGAATGCCAGTAAGTGAGAGCGCGGCAGTGAGACTGCGGGGGATAAGCTCCGTAGTCGAAAGGGAAACAGCCCAGACCATCAGCTAAGGTCCCTAAGCGATAACTAAGTGGAAAAGGATGTGAAGTCGCAGAGACAACCAGGAGGTTGGCTTAGAAGCAGCCACCCTTGAAAGAGTGCGTAATAGCTCACTGGTCAAGTGATTTCGCGCCGACAATGTAGCGGGGCTCAAGTTATCCACCGAAGCTATGGCATTCATGCGTTAGCCCGGCCCGGGTCATACCGGGTCCAGGTGCGTGGATGGGTAGGGGAGCGTCGTGTGGCGAGTGAAGCGACGGTGTGAACCAGTCGTGGACGCCACACGAGTGAGAATGCAGGCATGAGTAGCGAATGAAGAGTGAGAAACTCTTCCGCCGAATGATCAAGGGTTCCAGGGTCAAGCTAATCTGCCCTGGGTAAGTCGGGACCTAAGGCGAGGCCGACAGGCGTAGTCGATGGACAACGGGTTGATATTCCCGTACCGGCAAAACAGCGCCCATGACGACCCTAGTGATGCTAAGTGCCCAAAACCTCCGGGATCCTTCGGGACGATGGAGGCGGAGCGCACGATCCGAACTAGCAGTAGTCAAGCGATGGGGTGACGCAGGAAGGTAGTCGAACCGTGGCGATGGTTGTCCACGGCCAAGGGTGTAGGGCGCAACGCAGGCAAATCCGCGTTGCACATGCCTGAGACCTCACAGCGAGTCCTTATGGACGAAGTCGATGATCCTATGCTGCCGAGAAAAACCTCTAGCGAGCTGTGCGCCGCCCGTACCCCAAACCGACTCAGGTGATCAGGTAGAGAATACCAAGGCGATCGAGTGAACCATGGTTAAGGAACTCGGCAAAATGCCCCCGTAACTTCGGGAGAAGGGGGGCCGGATTTGTCAATGCACTTGCTGCAGGAAGCAATGATGGCCGCAGAGACCAGGCCCAAGCGACTGTTTACTAAAAACACAGGTCCGTGCGAAGTTGTAAGACGATGTATACGGACTGACTCCTGCCCGGTGCTGGAAGGTTAAGGGGACGTGTTAGTTCTTCGGAGCGAAGCGCAGAACTTAAGCCCCAGTAAACGGCGGTGGTAACTATAACCATCCTAAGGTAGCGAAATTCCTTGTCGGGTAAGTTCCGACCTGCACGAATGGAGTAACGACTTGGGCGCTGTCTCAACCATGGACTCGGCGAAATTGCAGTACGAGTAAAGATGCTCGTTACGCGCGGCAGGACGGAAAGACCCCGGGACCTTTACTACAGTTTGGTATTGGTGTTTGGTTCGATTTGTGTAGGATAGGTGGGAGACTTTGAAACTCGGACGCCAGTTCGGGTGGAGTCAACGTTGAAATACCACTCTGATCGAATTAGATGTCTAACCTAGGTCCGTAATCCGGATCAGGGACAGTGCCTGATGGGTAGTTTAACTGGGGCGGTTGCCTCCTAAAGAGTAACGGAGGCGCTCAAAGGTTCCCTCAGCCTGGTTGGCAATCAGGTTTTGAGTGTAAGTGCACAAGGGAGCTTGACTGTGAGAGTGACATCTCGAGCAGGGACGAAAGTCGGAACTAGTGATCCGGCGCTGGCATGTGGAAGCGGCGTCGCTCAACGGATAAAAGGTACCCCGGGGATAACAGGCTGATCTTCCCCAAGAGTCCATATCGACGGGATGGTTTGGCACCTCGATGTCGGCTCGTCGCATCCTGGGGCTGGAGTAGGTCCCAAGGGTTGGGCTGTTCGCCCATTAAAGCGGCACGCGAGCTGGGTTTAGAACGTCGTGAGACAGTTCGGTCCCTATCCGCCGCGCGCGCAGGAAACTTGAGAAAGGCTGTCCCTAGTACGAGAGGACCGGGATGGACGAACCTCTGGTGTGCCAGTTGTTCTGCCAAGAGCACGGCTGGTTGGCTACGTTCGGAAGTGATAACCGCTGAAAGCATCTAAGCGGGAAGCACGTTTCAAGATGAGGTTTCCCACCGGGTTAACCGGGTAAGGCCCCCAGCAGACTACTGGGTTGATAGGCCGGAGGTGTACAGCAGAAATGCCCAGCCGACCGGTACTAATAGGCCGAGGGCTTGTCCCTCAAAGATGTTGCGCGTCCACTGTGTGGTTCCCGAGTTACGGTCGGGAGCCAAGACCTGGGAGACCAGGTCCAAGGCTTTTGCATAACTCCATAGAGTTTCGGCGGCCATAGCGAACGGGAAATACCCGGTCCCATTCCGAACCCGGAAGTCAAGCCGTTCAGCGCCGATGGTACTGCGACCGGGAGGTCGTGGGAGAGTAGGACGTCGCCGGA
>CAVOST010000010.1:0-201633 GCA_963698945.1 uncultured Actinomycetota bacterium | reverse complement strand
CGGCGCCATCCTCCGCAGCGCGGCCGCGCTCGGCGTCGACGCCGCCCTGCTGTCGCCGCGGGGCGATCCGCTGTACCGCCGGGCGGTCAAGGTGGCCATGGGCGCGCGGTGTTCACGCTGCCCTGGACCCGCCTCCCCGACTGGTACGACGCCCTGCCGGACCTCTCCGCACGGGGGTTCACCACCGTCGCCCTGACCCTGGCCGACGACGCGGTGCCCCTCGAGCAGGCCGTCGACGGGCTCGACCGGGTGGCCCTGGTGCTCGGGTCGAAGGGTCACGGCCTCTCCGAGCGGTGGCAGCGATCCGCCGACCGCACGGGCCGTCATCCCCATGCGAGCGGGCGTCGACTCGCTCAACGTGGCGGCTGCGGCGGCGGTGTCCGCGTACTGTGACCATCGGGAGGAAAACGCGTCAGATCGACCAGCGTCCCCTAGGCTGAATCTGTGGGCGGGGAGCCATCGGACGAGTCCGCGCGTCCTGCGTGGCGTGCCGGAACGTCGCGTCGACGACATCGTCGCCCAGGTGCAGGACTACGCGATCATCGTGCTCGACCCCCAGGGCGTCATCGAGACGCTGGAACCTCGGCGCCGAGCGGGTCAAGGGCTACACCGCCGAGGAGGCGATCGGCCGCAGCTTCGCGATGTTCTACACCGACGAGGACCGCCGCAGCGGCCTGCCGCTGAGCCTCCTGCTGCAGGCGCGCGACGAGGGGCGGGTCGAGCACCTCGGTTATCGCGTGCGCAAGGACGGCACCCGGTTCTGGGGCGACGTCGTGATCACGGCCGTCCACGACGCCCGAGGGCAACCACGTCGGCTACACCAAGGTGACCCGCGACCTCACCGAGCAGCACGACCTCGAGACGCAAGCTGCGCTCGAGCGAGGAGCGCCTCCGGCTGCTGGTGGGCCAGGTGCAGGACTACGCGATCATCGCGCTGGACCCCCAGGGCACGATCGAGACCTGGAACCTCGGCGCCGAGCGCGTCAAGGGCTACACCGCCGACGAGGCGATCGGCCGCAGCTTCTCGATGTTCTACACCCCCGACGACCGCCGCAGCGGGCTCCCGCTGAAGCTGCTCGCGCGGGCCCGCGACACGGGCCGCGTCGAGCACACCGGCTGGCGCGTGCGCAAGGACGGCACCCGCTTCTGGGGCGACGTGATCATCACCGCGCTGCACGACGAGACCGGGCGAGCTCACCGGCTACGCCAAGGTGACCGCGCGACCGCACCGACCTCAAGGCCCTCGAGGACGCCCAGGACGCCTTCTACGCCGCGTTCACCCACGACTTCCGCACCCCGGTCCACGCCCTGATGGGCTACGTCGACGCGGTCCGCGACGCCACCGACGAGGAGCGCCCCGACCTCATCGACCGGGTCGAGACCAACGCCAAGCGACTGCTGGACATGGTCGGGCGCCCTGGTGGAGTTCGCGACCCAGCGCGCCGGTCACGCCTCGCTGCTGATGGACGACATCGACGTGGCCCACGTGGCGCGCAACGCGGTGCACGACATCTCCCCGGTGCTCGACCCGGCCCGGGTCCACGTCGCCGACGAGTCGGCCATGGGCAGGGCCAACACCGTCGCGCTGCACCGGGTGCTCACCAACCTGGTGGTCAACGCGCTGAAGTACTCCGGGCCGGGCAGCCCGGTGGAGGTCTGCTTCGGGCACGAGGGGACCGGCCGGGTGCAGATCACGGTCGCCGACCGGGGCCGGGGCATCGATCCCGGCGACCTGGGAGTCGATCTTCCAGGAGTTCAACCGGGGTCGCATGGCCGAGAACGACGGCGGCACCGGGCTCGGACTGGCCAGCGTCCGTGAGCTGGTCGTCCAGATGCGCGGCACGGTGCACATCGAGAGCGTGGTCGGCGAGGGCACGACCGTCACCGTCGACCTCCCGGCGGGCAAGGTGGCGCCTCGGCAGCCCTCGCGCAGCCCGGTGGCCAACGGGGTCTAGAGCGCCCCGGAACAGCCCGTCCGGGTCCGCCCGCGACTCGAAGCCGACCGGCCACTCGGGCGGGGTAGTGCTCGGCGTTCGACTCCATCTGCTTGCGCAGCCGCTTGCGCGCCCGGTCACCGATGCGGTCGCCGAACACGCGGCCCTGGGTGTGGTCGGTCTCGTGCTGCAGGCAGCGCGCGAGCAGGCCGGCGCCCTCTACCCTCACGGGTTGGCCCTCGGATCCTGGCCGGTGACCCGGCGAAGTCGGGTCGGGCGCACCGACGACTGACCCGTACGACAGGCAGCCCTCGTCGCCCTCGTCGAGGCGGCGCTGCTCGTTCGCGAGCTCCTCGACCACCGGGTTGCAGACCACGCCCGCGATGCACCTCGTTGTCGTCGGGGCAGTCGTAGACGAAGACCGCGAGGTCGACCCCGATCTGGCAGGCGGCGAGCCCGACCCCGTTGGCGGCGTACATCGTGGCGACCATGTCAGCGACCAGGCTGCGCAGCTCGTCGTCGTACGCCGTGACCGGGCGAGCCGGGCGGTGCATCACCGCCTCACCCCACCGGGTCATCGGTCGCACGGTGCCGCCCCTGGGGAGGGCGTCCGACGTGGTGGAGAGCGGCCGCGAGTCGGCGTCAGGCATGAGCGCATCGTAGAAGGTCGGGCGCGACCGGTCACCGGCGTGACCATCGCCACGCGGCACGGTGTGGCGCGGCGTGTAACTCCGAGTTACATTTCGGGGCATGCCCTCCTCCCAACGACCGGCCAGACACCCTGCCGTGGACCCTGCTCCGAGCAGGCGGCCGCCACGGCCTCGCCGACAACGAGACCCGTGACCCGATCGGCCTCGCGGTGGCCGCCCTGAACAAGATCGCCGCCTCCGACATCCTCGACTCGCTCGGCATCCGCAAGGCCAGCGAGCGGGGCGTCTACCGGGTGACCAGCGCCGGCTTCCGCACCGCGGGAGCGGTGGGCCGCAGCTTCAAGCGCGCCGGCCGTGCCACCCGCGGCAACCGGGTCCCCGCGGCGCAGCGGGACCGGCCAGTTCGACCTCACCCCGGGTGAGGACGAGCAGATGATCGTCGACGTCGTCGCGGAGCTCGCCGAGGAGCTGGTCCGCCCGGCCGCGGCAGAGGCCAACGAGGAGTGCACGGCCCCCGACGAGCTGCTCGAGGCGACCCTCGAGATCGGCCTGCCGATCCTCGGGCGTGCCCGAGGAGCTGGGCGGCATCGCCACCGAGCGCTCCGCCGTCACGGGCGTCGCTCGTGCACGAGGCGCTGGCGAAGGGCGACATGGGGCTGGCGGTCGCCGCCCTCGCCCCCGGCGCCGTCGCCACCACGATGTCGCTCTTCGGCACCGACGAGCAGCAGTCGACGTACCTGCCGGCCTTCACCGGCGACGAGGTCCCAGCCGCCGCGCTGGCGATCGCCGAGCCGACGCCCGCTGTTCGACCCGGCCGAGCCGGCCACCAGGCCGAGGAGAAGGGCGACGGCTACGTCCTGAACGGCGTGAAGTCCGGCGTGCGTCCGTGGCTCCGAGGCCGAGCTGTTCGTGGTGGGCGCGCTCAGCTCGACGGCAAGCCCCAGCTGTTCATGCGTCGAGTCGAAGGCACCGACGGCATCACGATCGAGTCGGACCCGTCGATGGGCCTCCGCGCCGCCAGCCTCTCCCGCCTGGTCCTGGAGGACGTCGCGGTCGAGAAGATCGCGCTGCTCGGGGACGCCGACGACCACCGAGAGGTCGTGCGGCTGCTCCCGGCTCGCCTGGTGCGCCCTGGCCGTCGGCACCGGGCAGGCGGTGCTCGACTACGTGACGCCGTACGTGAAGGAACGCACGGCCTTCGGTGAGCCGATCGCCCACCGCCAGGCCGTGGCGTTCATGGTCGCCAACATCGCCATCGAGCTGCAGGGGATGCGCCTGGTCACTTGGAAGGCCGCCGGTCGCGTGCGCCCAGGGCAAGCCGGCCGAGCGCGAGATCGCACTGGCTCGCCGGCTCTGCTCCGAGCGCGGCATGCAGATCGGGCTCGACGGCGTCCAGCTGCTCGGCGGGCACGGGTTCGTCAAGGAGCACCCCGTGGAGCGCTGGTACCGCGACCTACGCGCGGTCGGCCTGATGGAAGGAGCTGTGCTCGTATGAGCATCAATCTGGAGACCCCGAAGAAGCTGCGCCCGCTGATCGAGCAGGCGCACCAGCTGGCGATGAACAGCCTCCGCCCCATCTCCCGCAAGTACGACCAGGCCGAGCACGAGTACCCCAAGGAGCTCGACATGCTCGCCGCCATGATCGACGGCGTCTCCGAGACCGGCGCCACCGGCGGAGCCGGTGCCACCGGCGTCCGCCGCAGCGAGCTGCCGGAGGGCAAGAAGGGCAACAAGAACGGCGCCAACCTCGCCAGCGTGCTCTCCATCATGGAGATGTGCTGGGGCGACGTCGGCCTGCTGCTGGCGCTGCCCCGACAGGGGCTGGGCAACTCGGCCATCGCCTCCGTCGCCAACGACGAGCAGCTCGAGAAGTTCGCGGGCACCTGGGCGGCGATGGCGATCACCGAGCCCGAGGTCGGCTCCGACTCCGCCAACATCCGCACCACCGCCACCAAGGACGGCGACGAGTACGTCATCAACGGCGAGAAGATCTACGTCACCTCCGGCGACGCGCGCCGACAGCGTGGTGGTCTGGGCGACGCTCGACAAGGCGCAGGGACGGGCGGCGATCAAGTCGTTCGTCGTCGAGAAGGGCACGCCCGGCATGCGGGTGGAGCGGCTCGAGCACAAGCTCGGCATCCGCGCCTCCGACACCGCGGTCATCATCTTCGAGGACTGCCGCGTCCCCGCCGAGAACCTCCTCGGGCTCGCCCGAGATCGACTCCAAGCAGGGCTTCGCCGGCGCGATGGCCACCTTCGACAACACCCGACCGCTGGTCGCCGCGATGGCGGTGGGCTGCGCGCGGGCCTCGCTGGACCTGACCCGCGACATCCTCAAGGACGCCGGCGTGGTCGTCGACTACGACAAGCCCGCGATCACGCAGTCGGCTGCGGCATCGACCTTCCTCCAGCTCGAGAGCGACTGGGAGGCGGCGTACCTGCTGACCCTCCAGTCCGCCTGGATGGCCGACAACCGCAAGCCGAACTCGATGGAGGCCTCGATGGCCAAGGCCAAGGCCGGTCGGATGGGCTCCGACGTCACGCTGCGCTGCATCGAGCTGGCCGGCACCTTCGGCTACAGCGAGACCGAGCTGCTGGAGAAGTGGGGTCGCGACTCCAAGATCCTCGACATCTTCGAGGGCACCCAGCAGATCCAGCAGCTGATCGTCGCCCGCCGGGTGCTGGGGCTTACGTCAGCCGAACTCAAGTGAGCCGTGTTCGGCCAGCGCCGCCTCGATCACCTTCCGAGGTGACCACGGCGTGACCGGTCGTGGGCTCTGCCTGCCGTCGACCACGTGGTCGGTGCGCTCGGCCCAGAAGCACACGAGGTCGCGCACCCGCAGGGCGTCGTCGAGAGGTTGGCGGTAGACCCACGCGATGTCACGCCCTGACGGCGCGCGTCGGCGGTGGAGAAGTACTCCGCGTGCCCCTTGTAGGCGCATGTCGTCCGGGTCTCGCTCGGCGCCAGCAGGTCCATGCGTACGTCGCCCCCGGGGATGTAGAAGCGCGCCACGGCGCGGTGTCTCGAGCAACATCTGGGCGCGCTGCGACTCAGCCAGCACGGTGCCCTCGAGCTCGACCCGGACCTGACGTGAGGTCGTGAGGACGTCGATGCGCTTGAACGGGTCGCGCGGGTGGCCGACCGATTCTTCCTCCTCCGCCTGCCACCGGTCGAAGGCGCCGAAGTCGAGCACCGCCGTGCCGGCGAGGTCGTCGTCGTCCGGCAGGTAGGCCGCTCTCGGCAAGGTGCGACCCCCGGCGTGGACGTCCGCGAGGTTTCCGGGGCTCGTGTGCGGCTCGAAGTGCTGGGGACTGAGCACGGGTGGAAGCCGCTCGAGGTCGGGTGGCTCCGGCTGCGCTTCCACCGGGCGCACCTCCGCGTCGAGGTCGCTCAGCGGGACGGCGTACGACGGGACCATGCGCCGCGGTTCCCAGACCAGCGCGGCCGAGGTCGTGTCCACGACGACGCGGTCGCCCACCCAGGCCCGCACTCGCGGGAAGATCGGCTCGAAGCGGAGCTGGCCTCGCCGACCCCAGGTGTCGTTGCATTCGTACGGCCATACGCCATCACAACATGTCCGGTGCAGCCACGGCCCCGCACGCGGACGCGCACGCCCCGGCCCTCGTGATGAGGGCCGGGGCGTCCGCGGGGTGGATCAGTGGAACTCGCTGCGTGGCACCCGCACCAGCTGTCCGGCGTTGGGCGTGCCCGGCAGGAAGAACGCGACGCTCCACGCGGTGGAGAAGAGCTTGCCGCGCCGCATCTTCAGACCCGTCGGCTGGGTGACCTGTGCCGTCGTGACCTTGCCGTGGTCGATGTTGGTGATCTGACCGACGTCGGCGGGGTTGAAGCCAGGAGGCGGCGGGCCCGCAGGCGCACCTTCGAGCACCTGCGAGAAGAACACCGATCCGTCACGGTCGACCGCGACACCGATCGGCGCGTTCAGGCCCTTCCACACGCGGCGGATGTGGCCGTTGCGCGGGTTGAGCTTGTAGATCCGCCCAGCCCCCGGCACCTCGGCACCGAGGGTGCTCACCCACACGCTGCCCTTGGCGTAGGCGACACCTGTTGGCACGGGGTCACAGCCGGTCGTGCCCGGGTTGGCGTTCCTGCAGCCGGCTTGCTGCACCGTGGGCGGGACGGCGCGACGAAGAACGTCGAGACCTGTCCGTACGTCGGTTCACCCGTAGGACGTCGTTGGCGCCACCGTCCGCGACGAGCAGGCCGCGCGGGTAGGAGGTCATGGCGAACGGGTTGGACAGGGCGTCCCGGTCGGCGGGGTCGCCGTACACCTGGACCTGGCCGTCAGGGTTGTGGTTCAGCTCGTAGTTGAGCAGGTTGGCGATGACCTTGGTCTTGCCCGTCTTGCAGGTTGGTGCGCAGCACCGCGCTCGGCTTGTAGGTCCCGGGCGGCGGTGTGCCCGCGTCGCTGGGCCCGCCGAGCACCGAGTAGACCTTGCCCTTGCGGAAGGCCACTCCGGCGACACCGGGAGCGTCTGGAGACCAGGGCGCTTCGCCACCCTTCTTGCCGATCAGCGTGACCTTGCCGGCTGCCGACTCGGCCACCACGAAGCTCTTCTTGCCGACGGTGTCGACCCCGAACGGGCCGTTGAGGCCACTGCCGTACACGCCGATCCGGGCACTCCCGCCCGAGCCGCCCGAGGCGGCGGTCGCGAGGTTCACCCCTGACAGTGCCGCAGCAATTCCGGTGACGGCCGCGACCCCGATCACTGTCCTTCGCATCCCAGTTCCCTTCCCTTGGCGATGGTCGTGCGGCGGATCCCGCACGGCCACCCAGCATGTGCGTTGGCTGTGGACGCGGCCAGCGACCCGGCTCGGCCGGTATAGAGCGCCGTGCCGTCCAGAACCGGGCACTCAGGGCGTGTCCCGGCATTCCGGAACGCTGTGGGTCCGAATTACTTGACGTGGGCGCCCGGACCAGGCTCTGCGACGAAGAACTCGGGGCTGCGCCATCCCTGGGCCGCGAACGCGGTGGTGACGGCCGCCTGCACCGCCTGGACGCGCTCGAGCGGCACCAGCGCGATGGCCGAGCCCCCGAAGCCGCCGCCGGTCATCCGGGCCCCGAGGGCTCCGGCCTGGCCGGCGGTGTCGACTGCCAGGTCGAGCTCCTCGCAGGAGACCTCGTAGTCGTCGCGCAGCGAGGCGTGCGAGGCGACCAGCAGCGGGCCCAGCGCGCTCCAGTCGTCGTCGCGCAGCGCCTGCACGAAGGCGTCGACCCGGGCGACCTCGCTGACGACGTGCCTGGCTCGACGCAGCAGCCGTGCCGGCAGGGCGTCGAGCTGATCGGGCGTGGCCGCCGCGAGGTGCTCCAGGCCCAGCTCTGCGGCGGCTGCCCAGGCGTCGTCGCGCCGGGCGCCGTACCCGCCGTCGGTGAGCTCGTGGCTCACCTTGGTGTCGATCACCAGCACGGCCAGCGAGTGGACCGCCGGGTCGAACGGCACCTGCTCGCGCCGGTCCTCGGCGAAGTCGATGAAGAGGGCGTGCCGAGCCTCGGCATGAACCGCCGCCGCCTGGTCGAGCCCCCCGGTCGGAGCCCCCACGGTCTCGCCCTCAGCCTTCACACAGGCGGCCACGAGGTCCTCGTTGCTGCGTCCCAGTCCGAGGAGGGCGTCGACGGCGACCGCGACGCTGCACTCGATGGCCGCCGAGCTCGACAACCCCGCCCCGATGGGCACGTCGCTCTCGATCGCGATGTCCAGGCCCTCGTCGACGCCGAGGGCGAGCAGCACGCCGACGACGTACAGCGCCCAGGTCGGGGCCGTCTCGAGCTCACCGACGCGCCCCTCCCAGGAGGTCCCTCGGCTCGTCACGCGGACCAGGTCGTCCTCGCGACGCGTCACCACGGCGCGGGTGGACTGGGTCAGGGCGAACGGCAGGCAGCGGCCGCCGTTGTAGTCGACGTGCTCGCCGATGAGGTTGACCCTGCCCGGGGCGATGCCCGTGACGACGTCACCCGAACGGCTCATCGCGCCAGCGTAGGGGGCCTGCTCGCGGCGTACGATTTCGACTCGTGCGCTTCCTCCACGACTCGTCCCCGCCGCACGACCTGACGTACGACGACGTCTTCATGGTCCCGCGGCGCTCCGCAGTCACCTCGCGCTACGACGTCGACCTCGCCACCTCCGACGGCACGGGTACGACGGTCCCGCTCGTCGTCGCCAACATGACGGCCGTCTCCGGGCGCCGGATGGCCGAGACGATGGCGCGCCGAGGCGGCCTCAGCGTGCTGCCCCAGGACATCCCCCTCGACGTGGTCGAGGAGGTCGTCGCCTGGGTGAAGTCGCGGCACCCGGTCTTCGAGACCCCGATCGTGCTCGGGCCGCACGACACCGTGAGCGACGCCCTTGCCCTGCTGCCGAAGCGGGCCCACCGGGCCGCCATCGTCCTCGACGAGGGACGGCCGGTCGGCATCGTCACGGAGGCCGACTGCAGCAGTGTCGACCGGTTCACCCAGGTGCGGCACGTGATGACCACCGACATGGTCACGCTCAAGCACACGATGGAGCCGCGCGAGGCCTTCGACGTGCTGTCCTCGACGCGGCACCGGCTCGCGCCCGCGGTCGACGACGACGGTGCGCTCGTCGGCATCCTGACGCGGGTCGGCGCGCTCCGGTCCACCATCTACGACCCGGCTCTCGACAAGCACGGCCGGCTCCGCGTCGCGGCGGCGATCGGCGTCAACGGCGACGTCGCGGGCAAGGTCGAGCGGCTCCTCGCCATGCAGGTCGACTGCCTGGTCGTCGACACCGCCCACGGTCACCAGGAGCGGATGCTCGAGGCCCTGGCCGCCGTACGCTCCGTGGACCCGCAAGTCCCCGTCGTTGCCGGCAACGTCGTCTCGGCCGACGGCGTGCACGACCTCATCGAGGCCGGCGCGGACATCGTCAAGGTGGGTGTCGGCCCCGGCGCCATGTGCACGACGCGGATGATGACCGGCGTGGGGCGGCCGCAGTTCAGCGCCGTGCACGAGTGCGCCGATGCGGCGCGGCAGCACGACAAGCACGTGTGGGCCGACGGGGGAGTGCGTCATCCCCGCGACGTCGCCCTCGCGCTGGCCGCGGGGGCCTCGCAGGTGATGATCGGCTCGTGGTTCGCCGGCACGCACGAGTCACCCGGCGACCTGCTGGTCGGCAGCGACGGGCGGCCGTACAAGGAGAGCTTCGGGATGGCCTCGGCGCGTGCCGTGGCGAACCGCACGACCTCCGACACGGCGTTCGACCGCGCCCGGAAGTCGTTGTACGAGGAGGGCATCTCCTCCTCGCGGATGTACCTGGACCCGGAGCGGCCGGGGGTGGAGGACCTGCTCGACGAGATCTGCAGCGGCGTCCGTTCCGCCGCGACCTACTCCGGCGCCCACGACCTCGAGGAGTTCTCCGACCGCGCCCTGGTGGGCGTCCAGTCGACCGCCGGCTTCGCCGAGGGAAGGGCTCTCCCGGGCGGCTGGTGAGGGCCCGTCTCGTGCGCCTCCCCGATTCGGAGACGACGCGCCCGCCTTGCTAGTGTTGCCGCGCTCGTCCGGGTGGCGGAATAGGCAGACGCGCTAGCTTGAGGTGCTAGTCCCCGTAATAGGGGGTGGGGGTTCAAGTCCCCCCTCGGACACCGGCGCAGCCCCACGTTCTCGCAGGTCAGGAGCGTGGGGCTCGGCGCGTTTCTCACGAATCGGATGCGCCCGATACCGGCGTGATACTTGCGGCGTCGAGCGCTGCGGTGGCGAGCCGTCCCAACGCGTCCAATGCGCTCGGCAGTTCGATCTCGAACTCGGCAATGTCGATGCGCCGCACGTCGTTGTTGATGCTCCCACCAACAAAGTGGTTGAGCTCGAGGGGAACGAGCCCTCTCTTCTGAAGGTTGCCGGTCCCCAGGGCGTAGTCATCGAAGTGACCAACAACGTCACGGACGTTCACCGCATCAGGAACCTCCTCTCGAAAGTTACGCAACGCAGCGTGCTCGCCTCCGAGGATCCGTTCTGCTCCTCGAATGACGTTGCGCATCGGATCGACAAACAGCAGCGGTGGGATGGCGGCGCGAGTGCGCGCGCCGGCGGGTGGCGCAGTGCCGGTTCATCCTGCGGCCCTGCCGCTGCGTAGGACTGGACGAAAATCACGGTCCCCAGTGGCCCGGTCAATGGCTCGACCCACTGCGGCGGTAGGACGCGACCATCTTGTCTCCTTTGCCGTGAGCACGCAGCACTCTGTGACCGTGGACCTCACTGAGGTCCTGATGCTGGTTCCTGTGGCCTCGAAGATGCGTAGGCCGAGGTAGTCCTTGAGTATTGCGACGAGGGCGAAATCGTTGTCCGTCGTCGAGTCCCTCGGCGCGGGTCCAGCATGGCCTCGAACTGAAGGTGGCCAACACCCAGGTGGCGACCGGCCGGACGCGTGGCCGGCGGATGCACCGGCCGGCGAGTGCTCGAGCACACCGTCTCCGCATGTGCGGTAGGCCCACTACTACCGAGACCCGGCGAGAGATGGTCGAGAGCGTGCGCCGATCTCCTGCCCGCACGTAGAGCTCGATATGTGGTCGTTTTGCCTCAAGTGGGTCCAACCCGCGGTCACGACACCAGTCGAGGTAGCTGCGCAGGTCGGACTCAGTATGAGATCGCGACTCGCCCTTGTAGCGGGCGAGGTAGGCCGCGGTCGCCAGCTGCAGCACATGGTGGGAGTGACCGGAGTTCGCCGGCTCGAGATACACGGTGTCCATCGCACAGCTCCGTCACTGTCGAGCCCCGCGGGTCAACCAACGGCAAGGCTGCTGATCGCGGCATCCGCGCGCGCTGCCGCGTCAACGAGACCCAGGAACAAGTCGGCCAATAGCACGCGCTGTCTGCGCCCGGCTCAGGGCGATGAGGCGCCTCAGGCGGACGGGTGAGCCGAGATCTAAAGGTTCTTCCGACGCGCGTCACCGCGCCTTAGAGACAGGCTCGAACTCGTCAGCGCCACCCGCCGGTCATCCCAGGAGGACACCATGAACAGCAACATCGGCCCTATTGGCAACTTCCTCGTCGCGTTCGCCAAGCAGTACCGCGACAACGAGGTGCAAGCCACCAAGCAGCCCCAGCGGCGACGGACGAAGCGGTTCCGAGCCGGTCGCCTCGATTGATCGCTATCGCCCGGTCGCGTTGCAGGCGATGAACCTCGCCTTCCGGCGGGTCAGCCAACTCATTGGCGACCGCGCCAAGCAGCTGCGTGTCCACCCGTCCGTGTGCGTGGCCCGCCATGCTCAAGGACCGGCCTAACGCTGTCGGGACGACAAGAACAACACCCGGGCCGACCCGGTCGCCCCCCTGACCGAGGCGCTCGCGCTCGTCCCCGCGAACGAACGCGGCGGGAAAGCTTGCCTGGCGCGTCCTGCGACAAGCCGGCTGCACCCGGAACTGATGGAGGTTGCTGCGAGGCAGGAGGCTCTGTTGCGTTGAGGCATCACACCGAGTCGGTGAGGGCGGCTCGATGGAGCGCCCTCGCAGTCACCTGGTTGCTGCGATCCGCGGCACAGAAGGCGAAGTCAGCTCACCTGACCTCATCGCGGCATGTCCGGATGGCACGAGTGCATCCCTATCTTCGGCATGAGGGGCTCGGTCTCGGCTCGCCCTCGTGTGATCAGCCTTGTGGCAGCACGCCTGATGCAGAGGGCCCCAGCCAGTGACGCCTACGAGGAACCGAGCACGCACTCCCCTTAGGAATCGTCACGTCTGGTCGGCATCGCCCGACCAGAGAAAACCCGTGCCACCACCCTCTGAATGAGGCGTCACGACCTGGGGGCTGCCGTGCAGGCATGTGCGGTCCGGCTCGGGCGCCTCGCCGCGCTCGGACCTCTCCACGCAGTCGGCTGTAAGGCAAACCTGACGGTAGAGCATCGCCCCAGCGATGCCGGAGTCTTCATCGACACGGAACAGCAGCGGCATCCGGGTGCTCGGAAACTCATCCAAAATGCCAGCAAATTTGGATTGGTCCAGGTGTTGGCGCGATGACGGGTCGCGGACCGGGATGCGGACGATGCGCTGGGCTACCGGGGGGAGCTGGTCCCGCATCTCGGGATACCGCGCAAGCACCAATACGAGCTCGTCAACAGCCATCGAGGGTTGGCACAAAGTGGCCCGGCCGCTGGCACGTCCGCGGATGCGGACCCATTGGAGATACGCCTGCCACACCAGTGGAGCCTCATCAACGCCGATCTCAGGGTGCCCGACACGCAGCTGCTCCAGCGACTGGTCCGGCGGCTCCATCTGGTCGGTGAGAGCACTCCAGGCGTCTATGGTGCGGCCCCCGAGGTCTAGGTGTGAGCGCAACCAGGTCCGCAGTCTCATTCGCGGTGGACGCAGCCGTCCTCGCTTCTTGCAACCATTTCGCCCCTGACTGCAGGTCCACTTCACGGCCAGCATCCTCTGACCCGTTAGTCCCGCCAACGCAGGCGCGCTCGCCGGGCTAGACGGCCGATAAGGCTCGACTGGACGTCCAGGGCGACGCAGAGACCTCGTGCGACGACCCCGCGCGGCCGGACTAGTCGAACGGCACTACGGTGAGGATCTACGCCGACGGGGTCGTACGGGAAAGGAGCTGTGCTGCTAGCCCTCCCCAGGGTGGAGTGGCGTGGCTTCCGGGTCCCTACCGAGTGCAACGAGCCGGTCCTGCCGCACGATGCGAGCCTGGAAGTCGCGGGCGTGGAAGTCACCCGCATCGGGCTTCCTCGCGTACAGCAGGTAGTAATAGTCGTTCGCTGCAACCTCTTCGCGATCTGCGACTTCGACGACTTCCCAGTGCGCAAACGCCCACTCCTCGGCCTCAGAAAGGCTTCCGGCTATTCGCAGCAAGTTCGCGTGCCGATCGTAGACGTACCACGGCAACACCGCGCCCGGTGGAACGCTCGCTTCGTTCGGTGGTTCGGTCACCGCGCGGGGCCTCCTAGCGTCGAAGAGTCTGGGCCGGACTCCGCCTCCATGCTTGCATGTTCGTGCCGTTCGGCCAGACCTTCGACGAACCACCGCACGTGCGCAGAGGTCAGCACGTCGACTGGACGTCGCTCACGAGCCGCTCATCGCCATGACCGAGCGGATCGCGGCATGTCCGTGCGCCAGAGGAACGACAGTGACGTTGCCTGCCTCATCCTCAGCAAATGGCTCGCTACCGAGCTGCTGCTGGCGCAGCCCACGCCGGTGCTCCGAAATGGGCCCTCCGCATCACGCACCCTGAACCCATCTCGAAGTACGATCCGAAGTTGTCTCTTGTCAGTGTTCTCAGGGCGGCCCGGGGGTTGCCGCGTCGTCAAGAGGAGGGCTACTTGCGCCCGGACGGGGTCTGGGGCGCAGGTAGCCCCGCCTGGCTCGGCTAGTGGGCGCTCGTGTCAGAGTCGTTCGCGTCCTGCCTGCCGATGGCGTCGAGGCGGTGCCATCGGTCGAACGCGCTGTCCGGTAGTAGATCTGCGCTGCCCCGCTGCCACCCGTCGGCGTCGGAGCGGCGGCGCATCACATCGTCGAGTTGTTGCTTCAGGCCCCGGACGAGGGCGTCCTCTGCCATGCCAGCAGAGGTCGCATGCTCGATGGCGTTCCGCAAGGACTTCATCGAGATGGATGGGTCTGCGTCTCGGGCATGAGTCCCAGAGAAGTTCAGCAGGATCTGCGAGCCAACGTCGCGCCACCACCGAGGGTCGCCATCCGACTCGCCGTCTAGCAGGACCATAAAGCGGTCCACGAGCTCTGCCCGATCACCGCTGATGGGCAAGTTCGCCAGGCTGTCGTGCTTGGTCGCGTCAACGCCGCCGCGGGAGTGCTCGGTGCTGGGCATGAGGGAGCCTCCGGACCGAAGCGGGGTCTGGGCTCCGGCGCAGCGCAGTACGCGCTACACACAGACTGCCAAGCGCCGTCGCGGATGCTCCGCAAACGCGCCCCGGACGCTCCGCACTCCTACACGCGGGCACCCACGAACGCTCCTCAACCCATCCGGACATCGGTATATCCGTGCGGATCGCGGCATGAGCGGATGTTTGCGGCAACGGGATACTCACCCCTTTGCTCGCCTTGTACGTCACTGTGCCAGCGGTTGGTGGTTCCGGACGGATGAGACGACGTCGAGGATGGCCTGGGTGGTGGCCTTGGCGTAGTGCTCGTCCGTGATGAGCCCCGGATGGCTTGCGCCTTTCACGACGCGGTGCGAGCTGTCGGTCGACAGCGTTGCCAGCTTGTTCTGCGCAGCGTCGTGGGTGGGGTCGGTCTCGGCCCCGGCGGTGAGGACGACCAGCGGTTTGTCGCCGAAGTCGGTGAGCATCGCGGCTTCTGCGCCGGAGGCGTTGGCTTGGACGAACTCGTCGATCCAGCCGGCGGCGTAGTCGGCGGTTGCGGTCTTGGCGCGGACCTCGTCACGCGCCTGCGGGGGCAGATCGCCGTAGCCGGCACTTGCGAGCAGGCGCACCAGCCCGAGACGTGCCGCCGCTGCCCCAAGTGCTGCGACTCGGTCCGTGGCGGCGTCGTAGGAGCCTCCGTCGTACCCCGTTGCCTTCTGCGGGTCGGCCTTCGCGGCCGGGTTGGTGGAGTCAATCAGCACCATGCCGGCGACGTCGTCGGGGTAGCGGTCGGCGTGTGTGAGCACGTAGAGGCCGCCGAAGGAGTGGCCGGCCAGCACGTAGGGTCCTGGGACTTTTCCGCGCTGCAGCAGCGTGTGCAGGTCAGTTGCTATCTGGGTGGCGTCCTGGGGGCTGTCTGCGAGCTCGCTCCAACCCCGGCCCGCCCGGTCGTAGACGCAGACCCGGGTGTGTGCGGCTACAGCGGGCGCTATCCACGCCATGACCGAGGAGAAGTCGCCTCCTCCCGGTTGGAGGACGACGGTGGGGCTTCCGGAGCCGGTGCAGTGCAGGTGGAGGTGGTGTCCTCCGACGTCGATCAGCTGACCCGTCATCGGGTAGGCGTTGGCGTCCGTGTGTTCGCGAACGGTCTGGTAGCCGCCGCCGACCGCCGCCAGCAGCAACAGTGCGAACACGGGGTACAGCAGCCAGCGGCTACGGCTGCGCAACTGTCGGTGGGCTTGGACGAACATCCAGATCACCAGCGCCAGCAGCACCGGTGGCCATATCCAATTCAGCGCTTCCCGCGATGAGCTACCGAATCCGATCAGGAGAAGACCCCCAAAGCCCATGAACAGCGCAGGTGCTGCCGCCCATCGTTGGGGTTGGTCGGTGTACCGCATCGAGAGGATCGCCAACATCGCCCACCCCACAGCGAATCCACACAGCACTGCACCAGTCACCTTGTTCTCTTCTGGCGAGACAAACGGCGCGGCGACCAGAAGCAGGGCGGCGATGAGCCCCGTGGCCAGTGACCCGGCCACGATCAGGCCGATATGACCGGCGCGCGGGGGATCGGAGCCTTCGCCCGGACGGACCTGAGTGGGGGCGATGGGGGTGGTGGCCATGGGAACGCAACTCCTCGCGCACTTGGCGCAGCGCGAGCACAGTCATCTGCGCTTGAGGCGCGTTCCGTCACCATCGACAGTACGCGCACCTCGATATGGACCGCCCCCGAAAATGACGGGATTCGCGGCCGGCCGCGAAGCTGGCGGGGATCACTCAGAACAAGCGAACGCCGACCGCTCATCGGCATGTGCGCGCACGGATCGCGGCAGATGAGTGCGTTCGAGGACGCCCTGATTCCCGAGCCCTGCGGGGGTGATCGGCGCGTAGAGTCACCAGCGACCGGGGGACGCTTCCGATGGGTTGTGGGTATGAGCGGTGCCGACGGCGTCAGCCCCGGAGACAGGCAGCCGGGCGACCTCGCGGTGCCGTCGCCGCAGAAGCCGTCAGGTAGTCGTCGGTTGCTCCATCTCCTTGGGGCGCTGCTAGTCGGGGTTGTTCTCCCTGCCGTGCTCGTCGGCGCGTTGGTGGGCGAGTTGGGCGTCTCGGCGTTGTTCACGGGCGTGGTGTGGGGCGCCGTGGGGGCGAAGCTCGCGGGCACACGCCGGATGGTTTACGTGACGCCTCTGGTCGGGGTCGTGGCCGGGCTAGGCGCATACACCGCCTACGACTGGTGGTGGGTGGCTCTGCTGGCCGCGACGGGCGTCCTCGCCGGTGTCGGGTACCGGTTCGGCTGGTTCGCCCCGCTGCTGATGGTGCCCTACGCCGCCACCTTCGTGACGCCGGTGGATACCGCTACAGCCGCCGTCACCTTCGGAGCAATCGTCGCTATTGGCACCGCGTACGGTCTCGTGATCATGCGCCGTTTCGGTGCACCGCCGGTGGTCGAAGGCGACCGGTACTCGCTGCCGGTCACCACCGTCATCGCGCTCTGCTTCGGCGCGGTCTTGGGTGGCGCCGCAGCCCTCGGGGTGGCTCTGTCGTGGACCGAGCCGTACTGGGTGCCGGAGCCGATCCTCGTCCTTGTCATGTACCTGTTGATGGGACACCGCGAGCGGATACGCGAGAAGACGCTCGGCACGGCGGTCGGTGCGGTCGCCGCCATGGTCGTCGCAGTCCTCGCCCTGCCCCCGTGGGCTCAGACCGCGCTCGCCGTAGCCGCGTTCGTGCTCGCGGTGATGCAGCGGGCGACGTACTGGCGGATGTACGGGCTGTACACGTTCTCGCTGGTGCTCTTCCTGGCCTCGCCCGGGGACGTCGGGTTCGAGGCCGAGGAACGCGGGTTCCAGATCCTCGCGGGCATCACCCTATTGATCCTCGGCCTTGCAGTGCTGCACCCCATCACGGACAGGCTGGCCAGGCGATACCCACAGCCAGCACTGGCAAGCACCGCGTCGGCTGCCTGATCGACGGACTCACAGACGCACATCGGCATGTGCGTGCGGATCGCGGCATGTGCGGACAACCACCCGGTGCCCTTGGGAAGGTGACACCGCAGCCATCGCCCTCATGGAGCACACCAGGGCCCAGCCCCTAGTCCAGGGGATCAGGCGCCAGGAGGCGCCTGCTCGACAAGACCTGGCTGGCGCCCGACGACGTCGAGCTGCTCGACCGCCTCCCTGCGGGGATGCGCTAGCCCAGTGGCCTCCTGATCGTGCACTTTGAGCCGGAAAGGCCGAGGAGTGGGTAGATTTGTCCCTTGCAGGAACCCCGGATGCGTCCGGCTGACGCTCCGCCAGAAGCGGTTCCCAGGCACGCGGAGGCCGGCGTGGACGACAAGCGCTTCACCAGCTGGCCGGGCTCGCACAGGACGCCGGAGGGACTGACCGGGGCCATCGTCTGCAAGAAGCCGTGGCAGCGGCTTCGATCCCCGGGCATCAGGTGACCCCGTGGTGGAGGCGCCCCTGCCCCGACTGACGTCGCGCTGGGACGTGCAAGGACTTCGCGCCCTCGCGGTGGCCGTGGTGATTCTGGGGCATGCACACCTGCCTGGCTTCCGCGGCGGGTTCGTCGGTGTCGACGTGTTCTTCGTCGTCTCCGGGTTCGTGATCTCCTCGCTGCTGCTGCACGAAGCCACGTCCACAGGTCGGGTACGGGTCGGCGCGTTCTACGCACGACGGGCGCGTCGGATCCTTCCGGCGGTCGGCGTGGTGCTCGTGGCGACGTCGGTGTTCGCCGCGGTGCGGCTGCCGTTCACCCGGGTCTCCGAGCTTGTCACCGACGTCCGGTGGTCAGCACTGTTCGCGGCGAACGTGCACTTCTCCCGGTTGGGTACCAACTACTTCGAACAAGGTCGCGCCGTGTCACCGGTGCAGCACCTGTGGTCGCTCGCAGTCGAGGAGCAGTTCTACCTGGTCTGGCCGGTCCTCCTGATGCTGGTGTTCGCAGTTGTCTCGCGTGGCCGCCAGCTTCGTGTCACCTGGATCCTCGTCACCGCCACCTGGTTGGCCTCGTTGGCGTGGTCCGTCGTCTTGACGACGCGGTCTCCGGTCCCGGCGTACTTCTCCACGCTGACCAGGACCTGGGAACTGGCCACCGGGGCACTGCTGGCACTGGCTGCTCACTGGCTGTTGCGGCTCGGTGAGAGATGGCGCAACGCACTGGCCCTCGCCGGGTTGGCCGCGATCGCGACCGCCGTGGTGACCTATGACGAGACCACCGCATTCCCCGGCTGGCGGGCCGTGGTCCCGGTGGCTGGCACCGCGGCAGTGATTGCCGCAGGTGCGGCCGGGACGGTCGCTGCGAGCCGCGCCCTGACCCTGAGACCGATGCGCTACGTGGGCGACATCTCCTACTCCCTCTACCTGTGGCACTGGCCTGTGCTCGTGTTCGGCGCCTACCTCATCGGCCACCGTCCCGGAGGCACGCAGGCAGCCTTGCTGGTCGTCATCGTCGTCGTGCTGTCGGTGCTGAGCTACCACCTGCTGGAGAACCCGATCCGGCACCAGCGGTTCCGGCTCGTCAACGGCTTCCGCGGGCTGGCACTGTGGCCCGTGGTCCTCGTGCTCGTCCTCGGCACGGCGACGTGGGCGCAGGCGCACTCGGTGGCCGCGTTCCGAGCACGCGTGAACGGCACTGCCGGCGGGCACTTGAAACCTGCAGTGATGGTGCCTGACGACTCAGCTGATGCCGCCGACTCGGCAGGTCAGGGAACTTCGGCTCCACGGTCGTTGCCGGACCCGCCACTCGATCGACTGATCCGGGACGCCGTGCGCGAGGCGGGCGCGGGCGCGGCGATCCCGTTCCCGCTCGTGAACTTCAAGCACCTGCACCGAGATGTGTGGCAGTCGAAGTTCGACTGCTACGCCGAGTGGGAGCAGACGAAGACGAGAGTTTGTCCGCGCGGAGACGTCGAGGCCACCCGCACCGTCGTCCTCTACGGCGACAGCCACGCCGGCATGTGGCTGCCCCCGTTGAACCTGCTCGGGGAACGCGACGGGTTCCGCTTGGTCCCGTTGATCAAGCTCGGTTGCGGGCCGTTCGACGTCGTCCAGCTCCACTGGGGAGCGCCGTTCCCCACCTGCCCGCCGTTCAGGAGCTGGGCGCTTCATCAGATGAAGGCCCTGCACCCCGACGTCATCGTCGTCGCCTACCGCAGCCTGCTCGAGGTGGTCCCTCCGGACGGGCAGAGCCCCACCGAGGCTTGGCGGGCAGGCGCCGAGAGATCGCTCAGTCAGCTGGGCGATCTGGCGTCGCGAGTGGTGGTCATCTCTGACATCACCGCCACCGACTTCAGCCCCGCGGACTGCCTGGCGGACGTACGGGCCACGATGGCGACCTGCACCCAGACCGAGCAGTCCGTCGGGATGACCGGCAACACGCTCACCCGTGAAGCGGCTCGGCAAGCGGGTACGCGCTTCGCCGACGTCACCGGACTCGTGTGCGTCCGGCACCGGTGCCCACTAGTGGTCGGACGCGTGGTCACCTACCACGACGAGGGCCACATCACCCTGACCTGGAGCAAGGTCGTCACCGTCGCGCTCGGGCGGAAGTTGGCGCTTGACGGCGGCTAGGCGGCGGACGCAGCTTGACCGGGCAGTCAACCTGGAACTCCCAGCTCGGCGACGCGCTGCGTCCCTCGAGTGCACGTCGAGCGCCGTGTATTAGGCGTTGCCGAGCTGGTCCAGCGGTACGACCAGGAGCCTGGCAGCTACATGACATCGTGACGCCGGACCCAGGCATCCAACATCCGCTCATCGGCATGTCCGTGCGGATCGCGGCAGATCCGGTCACTGGTGCGCGCCAACAGGCGGCAGTAAGACGCAACTCCTCGAACGTTCCGCTGGCGTCCTGTGCGGACGTCGCGATTTGTGGAGGTTGCGCTGCCAAGGGTGCTGGGCAGAAGTGAGCTGCAGCAGCCATCTGCCTGGGACGAGTCGTAGGTCCGACGAGCGCCCATCTATGAGTCGAAAGAGATTGCGGATCAGTGAGCGGGGTGTAAGGGCTGAGAGCGGTACGACGGTCCAAGCTCCGTTACACTCGCGCGGCTCGATCTCATGCGGCTTCATTCGGTGCGGCAACGCCACTTTGCCGCATTGACTGCACACGGCACGCTCCTGAAATTGCGTCTGATGCTTGCCGCGAATCAACTGGCTAACAACGAGCACGAAGGTCCACATCTCGAGCAGCCACCAGGCGGTGAGAAGAGCGGCCAGCCACTCAATCCGAGGCCACAAGACTAAGAGGACAAGACCTCCAGCGATGAGACCGCAGATCCAGGACACCATTTGATACAGGGGATCGCGAGGCGTCATCCGACCCTCATGGCGACGCTTGATGCTTTCCCGCCGCTTGAGTTGCATGGTTCCAAGAATCATGACCTCGTCCATCTGTCGTGCCACGACCAGCGCATGAAATCCTAGGGCGTTTGGGACACCGCATGGGCCTCGACATGGACAGCCGCGGATCGCGGCATGAGCGGACGTTCTAGCTGTCGTCGTGGGCTAGTGCTGCTCGCCGCGCCTCCTGTCTCGTTGGCGACGCCACTGGTTGTACTTCTGACCGGCCCAACCGCCGAGCGCGCTGAGCCGCTACCGATAGACGCGCGGACCCCATCTCGGCACGGAGCCGTAGGGGGCGGTTGTGGCGGCGTCGTCGTCGAAGTCCGCGGGTTCCTCGAACGCGATCAGGACCATGCCGACGCGCACCCACTTCGGTTTGCCCAGGCAGCGACGTGGCACCGAGGTGACGATGACGTCTGTCGTGTAGTTGATCGACCAGCGGATGCCGCGGCACTTGGTCTGCTTGTTGTTGTCCTTGGTGAAGAACTTGGCCCCCTGCCACCGGCCCGGGCCGGTCTCGATGAAGAGGCGTCGGACCTTGTGCTTGGTGCCGATGCGGAAGAGGTAGGAGACTCCATCGCCGGTGCTGGGGAGCTCCTCGGCACGCATGGCCATGGTCACGCGCTTCTTGCCGTGGGCGACGCTACTGCTGAGGACGTCGCCCTCATCTCGGTCCGGCGCAGCCGTGGACGTAGTCGCGGTGTGGGTGGCGAACCTGCGGACGTCCCCAGCGGGGTCGGAGTGGACGTAGGAGTCGGCTACAGCGGCCGAGGGGACGAGCACTGCCATGGTGGTGAGGAGCGCGAGAGCACCGGAACGATACTTCACCGTGCCTCCAAGGGTTCGTTGGTTCGCACGCAGGATCTCCACGCTTCCTTCGAGGCCTACTCCTCCTCGGGGGTGGGGTCTAGGAGCGTCACGCACTGGTAAAGACCGGGACCGAAGGTGACGAAGTCCAACCGCACCCTCATCGGCATGAGCGGACGTGTGCAATCCCCTCCACCGTGCGACGGTTTGACGCCCTCGTACATCCGCGCCGACCAACTTCCAGCAGGTCAGATCGCAGCTACCCAGAAGACGGCAAGCGCCAACAACAGGACCGGGAGCATGATCGTCAAGCCAATCAACATCCCCTCTCCGAGACGGGCGCTGGACGGCCGGGAACGCACCAGAATCGCTGCTGCGAAGGCAGCAACCGGAATCGCGATCGCCATGATCCCCAGCGCCCGCGGTTGATCGCCCACCTCTGAGTAGTCGTACGCCTGGATCACCCACGCCAGCCAGACAGGGCCAATGATCGCTCCCATGACGACACCGAGCGCGATTCCTCTTGACCGTTCACTCACGGGCACAGTCCCATCGCGGCATGAGCGGGTGTGCGGCTACGACGACGCCGACCCTCCCAGACCTAGCCGATGGCGGTGCCAGGGGCGACCGTACCGACGTCATGGTTCTCCTTGCCACATCGCTGGCAGCGCAGGAAGAACCCCGAGGCTTCGCCGTCTGAGCCGGGTGAGTATCCGATCTTCAGCCACTTGTGATTCACCAGCTTGCAGATAGTGAACCTCTTGAAGTTGTTCATGACCATCGGCCTCCTCGCGGCTTCAGACTCTCAGGATCCGACCGGTGTTGAGCTCACGCAAGGCACCGCCCCACGGGATATCACCCGGGGTAGACCGGACCTCACGTCTGGGGACGTTGCGTCGCGCAGTCTCGATCCATCGCTGCTTAGGAGCGTCTGTCACCCGACCCGATGAGGTCGTCCGCCGACTTCTCTCATCGGCATGTGCGTGCGGATCGCGGCATGTGCGGTTGTCTCGGAGTTGCTCAAGTCCGACCAAGCGCCGCTGTCATACCTCATCATCGGGGCGTGGAGACCCACGACGTTCCCGAGGGCGAAGGCTTCGCCAGTGAGGCACTGATCGTCCGGTGGGCCACCGACCCGAGGGGCGGATGTGCCAGGTCACCGCAGGGGTCCATGGTTCCCGACTTCCCGATGTTCACGCCCGATGCTGACGGGGGGCCTGCTGGATCGGTTCATGCTGTGGCGTGCAAACCGCCCTCTGGAAAGGGCAATGAGCGTGGGCATCGACGACACACCGGCCCGCCGTTCTGGTACCTCTCAGCGTGGCGTCGCGACGAACCAGACGAGACGCTGCTCTTGGAGGAGCAGCTCCCGGCCCCCAGCGGCTCGACGCCGGGTTGATGGCCTTGAGCACGTGGTCGCTGGCAACGTGAAGGCGAGCGACTAGTTGTCGTAGTCTTTCCATTCTTGGAGTCGGGGTATCGAACAGGCGCGGAGGTGATATGCACACCTCCATGCTGCCGGCCGCAGAGCTCCACCTGCACCTCGAAGGCACCCTCGAACCCGAGACGATCTTTGCGATCGCGGAACGGAACAAGATCGCGCTGCCGTACTCAAGCATCGACCAACTGCGGGCACGCTATGCCTTCACCGACCTGCAGTCGTTCCTGGACCTGTGCTACACCAACGTCGACGTCCTGCGGACCGCCGAAGACTTCGCCGACATGACGACGGCCTATCTGGAGCGCGCGGCTGCGGCGGGGCTGCGGCACGCTGAGGTCTTCCTCAACCCGCAGGCACACACTGCCCGGGGGGTCCCCCTGCCCGAAGTCATGGCGGGAGTCGCCAGCGCCCTCTCCGAGTCGCTACGGACTCATGGGCTGAGCACCGGGCTGATCGTGGCGTTCCTGCGGGATGAGAGCGAAGAGTCGGCGATGGCAACCCTAAACGCAGCCCTGGCCCTGGACGCAGCGTTCATTGGCGTGGGTCTCGACTCCGCTGAGGTAGGGCACCCTCCGTCGAAATTCGCCAAGGTGTTCCAACGCGCTCGCGCCGAGGGTCTGCACCGCGTGGCCCACGCTGGTGAAGAAGGTCCACCCAGCTACATCTGGGAGGCGCTCGACGTGTTGGGCGTCGAGCGGATCGACCACGGCGTGCGCTGCCTCGATGACGAACAGCTCGTCCGGCGCCTCGTTGAGGACCAGGTGCCGCTGACCGTGTGCCCTCTGTCGAACGTGAGCCTAGGAGTAGTTGAAGACATCGCCTCACACCCGTTGTCAACCATGCTGGAGCGAGGGATCAAGGTGACCGTCAATTCTGACGACCCGGCGTACTTCGGTGGCTACGTCGACGACAATCTCGACGCCCTCACCCAAGCCGGCCATCTCACAAGTGCAGACCTCGTGACGCTGGCTCGCAACTCAATTGAGGCATCCTTCGCCGATCCCGGACGCAAGCAGCAACTGCTGAATGAGCTCGGCGTCGCGCTCAGCGAACCGGATGGCAAGCACCGCGGGACTCCCGGCCGACCGACCTAGCCACAGCGCGTCTCTTGGGGGCAGCTAGTTGACGGATCCGCGTCGGCATGTCCGCGCGAATCGCGGCAGATGAGTGCGCCCTTCTCTAGAAGGGTGGGGGTCCGACGATCTCGATGCCGCCGTTCTCTTGAGCGCTCTTCGCGATCCTGGCGAAGTCCACGACGCACGCGGATCCTTCGAAGGGCTCGCTGGCGCCGAGGTAGAAGGGTTCGCACTCGCATGTTGGCTGGATGCCGAGCACCTTGGCCGTTGCGCTCTTGACGACGAAGGCGTGAGGCACACCCGCGGGCACCATGACGAAGTCGCCGACACCGAGCTCGTGTTCATCGTCACCGGCAACCGAACTGTTCGTCGAGCACCCACATCGACTCCGAAACCGGGTGCGCGTGGATCGGGGTCCACTTCCCCTCGACCATGTCGACCTCGATCAGGCTGATGTCCTCGTTAGTGCTGCTGAGGTGCTTCCAGGTGAAGACTCCACCGCCGAAGAACCATCGCTTCTCGCCCTCGCCGGCCCGTCGGATCACCGGCGCGAGCGTCGTCCTTTCAGTCATCTGACACTCCGATCATTCCTGAGACTTGAGTCTTGTAATGAGATTTGCATACCATGAAGACCGTGTCAACGGACTACCTCGCGTCAGGCCGCACGCGGCAGAAGCAACGGACTCGCGACCAGTGGATCGCCGCGGCGCGCGCGATCACCGCCGGCGACACGCCCCGTGTCGAGCAGGTCGCGGAGGCTGCCGGGATCTCTCGCCCCACCGCCTACCGCTACTTCGCCTCACAGGCCGAACTTCTCGCCGCGGCATACCCGGAGACAGGAGCCGCGTCCGCCCTTCCCGACCCGCCGCCGGAAGCCGTGGACGAACGCGTGGCCGCCGTTGCCGGGTTCGTCATCAGCCGCGTGCAGGAGAGTGAGCCGCAGCAACGTGCGATGCTGCGCCTCTCCCTGGGAGAAGTGCCGCACGAGCTGCCGCTCCGCCAGGGCCGCGCCATTCCGTGGTTCATCGAGGCGCTCGAGCCAATGGCCGAGTCGATCGGCGAACAGGGCGTCCGCCGGCTTGCGTTGGCACTCCGCGCCGCATGTGGCATCGAGACCCGCGTCTGGCTGAGCGACGTCGCCGGCCTGGCCCCCGCAGAAGTCAGCGCCCTCCAACAATGGATGGTCGACGCCCTCGTCGGACAAGCCCTCGCAACACCCCCGAAGTAGTAGACCCGTGCACTGATCTCGGCATGTCCGTGCGGATCGCGGCAGATGCGGATGTGGGGCCACGCCCGGGGCTCTGTGGGTCCTTGTCGTGTATCGCAAAGACAGGTTGGAGTGACATGGTGTGCTCAGGGTTGACCTTGACCGCGTGGAGGACCGGCGCTCGGGGAAGTTCGTCTGGCGGCCGACCGTCGGACGGAGCGACCAATGTTCCCCATCCCGAGCAAGGCTGCTCACTCGATGCCGCTTGGGAGGCGGTTCGGCTTCGTTGTTCCGATGGTCCTCGCGCTGATAATGGCCACGAGCCTCACGGCCTGCAGTGGTGATTCGGGGGATGCAGGTGGTCCAGCCCCTGACGCATCCCCAACGACTGAGGAAGCGCCGTCGGCTGGGGATGACCTCATCGCGTTCGAGCAGGTCATTCCCGGGGCCGAGGAGGAGCGCGACCTGTACGCAGTCGGGCCCGACGGTGGTGAGCCCAGGCTGCTCACGAGTCCCGCGGACTATCCGCACTGGTCACCCGACGGCAGCCAACTCGCGTTCCTCGCCTGCCTGAACCCTCCCGACTGCACCACCGCCGTGGCGCTGATGGAGCGCTCGACTGGCGACGTCCACGGATTCTCGATGTCGGACCCGGAACTCTTGACCCCCTGCCCCATCTGGACTCCCGCGGGCACAGAACTCGCCTGTGCGGGGTTGAGCGACAGCGATCCCACGAGGAACGGCGTCTACACAATCCGCGCCGCCGACGGCAAAGGGCTGACCCGTATCACCAAGAACCCGGGCGGCGAGGACTCCCCGCTGGCGTACTCTCCCGACGGCAGCCAGCTGCTGCTCAATCGCATGGACCCATCCCGCGCCGAATCGGTGAACCAGGCCCTGTTCATCGCGCCGGTCGGCGGCGGCCAGCCGCACCGGATCACGCCGTGGGGATACGCAGACGACGCCGCGGGCTGGTCCCCGGACGGCCGCACCATCGTCTTCGGCACGAACGGCTCCCTGTACCGCGTGAGCCCCGATGGACAGCGGGCTCGCCGAGATCAACGTGGAGATGCCTGACGGATCCTCCGCGGAGACCGCATTCGACGTCGGATTCTCACCCGACGGCGAGAGCATCGTGTTCTCTCTCGGCAGCCCGGCGCCTGGCATCTACCTGGCCCACCTGGACGGAACCGGCGTCGAGCGAGTCACCAGCGGCGAACACCATCACGCGAACTGGGGTGCCGCGCCCGGCTCCTAACGGGAGATATTTCACCGCAAGGGTGCGTTCCTCGAGAGTCGCGCACAAAGCCCCGACCGGCCACAGAGCGGGAGATCCTCACATCGGCATGTCCGGGCGGATCGCGGCGTGCCCGGATGGCCGAAGCGCACGCCATTTGCGGCGTAGATGGTGCCGCCGATGTTCCGCAAGGTCAGCTTGCCGCCGATCTCCTTGCCGGTGAACGTCGCCTGGAGCTTGCGGCGGGCGCCCGTGCCGGCGACGTCACCTGCCGCCTTGATGCCCTGACCCTCCGCGGCCAGCGACAGGGCGACGTGGGCAGTGCCCTTCGCGCGCATCGCCTTGGCCAGTGTGGTGACCAAGGTGTCCTCGCTCAGTCCTCCAGCTGCCTTGGGCGAGTCGGCGCCGCAACCGGCGAACAGGGTGGCGGTGGCCAGGACGACAGCTGCGATCGTCGTACGACGGCAGGCAGAGCGGATGCGCATGAGCTCCCCGAGACAGAGCGTGAGTGAGACGCGCAGAGACTAGTCACCCGCCCGGCACGATCCGCAGCCGGACCCGGCCGGTGCGCTTTCAGTTGCGCCACGTCCTCGGGGTGCGACCGCAGCCCCGATGGGATTCAATCCCTCTTGTGCCCTCGATCCCGGACGCCGTGTGGGGGAGACGGGACTCGTGGTACTCCCGGGTCGGTGACCGCATCATCGCCACCAGGCTCGGGTCCTGGACGATGCGCCGGCTGATGCCGTTGGACCGGCGCATCCTCCTGCGAACGCAGGGCCGCCGTTCGGCCCTCGGGCCCAGCGGCGCGCCGACGCTGCTGCTTGCCACGACGGGACGCCGCAGCGGGCTGCGGCGGCTCACCCCCCTCGTGTTCGCACGGGATGGCGACTCGGTCATCGTGGTGGGCTCGAACTTCGGGCGGGCGCAGCACCCGGGCTGGTCGTCCAACCTGATCGCCCATCCCCGCGCCCTCGTCACGGTGCGTGGCCAGGACTTCCCGGTGGAGGCGACCCTGCTCGAGGGCGCCGAGGAGACGGCGGCCTTCCAGCGGATCGTCGACCTGTCTGCTGCCTACCTCAGCTACCAGGCTCGGACCACCCGCCACCTCCGGCTCTTCCGTCTCACTCCGGCGATCGAACCGGCCACACCACCTGGGTGACCTCGCCGCCCCTCACCTCCGCGCGGAGCAGCGACTCCTCGGCCTCCTTCAGGGCCAGCCCGTACTCGCCCTCCACGAGCTCGGGGAAGACCAGGGACGGCAGCCGCCCGCCCGGGACCGGCCGGTTGACGACGGCCACGTGGGGATGGTGGACGTGGGCGGAGACGGCCGACCCCTCACCGGCGCGGCGGGCCTCCACCTCCACGCCCTCCATCGCCGGCGGCATCTCGACGACGAGCGCACCCACGTCGCCGCCGATGTCGAGCAGCACCGAGCCCTGACCGGCGTGCGGGTTCTCCGCCGTGGCCGTCATGACGCGCTCGTCGTGCCGGGCTTGGTCTGGAACCCGCCACCGGGCAGACCGAGGTAAGGGAACTTGGTGAGCAACGGAGCGTTGGTGTCCGTCGTCCCGTCGGTGATCACTCCCGCCGCGCCGTCCGGCTTGTAGCTCTTGTCGACCAGCGGGAGGGTCGCGCCGGCGATGGCGCGGAGCTCGATGGTGACCACGTCGTCGCCGATGCGTCGACCGTTGGGGAACCCGGCGGCATCGCCGGCCACGAGGCCGCCGTTGTTCGGCGTCTTGGCCGGCGGGATGGCCAGGTTGAGCCGCAGCATGTCCGCCTTCGTCGATCCGGTGTAGTTCTGGAACCCGGCAACCACACCACTCGGGAGACCGGTCAGCAGGATCGCGTCGAGGTCGGCCCGCGGCTTGGTGTAGGCCTTCAGGTGCGGGAACTGGTTCGGGTACAACGCCGGCAGCAGCGTCTGCAACTCCGGCTTGGCGACGTACTGGGCGAAGGAGCCGTCCGACGTCGGCGGCTTGCTGTTCCACTCGTCCTTGCGCGCCATCGGCACGATCACCTCGTTGAACAGCGGGTTGCCCAGTCGCGACACCTGCTCCCACGGACCGTGGCCGATGTAGCGCGCCTTGCTCTTGTCGAAGACCCGCGAGGCCTGGCGGCTGGCGGTGGCGTAGACGCCGATGACCGCGCTGGCCTTGGAGGGGTCCTTCGGGAAGTCGCCGTTGCGGGTGAGGTCCGACATCGGCACCTGGATGGCGATCGTGTGCACGTTGTAGGACTGCACCGCGTTGACGCCGTTCATGTCCGGCATCGAGATCAGGTGCAGGTGCTGCACCGGCCGCAGGGCGCCGAGGTCGAAGATGCTGCCGAGGTCGACGTGGAAGGCATCGGCCCGCTGGCCGGCGAAGACCGATCGCCGCCCCATCGTGTACACGGCCTGCCCGGCGAGCTTGGCGTAGTTCGGCGTGCTGCGCTTGCCGACGTTGACCGGCGGGCAGGCGAGGTTCGTCGCGATCGTCCGGGTGCTGCCGCCCTCGGTGCGGGTGATGGAGTAGAACTGCGGACGGTTCCACGTGGTGTCGTTGATGTTGTTGATCGGCCCGGTGTTGTACAGGAACGTGTTCTTGTTGCGGATCTCGGTGTGGAACCGGAACCCGAAACGGATGTCGTCCTTGGCCTGGCCGCCGTTGGAGACGACGATCTCGTAGAGCACGTCGTCACCGAACTCGTAGAAGTTCGGTCCGCCGTCCGGCTGCTGCAGCGGGATGTAGTTGGCGATGATCGTGACCGTGTCGGGCTTGTCGGGGCTCACGAACGCGTAGACGTCGGTGTTGTCGGCCACCGGGTCCTTGGCCATCTCGGGAAGCTTCGCGGTGCGAGGACATCTCACTCGCCTCCCGCGGCGTTGAGGATGCGCGTGACGAGGTCGCGGTCGTGCACGACCACCTCACGCTCGCCGAGCATCAGCCGGACCTTGCTGGAGCGGTGGTCCTCGACGTAGGCCACCACCGTCTCCTGCGCGCTGTTAGCGTCGCGTGTGGCCGCGGCGGACGCCGGAACGGCGATCCCCACCACGCCTGCCGCCGCACCCC
This sequence comes from uncultured Actinomycetota bacterium, assembly GCA_963698945.1. Taxonomy (GTDB): domain Bacteria; phylum Actinomycetota; class Actinomycetes; order Propionibacteriales; family Nocardioidaceae; genus Marmoricola. The sequence continues at coordinate 172,090 of CAVOST010000010.1, read as the reverse complement.
CACCCGCTACGGCAAGGAACTTCCTTCGGTCTGTCTCCGCCATGTCACCCTCCCGGGCCTCGGCGTCCTCCGTGTGAGGTACGCCACAGCGGGGGGTTCGGCGCCGATGCGGTCCCGGATGGGGGAGTTCAGCAGATCAGGGATTCAGGTGGTGCTCCGCGAGCCAGGGCTCGGGGTCGCTCGGGGGGCCACCGTGGAGGTGGACCTCGAGGTGCAGGTGCGGGCCGGTGACGTGACCGGTCGACCCGACGTAGCCGATGAGCTCACCGGCCGCGACCCGCTCACCGGGCTGCACCTCGACACCGCTCTGGTGGCAGAACCACAGCACGGTGCCGTCGTCGAGCTTCAGCACGGTCTTGTTGCCGTAGGCGCCGTCGTAGGCCGACGAGACGACCGTGCCCGGGGCGATGGCGCGGATCTGGGTGCCCTCCGGGGCGGCGAAGTCCAGGCCGGTGTGCGCGTGCGACCACAGACCGGTCTGGCCGAAGCGAGCCGTGAGGTGGTAGCCCGACACGGGCAGCACCCACGGCGGCGGCTTGGCAGCGAGGTGCTTGCCGCGCACGACGCCGGAGGGAGCTGGTGGCGGCACGGTCCGTGGTCGCGGAGCGGCTGATCGCCTCCGAGCGATCCGAGCCCTGGGAGAGCCGCTCGGCGGCGGTGGACACGCTCGATGAGGCGGAGGGCCGCACCCGGTCCCCGGAGGCCGTGGCCATCTCGGGAAGCCCGATGCTGGCGATGGAGAAGACCATCAACCCGGCGAGGGTCAGGGGGGCGGCGACGTGTCGCTTGGGGGCGGCATGGCGGCCCCGGTATCTATGTCTGATCGGCATGGCGAGTGTGGTGCCTCGTTGCGCCGCGGCGGCGGGGACTGCTTCCCGTACACCTGGCGCCCACCACGTTTCGCGGGGCGCACTTCGCTGCTCATCTGAGGTTCTGCGTCGGGGACACCGGGGCGGTGACGAGCAGACGGCGCTGTCCGTCCCGGCTTCGAATGTCGTTCCCTGCAAGCTGCTAGCAAGCACGACACCTCCATCAATACAGGTGCCCGCTGCGGATGCAAATCGAGGTGCTAGCACTTGTTAGCGCGGTCACACGGCTCCGCGCCCGATCACGCTCAGCGGTGGCGCTCGGTGCGAGCAAGGTCACACCGGTCTGAGACGGGCACTACCGGCCCACAAGCGCCTCAAACATCGGGTCTAGACAAGCCCCGGCAGGTGCCCGGCGCTATCCGCAGTTCAGCTCGCGAATCACCTAGTCTCGCGACATGGACACCACGCAGGCGATCTCGGCGCCCGCCACCGGCATCGGCACGACCGCCCTGGGGCGGCTGCAGATGCGGGTGCCCGAGGAGGACGGCTACCAGGACGTCGTCGTCGAGCGCCGCTGGCCCGACATGGCCGCGGCCCGGGCCTGGTGCGAGCGTGCCGTACGACGTGCCGCCGAGGGCAGCACGGTGCTCGAGATCCAGGTCTTCGAGGAGAGCTGGTCGCACGCGAGGTCGTGGGAGACCACACCGCACCACCCCGAGGCGCAGGCGCTCCAGCTCGGTGTCGTCGCGCACGACGGGCTGGTCCGGTGGTCCACCCCGCGCCCGATGAGCCCCCACGCGGGTTCGCGCCACCTGCTCTGAGGTCGCCCCAGGCTTGCACCGCCGGGAGTCGGGCACTATGGACAGATGGATGGTGCCCGCCCCCAAGTACGCACAGAAGCACGGAGCGAGGAGTACGACCCGGCTGCCGAGGTCGTCGAGATCTGCCGCGACCTGATCCGGATCGACACCACCAACTTCGGCGACCAGCCGGGCCCGGGCGAGCGCAAGGCGGCCGAGCTCGTGGCGACGCTGCTCGACGAGGTCGGCATCGAGAGCGAGCTGTGGGAGGCCGAGCCCGGTCGCACGAACGTGCTGGCGCGCTGGGGAGGTGACCAGGGCGACCCCGTGCTGCTGCACGGGCACCTGGACGTCGTACCCGCCGATGCTGACGACTGGCAGGTCCACCCGTTCGCGGGAGAGATCCAGGACGGCCAGCTCTGGGGCCGGGGCGCGGTCGACATGAAGGACTTCGACGCCATGCTGCTCTCGGTGGTGCGCGCCCGCGCGCGTGTCGGCGCCGTGCCGGAACGGCCTGTCGTCCTCTGCTTCACCGCCGACGAGGAGGCCGGTGGCAACAAGGGTGCGGGTCCGCTGGTCGAGGCCAAGCGGGAGTGGTTCCAGGACTGCACCTACGCCGTGGGCGAGGTCGGTGGGTTCTCCACCACGGTCCGTGGGCGGCGGCTCTACCTCATCGAGGCCGCTGAGAAGGGCATGGCCTGGATGCGGCTCACCGCGACGGGGCACGCAGGGCACGGCTCGATGCGTCACCCGGACAACGCGGTGACGGCGTTGGCCGAGGCAGTGGCGCGCATCGGTCGCCACGACTGGCCCATCGAGCTGACCCCGACCGTCCGGGTGCTGCTGGCGACGGTCGGCGAGCTCGTCGGCACCGAGGTGACGCCCGAGAACGCCGAGGACCTCGCCGGCGAGTTCGGCTCGGCCTCGCGCATCATCAGCGCTGTGCTGCGGCACACCACGAATCCGACCATGCTCGACGCCGGCTACAAGGTGAACGTCGTGCCCGGCAGGGCCACGGCCCAGGTCGACGGGCGCTTCCTGCCCGGCAAGGAGGAGGAGTTCGTCGACACGCTGCGGGAACTGGTCGGGCCTGACGTCGAGCTGGAGTGGATCACCAAGATGCACGGCCTCGAGACGCCGTTCGACGGCGAGATGGCCGACGCGATGACCTCCTCGATCCTCGAGGAGGACCCCGACGCCCTCGTCGCGCCGTACCTCATGTTCGGCGGCACCGACGCCAAGTTCTTCGCCGACCTGGGCATGCGCTGCTTCGGCTTCGCACCGCTGCGACTGCCCGACGACCTCGACTTCACGGCGTTGTTCCACGGGGTCGACGAACGGGTCCCGGTCGACGCCCTCGAGTTCGGCGCCCGCGTCTTCGACCGGTTCCTCGGCAAGCTCTAGCGGCCCGGGCCCTTCGAGACGGTTGCGCGCAACCGCCTCAGGGACCCGGGTTGTCGCGAGGCCTAAACGAGGAAGGCAACCCGCTGGCGGATGATCTTGCGGCGGAGCAGCACCCGGCGGGTGCCGTCGTAGGAGATCTGCACCCGGTCGAGCTCCCAGCCGCCCCGCTCAGCGCGCTCGACGAGCATGCGGGTCACGGCGTTGCGCGAGTGGTCGCGCGAGATCAGCAGCTTGTCGAACTCGTACTCCACCCCGGGGCGCAGCGCCCGGCGCTGATGGCGGCGAGCCCCTTCGAGCAGCTCCGGGCGACGCTTGGTAGAGCCAACGCAACACCTCCGGGGGAGTGGACACGTCGTCGAGGGCCTCGATGATCTCCGGCGGGAGCTCGCACCCCTCGGCCACCAGGGACTCGCGCAGCTGGGCCGCCGTCCTGGCGCCGACGATCGGGGCGGTGACGCCCGGCCGGTCGCGCACCCAGGTCAGCGCCACCTGGACCGGGGACCAGCCCAGGCCGTCGGCCGCCTTCACGACCGCCTCGACCAGGCCCGGCGCGTCGTCGTCGAGGTAGCGACCGACGAACGTCGAGAAGTGGGGCGAGGCGGCGCGCGAGTCGGCCGGGGTGCCCCCGCGGTACTTGCCGGTCAGCACACCGCGGCCGAGCGGCGACCACGGCAGGATGCCGATACCCAGCGCCTGCGCGGCGGGGACTGTCTCGGCCTCCACCTTGCGGTTCAGCAGGGAGTACTCCACCTGGTTGGAGGCGAGCACGGCCCGGCCGGGCACGGCGCGCTGCCACGTCGCCGCCTGCGCCGTCTGCCAGCCGTTGTAGTTGCTGACGCCGACGTACGACGCCCGACCCGATGACAGCGCCAGGTCGAGGGCCGAGAGCGTCTCCTCCAGCGGGGTGTCGTCGACCCACGTGTGCACCTGCCACAGGTCCACGTGGTCGACGCCGAGCCGCGCCAGCGAGGCATCGAGCGACGAGAGCAGGTGTCCGCGCGAGGCGTTGGTGAAGCGCTCGCCCCCGCGGCGCCCGACGCCGGCCTTGGTGGCGATCACCAGGTCGTCGCGCGCACAGACGTCGCCGATCAGGGAGCCGATGAGCCGTTCGGAGTCGCCGTCGGTGTAGCCCGCCGCGGTGTCGAGCAGCGTCCCACCGGCCTCGACGAAGGCGACCAGCTGCGCGCGCGCCTCGTGCTCGTCGGTGTCGCGGCCCCACGTCATGGTGCCCAGGCCGAGCCGCGAGACGCGGAGGCCCGTGGCGCCCAGGTGACGCTGCTGCATGCGGACAAGGTAGCCATGTCGGACCAGCGACACCGCGTACGGCTCGCCCATCGAAGGCCCAGCTCCTACCGGCGCCGGTCCTCCCGAGCGCGCCTGACGCTCGCCGTGACCTACTTGGGTCCACTCGGTGCCCTTGTCAGCGCGGCGTCATCGGCGGCCCATACCCTGTCTCACGCCATGACCTACTTCGACGCCATCCTCCTCGGGATCGTGGAGGGACTCACTGAGTTCCTGCCCGTCTCGAGCACCGGACACCTCACCATCGCGGAGCAGCTCCTCGGCCTCCAGGTCGACGATCCGGGCGTCACGGCGTACACCGCGGTCATCCAGTCGGGCGCCATCCTCGCGGCGGTGCTCTACTTCCGCGCCGACATCGTGCGGATCGGGGTCGCCTGGGTGCGGGGCCTCTTCAAGCCGGAGTACCGCGGCAGCCTCGACCACCGCTTCGGCTGGTACGTCATCGTGGGCTCGCTGCCCATCGGCATCGTCGGCTTCCTGGGCAAGGACCTCATCTCGGGGCCGCTGCGCTCGCTGTGGGTGGTGGGCGCGGCCTTGATCCTCTGGAGCTTCGCGATGATCTACGCCGAGCGCGTCGCCACCCAGGAGCGTGGTGAGCGCGACGTGACCATGACCGACAGCATCGTCATCGGGCTGGTGCAGTGCATCGCGCTGGTCCCGGGCGTGAGCCGCTCCGGGGCGACCATCTCAGCAGGCCTGGTCCGTGGCCTCGACCGCGTGGTCGCCACCAGGATGAGCTTCTTCCTGTCGATCCCCGCCTTGCTGGGGGCCGGGCTCTACGAGCTCAAGGACGTGGTGGGCAGCGACATCGGAGTCGGCCCGGCGGTGGTCGGCACCGTGGTGAGCTTCCTGGTGGCGTACGCGACGATCGCGTGGCTGCTGCGGTTCGTGTCCGGCCACCCGATCACCTGGTTCGTGCCCTACCGCGTCGTGCTCGGCCTGGTCGTGCTCGGACTGCTCGTCGGCGGTGTCATCACCGCCACCTGAGGTCGCCGCGCGCTACAGCCAGCCGGCGCGCTTGCTGACGAGGTAGACGACGAGCGAGCTGAGCAGCATCAGCCCGAGGGCCATGGGGTAGCCCAGGTACCAGTGCAGCTCTGGCATGTGGTCGAAGTTCATCCCGTAGATGCTGCCCACCACGGTGGGCGCGAGGATGATGCCCGCGGCTGCGGAGATGCGTCTCATGTCGTCGTTCTGCTGCAACGAGATCTGCGCGATGTGGGCCTCGAAGGCGGTGGAGAGCAGCGCGTCGAGGCCGTCGACGGTCTCCGCGACGCGGGCGAGGTGGTCGGCCACGTCGCGGAAGTACGGCCCCGCGTCACCGTGGATCCCCGTCACCGACCCGGTGGTGAACCGGTTCATCGGCTCGCGCAGCGGGAACACGGCGCGCCGCATCTCGGCCAGCTCACGCTTGAGCACGTAGATGCGAGCCGAGTCGTTGGTGCGCTCGGTGGAGAAGACCGAGGCCTCGACCTCGTCGACGTCCTCCTGGAGCGACCCGGCGACCTCCTCGTAGCGGTCGACCACCTGGTCGCACACCGCGTAGACCACCGCGGAGGGCCCGTGCGCCAGCACGTTCTTCATGCCCTCGAGCCGGTGGCGCGCGTCCTTCAGACCGACACCGGCTCCGTGACGAACGGTGATCACGAAGTTGTGCCCGACGAACAGGCTGATCTCGCCGGTCTCGACGGCGTCCTCCTCGTCGAGGTACCAGAGCGTCTTGAGGACGATGAACAGCGAGTCGGCATAGCGCTCCACCTTGGGGCGCTGGTGGGCACGGATGGCGTCCTCGACGGCGAGCTCGTGGAGGTCGTAGAGGTCGGCGATCGACTCGAGCTCGCCGCTCGTGGGGTCGTGCAGCCCCACCCAGGCGAAGTCGTGCGGCCCCGTCGCCTTGGCGCGTACGCCGGCCAGGTCGTGGGTGTCCAGGCCGAGATCGACCCGTTCGCCGTTCCGGTAGAGCGCGTTGTCGACGATCATCCGGGGTCCCTGCGAAAGCGTGCCGCCCGCGAGCGGAGCGAGTCACCTTCGCGGTTTCGTGGGGTGGTGGTCACGCGGCCACGCTAACCGGGTAGTCGTACGCTCACGGCCATGGCCACGCTCATCCTGGCTCGCCACGGACGCACCGCGGCCAACCAGTCCGGCACCCTCGCGGGTCGCAGCAAGGGCGTGCACCTCGACGAGACCGGCCGGGCGCAGGCCACCGCCGCCGCGGAACGACTGCACGGCCTGGACCTGGCCGCGGTGGTGAGCAGTCCGCTGGAGCGTTGCCGCGAGACCGCCAAGCTGCTGGTCCCCGGCCGGACCGCGACAGTCGACCGGCGGCTCGTGGAGTGCGACTACGGCGACTGGACGGGCAAGGAGCTCAAGCGACTCTCGAAGGAGAAGCTGTGGGGCGTGGTCCAGGCCCAGCCCTCGGCCGCGCGGTTCCCCGGTGGGGAGTCGCTGCAGGAGATGTCGTCGCGGGTCATCGCTGCGGCGCGTGAGCGTGACGCGGCCCTGGAGGAGCAGGACGGTGCCCAGGCGGTGTGGCTCGCCGTCTCCCACGCCGACCCGATCAAGGCACTGCTGGCCGACGCGCTCGGCCTCCACCTCGACGCCTTCCAGCGGATCGTGGTCGACCCCGGAAGCCTCTCCGTCGTCCGCTACACGCCGCACCGGTCGTTCGTGGTGACGATGAACTCCAGCTCCGGCTCGCTGGCCTACCTCGGCGCCAAGCCTCGCCAACGTCGCAGCCGTGCGTCCGATGCCGACGTCGGTGGCGGGGCCGGTCCGGCGGTTCCGCCCAGCACATAGGCTTCCGGACATGCCTGTGGTCCACCGCTTCGACCCGCCCGAGCGCTTCGTGCCGGGCACCGTCGGAGAGCCAGGCCAGCGCACCTTCTTCCTCCAGGCCCGCGCCGGAGTGTCCGTCACCTCCGTCGTGCTGGAGAAGCAGCAGGTGCAGATCCTCGGCGAACGCGTCGCCGAGCTGCTCGACGAGCTGATCCAGATCGACGACGCCAAGACGACGATCCCGGCCATGACGCCGGTGGGCCTCATCGACAACGAGCCGCTCGAGCAGCCCATCCAGGAGGAGTTCCGCGCCGGCACGATCACGCTGTCGTGGGACGCCGACGACGAGCGCGTGGTCATCGAGGTGTTCCCCGTGGCCGAGGTCGAGGTGGAGATCCCGGCCGAGGCCGACGAGCAGGAGCTGATCGACCTGCCCATCGAGGAGCCGGAGCCCGAGGAGGTCCTGCTCGTGCGGCTCCCGCCCGCGATGGCCCGGTCCTTCGCCGCCCGAGCCGAGTCCGTGGTCGCCGCCGGACGCGCGCCCTGCCCGTTCTGCGGTGGGCCCATGGACGCCGAGGGCCACCTGTGTCCGCGAGCCAACGGCTTCCGTCGCACCAGCGAGTGACCCGGGAATGAGCGACCTCCGATGACTGCGGTCGACCTCCTCGAAGAGCCCCTCGTGGTGCTCGGCCGGATCCTGCCCGCCTCCAACCACACCTTCTTCGCCCGGCTCGGCGAGGAGGGCGTGCAGTGCGTCTACAAGCCCAGCTCGGGGGAGCGCCCGCTGTGGGACTTCACCGACGGCACCCTGGCCGCCCGCGAGTACGCCGCCTGGGTGGTCTCGCGACACCTCGGCTGGGACGTCGTACCCCCCACGGTGCTGCGCGACGGCCCGGCAGGCCCCGGCATGGTGCAGCTGTGGATGGAGCCCGAGGAGTCCGCACCCGGGCAGCCCGACCCGGTTGACATCCTCCCGGAAGGGCCGGTGCCCGACGGGTTCCTGCACGTCCTCGACGCGACCGGCGGTCTCGACGAGCCGGTCCAGCTGGTCCACGAGGACTCCCTGCCGCTGCGCCGGATGGCGGTCTTCGACCTGGTCACCAACAACACCGACCGCAAAGGCGGCCACGTGCTGCCGATGCCGGGCGGACACCGGTACGGCGTCGACCACGGCGTCTGCTTCCACGTCGACGACAAGCTCCGCACGGTGCTGTGGGGATGGGCCGGCCGGCGCTTCGACGCCGAGGAGCGCGACGGGCTCGAGTCGATGCAGCAGGCGCTGTGCGGTGACCTGCGCGAGGAGCTCGAGGAACTGCTGACCGTGCGGGAGGTCGACGCCGTGGCTCGTCGTTGCGAGCGGCTGCTGCGGAGGGGCTCGTTCCCCGTTCCGAACAGCGGATGGCCGTCGATCCCGTGGCCGCCGTTCTGAGAGGCCCGCATAGGGTCTGCGTATGCGTGCGTGGACCTCGCCCGGGCCGGGCAGCCTGCCCGACGGCGCCCGCGGTCCCGACGTACGCGTCTTCGACAGTTCCTCGCAGGAGCTGCACAGCGCCGTGCCGGCCGACGGAGCCGCCCGCATGTACGTCTGCGGGATCACGCCGTACGACGCCACCCACCTCGGTCACGCCGCCACCTACGTCGCGTTCGACCTGCTGAACCGCGCGTGGCGCAGCGCGGGCCACGACGTGCGCTACGTGCAGAACGTCACCGACGTCGACGACCCGCTGCTCGAGCGCGCCGTGGCCACGGGCGAGGACTGGGTGGCGCTGGCCGAGCGCGAGACCGAGCTGTTCCGCACCGACATGGAGGCGCTCCGCGTGCTCCCGCCCGACGCCTACATCGGGGCCGTCGAGGCCATCCCGTTGATCCTGCCGATGATCGAGGACCTGCAGGCCGCGGGGAGCGTGTACGACGTCCCTGCGACGGACGCAGGACAGGCCGGCGACCTGTACTTCTCGGTGACACGGGACCCGTGGTTCGGTGAGGTCAGCGGGTGGACGCGCGAGCAGATGCTGGAGGTGTTCGCCGACCGCGGGGGAGACCCCGAGCGCCCGGGCAAGAAGGACCCTCTGGACTGCCTGGTCTGGCGGGTGCAACGACCCGGCGAGCCCGGCTGGGACTCGCCCTTCGGGGCGGGGCGTCCGGGATGGCACGTCGAGTGCTCCGCCATCGCCCGCCACCACCTCGACGCGGAGTCGCTGGGGTCCATCGACGTGCAGGGCGGCGGCAGCGACCTGGTCTTCCCCCACCACGAGATGAGCGCCTCCGAGGCGCACGTCGTCGACCCGGAGCACCGCTTCGCCCGCGCCTACGTGCACGCCGGGATGGTCGGGCTCGACGGCGAGAAGATGTCGAAGTCCAAGGGCAACCTCGTGCTCGTCTCGACGCTGCGCGAGAGCGGCCTGGACCCGATGGTGATCCGCCTGCTGATCCTCGCCCACCACTACCGCAGCGACTGGATGTGGGACGAGGCCGAGGTGGCGGAAGCCTCCGCCCGGCTCGGCAGGTGGCGCGACGCGGTGGCTCGTGACGGCGGCGCCGCCACCGCGGACGTCGTACGCGACGTGCTCGACGCCCTCGCCGACGACCTGGACGCACCCGCCGCGCTCCGCGCCCTCGACACCTGGGCCGACGCCACCCTCTCCGGCGACACGGCCGAACCCACGGCAGGCGATCGGGTCAGCCAGCTGGCCGATGCGGCCCTGGGAGTGCGTCTCTAGCGCACCGAGCTGTTCCTAGGTGTCGGAGTCGCGCCGCTTCAGGTAGCGCTCGAACTCCCGGGCGATGGCCTCGCCGCTGGCCTCGGGAAGCTCAGCGGTGTCCTGGCTCTCCTCGAGGTTGCGGACGTACTCCGCGACGTCCTCGTCCTCCTCGGCCAGCTCGGCCACACCGCGCTCCCAGGCGCGGCTCTCCTCCGGGAGGTCGCCGAGCGGGATGCTGATCTCGAGGAGGTCCTCGACCTGGCCGAGCAGCGCGAGCGTGGCCTTGGGGCACGGCGGCTGCGGCAGGTAGTGGGGTACGGCGGCCCAGAACGAGACCGAGGGGATGTCGAGCCGGCTGCAGGCGTCGTTGAGCACCCCGACGATGCCGGTCGGCCCCTCGTACGTCGCGGGCTCGAGACGCAGCCGGTCCTCGAGGTCGAGCTCGGTCGCGCTGCCGCTGACCTGGATGGGTCGGCTGTGCACGGTCTCGGCCAGCAACGCCCCGAGCGTCACCACGAGCCGCACGCCCAGCTCGTCGGAGCACGCCAGCACCTCGGCGCAGAACTGCCGCCACTTCATGTTCGGCTCGATGCCGCGCAGCAGCACCACGTCGCGCAGCGAGCCGGGCGGCCGGGCGACGTAGACCTGCGACGAGGGCCAGGTGATCCGGCGCATCCCGTCGTCGGTGGTACCGACCGTCGGCCGGTTGACCTGGAAGTCGTAGAACTCCTCGGGGTCGACGACCGCGACGACCTGGGCGTCCCAGACGTCGATGAGGTGGTCCACCACACCGCTCGCGGCACCGGCGGCGTCGTTCCAGCCCTCGAACGCCGCCACCATGACGGGGTCGTTGAGATGGGGGACTTCCTCGATCTCGATCACGGTTTCAGCCTAGACGGGTGATTCCAAGGGGTGGGCCTGCGAGCGTCGTTCAGCGCGTGCGATGGCAAGGCGGAGGCGCGCAGCTGTAGTGGGCCTCCTGCAAGCGTCGACAACGCAGCCAGCGTGCGTGATGAGCGGCGCGCAGCGGCTCTGCCCTTGGAATCACTCGTCTGGCGCTGGAGCCAGCGCAACGCTGCCTGTCACGCCCGCCACCATGTGGGTACGGCGCACCGCAGGGTCACCGACTCCCTACGCTGTTGGGGTGAACGCCCCGCCCACCGTCGAGCGCCCGGACGCGACGGACGCCCTGACGAGGATCCTCGCGGAGAGGATCCTCGTGATCGACGGCGCCATGGGGACGCTGATCCAGGGGCACGGGCTGGGGGAGGACGACTACCGCGGCACGCCGTACGCGGAGCACGACCATGACCTCAAGGGCGACTCGGACGTGCTCTCGATGACCCAGCCGGACATCATCCGCGAGATCCACCGGCGCTACCTCGAGGCCGGCGCCGACATCGTCTGCACCAACACGTTCACGGCCACGAGCATCTCCCAGGCCGACTACGGGCTGCAGGACCACTGCTACGAGCTGAACCGCCAGGCGGCCGCACTCGCACGCGAGGCGGCCGACGAGGCCACCACCGACGACCGGCCCAGGTTCGTGGCCGGGTCGCTCGGCCCGACCAACCGGACCGCGTCGATCTCACCGGACGTGAACGACCCCGGCGCCAGGAACGTCATCTTCGAGGAGCTGGTGGCCTCCTACCTCGAGGAGGCTCGCGGACTGGTCGACGGCGGGGCCGACCTGCTGCTGGTGGAGACGATCTTCGACACCCTCAACGCCAAGGCTGCGATCTTCGCGCTCGAGACGATGTTCGAGGAGCGCGGCCGCCGGTGGCCGGTGATCGTCTCCGGCACCATCACCGACGCGAGCGGCCGCACCCTCTCTGGCCAGACGACCGAGGCGTTCTGGAACTCCGTGCGTCACGTCCGCCCGCTCGCGGTCGGCCTCAACTGTGCGCTCGGCGCCGAGGAGATGCGGCCCTACGTCAGCGAGCTCTCGCGCCTGGCGGACTGCTTCGTCTCCTCGCACCCCAACGCCGGTCTCCCCAACGAGTTCGGCGAGTACGACCAGACGCCCGACCAGATGTCCGAGGTGCTCGGCCAGTTCATCGCCGACGGGCTGGTCAACATCGTGGGCGGGTGCTGCGGCACCAACCCCGACCACATCGCCGCCATCGCGGCGGCCGCCAAGGGCGCCGAGCCGCGGGTCGTGCCCGAGCGCCCTTCGGCGATGCGGCTATCCGGGCTCGAGCCGTTCAACCTCACCGAGGAATCGCTGTTCGTCAACGTGGGCGAGCGCACCAACATCACCGGCTCGGCGCGCTTCCGCAACCTGATCAAGGACGGCGACTACGACACGGCGCTGACGGTCGCGGCGCAACAGGTCGAGAACGGCGCCCAGGTCATCGACGTCAACATGGACGAGGGGATGATCGACGGCGTCGCCGCCATGGACCGCTTCCTCAAGCTGGTCGCGGGCGAGCCCGACATCAGCCGGGTCCCGGTCATGGTCGACTCCTCCAAGTGGGAGGTCATCGAGGCCGGACTCAGGTGCGTGCAGGGCAAGGCGATCGTGAACTCGATCTCGCTGAAGGAGGGGGAGGAGCCGTTCCGCGAGCACGCCCGGCTGTGCCGCAAGTACGGCGCCGCCGCGGTGGTGATGGCCTTCGACGAGGACGGCCAGGCCGACAGCCTGGAGCGCCGTACCGCCATCTGCCGGCGCGCCTACGACATCCTCGTCGACGAGGAGGGCTTCCCCGCCGAGGACGTCATCTTCGACCCCAACGTCTTCGCGGTGGCGACGGGCATCGAGGAGCACGCGACCTACGGCCACGACTTCATCGAGGCCACCCGGTGGATCAAGCAGAACCTCCCGGGGGCCAAGGTCTCCGGCGGCATCTCCAACGTCTCGTTCTCGTTCCGCGGCAACAACCCCGTGCGCGAGGCCATCCACGCGGTGTTCCTGTACCACGCGATCGGGGCCGGCCTGGACATGGGCATCGTCAACGCCGGCGCCCTCGCGGTGTACGACGAGGTCGACCCCGAGCTGCGCGAGCGGATCGAGGACGTGGTCCTCAACCGTCGCCCCGACGCCGCCGAGCGGCTCCTCGAGGTCGCCGAGAAGCACAACGCCAGCGGCGAGAAGGAGGAGAAGGCCGTCAGCGAGTGGCGCTCCCTCCCGGTGGCCGAGCGGATCACCCACTCACTGGTCAAGGGCATGGACTCCCACATCGTGGAGGACACCGAGATCCTCCGCCTGGAGATCTCCGAGCGCGGTGGGCGCCCGATCGAGGTGATCGAGGGTCCACTGATGGACGGCATGAACGTCGTCGGAGACCTGTTCGGCTCCGGGAAGATGTTCCTGCCCCAGGTGGTCAAGTCGGCGCGCGTGATGAAGAAGGCCGTCGCCTACCTGATCCCGTTCATCGAGGCCGAGAAGAAGCCCGGTGACGCGGAGACCAAGAAGGGCACCATCGTCATGGCCACGGCGAAGGGCGACGTCCACGACATCGGCAAGAACATCGTCGGCGTGGTGCTGCAGTGCAACAACTACGAGGTGATCGACCTCGGCGTGATGGTGCCGGCGCAGAAGATCCTCGACAAGGCCAGGGAGGTCGACGCCGACATGATCGGCCTGTCCGGGCTGATCACGCCGTCGCTGGACGAGATGGTCAACCTCGCCACCGAGATGGAGCGCCAGGGCTTCACCATCCCGCTGCTGATCGGCGGTGCCACCACCTCGCGCGCCCACACCGCGGTCAAGGTCAGCCCGCGCTACAAGAGCCCGGTGCTCTGGGTGAAGGACGCCTCGCGCTCGGTGCCGGTCGCCGCGACGCTGCTCTCGAGTGGCGACCGCCGCGAGAAGCTGCTCTCCGACACCGAGGCGGACTACGAGTCGCTGCGCCAGCGCCACGCGGCCAAGCACGACCGGCCCCTCGTGTCGCTCGAGGCCGCGCGTGCGAACGCGACACCGGTCGACTGGTCGTCGTACGCCCCGCCCGCGCCGGCGATGCTCCGCGACGGCAGCCCCGCCACGCGGGTCTTCGACGACTACGACCTGGCCGAGCTGCGCGAGTACATCGACTGGCAGCCGTTCTTCAACGCCTGGGAGATGAAGGGCAAGTTCCCCGACATCCTCAACAGCCCGACGACGGGGGAGGCGGCCCGCCGGCTGTACGAAGACGCGCAGGAGATGCTCGACCAGGTCGTGAAGGAGAAGTGGCTCACCGCCAACGGCGTGATCGGCTTCTTCCCGGCCAATGTGGTGGGCGACGACATCGAGGTCTACACCGACGAGTCGCGCGCGCAGGTGCGGACCGTGCTGCACAACCTGCGCCAGCAGGGGGAGCACCGCGAGGGTGTCCCGAACCGCTCGCTCGGGGACTTCGTCGCGCCGAAGGAGACCGGGCTCGCGGACCACGTCGGCGCGTTCGCCGTCACCACCGGGCTCGGCTCGTCGGAGAAGATCAAGGAGTTCAAGGAAGCGCTCGACGACTACAGCGCCATCCTGCTCGAGTCCCTGGCCGACCGGCTGGCCGAGGCGTTCGCCGAGCGCATGCACCAGCGCGTGCGCCTCGAGCTGTGGGGCCACCAGCCCGAGGAGACCCTGGACAACGAGGCGCTCATCGCCGAGAAGTACACCGGCATCCGTCCCGCCCCCGGCTATCCCGCCTGCCCCGAGCACACCGAGAAGCTCACGCTGTGGGAGCTGCTGGACGTGCAGCAGACGACCGGCATCGAGCTCACGGAGTCGATGGCGATGTGGCCCGGCGCGTCGGTGAGCGGCTGGTACTTCTCGCACCCGCAGTCGCAGTACTTCGTGGTCGGCCGTCTCGGCCGCGACCAGGTGGCGTCGTACGCCGAACGCAAGGGCTGGACCCTCCGGGAGGCCGAGCGGTGGCTCTCCGCCAACCTCGGCTACGACCCGGAGGACTGATGCCGGCAGGGGAGACCCCCGCGCCCAGGGCGGTGCTGTGGGACATGGACGGGACCCTCGTCGACACCGAGCCCTACTGGATGGACCGGGAAGGGGCCCTCGCCGAGAAGTACGGCGGGACCTGGTCGCACGAGAACGCCCTGGCCGTGGTCGGTGCGGACCTGATCGACGCAGCGACCTACATGCGGGCCGAGATGGGCATCGACCGGACTCCCCACCAGATCGTCGAGGAGCTGCTCGACGGCGTGGTGGAGATGGTGAAGCGGGAGGTGCCGTGGCGCCCCGGCGCACGCGAGCTCCTGGCCGGCCTGCGGGAGGCAGGCGTGCCCTGCGTGCTCGTCACCATGTCGTGGCGCCGGTTCGCCGACCCCGTCGTCGACGCCCTCCCGCGTGACTCCTTCAACGGTGTCATCTGCGGGGACGAGGTCGACCGAGGCAAACCGCACCCCGAGCCGTACCTGGCCGCCGCAGCGCTCGTCGGGTGCACCCCGGAGGAGACCCTCGCCATCGAGGACTCGCCCACGGGCGCGGCCTCGGCGGCCGCGGCCGGGTGCAGCGTGCTGGTGGTGCCCAGCCACGTCGACGTACCACCCGGGCCACGGCAGGTGGAGCGCTCGACCCTGGTCGGCATGGGGCTCGCGGACCTCGCCGAGGTCCACAGCGAGGCCGCCGGCGTCCGGTGACCGACCCAGAAATGACCCAGTGGTCCTAGGACCACCGTCCAATGGGCGGCTGCGCTTCCCGCGGCGAGACTTGGAGCATGAACCTCTCGACCGGACCGGGCGCGGAGCTCCCGCGAGCCATCCTGCTCCTCGGCGCCTGAGCGCGTACTCGCCGCCATACTGCTCACTGGAGGTGGACGGATGACGGTGCGCGTGCTGGTCACCGACGACCACGCCATGGTCCGGCGCGGCCTGGTCGAGCTGCTGTCGGCCGCCGACGGCATCGACGTGGTCGGGCAGGCAGCCAACGGCCGCGAGGCGCTGGCGCGCGTCGGCGAGCTGGACCCCGACGTCGTGCTCATGGACCTGCAGATGCCGGAGATGGACGGCGTCACGGCGACGAAGCAGATCGCGGCGGACTCCCGCGCGCAGGTGCTCGTGCTCACGTCGTTCTCCGATGCCGACCGGATCGTCGACGCCCTCGACGCGGGAGCCGTCGGCTACATGCTCAAGGACGCCGAGCCGGAGGACCTCATCGACGCCGTGCATGCCGTCGCGAGGGGCGACTCACCGCTGCACCCACGGGTGGCTCGGCAGCTGCTGACCGCGCGGTCCGCGCGACGCTCTGTCGACCAGGAGCTCGACGGCGCGCGAGCGCGAGGTGCTCGCGCTGGTGCGCGACGGGCTGGCCAACAAGCAGATCGCCCGCCGCCTCGGGATCAGCGAGCGCACCGTGAAGGCCCACCTCACCTCGGTCTTCGCCACCATCGGCGTCGCGGACCGTACGGCGGCCGCCCTCTGGGCCGAGCGCCACCAGGTCAGCCGCGACAGCTGAGCTCTTCGGGTCCCTGAGGGTTTCGACAAGCTCAACCGGCGTGGGTCACCTCTCAGCGGACCGCACCACCGCTGGTTGAGCTTGTCGAAACCACGAACCTCTCGGCCCAGCTCAACTCGCGGCAGCGGCAGTCCGCGGCTCCGGGAAGGGGGGAGGGGTGCCGCCGAACTCGGGGCAGAGGGCCTGGAAGCTGCACCAGGAGCAGGCCCAGCTGCGGTGGGGGAGGAACTCGCGGGACTCGCGTGCACTGCGGATCGCGCCCCACAGCGCCTCGAGCAGCCGCTCGGTGGCCAGCAGGTCCTGCTCGTCGGGCTCGTAGCTCACCTTCTGGCCGTCGCCGAGGTAGATCAGCTGCAGCAGCCGGGGGATGACACCCCGCGTGCGCCACAGCACGAGCGCGTAGAACCGCATCTGGAACAACGCCTTGCCCTCGAAGCCCACGGCGGCGGACCTGCCGGTCTTGTAGTCCACCACCCTGATGGCGCCGTCAGCAGCGACGTCGATGCGGTCGACGAAGCCGCGCAGGAGCAGCTTGGAGTCGAGCAGCGCCTCGACGTAGACCTCGCGCTCGGCGGGCTCGAGCCGCCTCGGGTCCTCGAGGGTGAAGTAGGCCTGCAGGCTGTCGCGGCACGACGCCAGCCACGACACGATCTCCGGGCCGGAGTCGGTGAACATCTCGGCCACCGAGGGCTCCGCGTCGAGCACGAACTCCCAGGCGCCGTGGACCATCGCCTGCGCCTGCTCGGGCGTGCGGTCGGCCGCGGACAGGTCGAAGAGGTCCTCGAGCACCTTGTGCACGACCGTGCCGCGCAGGGCATCGGGTGAGGGAGCCTCGGGCAGCCGGTCGATGGTGCGCAGCCGGTACATCAGCGGGCAGGTGCGGAAGTCGGCAGCACGGCTGGGGGAGAGCGAGCCCAGCACGTCGACACCGTCGACCGGCGTGCCGATGCGTTGGCGCGGGCTCGGGTCGTCGCCCCCCTCGCCCGGTGCCGCTGTGACCATGGGCTCACCGTATGGGTCCCCGCCGACAACCCCCTGCCGCGCTAGCGTGGTGGAGTGAGTGAGCGCGCACCTGGCGCCCCTCCAGGCCGCGACGACGGACCCGGGGGACCCCAGGACGGACCGGGTGGCGGTGGACCGCCGCGCCCGTCGTACCCCCCGGGCACGCTGCGCATCGGCACCTTCCGCGGCGTCGACGTCCTCGTGCGCTCCTCCTGGCTCCTCGTGGCGTTGCTGATCGCCTTCCTGCTCGCACCGCAGGTGGAGGAGGTGCAACCCGGGCTCGGGGCCCTGAAGTACGTCGCCGGGATCGCCTTCGCGGTGCTGCTCTACATCTCCGTGCTGCTGCACGAGATGTCCCACGCGCTGATGGCGCAGCACTACGGGCTCGGCGTGCGCTCGATCAGCCTGCACTTCCTCGGCGGCGCCACCGAGATCGACTCCGAGGCCCGCACGCCGGGCCAGGAGTTCAAGGTCGCGGTCGTCGGCCCGCTGACCTCGATCGTGGTCGGCCTCGCGGTGCTGCCGCTGCTGTTCGTGCTGCCCGACGGCCTGCTGCGCCTGGCGGTGGGCGGGCTGGTGGGCGCCAACCTGATCGTGGGGGTGCTGAACCTCGTGCCCGGGCTGCCGCTCGACGGAGGCCGGGTGCTCCGCTCGGTGGTGTGGCAGCTGACCGGCAGCATGCACAGCGGGACCATCGTCGCGGGCTGGGGCGGCCGGCTCGCCGCCGTCCTCGTGCTGTTCTATCCCGCCATCTCGTGGGGCCTGCTGGACGTACGACCCGACGTCTACGACTACCTGATGGCGATCATCCTGGCGGCGTTCATGTGGGGCGGCGCCACAGCACTCGATGATCAACGCCCGGATCCGCAAGCGGCTCCCCGCCCTGAAGGCGCGCCCGCTGGCACGCCGGGTGATCGCGGTGCCCGCCGAGCTGCCCGTCGCCGAGGCCGTACGACGCGCGCAGGAGAGCGGTGCCGGCGCCATCGTGGTGCACTACGGGGACGAGAAGCTGAGCGGGATCGTGAGCGAGGCTGCCCTGGTGGCGACGCCCGAGGACCGACGCGCCTGGGTGCCGGTCAGCGACGTGATGCGCACCCTCGAGGGCGGTCTCGTCCTCGACGCCGACATCTCCGGCGAGGACCTGCTGCGCGCGATGTCGGGCACGCCGGCCGACGAGTACGTACTCGTCGAGCCCGACGGCAGCATCTTCGGCGTGCTCACCACGGCCGACGTGGACAAGGCGTTCGCCGAGGGCGCACGCCGGTGAGCGACGACGACTGGGCCGGCGTGAGCCGGGGGCCGCTGCGGGCTGGGGAATGGGTGCGCCTCGTCGACGGCAAAGGGCGCAAGCACAACATCTGCCTGACGCCGGGGACGACCTTCCACACCAACAAGGGCGGGCTGACCCACGACGACATGATCGGTCGTGACGAGGGGTTCACGGTGACCTCGACGTCGGGTGGGGAGTACCTCGTCTTCCGGCCGCTCCTCAGCGAGTTCGTCGTCTCGATGCCGCGCGGGGCGGCCGTCGTCTACCCCAAGGACGCCGCCCAGATCGTCGCCATGGCCGACATCTTCCCGGGAGCCCGGGTGGTGGAGGCCGGCGCCGGCTCCGGCGCGCTGACGTGCTCCCTGCTGCGCGCCGTCGGGCCGACCGGGTGTGTGTCCTCCTACGAGCGGCGCCAGGAGTTCGCGGACGTGGCGCGCCGCAACGTCACCCAGTTCTTCGGCAGCGACCACCCCGCCTGGCGACTCACCGTCGGCGACCTGGTGGAGAACCTGCCGGGGCAGGAGGAGCCGGGCAGCATCGACCGGGTCGTCCTGGACATGCTCGCGCCGTGGGAGTGCGTCGACGTCGTCGCGGACGTCCTCGCGCCGGGCGGCGTGGTGGTGGTGTACGTCGCCACGACGACCCAGCTGGGTCGCACGGTCGAGACGCTCCGGGCCCACGGCGAGTTCACCGAGCCCCATCCGTGGGAGACGCTCGTCCGGGAGTGGCACGTCGAGGGCCTCGCCGTACGACCGAAGCACTCGATGAACGGCCACACGGGGTTCCTGGTGACGGCGAGAAGGATGTCGCCCGGCAACCGCGCCCCCTCGCCCAAGAGGCGTCCGGCGCCCGGTGCCTACGGGCCCGACTACGACGGACCACGCCCCACCGGCCGCAATTCGGGCGGTCAGACGCCCGATCAAACCGGGTGAGACACGGCTAACAACTGCTTTCGATCACCGACCTGACGAGTAGGTTGGAAGGTAATCCCAGCCCAGGAGGTGGTTTCCGTGAGCGAGTCCGGTCAGGACCGCGGGCCGAGCAAGGCCCAGCTGCTCAACCAGGTTGCCTTCCTCGAGGCCGAGGTGACGGAGCTCCGCCATCGGCTGGCCGAGGCACCCGGCAGTGCCCGTGCCCTCGACCAGCGACTGCTGGACACCCAGCGTTCGCTGGCCGCCGTCACCTCGCAGAACGAACGCCTCGCCCAGACCCTGCGCGAGGCCCGTGAACAGATCGTCACGCTGAAGGAGGAGGTCGACCGGCTCGCGCAGCCGCCCACCGGCTTCGGCACCTTCCTGCGCCGCAACGACGACGACTCCGTCGACGTGTTCACCGGCGGTCGCAAGCTGCGCGTCAACGTCAGCCCCTCCGTCGACCTCGAATCCCTGACCAAGGGCCAGGAGGTCATGCTCAACGAGGCGCTCAACGTCGTCGCCGCCCTCGCCTTCGAGGAGATCGGCGAGGTGGTGATGTTCAAGGAGCTGCTCGCCGACAAGGACCGCGTCCTGGTCATCGCCAACGCCGACGAGGAGCGCGTCGTACGACTGGCTGCGCCGCTGCGTGAGCAGACCCTGCGCGCCGGCGACTCGCTGCTGCTGGACGCCAAGTCCGGCTACGTCTACGAGAAGGTGCCCAAGTCCGAGGTCGAGGAGCTCGTCCTCGAAGAGGTGCCCGACATCGCCTACGAGTCGATCGGTGGCCTCAGCGGCCAGATCGAGCAGATCCGCGACGCGGTCGAGCTTCCCTACCTGCATCCCGACCTGTTCAAGGAGCACCAGCTCAAGCCACCCAAGGGCGTGCTGCTCTACGGTCCTCCCGGCTGCGGCAAGACGCTGATCGCCAAGGCCGTGGCCAACTCCCTCGCCAAGAAGGTCGCGGCCAAGACCGGCCAGGAGGGGAAGTCCTACTTCCTCAACATCAAGGGCCCCGAGCTGCTCAACAAGTACGTCGGCGAGACCGAGCGCCACATCCGGCTCGTGTTCCAGCGGGCCCGCGAGAAGGCCAGCGGTGGGACGCCGGTCATCGTGTTCTTCGACGAGATGGACTCGCTGTTCCGCACCCGCGGGTCAGGTGTCTCCTCCGACGTCGAGAACACGATCGTGCCGCAGCTGCTCAGCGAGATCGACGGCGTGGAGCTGCTCGAGAACGTGCTCGTCATCGGTGCCTCCAACCGCGAGGACATGATCGACCCCGCGATCCTGCGGCCCGGCCGGCTCGACGTGAAGATCAAGATCGAGCGGCCCGACGCCGAGTCGGCTCGCGACATCTTCTCCAAGTACCTGCTCCCAGAGCTGCCGCTGCACGGCGAGGACCTCGCCGAGTTCAACGGTGACCGCGACGCCTGCGTCGCCGGGATGATCCAGGCCACCGTCGAGCGGATGTACACCGAGACCGAGGAGAACCGCTTCCTCGAGGTGACCTACGCCAACGGCGACAAGGAGGTCCTGTACTTCAAGGACTTCAACTCCGGCGCGATGATCCAGAACATCGTCGACCGGGCCAAGAAGATGGCCATCAAGGACTTCCTCGACCAGAACCAGCACGGCCTCCGGATCTCGCACCTGCTGCAGGCCTGCGTCGACGAGTTCAAGGAGAACGAGGACCTGCCCAACACCACCAACCCCGACGACTGGGCGAGGATCTCGGGCAAGAAGGGGGAGCGCATCGTGTTCATCCGCACCCTCATCACCGGCAAGCAGGGCACCGAGCCCGGCCGATCGATCGACACGGTCGCCAACACCGGCCAGTACCTGTAGGCCGCTGCGACAACGTAGCGAAGGGCCCCGACCAGTCGGTCGGGGCCCTTCGCCTTGTGCCATCGATCGAGGTCAGTCCTCGGTCATGTACTTGTAGATGCCCTTGCCGAACGGGATGTCGGTCTCGGGCAACGGGACGCTGACCCGGCCACCCGTACGGCCCACAACCCGGGCGTCGGCGATGTAGGCCAGGGTGGGCGGCCCGGAGGTCCGCTGCGCCCACGTCGTACCGAAGTTGACGTTGTAGTCGCGGACCGTGGAGTAGCCGTCGAGGATCTGCATCTGCTCGTCGGAGCTGAGCGCCAGGTTGGCCCAGTTGGCCGATCCGGCGATCGTCTTCCACTGGGCGGGCTGCCCGCCGTAGTTGCCGGCGATCGTCATCCACTTGCTGTGGTTGTACTTCACGATCGTGCCCCCGTGGCCCCGGATGATCGACTGCTTCATCGGGATCGCGCCACGGCCCGAGTGGTTGCGCAGGATGCTCAGCACCGGCCGTGTGGTCACCGCATAGATGATCGCGATGTCACACCCCGCGTTCCACAGCGAGCGCAGCTTCTTGGCGATCCGCTCACCGCGGGACTGGTAGATGGCGTACTGGATGATCCGGATGCGGGTGCGGCCGTTGTAGACGCCGGAACCGGTGCACTTGACGCGACTGAGCATGCGCGTGACCGGGTCCCGCAGCGTCGTGGAGTTCGGGAGCGGGAAGAAGATGTTCTCGATCGAACCAGTGACGTAGTCACGGAACGGCGAGGAGTTGTACGTCGACGGACGCATCTCCCGGAAGATGGCCATGAACGCGTTGTAGACGGCCGGCGAGGTGGTGGTCTGGGAGGAGTTCCACTGACCGTGCCACGCGAACGACGTCAGGTTCATCGAGCTCTGGAAGACGATGTCGTGGACGTGGCTGGAGCCGACGTTGTCGAAGAGGAAGAACTTCGAGTGCGGTGTGCCTCCCCGGCCACGGCAGGAGCCGGGGCAGGCGCGCGCGAAGCTGATCCGCTCGGACGAGCCGGAAACATTGGGGTTGTAGTAGCGGCTGCCCAGGCGCTTCTTGAGCCAGCCCCACTCCGGGTGGGTCTTGTTGATGTCCTTGGCACCCATCACCTGCACGCTCACGCCGCGGTTGCGTGCGGCGACGAGGGCCTTGGCGATGGTCTTGTCGCCGAACGACCAGGTCGCGACGCGGATCTTGCCGTTGGTGGCCAGCGGCAGGCCGTAGCGGTCGCGGGGGCCGCCCCACGTGCTCTGGATGGTGGCCAGCACGGCAGCGCGGATCCTGGCCTGCTCGGCCTTGCCGCGCTTGAGGTAGCCGAACCGGGCACCGTTGTAGGGCACGTAGTTGCGCGGGGGAGCCCACGGGTTGCGCGCCGTTGCGGCGGTCGGTGCCGTCTTGCCGGCGGCCGCCTTGCGCGGGCGCCTTGACGGGCGCCGCTGAGGCGGTGGAAGTGACGGTGAGCATGCCGGCGAGGAGCACGAGGCCGACGACGAGCGCCGCACCACGAACTGCCGGACGGAAACCGGACATCAAGAGGATCCCCCAGGATGAGTTACCAACACCGAGACGTGTGCCTGCGCTATTGCCGCGCCGAAGGCCCGCGAAATCTAACACGCACCAGTCTCACATTCCGCTTTTCCGCGCGTTCCCACGCAGGTAGCCGGTCTAGACGATGGGCGGCTGACTACCCTGACCAAGTGAGCACCACCCCACGCCATCGCGCCGAGCGCTCGCTGCGCTCACGGGGCCTGCGACTCCGCGGGGATTCCGGATGAGCGTGCGCCGCGTGATGGGCACCGAGACCGAGTTCGGCATCTCGGTCCAGGGGCACCCCCACGCCAATCCCATGGTGGCGAGCACCCGTCTGGTGAACGCCTACGCCAGCGCCACGCTGAAGGCACGCCGGGCCAGGTGGGACTTCGAGGAGGAGTCGCCGCTGCGCGACGCCCGCGGGTTCGACATGTCACGCGAGGTGGCCGATCCCAGCCAGCTGACCGACGAGGACCTCGGTCTGGCGAACGTCATCCTCACCAACGGGGCCCGGCTCTACGTCGACCACGCCCACCCCGAGTACTCCACGCCCGAGTGCACCAACCCGCTGGCGATCGTGACCTGGGACAAGGCCGGGGAGCAGATCGGGCTCGACGCCTGCCGGTTCGCCGCCGGCACCGGCGAGGGCGACCTGCTGCTCTACAAGAACAACACCGACAACAAGGGCGCCTCCTACGGCGCCCACGAGAACTACCTCGTGCGCAGGTCGACCCCCTTCGGCGACATCGTGCGTCACCTCACCCCCTTCTTCGTGACCCGGCAGGTGATCTGCGGGGCCGGGCGGGTGGGTCTGGGCCAGGACGGGCACGGCGACGGCTTCCAGATCAGCCAGCGCGCCGACTTCTTCGAGGTCGAGGTGGGCCTCGAGACCACCCTCAAGCGGCCGATCATCAACACGCGCGACGAGCCGCACGCCGATCCCGAGAAGTACCGCAGGCTGCACGTCATCATCGGCGACGCGAACCTCGCCGAGACCTCCACCTACCTCAAGGTCGGCACGACCTCGCTGGTGCTGGCGATGATCGAGGACCGGTTCATCACCAGCGACCTCAGCGTCTCGCGACCCGTGGGCTCTTTGAAGCAGGTCTCCCACGACCCGTCGTTGACCCACCTCCTCGAGGTCGGCGACGGCCGCATGATGACCGCCGTACAGCTGCAGTGGGAGTACCTCACGCTGGCTCGCAAGTACGTCGAGGAGAAGCAGGGTTCCGACGTCGACGACCAGACCCGCGACGTCCTCGAGCGCTGGGAGTCGGTGCTGAACCGGCTCGAGCGCGACCCCTTCGAGCTGGCCGACGAGCTGGACTGGATCGCGAAGCTGAAGCTGCTCAACTCCTACCGCGAGCGCGACGGCCTGGCCTGGTCCGACGCCAAGCTGCACCTGATCGACCTGCAGTACGCCGACCTGCGGCCCGAGAAGGGCCTCTACCACCGCCTCGTCAAGCTGGGCCGGATGAAGCGCCTCGTCGAGGGGGCCGTCGTCGACGAGGCCATGCACGAGCCGCCGCACGACACCCGGGCCTACTTCCGGGGCAAGTGCCTGAGCAAGTACGCCGACAGCATCGCCGCGGCCTCGTGGGACTCGGTCATCTTCGACCTGCCCGGGCACGAGTCGCTCCAGCGGGTGCCGACGATCGACCCGCTGCGCGGCAGCCGGCGCCACGTCGGCGAGCTGCTGGACAGCCACGACACCGCGCTCGGGCTGTTCGAGGCCCTGACCCGGAACTGACCCGGAACTGACCGGGCCTAGTCCTCGGTCATGTACTTGAACACGCCCTGGCCCCACGTCGGGCTCGTCCTCGGGGACGTCGGGGGGAAGCGGTGGGCATCACGCGCCCGGTGATCTTGGGCAGCACGCCGTACCCGGGCATGTGCGAGCTGCCCTGGCGCCAGGTGGCGGCGAAGTTGCGCAGGTAGCGCACCGCCTCGGTCCGGCCGACGATGCGCTGCATCTGCTCGTCACCGCCGAGCGCGAGGTTGGCCCAGTTGGCGGACCCGCTGAAGGTCACGTAGGCGGCGGGGCTGGTGCCCCAGTGGCCGATGATCGTCATCCACTTGCTGTGGTTGTACTTCACGATCGTGCCGTAGCCGTCGGTGATCACCGACTGGCGCATCGGGATCGGTCCGCGTCCGGAGTGGCTGCGCAGGATCGACAGCACCGGGCGGCTCGAGACGGAGTAGATGATCGAGACGCTGCACTTGTGCTCCCACAGGTAGCGCAGCTTGCGGGCGAGCCACTCGCCCCGCTCGCCGTAGATGGCGTACTGGTTGACGTTGATCCGCGTCTGGCCCGTCCCGCCGGCCGTGGCGCCGTAGCAGGTGACGCCGTTGAGGATCTGGTAGACGGGGTCGAGCGCCGGTGTCACGCCGGTAGCGCGGGAAGAAGTAGTCGACCACCGGGCCGAGGGCCTTCACGTGGTACGGGTTCGCCATCGGCCGGTTCAGGCGGGACTGGCGGAAGATCCCGTAGAAGTCCTCGTAGACCCGCTCCGAGTGCGACACCTGCGCGTGGTTCCACTGTCCCTGGACGGCGAACCAGGTGAGGTTCGCCGAGGTCTGCACGGTGACCTTGCGGACGTGGCGGGAGCCGACGTTGTCGAACAGGAAGTACTTCGAGTGTGCCGTGCCGAACCGGCCGCGGCACGAGCCGCGGCACTGGCGCACGAAGCTCCACGTGTAGTTCGTGCCGGGGTAGTGCGGGCGGTAGAGCTTGCTGCCCAGCCGGTGCCTGCAGCCACCGGAACGACGCGTGGCCCCGGTTGGCCTTCTTGGCCACGATGACCTGCACGCTGACCCCGCGCTTCTTGGCCGCCACCAGGGCGCGAGCGATGCCCCAGTCGTCGAAGGTCCACGTCGCGATCCGGATGCGACCGTTGCTCGGCGCGGGGGGCGCCGTAGGCGTCGCGGTAGCCGCCCCACGTGCTCTGGATCGTGGCCAGCACGCGGTTGCGGATGACCTTGCGGGCCTGCTTGCCCTTGTTGGGGTAGGTGAAGAAGCTCCCGGACGGGATCACGTAGTTGCGGGAGGGCTGCCCCACGACCCGCGGTGGCTTGGCCGTCTTCTTCCGGGCGTGGGCCTTGGCGCGGGCGTGAGCACGGCGCGTGAGGGTGGGCGTGGTGATGTGCGTGGGCCTTGTGACGGTGCGGCTTCTGTCGTGCCTGCGCCGTCCCGGCGAGGGGGAGTACGACGAGCACCATCGCGCAGGCGACGACAAGCGCGCACAGGGCGTGTGGCGCGCGCGGACCGGGCCTGCCGTGGGGGAAGGCCTTGAGCAGGAGGGACATCGTTCCTCTTCCCAAGTGCAGTGGCTGACTCGCCGTACATCCCAGCACGAAACGGACGTGAACCGCGGGAGGCAGGGCGGAGCGATCAGCGGGATTTGCAACGTGTGAGTCGATAGGGTCGAGGACAACGAGCCCAGGAGGTCGCCATGGCGCAGGAGCAGAAGCAACCGCGCAAGTCCCACGACGAGGAAGCGGCTGATGCTGCCGCGGCCCCTGCCGACACGGTCAGCGACCGCAAGGAGCAGCTCGACGAGGACATCGACGCGATCCTCGAGGACATCGACGACGTCCTCGAGACCAACGCCGAGGACTTCGTGAAGTCGTTCATCCAGAAGGGCGGTCAGTGAGCCTTCATGGGTGATGCCCGCCTGCCCGACGCGTACCTGACCCCCGGCACGTCCTCCTTCGCGGAGTTCGTCGGAACCGTCGCACCCGACCTGCTGCCGGCGCGCCGTTCGCTGCCGACCGGCAGCGCGGCCGACCTCGCGCCCCACGCGACGACCATCGTGGCGGTGACCTTCACCGGGGGAGTGCTGATGGCCGGTGACCGTCGGGCGACGATGGGCAACGTCATCGCCCAGCGCGACATCGACAAGGTCTTCCCCACCGACGAGTACTCCTGCGTCGGCATCGCCGGCACCGCCGGGCTCGCGGTGGAGATGGTGCGGCTGTTCCAGACCGAGCTCGAGCACTACGAGAAGATCGAGGGCACCACGCTGTCCACCGACGGCAAGGCCAACCGTCTCTCGGCGCTGATCCGCGGCAACCTCGGCATGGCGATGCAGGGGCTGGCCGTCGTACCGCTGTTCGCCGGCTACGACCTCGAGGCCTCCCAGGGCCGGATCTTCTCCTACGACGTCACCGGCGGCCGCTACGAGGAGACGGCGTTCCACTCCGTCGGTTCCGGCTCGGTGTTCGCCCGCGGGGCGCTGAAGAAGCTCTACCGCGACGACTTCGACCAGGGGCAGGCCGTCATGGCGGTCGTGCAGGCGCTGTACGACGCCGCCGACGACGACTCCGCGACCGGCGGACCCGACATGGCACGACGGATCTTCCCGGTGGTCAGCGTGGTCACCGCCGACGGGCACACCCGGCTTTCCCAGGACGAGGTCGCCGCCGTCGCCGACACCGTCATGGCCGGGCGCATGCAGCGTCCCGACGGCCCCGCGGCGGCCCTGACGTGAGGTCTGCTCTGCCCGTGAGCGAGCGCAGCGAGCGACAATTCAACAGAGCCATGCCTCGGCATGCTCATGGGAGCGAAGACCTCACATGAGCATGCCGTTCTACGTCTCCCCGGAACAGCTGATGAAGGACCGGGCCGACTTCGCGCGCAAGGGCATCGCCCGCGGGCGCTCGGTGGCGGTGGTGCGCTACACCGACGGCGTGCTGTTCGTCTCGGAGAACCCGTCGGCGGCGCTCCACAAGGTCAGCGAGATCTACGACCGGATCGCCTTCGCCGCCGTGGGTCGCTACAACGAGTTCGAGAACCTGCGCATCGCCGGCGTCCGGCTCGCCGACATGCGCGGCTACTCCTACGACCGCCGCGACGTGACCGGTCGGGGGCTGGCCAACGCCTACGCCCAGACGCTGGGCACGATCTTCTCCAGCGGGGGAGAGAAGCCCTACGAGATCGAGATCTTCGTGGCCGAGGTCGGTGACGGCCCCGACGACGACCAGATCTTCCGGCTCACCTTCGACGGCCAGGTCGTCGAGGAGCACGACTACGCCGTGATGGGCGGTGCGGCCGAGGCCGTGACCACCTACCTGCAGGAGCGCTACCAAACCGGTCTCACGCGCAACGACGCACTGAAGCTGGCCGCGGCCGCGCTGGGCCAGGGTGAGACCGGCCACCGCGACATCCCGGCGGGAGACCTCGAGGTGGCGGTGCTCGACCGCACCCGCGTCCAGGCCCGGAAGTTCAAGCGACTCGACGTACGGATCCTGGACGGCGTCCTGGGGGAGAGCCCGGCAGCGTCCGCCCCGGCGGAGGAGCCGGTGAGCGAGCCGCCATCGCCGGAGGAGACTCCCGGCGAGGAACCCCCGGTCGCGCCGCCGACCGCCTGACCCCAATCCCCGAACGCCACCGCCGCCGGTTGAGCCTGTCGAAACCCCCTCGGCAGCGCAGACGTGGTTTCGACAAGCTCAACCACCGTGTGGTCACAGTCGCGTCGCGCAACCCCTGATCCACCCACGGCCTAGTCTGTGGGAGTGGACCGGCGGATCTTCGGCATCGAGAACGAGTACGGCGTGACGTGCACGTTCAAGGGCCAGCGCCGTCTCTCGCCGGACGAGGTGGCCCGCTACCTGTTCCGCAAGGTCGTCAGCTGGGGCCGGAGCAGCAACGTCTTCCTCGCCAACGGAGCCCGGCTCTACCTCGACGTCGGCAGCCACCCGGAGTACGCCACCCCCGAGTGCGACGACATCATCGACCTGGTCACCCACGACAAGGCGGGGGAGCGGGTGCTCGAGGGCCTGCTGGTCGACGCCGAGCGCCGGCTGCGCGACGAGGGCATCTCGGGCGACGTCTACCTGTTCAAGAACAACACCGACTCGGCCGGCAACTCCTACGGCTGCCACGAGAACTACCTGGTCAGCCGCCACGGCGAGTTCAGCCGGCTGGCCGACGTGCTGATCCCGTTCCTGGTGACGCGCCAGATCATCGTCGGCGCGGGCAAGGTCACCCAGACACCGCGCGGGGCGTCGTACTCCGTGAGCCAGCGGGCCGAGCACATCTGGGAGGGCGTCTCGAGCGCCACCACCCGCTCGCGCCCGATCATCAACACCCGCGACGAGCCGCACGCCGATGCCGAGCGGTTCCGGCGGCTGCACGTGATCGTCGGCGACTCCAACATGAGCGAGACCACGACGATGCTCAAGGTCGCCAGCTGCGACCTGGTGCTGCGGATGATCGAGGAGGGCGCGGTGATGCGCGACCTCACGATGGAGAACCCGATCCGGGCGATCCGCGAGATCAGCCACGACATGACCGGGCGGCGCAAGGTCCGGCTCGCCAACGGCCGCGAGGCCAGCGTGCTGGACATCCAGGCGGAGTACCTCAACCGGGTGCGCGACTTCGTCGACCGTCGCGAGCTCCACACCCCCGTGATCGAGCAGTCCCTCGACCTGTGGGAGCGCGGGCTCAAGGCCGTCGAGTCCGGTGACCTCTCCATCGTCGAGCGGGAGATCGACTGGGTGATCAAGTGGAAGCTCATCGAGCGCTACCGCGCGCATCACGGGCTGCCGCTGGGGCACCCCCGGATCGCCCAGCTCGACCTCGCCTACCACGACATCCACCGCGACCGGGGGCTCTACTACCTGCTCGAGAAGCGCGGAGCGGTCAAGCGGGTCACCGACGACCTCAGCATCTTCCGGGCCAAGTCGGTGCCGCCCCAGACCACGCGGGCGCGGCTACGGGGCAACTTCATCAAGCGGGCCCAGGAGCGACGCCGTGACTTCACCGTCGACTGGGTGCACTTGAAGCTGAACGACCAGGCCCAACGCACGGTGTTGTGCAAGGACCCCTTCCGCTCGCACGACGAGCGGGTCGAGCGACTGATCGAGGGCATGTGATCCATCTGTTCCCCGCGCCGCGCCTGCGGCCGGCTCGGCTGCTGGCTGCCGCGGCGCTCCTGGCTCTGGTCGTGGGTGGCTGCGGCTCCGAGGACACCACCCGCAAGGCCTCCTCGGTGGAGGACAAGGTCCGGGTCTCCGGAGACTTCGGTGAGAAGCCCACGATCACCATCGCGGCCCCGCTGAAGGTCCCCGCGACGAAGTCCTGGACGCAGACCAAGGGCACCGGGGGCGTGGTGGGACCTGAGACCACGGCGCTCCTCCAGCTCAGCCTGGCCAACGCGCGCACCGGGAAGACGCTGATCAGCACCACCGACCCGGGCCAGCACCCGCTGGAGGCGAAGTCCACGGACCAGCTCTTCCCCTCGCTGCTCAAGGGGATCAGCGGGGCGAAGGCCGGCTCGCGCGTCGTGATCGCCTCGACGGCCAAGGACTCCTACGGCACCCAGGGCAACCCCCAGCTCGGCCTCAAGGCCGGTGACCCGGTCGTGATGGTGGCCGACGTGCTCTCCACCGATCCCACGTCGGTGCTGCCGGGGCCGTCGGGCGCGACCACCCCCGCGCCGAAGACCGCGCCCCAGATCCAAGAGGGTGCGGCCGGCCCCACCGGGTTCGACGTCTCCGGCGCCACCAAGCCGAAGCAGCCCCAGGCCTACGTGCTGCGCG
This sequence comes from uncultured Actinomycetota bacterium, assembly GCA_963698945.1. Classification (GTDB taxonomy): domain Bacteria; phylum Actinomycetota; class Actinomycetes; order Propionibacteriales; family Nocardioidaceae; genus Marmoricola. The sequence continues at coordinate 141,818 of CAVOST010000010.1, read as the reverse complement.
AGGGCACCGGCGAGCCCCTGGACGGAGCCCACCGGATCGCGGCCGACTACCTCGGCCAGGTCTGGGGCGCCAAGAAGCCGTTCGACGAGACCTACACGAAGGAACCGGCGAAGTTCTCGGTCGGTGCCGGCGGCGTCGTCCCGTGCTGGGACAAGGGCCTGGCCGGCGTCAAGGCAGGATCCAGGGTGCTCATGGTGTGCCCGCCCGCCTCGGCGTACGGCAAGCAGGCGCAGCCGGACATCCCGGCCAACTCCACGCTGGTCTTCGTCGTCGACGTGCTCGGGGTCGGGTGAGCTCCAGGCATGACTGCCCGCAAGGCCGAACGACTGCTCAACCTCGTCATCCTGCTGCTGGTCGCGCGCAACTACACGACCAAGGAGCAGATCCGGGAGCTCATGGAGCCCTACCGCGAGGGCTCTGAAGAAGCCTTCGACCGGATGTTCGAGCGCGACAAGGACGACCTCCGCGCCCTGGGCATCCCGCTGGAGACCGGCTACGTCGACAAGTTCTTCGAGGACGAGCCGGGCTACCGGATCAAGCGTGACGCCTTCGAGCTGCCGGCCATCGACTTCGCGCCGGACGAGGTCGCGGTCCTGGGCCTGGCCGCGCGGGTGTGGCGCCATGCCGGCCTGGCGGCGGCCACCTCCGACGCGCTGGTGAAGCTCAAGGCCGCCGGCCTCTCCTTCGACCGCGAGCAGCTCGACCAGGTGCAGCCCACCCTCGCCGCCGAGGAGCCGGCCTTCGAGGCGGTGTTCCAGGCGACGGTGCACCGCACGCCCGTCGAGTTCGCCTACAGCCGGTCCGGGCAGACCGATGCCACCACCCGGCACGTCCAGCCCTGGGGAGTGGTGACGGCGCAGGGTCGGTGGTACGTCGCCGGGCTCGACACCGACCGCGGTGAGCCGCGGATGTTCCGGCTCAGCCGGATCAGGTCCGAGGTGACTCCGACGGGGCCGGCCGGCTCGTTCGCCGTGCCGGAGGACACCGATCTCAGGGCGCTGTCGCAGTCGCTGCTTCCCCGCGAGCCCGACCGCACCGCGGTCGTCCTGGCCCGCAGCGGGGCCGCCAACGGGTTGCGCCGCCGGGCCCCGGTCACGCAGGCCGGCGTGCAGGGGCCCGACGGGTCGGCGGGGTGGGACCGCCTCGAGGTCCCCTACGTCTCCGAGAGCGACTTCGCCGGAGAGCTCCTCGGGTACGCCGACGCGGTGGTCGTCGAGTCGCCGCCCGAGCTGCGGGCTGCGATCCGCGACCGCCTCTCACGGGTGGTCGCATGAGCGCGAACAGCGGCGGTGCGCGCGAGCAGGTCTCGCGCCTGCTGGCGCTCGTGCCCTACCTCCAGGCGCAGTCGGACGTGTCGCTGGCCCAGGTGGCCGCCGACTTCGGGGTGAGCGCGGACCAGATCCGCAAGGACCTCAAGGTGCTCTGGATGTGCGGCCTGCCCGGCCTCACCCCCGACCGGATGATCGACGTCGACCTCGAGGCGATCGAGGAGGACCCCGACGGCGTGGTCCGCATCGACAACGCGGAGTACCTCTCCCGCCCGGTCCGGCTCGGCAGCTCCGAGGCCTCGGCGCTCATCGTGGCGCTGCGGGCGCTGCGCGAGGGCAGCCCGGACGCCTCCCACGAGGCCATCGACCGGGCCCTGGCCAAGCTCGAGGACGCCGCCGCCACGGGCTCGGAGCCGCCCCAGGTCGAGCTGCACCTGCCCGGCTCGAGGACCAGCAACCGCCACGCCTCCCTGCTGCGGCGCGCGATCGCCGGCAACCGGCAGGCCAGGCTCGACTACTACGTCCCGACCAGGGACGAGACCACCAGGCGCACCGTCGACCCGCTGGCGCTGCTGACCGCCGACGGCCACGACTACCTCGACGCGTGGTGCCACCTCGCCGAGGCGCGCCGGCTGTTCCGGATCGACCGGATGCACGCTGTCGAGGTCGTCGACGAGCCTCGCGACGAGCACGACGACCTCCGTCCGCGGGACCTGTCGGCCGGCATGTTCGAGGGCGGCCCCGACGACATCGAGGCCGTCGTACGACTGGAGCGGTGGGCGCGCTGGGTCGCCGACTACTACCCGGTCACAGCCACGGAGGAGCTCGGCGAGGGGCGGTTGCAGGTGACGCTCCGGGTGGGTGACCCGTTGTGGCTGGTGAGGCTGGCGCTGCGGCTTGGCCCCTGCCCTCACCGTGGTGGAACCGGCCACGCTCCGCGACGAGGTCACCCGGACCGCCACGGCGACTCTGCGCCTTTACGACTCTGCTCAGGCAGGCGGCGTAGCATGACGACCATGACCCACCCCCTCATTGCCGGCCTCGGACCCACCGAGCTGCTGATCATCCTGGCCGTGATCATCCTGCTCTTCGGTGCCTCGAAGCTTCCCGAGCTGGCGCGCGGGAGCGGGCGGGCGCTTCGCATCTTCAAGGCCGAGACCAAGGGCCTGATGGACGACGACGACGAGGCCAAGACCCCGGAGCAGCGCCAGATCGACGCCCAGAACCGCTCTGCGGCCGAGGACATCACCCAGCAGACCAGCCGGCCGCAGGTCAACCCGGAGGACACGCGCCCTCCGGGCAGCGCCTGAGCACCAGTCCGCCGTGAGCATCGGCGGTGTCGTCGAGCTGTTCCGAGGCACGCCCCGCGACCCTGTCGGTGAGGGTGGCCGGATGTCGCTCGGCGACCACTTCAGGGAGCTGCGCGCCCGACTGATGCGCTGCGCGCTCTACCTCGTCGTCGGGACGATCATCGCGCTGTTCTTCTACGGGCCCCTCTTCGACCTCGTCCTCGACCCCTACAACCAGGCCCGCGAGATGCTCGGCCAGTCGACCCAGACCCAGGCGGTCATCACCGGGGTGGGCACGCCGCTGATGCTGCAGCTCAAGATCTGCGGCGTCGCGGCCATCGTCGGCACCTCGCCGCTGTGGCTCTCGGAGATCTGGGGCTTCGTCGTACCGGGGCTGCACCCCAAGGAACGTCGCTGGACCCGGATCTTCGTCTGCACCGCCGGGCCCGCTGTTCATCGCCGGCGTCGCCCTGGGCTACTTCGTGCTCCCGAAGGGCATCGCGGCCCTGATCGGGTTCACCCCCACGGGGGTCACCCAGCTGACCGAGTTCGGCAGCTTCTTCACCTTCATCACCAGGATGCTGCTGGTCTTCGGCGTCGCCTTCGAGATCCCGCTGTTCGTGATCATGCTCAACATGGCCGGGATCGTGTCGGGCAAGGCCCTGGGCCGGCACCGCGCCTGGATCATCGTGGGCACCTTCGTGTTCGCGGCCGTGGCCACCCCGTCGACCGACCCGTACTCCATGCTGATGCTCGCGGTCCCGATGCTGATCCTGGTGCTCGCCTCCGAGGTGATCTCACGCGTGCTCGACCGCCGTCGAGGGCGCCGGGGAACCACCCAGTGGGACGACGACGAGGCGTCGGCGATCTGACCTGTCGCCCCAGAACGGCACCTATATCCTTCGCGGGTGCCACAGGAGATCGCCCTGCTCACCAACCCCACCTCCGGGAAGGGGAAGGGTGGCCGGGTCCAGGCGGAGGTGCTGCCGCGACTGCGTGACGCCGGGTACGCCGTGCGCAACCTGGTGGGACGTGACGCGGACGAGGCGCTGGGCCTCGCCCGCGAGTGCGTCACCGACGGCGTCGAGACGCTCGTGGTGGTCGGTGGTGACGGCATGGTGCACCTCGCCGTGCAGGCGATCGCCCACTCCGGGACCAGGCTCGGCATCGTGCCGGCCGGCACCGGCAACGACGTGGCTCGCTACTTCGACCTGCCCCGCAAGGACACCGCCGCCGCGACCGACGTCGTCATCGGCGGCAAGGAGCGCACCATCGACCTCGCGCGGATCGGGTCGACGTACTACGTGACGGTGCTGGCGGCGGGCTTCGACGCCATCGTCAACGAACGCGCCAACGAGATGACCTGGCCCAAGGGCCAGATGCGCTACAACCTGGCCACCGTGGCCGAGCTCCGCACCCTGAAGCCGATCTCGTACGTCGTCGAGATCGACGGCGAGCAGCTGCGGTTCGAGGCCACGCTCGTCGCCGTGGGGAACGGTCCTTCCTTCGGTGGGGGGCTGCGGATCACCGAGGGCGCCGTGCTCGACGACGGTCTGCTCGACGTGGTGTGGTTCCGCCCGATGTCACGACGCGGGCTGCTCAGGTCCTACCCGAAGCTGTTCAAGGGCACGCACGTGCTCCACCCCGACTACCGGCACCGGCACGCGCGCAAGATCACCATCGCCGCCCCGGGGATCACGGCCTACGCCGACGGTGAGCGGATCGGGCCCCTGCCGCTGACCGTCGAGGTGGCCCCGCTGGCCTTGCGCGTGCTGGTTCCCTGAGCAGTGTCATGACCGACCTCTCGCCTGCGGAGCGCTACGAGCGCTCGCGCCGTCAACGCGCCCATCCACTCCTCGCCGACTTCGCCTCGCACCTGTCCTTCCAGCTCGACGACTTCCAGGTCCGCGCCTGCCGCGAGCTCGAGGACGGCAGCTCCGTGCTGGTGGCCGCCCCCACGGGCTCCGGCAAGACGATCGTCGGCGAGTTCGCCGTGCACGTCGCGCTGCAGACGGGTCGCAAGGCCTTCTACACCACGCCCATCAAGGCGCTGTCGAACCAGAAGTTCAACGACCTCGTCCGTCGCTACGGTGCCGACAAGGTCGGTCTGCTCACCGGCGACAACTCGATCAACGGCGAGGCGCCGGTCGTGGTGATGACGACCGAGGTGCTGCGCAACATGCTCTACGCGGGCTCACGCACGCTGGCGGGGCTCGGCTTCGTGGTGATGGACGAGGTCCACTACCTCGCCGACCGGATGCGCGGCGCGGTCTGGGAGGAGGTCATCATCCACCTGCCGGAGTCGGTGGCGCTGGTGTCGCTCAGCGCGACCGTCAGCAACGCCGAGGAGTTCGGCGAGTGGCTCGGCACGGTGCGAGGCCAGACGACCACGATCGTCGAGGAGCGCCGTCCCGTCCCGCTGTACCAGCACGTGATCGTGGGCAAGCGGATGTACGACCTGTTCGCCGGGGAGGGCGGCAACGACCCCGCCGAGGTCGAGCTGGCTCATCGTGAGGCACGGGTCAACCCCCAGCTGCTGCGCGTGGCGCGAGACGACTGGGCCGCGGGCCGGATCCGCGACCGCCGCCCGGCTCGCGGCGGCAAGCGCCCCTACCGCGGTCCGGCGGGGACGCGTGGCGTGTGGACGCCGAGCCGCAGCGAGGTCGTGGAGCAGCTCGACCGGGCCGGCCTGCTGCCCGCGATCGTGTTCGTCTTCAGCCGCGTCGGGTGTGACGCAGCCGTGCAGCAGTGCCTCAACGCCAACCTGCGCCTCACCACGCCCGAGGAGCGCGACCTCGTCTTCGAGTTCGTGGAGGAGCGCTGCGCCCACATCCCGGACGAGGACCTCGAGGTGCTCGGCTACCACGAGTTCCTCGACGGGCTCACGCGCGGAATCGCCGCCCACCACGCCGGCATGCTGCCCACGTTCAAGGAGTGCGTCGAGCAGCTGTTCCTGCGCGGCCTGTGCCGGGTGGTGTTCGCGACCGAGACGCTGGCGCTCGGCATCAACATGCCCGCGCGGTCGGTGGTGATCGAGAAGCTCTCGAAGTGGAACGGCGAGACCCACGCCGACATCACGCCGGGGGAGTACACGCAGCTGACGGGGCGCGCCGGGCGACGCGGCATCGACGTCGAGGGGCACGGCGTCGTGCTCTGGCAGCAAGGCCTCGATCCCGCGGCCGTTGCCGGCCTCGCGTCCACACGTACCTATCCGCTGAAGTCGAGCTTCCGGCCGTCGTACAACATGGCCGTGAACCTGGTGCACCAGTACGGCCGCGATCGCGCCCGCGAGCTGCTCGAGTCGTCGTTCGCGCAGTTCCAGGCCGACAAGGCCGTCGTCGGCCTGGCCCGACAGCTGCACAAGGCGGAGGAGGCGCTGCAGGGCTACGCGGACGCGGCGAGCTGCGACCGCGGCGACTTCATGGAGTACGCCGGGATGCGGCACCAGCTCAGCGGCACCGAGAAGGACCTGGCGAAGGCGCGCCGCATCGACCGGCGCCAGGAGGTCATCGACTCGCTGGAGTCACTGCGGCCCGGTGACGTCATCGAGGTGCCGAGCGGACGCTTCGCCGGCATGGCGGTGGTCATCGACCCGGGTGCACGGGCGGACCGGGAGGGTCCGCGTCCCTACGTGCTGACCGCGGACCGGCATGCGCGACGGCTGAGCCTGGTCGACTTCCCCACCCCGGTGGGCTCGATCACGCGGCTGAAGATCCCGCGCAACTTCAACGGCCGCAACCCCCAGGCCCGGCGCGACCTCGCCTCGACGCTGCGCAACCGGACGCACAACCTCACCCCGCCTCCTCCCGGCAAGCGCGGTGCGCGATCGCCGAGCGAGGTCAGCGGGTCGGACGGCCAGATCGACCGGCTGCGCGAGCAGCTTCGTGCTCACCCCTGCCACGCCTGCCCCGAACGCGAGGACCACTCCCGCTGGGCGGAACGGTGGTTCAAGCTCGACCGTGACGCGCGCACGCTGCGGCGCCGCATCGAGCAACGCACCAACACCATCGCGCGGCAGTTCGACCGCGTGTGCGACGTGCTCACCGCCCTCGACTACCTCGAGGGCAAGGGCAGCGCCTCGAGGGCGACGGACCGCGGCCACATCCTGATGCGGATCTACAACGAGATGGACCTGCTCACCGCGGAGTGCCTCAGGGTCGGGCTCTGGAAGGACCTCGACGCCTCGGAGCTGGCGGCCGTGCTCTCGACCCTGGTCTACGAGGCGCGTCGCCCGGACGACGCCACGGCTCCCCGCATCCCGGGAGGGCAGGTCAGGCAGGTCCTCGCCGAGATGGTCTCGATCTGGGGCGACCTCGACGCGCTCGAGCGAGACCACCACCTCGACCAGCTCCACGAGCCCGACCTCGGGTTCGTGTGGGCGGCCTACCGGTGGGCGGAGGGTGACGAGCTCGACGACGTGCTCGACGCCACCGACCTCGCGGCGGGCGACTTCGTGCGGTGGGTCAAGCAGCTGCTCGACCTGGCCGACCAGGTGGCCGACGCGGCCGGGTCGGGTCCGTTGCGGGACACGGCACGGGAGACCGCCTCGCGGCTTCGCCGTGGGGTGGTGGCCTACTCCTCGGTCAGCGAGTAGGGCTGCGCACGGCCCGGAGCACCGTGTCGTGAACCGTCACCTCGCGCCCCTCGGAGTCGACGGTGCTCTTCGGCCGCACGACGGCGGTGGCCACGCTCCACTCGCCGTCGAGGGCCCCCACGAGCTCGTCGGGGGTGAAGAACAGGTCCGGTTCGGGCGGCCGACCGACAGACGTGTCCAGGTCGCTCGGGTGATGGGCCACGACCAGGAACGAGCCACCGGGGCGCACCGCGGCCGCGAGCGCGTCGTACACGGCCGTGCGCATGCCGGGGGGCATGTGCAGGAACGTCACGGAGACCAGGTCGTACGACGCCTCCGGTGGCCGCCACTCCAGCAGGTCACGGCGCTGCCAGTCGACGCTGTCCGCCAGCCCGCGGGCCTCGGCCTGCGCGCGGGCACGGTCGAGCGCGACCTGCGAGACGTCGACGCCCACGACCTGCCACCCGTGCTCGGCCAGCCACAGGGCGTCACCACCCTCGCCGCACGCCACGTCGAGGGCGAGGCCCGGCGCCAGGCCGGACGCCTGCTCCTCGACCGCTGCGTTCACGTGGCCGCTCCACAGCGCCGGCTTCTCGCCGTAGCGCTGGTCCCAGTTCTCCGCGCTCCACCGGTCGATCCGGTCGTCGTCCCAACGCTCGTGCGGGTGGTCGTGGACGTGCTCGTGCGCGGGGTCGTGGTCGCTCATGGACTCATCCTTGCCGGTCGGTCAGCCGGCAAGGGCGGCGGTCAGCCGCTCGACGGGACTGCTGAGGCCCCACTGCTCGGCGATCGCGGCCAGCATCTCCGGGTCGGCAGGCTTGTCCGGCAGGGTCAGGTCCGGGTCGCCGAGGTCGATGTCGCGAGCCACCGCGACGACCTCCGGGGCGACCGCGAGGTAGTCGAGCGGCGGCCTTGATCTTGCCGCGGGGTCCGGGGCCCATGTCGCCGTCAGGATCCTGCGCGGCGGCGATGATCGCGTCGAGGTCGCCGAACCGGTTGAGCAGCACGGCCGCGGTCTTGTCGCCGACGCCGGCGACACCCGGCAGGCCGTCGGAGCTGTCGCCGCGGAGGGTGGCCAGGGCGGCGTACTGGCTGGCGTCCACGCCGTACTTCTCGCGGACCACGTCGTTGGTGACCCGCTCGTGCTTGCCCACGCCGCGAGCGATGTAGAGCACCCGCACCTCGGCGTCGTCGTCGACGAGCTGGAACAGGTCGCGGTCGCCGGTGACGATGTCGACGGGCATGCCGGCGTCGGTGGCGAGCGTGCCGATGACGTCGTCGGCCTCGTAGTGGTCGGCACCCACGATCGTGATCCCGAAGGCCTCCAGCGTCGCCACGATCAGCGGGATCTGCTGCTCGAGCGGGTCGGGCACCTCCTCGATGTCGGGGGAGTCGCCGGGGCGCACCACCTCGACACGATGGGCCTTGTACGACGGGATCAGGTCGACGCGCCACTGCGGCCGCCAGTCGTTGTCCCAGCAGCAGGCGAGGTGGGTCGGGCGGTACTCGTCGACCAGCCGGGTGATGAAGTCCAGCAGCCCGCGCACGGCGTTGACCGGCGTCCCGTCCGGCGCCGTCACCGAGTCCGGCACCCCGAAGAACGCCCGGAAGTACATCGACGCGGTGTCGAGGAGCATGAGTCGATCGGTTCGGCCGGGCATGCGCCGCAGCATAGGCGGCACCGCCCGGCCGGCGGACCTCACGCCGCGGGGATCGCGCCGATCTGGGCCAGGAACGTGACGTTGTCCCAGTACACCCGGTGCGAGACGCACACCCCGTCCCGCGCCTGCATGAAGTCGGCGTAGGGGAAGGCGAAGGAGTTCCCGGACGGCGGGATGGTGCCCTGCGGGAGTCTCGAGCGGTCCGGTCTGCGTGCCGGAGTACACGCCCTCGACGACGATCGTGTCGCCGTCCTCGAACGTGCGGACGATCTCGTGGCGCATGTCGGGCACGGCCGCGAGGAACGCCTCGCCCATGGCCCGGAACGCGTCACGGCCGTGCAGCGTCCCTCCCGGCGTGATGGTCTCGACGTCCTCGGCGAAGTACGCCGCGGCGGCGTCGAGGTCACCCGCCGTCAGCGCGTCGTAGTGCGCCGTGCACCATGCTCAGCAAGTCACTCATGATGGCCTCCAAGGCTGCTCGGTGAGTTGTTGCTTCCAGCCTCGTCAGCGCCCGAGCGCGGTCGCTACGGGGAGTTCTCCCCCTCTTGCACCGGCTCGCTGCGTCGGGAGGAGGCCGTGCTCGATGGCGTAGAGCGTGGCGCCCGAGCGCGTCGTCACGCCGATCTTGGGATAGATCCGCTGGAGGTGCCCGTCCACGGTCTTGGGGGAGATCGTGAGGGAGCGGGCGATCTCACGCATCGAGCGCCCCAGCGACACCTGGCCCAGGATCTCCACCTCACGGGGGGTGAGGTGGGTCGTCGTACGACGAGGCGCCTGGTGGCCGGCCGCCGCGAGCACCGACTCGACCGCCTCGCCGTCCAGATGTCCTGCGGTCACCTCTCGCCGGAGGTGGGTGGCGGCCCCTGCGGGCGTCAGCGCGTCCCGGTGGGGGCGCGGCTCGATCTTGGTCCGGTAGGTGTCGGCCGCCGCGAGCAGGCGCGCCTGCGGCGTCAGCGCCGAGCCCGGCAGGCCGCGGTGGTAGCCGCTCCCGTCGAGGCGCTCGTGGTGGGAGACCGCCACGTCGGCGAGCGAGCTCAGGAACGGGCTCCGGACGAGGACCTGGCGGGTGTGGTACGGGTGCATCCGGACGCGCTCCACGCTCTCGGCGCTCAGCGGCCCACGGCGGTCCCAGACACCCGACGACACCGCGATCCGGCCGACGTCGTGCACCCATCCCGCGCGGCGCAGCAGCCGGACGTCGTCAGCACCCAGGCCGTGCACCTTGCCGGCCCCGGCGGCGAGGTCCGCCACGCCGGGGGAGTGGCCGACGTGGAACGGCGACTTCAGGTCCGCAAGGTCGGCCAGCGCGCCCAACGCCCGGTCCACCTCTGCCTCCGAGGGCGGCTGCGAGGGGATGGCCTCGGCCGCCATGACGGCCTCCCACAGGGAGCCGCCGCCGACCAGCGGCGTCAGCACCCGATCCGGGTCCCTGAGGGCGATGTCGACCACGACAGGCGAGAGCGTGTGGCCTCGCCGCGTGCGCATCAGCGCCAACGCGGGTTCGCGCCCCAGCAACCGCTCGGCGTTCACCAGCAGCGTGGCGACCTGGACCACCTGCACCGTCACCGGGATGTCGTCGCCGGCGACGCCGTTGGGGAATCCGGACCCGTCCCAGTTCTCGTAGACCGTGGCCAGCTCGACCAGCTGGTCGGCGTCGTACCCCGACCGCTCGCCGAGCAGCTGGCCGGCCTCGCACACGTCGGCGGCGGACTCGCCGATCTGCCGACCTCCGACCAGTGCTCTGGCCAGCGCCATGGGGCGGGCGAGCACGGGGTTGGCCCGCGCGACGTGCGCGAGCATGAAGCCGAACATCTCGCGCTGGTCGGAGAAGTCCAGCAGCGCGGCGTGCTCGCGCATGAGCAGCTCGTCCCCGACCACCTCGGCGACGTCGCTGGCCACGGCCGTGCACCCGATGTGCTGCAACAGCGCCAGGTGGTGGAGCCGGGTCAGCGACTCCTCGTCGAGGCCCACCAGTCGCCCGAGCTCGACCGCCACCAGGCAGGTCGCCAGACCGGTCTCCAACGGGAGCGCCATCCCGATGTCCGCCGCGAGGGACGTGGCCGCCATCAGCTCGGGCCAGGTGACCGTCTCGAGCTGGGATCCCGCTGCGGGCGGAGCCATGCCCGGCAACATCGCGCGGTGGAGGTTCGCTGTCAAGCACCATCCGCGCGACGCGACTAGGCTCGGCGCGTGGAGAAGATCGACCGCCAGATCCTCGGGCTGCTGGCCGATGACGGACGCATGTCCTACACCGACCTCGGCAAGGCGACCGGGCTGTCGACGAGTGCCGTCCACCAGCGGGTGAAGCGGCTCGAGGAGCGAGGCGTGATCCTCGGGTACGGCGCCACGATCGACCACGCCGCGGCCGGCAAGCCGCTCACGGCGTTCGTGAGCATCACGCCGTTCGACGTCTCCGAGCCCGACGACTACCCGGAGCGTCTCGAGGGCATCCAGGAGATCGAGTCGTGCTGGTCGGTCGCGGGGGAGGAGTCCTACATCCTCAAGGTGCGGGTCGCGACGCCTGCCGACCTCGAAGAGCTCCTCGCCCGCGTGCGCGGCGCGGCCAACGTCTCCACCCACACCACGATCGTGCTGTCCACGCCGTACGAGAACCGCCCGCTGCACTGACCGCGGCCCGCGCGCAAGCGTCAGGCGCGTCCGGTCTACACCGGTTCGAGGCATTCCGGCCGACATTTCGCCTGATGTCCGCCGATGGCGCAGAATCATGCGACGTGGGCGGTGTCAGCTCCGGGTTCCTCGCCGTCGTAGGAACCCGGGCGTGCGGCCGGGGACGTCCAAGTCACCGCGGTCAGCGGCCCTCGAAGGCCGCCTCGAGCTCAGCGATGTCGAAGGCGCGCTTGTCGATCTTCATGAAGCAGGCGACGACCCGCTGCACCTTCTCGGGGTCGTCGTCGCCCATCATCTTGTCGAGCACGCTCGGGTAGACCTGCCAGCTGAAGCCGTAGCGGTCCTTGAGCCAGCCGCACGGACCCGGCTCGCCGCCCTCGACCAGCGCGTCCCAGAGGCGGTCGATCTCCTCCTGGGTGTCGCACGGGATCGCCAGCGAGACCGACTCGTTGGCCTCGAACCGGGTGTCGCCGCCGTTGATGGCGACGTAGGGCTGGCCCTGCAGCTCGAAGCTGATGGCCATCTTCTGGCCGGCCAGCTCGCCGGCGTCCGGGCCGTGGTCGCTGGAGCTCACGACCCGGCTGTCCTCGAACAGCGAGCAGTAGAAGTCCACCGCCTCCTCGATCTTGCCGTCGTTGATCCACAGGTTCGGGGTGATGTGCTGCACGGCTCTCTCCTCGCTCGAGTTGTCGGACGTTCACGGGTGCAGACCCGCGGTTCCGTGGGAACTCATCGCCGTCGTCACGATGTGACGGCGGGCGTCACGCCGCCTGGCATCTTCTCAGCTCAGCAGGTCGAGGACGGCCGCCTCGAGGGTGCGCTGCTTGACGGCGAGGGAGCGGTACTTCTTGCGCACCAGGGCCGGGTCGATCGTGGTGCCGTTCTCGTAGAGGTCGATGACGCGTGGGTCGATGTAGGAGTTCTTCGCGATGGTCGGGGTGTTGCCGAGGTACTCCGCCACCTCCGTGACCGCAGCCTTGATCGCGCGCTGGCGCGACCGCTTGGTCTCGCCCGGCTCGTCGGAGGCGGCGAGCGCGGCGGCAGCGATCACCGTCGCGTGCCAGGTACGGAAGTCCTTGGCGGTGAGGTCCTCGAACATGCCGCTGAGGTAGAGGTTCACCGCGCTGGAGTCGAGGTCGTTCCAGCGCCGCTCCTCGAGGTAGGCCAGCAGCTGCTCGGTGCCACCGCGACGCCTCCGCATGCTGTCCAGGGCGTCGAGCACCTCCGGGTCCTCGATCTCGACCGTGTGCTCGATGCCGGACTTGCCCTCGAAGTGGAACAGGAACTTCCCGCCCTGCTTGCGCACGTGCCGCTTCTCCAGCGTGGTCAGCCCGAAGGAGCCGTTGGTGTCGGCGTAGATGTCGCTGCCGATCCGGAAGTAGCCGAGGTCCAGCAGGCGTACGGCGACCGCATCGGCCCGCTCGAGCGGCATGCCCTCGAGCCCCAGGTCGCGCTTGATCGCCTTCCGTGCGGCGGGGAGCTTGCGCGCCGCCAGCAGCACCCGGTCGAACTTCATCTTGTCGCGCTTGATCCGCCAGTCGGGGTGGTAGAGGTACTGCCGGCGTCCGGCGTCATCGGTACCGACCGCCTGGATGTGCCCGTTGGGGTACGGCGAGATCCACACGTCCTGCCAGGCCGGCGGGATCGCCATCGACTTGATGCGCTGAATCTCGTCCGGGTCGGTGATCCGCTCACTGTCCTGGTCGAGGAAGACCCAGCCCGCGCCGGCTCGACGCCGCGAGAAGCCCTTGCTGTGCGGGGACACGGTCCTCAGGCGCGGCATGGGCGAGATGTTCCCGCACGTGGCCGCCCACACACCGTGGCATGCGTCACTCGACGGCCCACCCGGACCGGGTGAGGCCGTCGTGTGCCGGCGGCTCGAAGGTGGAAACCCCACCAGCAAGGAGTTCCTGACATGTCAGACGAGAGCAACACCCCCGACTTCGAGGTGAACGCGGCCGCCGTGTCCGACGGCGCCTACACCCTCCTCGTCGCCGCCTTCAGCGACACCGACTCGGCGTGGGAGGCCTATGAGGCCCTCAAGTCCGTCGAGGACGGCCGCACGGTCGAGATCGAGGGCGTCATCGTGGTGACCCGCTCGGCGGAGGGCAAGCTGGAGGTCCAGAAGGCGACCGACCACAGCACGAAGTCCGGACTCAAGTGGGGCCTCGTCGGTGGCATCGCGCTGGGCGTGATCTTCCCGCCGTCGATCCTCGGCTCGGCCGCGGTGGTCGGCTCCGCCGGCGCCCTGGCCGGCAAGCTGCGTCAGCGCCACCACCACGGCGAGCTCGAGCAGCAGCTCGAGAACGCCATCCCGCCCGGGCACTCCGGTCTGCTCGCACTCGTCTCCGACCCCGGTGCGGTCAAGATCCAGGAGGCGCTCGATCGCGCCGACCGCATCGTCGAGTCCGCCATCGACAAGGTCGAGGCCGACGACATCAAGGCAGCAGCCAAGGAGGCGGAGGAGACCGACGGCTGAGCAGGACCCTCCGTCCGCGGGTCAGCGGCTCTCGGCGTACCAGACTTCCTCGATGTTCTGGCGCATGAGGGCCCGCTGACCGGCCTGGATGACGAGTCCGCCGATGGCGAGCACGATGAACAGCAGGGTCCAGCCGAAGCTGTTGGAGACCGTGTCGGTGAAGTCACCCCTGCTGAAGTCGGCGGAGTTCAGCGATCCGAACAGGAGCATGAGGCCACCGGTCACGCCGACGGCGCCGGCGATGGAGCCGAGGACGACGAGCACGATCATCGGCATGTTCGCGAAGGCGGACACCAGGCCGATGACGATGCCGACGACGAGACCCACCGTCACGGCTACCCAGTTCCAGTCGATCCCGAGGGCGACGACGAGGCCGGAGCCGATCGCGAAGCCGAACGCACCCATGGCGATGACGATGGCGACGTAGTAGTACAGGTAGGCGAAGACCGCGAAGATCAGGGCGAAGACCAGCCCCAGCACCCAGCCGAGCACCGACCCGAGGAAGTGCTCGTCAGCGAAGCTCGCGACGAGTCCGCCACCGAAGGCGAAGCCCGCGAAGAAGCCCCAGATGGGGATCATGAGCCGCAGCACGAACTGGCCTGCGATGAGCATGGCGCCCCCGGCGATGATCGCGAGGAGGCCCAGGAGGATGTCGGCCATGACAGCAATGTAGGGCTCGCAGACCCTCCGATCCGGGACGTCAGGCCCCGGCGTGGGGAAGTGTCCCTGCAGTCGCTCCTACGCCGCCGGCATCACTGTCGTGCCGCCGACGAACGGCGTCTGGGCACTCCCGGTCGGGACGATGTCCTTGCCGAGCGGGAAGAGGGAGACCGGGATCAGCTTGAAGTTCGCCAGGCCGAGTGGGATGCCGATGATCGTGACGCACAACGCGATCCCGGTGAGGACGTGGCCGATGGCGAGCCAGAGGCCCGAGAAGATGAACCAGAAGACGTTGCCGATGCCAGAGCCCACACCCGCACCGGGCTTGCTGACGACGGTCCGGCCGAAGGGCCAGAGCGCGAAGAACCCGATGCGGAACGAGGCGATGCCGAACGGGATCCCGATGATCGTGATGCACCACAGCACGCCGACCACCAGGTAGGCCAGGAACATCCAGAACCCGCACAGCACGACCCAGAGGACGTTGAGGACGAGTCGCATGTCGCCCTCTCTACCACGCTCCTCCAGCCGTTCAGACCAGCTCGAGCTCCCGCTGCCGCGCCCACCACGCCTGGCCCTCGGCAGGCAGGGTGTGGATCGGGTCGTAGTACTCGTAGGTGCGCGACAGGGCCTCGGGGTCGGCGGCCTCGATGGAGGTGCGGTAGTTCTTCGTCCAGTAGGAGATGCCTCGCACCTCGTCGTACGACGTGAGCTGGTGCACCCAGCGCTTGCCGACGAACGGCACGTCGCACACGATCCGCGGAGTGGCGAAGCCGGGCAGGTAGCCCATGATGTGGTGCTGCAGCCGCTGGGCGTCGGCCACCGAGATCCGCCAGTGCTCGGCGTTGGGGATCATGTCGCACATGTAGAAGTAGTACGGCAGGATCTGCGCGCCATCGAGGAGTCGGAAGCACAGGTCGAGCAGCGCGTGCGGGTCGGCGTTGACGCCGTTGAGGATGACGCCCTGGTTGCGTACGTCGCGGACACCCGCGTCGAACATCGCCTGGCTGGCGCGAGCGACCAGCGGGGTCACCGAGTTGGCGTGGTTGACGTGGGTGTGGATCGCGAGCCCGACGCCTCGGGCACGGGCGATCCCGGCGACACGGGTCATGCCCTCGACGACCTCGTCCTGCAGCCAGTGCTGCGGCAGCCCCATCAGGGCCTTGGTGGCGAGCCGGATGTCGCGGATGTTCTCGATCTCGAGCACCTTGGTGAGGAAGTCCTCGAGCCGCGCCCACGGCATGTTGGCGACGTCGCCGCCGGAGACGACGACGTCGCGCACCTCGGGCGTGCGGCGCAGGTAGTCGAGCATCTCGGCGTGACGGTCGACCGGCTTGCCGAGGAACTTCAGCTTCTCGACGCTCGGCGTCGAGTTGCCGACGAGGTCCATGCGGGTGCAGTGGCCGCAGTACTGCGGGCACGTCGGCAGCAGCTCCGCCAACACCTTGGTGGGGTAGCGGTGGGTCAGCCCCTCGGCCGCCCACATGTCGTGCTCGTGCAGCGAGTCGCGGCTGGAGTAGGGGTGTGAGGGCCAGTCGGTACGACGGTCGGAGAAGACCGGGATCATGTAGTGCCGGATCGGGTCGGCGTAGAACGCGTCGGTGAGCGAGCCGGGCCCGGCGGGCATCTCGTGGGGCGCGATCGTGTTCATCATCTGCGGCGGGAGCAGCATCGACATCGTGGCGCGCTCGGTCTGGTCACGCTCGAGGTCG
Source organism: uncultured Actinomycetota bacterium (assembly GCA_963698945.1). Taxonomy (GTDB): domain Bacteria; phylum Actinomycetota; class Actinomycetes; order Propionibacteriales; family Nocardioidaceae; genus Marmoricola. The sequence goes on along the minus strand of CAVOST010000010.1, from coordinate 125,548 downwards.
GCGTAGAACCGCTCGTCGACGAGGTCGCCCAGCAGCTCGCGCAGCTGCCGCACGTTCTTGACGCAGTGGGCACGCTGCCACTGGGCGCTCTCCCACTCCTCGGTGGTGACGTCCTTCCAGCCGGGGAAGCGGGTCCAGTCGGGCTCGACGAGCTCGACCCTGCGGTAGGGGTAGGGCTGACCGGTCTGCCCCTCCACGATGGAGGCGATCGACGTCTCGATACTCATGGCACCATGGGACCACGAAGTATGCGGTGCATCAAATACATCACCGTAAGATTTACGCTTGGTTTCGGGTTCAACAGGAAGGTATTGACACCGTGGGTCGCATGACAGGGGATCCGGTGGGCCTGCACCGCGTGCTGGAGCCCGCACCGGGAGCGGGCATGGTGCTGCCGCAGGCAGCGCAGCGGCTCGACACCGACCCTGCGATCCGCGACGACGAGGTCCGGGTGCGGGTCGAGCGGCTCAACCTCGACGCCGCCTCGTTCCGCCAGCTCGAGGAGAAGCACCACGGCGACGGTGAGGCCGTGCGCGCCGAGGTCCTGGAGATCGTGCGCACACGCGGCAAGATGCACAACCCGGTCACCGGCTCGGGCGGCATGCTCGTCGGCACCGTCGAGGAGGTGGGGGAGGGCTCGCCGCTGGGGCTGGCCGTCGGCGACCACATCGCCACCCTGGTCTCGCTCACCCTCACGCCACTGGTCATCGAGGACGACCTCGTCCGGTGGGACGGGCGCAGCGAGCAGGTGCCCACGGACGGCTACGCGATCCTGTTCGGCCGCAGCATCGCCGCCCGGCTCCCCGACGACCTGCCGACCTCGCTGGCCCTCTCGGTGATGGACGTGTGCGGTGCACCGGCGCTGACCGAGCGCCACGTCCGGGCGTACGACGCCCCGGTGGTCGCCGTCGTCGGCGGCGCGGGCAAGTCCGGCTCGCTGTGCCTGGCCGCGGCTCGTCGCGCCGGCGCCCGGCGCACCATCGCCGTCGTACCCCACCGGGCGGAGGCCGACCTGCTCGGGCCCGACGGCCCGGGGGCGGGCCTGGCCGACGAGGTCGTCACCTGCGACGCCCGCGACCCCGTCGCGCTGCGCGACGGCGTCGCTCTGGCCGGCGGGCCTGCCGACCTGACGATCGTGTGCGTGGACGTGCCCGGCTGCGAGGGCGGGGCGATCCTGGCCACGGCCGACCGCGGGACCGTCATCTTCTTCTCGATGGCGACCTCGTTCAGCGCCGCCGCGCTCGGTGCTGAGGGCCTCGGCGGCCGACGTCACCATGGTCGTGGGCAACGGCTTCGTGCCCGGTCACGCGGACCTGGCCCTGGACATCGTGCGCTCGAACCCTGCCGTGCGCGCCCTGTTCGAGCGGAGACTGGGGGAGTGAGCGTGCAGAAGAAGCTCGATCTCGACCCCGCCACCGTGCGGCAGGCGCGCGGCCTGGCCGCGCAAGGTGGGCCGGCCGATCGTCACGATGGCGAAGAAGCACACCACCGTCTCCGTCGAGCGCGCCACGCTGCGCCTCGCCGGTCTCGCGGGCGCCGACCCCGACGGCACCCCGTGGGTGAACCGGCTGGCTGACGCCGTCCGCGCCGACGTCGGGCTCGAGCACGGCCTCGCGCTGCCGGTCTGGGACGCGCTGCTCCGCGGCGAGGCCGAGGACCTCGAGACGCTGGCCCAGAAGGCCTCTGCGGGGTCGGTGCGCTTCCGGCTGCCGGAGGGCCGCGACGCGCAGAGGGCGCGGACGGCCTCGCGCAAGCAGGTCGGGGCCGGCGTACGACGGATCGACGCACGCCGCCGGGAGCGCGAGCGGATGGTCAAGAAGGTCGGTGACGCCCCGCGCCAGCCGTGGATCTACCTGATCGTCGCGACCGGTGACATCCACGAGGACATCCCGCAGGCCCAGCAGGCCGCCCGCGAGGGTGCCGACGTCATCGCGGTGATCCGCTCGACCGGGCAGTCGCTGCTCGACTACGTGCCCGAGGGGGCGACGCGCGAGGGCTTCGCCGGCACCTACGCCACCCAGGAGAACTTCCGCCTGATGCGGGCCGCGCTCGACGACTCCAGCCGGGAGCTCGGCCGCTACGTGCGGCTGACCAACTACGCCAGCGGGCTGTGCATGCCCGAGATCGCGGCGCTCGCCGGGCTGGAGCGCCTGGACATGATGCTCAACGACTCGATGTACGGGATCCTCTTCCGCGACATCAACCCGGTGCGCACCTTCGTCGACCAGCGGTTCAGCCGCCAGGTGCACGCGCGCGCCGGCATCATCATCAACACCGGCGAGGACAACTACCTGACCACCGCCGACGCGGTGGAGGCGGCCCACACGGTCACGACCAGCCAGCTGCTCAACGAGTACTTCGCCAAGGAGGCCGGCCTCGAGGACTGGCAGCTCGGGCTGGGGCACGCCTTCGAGATCAACCCCGAGCTGAAGGACTCCTTCCGGCTGGAGCTGGCCCACGCGCTCCTCGCCCGCGAGCTGTTCCCGAACGCGCCGCTGAAGTGGATGCCGCCGACGCGCCACATGACCGGCGACGTGTTCCGCGGCTACCTCCTGGACGGCTTCTTCAACCTCGTGGGCGCGCTCACGGGGCAGGGCATCCTGCTCGTGGGGATGATGACCGAGGCCGTGGTGACGCCGTGGCTCAGCGACCGGGACCTCGCGCTGCAGAACGTCCGCTACGTGCTCGACGCCACCGGGGCGCTCCACGAGGACTTCCGGCCCGCGCCCGACGGGTTCATCGCCGAGCGCGCGCGCACGGTGCTGGGGGAGTCCATCGACCTGCTCGAGCGCATCACCGACCACGACCAGGGGCTGCTCGACGCCATCGCCGACGGCACCTTCGGCCTGATGAAGCGGCCCGCCGACGCGGGCCGCGGACTCGAGGGCGTGGCGAGGAAGTCCTCGGGCTACTACAACCCGGCCAGCGAGATCCTGGAGGCCTGAGTGGTGTCGACGAGCCCAACCACCGTGATGCGCCCGTACGGCGACACCACCGGCGACGGCATGGTGCAGCTGTCCTTCACGCTGCCGATGCCGCACTCCAAGGTCGCCGAGGGTGCCGCCGTCCAGCTCGCCTCCAAGATGGGCATGGACCCCGCCCTCGTCGTCCACGCCAAGGCGATGGGCCCGGACTTCACCTTCTTCGTCGTCTACGGCCGCGTGCACCACCTGGTGGACCCCTCGAAGGTCGAGGTCGTCGAGCGCGACTACGAGCTGCTCACGCCCAAGGAGGTCAACGCCGCGATCAAGCGTGCCCTGCGTCGCCGCCTCGTGGTCGTGGGCGGCTGCATCGGCACCGACGCGCACACGGTCGGCATCGACGCGATCCTCAACATCAAGGGCTTCGCGGGGGAGAAGGGGCTGGAGTACTACCGGGAGCTCAAGGTGGTCAACCTCGGCGCCCAGGTGTCCGTGCCCCAGCTGGTCGAGCGAGCCGTGGAGGAGAAGGCCGACGCCGTGCTCGTCTCCCAGGTCGTCACCCAGCGCGACGCCCACCTGCTCAACACCCGGGAGATGTCGGCAGCCTTCCGCGAGGCGTTCCCGCCCGCCCGGCGACCGCTGCTCGTCGTCGGCGGGCCCCGCTTCGACGAGGCGATGGCGGGCGAGCTCGGCGTCGACCGCGTCTTCACCCGGGGTACGACGCCCGGCGAGGTCGCCAGCTTCCTCGTGCACCGACTGGTGACCGAGGGGAGGACGGGCCTCGTGAGCGCGGCCGAGGGGACCGTGGTCACCCACCGGCGCTACGTGTCGTACGCGGAGGCGCACTACGCCGGCAACCTCGTCGACGGCGCCTGGGGACTGGGCCTGTTCGGCGACGTGGCCACCGAGATGTGCATCCGCACCGACGGTGACGAGGGCCTGTTCGCCTCCTACGCCGACGTGCAGTTCCTCGCCCCGGTGCGCGCCGGCGACGTCGTCGAGGCCTCCGCGACCCTCACCCGGGTAGGGACGCGCTCGCGCGAGATGGCCTTCGAGCTGCGGGTCGTGGCCCGCGGCGACGCGTCGGCTGGATCCGCTTCAGCGGCCACGATGCTCGACGATCCGATCGTCGCGACGACCGCCACCGGCACCGTCGTCGTACCTGCGAAACGCTGACGTCCCGAAAACCTGTACAGACCGCACCCGGCGTGTCCAGCGCGACACGCCGTTGAGACTTCAATTTAGTAACCTGTTGTTCACAGTCAGGTCTCTGATCTGACCTGCGGTTTCGCGGCAAATCGCTGCTCAGCCATGTATTGACACACCGGCTGCCCTCGCGACAGGGTCCATGGCGTTACTCCGGGCAGAACGTCAGTCGCACGTCCGGCAGATGCGATCGAGGGCCATCTCGCCAAGATGGAGTCCACCGGTTGCACTTGGCGGGTCGGACACCGCGGACTCGACGGGAGGACACGGGGGGAGCAGCAGAGACCAGTAGACAACGCAGCCGATCCTGACACCCATTCAGGGCGTCCGCGGTCCGAAGGTGTCGATGCTCCCCCCGCCCTGCCGCGTCTGCAGCGAACCGGTCCACTAGGTTCGTGGCCATGCGGGTGCTGATGGTGGTGCCGACCTACGACGAGGCGACCAACCTCCGCCCGCTCCTCGAGCGGCTCCGTGCCGCACAGCCGGACGTCGACGTGCTCGTCGTCGACGACAACTCCCCGGACGGCACCGGGGCGCTGGCCGACGACATCGCGGCCTCCGACGCCCAGGTCCACGTGCTGCACCGCGAGCGCCAAGCTGGGCCTCGGCAAGGCCTACCTCGCCGGCTTCACCTGGGCGCTGGAACGCGACTACGACGTCGTGGGGGAGATGGACGCCGACGGCTCGCACCAGCCCGAGCAGCTCGGCACGCTCCTCGACGCGCTGGCCGAGGCCGACCTGGTCATCGGGTCGCGCTGGGTGAGCGGCGGCAGCATCGTGAACTGGCCGCTGCGCCGCGAGCTGCTCTCGCGCGGCGGGAACCTCTACACCCGGATGCTCCTGGGCATCCGCGTGCGCGACGCCACCGCGGGCTTCCGCCTGTTCCGTCGTACGACGCTCGAGCAGATCGACCTCGAGACGATCGCCTCCTTCGGCTACGTCTTCCAGGTCGATCTCGCCTTCCGCACCCTCCAGGCGGGCCTGCGGGTCGTCGAGGTGCCGATCGAGTTCGTGGAACGCGTGCGCGGCGAGTCGAAGATGGACGCCGCGGTGGCCACGGAGTCGCTGCGACGCATCACCCGGTGGGGACTCGGCCAGCGCAAGCGCCAGGCACTCGCGCTGCTCCACCGCGACCGCTCGGAACCGAGCCCCGCTCGCGGGCGTTGAACACACCATGAGGCGAAGGTTTCCGTGGTGGATCCTCGTGGTGGCCTTCGTGGTCGTGCCACTGGTGGAGATCTACGTGATCATCCAGGTCGGGCAGGTGATCGGCGCCTGGTGGACGATCCTGCTGCTGATCGCCGACAGCATCTTCGGCTCGTGGCTGGTCAAGCGCGAGGGCGGGAAGGCCTTCCAGGCCCTGCGGATGGCGATCGACGAGCGCCGGCTGCCGCACCGCGAGCTCGCCGACGGCGTGCTGATCCTGGTCGGCGGCACGCTGATGCTGACCCCGGGGTTCGTCAGCGACCTGTTCGGGATGCTGTGCATCCTGCCGTTCACCCGACCCGTCGGGCGCCGCCTGCTCGCAGGCGTGATCAGCCGTCGCCTCATCGGTGCCACCAACCTCGGTCCGACGCCCCAGGGCACCGGCACGCAACCGGGCCCCGGAACGCGACGACGCCCCGGAACCGACGACGTGGTCCGGGGCGAGGTCGTGGACTGAGAAGTCCTTCGACCCAGAAATGGGCAGAGCCCTTCTTCTTCCGCGCCGCGCCCCCGGGCTGTTAGACCGAGCCTTCTTCTTCCGCGCGCTGGCGCGGTGCAGGTGGGCGGGACCGATCTCGCCGCCCCGGAGCAGCTCGAGCCGCTCGCTGAGGATGTCCTCGAGCTCCTTGATGGAGCGGCGCTCGAGCAGCATGTCCCAGTGGGTGCGGGCCGGCTTCTCGGCCTTCACCTCGGGCTCGATGCCGGAGGTCGCGCGCGCCTCGGCGCCACACCGCGGGCACTCCCACAGCGCCGGCACCTCGGCCTCGACCGACATGGTGATCTCGAACTCGTGCCCGTGGGCGCACTTGTAGCCCACCTGCTGCCGAGCGGCGAACTCGATGCCCCGCTCGTCCTCGAAGCTCTGGCCGCCGAGTCGAGCCCCTCGTAATGTCCGCTCTCCCATTGGGCACCTCCATGCTCACTTGTCCGTGGCGAGGTCCGCGGACTGCCTTGCAGCTTCATGCGTACCGCCCTTGGGACGGTCAAGCAAGTCGGTCGTGACGCTGGTCGGGACCGCAGCGTCACTATCTGGACTCCTGCAGCCTCGTGCCGGCGTCCCTGGCGGACCTCACGCTGCCCAACGAACGAGGCCCCGGGAGGATTCCCGTTCCGGCGACCAGTTTTGCGCTAGTCGAGCGACGCCGGGGCGCGGTTGCCCGCCTCCGCGATGCCGCGTTCCGGGTCCAGGCGGAGCAGGAAGAAGGCTCCGAGCATGAAGAAGATGATGAGGGCGAAGATCGCCGGGCGGTAGGACCCGGTCAGCTGGAAGACCACGCCGAACACGAGCGTGCCGAACCACGAGGTGCCGCGCTCGGCGGCGTTGTAGAGGCTGAAGTACTCGCCCTCGCGGCCCCGCGGGATCAGCAGGCTGAAGAACGACCGCGAGAGCGCCTGGGTGCCGCCCATCACGATGCCGATCGCCACCGCCACGAGCATGAACAGGGCGATGTTCTTCGCCGGCAGGAACAGCGCCGCAATCACGATGCCCATCCACGCGAACGTGCCCCACAGGATGCAGCGGTAGGCGCCGTACTTCCCGGCCAGCCGGCCGAAGAAGAGGGCACCGCCGAAGGCGACGAACTGGATGAGCAGGATCGTCGCGATCAGCACCGAGGTCCCGAAGCCGAGCTGCTTCTCGCCGTACGTCGAGGCCGTGTAGATCACCGTCTGGATGCCGTCGTTGTAGAACAGGTAGGCGACCAGGAAGGTCAGCGTCATCGGGAAGCGGCGCATGTCGCGCAGCGTGGCGAAGAGCTGGCCGAAGCTGCGGTGCCAGACGTTGCCTGACTCGCGGACCATGTTGACCGGCGCGTAGTTGCGCAGCTTCAGGAACGGGATGAGCGTGAAGCCGGCCCACCACAGCGCAGCGGACAGCAGCGAGAGCCGCACCGCCATCGACTCCGAGAGCCCGATCGCGTCGTGCCCCAGGAACATCCCGAGGTTGATCGCCAGCAGCACGCCGCCGCCGAGGTAGCCGAAGGCCCAACCGTGCGACGAGGCCCGGTCACGCTCCTCCTCGGTGGAGATGTCGACCAGGATCGCGTAGTAGGCCGTCAGCGAGCAGCCCGCGAGGATGCTGCTCACCACGACGGCGATCGCACCGATCTGCCAGTTGTCGCCCTCGAGGAAGAACAGGAGCGCGCAGAAGGCCGCGCCGGCCCACGCGAAGAGGGCCATGTTGCGCTTCTTGTGCGCCGACCTGTCGACGAACGCACCGACGATGGGGAGGATGAAGGCGCTGCTGATCGTGGCGAAGCTGGTCAGGTAGCTGGGCAGCGAGCCCGCCGACAGGTGGAGGCCGAAGAGGTCCACCGTCTTGTTGCAGGTCTCGTCGGGGTCGACACACCCGGCCGCCCGGCCGGCCACGGTGATCATGTACGGCGCGAACATCACCGAGAGCACGGTCGTGTAGTAGGCCGAGTTGGCCCAGTCGTACCAGTTCCACGCCTTCTGCTGGCGAAGTCTGTCGACGGGGGAGAGGTCGGCGATGCCGATGGGTGCGTCCGTGGTCATCTGTTGGGTTCCCTCCACTGTCCGCGCCGGGTGAGCACGTCCTTGAGCACGTCGGTGCGGTCGGTGATCAGGCCGTCGACACCCATGTCGAGCAGCTCGTGCATCTCTTCGGGCTCGTCGACCGTCCACACGTGGACGTGGGCCCCTGCGGCGTGGGCCCGTCGTACGAGCGAGGAGGTGACGACGGGGAGCGGTCCGCGCTTGTGGGGCACCTGGAGCGCGGAGACATGGCCCCGGGTCAGGCGCCTGGCCAGCCGGCCGGAGGGGCAGGCCATGAAGGCCGCGACCTCCTGGGGGGCAGCGGAGGTCGCCACGCGGCCCTGTGAGGCCGCCCGGAACTCGCCCAGCCGGCGGTGCGAGAAGGACCCGACGCAGATCGCGGTCGTGGCTGCCGGTGCGGTCGATGAGATCGACCAGGGCAGGGACCGCGCCCTGCGACTTCACGTCGATGTTGAAGCGGCACCCCGGGAAGGCCTCGAGCAGCTCGGCCATCGTGGGAACGGGGTGCTCCTCGCGGATCCGCGCGGCCGAGACCTCCTCCGCGCTGAGCTCAGCCAGGAGGCCGGTCCGGTCGGTGACCCGGTCGAGGGCGGCGTCGTGGAAGGCGAGCAGGACGCCGTCGACGGTGACGTGGACGTCGGTCTCGAGGTACTCGTAGCCGAGAGCCACCGCGTGCTGGAACGCGTGCAGCGTGTTCTCGACGCCGGGGATCTCGGGGTGCAGCGCGCCGCCGCGGTGGGCCATCGCGATCACGGACCCGGGGTGGTCCAGCACCGCGTCGAGGTACGGCCGCCCGGTCACGGGCCTGGTCGCCGCCGGGCCGCCGGGAGCAGGCCGACCCGCGTTGACCTCCCCTGTCACGTCAGCAGTATTCACCGGCACACCGCGATGGTGCGCTCCGAACCGCCGCCCGCGCATCCGTCGTCGTACTCAGTCGTCCCTGGTGCCGCTCGTCGGAGACGCCACTGGTGGCGCCACGCGGAGTAGCGTGCGGGACATGGAGTCGACGACCTGCCCGAAGTGCGGCGGCGAGATGGCGGACCGGCGCGCGGGCCAGGTCACGGTCAGGCAGTGCGGGTCCTGTCAGGGACTCTTCCTCGACCGGAGCGACCTCGGCCGGCTCATCGAGGCCGAGAACGACTGGCACGCCGGGCGCTCCACCGACACCGCCCAGCTGCCCCGGATCAGCGCGGACATGACGGCGCCCCCGCCGCCCGCCAAGGCGCGGTCCTACCTCGACTCGCTGTTCGGCTGAGCCCTCAGAGGTCGGTGAAGGTCTCGATCTGGGCGCCGAGCTGGTTGAGCCGGTCGGCGAGGTCCTCGTAGCCACGGTGGATGACGTACGTCGACCGCAGCACCGAGGTGCCCTTCGAGGCGAGCATCGCCAGCAGGATGACGACGGCCGGACGCAGCGCCGCCGGGCAGACGACCTCGGCGCCGGACCAGTGGGTCGGCCCCTCGATCATCACCCGGTGGGGGTCCATCAGCGTCACCCGTCCGCCGAGCTTGTTGAGCTCGGTGAGGTAGAGCGCGCGGTTCTCGTAGACCCAGTCGTGCAGCAGCGTCTGCCCCTGGGCAGTGGCAGCGATCGCGGCGAAGAACGGCAGGTTGTCGATGTTGAGCCCCGGGAACGGCATCGGGTGGATCTTGTCGAGCGGCGCCTGCAGCACCGAGTGGTGCGTGGTGATGTCGATCAGGCGGGTGCGGCCGTTGGCGGCGACGTACTCGTCGGAGAGCGTGTAGCGGAAGCCCATCTCCTCCAGCACCGCGAGCTCGATCTCCAGGAACTCGATCGGCACGCGCTCCACCGTGATCTCGGAGTCGGTGACGATGGCGGCCGCCAGCAGCGACATCGCCTCGATCGGGTCCTCGCTGGGCGAGTAGTCGACCTCGGTGTCGATCTCGGTGCACCCGGTCACCGTCAGCGTCGTCGTGCCGATGCCCTCGATGCGCACGCCGAGCTTCTGCAGGAAGAAGCAGAGGTCCTGGACCATGTAGTTGGAGCTCGCGTTGCGGATGACGGTCGTGGAGTCGCAGAGCGCGGCGGCCATCAGGGCGTTCTCGGTCACGGTGTCGCCACGCTCGGTGAGCACGATCGCGCGCCGCGGGACGATGCCGGGGGAGACGCTGGCGTGGTAGCTGCCCTCGGTGGCCTTCACCTGCAGGCCGAACGGGCGCAGCGCGCTCATGTGGGGCTCGACCGTGCGGGTGCCCAGGTCGCAGCCGCCTGCGTAGGGCAGCTGGAACTCGCTGGTGCGGTGCATCAGCGGGCCGAGGAACATGATGATCGAGCGGGTACGACGGGCCGCCGTCTCGTCGATGCGGCCGAGGTCGAGGTTGGGCGGCGGCACGATCTCGAGGTCGTTGTCCGCGTTGAGCCAGCGCGAGCGCACCCCGATGCTCTCGAGCACCTCGAGGAGCCGGTTGACCTCCTCGATGCGGGCGACTCGGCGCAGCGTCGTCGGACCGCGGTTCAGCAGCGACGCGCACAGCAGTGCGACACCGGCGTTCTTGGAGGTCTTGACCTCGATGGAGCCCCGCAGCGTGGTGGGGCCGACGACCCGCAGGTGTGTCGGGCCCTGCCCGATGCTGACGAGAGGGCTGTCCAGGGCCTCGCCGATGCGGGCCAGCATCTCCAGCGACAGGTTCTGGTGCCCGCGCTCGATGCGGTTGACCGCACTCTGGCTGGTGCCCAACATCTCGGCCAGCTGCTGCTGCGTCCACCCCCGGTGCTTGCGCGCGTCGCGGATCAGGTTGCCGATGCGTCCGAGATAGTCCTTGGTCACGCGGCGGACTGTATCTCAGATATGAGATAACACCGCGGAGCGTGCGCGCGGGGTGTTGCCAAGGTCACGCCGGCCCCGGCGGCGGCTCGCCGGCCGGCGCCAGCGGTCGTTGCATCCAGTGCACGTCGTGCCACGCGCCGAGCTTCCAGCCGATGTCGCGCCAGGTGCCGACGTCCTCGAAGCCGAGGCGATGGTGCAGTCCCACGCTCGCCGGGTTGGGCAGCGTCATGCCGGCCACGGCCATGCGGAAGCCACGCGCCGCCAGCCGGGTGAAGAGGTCCTCGTAGAGCGCCGTGCCCACACCGCTGCGGCGCCGCGTCCGGTCGACGTACACGCTCACCTCGCAGGCCCAGCGGTAGGCAGGGCGTGACTTGTACGGGCCGCCGTAGGCGTAGCCGAGCAGGGCCCCGGTCGGCGAGCCCGGTTGCTCGAGCACCACCCAGGCGTGGCTCTCCAGGGACGCCGCGATGCGGGCGCGCATCTCCTCGACGCTCGGCGGGCGCTCCTCGAAGCTGATCGCGGTCGTCTCGACGTACGGCGCGTAGACGGCCAGGCACGCGTCCGCGTCCTCCGGGGTGGCCACCCGGACCGAGCTCGCGAGCTGCTCGCGGGTGCCCTGCCACGTGCCCTGCCTCGGCGCCATGCCCGGCACGGTAGCCCCGGCCGGAACCCCGGTGGTGGACCCGAAAACGGGGCGTGGCAGGATGGTGGACTAGCCCAGTTTGGCGATGGTGGTGGACGCTAGCCGCCGCGAAGTGGATGGGTTTGTCCGTTGCGCGTGGCAACGAGTCGACAACCCCGCATGAAGTCACGAAATGCTGGTTGCGCCGCGGCGGAGGCCTCTAGGCTGCCCGGCGAGGCAGCCTCCTGAGTTCTCGACAGGAGAAAACCCACCCCATGGTCGGACCCGACCCCGCTCGCGCGATGCGCGAGCTGCTCGCACTGGCGAACGCCAGTGCGCATGCAGGACGACGCCGACAAGCTGGTGGGGACGGCCATCCCGGTGCTGCTCTCGGTCAGCGGCGCCGACGTCGTGCTGACGCTGGGGCCGAGCACCCCCGGGCCGGGCAACGGTCTGCACGTGATCCACCGCGCCGGCCTCGACCTCGAGCTCGACCCCGATGCCAGCCTGGTGGCGGTGGCCTCGGAACCTGCGAACGACCTGGCGGAGTCGCCGGTGCCGGAGAGCTGGCAGGCGGCAGGCGTCCAGCGGGTCGTCGTACGACGGCTCAGCGGGGACTCCGTCCTCCTGGTCCTGGCCTGGTGCTCGGCCGAGGTCCCCGAGACCACGGCTCTCGAGCTGGCGCTGGCCACCCTCGACTCGCACGTCGGACGGACCGAGGCTGCGGGCGTGCTCGCCTCCCGCCCAGCAGACATGGAGGAGTTCGAGCGCCGCAAGGCGCTGGAGATCAACGACAACGTCGTGCAGGGGCTGGTCGCGGCCGCCTACGCCCTCGACCAGGGGCAGGTCGGCGAGTGCGCGGCCTACCTGAACCGGACGCTCGCCTCGGCGCGCGCGATGATGGACGGCATGCTCGAGCCCGACCACGGGCAAGGGTTCGAGCCGGGCGACCTCATCCGCTCCGCCCCGGCCACGTTCGGCGGCAGCAACGAAGCCTCCGCCGGGCCCCAGCAGGAGCCGCCGGCGCAGGGCGGGCACACGGTGCTCGTGGTGGACGACGCCGACGACCTCCGGATGCTGCTCCGCTCCCGTATGGAGGGCCGGCGCGGGCTGACCGTCGTAGGTGAGGCCGCCGACGGACTGGCCGCGGTCGAGCTCGCCTCGGAGCTGCAGCCGGACCTGGTGATGCTCGACCTCGCCATGCCCCGGATGGACGGCCTGGAGGCGCTGCCCCTGATCCGCGCCGCGGTACCGGGCGTGCGGGTCATCGTGCTGTCGGGCTTCAACCAGAACACGCTCGCCGAGAAGGCCATGGAGGCGGGCGCCGATCGCTACGTCATCAAGGGTGGCTCGATGCGCCAGCTCCTTGACCTGGTGGACACCGTGCTCGAGGACGCTTCCTGACGCTACAGTCAGTAAAAGGAAGATTGTCACGGGGGATCCAGGAGCCAACCATGGGTCGCGCGAGTCACGTGCAGCACCTTCTCGGGCTCAGTGGCGTGTGCGCCACCGCGGATGATGCTGCCCAGGTGCTGGAGGCGGCACTGCCCGTCGTGCAGGCGATCTCCCGAGCCGATGCCGTGCTCGTCCTGCGTAGTGAGGGCGAAAGCGTAGGGGTCAGCCACCAGGTGGGCACCCAGCTCGGCGTCGCAGCCGTCGACGTGGGGGAGTCGGTTGCCAGCGACACCCTGGTCCAGATCGAGACCCCGGCGGAGTGGCAGGAGCTGGGCATCACCGAGGTGCGGGCGCAGCGGCTCCCGGGCCACCACGGCCTGATGGCACTCGCGTGGTCCGGGGTCCCGACCGGAGGTCCGGAGCTCGAGATCGCCATGACCTGCCTCGTGGGAGGCCTGGCGCGGGTGGAGACGAGCTCGGCCCTGCGCGACCTCGCGGCCCGGGTCGACAACGCCCAGCACCTTGCCCACATGGGTGACTACGACTGGCACATCGCGAGCGACACGAACCGGTGGTCCGACGAGCTCTACCGGATCTACGGTCACGAGCCGCAGTCCTTCCAGCCCAACTACGAGCGCTTCCTCTCCCTGATCCATCCCGACGACCGGGAACGGATCTCCGGGCTGCACCAGAAGGCGTACGCCACCGGCGAGCCCTACGAGATGATGGAACGGATCGTGCGCCCCGACGGGGAGGTCCGTTACCTGGCCTCCAACGGCCAGGTGCTGATGGACGCACGGGGCGTGCCGGAGCGGATGCGCGGCACCTGCATCGACATCACCGAGCGGGTGCTGGCCGAACGCGAGCGCGAGCACCTCGATGCCCGCTACCGCAGCCTCGTGGAGGCGGCGCCGGACGCGATCCTGGTCATCGACGCCAGCGGCCACGTGCTCGACGCCAACCCGCGGGCACGCGAGCTGTTGAAGGGCGACCCCGTGCAGCGCTGGGTCGGAGACCTCGGCGCTCTGGACGTCGACGGGCTGGGGATAGAGATCAGCCGGCTCGACGGGACGAGCGTCGCGGTCGACATCACCCGCGCCGTCATGCACGGCCCCGAGGAGATGGCGGACGGCATGGTCGCGGTCTTCCTTCGCGACGCCTCCAGCCGGCTCGTGGGTGAAGCGATGGCAGCGCGCTGGAGCCAGGCCCAGCTGCGCCGACGACAGGCGCTCGAGATCAACGACAACGTCGTCCAGGGCCTCGTCGCCGCGGCCTACGCCCTGGACGCCGAGCAGTACCCGGTGGTCGCCACCTACGTCGACCGGACTCTCTCCTCTGCGCGCGGCATGATGGACGACCTGCTCGAGCCACTCGACGGCGAGGACCTCGCCCCCGGTGACCTCGTGCGCGCCCTGCCCGCGACGGTCGGGGAACCCCGTCGCGCGAGCGCCGGGAACGTCCCCACAGAAGCCTCCGACAGCCATCGGGTCCTCATCGTCGACGACGCCGACGACCTGCGCATGCTGATGCGGGAGCGGCTGGAGCGGACCGCCGGCTTCACGGTCGTCGGCGAGGCGGCGGACGGCGTGGCCGCGATCGAGCTCGCCCGCGAGCTGCAGCCCGACCTCATCCTCCTCGACCTCGCGATGCCCCGGATGGACGGGCTCGAGGCGTTGCCCCACATCCGCGAGGCGGTTCCCGACACGCACGTCATCGTCTTCAGCGGCTTCAACCAGAACACGCTGGCCGAGAAGGCGATCGCGGCAGGCGCTGATCGCTACGTGGTCAAGGGCGGGCCCATGCGCGAGCTGATCGCCATCGTGGAGTCCGTGCTGCAACCGACGACGTAGTTCCGCGCCGGACCGGACTCGCCCTGGTATAGCACCTGTGTCCTATTTGCCCATTTCGGCCCAGCGGAGCGTGTGGGCGTTGCCATCATCTGGGGGAGAGGCGGGCACGCGCGCTCGTCACGGAACCCCGGGGTGCACCCATGGCCGAGCTGTTGACCGAACGCACGACGCGTGCGGGCGCTGCGGCCGACCCCATCCACCCCGAAGCGCGTGTCAAGGCCGTCAGCGGCGACGACGTCCCGGAGCTGCCACGCCGCCAACGTCGACTCGTGGGAGCCGGCACCGTCACGGCGGCACTGCTGGTCATCGGGTGCATCGCACTGGTCGTCGGGCCGACCTCGGCCGATCCGGACTTCGTCGCCGACGTGGTCAGCATGATCGCCTCGTGCCTGGCGTTCCTGTGCTGCCTGCACGCGGTCACCGTCACCACCGGCGCCGTACGACGTTCCTGGGCGCTGTTCGCGACCACGATGGGCATGTGGGCCGCGGCCGACATCATCTGGTTCGCCTACGCCGCCGCGAGCGGCGAGCACCCGCTCGTCTCGGTTGCCGACTGGCTCTACCTGGTGGGCATCGTGCCCTCGGTGCTGGCGCTGGTGCTGTTCCCGGCAGGCACCTGGGAGAAGGGCGCTCGCTCACGCATCGTGCTCGACGTGCTCGCCATGGGCACCGCGCTGTTGCTGGCCTCGCAGCTGCTCGTCCTCGGCGAGGTCTCCGCACTGAACACCAGCGCCTGGGACACCGTGGTCTACGAGGTCTATCCCGTGACCGACGTGCTGCTGGCCGCACTCGCCCTGCTGCTGCTCGTCCGCACGGCGGGCCGCCCCCGGCTCGACCTCGCCCTCGTGGCCCTCGCCTTCGCCACCTGGACGGTCACGGACAACGGGTACGCGCTGTTCTCCTCGCGCGGTACCGACTACAGCGACAACTTCGTCGCGGTGGGCTACGTCGCCGCTCCGCTGCTGCTGGGGCTCGCGGCACTCACCTCGCCCGGATCCTCGATCCAGCACCGGCGCATCCAGCGGCACGCCAACGGCACCTTGTCGGCGATGCTGCCCGACCTGGCCGTCCTGGTGGTCCTCGGCCTCGTGCTGGTACGCGGCCTGAGCAGCTGGCAGGACTGGACGATGGCCGCGGTGGCGTTGCTGTTCGCCGGGATCCGGCAGCTCGTGCTCACCTCGGACAACCACGTCATGCGACTCGACCTCGAGCAGAAGGTCGAGGAGCGCACGCTGGCACTGCGCCAGCTCTCGGAGCGCCACCGGAGCATCCTCGAAGCCGTCGGCGAGGGGATCGTCGGGGTCGACCAGGGCGGCAAGATCGTCTTCGTCAACACGGCGGCGGCCACGATGCTCGGCTGGCGCGCAACTGAGCTCGAGGGACGGGCCGCCTGCGCGACGCTCTGCCACGAGCGGCACGCCCACTGCGTGATCGACATGGTCATGGCCGTGGGAGACGTGGTGCACGCTGCGGAGACGCAGTACGTGCGTCGCAACGGCTCAACGTTCCCGGTGGAGATCACCGCCGCCCCCAAGTCCGGCCCCCACGGGATCACGGGTGCCGTGGTCGCCTTCCGCGACATCACCGAGCGACAGGCGATGGACCGGATGAAGGGCGAGTTCATCAGCTCCGTGAGCCACGAGCTCCGTACGCCGCTCACCGCGATCCGGGGATCGCTGGAGATGCTGGCCGACGGCGACACGGGAGCGCTGCCCACCCAGGCCCAGTACGTCGTCGACATGGCCGTGCGGGGGAGCGAGCGGCTGACCCGCCTGGTCAACGACATCCTCGACGTGGAGCGGCTCGACTCGGGCTCCTTCGACGTGCGCCCGTCGCCCCAGGACGTCGCCCCGCTCGTGGCCGCGACGATCGCGTCACTGCGCCCGGTGGCGGCCGACCACGGCGTCACGCTGGTGGCCGACCGCGTGTCCGGCCACGCCCTGTGCGACGCCGACCGCCTGGTGCAGGCCCTGACCAACCTGGTGGGCAACGCCGTGAAGTTCACCCCGTCCGGCCGGGTGGTCGAGGTCACCGCCGAGCCACGGGGCCACGACGTCCTGTTCGCGGTGCGCGACGAGGGCCGCGGCATCCCGGAGGAGCAGCTCGACTCGATCTTCGAGCGGTTCCACCAGGTCGAGGCCACCGACGCGCGCGACAAGGGCGGCACCGGACTGGGCCTGACCATCACCAAGTCCATCGTCGAGCGCCACGGTGGCCACCTGGCGGTCGAGAGCGAGATCGGCGTGGGCTCGGTCTTCCGGTTCTCGCTGCCTGCTGTCGACGACTGAGCCTCGCTACGCTTGCTGGGATGACCGGCCCCCTCGACGACGAGCAGCACCTCCGCGACCTCGCGCTGCTGCGCCGAGTGCGTGACCGGATGGACCGGGAGTACGCACAACCGCTGGACGTCGAGGCCCTGGCCCGTGGCGTCCACATGTCGGCCGGACACCTCAGCCGCCAGTTCAAGACGGCGTACGGCGAGTCGCCGTACGCCTACCTGATGACCCGGCGCATCGAGCGCGCCATGGCGATGCTGCGTCGTGGTGACCTCAGCGTGACCGACGTCTGCTTCGCGGTCGGCTGTTCGTCGCTGGGCACCTTCAGCACCCGCTTCACCGAGCTGGTCGGCGTATCGCCCAGCGCCTACCGGCGCGAAGCGGCAGACGAGATGGCGGGGGTGCCGTCGTGCGAGACCAAGAAGGTCACCAGACCGATCAGGAATCGAGAAGCAACCTCGGCCGGCCGAGCCTAGGTTGGCGCCCATGGACATCAGCATTCACGCCAGCTTCCTGCCGCACGACGACCCAGAAGCGGCGTTGGCCTTCTACCGCGACACCCTCGGCTTCGAGCTCCGCCTCGATGTCGGCTACCAGGGGATGCGCTGGCTCACCGTCGGCCCTCCCGACCAGCCCGGGACCTCGATCGTGCTGCACCCGCCCGGGGTCGACCCGGGCATCACGGACGACGAGCGTCGCACCATCGCCGAGATGATGGCCAAGGGCACCTACGGCAGCATCCTGCTCGCCACCCAGGACCTCGATGGCACCTTCGAGCGACTGCAGGCCAGCGACGCCGAGATCGTGCAGGAGCCGATGAAGCAGGACTACGGAGTGCGCGACTGCGCCGTCCGCGACCCCGCCGGCAACATGGTCCGGATCCAGGAGCTGTCATGAAGACGATGACCTGCAGGCAGCTCGGCGGAGCCTGCGACCTCGAGCTCAGCGGGAACAGCGCGGACGACGTGATCAAGGCGCAGGACAAGCACCTCCGGGAAGCCGTCGCTGCCGGTGACGCGACGCACGAGGAGGCCCTGAAGGCGATGAAGGGCCGGTGGAAGAACCCGATCAAGGGGATGGGCTGGTACAAGGACACCAAGAAGGCGTTCGCGGCGTTGCCCGAGAACTGACCGGGCGGAGAAGGAGACACCACCAGCATGTCCACGAGCAAGGGCAGGTCACCTGCGAACCACCTCGCCGACAGCCACGACCTGATCAGGGTCCAGGGCGCGCGCGTGAACAACCTGAAGGACGTGAGCGTCGAGATCCCGAAGCGCCGGCTGACGGCCTTCACCGGGGTCTCCGGTTCGGGCAAGAGCTCGCTGGTGTTCGCCACGATCGCCGCCGAGTCGCAGCGGATGATCAACGAGACCTACAGCGCCTTCGTGCAGGGCTTCATGCCGTCGCTCACGCGGCCGGAGGTCGACGTGCTGGAGGGCCTGACGACGGCGATCATCGTCGACCAGGAGCGCATGGGGGCCAACCCCCGCTCCACCGTCGGCACCGCCACCGACGCCAACGCGATGCTGCGCATCCTGTTCAGCCGGCTCGGCGATCCGTACGTCGGACCGCCCACGGCGTTCTCCTTCAACGTCCCGACGCGCAAGGCGAGCGGCGTGATGAGCACGGAGAAGGCCGGCGGCCGGGTCGAGAAGAACGTCGTCCGCCAACAGGTCTACCTCGGCGGCATGTGCCCGCGCTGCGAGGGCATGGGCTCGGTCTCCGACTTCGACCTGACCGCGTTGTACGACGAGACCAAGTCCCTCAACGAGGGCGCGCTGACCGTTCCCGGCTACTCGATGGACGGGTGGTACGGCCGGCTCTTCCAGGGCATGGGGCTGCCGATGGACAAGCCGATCGGGACCTTCACGAAGAAGCAGCTCGACACGATGCTGTACGCCGAGCCGACCAAGATCAAGGTCGAGGGTGTCAACCTCACCTTCGAGGGCGTCATCCCGAAGATCCAGAAGTCGATGCTCTCCAAGGACGTCGAGGCGATGCAGCCGCACGTACGCCGGTTCGTGGAGCGCGCGATCACCTTCCAGCGCTGCCCCGAGTGCGACGGCACCCGGCTGACCCGGGAGGCTCGGTCATCGACGATCGACGGCCACAGCATCGCCGACCTGTGCGCGATGCAGATCACCGATCTCGCCGAGTGGATCCAGAAGCTCGAAGAGCCCTCGGTGAAACCCCTTCTCGCCGGGCTGCAGCACCTGCTGAACTCCTTCGACGAGATCGGGCTTGGCTACCTCTCCCTCGATCGCCCCGCAGGGACGCTGTCCGGGGGAGAGGCGCAACGCACCAAGATGATCCGCCACCTGGGTTCCTCGCTCACCGACGTCACCTACGTCTTCGACGAGCCGACGATCGGGCTGCACCCTCATGACATCGAACGCATGAACGACCTGCTGCTGCAGCTGCGCGACAAGGGCAACACGGTGCTCGTCGTGGAGCACAAGCCGGAGACCATCGCCATCGCCGACCATGTCGTCGACCTCGGTCCCGGGGCCGGCACCGACGGTGGCCTCGTCACCTTCGAAGGCTCCGTCGAAGGTCTGCGGAAGAGCGACACCACGACCGGTCGGCACCTCGACGACCGGGCGAGCCTCAAGGAGTCGGTGCGCTCCTCCTCCGGGGAGCTCGAGGTCCGCAACGCCTCGACCCACAACCTCCAGGACGTCGACGTCGACGTGCCGCTCGGAGTGCTGTGCGTGATCACCGGGGTGGCCGGTTCGGGCAAGAGCTCGCTGATCCACGGCTCGATCGCCGGTCGGGACGGCGTGGTGGTCGTCGACCAGGGCGCGATCAAGGGCTCGCGCCGCAGCAACCCGGCGACGTACACCGGACTGCTCGAGCCGATCCGCAAGGCCTTCGCCAAGGCCAACGGGGTGAAGCCGGCGCTGTTCAGCTCGAACTCGGAGGGCGCGTGCTCCACCTGCAACGGTGCGGGCGTCATCTACACCGAGCTGGGGGTGATGGCGACCGTGGAGTCTCCCTGCGAGGAGTGCGAGGGCAGGAGGTTCCAGGCAGCCGTGCTGGAGTACACGCTCGGCGGCAGGAACATCGCCGAGGTGCTCGCGATGCCGGTCATCGAAGCCGAGGCCTTCTTCGCCGACGGCGACGCCAAGGTGCCCGCAGCCCACAAGATCCTCGACCGGCTCGCCGATGTCGGTCTCGGCTACCTCAGCCTCGGCCAGCCGCTGACCACGCTGTCCGGCGGCGAGCGGCAACGGCTCAAGCTGGCCACCCAGATGGCTGAGAAGGGCGAGGTCTACATCCTCGACGAGCCGACGACCGGCCTGCACCTGGCCGACGTGGAGAACCTGCTGGGGCTGCTGGACCGGCTGGTCGACTCCGGCAAGTCGGTGATCGTCATCGAGCATCACCAGGCCGTGATGGCGCACGCCGACTGGATCATCGACCTCGGCCCGGGCGCCGGCCACGACGGCGGCCGGGTCGTCTTCGAGGGCACGCCTGCAGACCTCGTCTCAGGGAAGTCGACGCTGACGGGGGAGCACCTCGCGGACTATGTGAGCGGCTGAACCTCGCGCTCAGTTCCTTGCGGCCAGCGCCGAGAACGGTGCGGCTGCCCCATAGATCTTGTAGAGAGCGAACGGTCCGGCCCCGAAGAAGCTGCACCGGTCGTCGAGGAGCATCGCGGCCCGGCCGTCGCTCATCCCGGCGCCGTACCCGTAGTTCTTCGCGTCGTCCGGTGAGCCGTTGATCCGCCCCGCAGCCAGGTTGCGGATCCGCTCGACCATGCCGAGCCGGTGGCTCGTTGTCGGCCGAGCGCCACCAGCTGCAGGTGAACGAGCTGAGCCTCCCGGCCGTGTAGGCCGGCTGTGCCAGCGCGACCGGCGAGGTCGCCTCCAGTGCCTTCACCGCCAACGCCTTCACGTCGTCGAACATCGAGAGCTGGTTCCCGTACGGCTTGCACAGCCGGGGCGACAGCCCGCGCTGGCAGACCGAGGCGAACTCGTAGTTCTGGGCCTGCGCGCCGACCGCCGGTAGCGGACTGCTGCTCCCCGGCTTCGGTGGAGTGGTCGTCCAGCTGCACAGCGTGCTCGTTGCCGGCGGGGTAGCCCGACACCGTGAAGCCGGCCAGGCAGGCGACCAGCTCGCTCTCGTTGGCGACGTCCCCGGTCCCAACGCTCAGCTCGGGCCTGGTGCCGCCGAGGCAGTCCGGCAGCACTGCGGGCTCGCTCGTGACCGTCTTCCCCGCCGCCGCCTTGTTGCCGTAGAAGCAGTTGCCCGTGTTGCCGGGGAAGGAGTCCCACCACAGGTCGAGGCCGTTGGGCTGGGTCTTCCCCGACGGCGTCTTCCCGAAGGTGTTGCCCGCGATGGTGTTGTCGTACGACGTCGACACCTTGGCCGGGTCGCACCCGGGAACAGGGGTCGACGAGCCGACCGGCGGGGGACCACAGACGGTGGCGTCGGGGACCGCGAAGAGCATCACTCCGCGCCGCCAGTTGTCGAAGAACGAGTTGCCCTCGACCACGTTGGCGTTGCCCCCGGCCAGCCACAGACCGGTGCCCACCGGCGAGGCGATGAACGGCGCGACGTCACTGTCCGGCAGGTACGGGTTGAAGTTGTTGCCGTAGAAGCGGTTGTCGCGGATCACGTTGCCGTGCTGGGGGAAGCCGGGGTGCCCGGGAGCGGTGAACACGTCCGTGGTGAAGCCGAGCGAGTTGTCGTAGAAGTTGTTGTGCGTCACCAGCGTGCCGTGGCTGTCGGTGCCCGAGAAGCCGCCGGTGTTGTGGTGGCTGTCGCAGTCGCGCACCACCTGGCTGAAGCGGTACTTCGGGTAGAACTTCTCGTTCCGGTGGTCGGTGGTGTCGCGCCCCCGAGCCGGGGTAGAGGCCCGAGTCACCGTTCCCGGCGGCCTCGCAGTTCGAGATGACGCCGTGGTCCTCCACGAAGGTCAGCACGCCGTACCCGCCGGCGTAGTAGGCCTTGAAGCTGTCGAAGAGGTACCCGTCGGTCTCGAGGATGTAGATGTCGTGCTCCCGGGCGTGCCGCACCGTCAGGTTGCGGAGCACGAAGCCGTCGGCCCGGTCGACGAAGATGCCGACGTCCTTCTCGTGGCCGATCGCCGAGGGCCCGCCGTTGCCCGCGGAGGCGTCACCGGCCTCGACGACGACGTCGTCCGCGCTGACGCCGGAGCCCTCGAGCTGGAGGTTGCAGCGGATGCACGATCCCGTGTTCGGGATCCCGTGGCGGTCCTCGCGAGGCGGGCGACGGCGGCGGGGCGGTGTCCGGGCCGCGGCCGATCACGGCCACCAGGTTCGCGTCGTTGGGACAGTGGATCTGGTAGTCGTGGCTCAGCGCCCCGGGATCACCGCTGTCGCTCTTCATGGCGTACTTCGAGCAGGCGGGATCGTGCGTCGGCTGGGCCCGGGAGACCGGTTCGTCGTACAGACCGGGCATCACCACGACGCGGTCGTTGTTGCCGGAGGCGTTGACGGCCGTCTGGATGCTGTGGAACCGGCACCTGCTGAACAGGGCCTTGTTGGTGCTGAGCAGCGTCGTAGGCCTGCGTCGGCGCTCAGGGCGCGGTGGTCGGTCGGCCGGATGTAGTAGCCCGCGCCGCGAGCACGGGTGACCGAGCTGCGGAGCCGGTCGAGGGAGTCCGGCCTGGCACACCACGCGGGTCGTGCCGGGACGCGAGTCGTCCAGCGCGGACGCCAACGAGCGCGCCGTCGGCACCGTGCCACCGGCGCACGGGGAGATCGAGCAGTCAGGTGCGGGATCCGGCCAGTACGACGGCCGCTCCACGTGTGCCTGGGCCACCGTGGGCAGCACGACGACGAGAGCAAGGCCCATCAGCGCTGCGGTCGCTACCCGCACCGCCCGGCTGCGTCGGGTGGGCACGTCTGCGCTGGTGCTGGCTGTCTTCCTGGCGTTTCTCACGCGGTCTCCACGGTGGTGTCGCTGGAGGCCTCCCTGCTGCAAGGAACGACGCGGACGCGGCCCGGGTTACGACCGGGCGTGTTCTAGATTAGTTCTAGTGACTTACTGTAGTTTTTCACGGACCACCCACCCAAGTCCTGAGGAGCTGCCATGACAACCACCACCCAGACCACGCTCAACGACGTCGACCTCGCCGCCGTCGGGGGACTCGTCCAGAAGATCGTCGAGAGCCCGGACAAGGCCCACACGACCTGGGCGGCCGAGGTGCACTGGGACGGTGCGTTCCGATCGAGCGCGAAGGTCCGGGTCTTCGAACCGATCCCGTCCGACGAGCCCACGACCCTGGGTGGCGGGGACTCCGCGCCGAACCCTGTCGAGCAGCTGCTCGGCGCCCTGGGCAACTGCCTGGCCGTGGGGTACGCCGCCAACGCCAGCGTCGCCGGCATCTCCATCGAGAGTCTCGACATCAAGCTGGACGGCGACATCGACCTGCGGTCGTTCCTGGGTGTGACTGAAGGGCATGCAGGTTTCTCGGAGATCCGCGCGATCGTCGACCTGGTCACCGACGCCGATGCCGAGGCCGAAGCGGCACTTCACGCTCGAGTCGCCGCGTCGTCGCCGGTCGGGCACACGCTCGCGGCACCGGTGGAGCTGTCCATCAGCACGGCGTGAGCAGTGCTTCCCGCCCACTCGCACACTTGATCGTAAGTCGCCGATAAGGTGCATTATGTCAAGTAATGGAGAGGGAGGGCCTGATCGGGCCCTCCCCTCGTCGCTCAGGCGTCGAAGCTGACCTCTTCGGTCGTCACGACGCCGGCGTCGCGCCCCGGGGCCTCGTGGTACTTCCAGTAGAGGTTGGTGTGCGCGATCACCAGGTCGGGCGTCGGCGCGCCGTACTCACTGAGGTCCTCCGTCGTGTGTGCGTCGCCGACCAGCGTCACGTCGTAGCCGCGTGTGAACGCCCCGTGGATGGTCGAACGGATGCACTCGTCGGTCTGGGCACCCGCCACGACCAGCTTCCCGACACCGCCGCCGGCCAGCACGTCCTCGAGATCGGTGTCCTCGAAGGAGTCGCCGTGGGACTTGTGGACGAGCGCCTCGGAGTCCTCACGGACGAGCTCGTCGACGTACTCCCACTTCTCGCTGCCCTTCTCGAGGTGGTCGTCGTTGTGCTGCACCCAGACGACCGGCACGCCGCCCGCGCGCGCCTTGTCCACGAGGGAACTGATGTTGGTCACCACGGCGTCGCGCTCGTGGTTGCCGTCCACGACTCCCTTCTGCACGTCGATCACCACCAGGGCGGTGTTGGGCCGGTCCTTCAGCGTCGTCATCGTCGATCTCCTAGGTAGGTCTTGCCTGCCACGCTAACCACGACCACCGACAAGCCGGCCGAAGCGGGCTAACGTTCCCCCATGAGCTCGCCGCCACCTCGCACCGCCCTGGTGACCGGAGCGACGTCGGGGATCGGCCGCGCCACCGCGAAACGGCTCGTGGAGCGCGGTCACCGGGTCGTCGGCACCAGCCGGGCACCGTCACGTATCCCGGCGGCGGACCGGCTCGACGGTGTCCTCTACCGGGAGCTCGACCTGCGCGACATGGGCTCGATCGACGGACTGCTGGGGGCGCTGCACTCCGAGGGCGTCAAGGTCGACATCCTGGTCAACAATGCCGGTGAGTCGCAGAGCGGGCCGCTCGAGGAGATCCCGCTCGGCGCCCTGCAGCGGGTGATGAACGTCAACGTGCTCGGTCCGGTCCACCTGACCCAGCGACTGCTGCCGGGGATGCGCCAGCGTGGCTACGGCCGCGTCGTGATGGTCGGCTCGATGCTGGCCAGCTTCCCGCTCGCCTACCGGTCCTCCTACGTCGCGAGCAAGGCGGCACTCAAGGGCTTCGCCACGGCGGCCCGCTACGAGATGGCGCCCTACGGGGTGTGGCTGACCACCGTGGAACCGGGCTCGGTCAAGACCGGGATCAGCCAGCGGCGCACGAAGTACATATCGGACACCTCCCCCCACGCCCGGCCGTTCAAGAAGATGCTCAAGGTCCTCGACGGCAACGAGCGTGAGGGGATCACGGCCGGCCGCGTGGCGCGCACCATCCTCGAGGCGATCGAGGACGACGAGCCGGCACCCCTGTATGCCGTCGGCAGCAACGCGCCGACGGTCTTCGCGCTGCGCCGCGCTCTCCCCCGGTCGGCGGTCGAGGCGATCGTGAACCGCACCTATGGGATGTCGAAGAAGCTGCGCCCCTAGCGGGACTACTTCAACGGGGTGGGTCGACGTTGACGGTCGGGACTCCCCCGCCGGCGCGGGCGATCACCGCCACTGACGGCTCGTCCGCCGGGTTCGACTCCCGGTGCACGGTGTGGGCCGGCACGTGCACGAAGTCGCCGGCCACCGCGTCGACGTACCCGTCATGGCCCTCGTACTCCAGCCGCAGCACGCCCGAGACGATGTAGAGGCTGGTGTCGTTGATGTCGTGGTGGTGCCACCCCGAGACCGCACCGGGCTCCGTCACCACCTGGCCGGCCCAGAGCAGGTCACCCTCGAAGGCCCTGGCTCGTGCCATGCCGGGCGTCGGGTCCGCAGGCTCGAGGTCACCAGGCCTGAACACGGTCACCGGCTCGGCCATGGCTGCGATTGTGCCACCACAATGGGGCGATGGCCCTCGACCTGGCTCCGCTGCACGACGACCTGACGTTCCTGTCGCCGATGTCGGAGGAACGCGCATCACGACTGGTCTCGTGGCTGGTCGCGGACCTCGCTGAGGGCGCCACGGTGCTCGACATCGGCTGCGGCTGGGCCGAGCTGCTGCTGAGGGTCGCGTCCGCTGCGCCCGCCAGTTCGGTGATCGGTGTCGACCTCGACGAGGCCTCCCTCGCGGAGGCGGGGCGCCGGGCCGCGGAGCGCGGACTCTCCGGCCGCGCCACCTTCCTGGCCGGTGACGGCGAGTCCGTCGGGCCGGCAGCCGTCGACGCCCTGATCGCCGTCGGCTCGACCCAGGTCTGGGGACCTCCCGTCGAGGAGAACCAGCCGCTCGACTACGCCGCAGCGTTCGACGCGATCCGCGGCCGGGTCCGCGACGGCGGACGGGTCGTGTACGGCGACGGGATCTGGTCGCGGCCACCCACACCCGCTGCCACCGCTCCCCTGTCGGGTCGCGACGACGAGTTCGTCGACCTCGGCCGGCTGACCCGCCTCGCCACCGACGCCGGCTTCGCGATCGCCGCGGTCGGCGAGGCCTCGCTGGAGGAGTGGGACGCCTTCGAGTCCGGCTTCACCGCCGGCTGCGCCCGCTGGCTGGCCACCCACTCCCCCGACGACCCGGACGCCGCTGCGGTCCGCGACCGCGCCGCCCGGCAGCAGGCGGCCTACCTCGATGGTTACCGCGGCGTGCTGGGACTGGGCTACCTCCAGCTGATCGCAGTCTGAGGAGAGCATGTCGAGAACGCCGCGGCGGCTCCGCTCCCCCAGCAAGACCACCAGCAGCGCAGGAGGATGGCAGCCATGTCACATATCAGGCATTTCGACCACGTAGGGATCACCGTCGACGACCTCGACTCGGCCACGGCGTTCTTCGTCGGGCTGGGTCTCGAGGTCGAGGGCCGCACGTTCGTGGAGGGCGAGTTCCTGGACACCGTCTGCGGCATCCCGAACTCCCGCACCGAGGTCGTCATGCTGCGGCCGCCCGACGGAGGAACCCGCCTGGAGCTTGCGAGGTTCGTCAGGCCCGACCACGAGCCAGGATCCCCCGACGCGATGGCGAACGTGCTGGGCCTGCGCAACGTCTGCTTCGAGATCACCGACCTGCAGGCGACGGTCGATCGCCTGGCTTCGGACGGGTACGGGCTCGTCGGCGGCGTCGGCCGGCACGAGGACTGCTGGCTGATGGCCTACGTGCGTGGGCCCGAAGGCATCGTCGTCTCGCTGGCCGAGCGGATCGAGTGACGACGAAGCAACCGCACGGGGGCGAGACCGACGAGGACTGCGAGCGCGAGGCCGACGAGGGCGAGCAGGACCGGTCCGCCACGGGCGGTGGTTGGCCGGTGAGGTCGAGACCCGTGGTCGGGTAGCCGATCATCTTGGCCGTCGCCGACGTGGTTGCGGCGTCGGAGTGGTCGGCGAGGTTCTGCAGCGCCGCGGCGAAACCGCCTCCACCGCGGATCCCTCCGACCCGAACGGATCGCCAGCGGTTCGAGAGTCGACTCCGCTGGTTCCGGCCCAGGCGCGCAGTCGGGGGTCGATGGCGCCGGGACCGTCGGCGCCGGGGACGACGACACGGGACAGGTCGGGAGCGTCGGCGAAGCTGGTGGTGAGCAGGACGAGGCCGTGACGCGTCCGGACCGTGTCGTGCGTGGCGAGGGCGACGGTGCGGGCGGCCGCGGACTGGCTGTACACCTCGAACGCCGCGGTGGCGTCCAGCTCGCCGACGCCGTCGCGCAGGACGATGCCGACGGTCGGCCGGAACCACGGCATCACGTAGTTGAGCCCCACCGGCCAGTCGTCGGCGCGCGAAGTGGTCGTCGGGGATGCGGGTCGTCTGGGTCGGGGTCCAGTCGAGCTCCGGGTGCAGGTCTGCCACCCGCTGTGCCTCGGTCGGCCCGGCGAGCTCAGCGACCAGGTGGAGGGCTGCCGGGACCCCGGAGGTCACCGCGGCCGTGGTGGTGACGGACCCGTCCTCGACGTACCGGCGCCCGCGCAGCCAGTGCACCGCCGGTCGGCTCTGCCTCGAGGGCGCTGATGCGGGACCAGTGGCTGGTGGCGTGGAGCCCGTCGAGCATGCCGGTGGCGGCGAGGACGAGCGATCCGCTGCACACGCCCAGGACCCTTGCCCCGTCATCGTGCTGGCGGGCGACCCAGCTGCGGAGTGGCGCTTCGGTCGGCACCTTCCGGCTTCGTCGAGTCCGGGCACCACGACCAGGTCGGGCCTCAGGCTGGGGTCTGCGTCGACGTCGGCGAACGTGTACGTCGGAACGACGAGCGGCCCGCCCTCGAGGGGGCCGGGGTGGCGTCGTCGGCGACGACGTAGGTCGCTGAACGCGGGCGAGCTCGCGAAGATGTCGTACGGCGCGAGGAGGTCGCTGGCGACGGTGCCGCTCGTGCCCGCGACGAACGCGACGACGAGCCGTCGACCGTGGGCACCTGTGGGGTCCGCCGCGTGGCCGGGCTCGGCGTGCTGGAGCGACGTCGTGGGAGCGTCCGTCGAGGTACGGGGGAGCGGGCTGATGGGTGCTGCGGCTGGTCACGGTCGCCCCCGCGAGGACGATGCCGGCCAGGGTGGCGAGCCCGAGGATGCAGGTCACGGTCGTCAGCAGGACACGGCGGAGCCAGGTCCTGGCGGGGGTTCGAGCGCTGGTGGTCATGGTGCTGTCCTTTCGTGGTGCTGGGTCTTGCCGGAGGGCGGGCATGTCCTCGCCCCTCAGACCGGTGGGTGCGGGTCGTACTGGATGCCGCGACGTACCTCGCGGGCACGCTCGATCCCGGCGAGCCGGGCGACCAGGTGCAGGGCCATGTCGATGCCGGCGGAGACGCCGGCGCTGGTGAGCAGGTCACCGTCGTCGACGAACCGGGCGTCGACGTCGGTCATCACGGTGGGGTCGAGCTCGGAGAGCAGGTTGAGCGACGCCCAGTGGGTCGTCGCCGGCCTCCCCGTCAGCAACCCGGCCGCCGCGTAGACCAGGCTCCCGGTGCACACCGAGGCCATCAACGGGACGTGCGTGCGTTGGGCCCGGATCCAGTTGAGGTGCTCGGGGTCGCGCAGCAGCCGGCGGGTGCCGTGTCCGCCGGGGTGGATCAGCACGTCGAGCGCGGGCGCATCGTCGAGGGAGTGGTGCGCACCCAGGACGAGGTTCTTCGCGCCGATGACGTCCCCGCCGCCGGCCGACAGGCACGAGACGGACCAACCGTCCTCCGGGTGGTGCAGGGTCCAGTAGGCCAGCACCTCCCAGGGGCCGACCGCGTCGAGCTCCTCGACCCCGTCGAAGAGGAGCAGCCCGATGTGGTGCTGCGCGGACGTGTCCTCGACGCTCACCGTGTCGAGGTGGGGTGGGTGCTGCATGTCGATTTCTCCTTGGGGTGGCGGATGTGACCGCTGCGAGGGACGCTGCGTCCTCCGTACGGCTGCGCCTAAGCTCGCGCTCCGTTCGCTGTCTCGCCCCGGTCAAAGAGCCGGGTTTGCCCGCGTGCCCTCCGCGCAGTAGTACGGTCACAGCGTGCTTGTCGGCCGCGACCTCGAGACCGCGCACCTGGCAGAGCTCCTCGAGCAGGCTCGTCACGGTGTCTCGGGCAGCCTGGTCGTCCGGGGCGAACCGGGTGTCGGCAAGTCGGCCCTGCTCGATGAGCTGGTCGCCGGCGCGGACGGGGTGCTGGTGCTCCGCACCCAGGGACTCGAGGTCGAGGCGCCGTTGGCGTTCGCGGCGCTCCATCGGCTGCTGCTTCCGGTGATGCGCCTGCGTGACCAGCTCCCCGTCCCGCAAGCCAGAGCGCTGCGGGTCGCGTTCGGCGAGGAGGACGGGCCGTCGATCGAGCCGTTCCTGGTCGCAGTCGCGACCCTCTCGATGCTGACGGCGGCCGCCGAGGAGAGCACCGTGCTGTGCGTCGTCGACGACGCACACTGGCTCGACTCCGCGACCGCGAACGCGCTGGTGTTCTGCGCGCGCCGGCTCGGCGCGGACCGCATGCTGATGGTCTTCTCCGCCCGTGACGGGGCTGCGACACCGTTCCTCCCGGACGGCATCGGTGAGCTCCAGCTGGCCGGTCTCGACCCTGCTGCCGCGCGGGAGCTCCTCGACCAGCGGCTGCGCGACGCGACGGCGCCGGAGGTCGTCGAACGGCTGATGGCAGAGAGCGGCGGGAACCCGCTGGCGCTGCTGGAGCTGCCGACCGAGCTCAGCCCGGACCAGCTCGGTGGGTCCTCCCCCTGCCGCCGCAGCTGCACCTCACCACCCGCGTCGAACAGGCCTTCCTCGACCGCAGCCGGCTGCTGCCGCCCCCGGTGCAGTCACTGCTGCTGGTCGTCGCCGCGGACGACACCGGCGACCTCGCGGTCGTGAGCCGTGCCGCCTCGACGCTCGGCGTAGACGACCAGGCTCTCGAGGACGCCGTGGCCTCCGGGCTCCTCAGCACCGAGTCCGACTCGGTCAGGGTGCGTCACCCACTCGTCCGCTCCGCGGTCTACCAGGCCGCCACGGGCGAGCAACGACGTACGGCGCACCAGGCGCTGGCTGACGCGCTGGCCGGACTCGGCGACCCCGACCGCGAGGCATGGCACCGCGCCGCAGCCGCCTCGGGGCCGGACCCCGAGGTCGCCGCGGCTCTCGAGCTCGCCGGTTCGCGGGCGGAGCGCCGTGGTGGCTACGTGGCCGCGATGGCTGCCTACGAACGGGCGGCAGCTCTGACCGAGGCGCCGCAGCGTGCCGCACTGACGTTCGCCGCGGCCCGCACCGCCTGGGCGTGCGGGCAGGCCGCCGCGGCCCAGGCGATGCTCTCCGCAGCACGAGAGACCGCCGCCGACCCGGTCCTGCTCAGCGACATCGCTCGCCTGCGAGGGCACATCGAGGTCAACATCGGCTCGGCCACCGACGCTCACCAGATCTTCATCGACGCCGCCCGCGCCGTCCGCGCCGCCGACCCGCTGCGTGCCCTGGAGATAGGCCGTCGCCGCTGCGATCATGCGCACCTACGCGGTCGACAGTGGCGCCGTTCTTCCCTCCGGCGACGTTCTCGTGAAGCCCTCAGCGGGCGACCGTCCTCGCACCCGTGCCTCGAGCACATGCTCGTCGCCATGACGCCACGACCGAGGAGAGACTGGTCGGGTGCGGTCGCAGCGCTCGACGTCGGCACTGGTGAGCGGCGAGGAGGTGGACGACCTCGCCGTCATGGGGAACCTCGGAAACGCTGCCCTCCAGCTGGGTGATGACACTGCCCAACATCGGTTCTACACCTGGCCCTGTCGCGAGCCCGGGACCGTGGTGCCATCACGTCGGTGGTCTATGCACTCCAGCGGTTGTGCTTCGGTCATCTCGTCGCCGGGGACCTCGCCGCCGTGCGCAGCAATGCCGAGGAGGCCCTCGCCATCGGGCAGAGCATGGGTGAGCGCGCGATGACCGCCCCGCCGTTGGCATGGCTGGCCCTGCTCGCCGCGCTGCAGGGTCGGGACGACTACGACCACCATCCTGCGCGACCTCGACGAGGTCGTGGCGGCGTACCCGCTGGGCATCCTGACCGATCCCGTCCACGACCTCACCCGCTGGGCGAAGGGGATCCGCGCAGCGGGCGACGGGTGACGCCTTCGGCGCCCTCCACCACCTGAGTCGGTTCCGGCTCCCTGTCCTGGCCAGGATGGCCGCGGTCGAGCGCATCGACGCAGCGGTGCGAGCCGGCGAACCCGAGCTGGCACGCCGATGGGTCGACGAGCTCGCCGGCTTCGCCGAGGGCACCGGCAGACCGTGGGCACTGGCCGCAGTCGCCTACGGACGAGCAATGACGGCTGCGGACGCCGGCGAGGCTGACGCCCTGTTCCAGGACGCCCTCTCCCATCACCGGGGCGCCGGCCGCCGGCTGGACGAGGCTCGCACCGAGCTCGCCTACGGGGAGTGGCTCCGTCGCGCCCAGCGCCGGGTCGACGCCCGCCAGCACCTGCGGCGCGCCCTGGAGACCTTCAGCGACGAGCACGCCGAGACACTCGTCCAGCGAGCGACGGTCGAGCTGCGCGCGTCGGGCGAGACCGCCCGCAAGCGCGACGTCACCACCCAGGTGAGCCTCACCCCGATGGAGCTCAAGGTCGCTCAGCTCGTGGCCTCGGGCCTCTCCAACAAGGACGTCGCAGCCCAGATCTGGGTCTCCCCACGCACCGTGGCCTTCCACCTGCGCAACGTGTTCGCCAAGGCCGGAGTCACCTCGCGCGGCGAGCTCGCGCAGCTCGAGCTCGGCTAGCAACAAGCCCGCATCCCGGCCATCTGACCGGGGTGAGCAAACCCGTTCACGTCCACGCTCGAGAGCAGTGCACCACCGACTGCGAGAGCGAGAACCTCATGAGCGTCGACATCCACCCCGCCGGCCACCTGGACGACACCGACGTTGCCTTCGCGACCGAGGCCCGGGCCGGTGGGCCGCATCGTCGCCGGGTCGCTGGCCGCGGGCCTGGCGACCGCGCTGCTGCTCATCCTGGTCGTCTTCGCGGGTGGGACCGAGAGCGTCATCATCGGCTCGATCCTGTTCGCCTTCGGGTTCGGGTGGGCGCTGATCGCTGCGCTCACCAGCCGCTACACCACTCGGCCGCAGCGCTGGGCGGCCGTCCCCGCCGCGGTGATGGGCGGTAGCGGCCTCGCTCTGCTGGCGTTCACGCCGGGGTACGACGCCATGGCCTGGCTGAGCTGGGTGTGGCCGCCGGTCGTGCTGGCGCTCGCCGTGTGGATGTTCGTCCAGCTGCGCCGCTCCCTCACCGGTGCCGGACGCTGGATGCTCACGCCTGTCATCGCCGTGCTGGTGCTCGCAGCCGTCGGCGCGACGTACCAGAACCTCGCGGTCGCCCACGACCAGGACGCCTTCGCCGCCCCCGGCGCGACCTACGACGTCGGCGGCCACCGGCTGCACCTCGACTGCCGCGGGCACGGCGGCCCCACGGTCGTGCTCTCCAACGGCATGGGCGAGATGTCTGCCTCCTGGGCCCGGATCTCAGGTCCGCTGGCCGACACCACCCGGGTCTGCGCCTACGACCGCGCGGGACAGGGCTGGAGCGAGGAGGCCGAGCACCCCCAGGACGGAGTGGCCGCTGCCAAGGACCTGCACGCCCTGCTCGCCGCGGCCGGCGAGACAGGTCCCTTCGTGCTGGTCGGGCACTCGACCGGCGGCACCTACGCCATGACGTACGCCGCCCGCTACCCCGAGCAGGTCGCCGGCATGGTGCTCCTAGACAGCTCGAGCCCCTACCAGCTCACCAAGATCCCCGCCTACCCCGGCCAGTACGCCGTCATGCGGCGCGGCCTCGCCCTGCTTCCCACGCTCACCCGCCTGGGACTGTCCAGGATGGCCGGTGGCTCGGACCTGCCGGCACCGGCGGGTGACCAGGTCAGCGCTCTCGCCTCCACCGCGCAATCGGCGCGGAACATGCGTGACGAGGTGTCGGTCGCTCCGCGGGTGTTCGCCCAGGCTCAAGCGCTCCGCACCCTCGGCGGGCGACCGCTCGCCGTGCTCACCGCGTCGGAGTCCCTCCACGACGCCGGCTGGGACGGTGCCCAGGACCAGCTCGCCGCGCTCTCGAGCAACCACGTCCACCGAGCCGTGGACTCCACCCACGCCGGCCTGCTCGGCGACCCCGAACCCGCCGCCGCGTCCGTGCACGCCGTCACCGAGGTCATCGCATCAGTCCGCACCGGCACACCGCTGGACGCGCGCTGACCGCAGCCCACCCGGACAGAACCGATCCATCAGCCCCACCAACCGAGGAGTTCCGATGTCGCACACCACCCACTCCGAGCCCCACATCCACCACGTCGACGAACCCGACCCTCCGAAGAAGTCCTGGGCGCTGCTGGCGGTGGCCCTCGCCGCCCAGATCCTGGTCGTCCTCGACATCTCGGTCGTCAACACCGCCCTGCCTTCCATCGGCAGCGCGTTGCACCTGCAAGGCGGCCAGCTGGCATGGCTGGTCACCGCCTACCTGATGATGTCCGGTGGCTGCCTGCTCCTGGGCGGCCGCATCGCCGACCTGCTCTCCCGACGCCGCGTGTTCCTGACCGGGCTGAGCCTCTTCACCATCGCCTCCCTGGTCAGCGCGATCGCCGAGAGCAGCAGCCAGCTCATCGCGGCCCGCGGGATCCAGGGATTCAGCGCCGCACTGCTCACCCCGTCAGCGCTCTCGCTGATCATGACCACCTACGAAGGCACCCAGCGCAAGACCGCACTCGCCATGTGGGGTGCAGTGGGCAGTCTCGGTGTCGCGGCCGGAGTCCTCCTCGGCGGCGCCCTGACCACCTGGGCCAGCTGGCAGGCCATCTTCTGGATCAACGGCCCCATCGGTGCAGCAGCGCTCCTCATCGGACGCCGGGTCATCGTCAGGGACACCACGCCGCGACCCAGTGTCCGGGACTTCGATCTCCCCGCAGCCGCGGCCGTCATCGGTGGTCTGGCCACCCTCGTCTACGGAGTGAACGGCACCACCACGCACGGCTGGGCCTCTGTGCACACCGCCATCTCACTGGGCGTCTCGGCTGTCCTGCTGGGTGCCTTCCTGAAGCTCGAGCAGCGCGCGGCCAAGCCGCTGTTCCCGCCGCACATCTGGAAGCTGCAGACCCTCGTCTCCGGCACCGCCGTCATGCTCGGCGTGACCGGCATCCTGGTCGGCACCGTCTTCCTTACCTCGATCTTCGTCCAGACGGTGCTCGGCTTCTCCGCCCTCGAGACCGGGCTCGGGTTCCTGCCGTTCGCGTTCGCCATCACCGTCGGGACACTGGTCGCGCGGCACCTGCTGGCCCACCTCTCACCCCGCGTCATCGCGACCGTCGGACTGCTCATCACCGTCGGCTCGTCGCTGTGGCTGTCCACCGCCGGTACCCACGCTCACTTCGCAACCGACGTCCTCCCCGGCCTGACCATCCTGGGTCTGGGAGTCGGCATGGTGTTCGTGCCCGTGTCGGTGACCTCGATGGCGGGCATCCCCGCCTCCCACGCCGGCGTCGCCTCCGGCTTCCTGATGACCGGCCACGAGATCGGTGCCGCGCTCGGCGTCGCCATCCTGTCCGCGGTCGCCAGCAGCGCCGGCTCCCTGGTCACCGCGACCGGTGCCGCCGACGCGTTCTCAGCCGGGTTCGTCGGCGCCGCCGTCATGGGTGCCGCCGTCGCGGTCTTCGCCCTGCTCCGGATGCCCGCCACCCCGATCGAGGGCGCCGGTGGCCACATGCACATGCACTGAACGCCCCCTCGCAACTCGCGCAGGACATCGACACCCACCAAGGAGCCAGCATCATGAAGCCGCTACAGCAAGGGGCGCCGGCATCGGCGCCCCTTCGGGGACAATCCGAGCGCCGCGGTGCAGGCCTCGCGCTCTGGCAGCTGAACCTGCTGCGCGTGGGCTACCTCGTCCTGGGGTCGGACTCGCCGTGGTCACGTGGCCGCAGCTCCTCGAGCACAGCGACTGGACGCTCGAGGAAGGCACGATCGAGTGCATCCTCGCGGCGATGTCGCTGCTCGCGTTGCTGGGCGTCCGGTACCCGGTCCGCATGCTCCCCGTCCTGTTGTTCGAGGTCACCTTGAAGGTCATCTGGCTGGGGGTCGTGGCCCTCCCGCTCTGGGCCGACGACGCGCTCGTGGGCGCCACCCGCGACCAGACCGGGGCCGTCCTCTGGGTCGTGGTCATCATCGCCACCATCCCGTGGCGCCACGTGCTGAGGCAGTACGTCGCCGCACCGGCCGAGCCGTGGCGACGGGGTCGATGAGGACTCCGCGCGAAACTACGCTGGCTGGCGTGGATGACCACAAGGCGTGGTTGGCAGGTGTCTTCGACCGGGCGGCGCCCACCTATGACCGCATCGGCGCGGCGCACCACGCAAACTTCGCCGAGCGCCTCCTCGATGTGGCCGCCCTGCCCCGCGACGCCCACCTGCTCGACGTCGCCTGCGGACGAGGCGCCGTGCTCGTCGCGGCCGCTGGGCGCGGGATCGACCGCCTGACCGGGGTCGACGTCTCGCCGGCCATGGTCGACCTCGCTTCGGTCGACCTCCGCGCGGCGGGAGTCACCGACGTCGACCTCCGCGTCATGGACGCTGAGCACCTCGAGTTCCCCGATGCCCGCTTCGACGTACTCACCGCTGCGTTCGCGTTGTTCTTCCTGCCTGACCCTGCGCGCGCGGCGGCCGAGTTCCACCGGGTGCTTCGGCCGCGCGGTGTCGTCGCGGTGTCGACCTGGGGCGAGGACGACGAGCGCTGGAGCTTCGAGGACGACCTGCTCTCCACCGCTGGCACGCCGCGCATCCGTGCCCGGCAGCAGCCCTTCGACCACGCCGACGACGTGACGGAGCTGCTCCGCGCGGCGGCCTTCACCGACCTCCGGGTGCATCGGGAGGAGACAGAGATCCAGTTCGCGTCCAAGCAGCAGTGGTGGGACTGGCGCTGGTCGTTCAGCGTGCGCGGGCTCCTGGAGCAGCTGCCCCCGGAGGCGCTGGCCGACTATCGCGACGCCTGCTTCCGGGAGATGGACGGCCTCCGGACGGTCGGTGGCCACTACCCGCTGCGGCTGACGGCGCTCCTCGCGACCGGGAGGAGCCAGGCAACCACGCGCAGCGGATGATGTACGTCGACGGCGGATCCTCCGCCCGACGAGAGGCGCGAGGACGATGTCGAAAACGGGGTTCACGGTCCACACGACCTTGTCGCCGAGCGAGGTGATGACGCTGATCACCGACTTCGGACCGGAGCGGGCCACCAGGTGGCCCAACGTCGACGACGCGCACTTCAAGCTGCACGAACAGGGCCCTGGCTGGGCGGAGGTCACCGAGGGCAACGGCATGGGCTGGGAGCGCGAGCGCTACTCCTGGGACGCCACCGCCGGCACCGTGGCCATCGACACCCTGGAGTCGAACCTCTGGGGGCCGGGCAGCGGCTGGCGCTACGAGCTCACGCCGGCTGACGGGGGCACTGACCTGAAGGTCAGCCTCACGCGCGTGCCCAACTCCTTGAAGGGCCGGCTGATCAGTGCGTTGATCCCCATCGCCGGGTCGCGGGCGCTCGGGAAGCAGTTCACGTCAGTGCTGCGGAAGGCAGAGGCTCGCTGAGCGTCGCCTCCTCGCCAACGGTCACGCTTTCTGCAGCAGCGTCCGGATGATCTCGGCGAGTCGGGACGCCTGCATCTTCGAGACGCAGGCGGCGATCCCTATCTCGCGGGCGCGTTCCTCGATGTCGGGGTCGAGATGGGCCGAGAAGAGCACGATCATCTGGTCGGCGTTCCTGGACAGCATCTCCTCGGCCACCTCGAGTCCTGTGAGGCCAGGCATGCGGTTGTCCAGGAGGACGATCGCGGGGATCGGCGGTGGATGGAAGTGCTGGAACTGCTCCAGTGCTTGTGGGCCGTCCGCAGCCTCCTCGATGACGTTGAACCCGCCCCTCTCGAGGAAGACCTTCGCGAGCATGCGCATCTCGGGCTCGTCGTCCACTACGAGGACGCTGGGTGCTTTCGCGGACTGCTCGGTGACTGTCATTGGTCCTCATCCTAAGCATCACCGGGGGTCCGGCAGGCGGTTCGACACCGGGGTCGGCGCAGGCGGTCAGGAAGTCCTCAGGGTGGGTCGCTACCCTCCCGCGGGTGACTTTCCTGCGACGTCTGGCCCCGCTGACCGCCGTACTCCTCATGGCGGGGTCGCTGGCCGCGTGCGGCAGTGGGGGCACGAGCACCCCCAAGGTGGAGAAGAAGTCGCAGTGCACGTACGCCGAGGACCCGGCGGGGGCCTCGAAGAAGGCCGAGCTGCCACCCGGCGACCCGCCGAAGGACCTGCCGGCCGAGATGACGATCTCGACCAACCGAGGCGACATCAAGGTCAGCCTCGACAAGGACCACGCGCCCTGCACGGTCAACGCGTTCGTGTCCCTCGCCAAGCAGGGGTACTTCGACCACACCCACTGCCACCGGCTGACCGGCAACGGCCTGTACGTGCTGCAGTGCGGTGACCCGACGGCGACCGGGAAGGTCGACGACGACAACGGAGGTGCCGGTGGACCGGGGTTCTACGTCGAGGACGAGCTGGTCGACAACGACCCACGGCTGCAGCCCTGCTACGACCAGGTCGACCCGCGCAGCGGCCGGCCCTACTGCACCTACACGACCGGCTCGGTCGCCCTGGCCAACGGCGGGCCGGACACCGGTGGCTCGCAGTTCTTCCTCGTCTACCAGGACTCGCCGCTGCCCAACGCCTACACCGACTTCGGCCGGATGAGCGCGGCCGGCGTCAAGGTGGTGCAGGGCGTGGCGAAGGGCGGGGCCTACCCCGCGAACTCCCACGGGAACACCAGCCCCAAGCTCGAGACCGAGATCAACTCGGTGAAGTAGCCCCGTAGGTGGTTTCGACCCGCCGTTGCGACCTCGCAGGCTCGGTCGCAGGGCTTGCTCAACCTGCCTCCCCACGCCAGGCACTCCTTCGTCGTGCCCGCTAGGGTCGGCACATGGAATTCCGCTACCTCGGCAACTCCGGCCTCAAGATCTCGGAGATCACCTACGGCAACTGGCTGACCCACGGCTCCCAGGTGGAGAACGACGTCGCCACTCAGTGCGTGCGCGCCGCCCTGGACGAGGGCATCAGCACCTTCGACACCGCTGACGTCTACGCCAACACCAAGGCGGAGTCCGTGCTCGGCGAGGCGCTGAAGGGCGAGCGCCGCGAGTCGCTGGAGATCTTCACCAAGGTCTACTGGCCGACCGGGCCGGGCGGCAAGAACGACACCGGGCTCTCGCGCAAGCACATCATGGAGTCGATCAACGGCTCGCTCGAGCGGCTGCAGACCGACTACGTCGACCTCTACCAGGCCCATCGCTACGACACGGAGACGCCGCTCGAGGAGACGATGCAGGCGTTCGCGGACGTCGTACGGCAGGGCAAGGCGCTCTACATCGGGGTGAGCGAGTGGACCGCCGAGCAGATCCGCGCCGGCCACGACCTGGCGCAGGACCTCGGCTTCCAGCTGATCTCCTCCCAGCCCCAGTACTCCATGCTCTGGCGCGTCATCGAGGACGAGGTGGTGCCGACCTGCGAGGAGCTCGGCATCTCCCAGATCGTGTGGTCGCCCATCGCGCAGGGCGTGCTGAGCGGCAAGTACCAGCCCGGCCAGGCCCCGCCCGAGGGCTCGCGCGCCACCGACGACAAGGGCGGCGCCGACATGATCAAGCGCTTCATGGAGGACGACGTCCTGAAGCGGGTCCAGGAGCTCAAGCCGGTCGCCGACGAGCTCGACCTGTCCATGGCCCAGCTGGCCGTGGCCTGGGTGCTGCAGAACGACAACGTGGCCGCGGCCCTCGTCGGCGCCTCACGCCCCGAGCAGGTCAGCGAGAACGTCAAGGCGGCCGGTGTGAAGATCCCGTCCGAGCTGATGGCCAGGATCGACGACGCCCTCGGGGACATCGTCGTGCGCGACGCCTCGCTGACCGCGAAGCAGACGCCGAGCACGCGGGTGGCGTAGGCCTCAGGAGCGGCAGCTGGGGAACACGGCGTACTTCGTCAGCGCCGGGTAACGCTTGCCCAGCTGCTTGTCGAGCACGTTGTCGGCGATCTCCTTCACGTCGGCGTTGGTGACCTCGCTGCCGTCGATGGAGTACGCCGTCTGGCGCACGTCCCACGCGGGGACCACCCCGGCCGGGCTGTGTGCCGTCGCCTCGGTCACGACGACCCGGGCGCCCTGGCAGTCGACGGAGAGCGGCTGCTCCCGGACGTCGGTGGCCACGAACGGCACGAGGGGTTGGCCCTCCGACTTCAGCTCCGCCAGCCCGTCGGGACCCGTGGCGAACACGCGCAGCTGGAAGCCGCCACGCGGGTGGTCCTGGCGGGTCACGACCAGGGCGCCGTCGCGTCCCTCGAGGTCGACGCCGACGACGCTCGTGACGAGGGGCGCCCCGACCGGGAGCTGCGCGCTGAGGTACCCGCCCGCGACCTTGGCGAAGAGCACGTTGGGGCAGTCGTTGTCGGCCCCCGTCAGCCGCACGGCGTCGGCGCGGCCGTCGCCGTCGACGTCGACGGTGGCCATCGTCCGCGCCTGCTGGACGGCGAGTGAGCCGGCCGGGCACTGCCCCACCTTTTCCGACGCTGCGGTCTTCCCGCTGTCGTCCTTCCCGGAGGAGTCCGAGGACCCGCAGCCCACCACCACGAGGCCGCACACGACGGCCACGAGGACAGCCTTCAGACCCTGACCCACTCGGATGGGACGCGCCCGTGCTCGCGCCGGTTCCATGGGCTCACGCTAGCGGCCGCACGACCAGGATCCGGGCGTACCGGCCTACCATCGAGACCGTGACCTCACTCCGAGCTCGCCGCCCCGGTCCGTCAGTGCGGACGCGGGTGAGCGAGTTCCGCGCCGGACAGCGCCTCGACCACGAAGACCGCGTGGCCACCGAGGAGCCGCTGGAGATCCGGGTCGAGGCGCCCGGGCTCCCGGCCCAGCGCGTGGCGGTGACGATGCGTACGCCGGGCCACGACTTCGAGCTCGCCGCCGGGTGGCTGGTGCACGAGCGGGTGACCCGGCGCGAGGACGTGCGGACGGTGAAGTACTGCACGGACGAGTCGCTGAGCGAGCTCGAGGAGTTCAACGTCGTCACAGTCGAGCTCGCCACTCCCCCGCTGGCGCTGCCGACTGCCCGGCTGGTCAGCTCGGCGTGCGGCGTCTGCGGCGCCGACTCCGTCCAGGACGTCCTCGCCGACTCGGCGCCGCGTCCCGAGGCGAAGATCGCGCTGGCCACCCTGATCGGGCTTCCCGACGGGCTCCGCGAGCAGCAGCCCGGGTTCGACCGCACGGGCGGGTTGCACGCCGCCGGCCTCTTCGAGGTCGACGGCAGTCGCGTCGTCGTACGCGAGGACGTCGGGCGGCACAACGCGGTCGACAAGGTCGTGGGCTCGCGCATCCTGGGCGGCGAGGCGGTGCCGCCGGTGCTGGTGCTGAGCGGCCGGATCGGGTTCGAGCTCGTGCAGAAGGCCGTCGTCTCCGGGATCGGCGCCGTGGTGGCCGTGGGCGCGCCCACCTCGCTCGCCCTGTCGCTGGCCGAGTCCGCAGGACTCGTCCTGGCCGGCTTCACCCGGGGCGACCGGTGCGTCGTGTACGCCGGCGCCGACCGGGTCACCTGACCCTTCGAGACGGGCCTGGCGGCCCTCCTCAGGGACCCGGTGACGGTTGGGCAGCAGCAAGCGAATCGGGTGCCGAGGAGGTTGCGCAACAGCACGCGGTCGGGTCCCGAGGAGGTTGCGCAGCAACCGTCTCGAAGGGCCCGATCCTGGCGTTGTTTGACCCGTTCTGGCCCCCTTCGGCGTGTGCCACGGAGGATTGTCGGCGTCCGCTCCTAGCGTGGAGACATGCGCCTGCTGCACACCTCCGACTGGCACCTCGGCCGGTCCTTCCACGGCGAGGACCTCCTCGCCGCGCAGGCGTCCTTCGTCGACCACCTGATCGAGACCGTCGAGACCGAGCAGGTCGACGTGGTGGTCGTCTCCGGCGACGTCTACGACCGGGCGCTGCCGCCGGTCGACGCGGTCGCCCTGGCTGACGACACCTTCCACCGGCTGGCCACGTCGAGGGCCCGCGTCGTCGTGACCAGCGGCAACCACGACTCGCCGCGACGGCTCGGTTTCAACAGCCGCCTGGTCGACCTGGCCGGCATCCACCTGCGCACCGACCCCGAGGCCTCGCCACCCCGGTGGTCGTGGAGGACGCACACGGGCCGGTGGCGGTCTACGGCATCCCCTACCTCGAGCCCGACGTGCTCGTGCGCCGGTGGCAGCTCCCGGCGAGGTCACACCACGCAGCGCTCACCCACGCGATGGAGCTCATCCGGACCGACCTGGCCGTCGCGGCCCGGTGCCCGGTCGGTGGTGATGGCCCATGCCTTCGTCGCCGGCGGCGTGGCCAGCGACAGCGAGCGCGACATCACCGTGGGCGGGGTCTCGGTCGTGCCCACCGCGCTCTTCGAGGGCGTGCACTACACCGCCCTCGGCCACCTCCACGGCCGGGCCGTGCTCGCCGACGGGGTGCGCTACAGCGGCTCCCCGATCGCCTACTCGTTCTCCGAGGCCGACCCACGTCAAGGGCTCCTGGCTGGTCGACCTGGGTCGCGACGGTGTGAGTGGCGCCGAGTTCGTCGAGGCGCCGGTGCCGAGAGCGCTCGCCGTGCTGGAGGGAACCCTCGAGGACCTGCTGCGCGACCCGGTCCACGCGCCGGCCGAGTCGGCCTGGGTGCAGGCGACCCTGACCGACGACACCCGGCCGCAGGAGGCCATGGAGCGGCTGCGTGCCCGCTTCCCCCACGCTGTCGCGCTGCGCTTCGCCCCGGCGGGCGGTGACCGCGCGCCCGAGAGGGTGCCGACCGCCGGCAAGAGCGCCCACGAGATCACCCTCGACTTCGTCGACCACGTCCGCGGCGTCGCCGCGACGGAGGCCGAGGAGGCCTTGCTGCGCGACGCCCTCGAGTGCTGCCCCGACGACCGGGACCTGCTGCCCGAACGCCTGGCCGCGGTGGCCCGATGAGGCTCCACCAGCTGTCGGCGACGGCGTTCGGCCCGTTCGTCGACACCGTCTCCGTCGACTTCGACGAGCTCTCGGCTGGAGGGGTCTTCCTCCTCACCGGCGACACCGGAGCCGGCAAGACCAGCGTGCTCGACGCCGTCTGCTTCGCCCTCTACGGCGAGGTGCCGGGCGATCGGCACACCGCCCACCACCTGCGCAGCGACCAGGCCGACGCCGCGACCGCGCCACGCGTCACGCTCGAGCTCACCGTGGGGCGGCGCACCTTCCGGTTCACCCGGTCCCCGGCCTGGGAGCGGCCCAAGAAGCGCGGCACCGGCACCACACGGGTGCAGGCCCACGTCGTCGTCGAGGAGCTGCGCGACGGAACATGGACCACGCTGACCAACCGGCTCGACGAGGCCGGCCAGCTCGTCACCGGCCTGTTGGGCATGACCTGCGCCCAGTTCACCCAGGTGGCGATGCTGCCGCAGAACCGGTTCCAGGCGTTCCTCCGCGCCAGCTCCGCGGAGCGGCAGGCCGTGCTGCAGCGGCTGTTCCGCACCGAACGGTTCGAGGCCGTCGAGCGCTGGCTCGTCGAGCGTCGGCTCGCCCTGCACCGCGACAGCCAGTCCTGCCACGAACGAGTGGCCGCCGTCGTCAACCGCTTCCAGGAGGCCGCCGGGACCGCCGTACCCGAGGAGTGGGACGTCCACGACCTCGCGCCCAGGGCCGACGACGGCTCGCTGCTCGCCTGGGCCGACGGGACGCGTCACCGCGCCGCTGCCGACGCCTCGGCGAAGGAGGAGGCCTTCGAGACTGCCGCTGGTCAGCTGCACCAGTGCCCAGGAGCAGTTGGACGACGCACGCGAGGTCGCCCAGCGGAAGGTCCGGGGCACCAAGGCGCGTCGGACCCTGCGACAGCTCGACCTCACGGGCGCGGCCGAGCAGCAGTGGCAGCAGCAGCTGGCCGACCACCACCGAGCCGTGCCGGTCGTCCCCCTCGTACGACGAGCCGGACTGGCCGCACGCGCCCTCGACGACGCCGAGGAGGAGGCCGCCACGCACCGCGCCCAGGTCACCGGGCTGCTGGGCATCGAGGTGGGTGCCGTCGACTCCGCCAGGATCGGCGAGGCGGCCACGCGGTCTGCCGAGCAGCGCGCGGTGGCCGAGTCCTGGCTGCCGCGCGAGGAGGAGCTGCGGACCGATCGGGAGCGCGCCACCACGCTGGCTCGTGACGTCGAGGAGCTCAGCGCGGCGGCGTCCGCAGCGGGTCACGCCCTCGGCCAGCTGCCCCCGCGCCGCCAGACGCTGCTCCTGGAGCGCGACCGCCAGCAGCAGCTGGCCGCGAGGCTGGGCGACCACCTCGTCCGCGTCGAGAAGGCCGAGGCTGCCCTGCAGGCGGCGCTGGACGCCCAGTCGCTCGGACGTCAGCTCGGGGAGCAGCGGCACGCGCTCGCCGAGGCGAGCCGGGTCGCGCTGGACCTGCGGGACGCGCACCTCGACCTCCGCGAGGCGCGCATCTCAGGCATGGCGGCCGAGCTGGCGAGCGGCCTGGCCGTGGGCTGCTCCTGCCCGGTCTGTGGCAGCGCCCAGCACCCGTCGCCGGCCTCCTCCTCGCGCAGGGTGACGCGGGACGACGAGGAAGCGGCCCGTCGCCTTCACGAGACTGCCGCCTTCGAGCAACAGGCGCTGCAGGAGTCGGTGGCCACGTTGGAGACGCGACTCCAGGCCGCCATCCTCGCCAGCGACGGCCATCGGCCGCGCCTACTGGGAACGCCGCCGCGACGAGGCCACCGCCGCGGTCGCGGCAGACAACGTGGCCGCAGCGCGCGTCGTCGAGCTCCAGGACGAGCTGACCGCTCTCGATGCCACCGAGCGCGAGCTGTCGAGTGGCCTGGGCACGACCCGGGCCACCCTGGCCGAGCGCTCCGCCGCGCTCAAGGCCGCGATGATCCGGCGCGACGCGCTCGAGAAGGACCTCGCCGCGCTGATGCGCGATCACGACGCCGCCACGGTCTCAGACCTCGTGGTGCTCCACCAGGAGCGGCACAGCTGCCTCACCACGGCCCTCGAGGCCCTGGGCCGGCTCGACAGGGCCCAGGCCGACAGGGACGCTGCGGTCGCCGAGGCAGTGGCCGCGGCGAGCGACGCCGGCTTCGACTCCTCGCGCGCGGCCCTGGCCGCCCACCTGACGGCCGAGGTCGCCGCCCGGCTGGAGGCCGACCTCGGTGAGCGGCACACGGCCCGCGCGGCGGCCACCACCACGCTCGCCGACCCCGACGTGCGCAGCGCCCTCGAGCAACCTGATCCGGCGCTCGAGGAGCTGGCGCAGGCGGTGGCCCAGGCCGCCGACGAACGCGATCGGGCTGCGGCCGCCCACCGCCAGGCAGTCACCCGCACGACCCGGCTGGGCACCCTTCTCGACGACCTGGCCGAGGCGTTGCAGACGTGGGAGCCGGTGCGGCGCGAGCACGCCGTCACCGCGGCGCTGGCCGCGCTGGTCGAGGGCAAGAGCGGCGACAACGCCTGGCGGATGCGCCTCTCGGCCTACGTCCTGTCCGAGCGGCTGCGCCAGGTCGTGGCCGCGGCCAACGAGCGACTCGCGACGATGACCGACGAGCGCTTCTCCCTCGAGCAGGTCGACGAGCGCGGCGCCGGGGAGCAGCGCGGCGGGCTGAGCCTGCGGGTGCGCGACCAGTGGAGCGGCAAGCAGCGTGACCCGGCGACCCTGTCCGGGGGCGAGACCTTCCTGGTCTCGCTGGCCCTGGCGCTCGGTCTCGCCGACACCGTCAGCCACGAGGCCGGCGGCACCCAGCTCGACACGCTGTTCATCGACGAGGGCTTCGGCGCACTCGACGCCACCACGCTCGACGGCGTGATGGACACCCTCGACTCGCTGCGCGACGGCGGCCGCGTGGTCGGGCTGGTCAGTCACGTCCCCGAGCTCCGCAACCGGATCACCACCCAGCTCGAGGTGCGCAAGG
Source organism: uncultured Actinomycetota bacterium (assembly GCA_963698945.1). Classification (GTDB taxonomy): domain Bacteria; phylum Actinomycetota; class Actinomycetes; order Propionibacteriales; family Nocardioidaceae; genus Marmoricola. The sequence continues at coordinate 80,694 of CAVOST010000010.1, read as the reverse complement.
GCCGACGGGGCTCGACGCTGGCCGTCGCCGCGACCGCATAGGGTCGGCGATATGCCGGAGAGGGAGATTGACCCGTCCTTCCTTGCGCTGCCCTACCAGCGCCTGGGCGAGGTGGCGCTGGCCCGGGCCCGCGACTTCGGCGTGACCCACGCCGACTTCCGCTTCGAGCGCATCCGCTACCAGTACTTCTCGGTGCGTGACGGCGTGCTCGAGGGAGCCCAGGACGCCGAGGACCTCGGCTTCGCGGTGCGGGTCGTCCTCGACGGCGCCTGGGGCTTCGCCTCGGGCGTGGCGCTGACCGAGTCGGAGGCGGTGACGGTGGCCGAGACCGCGGTCACCGTGGCCCGGGTGGCCGCCAAGATGACGAGCCGTCCGGTCGAGCTCGCCCCGGAGCCCGTCCACGGCGACGTCACCTGGGTCTCGTCGTACGACGTGGACCCGTTCGAGGTCCCGCTCGCCGAGAAGACCTCCCTGTTCGCCGGGTGGACCCGCGAGCTGATCGCGGCCGACGGGGTCGAGCACGCCACCGGCACGCTGCTGCAGGCCCACGAGAACAAGTACTACGCCGACCTCACCGGGTCCTCGATCACCCAGCAGCGGGTGCGGCTCGAGCCGTACGTCGAGGCCTTCGGCTCGGACGAGTCGACGGGGGCGTTCGACTCGATGCGCTCGCTGGCCCAGCCCTTCGGCCAGGGCTACGAGATCTTCAGCGACGGCACCTACGACTTCGACGGCGAGCGCGCCCAGATGCCCGAGTGGCTGCGCGAGAAGCTCGCCGCTCCCAGCGTCGAGGCCGGCAGCTACGACCTGGTCATCGACCCCACCAACCTGTTCCTGACCATCCACGAGTCGATCGGTCACGCCACCGAGCTCGACCGGGCGCTGGGCTACGAGGCCAACTACGCCGGCACGTCCTTCGCGACCTTCGACAAGCTCAACACGCTGCAGTACGGCTCGCCGGTCATGAACGTCACCGGCGACCGCACCATCGAGCACGGCCTGGCGACCATCGGGTACGACGACGAGGGGGTCGCGGCCCAGTCGTGGGACCTCATCCGCGACGGCGTGCTGGTCGGCTACCAGCTCGACCGGAGCATGGCCCACACCTACGGCGCCGAGCTCAACGGCGGCCGCTCCAACGGCTGCGCCTTCGCCGACTCCGCCGGCCACATCCCGCTGCAGCGGATGCCGAACGTCTCGCTGCAGCCCGACCCCGACGGCCCCGACACCGCCGGCCTGATCGAGCGGGTCGAGCGCGGGATCTACATCCTCGGCGACAAGTCCTGGTCGATCGACATGCAGCGCTACAACTTCCAGTTCACCGGTCAGCGCTTCTACGCCATCGAGGACGGCGAGCTGAAGGGCCAGCTGCGCGACGTCGCCTACCAGGGCACGACGACCGAGTTCTGGGGCTCGATGGAGGCGGTCGGCGGGCCGCAGACCTGGGTGCTCGGCGGCGCCATGAACTGCGGCAAGGCCCAGCCCGGCCAGGTCGCCCCCGTCAGCCACGGGTGTCCCTCCGCCCTGTTCCGCGGCATCCGGGTGCTGAACACGACCGAGGAGGGTGTGGCATGAACCGCGCCACCCCGCAGCAGCTGGTCGAGCACGCCCTCGAGACCTCCACCTCCGAGCAGTGCATCGCGATCGCCCACGACTCCGTCAGCGCCAACCTGAGGTGGGCCAACAACACCCTCACCACCAACGGCGTGATGCGGGCCGTCGACGTGACCGTGATCGCCTTCCAGGGCGACGGCAACGCCTCGGTCAGCGGGACTGCCGCCTCCCCCGAGCAGGTCGACGCGATCGTGGCGGCGGCCGACCGCGCCGCGACCCTCGCCGACGCGGCCGACGACCGGGCTCCGCTGGTCGGTGGCGACAACGCCGCCGACTGGGACGAGCCGCCCGCTGACACCTCGATCACCGTCTTCGAGGACTTCGCCTCGGCCCTCGGCGATGCGTTCTCCGAGGCCGACGCCGAGAAGCGGATCCTCTACGGGTTCGTCAGCCACGAGGTCACCACGACCTACCTCGGTTCCACCACCGGGCTTCGGCTGCGCCACGTCCAGCCGACCGGCCACTACGGCTGCACCGGGAAGAACGCCGCCCTCACCAACAGTGCCTGGGTGGGCGGCGCCACCCGCGACTTCGCCGACGTCGACGCCACCCGGCTCGCCGCCGAGCTGAAGACCCGCCTGGGCTGGGGCGAACGCCGGCTCGACCTCCCCGCGGGCCGCTACGACACCGTCCTGCCGCCCAGCGCCATGGCCGACCTGATGGTCGACGCCTACTGGAGCGCAGGCGCCCGCACGGCGGCCGACGGTCAGAGCGTGTTCTCCAAGCGCGGCGGCGGCACCCGCATCGGCGAGGACCTCGTCAAGCCGGGCGTCCAGCTGTTCTCCGACCCGTCGTACGACGGCCTCGAGTGTGCGCCCTTCGTCGTCACCGGCGGGTCGTCCGACCGGAGCAGCGTCTACGACAACGGCCTCGGCCTGGAGCACACCGACTGGATCGCCGACGGCCGGCTGAGCGCCCTGCTGCAGACCCGGCACACCGCTGCCACGCAGGGCCAGCCGACCACGCCGGGCATCGACAACCTCGTCCTCAGCGTCGACGGCTCGACCGGCAGCGACCTCGACCTCGTGCGCGACATGGACGACGGGTTGCTGCTGACCTGCATGTGGTACATCCGCGAGGTCGACCCGCAGACGATGCTGCTCACCGGCCTCACCCGCGACGGCGTCTACCGCGTCGAGGGCGGCGAGATCACCGGCGCGGTGAACAACTTCCGCTACAACGAGAGCCCGATCGACCTGCTCCGCCGCTTCACCCATGCGGGCGCGACGGTCCCGAGCTTCTCCCGCGAGTGGGGCGAGGACTACTTCTCCCGCACGGCCACACCTGCCCTGCGGGTCCCCGACTTCAACATGAGCAGCGTGAGCCAGGCGCTCTGACCCCAGGTCCGACAGGTACGAATGTCACTGCTGGTTCGGCACGCATCTCCCTGCCCGCCAGGCTCGCGCGTTCCTAGCGTGGACGCGTCGCCTGAAGTACGGGCGGGAGTGGAGGAACCAGATGAGGCAGCCGGCTTGCGGCCCCGTGGCGGCGACGGGACCGCGTAGCGTGAACGCTGTGTGGAGGGCGGCCGAGCAACCGTGGCAGCGCAACGTCTCGGTCCTCGTCTGGTCGCCGGTGCTGCTCCTCGGACCGCTCCTCACCCTCGGCCAGGGCTGGCACGTCGCCTTCCACCTCGCGCTCATCGCGGTGATCGTCGGCTGCGCGGTCGTCATCGGCCTGACCGCCACGCCGGAGGGCCAGGACCTGCGCCCCTACGTCGCGTTCAGCACGCTGGTGGCGGCGACCTTCGCCGGCGCCGCCCACGCCGACGAGCAGTGGCTTCCCGTCTGGATCCTGCTCGGCAACGCCGTGCCGGTGGTGCTCCGGGGCCGCTGGCTGGCGATGGCCGCGGCCGTGGTCGTCGGCGGTTCCGCCTGGGCGGCCTGGCTGGTCGTGCCGCACCGATCGTCGCGGGTCTGGACGGAGGTGTTCGTCGTCCTCCTCACGATCCTGGCCAACACCGCGTTCACCCGCCTGCTCGAGACCGTGGCCGAGCTGCGGCGCACTCGCGCCGAGCTGGCCCGGGCCGCCGTCGCTGAGGAGCGCGAGCGCTTCTCCCGCGACCTGCACGACCTGCTCGGCCACACGTTGTCGGTGATGGTGGTCAAGGCCCAAGCCGTACGCCGGCTGGTGGCCACCGATCCCGAGGCGGCCGCCGCGCACGCCGCTGACATCGAGCGGGTCGGTCGCACCGCGCTGCTCGACGTACGCCAGGCCGTGGACGCGATGCGGGCGCCCAGCCTGCCGGAGGAGCTGGTCGGTGCCCGCGAGGCTCTCGAGGCCGCCGGCATCCGGGCCACGATCGAGACCGGCAGCACGGAGCTGCCCGAGGACGCCGGCGCCGTGCTGGCCTGGGCGCTGCGTGAGGGCATCACCAACGTGCTCCGCCACTCCGGGGCCGACAGCTGCACCATCGCGATCACCGACCACGGCGACCACACCGAGCTCGTCGTGGTCGACAACGGTGTGGGCACCTCGACGCCACCGCCGGACGGCTCGATCGCGCGGGCCGGCGGGCTCGACGGCCTGCGTGACCGGGTGCGCGCCGCCGGTGGCTCGATCGATGCCTCGTCCACCGGCGAGGGCTTCCGACTGGTGGCCAGCGTCCCCGCCCGCCTCGAGGCCCGCGCGTGATCCGCCTCCTGCTGGCCGAGGACCAGGCGATGATGCGCGGCGCGCTGACGGTCCTGCTCGGTCTCGAGCCCGACCTCGAGGTGGTCGCCGAGGTGGCGGACGGTGCCGACATCGTCCCCACCGCCCTGAGGGAGCGACCAGACGTCGCGCTGCTCGACATCGAGATGCCGCACGTCTCCGGGCTGGACGCCGCCGAGGAGCTCTCGCAGTCGCTGCCGGAGTGCCGAGTGGTCATCGTGACCACCTTCGGCCGGCCCGGCTACCTGCAGCGCGCGATGGCCTGTGGCGTCAGGGGTTTCCTGGTCAAGGACCAGCCGGCCGAGGGGCTGGCCGACTCCATCCGCCGGGTCGCCGCCGGCGCCACCGTGGTCGACCCCGAGCTGGCCGGCTCGGCGCTTCGCTCGGCGGCCAACCCGCTGACCGCCCGCGAGCGCGACGTGCTCGCCGCGGCGGAGGACGGCTCGACCGTCGCCGACATCGCCGGTCGGCTGTTCCTCAGCGAGAGCACCGTGCGCAACTACCTCTCGGCCGCCATCGGCAAGACCGGCACCCGCAACAAGACCGAGGCCGCGCTGCTGGCCCGCGACCACGGCTGGCTCTAGGCCCTACGGGCCGTCCGGGTAGGGCTCTCGGGTGTAGACGAACGTCGCGCACTCGAGGTGGTGGATCGAGCCGTCGTCGCGGCGGACCACGTGCAGCGTCTCGCCGTGGTGGTAGCCCCCGGTCCCCACGATCCGCTCGCCGTCGTGGCCGAACGTCTCCTCGATCGTCGACGAGGCGAGGTCACGCCACTCGAGCCGGCCGTTGGTCCACCGGAGCTCGAAGGCGGAGTTGCCCCAGTGCCAGTAGCCGAGCAGCTCGAGCGCCCAGTCGGGGACGGCCTCCGTGGGCACCCACGGCTCCACGCGGCCGGGCGTGTGCTCCCCCAGCATCGCCAGCGCCAGCTCGGGCCCGCTGAACCCCGTCGTGGCGTTGGTCAGCGCCACCACCCCGACGTGGGTGAGCGGGTCGGCGAAGAGCGTGGCCTGGAAACCCGGCATCGACCCGGTGTGGCCGGCGAGCATGCCGCCGGGCCAGGGGACGATCCGCATGCCGAGCCCGTAGTCGGGCGCCGGGTCGACCGTTCGGCGCATCTCGGCGAGGGTCCCGTCCGCCAGGACCTCGGGGTGGCCCAGCGCCAGGAACGACGCGAACGTGGCGAGGTCCTCGATCGTGCTCCACAGCTGCCCGGCCGGGGCCATGGCGCCGGTGTCGTACGCCGGCTCGGGGGTCAGCGTCCCCCGGAGGTGGTGCACGCTGAAGCCCTGGGCGTGCGGCTCACGGGGCAGGTACGACGTGCGGGCCATGTCCAGCGGGTCGAGGATCCGCGACTGCACCAAGGACATCCACGGCTCGCCCCGCAGCCGGCCGACGGCCTCGCCGAGGAGGCCGAAGCCCAGGTTGCTGTAGTGGAAGTGCTCCCCCGGCCCGAACACGGCCTCGGAGCCGTCGTTCGCCGCGAGGAGCTCTGCGACCGGCACGCCCGGCGAGCGCTCCCACCAGGTGCCCGCGGGTTCGCTCTGCATCCCGGACACGTGGGCCAACAGCGACCGGACGGTGGCCGTGGCGTAACCGGTCTCCGGGACGTGGTCACCGATCGGGTCGTCGAGCCCCAGCAGGCCGTCGTCGCGGCACTGCATGACCAGCACGGCGGTGAGCGTCTTCGTGATCGACCCGATCCGGAACTGCGTGTCGGTCGTGGTCTCGGCACCCGCGAAGCCGGACCACGCCAGCCTGCCGCCGTCGAGCACGCCGACGACGAGCGACGGCAGCCGGCGGTCGGCCTGGTAGCGATCGATGACGGCCTGGTAGTGCTCGCCCCTGGAGGTTCGGGGCACTCCTCGCTCTGTCACTCCTCGAAGGCCTGCGGCGACGGGCAGGAGCAGAACAGGTTGCGGTCGCCGTAGGCCTGGTCGACGCGGCCGACCGGTGGCCAGTACTTGTCGGGGTCGAAGCCGGTGGGGAAGACGGCCGTCGCCACGTCGTACCCGAGGTCACGCGTGAGTGCCTCGGCGGTGTGCGGCGCCCCGCTCAGCGGCGAGCTCTTGGCGTCCCACTCCCCCGCGGCCACCTTCTCGATCTCGGCCCGGATCGCGATCATCGCGTCGCAGAAGCGGTCGAGCTCGGCGAGGTCCTCGCTCTCGGTCGGCTCGACCATCAGCGTGCCGGCGACCGGGAAGGACATCGTCGGCGCGTGGAAGCCGTAGTCGATCAGCCGCTTCGCCACGTCGTCGACGCTCACGCCCGTCGACTTCGTCAGCGCGCGCACGTCGAGGATGCACTCGTGGGCGACGTGGTCGTGGTGACCGCGGTAGAGCACCGGGTAGTGCTCGGCGAGGCGCCCGGCCACGTAGTTGGCCGCGAGCACGGCGACCGCCGTGGCGTGGGTGAGCCCCTCGGCGCCCATCATCCGCACGTAGGCCCACGAGATCGGCAGGATGCCCGCCGACCCGTACGGTGCCGCGCTGATCGGGCCGATGCCCTCGCGACGGCTGGTGTCGGGGTGAGCCGGGTGACTGGGGAGGTACGGCGCGAGGTGCTCGCGGACCCCGACCGGACCGACGCCCGGTCCCCCACCGCCGTGGGGGATGCAGAACGTCTTGTGCAGGTTGAGGTGGGAGACGTCGCCGCCGAACTCGCCCGGCTTGGCGAAGCCCAGCAGCGCGTTGAGGTTCGCGCCGTCGACGTAGACCTGGCCGCCGTTGGCGTGCACCACCTCGCACAGCTCGGAGATGGTGTCCTCGTAGGCCCCGTGGGTCGAGGGGTAGGTGACCATGATCGCCGCGAGGTCCTCGCTGTGGGCCTCGCACTGCTGACGCAGGTCGTCCATGTCGACGCCGCCGTCCTCGGCCGACTTCACCACGACGACCTGCATCCCGGCCATCACCGCCGACGCGGCGTTGGTGCCGTGGGCCGACGCCGGGATCAGGCAGACCCGGCGCTCGCCGTTGCCGTTGGCCCGGTGGTAGCCACGGATCGCCAGCAGACCCGCCAGCTCGCCCTGCGAGCCGGCGTTGGGCTGGATCGAGACCCGGTCGTAGCCGGTCACCTCGGCCAGCCACGACTCGAGCTGCTCGATGAGCTGCTGGTAGCCGCGGGCGTCCTCCGCGGGCGCGAAGGGGTGCAGGTCGGCGAACCCAGGCAGGCTGACCGGCTCCATCTCCGTGGTGGCGTTCAGCTTCATGGTGCAGGAGCCGAGCGGGATCATGCCGCGGTCGAGCGCGTAGTCGCGGGCCGAGAGCCTGCGCAGGTAGCGCAGCATCGAGGTCTCCGAGCGGTGGGTGTTGAACACCTCGTGGGTCATGAAGGCGGTCTCGCGGGCGAGGTCGGCGGGGATGACCGGGTCGGGAGTGCTCCCCGCCGTGGCCGCGGCCACCCCGAACGCACCCAGGACGGCATCGAGGACGTCGGCGTCGGTGACCTCGGAGGTGCTCAGCCCCACGTGGTCGTCGTCGACGTGGCGCACGTGGACGCCGGCGGTGCGAGCCGCGGAGACCACCTCCGCCGCCCGACCCGGCACCCGGGCCAGGACCGTGTCGAAGAAGGCCTCGTGGACGACCTCGACGCCCCCTTCCCGCAGCGCGTCGGCCAGGGCGACAGCCTGCAGGTGCGTCGACCGGGCGATCGCGGTGAGACCGTCAGGACCGTGGTGGACGGCGTACATGGAGGCCACCACCGCGAGCAGCACCTGCGCGGTGCAGATGTTCGAGGTGGCCCGGTCGCGCCGGATGTGCTGCTCGCGCGTCTGGAGGGAGAGCCGGTACGCCGGGCGGCCGGAGGAGTCCACCGAGACGCCGACGAGTCGGCCCGGGAGGTGGCGCTCGAGGCCGGAGCGCACCGACATGAACCCGGCGTGCGGTCCGCCGTAGAAGAGCGGGACGCCGAAGCGCTGGCTGGACCCGACCGCCACGTCGGCGCCGAGCTCTCCCGGCGACTCCAGCATCGTCAGCGCCAGCAGGTCGGCGGCAACCACGGCCAGGGCGCCGCGTTCGTGGGCCTGCTCGATCACCTGGCGGGGATCGAGGATCCGGCCAGAGGCGCCGGGGTACTGCACGAGCACGCCGCACAGCTCGCCCTCCGCCAATTCCTGGGGCAGGCCGGCAGACAGGTCGGCGACGGTGACCTCGATGCCCATCGCCTCGGCGCGGGTGCCGGACGACCTCGATCGTCTGCGGGAGGGCGTCGGCGTCGACCACGAAGGGACCGCTGAGCTTGGGGTTGACCCGTCGTACCAACGTCATCGCCTCGGCGGCCGCGGTGCCCTCGTCGAGCAGCGAGGCGTTGGAGGTGGTCAGCCCGGTGAGGTCGGAGACCATGGTCTGGAAGTTGAGCAGCGCCTCGAGCCGTCCCTGGCTGATCTCGGGCTGGTACGGCGTGTAGGCGGTGTACCAGGACGGGTCCTCGAGCACGTTGCGACGGATCACCGGCGGCGTGACGGTGCCGTGGTAGCCGAGGCCGATCATCGGGACCAGCGGGTTGTTCTGCGCCGCCAGGGCCCGCAGCTCGGCGGCGGTTGCGTGCTCGCTCAGGGCCGGCGGCAGGTCGAGAGAGCTGTTGCGGATCCGACCGGGCACCGCGTCGTCCATCAGCGCCTCGAGGCTGCTCAGGTCCAGTGCCTTGAGCATCTCGGCGACCTGTGGGTCGTCGGGGCCGACGTGGCGCTCGGCGAACGGCCGCGCTGCGGTGAGGTCGGCGACGGCTCCGGTCGTTTCCTCGGGGCTGGTCTGACACCGTGAGCTCCTGGTCATCGAGGCGTCCGCTGAAGAGCGGTGAGCGCCTCCCCTCAGTACAGGACCGGAGCCCCTCCTGAGTGCCAGCCTGCGTGGTCCGGAAGCCTGAGAGGTTGGTGGGAGGAGTTGCCCCTTCGGCGTCCCGGCTGGCGGCCGGGAACTCTCCCACGCAGGGTTGTCAGCCCCTTCAAATTAGCAGCCTCCGCAGAAGGGTGGCCGGTGGTTGAGCTTGTCGAAACTGCCGGTGGTTGAGCTTGTCGAATCTAGCCGGTGGCGCGCGCCTTGCGGCGCTGGGCCAGCTCGTCGCTGGCGTGGTCGGCGTCGTCGGCGGCCGCCGCGTCGGCGGTGCGCTCGGACGGCAGGTCGGCCAGCGAGCCCTCGATCTCGCGCCAGACGCCGCCGATGGCGATGCCGAAGACGCCCTGCCCGCCCTGGAGCAGGTCGATGACCTCGTCGTTGCTGGTGCACTCGTAGACCGAGGCGCCGTCGCTCATCAGCGTGACCCGGGTCAGGTCGTCGGTCCCGCGGGCACGCAGGTGGGCGACCGCCTGGCGGATCTGCTGCAGCGAGATGCCGGCGTCGAGCAGCCGCTTGATCACCTTGAGCAGCAGGATGTCGCGGAAGCTGTAGAGCCGCTGGGTGCCCGATCCCCCGGCCGGGCGCACGGTCGGCTCGACCAGCCCGGTGCGGGCCCAGTAGTCGAGCTGGCGGTAGGTGATGCCGGCCGCGTTGCACGCCGTGGGACCGCGGTAGCCGAGGTCGTCCGGCAGCGTCGAGACGTCGTCGTCGAACAGCAGTCCCTGCTCGTCGGCGCTGAGCGCCGCGTCGAGCGCCGCCTGCTCGGCCTGGGGGTCGTGACCCGCTGTGCCGTTCGCGCCACCGTCGCCTGCGTTGCTGCTCACGTCGTACCTCCGGGTCTGGTCCGCTCAGCGTAACCCCCGGGAAGGGCGACGAGGACGTTTCCGAAGGAGAAATCCCAGTCGTGGAGTTACAGCGAAGACACCTGTGAAACTAAACCGTCGCTTGAGGGTTGGTCAAAGACTCTCGCGGCGTGTCGTTAACCTTCAAGTAGAGGTTTAAGGTCAGGCCTGGCCCTTGTCGAAGTCCTCCGGCGAGACGTGGTCGAGGAACTCCCGGAACTTCTCCACCTCGTCCTCCTGCTCGTCGGGGACCAGGATCCCGGCCGTGTCGAGCAGCTCCTCGGCGCAGACGATGCGCGATCCGGTGCGCAGCGCGAGCGCGATCGAGTCCGAGGGCCGGGCGCTGACCTCGACCCCGGAGGCGAGCACGAGCATCGCGTAGAAGATGTCGTCCTTCATCTCGGTGATCCGGATCTCGGCGACCTCGTTGCCGGTCGCCTCCAGGACGTCGCGGAGCAGGTCGTGGGTCAGCGGCCGCGGCGGTACGACGCCCTGCTGGGCGAAGGCGATCGCGGTGGCCTCGACGGCGCCGATCCAGATCGGCAGGTAGCGCTCCCCCATCGCCTCCCGCAGCAGCACGATGGGCTGGTTGGAGGGCATCTCGACCCGGACTCCTACGACCTCGACCTCGCGCATGGCGTCAGCCTACTCGCGCGGACCCACCCTCCGACGGGTCGCGGATCTGCCTTTGCTCATCGGGGTTTCAGCGCCGCGACGGCGTCCGCGAGGTCCGCCACCGAGGCCTCCACGACCTCACGTCGCGCCAGCGGTTCGTCGAGCTGCAGGCCCATGAAGGCCGCCTCGACGAGGGACGACGCCCGGGGGGCCAGCGAGGGCGCCAGGCCGCTGGCGACCAGGTGGTGGGCCAGGGCCTCCAGCCACTCGTCGTTGGCCTCCGCCACGACGCCGGCGTAGGGCTCGGTGCCCAGGACGCCCAGCGCAGCCGCCTCGACGTACAGCCGTTGGCAGCGGGCCTGCTCGGGGGTGCTCACGACCGCCCACAGGTCGAGCACGGCTCGAGTGACGTCCGGCGAGGGGTCGAGGGCGCGGATGCCGGCCACCGAGCGGTCGATCGTCAGCCGCAGCACCGTCGCGACGAGGTCGTCCTTGTCGCTGAAGTGGTAGAGCAGCATCCGGTCGCTGGTGCCGAGCGCCGCGGCCAGCGGACGCAGGCTGAGCCCGATCAGGCCGTGCTCGAGCACGTAGTCGGTGGCCCCTTCGGCCAGCTCCTGACGCCGCGGCATCTGCCACCTCCCGGGTCGGCTCGTGCGAGTGGTCTGCGTATGTAGCGAGTGCTACAGTAGCGCGTAGCAATCGCTACGTCGAGGTCGTGAAGGAGGTGCACCATGGGGCTGGCCCTGGGACTGCTGTTCGTCGCCATCACCATCGAGGTCGGCGCCTCCGCGGCACTCCCCCGCACCGACGGCTTCACCCACCCCGGCTGGTCCATCTTCGTGCTGGCCGGCTACGCCGTGTCGATCTGGCTGCTCGCCCTGGTGGTGCGCACGCTGCCGGTCTCGGTGGCCTACGCGATCTGGGCCGGGCTCGGCACCGCCGCCATCGCCGTCGTCGGCGTGCTGTTCCTCGGCGAGGACATCAACCTCCTCAAGGCCATGGCACTCGGGATGATCGTGATCGGCGTCGTCGTACTGAACCTGCACGGGGCCCACTGAGGTCTCGCGGATTCACCTGATATCAGGGGAATCCAGCACCTCGTGAGGGATGCAACCCTCACACAGCGCGGGTTTCACCGCTAATCAGGTGAAACAGCCGGCCTCAGCGCAGCGACCGGAGGCCCGCCTTCACCAGGGCGGCGTGCATCCTGACGGAGAGCACGGCGAGCTCGTCCATGGTCTGGGCGGCTCGGCCCTGGGCGCCGTCCTCGCGGCTGCGGCGGATCGGGGTCAGCACCTGCTCGACGAGGCCGACCTCGCGGTCGGCAGCGGTCTTGAAGGCGCGCAGGTGCCGGGGCTCGAGGCCGTACGACGCCATCTCGCCGGCCACCTTGGCGATCACCAGCGCGTCGGCGTCGAAGTGCTTGGAGCCCGTCCGCGGCTGCACCAACCCGTAGTTCTCGAGCTGGACGAGCAGCTCCTCGCTGATATCGGCGGTCTTGAGCAGCTCGCGCCGGGAGATGCGTACGTCGGAGGAGCCGGCCAGGATCGACTCCACACCGGGGGCGGGGTTCGCGAGCAGCCCGGAGGGGATGCTGGGCGAGCCGCTCAGGGCCGGGGGCTCGAGCCCACGGTCGAGGGCGTCGAGGTGCTCCTTGATCACCCGCAGCGGCAGGTAGTGCTCGCGCTGCGCCCGGATGATGTAGCGCAGCTTCTCCATGTCCTCCACGGAGTACTTGCGGTAGCCGGACGGTGTCCGCTCGGGCTCGACGAGGCCCTCGTTCTCGAGGTGCCGGATCTTCGACTCCTTGATGTCGACATCCGGGAACTCGGCCTTCAGGTCGGCGACGGCCTGCCCGATCGTGATCCTGCCGACAGCGCCCGACCGGGCCGCCTGCACCACGTCAGTCGGCCTTCTCGTCGCTGGCGAAGAAGATCAGCCTGAACTTGCCGATGCGCACCTCGTCGCCGTTCTGCAGCTCGGCGTCGTCGACCCGGTCGCCGTTGACGTAGGTGCCGTTGAGGCTGCCGACGTCGTGGACCCGGAAGTTCTCATCCTCGCGGCGGAACTCGACGTGCCGCCTCGAGACGGTGATGTCGTCGAGGAAGATGTCGCTCTCGGGGTGGCGGCCGACCGTGGAGAGGTCGGTGTCGAGCAGGTAGCGGCTGCCCGCGCCGGGTCCGCGCTGCACGACCAGCAGGGCGCTGCCTGCGGGTAGTGCGTCGACCGCTGCGGCGTCCGCGGGGTTGAGCGAGGCCCGCTCGTCGGCGTCGGCCGCGGCCTGCCCACCGAAGGTGATGGTGGCCGTCGTGTCCGTCGCGGAGGCCTCGGGTGCCGGCGTGAGGGGGGAACCGCACTGCGAGCAGAACTTCGCGTTCTCGGCGTTCTGGCTCCCGCACTGCGCGCAGTAGGGCATCTGGTCTGTCCCCTCCGTCGTCGTACCACCCAACCCTGAAGCAGGGGTGGAGGTTCAGGGTCTGGGCGCCCAACCTACCAGCGCTGTGGGCGCCGGCGGATGACTCCGGAGTGTCGCCGGAGAGTCCTCCAGATGATCAGCCGATCACCCGAACCGGGCTCAGCTCTCGACGCTCGCCTGGTAGGCCGCGGCGTCCATCAGGTCGGCCGATCCGCTCTGGTCCGCCACGATCTCGAAGAGCCAGCCCTCGCCGTACGGGTCGCTGTTGACGAGCTCGGGCGTGGCGTCCAGGGCCGGGTTGCGGGCGACGATCTCACCGCCCAGCGGTGCGTAGACCTCGCTGACCGACTTGGTCGACTCGAGCTCGCCGACGACCGCGCCGGCCGTGACCTTCTCCCCCACCTCGGGCAGCTGCACGAAGACGATGTCGCCCAGGGCGTCCTGGGCGTAGTCGGTGATGCCGACGCGGACCGAGCCCTCCGCCTGGCCGGGCTCGCGCAGCCACTCGTGCTCGGCGGTGTACTTCAGGTCCTCGGGAAACACGCTGCTCCTCGTCGGCTTTCGGGTCTACATCGCGGGTGGGCCGGACCTCGGCACCCTACTGCCCGGGGACGGGCTGGGCCCAACGGGGCTGGCGAGGGCGCCGGGTCACGGTCACGTCGACCTTGTCCTGTTTCTTCACCGACACCTCTCCCCCGTCGAGCTTGACGTCGTCGGTGAACCCGCCCTGGAAGTCGAGTGCCCCGGCAAGGGTGTCGGCGTCGCCGATCGCGTCGATGGTGTACGGCGGCCGCAGCAGCACGCCGTCCACGCGGACGCCCTGCGGGTCGTCGTCGAACGAGGTCTGGGCCACCACCCGCACCTTGTCGTTGATCTCCATCGCCTCGACGCCGGCGTTGCGCAGCTCCTCGACCCCGTCGAGCAGGTGGGTGAGGCTGAAGCCGCCCTTCGGGTCCTGCACCGTGACCCTGATGCCGGGACCGGTCGCGGGCGCCGTGCCGGCGAGCACCGACAGGGTCGCCAGCTCCTTCTGCGCCTGCTCGAGGGCGGCCTGGCGCGCCTCGGAGCTGCTGGTCAGCCGGTCGCGGGTCTGCTGGAGGCCGGCGATGTCGCGCTCGGCCTTGCGGGTCGCGGCCTGCAGCCCGTTCAGGGCCTGGATCAGCTGGTCCTGGCGGAGCCCGGCGTAGGTGTCGTCCTGTCCCGCGACGCGCACCTGGGTCACGGCCGCGAAGGCCAGCAGGCCGACCAGCACCGCGACGACGGCCTGCCCGCGGGTCGGCGTGACCAGGGCGTGCCGCAGCCGGGCTCGTCCGGTGGGCCGGTCGGGCGGATCGGACTGGTCGGGCGTGTCAGGGGTGTCAGGCGAGTCAGGCATGGAAGAGATGCCGCCGGATCGCGGCCACGTTGGAGAAGATCCGGATCCCGAGGACGACGACGACGCCGGTCGACAGCTGCGCGCCGACACCGAGCTTGTCGCCCAGGTAGACGATCAGCGCCGCGATCAGCACGTTGCTGAGGAAGGAGATGACGAAGACCTTGTCGTCGAAGATGCCGTCGAGGAAGGCCCGGAACCCGCCGAACACGGCGTCGAGCGCGGCCACGACGGCGATCGGCAGGTAGGCCTCGAGGCTCAACGGCACGTCCGGCTTGAGCACGATGCCCAGCAGCACGCCGATGATCAGCCCGAAGACGGCGATCATCGGCAGCGTCCCGGGACGTGGTGGGCCTGAGCGCGAGCGGGCTCGTGGGGTGGGATCACTGTGCTCCTCCGGCGCTCGGGCTCCTGGCGTAGCGCAGCGAGACGTCCGCCGCCGGGAGCCGGACGGTGTTCTCCGGCGTGATCGACAGCCTCAGCCCGACGTCGCGCTGCAGGTCCAACCATGCCTGACCGCTGGAGGTCTCGGCGAAACGTGCAGGCAGCGTGTCCTTGTTGCCGACCACCGAGACGACGTACGGCGGCCGCAGCGAACGGGCGTTGACCGTGATGGCGCCGCCGGCCGTGCGGATCGTGCTGAGGTTCGTCAGGCGCTGGCCGTTGAGAGCGATGCCCTCGGCCCCGGCCTGCCACAAGCCGTTCACCAGCTTCTGGAGGTCGGTGTCGAGCACCTGGTTCTTCGCGCTCTGGGCCCCGGGGGCATCGTCGGCGACCACACGGACCCCCGGCCCGACGACGGCGCTGGTACCGGTGAGCGCGCCCAGGCGCCGCAGCTGTGCGAGCAGTCCCTGCGCCGTCCGGTCCTTCGCGAGCTGGGTGGCCTGCAGCCGGGCCGTCTCGCGCCCCAGCGCTTGCACCTCCTGGTTGTCGCGGTCGAGAGCCTGCTGGGCGTCGCGCACCTGAGCGGCGAGGTTCGACCGCTCGCGCGCGTCGCTGACCGCGTTGCGCGAGGTCTGGGCGGCGGCGGTGACCACCAGCACGGCGAACACCCCGACGGCCAGGGCGCCCAGGAGGCCGATCCGGCGCCGGTCCTTGCTGCCCGGGTTCTCCGCCTTGCGCGCCGAGACGAAGGCGTAGTCCTCGTCCAGGGAGTTCGCGGTGATGTACTCCAGCAACCCCATCGTGGCCGACGACGGCCGCTCGGCCATGGCGTCGGCGTTGGGTCGGCCGTCGGTGCCGGGCGCCTGAGCTTCTGCCACCTCAGTGGTCCGTCAGGCTGCTGTTCGGGAGGTTGGAGCCGGGCGCCGCATCGCCCGGCAGCCGCGGTGCGCGCCGCTCGGTGTCGCCGAGGAGCCGGCGGACCTGCCAGGCGTAGAGCAGCCCTGCCCACCAGTAGAGGCCGATCCCCCAGATCGCGAAGGCCCAGCCGATCAGCTTGGCCAGGGTGGCGATGGTGCCCTCGCCGTCGCCGAGGAACAGCAGTGGGAAGGCGTAGAGCAGTGCGGCCGTCGCGGTCTTGCCGAGGTAGTGCACCGGCAGCGCCGAGTAGCCACGGGTGCGCAGGAACGGGACGAGGCCCCAGAGGAAGACGTCGCGCAACGGCAGGATGACCGCCACCCACCACGGGATGATGTCGCGGTAGAGCAGCCCGATCACGGCCGCGAGGATGTAGAGCCGGTCGGCCACCGGGTCGAGGATCTCGCCGAGCTTGGACATCTGGTTCAGCCGCCGCGCGAGGTAGCCGTCGAGCCAGTCGCTGAAGCCGGAGATCATCAGCACGATGAGCGCCCAGACATCGGCTTCGGGTCCGATGACGAGCCAGAGGAAGAGAGGGACGCCGGCCAACCTCACCATGCTGATGACGTTGGGGAGCGTCCACACCGCAGAGGTGCGCGCTCCGCTGGGCTGCCCGGCCACCGATGTGCCTCCTGACGGGTCGTCGGAGGTCACCCTAACGGCGGTGTCAGCGCGCGGGGATCAGCCCACGCCAGTCACAGCGCTCAGGTGAGGCAGCAGCCACAACGCGGGCAGTGACGGCGCTCAGTGGTGCCGATCTCCTGCCCGCAACCGCACACGATCAGGGTGGTGACCCCGGAACCGCTCGCGGTGCTCCGCCCGTAAAGGGCGGCCTCTGTCGCAATCATGGAAGTTCTCCTTTGAACTACTTCCTCCATGAGACGCCTTGTCCTATTT
Source organism: uncultured Actinomycetota bacterium (assembly GCA_963698945.1). GTDB lineage: Bacteria > Actinomycetota > Actinomycetes > Propionibacteriales > Nocardioidaceae > Marmoricola. The sequence continues at coordinate 64,158 of CAVOST010000010.1, read as the reverse complement.
GTTCTGGCGCAGGAAACGCCCAAATAGTCCGAAAGGACTATGGTTTTTGACTCGTAGTAGTCACTAGGCGTCTTGGGTGGTTTAGCCCAGTTCGTCTGATCCGGCGCTCCGGCGTCGCCAGCCCTTGACGTGGCGCCCGGACGTCGAGCGCTAGAAGCGGGCGCCGGCGTGGCCGGCCAGGCACACCCAGCGACCCTCGCGCTGGATCCACACCTGGGTCATCGGCATCCGGTACTCCCGGGGGCCGTGACCGCGGTCGACGGTGTCCACGACGGTGCATCGCAGCACCGCGGTGTGCTCGTGGGCCACCACGTTGATGTCGGTGAGCCGCTGCTCGGACCAGTCGCTCTGCCCGTCGGTCGTCGAGGCGACGTAGCTCTCCCGGTCGAAGCGCTCCCCCGCGTGGGAGACCCACCGGAAGTCGGCGTGCAGCATCTCCCGCAACCGGTCGGCGTCACCGTTCGCCAGCGCCTCCGCCCGCGCTTCGGCAGCGCGGATCACCGCGGTGGTGGCGTCCATCGACTCGTCTCCGTCTGGGCAACAGGCGTCGTGTGAAGGACGTCCGCCTTACCCGAGGTGGCAGACGCAGGACTCAGGATGCCCGAACAGCGGGCGAAGGTCACTCATATTCGCAGGTCGAGACGCCGCCGCCCGATTTGTGAGGCTCAGCCGGTGGGCCAGCCCGTGTATCCCTCGGCGAGGTAGGTCGAGCCGGCGCGGGAACCGGTGATCGTGGCGAGCTCCCCGATCTGGCGCCGTACGTCGAACGCGCTCGCGTCCTCGGGACGGTGCAGCATCGTGGTCATCCAGTAGGAGAAGTGCTGCGCCTTCCACACGCGGGCCAGCGCGCGCGTCGTGTAGTCCTCGAGCGGGCGGTCGTCGCGCCGGGTGACCGCGCGCTCGAGCTCCTCGGCGAGGACCTTCACGTCGGCCAGGGCGAGGTTCAGGCCCTTGGCGCCGGTCGGCGGGACCGTGTGAGCGGCGTCGCCGGCGAGCAGCAGGCGGCCGTGGCGCATCGGCTCCTGGACGAAGCTGCGGAACGGCAGCACCGACTTCGAGGTGATCGGCCCCTCCGTCAGGGTGTGCCCGTTGGCGCCGACCCGTGCCTGGAGCTCCTCCCAGATCTGCTCCTCCGACCAGGCGTCGGGGTCCTCGCCGGGGTCGCACTGGAAGTACATCCGCTGCAGGGTCTCGGTGCGCTGGCTGATCAGGGCGAAGCCACGCTCGGAGTGGTTGTAGATCAGCTCGGGCGCGCTCATCGGCGCCTCGCACAGGATGCCGAACCAGGCGAACGGGTACTCGCGTGCGAACTGGCGGCGCATCGACTCCGGGAACGCGTGGCGGCACGTGCTCCTCGAGCCGTCGGCGCCCACGAGGTGGTCGCACCGCACCTCCTGACGACGGCCGGCGGCGTCGCGGAAGCTGATCGCGGGTCGGTCCGTGGTGACGTCGTGCACCTCCACGTCGGTCACGCCGAACCGCACGTCACCGCCGTCCCGCTCGCGCGCGTCCGCGAGGTCGATGAACACGTCGGTCTGCGGGTACAGCTGCACCGCCGCCCCGACGAGCTCCGCGAAGTCGATCCGGTGCAGCTCCCCGCCGAAGCCGAGCTCGATGCCCTCGTGCCGGTAGCCGTCGCGCAGCACCCGGTCGGACACCCCGCTCTCGACGAGCAACCGCACGCTGTCCTGCTCGAGGATGCCCGCCCGGTGGGTCTCCTCGATCTCCCGACGGCTGCGGTTGTCGACGACCACGGAGTCGATGCCCGCCACGGCGAGGAGGTGGGACAGCATCAGCCCCGCCGGTCCCCCGCCGACGATCCCGACCGTCGTCCCGGTCAGCTCGGGCGTCGCCCCGGAGGCCTCAGACATGTTCGCGGCCTCCCTCTCCCGGACGCACCAGCGCACGGCCGATGCTGCGTGCGGTCACCTGCATCGCGGTCACCAGCTTGTCGCGATCACGCCGCAGGCTGGGGACCACTATGCCGACGCTCGCCACGACCGTGGCGCCGGCCCGGATCGGCACCGCGACCGAGCAGGCACCGAGGCTCATCTCCTCCACGGTCGTGGCGTAGTCGTTGCGCAGGACCTTGGCGAGCTGGCGGCTCAGGATCCCCGGCTGGACGATGGTGTACGGCGTGATGCGGGTCAGGTGGGCCAGCACCTCCGCCTGCACCTCGGCGGGCGCATGGGCCAGCAGCACCTTGCCGACGCCCGTCGCGTGCATGGGCAGCCGCGAGCCGATGTCGCTGACGATCGGCACCGAGGCGTGCCCGGCCAGCCGGTCGAGGTAGAGCACCTCGCAGTCCTCCCGCACGGCGAGGTGCACCGTGGCGAGCGTGGCGCCGTACAGGTCGTGGAGGTAGGGCGAGGCGACCTGTCGCAGCCCGGTCTGCGCGGGAGCGAGCAGGCCGACGTCCCACAGACGCCGGCCCACGACGTACTCGCCGCTGCTCGTCCTCGTCAACGCACCCCAGTCGGTGAGCTCGCCCACGAGCCGGTGCGCCGTCGCGACCGGCAGCTCCGCCCGGTCGGCCAGCTCGGTCAGGGTGAGCCGCCGGTGCTGCTCGTCGAAGGCGCCGAGCAGCGCCAGCGCCCGGCTGGTGACCGTGGCGCCGGGTCGGGAGACGTTGCCGGCCATGGCGCCATGGTTCCACTGGTCGGAAGGATCACGCGAGCGCATCCTCCTGCGCGAGCGCTTCCTCCCGCGCGAGGTGGGCCGGCACGGTCGACAGCGCGGCGACGGCGAGCAGTGCAGCGACCGCGAAGGCGTAGAAGCCCCACGGGTAGGCGACGCCCGCAGTGACCATCGCGCCGCCGATGAACGGGCCGACGATGGCGCCGATGCGCCCCACGCCCGCGGCCATGCCGAGCGCCGTGCCGCGGATCTCCGGCGGGTACAGGTGGCCGACGAAGGCATAGACGAGCACCTGCGCGCTGAACACGAACACACCCGCGAGCACCACGGCCGCGTAGACGAGCAGCTCGTGCTCGATCTTGATCGACAGCAGGGCCAGGAAGACGGCGGCAAGGCCGAACCACAGCAGCACCGTGCGCTTGTTGCCCTGCGCATCGGAGAGCCCACCGGCGATGAGCAGGCCGATGACGGCGCCGACGTTGAGCGCGACCAGCAGGCTGGTGCCGACCTGGATGGAGTAGCCGGCCTCCCCCATGATCGTCGGCAGCCAGGTGTTGAGGCCGTAGACGAGCAGCAGGCCCATGAACGACGCCACCCAGAGGCCGATGCTGACGGCGAGGTAGCGGCCCTTGACGACGTCCTTGCTGCGCACGGTGACCGGCGTCTCGCCCGCCTCGCGCGCGGCGACGGCCTTCAGGTAGGTGCTGGACTCCGGCAGCTTGAGCCACATCAGCGGCAGGGCCAGGAGTCCCGCGACACCGCCGACCACGAACATCGACTCCCAGCCCTGGGCGTCGACGAGCCACAGCGCGAGCAGGGCGGTGAGCACCGCGCCCACGTGGTACCCGGTCATCGTGCGGGTGACGGCCGTGCTGGCCCGACCTTCGGGAGCGTGCTCGCTCATGAACGTGAGCGCCGTCGGCAGGCAGGCGCCGAGGCCCAGGCCGGCGATGAACCGCAGGGTCGTGAACTGGGTGACGTCCTGGGCGAGCGGCACCGCGAGGGTGAGCGCGGAGAACAGCGCGATGCTGCCGATGAGGGCGACACGGCGGCCGATGCGATCGGTCAGGGGGCCGATGGCGGCCGCCCCGATCCCCACGCCGATGAGGCCGACCGTGGACGCCATCGTGAGGCTGCTGTCGGTGAAGCCGAGGTCGCCGGTCTGCTTCAGCGTCGGGATCACGGCGCCGATGACGACGAGGTCGAAGCCGTCGAGCGCGATGGCGATCCAGCAGAGCAGGATGGGCCAGAAGTCGGGCCCACGGTCTGTCGCGACGGGTGACCGGGTGGTGAGTGGTGTGGACATGACGTGCTCCTTGCCGAGGTCGGAGTCCTTCGACCTTTCCCCGCTTTCCCGCCGCACAACCACCCAGTCATTCCACTGAGTGGAATCGGGTGTCTCGATGGGGCCGCCGCCACCCCGTACCGTCTGGGCCGTGACGAGCATCAGCAAGCAGGGCGGTTCCGACGCCGCCGCCTCGACCCAGGCCGAGATCAGCGACGAGATCGCCGCCCTGGCCCACGAGCACGAGCAGAGCGGGCACCAGGTCTCGCAGCCGCTGCTGGACTACCCGCCCTACCGCAGCAGCCAGCTGCGCCACCCCACGAAGGACCTGCACCACGCGGACCCCGAGGAGATCGAGCTGTTCGCGCCGGTGTTCGGCCACCGCGACGTGGGCGCGCTCGAGGCCGACCTGACCATCCAGGACGGCGGCGAGCCGGTCGGCGAGCGCATCGTGGTGACCGGTCGCGTGGTCGACGGCGAGGGCCGGCCGGTACGGCGCCAGCTGGTCGAGGTCTGGCAGGCCAATGCCGCCGGACGCTACGTGCACAAGCGCGACCAGCACCCGGCGCCGCTCGATCCCCACTTCACCGGCGTGGGCCGGATGCTCACCGACGACGACGGCAACTACCGGTTCACCACGATCAAGCCGGGCCCCTACCCGTGGCGCAACCACCACAACGCCTGGCGCCCCGCCCACATCCACTTCTCGCTCTTCGGCAGCGAGTTCACGCAGCGCCTCGTCACGCAGATGTACTTCCCGGGCGACCCGCTGTTCGCCCTCGACCCGATCTACCAGGCCATCACCGACCCGAAGGCGCGAGCGCTCCTCGTGGCGTCGTACGACCACGAGGTGACGCAGCACGAGTGGGCGACCGGGTACAGGTGGGACATCGTCCTCACCGGCTCGCTGCGCACGCCGCTCGAGAGGGAGGAGTCCTGACATGACCCTGCACCCGACCCCGGGCCAGACCGTCGGCCCGTTCTTCGGCTTCGCGCTGCCCAGCGAGCGAGGCGAGGACCTCGTGCCGCCCTCACATCCCGACGCCGTGCGGCTGCACGGCACGGTGTACGACGGCAACGGCGACCCGGTCCCCGACGCGCTCCTCGAGATCTGGCAGCCCGACACCGACGGCACCGTCTCCCGGGCCGAGGGATCGCTCGACCGTGACGGCTGGACCTTCACCGGCTTCGGCCGCGCCGCGACCGACGGCGGTGGTCGCTACACGTTCACCACCGTGCGCCCCGGCGCCCCGTTCATCGCCATGACGGTCTTCGCGCGTGGCCTGCTGGACCGGTTGTTCACGCGCGTCTACCTCCCCCAGGAGGACGGCCAGCATGCCGACGACCCGTTCCTGGCCGCTGTTCCCGAGGAGCGACGCTCGACTCTCGTGGCTCGGAGCGAGAAGGATGGGTACGTGTTCGACCTCCATCTGCAGGGTGAGCGGGAGACCGTCTTCCTCGACTTCACGGGAGCCTGATGGCCGACCTGTTCTGGCCCGGCGACGAACGGGCGGGATCGACGTTCAGCGAGCAGGCACTGCTGGAGGCACTCGTCAGCGTCGAGGAGACCTGGCTGAAGGTCCGGGGCGGCGGCGCACTCGGTGGTCTCGTCACTCCGGCAGACGTCGAGCAGCTCGCCCGTGGTGCGGAGGCCGGTGGCAACCCGGTCATCCCGCTGGTTGCGCTGATGCGCGAGCGCGGCGCACCTGAGTCTCTGCACGAGGGTCTGACGAGCCAGGACGTGCTCGACACCGCCCTCGTCCTCTGCGCGCGTGAGTGCGCCGAGCGGCTGGCCGGTGACCTCGACGCGATCGTCTCCGCACTCTCCGACCTCGCCGATCGCCACCGTGCCGACGTTGCGATGGGCCGGACGCTGACCCAGCACGCTCGTCCGATCACCTTCGGGCTCAAGGCGGCCCACTGGCTGCAGGGCGTGCTGGACGCGCGCGAGCAGGTCCGTGCGCTGCGCTGGCCCGGGCAGTTCGGCGGCCCCGTGGGCATCGGGCTCCCCGAGTCCGCCGCTGCGTGCGAGGTCCTCGGCCTGGACGACGTACCCCCCTGGCACACCGTGCGCACGACCTTCACCCGCTACGCCGACGCGCTGGTCACCACCACCGACGCGCTGGGGCACGTCGCGGACGACGTGCTCGTCGGCGCCCGCTCCGAGGTGGGCGAGCTGGCCGAGCCCGAGGCGCCGGGACGCGGGGGCTCGTCGTCGATGCCGCACAAGCAGAACCCCGTGCTCTCGGTGCTGGTCCGGCGTGCGGCGCTGACCCTGCCCGGACTGGCGGCGCAGGTGCACCTGGCCGCGGCCGACACCCGTGACGAGCGCCCCGACGGCGCCTGGCACACCGAGTGGGCCACGATGGCGACCATGTCCCGCCGCACCCTGGTCGCCACCTCCCAGGGCCTCGAGCTTGTCGCCGGCCTTCGCGTCGACACCGCCCGGATGGCCGCCAACGCTGGAGGCGAGGCGCCGGTCGACGCGGGTGCCGCCATCGATCGCGTGCTGCGGCGCGCGCAGGAGGAGACGCCGTGACCCCGGCCATCACCCTCGTCCGCCTCACCGGCTCCGCCGACCGGGCGGAGCTCCCCCTGCTGGTGCTGGGCCCCTCGCTCGGTACGTCGTCCGCCACCCTCTGGACCGCCTGTGCCAGGTCCGGTCTCACCGAGCGCTTCGACGTCGTCGCTTGGGACCTCCCGGGACACGGCCACAACCACGCCGTGCCCGACGAGTCGTTCACCATGGCCGAGCTGGCCCAGGGCCTCCTGCACGTCATCGACGACCTGCAGGAGCACCGGGGCGACCTGGGCGAGCCGTTCCACTACGCCGGCGACTCGGTCGGCGGCTGCGTCGGCCTGCAGCTGATGCTCGACTTCCCGGGCCGGGTGACCTCGGCGGCCCTGCTGTGCACCGGAGCCAGGATCGGCGAACCGGCCATGTGGGCGGGCCGCATCGGGCAGGTCAGCGTGTCGGGCACGCCCGTGATGGTGGCGGGATCGGCCGAGCGATGGTTCGGACCGGGCTTCCTCGACCGCGCACCCGACGTCGGGTCGGCCCTGCTGCACTCCCTGCAGGACACCGAGGACCGCGGCTACATCCAGGTGTGCGAGGCGCTGGCGGCCTTCGACGTGCGCGAGCGCCTGGGCCAGATCACCGCGCCGGTGCTCGCGGTCGCCGGCGCGCACGACACCGTCGCCACCGTCGACGTCATGGCCGAGGTCGCCGACGGCGTCAAGGACGGGCAGCTCGTCGTGCTCGACGACGTGGCGCACCTGGCGCCGGCCGAGCAACCGGAGGAGGTGGCCCGGCTGCTGGTCGCGCACTTCCTGGGGGACCGGGCCCTTCCCCGGGTCCCTGAGGAAGGCCGTCAAGGCCTGTCTCGAAGGGCCCGGGGTGAGAAGTACGACGCAGGCATGGACGTCCGCCGCGCGGTGCTGGGTGACGCGCACGTCGATCGCGCGATCGCCGGCACCACCCCGCTCACCGCGGACTTCCAGGAGCTCATCACCGAGTACGCCTGGGGAGAGATCTGGACCCGGCCCGGCCTGGACCGCCGCAGCCGCTCGATGATCACGATGACGGCGCTGATCGCCCTCGGCCACGACGAGGAGCTGGCGATGCACGTCCGGGCCGCGCGCACCAACGGCCTGACCGACGACGAGATCAAGGAGGTCATCCTGCAGAGCGCCATCTACTGCGGCGTCCCGGCTGCGAACACCGCCTTCCGGATCGCCCAGCAGGTGCTCGAGGAGGAGGACGAGTCATGACCACCGACGCATTCCTGTACGACGCCGTCCGGACGCCGTTCGGCAAGTTCAACGGCGGCCTGTCCGGCGTACGTCCCGACGACCTGGGCGCCAGCGTGCTGAGCGCGCTGCGTGACCGCAACCCGGACCTCGACCCGGCCGACGTCGACGACGTCGTCTTCGGCAACGCCAACGGGGCCGGCGAGGAGAACCGCAACGTGGGCCGGATGGCCGCGCTGCTCGCCGGCTACCCGACGTCGGTCCCCGGCGTGACGGTCAACCGGCTGTGCGGGTCCTCCCTCGACGCGGCGATGATCGGCTCGCGCCAGATCGAGACCGGCGACGCCGAGCTCGTCCTCACCGGCGGGGTGGAGTCGATGACCCGCGCACCGTGGGTGCTGCCGAAGCCGGCCCGGGCGTTCCCCGCCGGCAACGTCGAGGCCGTGTCCACCACGTTGGGCTGGCGACTGGTCAACCCGCGGATGCCGCAGGAGTGGACGGTGTCGCTGGGCGAGGCCAACGAGCTGCTGGCCGAGAAGTTCGACGTCTCCCGGGAGCGGCAGGACGAGTTCGCGGTGCGATCGCACACGCTCGCCGACGAGGCCTGGTCCGCGGGCTTCTACGACGACCTGGTCGTCGCGGTCGAGGACCTCTCGCGCGACGAGGGCATCCGGGCGGGCTCCACCGTCGAGGGGCTGGCCAAGCTGAAGCCGTCGTTCCGGTCCGAGGGCACCATCACCGCCGGCAACGCCTCGCCGCTGAGCGACGGCGCCTCCGCGGTGCTGCTCGGCTCCGAGCGGATGGCGTCGCGGGTGGGCCGGTCCCCGCTCGCGCGGGTCGCGGGTCGGGCCGCCCACGCGCTCGACCCACAGGACTTCGGCTACGCGCCGGTCGAGGCAGCCGAGAAGGCGCTGCGTCGCGCCGGCATCGGCTGGTCCGACGTGGGCGCCGTCGAGCTCAACGAGGCCTTCGCCGTGCAGTCCCTGGTCTGCGTGGACACCTGGGCCCAGTCCGGTCTCGACCCCGACGATCGTGAACACGCGCGGCGGCGCCATCGCGATCGGTCACCCGTTGGGCGCCTCCGGCGGCCGGGTCCTCGGCACGCTCGCCAAGGTGATGCGCGAGGGCGGCCACCGCTGGGGTGTGGCCGCCATCTGCATCGGCGTCGGGCAGGGCCTGGCCGTCGTGCTGGAGAACGTCGGATGAGCACCGCCGTGCTCCAGGGCGACCAGGCCGCCGACGAGGCCGTGGCCGACATCCCCGACGGCGCCACCGTGCTGATCGGCGGGTTCGGCCCGTCCGGCCAGCCGACCGAGCTCATCGACGCGCTTCGTCGCCACGGCGCCTCGGACCTCACCGTCGTGAACAACAACGCGGGCAACGGGGACGTCGGCCTGGCTGCGCTGCTCAAGACCGGGGCCGTTCGCAAGATCATCTGCTCCTTCCCCCGGCAGAGCGACTCGTGGGTCTTCGACGAGCTCTACCGCTCCGGACGCATCGAGCTCGAGGTGGTCCCGCAGGGCAACCTCGCGGAGCGGATGCGCGCGGCGGGCGCCGGGATCGGTGGCTTCTTCACCCCCACCGGGGTCGGCACGCCCCTCGCCGAGGGCAAGGAGGTGCGCGAGATCGAGGGCCGCGAGTACATGCTCGAGTACCCGCTCCACGGTGACTACGCCCTCGTGAAGGCGCACACCGCCGACGGGATCGGCAACCTCGTCTACCGCAAGACCGCCCGCAACTTCGGGCCCGTGATGGCGACCGCGGCCACCACCACCGTCGCGCAGGTGCAGTCGGTCGTCCCGGTCGGCGATCTCGACCCGGAGGTCATCGTGACGCCGAGCATCTACGTCGACAAGGTGGTGGTGCTGACATGAGCGAGACCCTGTCGCGCGACGAGATCGCGAAGCTGATCGCCGACGACATCCCCGAGGGATCGTTCGTCAACCTCGGGATCGGCCAGCCCACCCTGGTGGCCGACCACCTCGACCTCGAGCGCGGCGTGGTGCTGCACACCGAGAACGGCATGCTCGGCATGGGCCGGGCTGCTGTCGGCGACGAGGTCGACCTCGACCTGGTCAACGCCGGCAAGGTGCCGGTCGTGGAGACCCCCGGGGCGTCGTACTTCCACCACGCCGACTCCTTCGCGATGATGCGCGGCGGTCACCTGGACGTGTGCGTGCTCGGAGCCTTCCAGGTCTCCGAGCGCGGCGACCTCGCCAACTGGCACACCGGCGCGCCCGACGCCATCCCGGCCGTCGGCGGTGCCATGGACCTCGCCCTCGGAGCTCGCGACACCTACGTGATGATGACGCTGTTCGCGAAGGACGGCTCGAGCAAGCTGGTGCCGAAGTGCACCTACCCGCTGACCGGGGTGGCGTGCGTCTCGCGGGTCTACACCGACCACGGCGTCTTCGAGATCACCGATGAGGGCGTCCGGCTTCGCGATCCCCACGGCCTCACGGCCGACGAGCTCCGCGAGCGGCTGGACGTCGAGCTACTCGACTGAGTGCGGTGTTGGGCGCCCGGTCCTTCCGCCCAGAAGGACGCAGGTCGGTTTTGCGGGTGTGGCCGATGTCGAAGAGCCGGATGCGGGCAGGGAGCTGGGCCCGTACGTCCACGATGCGCGTGCCCACCGGCCTCCAACAGCCGCTGAACGAGCAGACGTCCCCCTTGCTGCTTTGGACGACCTAGACCCTGTCTGGCCACGCCTTCGCGTGGACCCGTCCGCGTCGCGGGTGTGGCCAGCTGTTGATTGGCCAGCTCGTTACGGCCACATCCAAAGACTCGCGAGTGGGAGCTCCACGGATCGCCTCCGTGTGACTCGACGGTTCGACGGGGAGCTGCAGCGGGGCAACGCGCGTGTCGCCACCGGGACTACTGCGGGGCCCGGCGGCGCGACACCGGTGTGAGGATGGCGCATGTGCCAGATCGGCTGTCATGGTGCAGCGTGGTGACTTCCCACCGGATCTTGTGAGAGTGCGTGAGTGGTGGGCCAGCGGCGCTCGGGCCGCACGTGCCGCTGCCCGCCAGTTGCCGATCCTCGCCGGGATCCGTCCGGTAGATCGCTCCATGGTGGCCGCCGACGTACTGGCCGGTCTTTCCCTTGCTGCGCTCGGGATCCCTGCGGTTCTCGGCTATGCGGCCATTGCCGGCATGCCCGTGGTGACCGGCCTGTACACCATGCTGCTTCCGATGGCAGCCTTTGCGGTCCTGGGCTCGTCGAGGCATCTCGTCGTCGGTGCCGACTCCGCGACCGCTGCCATGGTGGCGGCGGGCGTCGCTGGCCTGGCAACCGTCGGAACGCCGCGCTACGTCGAGCTTGTCGGGCTGGCCGCGCTCATTACTGGAGGGTTACTTCTCCTGGCTCGGGTTGCGCGCCTGGGTCTGCTCGCCGACTTCCTCTCCCGCACCGTGCTGATCGGCTTCCTCGCCGGCGTCGGGATATCGGTCGCGCTCGGACAGCTCCCCGACTTGCTCGGCGTGACCGTGCCGCATGGGGGCGCGCTCACGACGCTGGTTGGCTCGCTCGAGATGTTGTCACGAGCTTCGTGGGCGACCGTCGCAGTCGCTTCCGCGGTGATGTTTATCGTCGTGGCAGTTCGCATGGTGAACCGGCGGGTGCCCGGCGGACTGTTGGCGGTGGTGGGGGCGACGGTCGCAAGTGTGGCTTTCGATCTGCCGCAGCACGGTGTGGCGGTTGTGGGTCACGTCCAGAGCGGCCTCCCCTTCTTTTCGGCGCCGGCAATGTCGGTGGCGGACGCCGGAGCGTTGCTCGGTACCTCCGCCGCAATGTTCGTGGTCATCCTCGCCCAGAGTTCGGCGACCTCGCGGGCATACGCCGCTCGCTACGATGAGTCGGTCAACGAGGACGCCGACCTCGTCGGCCTAGGTGTGGCGAACGTGGCGGCCGCCTTCACTGGCAGCTTCGTCGTGAACGGCAGCCCGACCAAGACGCAGCTCGTCGATAGTGCCGGTGGGCGCTCGCAGCTGGCAATGCTCACCGGCTCCGGGGTGGTGCTGGTCGTACTGCTCGGTTTGACCGGGCCGTTGGCCCACCTGCCTCAGGCGGTCCTGGCCGCCGTTGTCTTCATCATTGGCATGGAACTAGTCGACGTCCGGGGTTTGCGTCGTACGTTTCGTCTCCGGCGCGGCGAATTCGTTGTTGCGTTGGTGACCGCGACTGCGGTGGTTGTGCTCGGCGTGGAACAAGGTATTGCCTTCGCGATCGTAGCTTCGATGGTTGACCACCTGAGTCACAGTTACAGCCCGGCCACCTCAGTGCTGGTGCGAGGCACGGACGGCCACTGGCACGAGGACAAGACAGACCCTGATACCCGTACGGACGGGGCGCTCCTCGTTTACCGCTTTCCTGCCAATCTGTACTTCGCGAACGCGCACCGCCTGGACACCGACGTAAACGCATTCCTTGGTGCCGACAACCCGCCTGGCGTGTTCTGCCTGGATTCGCCCGGCATCACCGACATCGATCTGACCGCGGCCGACACCCTTCGGCGAGTGATTGCCCATCTCAACGTTCACCGGGTGCAGTTCGTGATGTCCTCCGTCAGCGCACGGAACCGTCAGCAACTGGCCGGCTACGGGTTGCTCGAGGAGATCGGGGAGCACGCGCTGTACGCCACGCCCGGCGCGGTGCTCGAGGCCTTCCATGCAGGCACGCTGAAGCAGCAGCACAAATAGCTGACGGGGGTCTCGCAGAGTCACATTCGCACGACACGAAAGCGCATGCGGAGGCGAGCAGGCCGTACCTGGCGGAGCTACCGACCGTGGGCACGCAGGAAGGCCTCAAGGCGACGGCAGCGGAGGCGGCCGACCCGGAGCGGACGTCCTCGCGCTGACCCGTTTCGGCGGCTACAGCAGCGCGCTGAACGTCCCGGCGGCCCAGGTCTTCGCCAAACCGGGGGTGCTGAGCCACGCGGAGGCGGCGTCGATCCCGGTCGCCTACCTCACCGCCTGGCAGCTCCTCGTGGTGCAGGGTGGCCTCCGCGAGGGCGACACCGTGCTCATCCAGAACGCTGGATCCGGGGTCGGCCTCGCTGCTCTCGACATCGCCCGCCACGTGGGGGTGCGCACGATCGGCACGGCGAGCGCGGGCAAGCACGACTGCCTCACGGCTCGGGGCCTGGACCACGCCGTCGACTACCGCACCGGTGACTGGACCCGCGAGGTCCGCGCCCTCACCGACGACCGGGGCGTAGAGCTGGTGATCGACCCGCTCGGCGGAGAGAGCTTCCGCCGGTCCCGCAGTGTGTCGCGCCCCACCGGCCGGCTCGGGATGTACGGCGTCTCCGCCGCCTCCAGCAACCAGGGCCTACGCGGCAAACTGCAGCTGGCCAGGACCGCGGCGCTGATGCCCCTGTTCCACCCGGTGTCGCTCGTGAACGCCAACCAGGGCGCCTTCGGGGTCAACCTCGGGCACATGTAGGACGAGGTCGACAGGCTGCGCCGCTGGATGGAACAGGTGCTCGAGGGCGTCGGGTCCGGTTGGGTGCGTCCGCGCGTCGACTCGTCGTACCCCCTGGCCGACGCGGGCCGGGCCCACGAGCACATCGAGGCTCGCCGTAGCACCGGCAAGGTCGTGCTGGAGCCCTAGGTGCCCGTCGCGCTGATGCTCGTCTCGCTAGTGCTCTACCTGTACAACGGCGACGGGAAGTCTGGATGCCCACACAGGTACTCAGCCGCAGTCAGCCGCCCTGGGCGCGCACGGAGTGCCAACGGTCAACCAGTGCGGCTTGGCAGGCACTTGGTTCCCGAAGGATTCGTAGCGCGCCCGCCGGCTCATTGCCGCGATCCGCGCGTTCAGGACCCGCGTCATTCCGCCTTGGCCCCTCCTTGCAAGCGGCTCGGACGTCATTTCCGTGCCTGCCCAAGTTGTCGGACGACATCGACAACGATCTTCCGCACAGCTGGCCTCTTCGCCATCAGCGGTTCATGGTTTCTGTCGCACGTGTCACTGTCACAGACTCCGGTCACCACGGCTGTCCGCCCGCTGTCGGCGCGTTCTGGCTTAGGCTGCGGAGGTGCCCAAGCGCGCGAAGGGGTCTCACCCGAAGGACCACGATTCACCAACCGAGTCGCGGCTCTCGAACAAGGTCTACGAGGCCGAGCTGTTCCGGCTCCAGGCCGAGTTCGTGAAGGTCCAGGAGTGGGTCAAGGCCGAGGGTGCACGCATCGTCGTGGTCTTCGAGGGTCGCGACGCTGCCGGCAAGGGCGGCACGATCAAGCGGATCACTCAGTACATGAGCCCGCGCGTCACCACGATCGCCGCCCTCCCTGCGCCGACCGAGCGCGAAAGGGGCCAGTGGTACTTCCAGCGGTATGTCGAGCACCTCCCAGCCGCCGGCGAGATGACGGTGTTCGACCGGTCCTGGTACAACCGCGCCGGCGTGGAGAAGGTGATGGGCTTCTGCACCCAGGCCGAGTACACCCGGTTCCTGCACCAGTGTCCGATCTTCGAGCGGATGCTGGTCGAGGACGGGATCCTGCTGCGCAAGTACTGGTTCTCCGTCAGCGACGAGGAGCAACAACGCCGCTTCCGGAAGCGCCTCAACGACCCGGTACGTCAGTGGAAGCTCTCGCCGATGGATCTCGAGTCGATCGAGCGCTGGGAGGACTACTCGCGCGCCAAGGACGAGATGATGGTGCACACCGACGTCCCCGAAGCGCCGTGGTACGTCGTGGAGAGCGATGTGAAGAAGCGAGCGCGGCTGAACATGATGGCGCACCTTCTCTCGACGATCCCGTACGTCGACGTACCCGCGCCCTCGCTGAAGCTCCCCCTCGCCCCGAGCCGAAGGGGTACCAGCGCCCTCCGCGCGAGCACAGCACCTACGTGCCGGACCACAGCACGACCGTCGGGTGAGCTCCGGGCTGACCCGAGCGGATTCGGTGCACGGTCGGCCTGGATGAGTGGGGATCAGCGGTGTCAGCGGCCGAACCGCAGTGCACCTAGACGCGTAACGCGACGGAGGACCTGCGTCACACCGGCTCCAGTGGATCCGATCCGAAGGAGGATCCCTGGCCTAGACCTCGGGTCCAGCCGCGGGTCCAAGTCGCAAGGCGCCCAGTACGTCGCAGATTTGAGTGAGACCGGGCAGTGCGTCATAGCCGCATGTGGGACGCGTCAAGTGGGACCGCCGCGCAGTGCTTCACCCACGACATCGACGAGACCGAGCACCCACCGACCAGGACTGGGCCGACCCGACCGGAGTTCAGCACTCAGCTGCCGCATGCTCGAAGGCCTCGCCTACAGCAAGGAACTACGTGCCGACTTCCGCCTACGCCGCTGGGAGCTGGAGTGGGACAGGTACGCAGATTGGCCGGCCGACGTCTGCTGAGTCGGAACTGCGGCACCCTCAGTGCGCGAGCCAGGTCGCAGCCATGTCCTTCTGGCCGTGGCCGGCATCGATCGCGCGGGCGACGTGGTCGCGCGCACCGTGGAGCGGGCCCAGCTCGACACCGGCGTCGTCGGCCGCGGCGAGGATCAGGTCGAGGTCCTTGAGCACGCCGTCCAGCGTGAACGCCGGTTCGAAGGTGCCCTGCATCATCATGCCGCCCTTCAGCTGGACGTACGGCGCGTCCATCGCGCCACCCTTCACGGCGTCGAGGAACAGCTGCGGGTCCAGGCCGAGCGCGCGGGTCAGTGCGAGCGAGTCGGCGATGCCCTCGAGCACGGTCGCCACCCAGGCGTTGGCAGCGAGCTTGAGCCGGCTGCCCGCGCCTGCCTCCCCCAGCCACATGGTGCGAGCGCCGATGGCGTCGAAGACCGCGTCGACCGCCTCGCGGGCGGACGCCGGGCCCGAGGCCAGCACGACGAGGGCACCGTCCTGTGCCGGCTTGCGGGTGCCGAGAACGGGAGCATCGACGAAGGCGACCCCCAGGTCGTCGGCAAGAGCAGCGAGACGGTCGCAACCGGCAACACCCACGGTGGCCTGCTGCACCCACACCGTGTCCGCGCCCAGGTGTCCCCGGGCCTCCTCCATCACCGAGGCGATGCTGTCGGCGTCGTACAGCATGGTGATGACGACGTCAGCACCGTCGACGGCCTCGGCCACCGAGTCGGCAACGGTGGCCACGTCGGCCAGGGCCTCGGCCTTGTCCCGCGATCGGTTCCAGACGACGAGCGGCAGACCTGCGCCGGCGATGTTGCGGGCCATGCCGGCGCCCATGATGCCGGTACCCAGCAGTGCGACGGTCACGAGCGTCTCCCTTCGACGTCGCGACCCACGCTAGTGCCGCGCGCCCAGCTCCAGCACGGCCTGGTGGGTGGCGAGCCGGCAGTAGGCCCTGGCCCGTCGCGACAGTTCGGCCAGCTCAGGTGTGTCGTCGGTGGGGGTGACCCGTGGGGCACCGACCAGGTCGTAGGTCCGGCGCCGGCGCACCACCTGGCCGGGCGCGGCCGTCAGGTTGCGCAGCCAGTCGGACTCGCGCCCGTACACCAGCGCAACGACCAGGTGCCTGCCGCTCCTGAACGCCAGCACCGGCGTCCGGTACGCACGCCCCGAGCGGCGCCCGGTGTGCAGGAGGACCGCCCAAGGCGCCAGGGCGGGCGCCCAGACGCCCTGCACCCGGTTGGTGACCACCCTGTTGAAGCGGGCGAGGCCGCGCGGGAACCTCACCGACTGAGCAGGGACGTACGACGCGAGACCACCCGCGCCTCGGCCATGGCGTAGGTCTCCTCGAAGCCCTCGAGCGTCAGGGCCCAGTCGTGCACGGGCGGGTGGGCCTGGTTGTGCTCGCGCATCCGGGAGCGCAGCTCCGCGTCGGAGGCCAGCCGGGACAACGCCCGTCCCATGTCCTCGTCGTCGTCGCAGAGCAGCCCCTCGACCCGGTCACGGACGAACTCCCCCACTCCCCCGCTGCGCATCGCGACCACCGGGAGCCCGGCGGCCCGGGCCTCGAGCGCGGCGATGCCGAAGGACTCCTGGTGCGACGGGGCGACGAAGACGTCGGAGGAGCGATAGACGCTCCTGACCTGTGCGGGCGTCAGCTCACCGGTCAGGGTGACCCAGTCGAGCCCCAGCGCCTCGATGCGGGCATGGGTCCGTTCGGCCAGCGGTCCGTCCCCGACGATGACGGCCCGCAGGCGTACCGACGGCGGCACCTCGAGCCGCGTCTGGGCGAGCATGTCGACCAGCTGCAGAGGACGCTTGCGACCGGCCAGCCGCATCACCGTGGCGAAGGTGACCGTCTCCCCCGCGGATGCGTCCTCGGCGCCGGCGCCCCACCAGTCCACGTCGACGGCGTTGGGGACGACGTGGACGTCGGCGTCGGGGCCGAGCACCGCGCGCACCGTCGTGGCCGCGTTGGCGCTGACCGAGGTCCACACCTGTGGCAGCCGGTCCCACGTCGCGATCTCGGCGACGATGCGCACCCAGCCCTCGCGCCCGTTCCACATCGAGTGCACCGTGTTGACCACCGGCACCCCCGCCCGCGCGGCCGCCTTGGCGACGCGCGTGGTGAAGACCGACACGACGGAGAGGTGGGCGTGGACGACGTCGTACGACGACAGGTCTGCGGGGATCGTGCGGATCGGCACGTACCCACCCAGCGGCACACGCAGCACCCGCAGCCCGTCGGGATCCGATCCGTCGCCGGCACCCGTGGCCGACAGCACGTGGACCTCGTGGCCGGCCGCGGCCTGCCGCAGGGCCAGCCCCTCGACGAACAGCTCGATGCCGCCGACACGGGGCCGGTAGACGTCGCTGACGTGCAGGATCCGCATCAGGCCGCCACCTCCTCGACGGCGACGCGTGCCTCCTCGTCGGGTCCGCGCAGCCGCACCTGGCGGCGGTGCGCCCAGAGCCACCCCACCAGCCAGGCCCCGCCGACGGGGATCTCGAGGGCGAAGATGAAGCCGCGGTAGAGCAGCACTCCGGCGGCCATGGCGGCCGGTGCCCCGCCCAGCGCGACGAGTGCCGCGGCCGCACCCGCCTCGGCGAAGCCGGTGCCACCGGGGGTGAGCACGACCATGGACATGATCCGGTCGACGGCGAAGGCAGCGAGCACCACGGTCACGCTGAGCGGACCGCCCACGACCCGGAGGCAGGCCCAGAGGAGCACGGCCTGGAGCACGGCGTACCCCAGCGTGCCGAGCGAGAGCTGCAGCCAGCGACGACCGACGACCTCGGCGACCCGGTCGCGGAACTCCAGCAGGTTCGCCTCCACCACGGGCGCGGTGGTCGTGCGGCGAAACAGCCGGGCGAGGCGTACGACGACCGGCGCGGTGGTCCTCGCGATCCGGTCCGCGATGCCCCTTCGCGCCAGGAACGCTGCCAGCAGCGCGATGGCGAGTGCGAGGCGCGACGACGGCGCCGAAGGCCGTCCACCGCATCGTGTCGTTGACCGACCCACCGCGTGGACACCAGCGCCGCGAGCGCCACCACGGGCAGCGCCAGCTTGAGCAGGATCCCCCACAGGTTCGTGACCAGAGTGAACGCGGAGAACTCCTGGGTGCCGAAGCCCCAGGCGCGGATCATCACGTAGTTGAGCGAGATGCCCGCGGCTCCGCCGAACGGCAGCACGTTGCTGACCGCGCTCCCGGTCAGGTTGAGGGTCAGTGCCCGGCGATGGCTCAGACCGGCCAGCGAGCCGGTCAGCACGAAGCTGTAGATCCACAGCCCCAGGGCCCAGAGCACGACCAGGAGGGCGGCACCGGGCGCGGTCACCAGCTGCAGGGCCGTGACCACGTCCTTGAGCGTCGTCCCCACGATGCGCGGCAGTGCCCATCCCAGCAGCGCGACCGCGAGCGCGAGCGAGACCAGCATCCGGGCGGCCCGACGGCCGCGTGAGGGCACGGCTGCACGGCGTACCGACGCGCTCCCAGCACCCTGCTCGACGCCGGGTGCGTGGAAAACTGCGGGGGTGCCGTTCACCCTCGTCTCCTTTCACGCGCACCCCGATGACGAGGCGCTGCTGACCGGCGGCACCTTGGCGCGAGCCGCGGCTGACGGGCACCGCGTGGTGCTCGTGGTCGCGACCGCTGGTGAAGCCGGCCTGTCAGGTGATGGTATGCAAGACGGCGCCAGTCTCGAAGTACGCCGCCGCGAGGAGCTGGCGCAGTCTGCCCGGTCACTCGGCTGCGCGCGCTGGGAGATATTGGGCTATCCGGACTCGGGCTGGGGCTCGTCGACCACCTCGGCGCCACCTTCAGCGCCACCTTCGGGGCCGCCCTTCGCCGACCTCGATCCCACCGAGCCGGCCCAGCGGCTGGCGGCCATCCTGCGTGAGGAGCGGGCCGACGCGCTGACCGTCTACGACCCCCATGGCGGCTACGGCCATCGCGACCACGTGCAGGTGCACCGGGTCGGCGTCCGGGCGGCGGAGCTGGCCGGCACGCCGGTCGTGCTGGAGGCCACGGTCGACCGGGTGCTGCTGCAACGGGTGGCGGCGGTGCTGCGCTGGGTCCCGGGGCTGCGACGGTTGCTGCCCCCGGACCGCTTCGCCGGCTCCTACCTCCCGCGAGGCGAGCTGACCCACCGGGTCGACGTACGCGCGCACCTGCAGGCGAAGCGAGCCGCCCTCGCGGCCCACCGGTCCCAGACGACCGGGAGTGGTCCGGGAGAGAGCCCGGTCCGGACCGTGACACTGCTCCTGCGACTGCCCCCGATGCTGCTGGCCCCGGCACTCGGTCGTGAGTGGTTCCGGGAACGGGGTCGTGAGGAAGGGGGGCCGCTGCTCGACGACGTCTTCGCGTCACTGCGATGACGCTGCCACACCGACCTGAACGGGAGATGACTGACGCGGCGGCGGCAGCCCGTCGGGATAGACCATCCGCTTGCCCAGCCAGCACGCGAGGTAGGCGATCGCCAGGCCGGCGATGTCGTCGACGAAGAAGTGCCAGCCGAGGTAGACGGTGGCCACGATCGTGCCGACCAGGAAGATGCCGAGAGCAAGGGCGATCCGCCGGTAGCCGTAGTAGCGCGCCATCAGCCAGATCACGGCCGTGACGCCGACGTGCAGGCTGGCGAAGGCCGAGACCTGGGCGAAGGCGTCATGCGCCCGCGGGTCGGCCAGCAGGTGGGCCCGTTGACCCATGTACCGCGCCTGCGTGTCCTGGATCATCATGTGCGGCAGCCCGGCGAACTCCTGGTCCGCGGAGTCGAAGGGCCCGAGCGACGGGATGGCGTAGTAGCAAGCCGTGCCGAGGATCCAGACCCACACCCCCGAGACCATCGCGACGTAGCCGTGCCGGATGCGGTCGACGAAGACCACGGGGGCGACGATCGCGAAGAGCACCAGCGTCCCGAAGGTCTCGTACCAGTAGGCCAGCACCCACGCCGAGAGGTTCTGGCCCAGCAGGTCGTGCAGCAGCACGTGCGGGCTGTGCCCGAAGAAGAGCCAGCGGTCCCACTGCAGCAGCATCGCGTCGCGCGGAGGGTTGTAGACGTCCCAGCTCTTGAGGTTGTGGTAGCAGAAGTAGGTGATGTGGTACGCCGCGAGCGCACCCAGCGCCAGCCACACCCGCCGGGGGGTCCACCGTGCGTGCGCCACCGCCCACGTCCGTCGCAGCGGCAGCTTGAGCCGCCGGGTGCGCACGAGCGCGTCGAGCACGCCGTAGAAGATCAGCAGGCCGAGGGAGATCGCGACCCGGTAGAGCAGGATGTCGCCGTCCGGGTCGCGGATCGGGATGCCCACCCTGATGGACTGCACGACGGTCAGCAGCGCGAAGGCGGCGACCACGATCCAGATCGGGGCGAGCCAGCGCAGGTCGTCGCGGGCGCTGTCCTCGACCAGGACCTCTGCCGAGGTGGCCAACGACGGTTCGGAGAGCTCGGACGTGGCCACGCCCAGCAGCCTAACCAGCACCAGCACGCGATCCGTGCACCCGTGCGGACTACCGGACCACGCCCTGGCGGTGGGCGAAGATCGCCGCCTGCACGCGGTCACGCAGGTCGAGCTTCGCGAGCACGGCGGCGACGTGGGTCTTCGTCGTCGGCATGCTGACCACCAGCTCGTCGCAGATCTCGGCGTTGGTCAGCCCGCGCCCGAGCAGCGCCAGCACCTCGCGCTCCCGCACGCTGAGCCGGGTGAGGCGCGGGTCCGTGGCGCGCCGGTCCCCCGCGACGTACGACGCCACCACCCGGCTCAGCACCGCTGGCGCCAGCGGGAGGTCGCCCGCGGTCACGGCCCGGACGGCGTCCACGAGGTCCTCGGGGTCGACGTCCTTGAGCAGGTAGCCGCTCGCGCCGACCGTGAGCGCGTCGACCACGTAGTCGTCGACGTCGAAGGTCGTCAGCACGAGCACCCGGCCGCTGGCCGCCGCGCACGATCTGCTCGGTCGCAGCGATGCCGTCGACGCACGGGCATCTGGATGTCCATGAGCACCACGTCCGGCCTGCAGCTCACGTGCCAGCGCGGACAGCCTCGGCGCCGTCGCCGGCCTCGCCCGACGACCTCGAGATCGGGCTGCTGCTCGAGCATCAGCCGGAACCCGCCTCGCACGAGCTTCTGGTCGTCGGCCAGCAGGATCCGGATCACCTCGCCGTCTCCGGATCCCGCTCGTCATGACGCAGCACGCCGACCTGGCGACGAAGCTCGGCCAGCGCCCGCTTGCCCGGCGCGCCGTACGGCGAGCACCCGCTCGCGGGCCGGCGACTCCGGCGGCAGCTGCTGCTCGGCGGCACCGGCCTGGACGACCATCACGCGTCACCGACGTGCGAGATCACGTCGTGCAGCTCGCGCGCGATGCGGGTGCGCTCCTCGAGCGCCGCGGCTCGCGCTTCGAGGTCCCGTTCGTGGGCCAGCTCTTGCCGCAGTCGCCGCAGCGAGGCCGCCGTGTCCCGCCAGCGTCGCACCGTCGTTCCCGCCAGCACCGGCCCCCCGAACAGGACCACCGGCGTCAGCAACGTGTTGGCCAGGTCGAGGTCCGTGGTCCGCACCATCATCACGGAGGCGCACGCGAGCATCACCCCGGCGGCCAGCCATCGACGCCTGCCCGCCAGCTCAGTGCCCACCGAGAAGGCGATCACGAGTGCGGCCAGGAACGGCTGTGCATCCAACGGGTCGGGCACCAGGCCGTAGGCCAGGATCCCAGCCGAGGCGACGGCCGCCATCGTCGCCGGGGCAGTGCTGCGTAGTGCCAGCGCCCCGGCCCACACCGCTGCGGCAACGGCAGACGGGAGCCGGTCGAGGTTGGCAACGAACGCGGCGGCGCCCAGCACGAGCGCTGCGGACACGTCGAGAATCCTCGGACTCGGCCACCGCTTCACGACGTCGCCTCACGCACCAGGACAGTGGCAGGCAGTGGCAGGGTCGCCCGCACCCGCCAGGCTCCGCCGGCCATGGCCCCCGCTTCGAGCAGGCCTCCGTAGAGCCCCACCCGCTCGCGCATGCCTTCGAGGCCGTGGCTGCCGCCGGCTGTCTCCGGCAGCGGCTGGCCGGGACCGTTGACCACCTCCACGACGAGCTCGTGCGGTTCGTCCGTGCCCTCAGCGACGAGAACCCGGACCTGGGCCCCGTCGGCGTGCTTGCGGGCGTTGGTGAGCGCCTCCTGGACGACTCGGTAGATCGTGAGGGACGTACCTGCCGGGACCAGGTCGGGGTGCGCCACGTCGAAGGAGAGCGCGGCACCGGAGCTCTCGGCCAGTCTGGCGATGTCGCCGAGGCCCGGCAGGGAGCCGGATCGTGGCCGATCCCGGCCGAGGACGCCCAGCTGTTGCTCGAGCTCGGCGAGGGCTTCCCGGCCCGTGCGTCGTACGACGAGCAACGACTCGCGTGCCGGAGAGCCCGGAGGCAGCAACGTCTCCGCCGCTCCCGCCTGCACGATCATGGCGCTGACGACCTGAGCGATCACGTCGTGCAGCTCACCGGCCACGCGGTGGCGCTCCTCGATCGCGGCTGCGCGGACGTGCTTCTCGCGCTCGGCCGAGAGCTCCCGCGTCAGGAGCACCAGCTCGGCCGAGTCGCGTTGTGCGCGGCCGACGAGACGACCAGCCAGGTACGGCGCGGCGACGATCACCAGTGGCGTGATCCAGGTGGCCGCCACGGTCTCGCCGGTGGACGTCACGACGGACAGGACGAGGGTGCTCGCCATCAGCGCACCCGCTGGGACGAAGCCGCGACTCTCGTCCGGCCTGCTGCCGACGGTGAAAGAGGCCACCAGCACCGCGATGAGCACCCAGAGCGGCGTGACTGGCGCTCCCGGGATGGCCGCGTAGGCGATCCCACCGCCCGCGATGACCAGTGCCATCACCGTCGGCGACGTGCTGCGCCATGCCATCCCGGACATCCACGCTGCGACCACGAGGTCGGTCAACGGGTGCGGCGCGGACCGGGTCGGCGCCACGGTCAGCACGGCACACACCACGAGGGCGACGGCGAGCACCACGTCGAGGACCCGTCCCGCGCGAAGCATGGTCGAAACGGTACGGCGAGACACGCCCCCTCGCCTCGTTCCGCAGGATGATCGGCGGCTCGTCCGCGCGGCGGCAGGACCGTCCACCGGGCCGATCCGCCCGACCACCTGGCCTTCCTAGCGTCTGTGGACACCTCCCTCCGAAAGGAACCTCCCATGTCCGAGACCCTGCTCCCCGGGCTGCGCGCGACCGCAGTCCTCCTCGTACTGGCCCCTCTCGGCGAGGTGGTCGAGCAGCTGCTCAGCCCACTCGACGGGTCATCCACCGGCAAGGACCTGGCCGCGATCGCGGCCCACCAGGGACGATTCGAGGTCAGCGTTCTCGTCGGGGTGCTCGCCACGGTCATGTACGCACCCGCCTTCCTCGGCTGCGTCAGGGCGCTGTCAGGGTCCTGGGTCACACTGGGAGGGTGCTGACCTCCGTCCTCGACGCACTGCTCTCGGTGCCGTCGTGGTTGCTCCTCCTGCTGGTGTTCCTGTTCCCGGCGCTGGAGGCATCGATCTTCCTGGGCCTCGTCGTGCCCGGCGAGACGATGGTGATCCTCGGCGGCGTCGCGGCACAGGCCAATCGGGTCTCCTTGGTGGCCGTCATCGCGCTGGCCATCGCCGGAGCCGTCATCGGCGACCAGGTCGGGTTCCACGTCGGCCGCGCGGTCGGCCCGCGCGTGGTCCGCGGGATGCCCGAGGAGTCACGGAGGGCGCGGCACCTCAACTCTGCGCTGGCCTACGTGCGACGGCGCGGGCCCCTGGCGGTGATGGTCGGGCGCTGGACCGCGAGCCTGCGCAGCCTCGTGCCGGGCATCGCGGGGATGAGCGGCATGCGCCAGCGCTCGTTCACCGCTGCCAACCTTGCCGGTGGGCTCATCTGGGCGACGGCGGTCGCCTTCGCGGGCTACCTCGCCGGGGCGTCGTACCACGTCCTCGAGAGCCGTCTCGGCCTGGCCGCCAACGTCCTCCTCGCCGTCGTCGCGGTCGTGGTCGCCGGGCTCTGGATGCGCGCGGCGATGCGGCGCCGCAGCGCGCCGGTGACGAGCGTCGCCGACCTCGTGACCGGTGACCCGGCCGTCGGGACCACGGAGAGCGCCACGCGTCCCTGCTGAGCGACGCGCATGCGCCCGGAGAAGGCGGGCACGAGGGGGCATGACATCACTCTGGCTGGACGGGTCCGCGCCGATCACCGACGATCCGCTGCCCGTCGACCACGAGCTGGACGACCTCGTGGTGGGTGCCGGGCTCACCGGTCTGACCACCGCGCTGCTCCTCGCCCGAGCGGGGCGCCGGGTGGCTGTCGTCGAGGCCCGACACGTCGGTGCCGTCGCGACGGGCAACACCACCGCAAAGATCTCGCTGCTTCAGGGCACGCACCTCTCCCGCATCCTGCGACACCAGTCCCAGCGCGTCGCCGAGGCCTATGTCGAGGGCAATCGCGAGGGCATGGAGTGGCTGCTGCGATTCTGCGGCGACCACGGCGTCGCGGTGCAGCGCCGGCCGGCCGTCACCTACGCGGCGCAGCAGTCCGAACGCGACACCGTGGAGCGCGAGCACCGGGCAGCGGCCAGCCTCGGCCTGCCGGTGCGCTGGGAGGACCGGCTCGACACCCCGTTCCCGTCGTACGGCGCCACGGTGCTGGAAGAGCAGGCGCAGTTCGACCCCATGGATGCCCTGCGCGCCCTGGTCGAACAGCTGCGGGCCCATGGCGGCACCCTCACCCAGGGCCTTCGGGTACGACGTGTCTCCCTCACCGGCCGTCCGACCGCTCACCTCGACGACGGCTCGGAGCTCAGGGCAGACCAGCTGGTGCTGGCCACAGGGACCCCCGTCCTCGACCGGGGTCTCTACTTCGCCAAGCTCGAGCCGCAACGCTCCTACGGGCTGGCCTTCGAGGGCGTCGAGGCACCGGCCGGCATGTACCTCTCGGCCGGGTCGGACAGCAGGTCCGTGCGCGACGTGCCCCGGGCGACAGGACCCCTTCTCCTGGTCGGAGGCAGCGGTCACGTCGTGGGCCGCACCCGCTCCGAGCTCGAGCACGTCGATCGGCTGCGCCGATGGACGGGCAAGCATTTCCCGGGAGCTCACGAGACCCACCGGTGGTCCGCCCAGGACTACGGCTCGCACGACGGCATCCCCTTCCTCGGGTCGCTGCCGCGCGGCGGCGGTCACATCCACCTCGCCACCGGCTTCGAGAAGTGGGGCATGACCAACGCGGTGGTCGCGGCCCGTGTCCTGTCCGGCGAGATCCTCGGCGAGACACCCTCGTGGGCGAAACCCCTGCACCGCCGGATCACCAGGCCGAGCGGCGTGGCGGAGATCCTGAGGACCAACCTCGGCGTCGGGCTGGCCCTCGGAGGTGGTGTGGCCAAGGCCGCCGCCGGCCTGGTCCCGGGCCACCCGCACCCGGAGAGGGAGCGAGCCGCCGACTGCGGCGTGGTCGGGGTGTGCACCCACCTCGGCGGGGTGCTCAAGTGGAACGACGCCGAGGCCAGCTGGGACTGTCCGCTCCACGGATCGCGGTTCTCAGCCGAGGGCGCCGTGCTCGAGGGTCCCGCGACCCGGCCGCTGCTGCGACGCAGCCTGGGGTCGGGCGCGGTTGAGCCCTCAGCCGCTGCTGTGAATTACCCCACCTCGCAGCGCACATGCGCGCTCCGCGCGTGGGTACTGCTGACCCGACGCTCACCCCGAAAGGCGCCCCGATGCTGCTTCCCCCTCCCCGCGGTCCCGTCAGCCGCCACGTCGTCGACGCGATCCGACGTCCGGAGGGCCATGCCCGTTCGGTCGCCCTCGGCCCCGAACCCGTCACCGACGAACCGGACGTGCAGCTCGCGCTGTGGATCCTCTACGAGCTGCACTACCGCGGCTTCGACGACGCCGTCGGCGACCACGAGTGGGATCCCGAGCTGCTGCGCCTGCGCCGCACCATCGAGACCCGGTTCGAGCGCGAGCTGCGCGAGGCGACCGGGGACGTCGTGGCCGCGGTCGACGACGATGTCGACGTCGCCGACGCACTGCTCGCGCTCGTGGCGGAGGATTCCGGACCATCGGTGGCCTCGTTCCTCCACCGCCACGCAACTCGCGAACACATGCTGGAGTACCTGCGCGAGCGGAGCCCGCAGCAGCTCAAGGAGTCCGATCCACAGTCGTTCCTGCTGCCGCGCCTGAGTGGTCGGGCCAAGGTCGCGCTGGCCGAGGTCCAGTACGACGAGTACGGCGCGGGCCGGCCGGAGCAGCTCCACCAGGCCCTCTTCGCGCGCGGGCTCGAGGCAGCCGGCCTCGACCCGTCGTACGGCGCCTACGTCGGCCGAGGCCTGCGCGGTCTCGCTGGCCAGCGGCAACGCGATGTCGCTGTTCGCGCTGAACCGGCGGCTGCGCGGCGCCTCGGCCGGGCACTTCGCGGCGTTCGAGGCATCCAGCTCGGTGCCGTCGCGCAAGGTGGCGGCGGGGCTCGACCGCCTCGGCTTCCCCGCCGAGGTCGCGGCGTACTTCGACGAGCACGTCGAGGCCGACGCCGTGCACGAGCAGGTGGCGGCCCATGACCTCTGCGGTGCGATGGTGGCCGAGGAGCCGGAGCTGCGGCGCGACGTCCTGTTCGGGGCCGCGTGCGTGCCCCACCTCGACAACCTCTTCGCCCGTGAGCTGCTCTCGAGGTGGGGAGCCGACGAGGAGCCCCGGCTGGTGGCGTCATGATCCTGCGAGGCTCCGAGCCGGTCACCGTGCGGCTCTGCCCCGACGGCCCGATGCTCGTGCGAGGCGCGGACACGGTGGTGGACGCCGCCGGGGAGGCGCATCAGGTGACGCGACCCGTCGTGGCCGTCTGCACCTGCGACAAGTCCTCGCGGATGCCGTGGTGCGACAGCACCCACAAGGCGGTGCAGCGCGGCGCCGGTCAGTGACCCCGCCGGCCCCCTCGCAGGAGGCGGCGCAGGCGGTCGTGGGCGATGGCGGCGCGCGCCGCGTTGTTGCCCGCGGCTCCGTGGACGCCTCCGCCGGGGTGGGCCGAGGCCGAGCCGAGGTAGAGGCCGGCGACGCCCGTCTCGGCGCGACCGAGACCTGGCACCGGGCGGAAGACCAGCTCCTGCTGCAGCTGGGAGGTGCCGCCGTTGATGGCACCCCCGATGAGGTTGGCGTTGCGCGACTCCAGCTCGCGGGGGCCCAGGACTCGCCGGGCCTGCACCAGGCCGCCGAACCCGGGTGCGAGGCGCTCGAACCGGGCCTGCATGCGGTCGGCGAAGCGCTCGCACTCGTCGTGGTCCCAGGCGCCGGTGATGCCCTGCTCCCCGGCGTCACCGCTGACCTGCTGCGGCACGTGGGTGTAGGCCCAGAAGGACTCGGTGCCGCTGGGTGAGCGAGTGGCGTCGGTCGTCGTCATCTGCCCGGCCAGCATGAACGGCTTCGCCGGCACCAGCCCGGCCGCCACCTGCCCCAGGGCGTTGGCCATGTCGGAGACGTCGTCGGCCACGTGCACGGTGCCGGGTGCGTGAGGCGGCTGCCCTGCCCACGGGATCGGACCGCTCAGCGCCCAGTCGACCTTGATCGTCGAGGGGTCGAGGGTGAACTGGCGCATGCCCTTGCGGACCCGCGAGGGGACGTCGTCGCGACGTAGCAAACCTGGTCGGTCGTCAGCCGGCGCACCGCCGTACAGCTGCACGGCGGTGACCGCGGCCACCACTGCTCGGTCGACGCCCACCGGTCCGTCGGAGGTCCGGACGGCCCGCACGCGGCCGTCGCGTACGTCGATCCCCTCGGCCGCCACACCACACCTGATCTCCCCGCCGACGCTGGCGAACCGGCGGGCCAGCGCCTGGGTCAGCTCGCCCGCTCCGCCGCGGGGTGCCGGGAACCCGACCGTCTGGCCGAGCATGGACATCAGGATGCCCATGAGCCCCGACCCCGGGGAGTCGAGCGGGATGTCGGTGTGGCCGGCGTTGCCGCACAGCAGCGCCTGGGGTCCGCGACCGCCGAAGCGCTGGCGGGCCAGGTCGGCGGCCGGCGTCAGCAGCGTGCGCACGAACCGCAGGCCGCCGGCCCTGGCCAGCCCGACCAGCCCGCGCGGCACCGGCCGCAGCGGGGGGAACGGTGTCAGCAGGCCGCCGATCAAGGACTCGCCCACGAGGTCCCACTCGTGGCAGAGCTCCAGCCACGCGTCCCCGTCGCCGGGGTGCTGTTCCTCTGCCAGCGCAGCCGTGACCTCACGGTCCCGGTGCAGCAGCCCCCAGGATCCGTCGGGGAACGGGTGACCGAGCACGGCGGGGGCGTGCTCCCACACCAGCCCGTGCTCCTCGAGGCCCAGGGCCCTGATCGTGGGCGAGGCCCTCGCCAGCGGGTAGAAGGCGCTGAAGGTGTCGTGGACGAAGTCCGGGTGCACCTCGTGGTCGCTGTGCACCGCTCCCCCGAGCTCGGGCTGCTGCTCGAGCACGAGCACCGACCAGCCGGCGTCGGCGAGGCGGTTCGCGGCCACCAGGCCGTTGGGCCCGGAACCGATGACCACCGCGTCGTAACGAGCTCATCGCTGCCGGCGCTCCACCAGGTAGGCAAGCCGCTGCATGGCCTCCTTGTTGCGCCAGGTCAGCGCCGGGAGCCGCAGCGGCGCCGGCAGCAACCGCCCGGGCCCGGACACGACGTCCTCCTCGATCGTCACCGTCGTCTCCTCGGCGCGGGGCTCCAGTCGCATCGTGACCCGCGCCTCGCCCCCCGGGCCAGGCCCGCGCCTGCAGCACGAGCCGGCTCGGCGGCTGGCACTCGAGCACCTCGGTGTCGTCGTCGATCAGCAGCGGCCAGGAGCCGACGGAGTGGTGCAGCTTCGCCCCCTCGGGCGGGCCAGTGGTCGTCGACCTCCCGCATCCGCGAGGCCCCGACCACCCAGAGCGGGTAGAGCCATCCGTCAGCCAGCACCTCCCACACCTGCTCGGGGGTGGCCTTCATGACGCGGCTGACGGAGCTCATGGACTCAGGTGTACCCCACATCCGCACCCCTGCTCGCGTGAGGGTTGTCCCATCGGGTACGCGTCGTCCATGCCCGTGAACCGCGACGCGTCCCGCTGCCTGCACCGAGCGCACAGGACTGAGGTGGTGGGTCGTCGCCGTGCCCAAAGGGCCACGTCTCACTCCCCTGGCCAGCGCTGGCCGTGTCCCTCATGACTCCGACTAGGGTTCCCGAATGGGTGTGAGCGAGCTGCTGCTGATCCGGCACGGCGAGAGCCAGGGCAACGTCGCTGCAGCGGAGGCACACTCCACAGGGGCACACCTGATCGACGTACCGGCACGCGACGCCGACGTGGAGCTGTCCGCACTCGGCCGGGAGCAGGCCACAGCCGTCGGCGTCGCGCCCTGAGCCGCCCTGCCGTCGGAGGCCATGCCCCAGGTGGTTGTCGCCTCGCCCTACGCTGCGGGCCCAGGAAACGGCACGCCTCGCCTGCACTCGGCCGATCTCGAGCTGCCCTGGCGACTGGACGAGCGCCTGCGCGACCGGGAGCTCGGCGTGCTGGACCGGCTCACCTTCGCGGGGGTCGAGGCCGCTTCCCCGAGGAGGCGGAGAGGCGTCGTTGGCAGGGAAAGTTCTACCACCGTCCCGCCGGTGGGGAGTCGTGGGCCGACGTCGCACTGCGGCTGCGCTCGTGGCTGGGTGACGCGGACCGCGAGTTCCCCTCGCGCCGCCTGCTCGTGGTCAGTCACGACGTCGTGATCGCTCTGCTGCGCTACGTGTGCGAGGGCTTGACGGAGGCGCAGGTGCTCGATCTCGCTCGTAGCACTCCCCTGCGCAACGCCTCACTGAGCAGACTGGTTCGTGAGGATGATGGGAGCTGGAGCATGGGCGCCTACGACGAGGTCGCACACCTGCGCGAGGCCGGGCTCGAGGCCACCGAGCACCGTGGGGAACGTCATGTCGGGTCCTGAGCTCGTCACACCGGAGCTGCTCCGCGAGTGGGAACTACCGGATCCGGCTGGATCCAAGCATGGTCGTGGCAAGGTCGTCGTGATCGGTGGCGCGGCGCAGTACACCGGGGGGTGTGGCGCTGGCCGGGCTCGCTGCGCTGCGGGTGGGGGCGGGACACGTCCAGCTTGCCGTTGCCGGCTCCATCGCCCCGGCGCTGGCCGCAGGGTTTCTCGAGGCAGGGGTGATCGCCCTGCCCGAGACGGAGAACGGCACGATCCTGGGTGCCGCGGCAGCCGAGACATGTGCCGACACCGTTTCAGCCGCCAACGCAGTCCTCATCGGTCCCGGCCTCGATGATGCCGACGAGACCGCCGCCCTGCTACGCGGACTGCTCCCCGTCATCGACGATGATGTCGCTCTGGTGCTGGATGCCTACGCCCTGGGAGTGCTGCCGGACCTCCGGGATCGCTTGCTCGATCGCTCTGCCCGTCCAGTGCTCACACCCAATGCCGAAGAGCTGGAGCGCCTGCTGGGACGTGACTGCGAGCCCGAGCACGACGACGTGGTGGAGGCAGCCGAACAGTACGCCGCCTGCGTCACAGCGCAGACGATGATCGCCGACCCGGACGGGCGCAGCTGGCGGGTGCCGTCCGGCCACCCAGGGTTGGCCACAGCGGGGAGTGGTGATGTCCTCGCCGGTCTCGTCGTCGGGTTGCTCGCGCGGAGCGCCGAACCGGAGCAAGCCGCCTGTTGGGCCACCTACTTGCACTCCGTGGCCGGCGAACGGCTCGCCTCGACTGTCGGCGGTGTCGGCTTCCTGGCCCGGGAGCTCGTCGACCAGGTGCCACCGGTCCTCGCCGAGCTCAGCTGAACGACGACGTACCGCGGTCATCCCGCGGGGAGGGGCGCCCGTACCTCAGAGCTGGGCATCGGATCGCGTGAGAAGGCGTGATCCGGGTAACCCTGCGTCATGACCACCGACCCCGACGTCGCCACGAATCTCGCCGCCGCCCCGTACGGAGCTCCCCCTTCGGCGGCCTCGCCATCGCCTGGGACGACCACGTCCTGGAGCCACGAGAGTGGACGCTCGAGCAGTCGATGTGGGCGGCCCAGCTGCTTGACGCGGTTCCCGCCGGGCCGGTGCTCGAGCTCTGCAGCGGCGCCGGTCACATCGGGCTGCGCGCCGTCGTCGGACTCGACGCGGCGGCTCGGTCTGCGTCGACGCGAACCCCGTCGCGACGTCGTACACGCGGAGAACGCCCGGGCCGCGCGGTCTCGCGAGACCGCGTCGAGGTGCGGACCGGGTGGATCGAGGACGTCCTGCGAGCCGGGCGAGCGTTCCCGATCGTCATCGCCGACCCGCCGTGGGTGCCGCGCGCCGAGACAGTCGCTTCCCCGAGGACCCGCCTGCTGGCCATCGACGGCGGCGACGACGGGATGGACGTCGTACGGACCTGCATCAACGCGATCGAGGAACATCTGGCGCCGGGCGGTGTGGCCTTGCTGCAGCTGGGCACGACGGCGCAGGCCGCCCAGGTGGAGCAGATGCTCGGCGAGTCCTCGGGCGCGTGGGTCAGGACCGTCGCCGCGAAGTACGCGACGCTCGAGCGCGGTGTCGTGCTCCCGACTGACGCATGACGAGAGCGACGCTGCGGTACGAGGCGATCCACTGTCCTCGACGTGAAAGGACTGGCCAGTGAAGATCGGTTACTTCCTCTCGACCGAGGAGTACTCACCGGCAGAGCTCGTGGCCCAGGCCCGCGCCGCCGAGAAGGCCGGCTTCCAGGGCCTGTGGATCAGCGACCACTTCCATCCGTGGAACAACGAGCAGGACAACAGCCCGTTCGTCTGGAGCGTGATCGGGGCCCTCTCGCAGGTCTGCGACCTGCCCGTGACGACGGCCGTGACCTGTCCGACGGTGCGGATCCACCCAGCGATCATCGCCCAGGCGGCTGCCACCAGCGGCGAGATGCTGGGCGGCCGGTTCACGCTGGGAGTGGGATCGGGCGAGGCGCTCAACGAGCACATCCTGGGCGACGAGTGGCCCTCGACCGACCGCCGCCTCGAGATGCTGGAGGAGGCCGTCGAGCTGATCCGCCTGCTGTGGACCGGCGACGTCGTCAGCTGGGAGGGCAAGCACTACCGAGTCGACCACGCCCGCATCTACAACCTGCCCGAGGCGCCGCCGGACATCTACATCTCCGGGTTCGGGCCGAAGGCGACCGAGCTCGCGGGGCGCATCGGCGACGGGTTCATCAACACCGCGCCCGACGACACGCTGCTCAAGCAGTTCAAGGACGCCTCGGGCGGAAAGCCGGCCCAGGCCGGGCGCCAAGGTGGCCTTCGCGGACTCCGCCGAAGAGGGCTGGAAGCACGCCCACCGGCTGTGGCCCAACGCCGGGCTGCCGGGCGAGATGGCGCAGGTCCTCCCCACGCCGGAGCACTTCGAGCAGGCGAGCGAGCTCGTCACCCTCGAGTCGACCCGCGACTCGGTCGTGGCCGGCAACGACCCCGACCAGCACCTCGAGCAGATCCGGTCGTACGCCGACGCCGGGTACGACGAGCTCTACATCGCCAACATGGGCCCGCACTTCGAGGAGATGATCGCCTTCTACGGCGAGCAGGTGCTCCCGCAGGTGGGCTGAGCGCCACCCACCCGGCCCGAGGGTCAGTCGAGGATCGCGTCGATCGTCTTCTTGAGCGCGCTGGGCTGTGACGGCTTCTTCGGCGCCTTCTTGCGCGCCTTGACCATCTCGGCACCGATCTCCTGGAGCTGCTTGCGGCCGAGGCCGGAGCGGACCTTGGGGAACCACTCCTGCTCCTCCTCCTCGATGTGGTGCTCGACGTTCTCGATCAGCACCGTCGTCTTGGCGGTGAAGCGTTCGCTGTCGGGCTTCATCATCGACAGCTCCATCACGAGCACGTCGGCCACGTGGTGCTCCTCGTAGGACTCGAGCACGTCGTCCTCGACCTCCGGCAGCAGCTCCCGCACCTTCGGGTACATCACCTCGTTCTCGATGTAGGTGTGCGCGGTCAGCAGCTCGATGATCCGCTTGACCGCCTTGCCCTTGGCGGCGTGGGCGTTCTCGCCGGCCTTCTCGAAGTCGCGGAACGCCTTGCGGATCTGCTTGTGCTCGTCCTTGAGCAGGACGATGGCATCGGTGGACATGGGTCTCCTCGTGGTCCTGGGCGTGGGACCGCCACGTACCCCCGGACGGTGACCCCATGCTCGGTTCGACGACGCCAGGTCGGGTACAACCGGCGTATGCCCTCCCGACGCAAGACCCCCCTGGCCGACATCGACGAGAACGAGATCCATGTCGGCCACGCCAAGGACGCCGCCGCGGGGATCCCCGGCGTCGCCGTGGCGCTGAAGCGCGCGGTCGACGAGATGGGTCCGACCCGGGCGGCGCGCACACTGCTGCGCCTCAACCAGGTGCACGGGTTCGACTGCCAGGGGTGTGCGTGGCCGGATCCCGACCCCGACCACCGGCACACCTTCGAGTTCTGCGAGAACGGCGCGAAGGCGGTCGCGGAGGAGGCGACCACCGACCACATCGCGCCGCAGTTCTTCGAGGACCACAGCATCGAGGACCTGAAGTCGCACACCGACTACTGGCTCGGGCACCAGGGCCGCATCGTGCACCCGATGGTGCGGCCCGCGGGCGGAACGCACTACCAGCCCATCAGCTGGGAGCAGGCGTTCGAGCTCATCGGCAGCGCGCTGCGCGGGCTGGACTCCCCCGACGAGGCGATCTTCTACACGTCGGGAAAGACCTCGAACGAGGCGGCGTTCGCCTACCAGCTGTTCGCTCGGTCCTACGGGACGAACAACCTCCCTGACTGCTCCAACATGTGCCACGAATCGACCTCGGTGGCCCTCGCAGAGGCGATCGGGATCGGCAAGGGCTCGGTGACCCTCCAGGACGTGCACCAGGCAGAGCTCCTCGTGATCAGCGGCCAGAACCCCGGCACCAACCACCCGCGGATGCTCACCGCCCTCGAGAAGGCCAAGCGCAACGGCGCCAAGATCCTCACCATCAACCCGCTGGCGGAAGCGGGCCTGATGAAGTTCATGAACCCCCAGACCCCCCGTGGACTGAGCGGCGTCGGCACCGGTCTCTCCGACCTGCACCTCCCGGTGCGGATCAACGGCGACATGGCCCTGTGGCAGGCGCTCGGTGCCCTCCTGCTCGAGCGCGACGAGGCCCAGGCCGGCGGCATCCTCGACCGCGACTTCATCGAGCAGCACACCAGCGGCTTCGACGGCTGGGCCAAGGAGATCCGCACCCTCGACTGGGACCTCGTGGAGAGCGCCACCGGGTTGAGCCGTGCCCAGATCGAGGAGGCAGCCGACATGCTGGTCGCCTCGAAGGCGACCGTGCACTGCTGGGCCATGGGCATCACCCAGCACCGCAACGCCGTCGCCACGATCAAGGAGTTCGTCAACGTCGCCCTCCTCCAGGGCAACATCGGCAAGCCCGGCGCGGGGCTGTGCCCGGTGCGCGGTCACTCCAACGTGCAGGGTGACCGCACCATGGGGATCTGGGAGAAGGTGCCCGACCACTTCCTCGACGCCCTCCAGCAGGAGTACGGCTTCGAGCCGCCGCGCGAGCACGGCCTGGACACGGTCGACTCGATTCGGGCGCTGCGCGACGGCAAGGCCAAGGTGTTCGTCGGGATGGGTGGCAACTTCGTCTCCGCGGCCCCCGACACCCTGGTCACCGAGGAGGCCATGGAGAAGGCCGAGCTGACCGTGATGGTCTCGACCAAGCTGAACCGGTCGCACGTGCGGTGCGGCACCACGGCGCTGATCCTCCCCGCCCTGGGTCGCAGCGAGCGTGACCTGACGGGCGGGGTCGAGCAGCGGGTCACCGTCGAGGACTCGATGTCGGCGGTGCATGCCTCGAAGGGGCCGCTCGAGCCGGCGAGCCCGTTCCTGCGGTCCGAGGTCGACATCATCTGCAGCATCGCGGAGGCCACCCTCGGCCCCGAGAGTCCGGTCCCCTGGTCGTCGTACCGGGCCGACTACACCAACATCCGCCACGCGATCTCGCGGGTGGTGCCCGGCTGTGCGGCGTACGACGAGAAGACGCGTCAGCCCGGAGGGTTCTACCTCCCCCACCCACCGCAGGACTCGCGCACGTTCCCGACCGAGACGGAGCGGGCCATCTTCACGGCCAGCCCGCTCGAGGTGATCGACGTGCCCGAGGGCCGGCTGCTCCTGCAGAGCCTGCGCAGCCACGACCAGTTCAACACCACGATCTACGGCCTCGACGACCGCTACCGGGGGATCAAGAACGGCCGACGCGTCGTGTTCGTGCACCGTGACGACATCGCCGCTCTCGGCTTCGAGGACGGCGACATCGTCGACCTGGTCAGCGAGTGGCGCGACCCGGAGTCCGGTGAGCTCGGCGAGCGCAGCGCGCCCTCGTTCCGGATCGTGGAGTACGACACCCCGCGGGGCTGCGCGGCCGCCTACTACCCCGAGGTGAACCCGCTCGTCCCGCTCGACTCGACGGCGCTCGGCAGCAACTGCCCGACGTCGAAGTCAGTCATCATCCGTCTCGAGCGCCACTCGCGCACGGCAGCCGGCAAGGCCGACAACCAGGCTCCCGTGGGCTCGGACGCCGGGCACAAGTCAGACGTGGAGCCCCGCCAGCTGAGCTGAACCTGCGTCAGGACCTCGTCGCGGAGACCTCGGCCGCACCCCGGTAGTTATCATCGTGGGGAGGTGACATGTCCGAGGCAACATTGACCGAGCGCGAGCAGTTGGTCCGCGCCATCGCGTTGCACCATCTGTCCGAGCGCGGTCCGGTGATGCCGGTTCTCCACGAGGTGATGGCGGAGTTCGGTCACGTCGCCCACCACGACGTCGAGGCGATCGCCGACGTGCTCAACCTCTCGGTCGCCGAGGTGCACGGCGTCGTCAGCTTCTACGCCGACTTCCGCACCGAGCCACCGGCCGCGCACACGATCTCGCTGTGCCGTGGCGAGGCCTGCCAGGCGGTGGGTGGCCAGGCCCTGTACGACGCGACGCGATCGCACGTCGCGGATCTGGGCGAGGACGTCGAAGTCGACGAGGTGTTCTGCCTGGGCAACTGCGCGCTCGGTCCGTCGGGCACGGTCGACGGACGGCTGCACGGCAGGCTCTCGAGCGAACGACTCACGGTGCTGACGGAGGGATGGCGTTGACGGCTCCGACCAGCCGAGTGTTCGTCCCAGGTGACGCGGCCGCCGTCTCGGTGGGCGCGGACGAGGTGGCGGCTGCCTTCGAGGCGGCCGGTCAGCACGTCGTACGCAACGGTTCGCGCGGCATGCTGTGGCTCGAGCCCCTGGTCGAGGTGGAGACCGAAGCGGGCCGCGTCGGGTACGCGAACGTGACTCCTGACGACGTCGCAGCCGTCCTCGCCGGTCGAGCGAACGACATCGGGCTGGTCGACGAGCACCCGTGGCTGACCGCACAGCAGCGCGTGAGCTTTGCCCGGGTGGGCGTGGTCGACCCGGCCTCCATCGCCGACTACGAGGCCCACGGCGGCTGGGTCGGACTCCGCCGGGCGCTCTCGCTCTCCCCCGCCGAGGTGGTCCAGGAGGTCACCGACTCCGGGCTCCGCGGGCGCGGCGGTGCGGGCTTCCCGGCCGGCATCAAGTGGAAGACCGTCCTCGAGACTCCTTCCGACCTGAAGTTCGTGGCCTGCAACTTCGACGAGGGCGACTCCGGGACCTTCGCCGACCGGATGCTGGTCGAGGGCGACCCCTTCACCCTGGTCGAGGGCATGACCATCACCGCGCACGCCGTCGGGGCGAGCGAGGGATACGTCTACGTGCGGTCCGAGTACCCGCACGCCGTCAGCGGCGCTGCGGCGCGCGATCGACGCGGCGTACACCAACGGCTACCTCGGCGGCGACATCCTCGGTTCCGGCCTCTCCTTCGACCTGCACGTGCGTGTCGGGGCGGGCGCCTACATCTGCGGTGAAGAGTCCTCGATGCTCGAGAGTCTCGAGGGTCGCCGCGGCGAGGTGCGGGCCAAGCCGCCGATCCCGGCCGTCAAGGGCCTGTGGGAGCGGCCGACCGCCGTCAACAACGTGCTGACGTTGTGCGCCGTACCGATGATCCTGAGCCAGACGCCCGAGGGCGAACCTGGGTGGCGCAGGTACGCCGAGCTCGGCACCGGCCGCTCGCGCGGCACCCAGATCTTCCAGCTCGCCGGCAACATCAAGCAGGGCGGGATCGTCGAGCTGCCCTTCGGGGTGAGTCTGCGCGAGCTCGTGGAGGGGTACGGCGGGGGCACCCTGACCGGTCGCCCCGTGCGGGCCGCACAGATCGGAGGACCGCTGGGCGCCTACGTGCCGGCGTCCGGTTTCGACGTCCCGATGGACTACGAGGCCCTGGCCGAGTCCGGCGCCATGCTCGGGCACGGTGGCATCGTGGTCTTCGACGAGACCGTCGACATGGCCCGGATGGCACGGTTCGCCATGGAGTTCTGCGCGATCGAGTCGTGCGGCAAGTGCACGCCGTGCCGGGTGGGGTCGACACGTGGCGTCGAGACCATCGACCGGATCATCGCGGGACACGACGTGGCCCGGAACCTGGTGCTCATCGACGATCTGTGCGAGACGATGCGCGTCGGGTCGCTGTGCGCGATGGGCGGGTTGACACCGATGCCGGTGCAGAGCGCGATCAAGCATTTTCCTGAGGACTTCGAGAGGCAGGCGGCGTCCGTATGAGCACTCAGAGCATCTGGAGCCCGGAGGTCGACTTCGGCACCCCGGCGATCCGAGAGGCACAGACGTCGAGCGAGCCGGTGACGGTCACCATCGACGGCCGCCAGGTCGAGGTCCCCGCAGGTACGTCGGTCCTGCGCGCCGCCACCGAAGCCGGCGTGGCGATCCCGAAGCTCTGTGCCACCGACTCGCTCAAGGCGTTCGGCTCCTGCCGCATGTGCCTGGTCGAGGTCGACGGCGCCAAGGGCCTGCCCGCCTCCTGCACGACGCCGTGCTCCGACGGCATGGTCGTGAGCACCCAGTCCGAGTCCGTGCACGAGGTACGCCGCAACGTCATGGAGCTCTATCTCTCCGACCACCCGGAGGACTGCGACGGCTGTGCCCGCGGCAACTGCGAGATCCAGGCGATGGCCGCCACCGTCGGCTCCGCCGAGGTGCGTTACGGCCGACCGAAGACGCGGACCGATGTCGCCCATCCGCACCCGGTCGACGAGAGCAACCCGTACTTCGCCTTCGATGCGTCCTCCTGCATCGTCTGCTCTCGCTGCGTGCGGGCGTGCAATGACATCCAGGGCACGTTCGCGCTGACCGTCGAGGGCCGCGGCTTCGACTCGAGGATCAGTGCCGGGGGCACCGACTTCATGTCATCCGAGTGCGTGTCCTGCGGCGCCTGCGTGCAGGCCTGCCCGACCTCCGCCCTGCAGGAGAACTCCATCGTCGAGCTCGGTATGCCGACCAGGTCGGTCGAGACCACCTGTGCCTACTGCGGCGTCGGCTGCTCCTTCCGCGCCGAGGTGAAGGGCGAGGGGGACGACGCCGAGGTCGTGCGGATGGTCCCGACGAAGAACGGCGGCGCCAACGAGGGCCACAGCTGCGTCAAGGGTCGCTTCGCCTACGGCTACGCCTCCCACCGCGATCGCCAGCTGTTCCCGATGGTGCGTGACTCGATCGACGACGAGTGGCGCACCGTGTCCTGGGACGAGGCGATCGGTCGGGTGGCGGAGGGCTTCAAGGCCCTGCAGAGCGAGTACGGCGTCGGCGCCATCGGCGGCATCTCGTCGAGCCGGTGCACCAACGAGGAGGTGTACGTCGTCCAGAAGATGGTGCGGGCGGCGTTCGGCAACAACAACATCGACACCTGCGCACGTGTCTGCCACTCCCCCACCGGCTACGGGCTCAAGCAGACGTTCGGCACCTCGGCCGGCACCCAGGACTTCCGCTCGGTGGAGAAGGCCGACGTGATCCTGATCATCGGTGCCAACCCCACCGACGCTCACCCGGTCTTCGCCTCGCGGATGAAGCGGCGGCTGCGCGAGGGTGCCCGGCTGATCGTGGCCGACCCGCGCCAGATCGCCCTGGTCCGCAGTCCCCACGTCGAGGCGGAGTACCACCTTCCGGTGCTGCCGGGCTCCAACGTCGCCTTCGTCAACGCGATGGCCCACGTGATCGTCACCGAGGGCCTCCACGACGAGGAGTTCGTCCGCGAGCGCTGCGAGGACGCCGACGAGTACCTCGCGTTCATCGCCGATCCAGTCCAACTCCCCCGAGGCGATGGCCCAGGCGACAGGAGTCGACCCGGAGCAGCTGCGCGAGGCCGCCCGGCTGTTCGCCACCGGCGGCAACTCCGCGATCTACTACGGGCTCGGTGTCACCGAGCACTCGCAGGGCTCGACGATGGTGATGGGCATGGCCAACCTGGCCATGGTCACCGGCAACATCGGCCGTGAGGGCGTCGGCGTGAACCCGCTGCGCGGGCAGAACAACGTCCAGGGCTCGTGCGACATGGGTTCCTTCCCCCACGAGTTCCCCGGCTACCGCCACGTCTCGCAGGACGACGTCCGTGGCATCTACGAGAAGCTCTGGAACAAGACCCTGGACCCCGAGCCGGGCCTGCGGATCCCGAACATGTTCGACGCCGCGCTGGCGGGGTCGTTCCGAGGGGTCTACATCCAGGGCGAGGACATCGCCCAGTCCGACCCCAACACCCAGCACGTGGAGGCAGCTCTGCGGGCGATGGACCTCGTGGTGGTGCAGGACCTCTTCCTCAACGAGACCGCCCGGTTCGCCCACGTCTTCCTGCCCGGCACGTCGTTCCTGGAGAAGGACGGCACCTTCACCAACGCCGAGCGCCGGATCAACAGGGTGCGGCCGGTGTTCGCCTCGAAGGTCGGCATGGACGAGTGGGAGATCACCTGCGCGATCGGGCAGGCGATGGGCTACGACATGTCCTACTCCGCGGCCTCCGAGATCATGGACGAGATCGCGGCCACCACCCCGACCTTCGCCGGCGTCTCCTTCGCCCGGCTCGACGAGCTGGGCTCGATGCAGTGGCCGGTCGCCGACACCACCTCCACCGGCACGCCGATCATGCACGTCGACTCGTTCGTGCGCGGCAAGGGCAGGCTGGTCGAGACGGTCTTCGTCCCCACCACCGAACGGTCGACGCGGAAGTTCCCGCTCATCCTCACCACGGGCCGGATCCTCAGCCAGTACAACGTCGGCGCGCAGACCCGGCGTACCGCCAACAACACCTGGCACCCCGAGGACGTCCTGGAGATCCACCCCGCCGACGCCGAGATGCGCGGCATCTCCACCGGCGACCTGGTCGACCTCGCCAGCCGCGTGGGGTCGACGACCTTGCGCGCCGAGGTGTCGGAGCGGATGCCGGCCGGCGTCGTCTACACGACGTTCCACCACCCGGTGACCGGCGCCAACGTCGTCACGACCGAGAACTCCGACTGGGCCACCAACTGCCCGGAGTACAAGGTCACCGCGGTCCAGGTCGGCGTCGCCAACGTCCGCGGGGACGACTCGGTCACCGAGACCCGCGAGCCCGCGGAGACCCACGCATGACCACCCCACGGGACCCCGGGTGAGCGCACTGACCAAGGCCGAGGCCCGCATGGGCAACGACATCGCCCGTCAGTTCGCCCACCTGCCAGCGGCCGAGGCCGCCGAAGCGATCGCGCGCCACATCGAGACCTTCTGGGACCCCCGCATGCGCCTGGGGCTCGAGGGGCTGGCCGCCGAGGGCGACGACAGCCTCGACCCGCTCCTCGTCGACGCCGCCGGCCGGTTGGCCGCCGCACAGGCCACCCGCTCGGAGCCGGACGTCCACCCCTGAGCGGAGCCGCGTCAGGACTTCTTCGACGCGGCCTTCCCGCCCTTGCGGCCGGCCTTCTTCTTCTGGGCTGTCGTCCCACCCTGGGAGCTGTCGCCGCCCTTGCCGCTCTGCTCGCCGCCGTGCTGGGACGCCTTCGGCGAGTTGGCGATCCTGGCGGCGCGCTCCTTGGACATGCCCTTGTCCTTGAGCTTCTCGTACTGCTTCTCGTTCTTGACGTTCGCTGACTTGCTCGGCATGGCTGGACTCCTTTCCGGGTCATCGGGTACCCACATGGCCATGGCCCACTCCTCCCATGCCGTGCTCCTCGACATCGACGGGACGCTCGTCGACTCGACGTACCACCACGCCATCGCGTGGCAACGCGCCTTCGACAGCCTCGGCATCCCGATCCCCATGTGGCGGATCCATCGCACCGTCGGCATGGGCGGCGACAAGCTCGTCGGGCACGTGGCGGGTGACGAGGTCGAGGAACGGATGGCGACGACCTGCGCGACCGGTGGCGCAGGGAGTACGTCGAGATCAAGGCCGAGGTCGTGCCCCTCCCCGGTGCGGCCGAGCTCGTGCGCTCGCTGACCAGGGCGGGATACCGGGTCGCCCTTGCCTCCTCAGGTGATCCCGAGTTCTCCCGCGAAGGGGTCGACGACCTCGGCATCGAGGACGACATCGAGCTGCTGACCACCTCCGAGGACGTCGAGGACTCCAAGCCCGACCCCGACCTGGTGCAGGAGACGCTGGACCGGATGGACGGCGTCACCGATGCCGTCTTCGTGGGCGACACGCCGTACGACGTGGCAGCCGCCGAGCGTGCTGGGCTCCGGTGCGTCGCGGTGCGCTCCGGTGGCTACAGCGAGGCCGAGCTCCGCGAGGCCGGTGCCGCGCTCGTGGTCGACGGCCCCGAGGACCTCATCGACGTCGACTGGGAGGAGCATCTCTCCCCCGTCGGCTGACCGCTTCGCGCGCCCGGGACGTCATACGAGCTGGCTCCTATGGCGACCAAGTCGCATGACGTCCCGCGCGGCGTCATACGAAGTGGTCGCCATTGGCACCGGTGCGTATGACGCTCGGGGCGCGCTCGGACCACCGTCGGTTGAGGTGGCCGAGCCTCTGGGCGAGGCCCTCGAAACCCGGTGAGCCGCCGATGCGGACAGCACCACCGCGGCGCTGCGTCTCTCGGCAAGTCACCAGGTTTCGAGGCCCTCGCTGGCGCTCGGGCACCTCAACCAGCGGGGAAAGCCGTCCCTCAGGCGTTCGCGACCTTGGCCAGCTTGAGCCAGGTGTCGACGACCGTGTCGGGGTTGAGTGACATCGACTCGATGCCCTGCTCGAGCAGCCACTCGGCGAGGTCGTCGTGGTCCGAGGGACCCTGGCCGCAGATGCCGACGTACTTGTCGAGGTCCCGGCAGGCGTTGATCGCGCGCTTGAGCAGCTCGAGCACGGCGGGGTCGCGCTCGTCGAAGCTGTCGGCGACGAGGCTGGAGTCCCGGTCGACCCCCAGGGTGAGCTGGGTGAGGTCGTTGGAGCCGATCGAGAAGCCGTCGAAGTGCTCGAGGAACGCCTCCGGGATGACGGCGTTGGACGGGACCTCGCACATCATCACGACCTGCAGGTCGTTCTTGCCTCGCACGAGCCCGTGCTCGCCCAGCAGGTCGATGACGCCCTTGGCCTCGGTGACCGTGCGGACGAACGGGATCATGATCTTGACGTTCGTCAGGCCCATCTCGTCGCGCACGTGGCGCAGCGCCTCGCACTCCATGGCGAAGCACTCCGCGAACTCCTCGGAGAGATAGCGCGAGGCACCCCGGTACCCGATCATCGGGTTCTCCTCGTCGGGCTCGTAGCGAGGACCGGCGACGAGGTTGGCGTACTCGTTGGACTTGAAGTCGCTCATCCGCACGATGACGGGCTCCGGCGCGAACGCCGCGGCGATCATCGACACCCCCTCGGCCACCCGCTGCACGAAGAACTCGCGGGGACCGGGATAGGCGGCGATCAGCTCCTCGATCTCCTCGCGGAGGTCGTCGTCGTCGAAGTCGTCCGCTGCGATGTCGAGCAGCGCCTTGGGGTGGATCCCGATCTGGCGGTTGATGATGAACTCCAGCCGCGCCAGGCCGACTCCGCGGTGCGGCAGCCGGGAGAACGCGAAGGCCTGGTCGGGCGTGCCGACGTTCATCATGATCTTCACCGGGATGTCGGGCATCGAGTCGAGCTCGGTGGTCTCGACGTCGAAGTCGAGCACGCCGTCGTACACCATCCCCGTGTCGCCCTCCGCGCACGAGACCGTCACCTCACGCCCGTCGGCGAGGTCCTTGGTGGCGCTGCGTGTGCCGACCACCGCCGGGATGCCCAGCTCGCGGGCGATGATCGCGGCGTGGCAGGTGCGGCCACCGCGGTTGGTGACGATCGCCGACGCCCGCTTCATGATCGGCTCCCAGTCGGGGTCGGTCATGTCGGCGACGAGGACCTCGCCCTCGTTGAAGTCGTGCATCTCCTGCGACGAACCCAGCACGCGTACGGCGCCGGCGCCGATCTTCTGCCCGATCGCGCGGCCCTCGACGATGACCGAGGCGTCCTTGGTCACCGACTTGTCGATCTTGAACCGCTCGAGCGAGCCGGCGGAGCCGGCGCGCGACTGCACGGTCTCGGGCCGGGCCTGCAGGATGTAGAGCTTCCCGTCCAGGCCGTCCTTGGCCCACTCGATGTCCATCGGTCGCTCGTAGTGCTCCTCGATGGTGAGCGCGTGCCGCGCCAGCTCCTCCACCTCGTCGTCGGAGAGGCTGAACTGCCGCGCCTCCTCGTCCTCGACGTCGACGAACTCCGTGGTCTTCCCGACCTCCGCGTCCTCGGTGTAGATCATCTTGGTGGCCTTGCCGCCGATGCCGCGCTTGAGGATCGCCGGCCGGTCCTCGCGCAGCGCGGGCTTGTAGACGTAGAACTCGTCGGGGTTGACCGCGCCCTGCACGACGCCCTCGCCCAGGCCGTAGGCCGAGGTGACGAAGACCGCGTCGTCGAAGCCCGACTCGGTGTCCATCGTGAACATGACGCCGGACGAGGCGAGGTCCGAGCGCACCATCCGCTGCACGCCGGCGGAGA
Source organism: uncultured Actinomycetota bacterium (assembly GCA_963698945.1). Taxonomy (GTDB): domain Bacteria; phylum Actinomycetota; class Actinomycetes; order Propionibacteriales; family Nocardioidaceae; genus Marmoricola. Next base: position 20,306 of record CAVOST010000010.1, on the reverse strand, counting down.
TGCCCACCTCGGCGTGCTCGAAGCCGTGGTGCACGCGGTAGGCGATCGCACGGTCGTTGTACAGCGAGGCGTAGACCTCGCGCACCGCCTGCATCACGGCGTCGATCCCGCGCACGTTGAGGAAGGTCTCCTGCTGGCCGGCGAACGAGGCGTCGGGCAGGTCCTCCGCCGTGGCCGAGGAGCGTACGGCGAACGACGGCTCGCCCTCCCCCTCGAACTCCGAGACCAGCTTCTCGAAAGCCTCGCGGATCTCGTCCTCGAGCCCGTCGGGGAAGCCCTGCTCGACGATCCAGCCGCGGACCTCCTTGCCGGCCGCGGACAGCGCTCGGGTGTCGTCGGTGTCGAGACCCTTGATCCGCTCGACGATCCGCCCGCCCAGGTCGTCGGTCTCGAGGAAGCGCCGGAACGCCTCGGCCGTCGTCGCGAAACCGTCGGGCACGCTGACGCCGAGCTCGGTGAGGTTGGCGACCATCTCGCCCAGCGAGGCGTTCTTGCCACCGACCTGGTCGAGGTCGTCCATGCCGAGGTCGGCGAACCACCGGACGCTCGGTGCAGTGCTTGCGCTCATGGCATCTCCTGCTGTTGGTAGGAGCGGGCACCACGGCCCCGCTTCGCCTTCCCTGTTCCCCGGTCGAGGTTCTGCATGATCACCGTGGAGATCTCCTCCACCGACCGCGCCGAGGTGTCGACGACGGGGATCCGGTGGGCGGCGTACAGCTGCTTGGCGCGCCGCAGCTCCCACCGGCACTGCTCCGACGAGGCGTACCGCGAGCCGGGTCGACGCTCCCCACGGACCCGGCTCAGCCGGTCGACCGTGGTGGTCAGCCCGAAGCACCGGTCGCGGTGATCGCGCACCGGCACCGGCAGGTGCTCGCTCTCGAGGTCCTCGTCGACGAGCGGGTAGTTGGCGACGAACAGGCCGTGCTGCAGCGCGAGGTACATGCTCGTCGGGGTCTTGCCGCACCGCGACGGCGCCAGCAGGATCACGTCGGCCTTCTCCATGGCCCGCGAGCTCTGCCCGTCGTCGTGCTCGATGGTGAACTCCACCGCCGCCATCCGGTTGTTGTAGCGCTTGATGTCGCCCACGCCGTGGAGTCGCGCCGCCTGGTGGATGCCGCGTTCACCCAGGACCTCCTCCACCCGCGTCATGTGCAGCTCGAAGAAGTCGATGATCGGGGCCTTGGTCTTCGCGCAGCTCCTTGCGGACCTCGTCGAGCGCGGCGGTGGTGAAGACGAGCGGTGTCACCGGGCCCGCCATCACCTCGTCGAGCATCGCCACGACGCGACGGGCGTCCTCGACCCGCGTGATGAAGGGGATCAGCGTCCGCTCGAAACGGCGGTCGGGGAACTGGATCAGCAGCGCGTTGCCCATGGTCTCGGCACTGATGCCGGTGCTGTCGGAGAGGAAGAAGACAGGCACGACCGCGTCGTCGTGCGCGCTCACGTCCATCCGGCCTCCTCGCGTCGGAGGCTACTCCGCAATGAGACGACGCCGGTGCCCGGCGGTGTCGCCGTCGTACGGTTCGGGTACGCCGACGTCGACGCGCCGACCCGAAGGAGCACGTGCATGCCCGAGGAGGACCCGGGGCCCGACGTGGCCGGCTCCCACGACGCTTCGTACCTCCCGATCGCACACCACGGCCTGATCGGCGACCTGCGGACCTGTGCGCTGGTCGGCTCCGAGGGAACAATCGACTGGTTCTGCGCGCCGCGCTTCGACTCCCCCAGCATCTTCGGAAGCATCCTCGACGCCGACGGTGGCGGCTCCTGGCGGCTGGAGAGCCTCGACTCCGGGGCAACGACCAACCAGTTCTACTTCCCCGACTCCAACATCCTGGTCACCCGCTTCATGAGCGAGCAGGGCGTGGCAGAGGTGCACGACTTCATGCCCCTCCTCGCGGCCAACGACCCGGACCACCGCCAGCGCATCGTGCGCCGTGTCTTCGCGGTGCGGGGTCGGGCCCATCTCCGGATGGCCATGGCGGCCCGGCCCGACTACGGCCGGGTGACGCCTGACGTCGAGGACGTCGAGGCCGGCGTCTGCATCAGTGGAGGTGGCCTGCGCCTGGGGCTCTCGGCAACGGTCGGGCTCGAGTCGACGGACGGGGTCGTCACCGCCGAGCTCGCCCTGGAGGAGGGCGAGGGCGAGGCCGTGTTCGTCCTCGAGGTGCTGGACGACGACCAGGAGCTCGCCTCGGCCGACGAAGTGAGCGGTGATCGCCTGCTCCAGCGGACCGCCGCCTACTGGCGCGACATGGATCGGCAGGTCCACCTACCGGGGCCGCTGGCGCGAGACGGTGAACCGCTCCGCGCTCACCCTGAAGCTGCTCACGCACGAGCCGTCGGGGGCTGTCATCGCCTCGCCGACCACGAGCCTGCCCGAGGCGATCGGCGGCTCGCGGAACTGGGACTACCGCTACGTCTGGATCCGCGACGCGGCGTTCAGCCTCTATGGCCTGTTGCGGCTCGGATTCACCGAGGAGGCGGACAGCTTCATGCGCTGGCTGTCGAAGCGGATGAGCCAGAGCCGCGACACCGGTGAGTTCGGGCCGCTCAGCGTGCTCTACGACATCGACGGCGGCATTCCCCACGAGAAGGAGCTCGGCCACCTCGCGGGCTATCGCGGCTCGCAGCCCGTCCGGATCGGCAACGGGGCGGTCGACCAGCTCCAGCTCGACATCTACGGCGAGCTGATGGACTCGGTCTACCTGTTCAACAAGTACGGCACCGGCATCAGCTCCGAGACCTGGGGCGATCTCACGCACGCCCTCGAGTGGCTGCTCGACAACTGGGACCAGCCGGACGCGGGGATGTGGGAGATCCGCAACGACCCCCGCCACCACACCACCTCGCTGCTGATGTGCTGGGTGGCCATCGAGCGGGCGATGCGCGTGGCCCGCCAGCGGGGGCTGCCCGGCGACCTCGCCGCGCTGGTCCGAGGTGCGCGACGAGATCTACCACCGGATCATGGACGAGCACTGGGACGAGGAGGTCGGCGCCTTCATGCAGCACGCCGGCGCGGACACCCTCGACGCCGGTGTGCTGCTGATGCCGATGGTCAAGTTCCTCGCCCCCCACGACCCGCGGTTCCACTCCACCCTCGCCGCCGTGGAGGAGCGCCTCGTCTACGACAGCCTGGTCTTCCGGTACGACCTGACCCGCTCCCCCGACGGCGTCGACGGCACCGAGGGCACCTTCTCGCTCTGCTCCTTCTGGTACGTCGAGGCGCTGACCCGGGCCGGCCGCCTGGAGGACGCGAGGCTGGCGCTGGAGAAGATGTTCACCTACGCCAACCACCTCGGCCTCTACGCCGAGCAGATCGGCCTGACCGGCGAGCAGCTCGGCAACTTCCCCCAGGCCTTCACCCATCTCTCGCTCATCAGCGCCGCGATCAACCTCGACCGCGAGCTCGGATGAGCTCTTCGGAAAAGGTCACGGGAATGCCCTGAATCGGGGTTCTTGGTATAGGCCGCGAAGTCCCACTGCCTGAAAAAATGTCCGAATTGGCGCACACTCGCTCCCGTCACGAGACTGCCCATCTCGGCGGTGTCGGCACGTCCACGGGGGACGGCTTGATCGAACGTGCAGACGAGGATTTCATGAGCTGGATGTCCAACCGGTTCGCGCGATTGCGCGGCGTACCCAAGCAGCAGGGTGCGCACGTCCGGGGTGCAGTCCTGCCCGAACCCCGCAAGGAATCCGGACGACCGACGCTGCCGGACCTGCTGCCCGCCGCCCGGGTCGCCACGGCGCGGGTGCTCGTCGCAGCACACGACGACGACGTCCGCTTCATGCTCACCCGGCGCTGCGAGATGAGCGAGCACCTCGAGGTCCTCGCCGACACCAAGGAGCCGGTGAGCTCGCTCCGTGCCGCCTTCCGGCTGCGCCCGGACCTGATCGTGGTCCAGGTGATGTCGGCCAAGGACACCGAGGTCGAGCTGATCACGGCCTTCAAGGAGCTCTCGCCGACCTCGAAGATCTTCGCCTACTCCACGCTGCCCGGAGGCGCCGCCGTGTCCGCGGCGATGACTGCCGGCGCCGACCGCTACGCCCTCGCCGGGGCGCCGCTGACGGTCCTGATGCGCGAGATCGAGGAGCTCGCCAAGTCCAGCGGCACTCCGCTCACCCGTTAAGGGTGATCGGCCACGACAAGCGGCTCGTCGTAGTTTCTCGACGGACAGAGTTGTCGAGGTGTGAGGGGCACGCCATGCCGACCTACGCCATGCGCCACCGGCTCGGAGCCGAGGCACTGGGAACCTTCTGGCTGGTGTTCGCGGGGTGCGGCAGCGCGGTGATCGCCTCCGCGTTCGTCGCCGACGGCTACCCGCTCGGCATCGGTTTCCTCGGTGTCGGGCTGGCGTTCGGGCTGAGCGTCACCACCATGGCCTACGCCGTCGGTCACGTCTCAGGCGGGCACTTCAACCCCGCGGTGACCCTCGGACTGGCCGCCTCAGGACGGTTCGCCTGGCGCGAGGTCATCGCCTACGTGGTCACGCAGGTGCTCGCAGCGATCGCGGCCTCCGCCGTGCTGTGGGTGATCGCCTCGGGCACGAGCAGCTTCCCCGGGCAGGCCGGCGGCTTCGCCAGCAACGGGTACGGCGACCGCTCCCCCGGCGGGTACGACCTGTGGGCGGCGCTGCTGATCGAGGTCGTGCTGACGGCCTTCTTCCTGCTCGTGATCCTCGGTTCGACCGACACCAGGGCACCGCGCGGCTTCGCACCGCTCGCGATCGGCCTGTCGCTGACCCTGATCCACCTGGTCAGCATCCCGGTGACCAACACCTCGGTGAACCCGGCGCGGTCGACCGGACCGGCGATCTTCGCGGGCAGCGCGGCCCTGGAGCAGCTGTGGCTGTTCTGGGTCGCTCCGCTCGTCGGAGGGCTGATCGCCGGCCTGGCCTACGCCTTCCTGCTGGGCCGTGAGGTGGACCCGGCGAGCCTCGAGGAGGCCTCCGAGGCGTGACCGGCCCGCTGCGCCGGTGGGGGGTCCGCGCGGTCGGGCTGGCCGTCACCGGCTTCGGGCTCTACATCGTCGCTCCGAGCGTGCTCACGCTGCTGGGCGACTGGCCGCAGCTGCGCGACGTCCGACCCTTCTGGTTCGTCATCCTGATCGTGCTGGAGCTCGGCAGCTGGGCCTGCCTCTGGTTCCTGGTCGCCCTCGTCCTGCCCGGCACCCACTGGCCGACGCTGGCCAGCGCACAGCTCGCCGGCAACGCCGCGGGATTCACCCTGCCCGGGGGCGCGGCCACCGGCTCGGTGGTCCAGGGCTCGATGCTGGTCAAGGCGGGACACACTCCCGGTGCGGTGGCCGCAGGCCTGGGCAGCGTCGGCCTGCTCACCACCGGCATGCTGCTGGCGCTGCCGGTGCTGACCGTGCCGGCAGTGATCATCCGCCCGCCGCCCGCCCGGCAGCTGCAGCTCGGCCTGGTGGTCTCGGTGGTCGTGGCCCTCGTCCTCGTGGGGGCCGGACTCGCGTTGCTGAAGTCGGACCGCGTGGTCAACACGATCGGCTCCCTGGCGGGCCGCGCCGTGCACCTGGTCCGCCGTACGGTCATCGCCGACGACGTGCGCGAGCGGCTGGTCGCGCAGCGGGACGCGGTCGCGACCGCGTTCGCCGGCCACTGGGGACGCGCTCTCGGACTGGCCGCGGGCAACCGGATGCTCGACTACTCCGCGCTCGTCGCTGCCGTCCACGCGGTCGGTGGGCAGGCCCGGCCGGCCATGGTGCTGCTGGCCTACGTGCTCTCGCTGGCGCTGGCGCTGGTGCCCGTCACCCCGGGAGGCCTCGGCTTCGTCGAGGCAGGTCTCACCTCGATCCTGGTGCTGGCAGGAGTCAGCGCCGATGCGGCGGTGCTGGCCGTGCTGTTGTACCGCACCTTCCAGTTCTGGCTGCCGATCCCGATCGGTGCCCTGGCCTGGGCCGGATGGCGACTGCGGACGCCCGGCGTCAGTCCTCGGGAATCGTGACGATCTCGAGGACAGGGATGCCCAGGACGTGGAGGTAGCTCAACACGCCCTGGAGCTCCTCCTGGTCCACGACGTCGCCGGTCAGCGTCGTCTGGGCCCGGTGTGTCCTGGAGGTGAGCTGCGGAAAGGCGTTCGAGACCTGCTCGGAGACATCCCCATCGACGCGGATCAGCATCCTGGTCACGAGGCTCACCTCTCGGACCATCGGCGAGAGTGTGACCCGGTGGGAAGGATCGCTCCGATCACTGCACCCATACGCGTATCCCTCCACGCCCACTGAGGATCCTGCCCTGGTGGCGAACCTACGGACGTGCCCGCCGTACCGCCTCACCGGAATCGGGCGAGGGCGCTCGTCGACCCGGCGCGCACGCTGAAGCGGTGTCCGCGCTGCTGCCTCTCGTCGTCGGTGCGGTGCTGTGCTTCCTGGGAGCCCGGTCGGTGCGGGTCGCCGTCCTGGCAGCCGGCTTCGGCACGGCCTGGTTGCTCGCCGACGTCCTCGGCGCCTCCCTCGCGATCACGCTCCTCGTCTCGCTCGTCGGCGCCGCCGCAGCCTTCGTCCTGACCCTGGTGGCCGCGAAGCTGATCCTCTTCCTCGCCGGGCTGTTCGTAGGAGCCCTGCTCGGCGCGCAGGGTGTTCGTGCTCCTCAACGGAGACGCCGGCGGCAACGACTGGCTGCTCGCCCTCGTGTTCGTCCCGGCCGTGGCGGTGGTGGCGGGCTTCCTCGCCCAGCGCTACCAGCGTGGCTTCCTGAGGTGGGCGACCGCGGCGGCCGGGGCGGGGCTGATCCTCTCGGGGCTGGGCCGCCTCGGCGACGACTCCACCGACTTCCTGTGGCGACCTGACAACACGGGCGGGGGGCTGGTCTTCGCCGTCGCCTGGGTGGCTCTCACCCTGCTGGGGCATCGCGTGCAGGCGCCGTCGAAGGACCCGGCAATCACGGGAAAAGGGTGAGGGCCCACTCCGAGCCGCGACCGACAGTGACCCTGACACCGCCGACCGGCTCTCGACAGACGTGAGACATCCCCGTACCCACACCAAGGAGCATCGATGGCCACCCTGACCGTCTGGAAGTTCGACACACCGACCGGTGCCGACGACGCCACCTTGGTCCTCGATGAGCTGAGCACCAAGGAGCTGATCGTCGTGCACGACGCGGCGACCGTCTCCTGGGAGGTGGGCAAGAAGAAGCCGAAGACGCGCCAGCTGTCGAGCACCGACAGGAGCCGGTGCCCTGGGTGGTTCCTTCTGGGGTCTGCTGTTCGGGCTGATCTTCTTCGTGCCCCTGCTCGGCGCCGCGATCGGCGCAGCCACGGGCGCGCTGGCCGGCTCGCTGACCGACGTAGGCATCGACGACACGTTCATCAACAAGGTCCGCGACCAGGTCACCCCGGGTACCTCTGCCCTGTTCGTGATGAGCTCTGGTGCCGTCACCGACAAGGTGCACGACGCCTTCGCCGGCCACGAGCCCTCCGAGCTGCTCTTCACCAACCTCGACGACGAGCAGGAAGCCGCCCTGCGCCAGGTCTTCCAGGAGGACTGAGCGGACACACACGCCACGTGAACAGCTGTACGCCGCTCGAAGAAATCACCCGGCGTAGGCGGTGTGCTGCGCAAAAACGGAACGTAGGGTCTCCATAATCGAGACGTATGCTTTCCGAGAAGGGACGTCCTTCTTTCGGGTCACCTGGGGAGGGACACAGGAACTGTGGTGACGACGCCGAAGTCGTCAAGAGTCTCTATGACGGCGGCACCTCTGGAAGCGGGGTTGGCGGTAGCGGTCCCGCGGCTGCCACGCGTCTACGTGCCACGCCTGCGACTGTGGCGCCAGCTCAACCGCACGGCCGACGCAGCGGTGCGTGTGCTCGTTGCCCCCGTGGGCGCGGGCAAGACCCTCGGCGTCGGCGGCTGGGCCCGCGCGTCAGGGCTCGAGGAGGAGATCCGCTGGATCAGTGGTGACCGGTCCTGGACTCCCGACAGGCTGGGCGAGCTGCTGGACGACCTGGCGCCCGAGCACGAAGGTGCGCCCCAGGACCTCGTGGTGATCGACGACGCCCATCTCCTGCCACCGGCGACGCTGCAGCTTCTCGACCACCGGCTGGGTACCGATCCGGACCGGTTGCGGCTGCTCCTGCTCTCGCGGCTCGACCTGCCGTTCTCACGGCTGGTACCCGAGCTGCTCGGCCACTTCGCCGTGATCCGCGGCGACGCCCTCCGCATCGACGACGACGAGGCGCGAGCGCTCATCGTCGAGCACGCCCGCAGCGACGACCCCGACGTCGTCGACGCAGTCATCCGGCACGCCCAGGGCTGGACCGCGGCAGTGGTGCTCACCGCCCGGGCAGTCGCGGCGTCGGCCGATCCTGCGGCCGCGGCCCAGCGATTCGCCGAAGGTGACACCTCCATCGCCGGACGGCTGGCTGCCGAGGTGTTCGCGGCGCTCAAGCCCCGCGAGCGACACCTGCTGCTCTGCATCGCCGCGGAGGAACGCGTCACGACCGAGACCGCCGTACACCTCTCCCGCGACGACGGTGCAGCAGATGTGCTGGCCGGCCTCGAGGGCACCGGGCTGCTCGTCTCCCGGTTGCCAGAGGGCTGGCGACCCGAGAGCCAGGCGGAGTCCGAAGCCACCGACCCCGCGCACTACTACCGGATCCACCCGTTGCTCGCCGACATCGTGCGTCGCCAGCTCCTGAAGGGCGGCGTGGACGTGGCGCAGGCCCAGGGCACGATTCGCCGGGCAGTCCGCCTCGACGTGGCCTCGGGTCATCCGGAGTCGGCGTTCTACCGGCTGGTGGCCAGCAGACAGCCGGAGGCCGCCGCGGAGGTGCTGGGTGAGCACGGCGCGACCCTGCTCCTCCGCAGTGCCTCGGCCGGCGTCGCCGCGTTCGCGCGAGCCAACCGCGACGCGGTGGAGGCCCACCCGACCACCTGGTTCCCCCTGGCGCTGGACCGGTGGCTGGTCAACGACACCGAGTCCGCCAGCCACTGGCTCGACCTGATCGTCGACCGGGACGCCATCGCGCACGCCGACGACGTCGACCTCACCGTCGAGCACGCGGTCGTCCGGCTGTTCCGCGCCCGGTTGGGCGCCGAGGACCTCGCGAGTGCCATCGACCACGCGCGCCGCGTCGTCGAGACACACGTGCAGAGCCCGGAACCGCAGCCACTGGTACCCTTGCTGGCCACCGAGCTCGGCTACGCCCAGGCCTGGTCAGGAGACCTCGCCGAGGCGGAGGCCAACCTCACCACAGCCGTGGCGCTGTGCCGGACGCGTGGCTTCTCGACCCTGCTCGCCGCCGCCCTCTCGAAGCTCGCCCTCACCCTCCACATGCAGGGCCGCGAACGCGCCGGTGCCGACGTGGCGAACGAGGCCCTGACCCTGCTTGCCGACGCCAGCTTCCTCCCGGTGTACGTCGCCGCGCGGTGCGGGCTGGTCCGCAGCCTGGCGAACCTCTCCGACGTGACGGCCCCGCGACGGGCGCCCGCGGGGCTCCCGCACCAGAGGCTGTCCTCACGCGGCGCCGGCGAGCCGCTGCTGCACCGCGCCGATCCGATCGGGCAGTTCTGGCAGCGCATTCGCGACGCCCGCAGGGCCCTGGGGGCAGGATCGGTCGCCGAGGCCGAGCAGGCACTGACCATGCCCTCCGCATCGTTGGGTCTCCCGCCGCACCTGCGCGTCGTGCTGCTCCTCGAGCGCGGTCTGCTGGTGAACCTGGTCCGCGACGAGCACGCCATGCCCGCGCTCGAGCAGGAGCTGACCGAGCTGGGCGCCATCGGCGAGGCAGCACTCCTGGCAGGCCTGCGGCACGAGCTCGCCGGAGACCGCAAGGCGGCGGCCGCCGCCTTCACCGTGGCGGAGGAGCAGGCGACCTGTCTCCAGCCGCCCGCGCACGCCATCGCGCTCACCTGCCACGCCCAGCTGCTCGACGTGCTGGGGCAACGCGAGCTGGCCCTCGGCGTCCTCCAGGAGGCCGCCACGATCACCGAGCTGCGCCGCAGCGCGGTGCCCTTCCTGGGCTGGAGCCACCAGGGAACGCCCATCGCGACGTTGCTCGAGCGCCTGCTCGAGCAGCAACCCTCCGCGTGGGTGGCCGAGCTGCTGACGATGGCCCGCGAGAAGCCTGACCTCGCCACAGCCATGGCCCCGGTCACCGCGGCTCCGCGAGAGCGGTCCCGGACGATCGACGGCGTCGTCCGGCCCAGCCTCAGCGCCCGGGAGCGGGAGGTGCTCAACGAGCTGGCCCGCGGAGCCACCTACGCCGATATCGCAGCCAGCCTCTTCGTCTCGGAGAACACCGTGAAGACGCACGTGTCGAGCCTCTACGGGAAGCTGGCTGTCAGCCGGCGCAGCGAGGCGCTCGCCGTGGCCCGCAACCTGCACTTGCTCTGAGGAGACGTGATGACTCAGGAGACCGGCGGCGTCGCCCCCGACGCCGGCGAGCCGTGGACCCAGCTCTCCTCGCGACCTCGACTGCAGGCCCATTGGGGGCTGGTGCTCGCCTACGGGGCCCTCACCTTCCTGCTCGGACTTGCGATGGCGGTGTGGCCGAAGGAGACGGTCACCGTGGTCGCCCTCCTCCTCGCCTTCCAGCTCCTCGTCATCGGATGCATGCAGCTGTTCCTGGCGTTTGCCGGCTTCTCGATGCACCGCGGCGCGCGATGGCTGGTCGCGCTGGCGGGAGCCGTCGCCCTCGTGATCGGCGTGCTGTTCCTCATGGAGCCGCTGCAGACGGTGGGCCTCCTCGTCATCCTCGCCGGCTGCCTCCTGATCCTGGTCGGGTTCGCCGACCTCGCCCAGGCGCTGGTCTCCACCCGCTCCGAGCAGCGCGGCTGGGACGTCGTACGTGGTGTCCTCAGCGTCGTCGCCGGCGGCTTCCTCGTCGTCAGCCCGGAGAGGTCGCTGCACCTGCTCGTCATCGTCGCCAGCGCCTGGATGATCTGCTACGGGTTCCTCATCATCGTGAGCGCGTTCATGCTCCGGTCACGCAGCGGCGCCGACGCCGAGGTGCAGGCCGCCGGCACGTGACCCCGAACTCGGGTCCTCACCCGCCCCGATCACCCGCTCCGGGTGACACGGCAGGGACGGCTGCGCACGCTACCCTCGGCCGGTGATCCGTAGGCTCGGGCGGCTGATCGGGCTCGTGACCCTGATCCTCGTCGCCTACTTCGTGGCGCCGGTCGCGCGGGACATCAACCCCGACACCGTGGTGCGCGGGATCGTGTCCGTGCTCTTCCTGACGCTGCTGGCGGTCGGGATGACCCAGCTGCTGCGCATGCACGCCGACCTCGCCGGGCGCGTCGACGGCCTGGTGGTGGGGATCGTCGTCATCGTGGTCTTCTTCGCCTTCGGGTTCTACGTCCTGGAGCTGCACCACCCCGGTCAGGTGACGGGTCTGGTCACGCGGGTCGACGCGCTCTACTTCGCGATGTCGACCATGTCGACGATCGGGTACGGCGACATCCACGCGCAGGGACAGGTCGCCCGGATGCTGGTCATCGTGCAGATCATCTTCGACCTGGTGTTCGTGGCCGCTGCCGCGAGCCTGCTCACCGCCCGGCTGCGGATGGTGGCCGAGCAACGTGCGGAGCGCGCCAAGGAGCTCGGCGTGACCGAGCCCGCCCCGCGACGGCGGGTGCTGCGCAGGCGGAGCTCACCGCGGGCCGAACCCGAGGCGCGGGACCGAACCCCTGATGGCGGCGGCCCGCACAGGGTCGCGCCGCCGGCCGAAGCGGGTGCCCCGAGCCTGACGGCGCCGAGGCCGTCCCACAGTTCGAAACCGGCCCGATCTGTCCGTGGCGCCGCGAGTCCCCGAGTCGTAGATTGACGGACACCGATCAACCAACTCCGACTGCCTCGTCGGCCCGACGGACCCGAGCCAGGACCCTGCCGCTCGCCGGACCTACCCGACAGCCGCCTCGCCACGGGATGCGATGCGTGTGGGCACACAGTCCTCGGGACCGCGCGTGCGACGCAGGGTCGTCGTACGCGGGACGGTCCAGGGTGTCGGCTTCCGTCCGTTCGTCTACGCCCTGGCGCGGTCGCTCGAGCTGTCGGGCAGCGTCTGGAACACCGGTGACGGGGTCGTCGCCGAGGTCGAGGGAGCGGAGGCCGAGGCCGAGGCCTTCTGCGCGCGGGTAGCCGGCGAAGCCCCGCCGCTGGCACAGGTCGTCGGGGTCGAGGCAACCGCCGTCGAGCCGCGGGGCGGCACCGGGTTCACCATCCGCGAGTCCGAGCAGACGCCCGGCCGCACCTTCGTGGCGCCGGACGTCACCATCTGCGACGACTGCCTGGTCGACCTTCAGGACCCCGCCAACCGGCGCCACCGCCACCCGTTCGTCACGTGCACCAACTGCGGCCCCCGCTTCACCATCACCAGCGGTCTCCCCTACGACCGTCCGACGACGACGATGGCGGGCTTCCCCATGTGCGCCGCCTGCGCCGCGGAGTACGCCGACCCGGGCGACCGCCGCTTCCACGCCCAGACGGTCTGCTGCCCCGGGTGCGGTCCACGACTGCGGCTGAGCACCCCGACCGGCGCAGCCACCCACGACGAGCAGGCGCTGGCCGGAGCGAGACGGCTGCTCCGCGACGGCGCCGTCGTCGCCGTCAAGGGCATCGGCGGCTACCACCTGGCCTGCGACGCCACGAACGAGGCGGCCGTGGCGATGCTGCGCAAGCGCAAGCAGCGCGGCGACAAGCCGTTCGCCGTGATGACGCGCACGCTGGAACGCGCGCGCGACCTGGTCTCCCTCGATGACGCCGCTGCAGGACTGCTCGCCGGCCGCAGCCGGCCGATCGTGCTGGCAACACGCCGTCCGGGCGCGGTGGCCGGCTCGGTCGCGCCGGGTCAGGAGGACCTCGGCGTGATGCTGGCCTACGCGCCGCTGCACCACCTCCTGCTCGGGCTGCCCGGCGACGCCCCGGGTCCGGACGTCCTGGTGATGACGAGCGGCAACCTCGCCGGGGAGCCGATCGTCATCGACGACGACGAGGCCGTGACTCGCCTCGCCGACCTCGCCGATGCGTGGTTGTCCCACGACCGCCCGATCCACGTGCCCTGCGACGACTCGGTGACCCGCGCCGTTGCTGGCCGGGAGGCGCCGATCCGGAGGTCGCGGGGACAGGCGCCACTCCCCCTGTCGTTGCCCTTCGACTCCCCGCCCGCGCTCGCGGTGGGCGCGGACCTCAAGAACACCTTCTGCCTGGCCGAGGGACGGCTCGCATGGATGTCCGGCCACATCGGCGACATGGACGACCTCGCCACCCTCGCCGCGTTCTCCGCGGCGGAGTCCCACCTCGAGATGCTCACCGGCGTCACACCGGACGTCATCGCCGCCGACCACCACCCCGCCTACCGGTCGCGACGGTGGGCCGTCGAGCACGCCGACGGCAGGGACGTCACCTCCGTCCAGCACCACCACGCCCACGTCGCCTCGACCATGGCCGAGAACGGCGTGGCCGGGGAGCGGGTGCTGGGGATCGCGTTCGACGGGACCGGCTACGGCGACGACGGTGCGGCGTGGGGCGGAGAGTTCCTCGCAGCCGACTACGCGACCTACGAGCGGATGTCGCACCTCTCCTACGTCGCGCTGCCCGGCGGTGACGCCGGCGTCCGCAACCCCTGCCGCATGGCCCTGTCGCACCTGCGCAGCGCAGGCGTCGCCTGGGACGAGCGGCTGCCGTGCGCCCGGGCCTGCGACGACGTGGAGCTCGGACTCCTCGACCGCCAGCTCGACACCGGGCTGCACTGCGTTCCTACTTCGAGCATGGGCCGCCTCTTCGACGCCGTCGCCTCGATCGCGGGCATCTGCAACCGCGCCGGGTACGACGCCCAGGCCGCCATGGAGCTCGAAGCGAGGGCGAGCAGCTTCGCCGGCGCAGCGGGCTACGCGTTCGGCGACGAGGCCGACCCCGGCCCGGTGGTCGCGGCCGCGGCGGCCGACGTCCTCGCCGGCACGGACGCAGGGCTGGTCGCCGCCCGTTTCCAGCAGGCCGTGGTCGACCTGGTCGTCACGGTGCTGCGCCGGCTGCGCGACGAGACCGGGTTGGCCACGGCCACGCTCAGCGGCGGGGTGTTCCTCAACGCGTTCCTCACCGCCGCATGTGCACGGGCGCTCGAGGACGACGGGTTCGTCGTACTGCGTCACACGAAGGTGCCCGCCAGCGACGCGGGCATCGCACTCGGACAGGTCGCGGTGCTCACGCACCGCCGCACAGCACGTCAAGGAGAGGAGTCAGCATGTGCCTAGCCGTTCCGGGCCAGGTCCTGGAGATCAACGAGCGCGACGGGACACGCATCGCCCAGGTGGACTTCGGGGGCGTCACCAAGGAGGTGTGCCTGGAGTACGTCCCTGACCTCGAGGTGGGTGAGTACACCATCGTGCACGTCGGTTTCGCCCTGCAGCGGCTGGACGAACAGTCGGCGAAGGAGACCCTCGAGATCTTCCGCCAGATGGGCGAGCTCGACGCCGAGTTCGGCGACCACTGGGGCCGCGCCGCCGACCAGGCAGGCATGCCACGTCCCGACCTCGATGCCGCTTTCACCGACCCGACAGGAGGCCCACGATGAAGTACCTCGACGAGTTCCAGGACCCCGAGCTGGCCAAGCGGCTGGTCGACGACATCCAGGCGACGGCTACAAAGCCCTGGGCGATGATGGAGGTCTGCGGCGGGCAGACGCACTCGATCATCCGGCACGGCCTCGACCAGCTGCTCCCCGACGGCATCGAGCTGATCCACGGGCCGGGATGCCCGGTCTGCGTGACGCCGCTCGAGGTCATCGACAAGGCCTTGGAGATCGCGGCCCGGCCCGACGTGATCTTCTGCTCCTTCGGCGACATGCTCCGCGTGCCGGGCAGCGAGAAGGACCTCTTCCGGGTCAAGAGCGCCGGCGGTGACGTCCGGGTCGTCTACTCGCCCCTCGACGCCCTCACCATCGCCCGCGAGAACCCCGACAGGCAGGTCGTGTTCTTCGGCATCGGCTTCGAGACGACAGCGCCGCCGAACGCCATGACGGTCTACATGGCCAAGAAGCTCGGGATCGAGAACTTCAGCCTGCTGGTCAGCCACGTCCGGGTGCCCCCAGCGATCGAGGCGATCATGACCTCCCCCGACTGCCGCGTGCAGGCCTTCCTCGCGGCAGGCCATGTGTGCACGGTGATGGGGATGGGCGAGTACCCCGGCCTGGCGGAGCGGTTCGGCGTCCCGATCGTGGTGACCGGCTTCGAGCCGCTCGACATCCTCGAGGGCATCCGTCGTACGGTCCACCAGCTCGAAGAGGGCCGGGCCGAGGTCGAGAACGCCTACCCCCGCGCCGTCGCGGAGGACGGCAACCCGGTGGCCATCAAGATGCTCAACGACGTCTTCGAGGTCGTGGACAGGTCGTGGCGCGGCATCGGGATGATCCCGCAGAGCGGGTGGCGGCTCTCGGAGCGCTACCGCGACTACGACGCCGAGGACCGCTTCCAGGTGGGCGACATCCACACCCAGGAGTCCTCGTTGTGCCGCAGCGGCGAGGTGCTTCAGGGGCTGATCAAGCCGCACGAGTGCGCGGCCTTCGGCAAGGAGTGCACGCCGCGCAACCCGCTCGGCGCCACCATGGTCTCCAGCGAGGGGGCGTGCGCGGCCTACTACCTCTACCGACGGCTGCAGGTCCCGCAGCAGGCCGGCTGCCGACCGCACCTCGCGGGAGGTGAGCTCCGTTGGTTGAGCAGCTGACCCTCAGCGAAGCCCCGGCCGAGCTTCGAGGGCTGGACCTGCCCACTCCCGCTGCGCGACAGTCCCACGATCCTGATGGGCCACGGCGGCGGCGGGGCCATGTCGGCCGAGCTGGTCGAGCACGTGTTCCTGCCGGCGTTCGCCAACGGGACGCTCGACAGTCCCCTTGGCCAGCTCGGCGACTCGGCCGTGATGTCCGTGGGCGAGCAGCGGCTGGCGTTCTCGACCGACTCGTTCGTCGTACGGCCGCTGTTCTTCCCGGGCGGCAGCATCGGCGACCTGGCCGTCAACGGCACCGTCAACGACCTGGCGATGAGCGGCGCCCAGGCACTGTTCCTGTCCGCGGCCTTCATCCTCGAGGAGGGCACCGACGTCACCAAGGTCGGCGCGGTCGCGGAACGCCTCGGAGCCGCAGCGAAGCGCGCCGGCGTGCACGTCGTCACGGGCGACACCAAGGTGGTCGAGTCGGGCCACGGTGACGGCGTCTACGTCAACACCGCCGGGATCGGGCTGGTGCCGGAAGGGGTCGACATCCGGCCCGACCGGGCCAGCCCCGGGGACGTGGTGATCGTGAGCGGCGACATCGGCGTGCACGGTGTGGCGGTCATGAGCGTGCGCGAAGGGCTCCAGTTCGGCACCGAGGTCGAGAGCGACTGCCAGCCGCTCAACGGGCTCGTGGCGGCGATGCTCGACGTGACGACCGACCTCCACGTCCTGCGCGATCCCACCCGTGGCGGAGTGGCCACCTCGCTCAACGAGATCGCGTCCGCGTCGGGCGTCGGCGTCCGGCTCTCGCGAGCGGGCGCTGCCGATACCCGAGGTGGTCGGCAACGCCTGCGCCTTCCTCGGCCTCGACCCCCTCCAGGTGGCCAACGAGGGGAAGCTGCTGGCGTTCGTGCCGCCGTCGCAGGCCGACGCCGTGCTGGAGGGCATGCGTGCCCACCCGGCCGGGGCCGGTGCCACGGTCATCGGCGAGTGCGTCGAGGACCACCCGGGGATGGTGTCCACCGTCACCGGCTTCGGCGCCTCGCGCGTGGTCGACCTCCCCATCGGCGAGCAGCTCCCCCGGATCTGCTGATGAAGTTCCTCGTCCTCTGGCACCTCGAGCAGACGCTGCTCTCGGACGCCATGGTGCGCTCGATCGCACGCATGCCGGAGTACGGCGCCCGGCTCGAGGAGCAGGGCAAGGTGCTGATGCGCTACCACGTGGTCGGAGCCCACGGCGGCGCCTGGATCTACGACGTCGACTCCCACGAGGAGTTCGAGCGACTGCTGGCCGTGGCGCCGGTCTTCAACTTCTCCAAGTACGACGTCTACCCGCTGGCGGACATGACCGCCCCCGACCTCCCCTCCGGAGTCCTCGATGACAGCTGAGCTCAACCGGCGCCTGATCTCCTACGAGGAGCTCGGCGCCCACCGACACCTCGTGATCAGCGAACGCCTGCGCCAGCGACGACGCGAGCTGGGACTGACCCAGAAGGAGGTCGTCGCCCGGCTCCGGCGCATCGGCGTCGCCACCACCAACAAGGCGCTGTCCTCGCTGGAGCACGGCGCCGGCCTCGACGTCTGCAAGCTGCCCGAGCTCGCCCGGGCGCTCGACTGCTCGCTCACCTACCTCGTCGGCCTCAACGACGACCCGACGAGCTGGGAGCCCGACTTCGACCAGTGGCCCGGACGGCGACCCCGCAACCGGTCGGCGAACGGCGGCTCGCTCTCCTCCCCGGGTCGCAAGATGCCCCCCGGCGCCAGCCCCCGGATCCTCGGCCCCCTCTGAAGACCCCGACAGGGGGATCGTGGTTGCCCGGAGGGGGCCGACAGGGGGCTACTGGTTGCTCCGAAACGCGCCGAGAGGTGGCTGGAGCAACCAGGAGACCCCTCTCGCCGTGGGTGGGGGCAACCAAGAACCCCTCTCGCGGAATTGGGGTTACATGCGGCGCATCTCGAGGTAGCGCTTGATGTCGGGCATCGACGCCACGACTGCGGCGACGACTCCGGCACCGAGCAGCAGCAGGAACAGCTTGCTCATCCCATCCACCTCCCTAGGCGTTCGAGTGTTGCAGCCGGGCGAGCTCGCGGGCCGACGACGTCGACGACGAGGTCCGCCGCTCGCTCGACCGCGTCCGCGACCTCGTCGGACAGCCCGATGCCGTCCTCCAGCGTCCCGGGCTGGCAGCCGACGACGACGATCCGGTCGACGTGACCGCCCAGGGTCGGGACGAGCGACATGGCGCCCGCGGGAGCCAGGTCATGTGGGTCGAGCATCGCCTCGGGCAGCAGGTCGTCGTCCGGGGCCCGCGGGGGCAGGTCCGGCTCGATCACGAACAGCGTGCCGGGTGGCCCGTCCTGCTGCCCGACCGTGTCCACGAGCACCAGCACGTCGTACCCGTCGAGCAGCTCGTAGACGAGGTGCACCGAGCGGATCCCGAAGTCCACCACCCGCACCTCGTCGGGCACGGTACGGCGGGCGAGCCTGGCCGCCACCTCGACACCGAAGCCGTCGTCGCCCTTGAAGATGTTGCCGACGCAGGCCACGAGCACGCGCGCCATCAGCCGGCCCCTCGGCGGCCTGGGGTGCCAGCGGCTCGACCTCGTCCGGCGCGAAGTAGAGGTAGCGCCCGTGGGCGGTCTTCAGGTCCGCACCGGGGTCCTCGTCGACGGAGACGGCGAGGTGCTGGTTGCCGTCGACGTCGTGGAGCACGGCGGCGACGGTGGCGGTGTGCCCGGCGAGGAACAGGTCGTAGGCGTCGGCACGACGTACGCCGGGGCGGAGCACCACGCGGGTGCCGCGTCGTACGTCGACGTCGCCGATGCGCAGCGAGTCGTTCTCCGGGTCGACCGAGGAGTCCGAGCCCGGGTCCCACCACGGCACGTCGAGCGGTGCCGACGGCTCGGGCGGCGGCGCCAGTCCAGGCGCCGTCATCTCGTCGAGGTAGCGAACGGTGCCGTGGAGCCGGTCCCACAGCTCGGGCGGCATGTCGTCGACCTCGTCCAGCAACGCCGCGGCACGCGGGTCGGTGCCCCGCACCTCGCGCTTCTCCTCCTCCGAGAGCGTCATCGTGCGGAGGCTGAGCAGCTCGTCGATCTCGAGGGAGTCCATGAACGAGCTCTCGCTCTGCGGCGCGAGCTGGGGGTGGTCGTAGAGGATGATCGGCGAGCTCAGCACCACGCCCTCCTGGTCCTCCGGGCCGGCGAGCACCGGGAAGACCCCCTCGTTCGCGCACGCCGCCACGAAGCCCTTGGCCCACTCGGGGTGGTCGAGCTGGGAGACGAAGGCGGCACCCTCGACCTCGAGCAGCGACGTGACAGGCCACGAGGGCGCGGCGCAGCCACTGCGGCCGGCCGGCACCGGGGTCACCGTCGGACGGGGTGCGGTTCTCCACGCGCACGGACACCAGCGAGACGGGGAACGGGGCGTCGGGCTCCTCGACCTCGGTCACGATGCCGAGGGTCAGCGGCTCCCGCTCACGCACCAGCCGGCCACCCTCGACCTCCTCGACCTCGCTCCCTCCGGGGATCTCGACGCTGACGTCGAGCGGGCCGTCGAGGGGCACCTGCAGGGTGTGCTCCTGCTCCCTGGCCTCGTCCCAGGGCACGTGCACCACGTCGGGGGTCTCGAGCCGCTCGACCCGATGCCCCGCCCCGTCCTCCACCTCGCGGCGCTGCACCTGGAGGAACCGGACGGTGGCCCGCAGCGAGGTCGGCCGTCCGTCGACGACGAGGTCGGTGCGGTTCCAGGAACGCTCCGACTCGTCGCGCTCGACGACGTCAGGGGGCATCAGCACGCCCCACTGCCACCGCACCCGGTTCTTCGGAGCGCTGGCCCGGTAGGGGTAGAGCACGTACCCCTCGTAGAGCACGGCGTCGGCCACGGCCCGGGCCTGCTCCAGCGCCGTCATGACGTGTCCTGGTCCAGGAGGCGCCGCACGACGTCGTCCCAGCCGACGAGGCCGTGGCGTCCGCGGTAGGTCGCCAGGTCGTCGTACGTCGACCGGCTCAGCCGCAGCCAGGCCTGGCCCGGGAACTGGGTGTCGATCGCCTCGCGCCACACCGCGACGGGGAGCCGCAGCGTCGCCTCCTTGTGCCACGGCACCGGCTGCACGCTCAGCGGGCCCGTCCCGGCGGCCGAGGCAGCGCCTGCGAAGACGGTTCCGCTGAACAGCAGGAGCAGGGGAATCTCGCCGTCCTCCAGCGCGGAGAGGTACTTGTGCGCGGCGACGTCGACGTCGTAGCTCAGCGGCAGCACGAGGTCGAACTCGCAGGCCCCGGTGAAGCCGGGCAGCACCTGGGAGAGGAAGGCCAGCTGGAGCGGCTGCATCGTCGTGCCCCACCGCGCACGGTTGCCGAAGAGGTCCACCACCTTGTCGGCCTCGGGCTGGGAGTAGCCGCGACGCAGCGGCTCGATCCGGACCTGGCAGCGCAGCGCCAGGGCGTGCACGCGTACGCCGGTGTGCTCGCTGGCGCGCATCTTCAGCACCACCGTGGGCGAGGCCGCCCAGCGGTCGGCGACGGTGTCGACGCACTCGAACTCGAGGTCGGCGAGCAGCTGCGGTCCCGGTGCGTGCGTCATCCTCCCCTGCGCACCCCTTCCGCCCGCTGGTCGAGCCCGGCGAAGAAGGCGCT
>CAVOST010000009.1:0-185713 GCA_963698945.1 uncultured Actinomycetota bacterium | reverse complement strand
TGCTCTCAAGCTGCTGCTGGACTCCTCCGGAGAGGGCTCCTGACCAGCCGATTCCGGCGCACTGGGCCGAACTGGTCTAGTTCTTTCTGGTGATTTTTACCGATCCTGCTTGGAACCGCGAGGGCGGTACGGCACGCTTTCCCTGTCGCGCCGCTGGTGACCCGAGACGCCAGCGGCGCGACCTTGTGTCTATAGGCTGTGCGCGCCTGGTGCGGGGCACCAGATCGGGGCGCATAGCTCAGCGGTAGAGCACCTCGCTTACAACGAGGTGGTCGCAGGTTCGATCCCTGCTGCGCCCACTCGGACGGCTGGCCTCCGTGAGACGATCAGCGAGGTCGGCGAAATCGTCTGAATAGTTGACAAACCCTCCCTAATCTATCTCGCATAACGCCGGGTATCACCGACAGCCGCTGGCCACCGCAGCGACCGGCCCAGCCAGCTTCGGCGGTGGCCCAGTACCCGAGCTACCTGGCGCCCCGTGTCGGCGAGGTGAAGCCGACGTACTCGCCACTCGTCTCGGCCGTCGTGGCCTACGCGTTCTCGTTCGTGGCGCAGCTGCTGGTCGCCATCCCCATCGGCTTCCTCGTCGTCGCCCACGGCATCGCGGTCATCTCGCGCCCCCACACCGACGACGACATCACGCACGCGGCGTTCGTCGCCGTGATGCTCAGGGACAGGCGGTCGATCTCGCCGTCAATGCTGCCGGTCGTCTCGTCGACCTACCGGGCCACTACGTGCTCGGCGCCGTGGCTGCGGTGGGCGTCATGTTCGCGATGGCGAGGCGCCGCACGAAGCGGGCTTGAGGCACCGGTCGTAGGGTCCGACGCATGACCAGCGTGCTGCTCGTGCTGCTCGTCCTGCTGCTCGTCATCGGGTCGACCCTCTGGGCCTTCATCGACGCGCAGCTGCAGCCGGAGTACTCGTGGCGTGACACGCGCACCAGCAAGGGCGTCACGAACGCCATCCTGCTGCTCGGCTGTGGCCTCGGCGCCATCTACTACTTCGCGCTCGTGCGGCCGCGGCTGGTGCGCTCGCAGAACCGCGGCCGGCCGACGCCCTGAGGCGGTTTCGGGGCCCTGCGGCCGTGGCTAGGGTGAGCGGTAACCGAGACGTGAGAGGTGCCACACCGTGATCGTTCCGTTCTCTGCCTCCGACTTCCTCGCCCGGGCCCTGGCCGTGTACGGCGATCGCACCGGGATCGTCGACGAGCCGGACCAGCCGGCCGAGTCGCTGGGCGACGTCAGCTACGCCCGCCTGGGGGAGCTCGCCCGGGCGCAGGCCGCGAAGCTCGACGAGCTCGGGATCGGGGTCGGGGACCGGGTCGCCTATATCTCGCACAACAGCGCGCGGCTCTACGCGGCGTTCTTCGGCGTCTGCGGGTTCGGGCGAGTGCTGGTGCCGATCAACTTCCGGCTCTCGGTCGACGAGGTGAAGTACATCGTCGAGCACTCCGGTGCCCGCGTGCTGTACGTCGACCCCGAGCTCGAGGACGCGATGAAGTCGGTCGAGTGCGAGCACAAGTTCGTCATCGGCAGCGACGGCGACATGTTCGCCGAGGGCAAGGACCCCGAGCCGTGGGAGCCCGACGAGAACGCGACCGCCACGATCAACTACACCTCGGGTACCACCGCGCGACCCAAGGGCGTGCAGATCACCCACCGCAACGTCTGGGTCAACGCGGTCACGTTCGCGCTGCACGCCGGGGTCACCGACCGCGACGTCTACCTGCACACCCTGCCGATGTTCCACGCCAACGGCTGGGGGATGACCTTCGCCATGGCCGGCTGCGGTGTCGAGCAGGTGGTGATCCGCAAGATCGACGGCGCCGAGATCCTCCGACGGGTCGAGAAGTACGGCGTCACGGTCATGTGCGCCGCCCCGGCCGTCGTCGCGTCCGTGCTCGAGGCGGCGGAGACCTGGGAGGGCGAGATCCCCGGGCACGGTCGGACCAGGATCATCGTGGCCGGCGCGCCGCCGCCCACCCGGACCGTGGCCCGAGTGGAGGCCGAGCTCGGCTGGGAGTTCGTGCAGATCTACGGCCTGACCGAGACCTCGCCGCTGCTGACCATCAACCGTGCTCGCACGGAGTGGGACGACCTGTCGCCCGACGAGCGCGCCGAGAAGCTGGTGCGAGCCGGCACACCCGCCATCGGCGTCACCCTGAAGATCGACGACGAGGGCGAGGTCCTTGCCCGCTCGAACGTCATCCTCGAGGGGTACTGGGAGCAGCCCGAGGAGACCGATGCCGCGCTGCGCGACGGCTGGTTCCACACCGGCGACGGCGGCGTACTCGGTGACGACGGCTACCTGACCATCCAGGACCGCAAGAAGGACGTCATCATCACCGGCGGCGAGAACGTCTCGTCGATCGAGGTCGAGGACGCGATCTTCTCCCACCCCGACGTTGCCGAGGTCGCGGTGATCGGCGTGCCCGACGAGAAGTGGGGCGAGACGATCAAGGCCCTCGTGGTGAAGAACGACGACTCCGAGCTGACCGAGCAGGAGCTGATCGACTACGTGAAGTCCAAGGTCGCTCGCTACAAGGCGCCCTCGTCGGTCGAGTTCCGCGAGGAGCTGGCCCGCACGGCCACCGGGAAGCTGCAGAAGTTCAAGCTGCGCCAGCAGTACTGGGAGGGCCGGGAGCGCCAGGTCAACTGAGCCGCCTCGCCTCGGTCGGGCGAGGCGGTGGCTCCGACCGGACATGCGAATGTTGCGGCCGGGGTCGACGGGCGATCTTCTCCCTCGAGTCACATTCGCATGTCTCGCGGCGCCCCTGGATGCGTCGTGCCGCCCGTGATCCTCGAGCTGCTCCTCCCGCACCCACGGACATGCGAATGTGACTCGAGCGGCCGATGAGCGCTCCACCTGACCCTGCTGCACCTTCGCATGTTCGGCGGGCCGACCGCTCGGTAGCCTCGGCGCATGCCGACCGTCGGGGAGATCACGGACCTGCTCGACGAGTGGTACCCGCCGCAGCACGCCGACGAGTGGGACGCCGTCGGGCTCGTCTGCGGCGACCCGGGCGACGAGGTACGCCGGATCCTGCTGGCCGTCGACCCGACCACCGTCGTGGCCGAGGAGGCGATCGAGCGGCAGGCGCAGCTGCTGGTCTGCCACCACCCGCTGCTGCTGAAGGCCGTTCACGGGGTCGGCGCGACCAGTCCGAAGGGGCAGGTGGTGCACCGGCTGGTGCGCGCCGGCTGCGCCCTGTTCACCGCCCACACCAATGCCGACTCGCCCGCCGGCGGTGTCTCGGAGTCGCTGGCCCTCGCGCTGGGGCTGACCGGGGTGCGCCCGCTCGAGGCCGACGCGCGGCCGCCGCTGGACAAGATCGTCGTGTTCGCGCCGGCCGGGTCGGCCGACGACGTCAGGGCAGCGATCGCGGAGGCCGGGGCAGGGCGGATCGGCGACTACGACCAGGCGTCGTTCAGCGCGCCGGGCGAGGGCCGCTTCCGTCCGCTGGCGGGGGCTGACCCCGCAGTCGGCGAGGTCGGCCGGGCCGAGACCGTCGACGAGGTCCGCATCGAGAGCGTGATGCCGCGGAGCTCGCGGGAGGCCGTCGTGGCGGCGATGCTGCGCGTCCACCCCTACGAGGAGCCGGCGTACGACGTGATCGAGCTGGCGGCCCTCGACGAGCCCGACCGCGGGTCCGGCCGGGTCGGCACGCTCCCGGAGGCGATCACGCTCCGCGAGTTCGCCGAGCACGTGTCCCGCACGCTCCCTGCGACGGCCCACGGGGTGCGCGTCGCCGGCGACCCCGACCAACGTGTCGAGTCGGTCGGCCTGTGCGGCGGCGCCGGCGACTTCCTCCTCGACCGTGCCCGTGCAGCAGGCGTCGACGTCTACCTCACCTCCGACCTGCGGCACCACCCCGCCTCCGAGCTGCGCGAGCACGCGACCGGTACCGGAGCGCCGGCACTGGTCGACGTCGCGCACTGGGCTGCCGAGAGCACCTGGCTGCCGGTGCTGCAGCGTCGGTTGGCCGCGGCGCTGGGCGTTACGGTGGAGGTCGACATCAGCCCGCTCAACACCGACCCCTGGACGTTCACCGTTCCCGGCCGGGTCTGAAGGAGAATCCCCTGAAAGCCGATCCGACCGTCCAGCTACGGCTGCTCGACGTGCAGGACCTCGACTCGCGGATCGACACGCTGACCCGCCAGCTCGCCTCGATCCCCGAGGCGCGACGGCTCAAGGAGCTCGGACTGCTCCACACCCAGCTCGACAACGGCCTGCGCGACCTCCGCATCCGGGTCGAGGACCTCACCGCCGAGCAGAAGCGGGCCGACGCCGACGTCGAGCAGGTCAAGGCGCGGCGGGTGCGTGACCAGGACATGGTCGACTCCGGCCAGATCGGTGACCCCCGCGCGCTGGAGCACATGCTGGACGAGCTGCGGTCGCTGAACCGGCGCATCAGCGACCTGGAGGACGTCGAGCTCGAGGTGATGGAGCAGCTGGAGAACACCCAGCACGAGCTCGACGAGCAGGTCCTGGCGCTCCAGGCGCTCGACGAGGAGCGCACGCGCGTGCAGCAGCAGCTGGACGAGACGACGAGCGGCCTGCAGTCGGAGCTCGCGGAGGTGACGGGCCGAGCGGGACGTGACCGCCACCGGCATGCCCGAGGACCTGATGTCGCTCTACGCCAAGCTCCGCGAGCAGAAGGTCGGCGTCGGCGCCGCCGCGCTGCTGCGGCGCGAGTGCACGGGCTGCCGCCTCACCCTGAACGCCTCCGACCTCGGCGCGGTCGCCAAGGCCCCGGCCGACGAGGTGCTGCGCTGCGAGGACTGCAACCGGATCCTGATCCGGACCTCGGAGTCGGGTCTCCCGTGACCCGCTCGGTGGTCGTCGAGGCTGACGGCGGCTCGCGCGGGAACCCCGGTCCGGCGGCGTACGGCGCGCTGCTGAAGGACGCCGACACCGGAGAGCTGATCGCCGAGCGCGGCGAGACCATCGGCAGGGCCACCAACAACGTGGCCGAGTACCGCGGCCTGATCGCCGGCCTCGAGCTGGCGGCCGAGTACGCGCCCGACGCCGACATCGAGGTCCGGATGGACTCCAAGCTCGTGGTGGAGCAGATGTCGGGCAACTGGAAGATCAAGCACCCCTCGATGCGGCCGCTCGCCGTCGAGGCCAACCGGCTCGCCCCGATCGGCACGACGTTCACCTGGGTGCCGCGCGCGCAGAACGCCCACGCGGACCGGCTGGCCAACGAGGCGCTGGACGGGCTGCGCGACGCGTCCGGGCTGAAGCAGGAGGCCGCCGCCCCGCCGCCGGCTCCGGAGGCCGCCGCGCCGCCCCCGCGGCCGACTCGGGGGTGGGGACCGCCCGGAGGCAAGCCGACCACCTTCGTGCTCGTGCGCCACGGCGTCACCGACGCCACGAGCCTCAGGCTGTTCTCCGGCGGGCTGTCCAGCAGCAATCCCGGGCTCAACGACGAGGGCCGCGAGCAGGCGCGGGAGACGGGGGAGTGGCTGGCACCCATGGCCGGCACCTTCGACGCGCTGGTGACCAGCCCGGTGCGTCGTACCCGCGAGACGGCGGAGATCCTCTCGGAGTTCCTGGACCTCGAGGTCCTCGAGGAGCCGGCGCTGGCCGAGATGGAGTTCGGCACCTGGGACGGGATGAGCTTCACCGACGTCCACGAGAAGTGGCCGGACGAGCTGTCTGCCTGGCTCGGCGACCTCGACTCCGCCCCCCACGGCGGCGAGTCGTTCCGGGAGGTCGAGAAGCGGGTGCTCGAGGGCAAGGACCGGTTGATGTCGTCCTACGAGGGACAGACCGTGGTCGTGGTCAGCCACGTCACCCCGATCAAGACCCTGGTGGCCGAGGCGCTCGGTGCCCCGCTGGAATCGGTCTACCGGATGGAGCTCGCGCCCGCGTCGGTCAGCGTCATCTCCTACTTCACCGTCGGCCCCGAGAACGACATACCGATGAGCAGCATGCGCCTCTACAACGGCCGTCCGACGGACGTCTTCGGGTAGGTTCCTGCCATGTCCGCGTCCGAGAGGAACGACACGGATCTCGGAGCGTCGACACCTGCCATCCGGTTGAGCCGACTCCGCAAGGAGTTCCCCGGGAAGCCGACGGTCGTGGCGGTCGACGACGTGGACCTCGCCATCCGGTCAGGCGAGTTCTTCTCGATGCTGGGACCCTCCGGGTCGGGCAAGACCACGGTGCTGCGGATGATCGCCGGCTTCGAGCAACCCACCGCAGGCGTCATCGAGCTCGCGGGGGAGGACGTGACCCGGCGGCCGCCGTACGAGCGTGACGTGAACACGGTCTTCCAGGACTACGCGATCTTTCCCCACATGAGCGTGCAGCAGAACGTCGAGTACGGGCTGCTGGTGAAGAAGGCCGCCAAGGCTGACCGCCGCAAGCGTGCCCAGGAGGCGCTCGAACAGGTCCGGCTCGGCTCCTTCGGCGACCGTCGCCCCAGCCAGCTGTCGGGAGGCCAGCGCCAGCGGGTGGCGCTCGCCCGGGCTCTGGTCAACCGACCCACCGTGCTCCTGCTCGACGAGCCCCTCGGTGCGCTCGACCTCAAGCTGCGCGAACAGATGCAGGTCGAGCTCAAGGAGATCCAGCGCGAGGTCGGGATCACCTTCCTCTTCGTGACCCACGATCAGGAAGAGGCGCTGACGCTCAGCGACCGGATCGCGGTGTTCAACGAGGGGCGCATCGAGCAGGTCGGCGCGGCCCGGGAGATCTACGAGCAGCCCGCCAACGCCTTCGTCGCCGGATTCGTCGGCACCTCGAACGTCCTGAAGGGCGACCAGGCGGAGCGGGCCACCGGCAGCGCCGGCACCTTCGGTATCCGGCCGGAGAAGCTCTCGGTCGCGGCGGTGGGGTCGGACGAGGGTGCCCGGACCGGCGACAGCTCTGCTGTCGGCACCCTCGCCGAGGTCGTGTACGCCGGCCCGGTCACCCGCTTCGTCGTCGACCTAGACGGGGGCGGGCGGCTGATCGCCCTCGAGGAGAACGGTCACCGGTCCGTCCACGATGACCTGCGCCGGGGCGACCAGGTCGAGCTGCGCTGGCACCGCGAGCACCTGATCGCCATCCCGGAGGCGACGAGCTCCCAAGCAACCGACCCATCCGCCCACGAAGGAGTCACTCAGTGAGAACAGTGAGAACCAGCATGAAGATCGGCGCCGCGGTCGCGGCGGCCGCTCTCGTCCTTGCCGGATGCGGCTCGGACGACAGCTCCTCGGGGAACAAGGGAGCGGGCGGCTTCACCGCGCCCGACCTCAAGCAGCTCGACAAGCTCGGCACGCCGGAGGGGGAGGTCAGTGTGCTCGCCTGGGCCGGCTACGTCGAGGACGGCAGCAACGACCCCAAGGTCGACTGGATCTCCGACTTCGAGAAGGAGACCGGCTGCCAGGTCGCGTCCAAGACGTTCGGCACCTCCGACGAGGCTGTGCAGCTGATGCGCACAGGCCAGTACGACGTGGTCTCCGCATCGGGCGACGCCAGCCTGCGGCTGATCGCCGCTGGTGACGTGGAGCCCATGAACACGGACCTGATCACGAACTACAAGGACATCTTCCCGGCGCTCAAGGACAAGCCCTGGAACTCGGTCGAAGGCCAGATGTACGGCATCCCGCACGGTCGTGGCGCGAACCTCCTCGGCTACCGCACCGACCAGGTGAAGCCTGCCCCGGACTCGTGGTCGGCGGTGTTCGACGACGCCGCGAAGTACAAGGGCAAGGTCACCGCCTACGACTCGCCGATCTACATCGCCGACGCCGCGGTCTACCTGATGGCCACCCAGCCCGACCTGAAGATCAAGGACCCCTACGCGCTCGACGAGAAGCAGCTCGACGCTGCCGTCGACCTGCTGAAGAAGCAGAGCGAGAACGTCGGCGAGTACTGGGCCGACTACCTCAAGGAGACCCAGGCGTTCAAGAACGGCTCCAGCGTCGTCGGCACGACCTGGCAGGTGATCGCGAACCTCGCGAAGAGCGAAGGTGCTCCGATCGAGTCGGTGCTGCCGAAGGAAGGCGCGACCGGATGGTCCGACACCTGGATGGTGGGCGCCAAGAGCGAGCACAAGACCTGTGCCTACAAGCTGATCGACCACCTCGTGTCGCCGAAGACCAACGCCGCGATCGCGGAGTACTTCGGTGAGGCGCCGGGCAACAAGCTCGCGTGCCAGGAGACCAGTGACCCCAAGCACTGCGAGATCTACCACGCCGACGACGAGGAGTACTTCTCCAACGTCTACTACTGGAACACGCCCATCTCCGCGTGCCTGGACGGCCGCAAGGACGTCAAGTGCACCGACTACGCGGAGTGGACGAAGCGCTGGTCGGAGATCCGCGGCTGACCGGGGGCAACACCGGCGAGGTGTGAGGAGGATCGATGAGCCAGCGACGTACGCCGTGGGCACTGCTGGCCGCGCCCATGACGTGGCTGGTGGTCGCCTACCTCGGGGCGCTGGCCGTCTTCTTCGCGACGGCGTTCTTCACCACCGACCCGTTCACGAACAAGGTGGTGACGACGTTCACGCTGGAGAACTTCCAGGAGCTGTTCTCCGTCACCTACGTCCGCATCATCGGCCGGACCCTGCTGATCGCCGGGCTGGTCACGCTGCTGTGTGTGCTCATCGCGGTGCCGTTCGCGTTCTTCATGGCGCGAGTGGCACCGCGAGGGCTCCGGCCACTGCTGATCGCCGCGGTGCTGGTGCCGCTGTGGGCGTCGTACCTCGTCAAGGCCTACGCCTGGCGCACCATGGTCCAGCCCGAAGGGGTGCTGTCGTCGGTGTTCGGTAGCACGCCGGGCTACGGACTGACCGCCTTGGTGCTCACGCTCACCTACCTCTGGCTGCCGTACATGATCCTGCCCGTGTACACGGGTTTCGAGCGGCTGCCGGAGGCCCACCTGGAGGCGTCGGCGGACCTCGGCGCCTCCTCGGGTACGACGTTCCGCCGGATCGTGCTGCCCTCGCTGTGGCCCTCCATCGTCGCGGGCTCGATCTTCACCTTCTCGCTGAGCATGGGGGACTACATCGCCGTGCAGATCGTGGGCGGCAAGCTGCAGGTCCTCGGCACAGCGGTGCTCCAGAACATCGTCCTCGACCTGCCGTTCGCGGCAGCGCTCGGGACGGTCTCGGTCGTGATCATGGTCATCTACCTCACCCTCGCCGGTCGCACCGGTGCTCTGGACAACCTGTGAAGGGGGTCCGGGCGAGATGGTGCTGAGCAAGGGCGGCAGGGTCGCCCTGTGGATCTTCGCCGTCGGTGTGCTGACGTTCGTCTACGTGCCCCTCGCGGTCGTGACGATCAACTCCTTCAACGCCGACCGGACGTTCGGCTGGCCGCCGCCGTCGTACACCACCCAGTGGTGGAACCTGGCGCTGCACGCCCAGGGCCCGCGTGACGCGCTGCTGACCTCGGTGAAGGCGGCTGTGGGGGCGACCACCATCGCTCTCGTCCTGGGAGCGCTGCTCGCGATGGCGCTGGCCCGTTTCGACTTCTTCGGCAAGCGCGGGATCAACCTGCTGGTGATCCTGCCCATCGCGCTGCCCGGCATCGTCACCGGCATCGCGCTTCAGTCGGTGATCCAGAACATCTTCCAGCCGGTGTTCGGGATCGGGGCCGGCCTGTTCATGATCATCGTGGGGCACGCCACGTTCTGCATCGTGGTGGTCTTCAACAACACGGCTGCGCGGTTGCGACGCATGGGCGAATCGCTCGAGGCCGCCTCGGCGGACCTGGGAGCGCGCCCGCTGCAGACGCTCCGGATGGTGACCTTCCCGTTGCTGCGCTCCTCGCTCGTGGCGGGCGCACTCCTCGCCTTCGGCCTCAGCTTCGACGAGATCGTGGTGACCACGTTCACCGCCGGGCCCGGCACCCCCACCCTGCCCATCTGGATCTTCAACAACCTGTTCCGCCCGAACCAGGCTCCGGTCGTCAACGTGGTCGCCGTCATCCTGGTGGTGATCTCGATCCTGCCCGTGTGGGCCGCCCAGCGGCTGGGTGGCCAGTCGGCCGCCGAGAGCCGGCTCTGACGCGTTACTGCCCTCAGAGCTCCTCGACGACGACGTCGAGGGGGTGGCCGTGGCGGGTGGGCGAGCCGAGCTCCGTCTTCCAGCCGAGTGCGGCGAGGGTGTCGGCGAGCGCAGCAGGGGTGCGCGGGGACTCGCCGTGCTGGAGCAGCTCGCGGACAAGGCGCCCCTTGGTGGCCTTGTTGAAGTGGCTGACGACGGTGCGCCGTCCGCCCGCCTCGTGCAGCACCCGCACCGTCGCGACGCGGGGCGCGAGGTCGGGGCCGGGGCGCCAGAACGAGGAGTACGTCGTCGATCGCAGGTCGACCACCAGCCCGGCCCCTGCCCGTTCTCGGACAACCGGGTCGAGCACCTGCCGCCAGTGGGCGGAGACCACGCCGAGACCGGGGAGGTTGGTGTCGCCCGAGAGCCGGTAGGGCGGGATCCGGTCGCCCGGGCCGACCAGCCCGAACAGTGACGAGGTGATGGCCAGCCATCGGCTGGCCCGTCGCCGCTCGGCCGGGTCGAGGGAGCTCAGTCCCAGGGCGTCGTACAGCACACCGGTGTAGATGGTGTCGGCCCGTGCCGTGGGAGCTGATCGCAGCCCGGCGTTGCGACCCACCTCCTCGAGCTGTGTCGGGCCCAGCCCGAGCACGCGCGCCGCGTTGTCGGGCTCCGACCGGCACATGCCGACCAGCGCGTCGAGCACCTGCTCGCGTGCAGCCAGCAGCTGCGGGGCGCCCAGCCGGGAGAGGTCGAGCGCGCTGCCCCGGCGCGGCGTCGCCTTGCCCTCCGAGGGCGGCAGCAGGATCAGCACGCGGGCCACCCTAGGCTGGCGGCGAGGCGGAACGAGGAGGCGGTGTGGCGACGCGGGTGCTGAAGGCCCGGGAGCACGCGCTCGGCTCGCTGCAGCGGGGGATCGCGGCCATCCAGCAGGAGCAGCAGGTCAGCCCCGAGTTCCCACCGGACGTCGAGTCGGCGGCGGAGGCAGCGGCCGCGAAGCCGCGGCTACCCGATCTCGACCGCACCGACCTCGAGCTGCTCACCCTCGATCCCGCGGGCGCGATGGACCTCGACCAGGCCATGCACCTCGAGCGGGACGGCGACGGCTACGTCGTGCACTACGCGATCGCCGACGTGATGGCCTTCGTGAACGCCGGCGACCCGGTGGACGTCGAGGCGCACCGTCGCGGGGAGTCGCTGTACGGCGGCAGCACCAAGATCCCGTTGCACCCGAAGGTCCTCAGCGAGGGGGCGGCGTCGCTGCTGCCCGACCAGGTCCGGCCCGCCTTCCTCTGGACTATCCGGCTGGACGCCGCGGGCGAGATCCGTGACGCCAACCTCGAGCGGGCCAGGGTGCGGTCCCGGCAGCGGCTCGACTACGCCGGCACCCAGCCCGACGTCGCCCAGGCCGAGGCCGGGTCGACGCTGGCGCTGCTCGAGACGGTCGGTGGGCTGCGGCTGGCCCGCGAGGCCGAGCGCGGCGGCGTCTCGCTGCCGATGCCCGAGCAGGAGATCGACGTCGCCGACGAGCAGTGGCGGCTCGAGTTCCGGCGGATGCTGCCGATCGAGGCCTGGAACGCGCAGATCTCGTTGCTGACCGGGTTCGCCGCCGCGTCGATCATGCTGAAGGGGAAGGTGGGCGTGCTGCGCACCCTGCCGCCGCCTCCCGACTTCGAGGTCAAGCGGCTGCGTCGCGCGGCGCGCGCCCTCGGTCTCGACTGGCCCAACACCATGGGTCACGCCGAGTTCATCCGCTCGCTCGACCCGGAACGGCCCGCCGATGCGGCGATGACGGTGGCCTGCACGTCGTTGCTGCGAGGGGCGGGGTACGCCGCCTTCGACGGCCACCTGCCCGACCAGAAGGAGCACGCGGCGCTGCGGGCGTCGTACGCCCACGTGACCGCGCCGTTGCGGCGCCTGGTCGACCGCTACGGCCTCGAGGTGTGCGCTGCCCTGTGCGCCGGTGAGCGAGGTCCCGTCCTGGGTCCGTGACGGGCTGCCGGAGCTGCCGCGGCTGATGCAGGAGTCGGGTCGACGGGCACACGCCTACGAGCACGCGGTGCTCGACCTGGTCGAGGCCCTCACGCTGCAGACGCGTGTGGGGGAGCGGTTCGACGCGGTCGTGCTGGAGGCCGAGCACGACGACGAGCGTCGTGGCACCGTGATGCTGCGCGACCCGGCGGTCGAGGCCAAGGTGGTCTCGCAGTCGCCGCTGCCGGTCGGTGAGGACGTCACCGTCACGTTGGCGGAGGCCGATCCCGCGACCCGCAAGGTCCGGTTCGAGATCTGAGGCTCAGGCGGCCGCTGGCAGGCGTACGACGAAGGTGCTGCCCTGTCCGAGGGCGGAGGTGACGTCGATGGAGCCGCCGTGCCGGTCCACGATCCGCTTGACGATGGTCAGGCCCAGGCCCGTCCCGGACTGGGCGACCGCCTCGGGGTTGGAGGAACGGAAGAACTCGGTGAACAGGTTCGCCTGGTCGTCCTCGGAGATGCCGAGCCCCTCGTCCTGGACGACCAGTGCCACGCCCTCCGCGAGCGCCTCCACCGCGACGGACACCCGGCGGCCCACCGGGGTGTACTTGACGGCGTTGCTGACCAGGTTGAGCACCACCCTGTCGAGGCCGTCGCGCTCACCGAGCGCCAGCACGGGCCGCTCGGGCGGCAGGAAGCTGATGTCGAGGTGCTTGGCCGCGGCCGTCACGGAGGTCATCGTGAGGGCGTCGGAGACGAGCCCGCCGAGGTCGACGCACTCCGGTTGCAGCGGCCGCTCGGCCTCACCCATCTTGCGCAGCAGCAGCAGGTCCTCGATGACGCGCGTCATCCGCTTCGACGCGCGGCCGATGGCGTTCAGCGAGGCGCGAGCCCGGTCGCTGACGGAGACGAACTCCGGCTCGAGCATCTCCAGGTGTCCGGCGACCGTGGTCAGAGGGTTCCTCAGCTCGTGGGACACCGTCGAGATCAGCTGGCTCTTGTAGACGTCGAGGGCCCTGAGCTCGGAGACGAGCGCGTGCTCGCGCTCGAAGGTGCGGGCGTTGAGGGCGGCCCGGCCGAGGTCGTGGCCGATGTCGAGCAGGGCGGCGCACTCGATCTCGGTCCACTCCCGGCGGCTGTCGCTGCGCATCAGCGACAGGCTGCCCATGCACTCGGGGCCGGCACCCAGCGGGACGAAGACGAGCGAGGACATCCCGATGCCGTGGAGGAGCTCGACCACGTGGTCGAAGTGCTCGGTCGACATGTGCAGCGGGACCGGGTAGCCGTCGCCGACGATCATCACGACCTGCTGGTGCCAGCAGTACCGTGCCGCCCGCTCGGCGAAGGCCACGATCTCCGGCGGCAGCGCCTCGCTCAGCTCCTCGGGCAGGTACTCGGCACCCGTGTGGTCCTCGCCCACGGTCTTGATCCAGAGGTGCTGGGCCTGGAAGCCCTCGAGCATCGTGCGCTCGCTGGCCCGCAGCAACCCGTCGAGGCTGAGCTGGGCGCTGGAGTTGCGCACGATCGACTTCACCGTCTCGGCCATGGAGACCTGCTCGGCCAGCGACTCCCGCTCCATCGCGGAGAGGACGGCGCGCGCCGCCAGGCCGGCGAACCGCTCGAGCACCTGACGGCGCTCGGCGTCGGGTCGTCGGCCGTTGAGGGGACAGTCGATCGCCAGCGTGCCGCGCAGCTCCCCCTGGTCGTCGTACAACGGGGCCACGAGCATGTCCATGGGGTGCCAGGCGTCGGGGGCCTCGCTGACCGCGACGTCGGGAACCACCCAGCCCGAGCCTTCGGGGCCGGCCGAGCCCCGCTCGTGGGGCACGAAGCGCAGCAGGCCCCAGTCCTCGGCCACGGCGAGCTCGTCGAGCATCAGCTGCATCGGGATGCGCGAACCGACTTCCTCGGGGAGCTGGGTGTCGATCACGAGCTCGAGCTCGTCGCCGCGCCTGATGCGGATCGCCGCGACCTCGAAGCCGGCCACCGCGACGATGCCGTCGGTGATGAGCTGGAGGTTCTCCATCAGGGTGTCGGGCAGCAACCAGCTGCCCGTGACGCCCAGATGCTGCGCCGCGCGCTCCCGTAGCTCGGTCATGCTTCCTCCCCGAGGACCACGTTAAGGGCGCTCCGCGGCCACCGTCCCGGAAACTACGAACTGGTCTAAAACGGACACGCCTGGGTACGTCGGCGCGGTGCCCTATCGTGGAGCCCGCGGATGGGCTGGCCGGGCGACCGCGACGGATCCTCGGGGATCCGACGAGGAAGGTCCGGGCTCCACAGGACGAGGTGGTGGGCAACACCCACCCGGGGCAACCCGCGGGATCAGTGCCACAGAAAACAGACCGCCGGCCGGGACCAGTCCTGGCAGGTAAGGGTGAAACGGTGGTGCAAGAGACCACCAGCGCGGCGGGCGACCGC
The DNA here is from genome assembly GCA_963698945.1 of uncultured Actinomycetota bacterium. GTDB lineage: Bacteria > Actinomycetota > Actinomycetes > Propionibacteriales > Nocardioidaceae > Marmoricola. Next base: position 171,339 of record CAVOST010000009.1, on the reverse strand, counting down.
CGTGGCTAGGCAAACCCCACCTGGAGCAAGACCAGACAGCGAGCGTCCGAGGGTGGTCCGCCCGAGCTCGCGGGTAGGTCGCTGGAGGCCGCCGGCAACGGCGGTCCTAGATGGATGGTTGCCAACCGGATCGTCGTGAGGCGGTACGGCGAACAGAACCCGGCCTATGAGCCAGCCCATCCGCACCCCCCACCACGGATCAACCGCAGTGGACACCCGGTCACGTTCCACCCGGACCGGGTGAGGCAGCCGCACCGGTGCGACGCACACGATTCCTCAGGACCGGCCGACGAGGAACAGGGGTGCATCGTGACTCACCTGGCAGGGTCACCTCCGAGCGGTCCGACCTGGGGTGGTCTCGGTCCAGGCTCCGTCCTGGATGCCACCTCGCCCGGCTGATGCCCAGCTCGCCCCCACCTTCGAGCGGGTCGGCACCCGCCGGCGAGCCCGCGCCGTCACGCCGCCCACACCCGTGGATCTCGACCCGGCGGTGGTGATCCGATCCCGGTCGTACCTGTCGGCGCTGGTGCTCGCTGCGATCCTGGGCATCCCGATCTCCGCCGTGGCGTACGGGTTCCTGGCCCTGGTCGACAAGAGCCAGACCTACCTGTTCACCGACCTGCCGCAGGATCTCTTCACCAGCCAGGTGCCGGCGTGGTGGCCCATCCCCTGGGTGGCGCTGTGCGGACTCCTGGTCGGGATGGCTGTCCGCTTCCTCCCGGGCAACGGCGGCCACTCGCCGGCCTTCGGGTTCCAGACCGGCGGCGGCCCTCCGGTTGATCGAGAGCTGCCCGCAGTCGTGCTCGCCTCACTCGCGACGCTCGGCCTGGGAGCCGTGCTCGGCCCCGAGGCGCCACTCATCGCCATCGGCGCCGGACTGGCCGCGCTGACCGTCCGGCTGCTCAAACGCGACGCGCCGCCGATGGCGCTGACGATCATGGCGTCGGCGGGAAGCTTTGCGGCGATCAGCACGCTCTTCGGGTCACCGCTGCTGGCCGCATTCCTGATCATGGAGATAGCCGGAGTCAGCGGTGCGACGCTCAGTCTGGTGGCGCTGCCCGGCCTCCTTGCCTCTGGGATGGGTGCGCTCGTCTTCGTGGGCCTCGACAGCTGGACCGGACTGGGCACCTTCTCACTGGCGATCCCGTCGGTGCCTGCGGCGACCACTCCGACCCTGGCCTCGATGGGCTGGGCGTTGGTCATCGGCGCGATCGGCGCCGTGCTCGGCTTGGTGGTTCGCACCGTCGGACTCGGGCTGCGCCCGGTCGTGCACCTGAACCGTGTGCTGGTGACCACGGTCTTCGGCGCTCTCATCGGCCTCGTGGCCATGACCTACCAGCTGGTGTCCGACCACAGCTTCACCCAGGTGCTGTTCTCAGGGCAGGAGGCCCTGCCCGAGCTGGTGGAGCATGCCTCCGACTACTCGGTCGGCGTCCTGATCCTGCTGGCCGCGTGCAAGATGCTTGCCTACGGCATCTCGTTGAGCGCGTTCCGTGGTGGGCCGGTGTTTCCCGCCATGTTCGTCGGCGCGACCGTCGGCATCGCCATGAGTGGCTTGCCCGGCATGAGCCTGGCGCCGGCGATCGCGGCCGGGATCGGTGCCATGTGTGCGGCGATGCTGCGGCTGCCGTTGACCTCGGCGCTGTTGGCCACCCTCCTGCTCGGCAGCGACGGCGTCTCGGTGACGCCACAGGTCGTCGTGGCCGTCGTGGTCGCGTTCGTCATCACGATGGTGCTGCCGGTCCCGGCGGCGAAGGACCAGCCGATTCCGACATGACCGACCCCAGCTGGGCGATCGGCGACGGGCCGCATTCCGACAGTTCTGCTCCTGCCGTACGGCGTGTCGAGTGCTGGAACTCTCGGAACGCCCCAAACGACTCGCGTCGAACCAGATCACCCCGCCTGTGGAGAAACTCCACCGACTCGACTACCCGGCGGTGGCATCTCGGTGGAAAGGCACGCGGCGCCATCACGATCAAGTGCGCGGTCTCACGCACGGTCAAGCGTGAGCCCACCGCGGCCCGGACCAGGGACCGGTAGGCAGCTGACCCAGGCATCCCGTGCCTGACGCTGATGAGCTCGACGGCCATGGAGATGTCGTCCGAGAGTGCACCGCGGATCACGCGGCGCTCCCGAAGAGCAGCAGAAATGTGCGTAGTGACAGGTGCTTCGATCACGAACGTCCTCAAAGCCTTCAACATGTGCATGGCACAGGGCGGCGCTTGCTATACGAGACGCTGTGGCTCCCACGGGATCAGACTGCCTGATCTACCGGAGATACCTCTTCAGAGTAGCGGCGATGACGTGGCTGCGTGGGTGACTGCCACATCGGAGCACGGCCCACCCTCGATACTGGTCTCGGGGGTTGGGAGAGGCGATCCGGTGAGACTTCCGTGGCCAGCCGCGATGCTGATCGTGGCGTGCGTCGTATGGGCACGGCCTTCCGTTACGACCGACGACGGCATCGGTCGGGAGTTCACCTACGACTGGACCACCGGCCACAGACCGCGGAAGGCGGTCGTCCGGCTGCACCCCTACGGCACCCCGGCGAAGTGCGAGTTCGCCGGCAGGTTCGACCGCGCACGTGACCTGGTGGAGCTCAGCGTGCCCACCGATTGCCTCAAGGATCCGGACTCGGTGCGCGTCTCCATCAACTCTGTGGTGTGGGAGCAGGACCGTCGCCAGACCGTCGCGTGGGACGACGCCTTCGAGGACGGTCGGCAGTCCCACGATGAGCTCGGCGTCTGGTCGCCGGTTCTTCGTGCGGCCAGCTGAATGCGTCCGGCCCTCAGGCCGCGGGAAGGCGGTGGCTGGGCGGCGGCAGGTGACGGACCTGTGCCGCGGCGTCCTTCTGGACCAGCGAGGACTGCCACATCGCGAACTGTGCTTCGTTGTCGAAGAGCTCCCACGGATCGTCGACGATCACGTGGGGATCGTTGCGGTCGGCCGCAACGAACAGGCCCATGAGCCCGAGGCTGCTGAGCAGCCAGATACAGCCGATCACACTGAGTGATGACAATGCGATGTCGATCATGGTGCTCTCCCGAGAAGTGGATTGCCCCCGCCCGAAAAAAGCGTATGCCGACGGACGTTCCAACGGTCATTCGCGCGCCGTAGATGTCTAGTCCGCGGCTGGAGCTGACACCTCCACGATCGTCGAGGTGCCGGGAGACAGCACGCGGACGTCGACTTCGGGCGCGTGCTCCTGCGCGCCCGCGGCGAACCTCGTCCCGGGCTCGGTGAAGAGGTGGTTGCGCACCCACCCGAGCCCACGCGGCCAGAACGTGCCGTAGTGGATCGGTACGGCGACCGACGGATGCAGCAGGCGCAGGCTCATCGTCGCGTCCTGGGGGTCCATGTGGTGGCCCCGCAACGACGGGCCCCAGCCGCCGACGGGCAGCAGGGCCAGGTCCAGCGAGTCGGCGATGTCCTCCATCTCCGGGAACAGCGACGTGTCGCCCGCGAAGTAGGTGGAGCCCTCTCCGCGTACGACGAACCCGATGGACTCGCCTCGGATGCGGCTCCAGGGCCAGCGCCGGCCGTCGTGCACGGCGGGGACCACCGTCACGGTCGCGTCGCCCACCTCGACGACATCACCGGCCACCACCTCGACGACGTCGAGGTTCGAGCGCCGCAGCAACCGGCTGCCACCGCGTGGGATCAGCACCGGGGTGCCGGCGGCGAGCATCGCCAGTGAGGGGAAGTGCAGGTGGTCCATGTGCAGGTGCGAGACCAGCGCGGCATCGACCCCAGCGGTGACCCCGCGTGGCACCGGACCGGCCCGTCGGTGCAGGTGCAGCAGGGTCGCGGTCAGCAGCGGGTCGGTGAGGATCCTGGCTCGGTCCTCCACCAGCACCGTGGCGTGCCCGAGCCAGCTGCATCTCGATCGACATGCCACCAGCATCGCCATGGGTGGGCGTGGAGCGTTCACCCCTGTCGGGTGAGAGTGCCTCGCGCGACGCTGCCGCAGGGCGTGCACGAAGTCCCCGCTCGGCGTCGTACGGCGTACCCGAACTCCCCGCTCGGCGGCTACTGGAGGCGGGTCACCTGGACGTCGACGAACATGCGTGAGGTGCCGGAGCCCGAGAAGATGCCGGAGAGCGGCTTGACGTCGTTGTAGTCGCGGCCGGTGGCGATGATGACGTGCCGGTCGCCGGGCTCGGTGTCGTTCGTGGGGTCGAAGCCGCGCCAGCCGTCGTCCCACCACTCGACCCAGGCGTGCGACTCACCGCGCGCGGGGTCGCCGACCTGGGGGTCGGTCTTCGGGTGCAGGTAGCCGGAGACGTAGCGGGTCGGGATGCCGGCCGAGCGCAGGGCCCCGATGACGATGTGCGCCATGTCCTGGCACACCCCCGTCCGCTCGGTCCAGGAGTGGGCGGCGAACGCGTCGACCGTGGTGGCACCGGAGACGTACTCGACGTCGCGGTAGACCAGGGCGCAGACCTCGCGCGCCGCCTCCGTCGGAGTGGCGCTCCGGGCGACGATCTCCCGGGTGGCCTCGACGAGGTCGTCGGTCGGGCGTACCCGGTCCGGCATGGTCAGGAACTCGGTGTGCACGTCGGCGATCTGGGCGGTGCGCATCTGTTCCCACGACATCCGTGGCTCGCCTGCCGGGGTGCGGTCGGTGACGACGGTCGCGGAGGCCGTCACGGTCAGCGACAGGTGTGGGTCCAGCACCTCGAAGGCGGTCACCTGGGAGCCCCAGTAGTCGCGATAGGTGTAGGCCCAGGGCGTCGGGGACACCTCGACCCTCGAGTGGACGACGATCTGGCCGGGCAGCGTCACCGGGGTGAGCCTGGCCTCGTTGAAGGAGGTGTTGGCCTTGCCGTCGTACTCGAAGCCGGTGGTGTGGGCGATCCGCAGCTGCATCATGCCCTCACCCCGTGCCACTCGGTGGCCTCGGCGCCGGCGAAGTAGCGCCGGCTGATGGCGTCGGTGGCCATGGCGCAGGTGCGCTGCAGCCGCTCCATCTCGTTGGGCAGCTCGCTGACGAAGTCGCTCAGCGAGCGGTACTCGAGCTCGGCCCTGGTGCGTCCGATCAACCGCTGCGCCTCGTTGTGCACGCCGACGCGGGTGCCGGACGGACTCGACGCTCTCCAGGCAGCGCTCGGCCTGGGTCAGCCCGAAGACCACCGAACGTGGGAAGAGCCGGTCGAGGAGCAGGAACTCGGCCGCGCCACGTTCGGTCTCCAGGCCGCGGTAGGTGCGCAGGAAGGCCTCGTAGGCGCCGCAGGCCCGGAGCGAGGTGCCCCAGGCGGCGCCCGAGGTGAGCGCAGCGGTGGCGACCAGCCGCGAGGTCATGTCGGCCCGCTCGATCGAGCGGCCCAGGACCAGGAACTGGTAGCCCTCGTCGCGCGTCATCGTGGCCTCGGCGATGCCGTTGATCTGCGCGGCGCGGTCGCGCACCCAGCGGAACGCCACGGGCGGTCGCATCGACCGGAAGTGGCCCGACGGGATGGCGCGGTAGGTCGTGTTGAGCGCCTCCCACATCGAGGTGGAGACAGCGTCTCGCGAGCACGCCGGGCGCTCTCGCGGGCGGCGGCGAGGGCGGCGGCGATCGAGGCGTTGGAGTTCACGTCGTACGCGAGGACCCGCAGCACCTCCTCGGTGTCGATGTGCCGGGTGGCCTCCTCCGGGTCGTCCGGGTCGAGCTCGACGCCCATGATCGACAGCAGGTTGCGGCAGGTCACGCCCTCGTCGACGCCCGGGTCCTCGAGGATCAGCTGGGTCTGCACGTCGAGGATGCGGGCGGTGTCCTCGGCTCGCTCGACGTAGCGCCCGATCCAGAACAGCGACTCCGCGATGCGGCTCAGCACGAGACCACCTGCTCCTGTTGCTGCTGCTGCTGCTGCTGGTCGTGCTGGGAGGAGAAGGAGTCGAGCGCCGGGCCGACGTCCTGCGGGGTGGCGTGCACGTGGACGTGCTCGCGCTCGGGATGCGCGGGCGACCGACCGCTGCCGGCCAGCACCCAGGTGTCCTTGGAGCCGCCGCCGCGCGAGGAGTTGACGATCAGCTCGCCCTCGCCCAGTGCCACCCGGGTGAGCCCGCCGGGCAGCACCCAGACCCGGTTGCCGTCGTTGACCGCGAACGGGCGCAGGTCGACGTGTCGCGGCCGCATCAGGCCGTTGACGTACGTCGGCACGGTGCTGAGCTGGATCACCGGCTGGGCGATCCAGGAGCGCGGGTCCTGCATCACCTTCGCGCGCAGCTCCTCGAGCTCGGCGGCGGTGGCCTGCGGGCCGATGACGATGCCCTTGCCGCCGGAGCCGTCGACCGGCTTCAGCACCAGCTCGTCGAGGCGGTCCATGACCTCCTCGCGGTGGTCGGCGTCGCCGAGGCGCCAGGTGTCGACGTTCTTGAGGATCGGGTCCTCGCCGAGGTAGTAGCGCACCAGCTCGGGCAGGTAGGTGTAGATGAGCTTGTCGTCGGCCACCCCGTTGCCTACGGCGTTGGCGATGGTGACGTTGCCGGCCCGGGCGGCGTTGATCAGCCCGGAGCACCCGAGCAGCGAGTTGCTCCGGAAGTGCACCGGGTCGATGAACTCGTCGTCGACGCGGCGGTAGATCACGTGCACCGGCTCGAGGCCCTGCGTCGTGCGCATCATCACCCGGCCGCGGCGGCACTCGAGGTCGCGGCCCTCCACGAGCTCGACGCCCATCGTGCGGGCCAGCAGGGCGTGCTCGAAGTAGGCGCCGTTGAAGACACCCGGCGTCAGCACCACCACGTTGGGGTCGGTGACACCGGCGGGCGCGGAGGCGCGGAGCGCGGTCAGCAGCTTCTGCGGGATAGCCCGCGACCGGCCGGATCCGGTGCTCGCCGAAGGTCTCCGGGAGCGCCGCGGCGATGGCGCGGCGGTTGGTCATCACGTAGGAGACGCCCGAGGGCACCCGCACGTTGTCCTCGAGCACGCGGAACTCGCCGGCGTCGTCGCGGATCAGGTCGATCCCGGAGACGTGCACGCGGACGCCGTTGGGCGGCTCGATCCCGGCGGCCGCGCGGTGGAAGTGGGACGACGTGGTGACGACCCGGCGCGGGATGACGCCGTCGTTGAGCACCGAGCCCTCGTCGTAGACGTCGGCCAGGAACTTCTCCAGCGTGTGCACGCGTTGCTGCACGCCGGCCTCGACCGTGGCCCAGTGCTCCATCTCGATGACCCGGGGGAGCACGTCGAGCGGGAAGGCCCGCTCCTCGCCACCGATGTCGAAGGTGACGCCCTGGTCGAGATAGCTGGACTGCAGCGCCTCGACGCGTGTCTGGAGCTCGTCCTGGCCCATCTCGTGGAGCGACGGTTGCAGCTGTCGGTACGGCGTCCGCAGGGCTGTGCCGTCGTACATCTCGTCGTACGCCCGGCCCATCCCGGACCCGTAGTCCTCGAAAAGGCTGCTCACCCGAGCGACCCTAGCGAGGTCGTGCCGCCCGGAAGTTCCGGGTCTCGCGCCCTGCGTCCGGCCGACCGGTAGTTTCAGGGCATGGGCAAGTACTGGTACTGCGTGAAGCACCACGCGGTCGAAGGTCCTGACGGCTGCGGGCCGATCGACCGCCTCGGTCCCTACGACACCGAGGAGGAGGCCTCCCACGCCCTCGAGAAGGCGGAGCACCGCAACGAGGAGTGGGACAACGACCCGAAGTGGAGTGACTCCGAGGACTGAGCACTAGGGTTCCCGGGTGGCGAGGCAGCAGGTTTCGAAGTGGGGCTTCGTCGGCATGGGCGGTCTCGCCTGCGTGCTCTTCCTCGACATCGGCACGGCCGGCATCGCCCCGTGGTGGGTGACGCTGCTGCTCGTCCTGCTCTGGATCGTGCTGATCGCGATCGGCGCCCGGTGGTGGGTCCCCCGTCCGAAGGGCGTGCCCTGGCTCGCGGCGTTCGGCTTCGTGGTGTGGCTGGTGACGATCGTTGTCGGGACCAGCCTGCTCGACTGGGGGCGGTGACCGCCAGGGTCACGGCAGAGGTCACGGCAGCGGGTGCACCCGCAGCACGGAGTCGTGGTGGTCGCCGTTGGACGTCGTCACCAGCAGGTCGCCGCCGGGGATGGGGGTCACCGATCGCAACCGTCCGAACCGCGTCAGCGCTGCCGGGGCCTTGACCGACTGGAAGGCGCCGTTGGCGTCGAACCGCATGAACAGGATGCGGGAGTTCTTGAGCGCCGCCACCGCGAGCGTCCCGTCGTAGGACCCCCAGCGCGAGCCGTAGACCCAGCTCCCGCCGGACGTCGCGCGCGTCGTGGGGCCCGAGCGCCACTTGGCGTCGATCTGGGTGCCGGGCAGTCCCTGGTCGGTCATCGGAACGCTCTCGTTGTAGCCCGGAACGGGGTTGTAGCCGTAGTCACCCCTGGTGATCAGCTTGTTGACCTCGTCGTCCCGGCTGGTGCCCTGCTCGACCGACCACACCGAACCGTCGGAGCGCTGGGAGAGCCCCTGCACGTTGCGATGGCCGTAGGTCAGCACGTAGCGGGCGTTGCGCGAGCCGTCGTGCACGAACGGGTTCGTCGGCCACGGCTCCCCGGTGAACCGGTTCAGCCGCAGGGTCTTGCCGCCGAGCGAGCTCCAGTCCTGCGGGTTGGTGCCGACGGCCGCGTCGCCGGTGCCGACGAACAGGGCACCGTTGCTGGCGATCAGCAAGCGGCAGCCGCCGTGACGCCCCGAGGTGGAGGGCAACCCGGTCAGCAGCGTCCGCGCCAGGAAGGCACGCTTCGCCTTGCGCCCGAGGGTCCAGGCCATGACACGGACGTCGTGGCCGCCGCCGCCGGTGTTACCGCCCTGGCAGGTGTAGAAGCGGCGGTTCTGGCCGAAGCCCGGGTCGACGGCCAGACCCATCAGCCCGGTCTCCCCTCGAGCCCACACCGTCGACCTGGGGTAGACGATGCTGCGCAGGCGGCCCTTGCGCCAGGTGAGCAACCGCTTGGTGGTGCGCTCGGTGATCAGCAGCCGGCCGTAGCGAAGCGGCTTCACGTCCCACGGGATGTCCAGCCCACCGACCACCCTGGTCACGCGCAGGGCCGGGGCGCTCGCGGCCGACGCGCGCGCGTCGTCGGAGGCACCTCGCCCGCTGGACGGGGTCGGCGGGCCCGGACACGCCGAGCGAGAGCGCGAGTGCCGCGGTGAGGGTGCCGGTGAGGAGCACAGATGGCCGAGAGGGGCGTCGCATGCGTCACGCTAACCCGGAACGTGCCGGATTGTCCGTCAACCGCCGCCGGGCTGCAGCAGGTGCAGCAGCGCCCGCGCGTAGGCATTGGGCACCGAGACGTCGACGTGGCGTCGCCCAGCCACCGTCACGGCGTACCCCCCGCTGGGGCCGGGCAGTGGCTCGAGGCCCTCGAAGTGATCGCCCAGGTGCTCGCGGAGCTGGGTCTCGCTGGGCACCCAGATGGCCTCGGAGGACTCGAGCGCGTCGAGGGCCCACTCCGTGGTGCCGTTGAAGGCGAGCACCTGGGTGCCGTCGGGCAGGGTGACCTCCTCGATCACCATGTCGCTGAGGACGAACACGATCTCGTCGAGGTCCCGGTCGGGTACGACGAACCGGTCGCCGTTCTCCGGCGTCCAGGGCAGTCCGGCCTCGCTCAGGGCGACGGCCAGCTCGCGACTCAGCATGGGACCAGTCTGGTCCATGCCCGGTGAGTCGCGACCAGTTGCGACCGTGGTCAGCTCATGAAGCCCAGGGACGAGTAGGTCAGCCCGGGGAACAGCTGTGACAGCGACCTGTCGGGGAAGCGTCGGGTGATGATCTCGCCGAGGACGTTGCGGTAGTCGGTGGTCACCTTGAGGTCGCCCTCGGCCAGTGCGGCGGGGCCGAGGCCGGGCCAGTTGCCGTAGTAGTGGCCGCCCTTCACGCCGGCGCCGGCGGCGAGCATCATCGTCGCCCAGCCGTGGTCGAAGCCCCTGCTGCCGTTCTCGGCGACCCGGCGGCCGAACTCGGAGATGGTGATGACGGTGACGCGTTGTCGGGCAGCGCCGAGGTCGTCGAGGAAGGCCGCCAGGGACTGCGCGAAGCCGTCGATGTTGGACTGCATCTTGCCGGAGGAGAGGTTGCCGTAGTCGGTGTGCAGGTCCCAGTTGCCGGCGTCGATGGCGATGACGTCGGTGCCGAGGTCGGCGCGGATGAGCTTGGCAGCGCTCTTCAGGGGTGCGGCGAAGGGGGAGGCGTTCCAGACGGTGGGGTAGCTGGTGGCGCTGTCGGGCATCGCGATGAGGTTCTTGCCGGGCCCCTTGGAGATGGCGACGGCGTCAGCGGCGCCCTCTGCCAGCGCACCCTGGGCTCCGGCCCAGGCGGTGGCGAGGGAGTTGTAGCGCTGGGTGCGGTAGTCGTCGTCGGCGGCGGTGCCGCTGACCTGGAGGCCGGAGAGGTCGTCGGTGGCGAGGGTGGGGAAGTCGCCGGTCAGGGCACTCGTGGGGAAGTTCATGCCGAGCTGGACGGCGTCGAGTACGCGGGGACTGGTGTGGTTCGCGGACAGCCCGATCATCCGGTTGACCCAGCCGGTGCGCAGCGAGGAGCCGGGAGCGGCGTCCTCGACCTCCTCGATGGCGGAGAAGTGGGAGCGGTTGGCCACCGGGAGCCCGGTCGGCCTGGATGGCGGCGAGCTCGCCGGAGTTCCAGTACTTGGCCAGCGGCGCCATCGCGGGGTGCAGGCCGAACATGGAGTCGGCGCACAGCAGCGACGCCTGCGGGGACCGCCGTGGTCGGCCGGGCCGTGTAGTAGCCGGCGTCGCCGTGGGGCACGACGACCCCCATCCCGTCGATGCCGCCGCGCAGGCTGATCACCACGAGCGTGCTGCCACCCGTCGTACCGCCGAAGGAGGCCTGCATCATCGCCTCGCCGAACATCTGCGTCACGGCCATGCCGCCGCCCAGCACGCCGGCGGTGCGCAGCAGCGAACGGCGCGACATGGAGAAGTCGCGGCAGCCGCAGGCCTGCTCGGCCGTTTCGTCGTTCGTCGTGGTCATGGCTGCCTCAGCTCGTCATGTGGTCGGGGGTGTCCAGCAGGGCCATGGCCAGCCGCGGGAAGAGCCAGCCGGCCAGCGAGTGCTGGCTCGTCACCAGGGTCGAGGGGGTGATCACTGCCCAGGACTGCGGCCCGGTGACGGCCTGGTTGGCAGCGTCGGAGCAGGCGGTCGTCTGCCCGGCGCCCCAGCCACAGCCGGCACAGGTGGTCCACGTAGGCGTCGAACCGCAGCTTCGGCGTGGGCAGCCAGGCCGCTCGTGCCCGGTAGGTCGCGTCCTGCGTCGGCCACCAGCCGCCGGCCAGGCTCTGGTGCATGCCGTAGCTGGCGAACAGGCGCGAGGCCGAGGACCACGCCGCGTTCGACGAGCGGCGGCCCGTCGGGCCGCGGCCAGGAGAACAGCTCGTTGGCGCCGTGCAGCCAGTTGGCCGCGTTGGCCCAGGAGTTCGACGTCGTCGGCTTCTTCACGTCGACCGCCAGGGCACGAGCGGTGGCGACGAGGTCGGCGTACGGCGTGCGCACCTTGCGGCCCTCCGAGGTGAGGAAGTCGGGGTGCTGGGTCAGGGCGGTGAGCACGGCGGAGATGTCGGTGTCGTTGTTGCTGTAGACCTGCGGCGAGGTGGTCGACGAGTCCGTCGGAGGGGGAGTCGGAGACGAACGCGGTCGCCAGCTTGGTGGCCAGCCGACGCGCGGTGGCGGGATGGTGGGCCAGGTACTTCAGGTACGCGACGGCGACCGCCTGACCGTCCGCGGCGCTGTTCGGGTCGCTGAACCCGAGCACCTGCACCGCACCGGTGGTGTGCTTCGCGGTGTCGTACTTGCCGGCGAACGTGCTGGCACGCCCCCAGGCGAAGTCGACGGTGTAGCCGGACAGGATCCTGGCCGAGTCCTTGACCATCGCCTCGGTGTAGCCGGCGCCGCGCCCCACGGTGTGGAGCTCGAGCAGCTCGCGGCCCTGGTTCTCGTTGGGGGCGTTCTTCACCGACTTCCAGTTGTCGAGGTAGAGCGCGCATCGCCGGGTGCAGCGAGCAGGCGACCAGCAGGTCCTCGAACTTGCCGAGCGCGTGCTGGCGAATGGTCTTGTCGTAGTCGAAGCGGTGGGTCCAGGCCAGGTCGTGGCCGACCGGGATGTGCAGCGCGCTCGACCAGAAGTCGGTCATCGTCTCCAGCACGGAACGCTCGGAGTACATCCGGCGCAGCATGCTCCAGTTGCCGAGGTCGAGGCCGTAGGTCCAGGCGGCCTTGACGTCGTTCTGGTCGTCGTTCCACTTCTCCAGCGCCGTCTGCCACAGCGGCGCGAACCAGCTGTCGACCTCGGCGACCTTGGCGGACTCCGGCACGCTCGCGGGCTGCAGCTGGGCGGCCAGCCACGCCTCGGGGCTGCCCGCGGCGCGCAGCTTCGCCAGCGCCTGCTGGGTGAACCCGCTGCCGAGCCGGTTCAGGAACAGCCGCTCCCGGCTCGTGGCCACCGGCAGCGAGCTCGCCCAGGTGGTCGGGTCGGGCGTCGGGGTGGGCGTGGTGGGGGGCTTGGGCGTCGCGGTCGGCGGCTTGGGCACCGGCTTCGGCGCCGGAGCCACCACCTTGGGCGGCTTGTGGTGCCGGACGTGACGACGGCGACGCTTCTTGTGGCGCCGCTTCTTGCGTGCCGCGATCTCCATGGACGTCCCCGCAACCTCTGTGCCCGGTCGGAGGCTCTATGGTGCGCCAGAGTTGCCCGGATTTGTCCGTTTCGGGGGAAGTCGGGTCAGAAGGTGTGCTCGGGGCCCGGGAAGGACCCGCCACGCACCTCCTCGGCGTAGCTGCGGGCGCCGTCGAGGAGCACGGAGCGTACGTCGGCGTACTGCTTGACGAACCGGGCCATCCGGCCGGAACGCAGGCCGAAGGCGTCCTGCCAGACCAGGACCTGGCCGTCGCAGTCGACGCCGGCGCCGATGCCGATCGTGGGGATGGTCAGCTCCTTGGTGACCTGCCCGGCCACGTCGCCCGGGACCATCTCCATCACGACCGCGAAGGCACCGGCCTCCTCGATCGCGTGGGCGTCCTCGAGGACGCGGCTGCTCGCGTCGCCCCGACCCTGCACGCGGTAGCCGCCGAGGGCGTGCTCGCTCTGCGGGGTGAAGCCGATGTGGGCCATCACCGGCACGCCGCCCTGGCTCATCAGCCGGATCTGGGGAGCCATCTCCGCGCCGCCCTCGAGCTTCACGGCGTGGGCGCCGCCCTCCTTCATGAACCGCACGGCGGTGTCGTAGGCCTGCTCCGGCGAGCGCTGGTAGGAGCCGAACGGCAGGTCACCCACGACCAGCGAGCGTCGTACGGACCTCGAGACCGCGCGGGTGAGGGGAATCAGCTCGTCGACCGTGACCGGCAGCGAGGTCTCGTTGCCGTAGACGTTGTTCGACGCGCTGTCGCCCACCAGCAGCACCTCGATGCCGGCCTCGTCGAAGATCTCGGCGGTGTACATGTCGTAGGCGGTGAGCATCGCGAACCGCTCGCCGCGCTGCTTCATCTCCCGCAGGTGCTGGGTCCTGATCCGCTTCGTCGGCGCGGTCGCTGGCTGGCTGTCCTTCTGCGCCCCGGAGCCGTACGGCGCACTCTCCTCGCTCATGGAGCCACGCTAGCCCCGCCCCGCCCCCCACGGACCTGTCTCGTCGATCACACCCGTCGAGGTTGTGTCGGGCCCTTCGAGACAGGCGCCAGGGCGCCTCCTCAGGGACCCGAGCGCCTCGGGTCCCTGAGGAGGGCCGTCGGGCTCTTGCCCGGGTCCCTGAGGAGGGCCGCCAGGCCCGTCTCGAAGGGCCCGGTCCGCTGCCTGCGCACGCTCTCGGGCGACACGTCCGTCGTACGACCTGGAGGACAGGACTGGCAGCTGCTCGAGCTTGCCCTCGAGCCAGCGCGCGCTTCTTCGCGCGGCTCCAACCGTGGACTCGTCGCTCGAACGCGTACGCCTCGACCAGGCGTCTCGAACTCGCCGGCCCAGAGCAGCGTCACAGGACGACGGGTGCGGGTGTAGGCCGCAACGGCGCCGCTGTTGTGCTGGTCGATGCGGAGGACGAGGTCGCGTCGTGCTCCCGACGTAGTAGGAGCCGTCGACTGCACTCGAGGAGGTAGGTCCACGCCATGTACCGGATCGTGCTGTCGTCGACTCCTCGACCAGGCAACGGCCATCGTGCGAGCTGTGGAGTACGCGGTCGCCCGAGACGTTATGCTGCGCACCTGACTCACGCTGGTCCCTGAGGAGGGCCGGCAAGGCCCGTCTCGAAGGGCCCGTACTCGCGGTCCACGGTGGCTACTCGCACCGTGTAGTCGGCGTACCAGAGGTCCTGGCCGCGCTGCTGGGCCACGAGGTGCTCGGCCACCTGCTTCCAGGCTGCGGCGGCCTCGTGGTCGGTCCAGTAGGAGACGGTGATGCCGAGGTGCTCGTCCCGGGCGGACTCGTGGCCGAGGTAGCCGGGCTGCTGGGCCGCGAGGTGGTCCATCCGCTCCGACATCCGCGCGTATCCGTGGTCGCCCTCGGTGCGGACGCTGCTGAAGATGACGGCGGTGTACGGCGGTTCAGGGGTGCGTGCAATCGGCTCCACAGGGCCATTGTCTGCTGCCACCTCTGACAGACTTGTGCCGTGGACTTCAGCTCGCCCTACGCCCACGGATTCGCGCGGATCGCCGCGTGCACCGTGCCGATCACGGTGGCCGACCCGGCGACGAACGCCGCGACCGTGCTGGCCGAGGTGCGCGCGTGCCACGAGGAGGGCATCGCCGTCGCGATCTTCCCCGAGCTCTGCCTGAGCGGCTACGCCATCGACGACCTCGTCCTCCAGGACGCGCTGCTGGACGGCGTCGAGCAGGCGATCGTCGACCTCGCGGAGCAGACCAAGGGCCTGACGCCGGTGTTCGTCGTGGGTGCGCCGCTGCGCCACGCCAACCGCGTCTACAACTGCGCGGTCGTGATCCATGCCGGCGGCGTGCTCGGGGTCGCGCCCAAGTCCTACCTGCCGAACTACCGCGAGTTCTACGAGCGGCGCCACTTCGGCGCCGGCGACGACATGTCGGGCCGGGTGATCGCGGTCGCCGGGCGGGACGTTCCGTTCGGTCCCGACCTGCTCTTCGCCGCGACCGACGTGCCGGGGCTGGTCCTCCACGTCGAGGTCTGCGAGGACATGTGGGTGCCGGTCCCGCCGAGCGCCGTCGCGGCGCTGGCGGGTGCGACCGTGCTGGCCAACCTCTCCGGGTCGCCGATCACGATCGCGCGGGCGGAGGAGCGGCGGCTGCTGGTGCGCTCGGCGAGCGCACGCTGCGTGGCGGCGTACGCCTATGCAGCCGCCGGCCAGGGCGAGTCGAGCACCGACCTGTCGTGGGACGGCCAGACGATGCTCTACGAGTGCGGTGAGCTGCTGGCCGAGACCGAGCGCTTCCCCGACGGGCCGCGCCGCTCGGTCGCCGACGTCGACCTCGACCTGATCCGCCAGGAACGCCTGCGCATGGGCACCTTCGACGACAACCGCCGCACCGTCGGCCCGGTGCTGCGCACGATCGAGATCGAGCTGCGACCCAGCCACGGCGACATCGGGCTGCTCCGCAAGGTCGACCGGTTCCCGTTCGTGCCGGACGACGTCGAGCGGCTGGCTCTCGACTGCTACGAGGCCTACAACATCCAGGTCTCCGGGCTCGAGCAGCGGCTCCACTCGATCGGCGAGCCCAAGGTGGTCATCGGTGTCTCCGGAGGTCTCGACTCCACCCACGCGCTGATCGTGGCGGCCAAGGCGATGGACCGGGCGGGCCGGCCGCGCAGCGACATCCTGGCCTTCACCCTCCCGGGCTACGCGACGGGCGACACCACGAAGTCGCTGGCGACCCGCCTGTCCAAGGCCCTCGGCGTGACGTTCGAGGAGATCGACATCCGGCCGGCCGCCAAGCAGATGCTGGCCGACATGGGCCATCCGTTCGCCTCGGGCGAGGAGGTCTACGACGTCACCTTCGAGAACGTCCAGGCCGGGCTGCGCACCGACTACCTGTTCCGGATCGCCAACCAGCGCAGAGGAATCGTGCTGGGCACCGGTGACCTCTCCGAGCTGGCGCTCGGCTGGTGCACCTACGGGGTGGGCGACCACATGTCGCACTACGCGGTCAACACCGGCGTCCCCAAGACGCTGATGCAGCACCTGATCCGCTGGGTGGTCGACAGCGAGCAGCTCGGTGCGCACGGCGACGAGGTCAACGAGGTGCTCACCGAGATCGTCGGGCAGCAGATCACCCCCGAGCTGATCCCGACCCGCGAGGGCGAGGAGGCGCAGTCGACCGAAGGGACGATCGGGCCCTACGCGCTGCACGACTTCACGCTGTTCCACCTCCTGCGCCACGGCACGCGGCCCAGCAAGATCGCCTTCATGGCCGAGAAGGCATGGGCCGACGCCGCGACAGGCGAGTGGCCGCCGAACTACCCCGAGGACGCTCGACCGGCCTACGACCTCGCCGAGATCCGACACTGGCTGGAGGTCTTCCTCCGGCGCTTCTTCGCCAACCAGTTCAAGCGGTCGGCGCTGCCCAACGGCCCCAAGGTCAGCGCCGGCGGCACCATGTCGCCGCGAGGCGACTGGCGGATGCCCAGCGACGCCAGCGCCGCGGCGTGGCTGGCCGACCTCGAGCGCATCCCCGTCCGAATGACGGTGCGGTCGGTCCTCGTCGTCCAGCACCAGGACGACTGCCCGCCGGCCTGGATGGGGGAGTGGCTCGTCGAGGCGGGCTGCGTGCTCGACGTACGACGTCCCTACGACGGTGACGAGCTGCCCGATGACCTCGCGGACCACGACGGGCTGCTCGTGCTCGGCGGGTCGATGGGTGCGCACGACGACGAGGACCACGCGTGGTTCACGCCGCTGAAGCAGCTGGTCCGCGACGCGGCCGCACGTCGTACGCCGACCCTGGGGATCTGCCTGGGCCACCAGCTGATCGCCGTCGCCCTCGGGGGTGAGTCGCGGCCCAACCCCCGCGGCCAGCAGCTCGGCCTGCTCGGGCTTGGGCTGGACGGACGAGGCCGGCCAGGACCACTGGCCCAGGCGGTGACCGGCGCCGCCTACGGGGTGTTCTGGAACGACGACGTCGTGGTCCGCGCGCCCGAAGGAACTGTCGTGCTCGCGCGCACGCCCGGCCGGTGAGCTCCAGGTCGCCCGGTTCGCGCCGACCGTCTGGGGCGTGCAGCTGCACCCGGAGGTCGACGAAAAGGTGCTGGCGAGTTGGGCCGACGACGACCGGGACCGCTACGACGAGGGCGTCCTCGACGACGTCCTGGACCGCATCGCCGAGCACCGCGACGAGCTGGCCGCCGGCTGGCGCCCACTGGCGCAAGCCCTGGCGGCACTGGCTTGAACCCGATCTCTCAGTCGATCCTGGTCCAGACGTGGTGGTTGAACACAGTCGCGAACTCCGGGATCGTGAGCCCGGTCCAACGCACCCCACCAGGGTCGATCGCCCACGTCGCACCCCACGTATAGGGCACGCAGTCGCCGTGCGGCTGGTTGACCACACGCGTGAACTTCACCTCGTGCCCGGCGACCGTGTAGAGACCGCTGCATGGGTACGCCAACTCCTGGGAGTCGTCGAGCCGCACCGACAGGCTCCAGGTGCCACGGCCCATCGACCAGGTCCAGATCCCCGCATTTTCCGCAGGCCGGACGGTCGGTGTGCTCATCAGATCGCGCTGCATGACGCGATAGCGGTAGGTGCCGAGCGGGAAGTTCTTCGTGGCCCCGGGCTCGACCAGGGGGTCACTCACGTCGGTGCCCACCGGTGGGTTCGCAGGGTCGAAGCCGCACCCCGCGGGGATCGCCGTGGCGCGCTCCGGAGTGAGTCCGGCCTTGAGCTTTTCGATGGTGCCAAGGACGTCTGCCTGTGCGGTGTCCTGGCGCGCCTGCTGGTAGAGCGGCGCCACCTGACGTCGGAGGGCGTCGACCTGGTCGGGCGTGGCGGGGACCAGGCGGGCGCCGTTCTCGCAGGCGTCGCGCATCTGCTGCTCATCGGCCGCGCCGGCGTGCGTGAGGGCATATGCGGCCGCGTCGTCGGCGGCCTCGCGGAGCCAGGCACGTTGGCGCTTGTTCAGTCGGTCTCTCAGCTGCGGACTCGCGAACAGGACGTCGGTGCGCGTCCACAGCGGGGGGTCGACCGTCACCACCGGGACGCTCGACCACCACGACTGCCGCTGGTAGAGCTGCCAGGACCCCTCCGCACTGTCGATCGAGTGCTCCTCCCTGAGGACGGGGACCGTGTTCGGGTCTCCGACCGGATCAGCGCCAAGGGCCCTGACCGCCGCGTGGGCGCCTATCGAGGCCAGTACCCTGAACCTGCGGCCCTCCCAGGCGGCCGGGGTGGTGAGCGGACGGTCCGCCGCGACAAAGCGGATCTGGTCGGGGAGCAGGGCAAGGGGCCGTACACCCGTCTTGCCCACGGCGGTCAGCAGGCGAGCGCCCAGCGAGCGCACCACGCTCGCCTGGAGGGCGTAAGAGTCGACGAGGTAGGGCAGCGAGAACGGCTTCATCTCCGAGACACCCGCGAGATCCAAGGCCTGGCTGCCGGCCCACCCGAGGTCGACAGTGCCTCGGGCCACGTCCTCCACGACCTGAGCCTCGCTCGATCCCCCCGCCCAGCCCGCCTTGAGCTTGACACTCAGCCGCCCGTCGCTTACCCGGGACAGCCGACGAGCGAAGTCGGCGACGGGCGGTGCCGCGCTGAGGGGACCGAAGTCGTTGCTCGCCAGGGTGAGCACGACCTTCGCAGCGGGTCCACCGGCCTTGTCGGTCGACGGACTGCACGCCGTCGCAGCGGCAGCCAGCGTTGTCAGGACGGTCGCAAGGACCAGGTGACCTGTTCGGGTGGTGCGTGACATGGCACGGCCCCTCTCGTTGCCCACCACGTTGTCCGCCCGGGACCCTCGCTTCATCGGGGCCAACCCTCGTCGGCGCGGAGCTCATCGCGTCGCAGGTAGTCGAGGACGGCCAGTACGCGACCGCTCCCGCGGTCCTTCCCGTCGATCTCGAGCTTGCGGAAGATGTGGGTGATGTGGGCCTCGACGGTCTTCTGGCTCAGGAACAGGCGTGCGCAGAGCTCGCTGTTGGAGCCTCCCTCGGCGATTGCCCCGAGGACCTCCATCTCCCGTCCGGTGAGCTCGTCGAGCCTGCCCCGCGACTGCGCCCCGGACATCGCGACCTCGACGATGTGGCGGTCGACCACGACCTCCCCGGCCACCACCCGTCGCAGCGTGCGGACGAGTGTGGAGGGCTCGGTCAGCCGGTCCTTGAGCAGGTAGCCCGCCGACCCCTCGGCACCGCGCAGGAGCCGCAGGGCGTACGCCGGCTCGACGTGCTGGCTGAGCACGAGGACAGCCACGCCCGGGTACGTACGCCGGATCTGGGACGCGGCCACGAGACCTTCCTGGTGGAAGCCCGGGGGCATCCTGATGTCGATGACAGCGGCGTCGGGAGCCTCGTCGCGCACTGCTGCCAGGAGGCCCTCGGAGGTGCCCGCCTCGGCCACCACCTCGGCGCCCTCGTCCTCGAGCAGGGCCCGGACCCCGGCTCGCACGACCAGGGAGTCGTCGGCGATCACGAGCCGCACGGCAGCTCCAGATGGTAGTGGCCCGGGCCGCGCCGGCGGCGGCCGCCGAGCGCGTCGATTCGGTCCTCGAGATGGTCCGCCGTCGACTGGCCAGTACCGTCCACGGCTGGTGAGTAGACCTCGAGCACCAGGCGCTCCTCGACCACTGCGACGGCCATGGTGACAGCAGCGCCGGTGGTGGCGGCCTCAGCCAACCAGCAGTCCGCGGCCAGGTATGCCGTGGTGAGCACGTCGAGGTTTGCGCCACGTCGGACGGCACCGCGGATCGATAGCGTTGCGTCATGCCGGGCCGCCGCCTCGGCGATGGCCACCGCCAGATCCGACTCGGCCAGGGCAGGCGGCACGCCGCGCGCCAGCGAGCGGACCTCGCCGAGCGCTGCGTGTGCGAGTGCGCCGAGCCGGACGAGGGCCTGGCACAGCTCCGGGTCGTGCCCGCCAGCGGCGTGCCGCTCCGCCAGCCGGATCGCGATGGCCAGGCCCACGAGGCTCTGCTGCGCCCCGTCATGGAGGTTCCGCTCGAGCGCTCGTCTCGCCCTGTCGGAGGTCTGCACCAGCCGGAGCCTGGACGTGTGGAGCGCCTCCAGGTCGGCCAGTTGCACGGCACGCAGTCGGGCCAGGTCCAGGAGCAGTCGCCACCCGGCGCCGAGCACCGCGTCCAGCTGCGCCGCTGCCATGGGGGAGCCGACCAGGATCGCAGCAACGACCTCTCCGTCACGGACCACGAGTGTGGTGAAGTCGCCAGCGCCACTCGGCCCGACGGTGGGGATCCCGGTCGGGGTCAGCCAGGCTCCGCTCAAGGGATGTCGGAAGATGACCTCGAGATTCTTGTCCGCCATCGCCCGGGACAGCACGGGCACCAGCTCGGGGGGATCGTTCACGCGTGCCAGGTCAGTGGCAAGGTCCTCGAGGACCGCGCGCAGGCGCAGGGTCGTGAGCGTTTCGAGCAGAACCACGGCGGCGAGGGCGAACAGGCAGCTGGCCGCCACGACCTGGAGCAGCATGGCCACGGTCGAGCCTTGTCCCTCACGGTGCAGGACGCGCGCCACCTCCTGAACGGCGAGGGTGGCGACGACCAGACGCGCGGCTGACGCCGGTGCGCCTCGGCGTCCTCTGGCGAGCCACCAACCCGCCACGCCGACGAGCAAGGCGGCGAGGCCCTCGGCAGCGTGCGACCAGGTCACCGGCATCGAGGGCCACGGCGTGGGGGAGCAGGACCGCCAGCACAGCGGATCGTCGTACGGCGAGCGAAGCAGCCGCGCGAGCACGAGCGTCGCGAGGCCCCCGGCGAGCACTGGGTTGCGGGCGGATCCCGCGCCGACCAGGAACAGGGCTGCCGCGACGAGCGACAAGACCGCCGCCAGCTCCCCCAACACGCCGAGGCTGGGCCACGTCGCGACCGCCGCCTCGGGCAGCAGCCAGGCGGCCCCGAGCGTCGTGAGACCAGCGGCCGGGCGCACCCTGGCCGATGCGGCGGCCGCGCACACCAGCGCGATCGCCGCCACGACCTCGAGCAGACGCAATGGGGCCCCGCTCGCGGCGTAGGAGGGTGGGGAGGGCCGGGTGACCTCCGTGGCGACCAACACCGTCTCGACGACGAGGACCAAGAGTGCACCGACGAACCACCAGCTGGCCGCGGTTCTCATCTCGTCTCCCGCGGAAACGAGCCCACCACGGTGGTGCCCCCACCAGGCTCGGTGAGCACCTCAAGCGAGCCCCCGGCCGCCGCCACACGCCGCCCGAGCCAGTCCAGCCCACCGCCCGGGACGACCCGGCCGCCCCCGGGCCCGTCGTCCCGAACGGTGAGCACCACCCGCCGTCCGACGCAGCGCAGGTCGATCTCCACGTTCGTGGCGGCGCCATGCTTCACAGCGTTGGTCACTGCCTCCGCCACGACGTACCAGACCACCTCGCCGATGCTCGGCTGCGGCTCAGCCAGGTCCACCCGCACCCGTCCGTCGACGCTGGCACGGTCGAGGATCTCGTGGAGGGCGGCGGCGAGATCGTGGTCGTCCAGGTCGACCGGAGCGAGTCCTCGCCCAACGCGGCCGAGCTCCGAGGCTGCCGTGAGCGAGAGCTGGCGCGCGCGCAGGAGATCCGGCGCGACGGTGGCCGGCGCGCCAGCGAGGACGGCGTCGAGATCTTTGGTCAACAGACCGATGACAGGCAGCACCCGTCGTTCGATGTCCTCGCTGAGACGCTCGCGCTCGATGCGGTCGGCGGCCAGCAGCCCGGCCGACGAGTGCTCGATCTGCTCCGCTCGCCGGTCAAGCGCGATGCGCAGGGCCCCGAACTCGGTGAGCAAGGCTTGCGCCCGGCGCCGGGCGGACTCGGCCCGCGGATCGGTGACCGGCCCGCCGTCGGTGACCAGCGCGAGGGCACTGCGGTCCGTGGGGCGGCCGCCGGCGAGGTCGAGAAGCTGCTCGGTGCGGGCTCCGTTGCTCCGACCGCGACGTAGCTCCCCAGCCGTGATCATGGACGCCCCGAGGATCACCAGGAGCGTTGTCGCCAGGGTGAGGACCTGGCCACCGGTCGGCCCCGGGAGCACGGTCAGCGGCCAGAGCTGCTGGCCGACGGCGAGCCCCGCGGGCAGTCCCACTGCGGCCGCCAACGCGAACCCGCCGGCCGAGGTGAGGTCGCGTCGTGGACGCGGGCTCATGGCCAGGAAGAGGACGACGGCGCTCGCGATCAGGAAGGCGGCCGCCGACCGGCCCACCCAGGCGAAGGGCAGCACGGCCGTTGCGGCGCTGACCGTCCAGCGCTGCGCTCGGGGCAAGAGCGGGCGACCGGCCGGGCCGGGGAGCCACGCCACCGCGGCGAGTGCGGGCGCCTGCCATGCGGTGGGCGAGCCATGCCACGCGCCCGGCCACGCGTCGGCTGCGCCCCAGGCGAGCCCAGCCAGGAGCAAGAGCGGGGTGACGCTTCGCACTGGGTCGCGGCTGCGGCAGGCCAACCCGGCCAGCATCAACAGAGCGCCGGCCGCGACATCCAGGATCCACCACCACATGGACTACACCCGCGCTCGGCTCAACGGAGCAGGGACTCGATGACGGAGTGGCTCAGGTCCTCCTTGGAGATGAAGCCCAGGACCCCACTCCGCGCCAGTCTGGGGGAGACGCTTTCCCGAGGATGACTCGAGATCACGATGACTTGGATCTCCGGATGGGTGGAGATGAGCTGCTGCGCCACCTCGAGGCCGTCCTCCGTCGCGAGGTGGATGTCGAGCAGGACCAGTGTCGGGTCGAGCTCCCGGACCGCGGTGGCGGCACCTGATGCGGTGCTCGCGGTCCCGACCACGTCGTACCCCTCGGCGACCAGGAGGTCGCTTGCCAGCGCGAGGTACGCAGGGTGGTCGTCCACTACCAGTATTCGGCGACGCACGCGCACTCCACCATCCACGGCATCAGCATCCCGCCCACGAAGCTCGAGGTCACGAACGTCACCGGGCTGGCCTAGCCGTGCTGGGGGGTGGGGCGGATGCGGGGGTGACGCCCGTGCGTCATCACTCCGCCGGTCGCCGAGGTGACCCGGCCTCCGCGAACGCCGACCTCCAGGAGAAGCGGGGCTTCGTAGGAACCGGTGCGACCACTGAAGACCAGGGCGCGACCGTCGCGAGAGAACGTGGGCTCGTTCGCATACCCACCGGCGTCGGCGACATGGGTGACCTGGCTGGGTCGCCCGCCGGCCGGGGAGATCGTGAACAGGTCGGGTGCTGGTGCCTCGGGGTCTGCCAAGGCGGAGTAGACGATCGTCGTGCCGGTGGAGCTCCAGTCAGCGGTGGCTGCGAACAGCTCGGGGCGGGTCAGTCCGCGGACGCGGTGCTCGCGACGGGCCATGTCGACGATCGAGAGGGTCACCCCCGAGATGTCGGAATCGACCGCGGTCGTGAACTTGGCGACGTCCTCGAAGACCACCCGGCTGCCGTCCGGCGACCACCTGGCTCCGGCAGTGAAGTGGCGGTCGAAGGGACCTAGGACGACGGTCGAGCGCCCGGTTCGGACGTCCACCGTCTCCAGGGTGCTGACACCGACTCCTTCGTGGTCCGAGGTGCGGCTGACCACGATGCGCCGGCCGTCAGGGGACCAAGCGGGGTCGTCGAGGTAGAGGCAGGGGGAGACGCAATCGACGAGCTTGCGAGCCCGGCGTCCGTCGGCGCCCGCGACCCAGAGGTCCTCAGTGTCTCCCTGGCGCATGGCGAAGGTGATGCGGCTTCCGTCGGGGCTCCAGTCCGGGTTGGTCTGGTCGCTGCCCGGGAGCGACGGCACCAGGGCGACCTCGCCAGTTCCGTCACGGCGCACGAGCGCGATCTCGGTACGGTCAAGGCCGTCACGCTGGAAGAGGATCGAGCCCGTGTCCGTGCCCATGACGGGTGCGAGGTGGCTCGGAGACGCTGCATTCGGTCGTGCTGTGGCGGGCGAAGCCAGGACCAGTGACGCAGCGATCGACATCGTGACGAGCACGTGAGAGGCATGACGGTTGGGACGGCGCATGGGTTCACTCCTGTTCGGACGGAGATGCAAGGGCGAGCTCCCAGCCTCGCTACTCCGCGTGGCTCGCGCGTCGGGGCCAACCCTGAAACAGGAGCACACCTACGACGTCCCCAAGCAGGGGTGAACCGGTACCTCTCCCCTAGGCTCAGGCCATGGGCAAGCAGGAAGACTTCGTCCTCCGGGCGCTCGAGGAACGCGACGTCCGCTTCGTGCGGCTGTGGTTCACCGACGTGCTGGGGTACCTGAAGTCGGTGTCGGTGGCTCCCGCAGAGCTGGACAACGCGTTCGCCGAGGGCATCGGCTTCGACGGCTCCGCGATCGAGGGCTTCGCCCGCGTCACCGAGGCCGACATGCTGGCCCACCCCGACCCGGCGACCTTCCAGCTGCTGCCGTGGCGCGGCGAGGGACCGTCGACCGCGCGGATGTTCTGCGACATCTTCATGCCTGACGGCTCGCCGTCGTACGCCGATCCTCGCTACGTCCTCAAGCGCACCCTGCAGACGGCGGCGGAGAAGGGCTTCACCTTCTACACCCACCCCGAGATCGAGTTCTACCTGTTCCAGGGGCGGCCGGGCGTCGGAGAGGAGCCGGTGCCGGTCGACCGCAGCGGCTACTTCGACCACACGGCGCAGTCGCGCGGCTCGGACTTCCGGCGCGAGGCGATCAGCATGCTCGAGTCGATGGGCATCTCCGTCGAGTTCAGCCACCACGAGGGCGGGCCCGGGCAGCAGGAGATCGACCTGCGCTACGCCGACGCGCTCTCCACGGCCGACAACATCATGACCTTCCGCACGGTGGTGCGGGAGGTGGCGCTGGGCCAGGGCATCTGGGCCAGCTTCATGCCCAAGCCCTTCACCACCCACCCGGGCTCGGGGATGCACACCCACGTCTCGCTGTTCGAGGGCGACGAGAACGCCTTCTTCGAGGCGGGGGCGGAGTACCAGCTCTCCAAGACCGCGCGCCACTTCATCGCCGGCATCCTGCGGCACGCCGGGGAGATCACCTGCCTGACCAACCAGTGGGTGAACTCCTACAAGCGGCTGATCGGCGGCGGCGAGGCACCGTCGTACATCTGCTGGGGTCACAACAACCGCTCCGCGCTGGTGCGGGTGCCGATGTACAAGCCCAACAAGGGCCAGTCCACCCGCATCGAGCTGCGTTCGATCGACGCCGCGTGCAATCCCTACCTCGCCTTTGCCGTCGTGCTCGCGGCGGGCATGAAGGGCCTCGAGGAGGAGTACGAGCTGCCGCGCGAGGCCGAGGACAACGTCTGGTCCCTCAACGACCGCGAGCGCAAGGCACTGGGGCTCGAGCAGCTGCCGAAGAACCTGTACGACGCCATCAAGATCGCCGAGGACTCCGAGCTGCTCGCCGAGACCCTGGGCGAGCACGTCTACGAGTTCTTCCTGCGCAACAAGCGCACGGAGTGGGAGGAGTACCGCGGCCAGGTCTCCGCCTTCGAGCGTGACCGGATGCTGCCCGTCATCTGAGGTTGGGGCACGTGACTGCGGCGCGGAGCGACAAGCCGGTGGACAGCCCTCTGGGGAGTCTGGCGCGGCTGGGCTTCGCCGACACCGACCGGGCGCTGCGGCTCCTGGGCACGCTCGGCGACGTCGCCGAGCCGCTCGTGCCGCTGCTCGGCAGGAGCGCCGATCCCGACCAGGCACTGGCGGCCCTGGTCGCACTGGCTGACGCCGCCGACGACAGGGAGACGCTGCTCGCCGAGGCGGCGGACGACGAAGGCACCTCGATGCGGCTGTTGTCGGTGCTGGGCAGCAGCGTCGCGCTCGGCGAGCACCTGCGCCGACATCCGGATCACTGGCACGAGCTCACCGATCCCACGCTGGGATCCACCCGCCCGTCGCGACGCTGGATGTATTCGTGCCTGCTGCGCGCGGTCGGTGCCGACCCCGACGACGCGGTCCCAGTCGCCACCCTCGAGCCTGCGGCGGCGACGGATGCGCTCCGCGTCGAGTACCGCCGCCTCCTGCTCCGGCTCGCCTCCCGCGACCTGGCCCACCACCTCGGCGTGGACGACGCTGCGGCCGAGCTGTCCGACCTCGCGGCCGGGACGCTCGACGCCGCCCTGGCCGTGGCGAGGGCCAGGGTCGGCGACGCCGCAGGCCACTGCCGGCTGGCCGTCATCGCCATGGGCAAGTGCGGTGGCCACGAGCTGAACTACGTCAGCGACGTCGACGTCATCTTCGTGGCCGAGCCCGTCGACGGCCAGGACGACCAGCACGCCGTACGTGCCGCCACCCAGCTGGCCTCGGCGATGATGCAGGTCTGCTCGGAGAACACCGTCGAGGGCACCATCTGGCCGGTCGACGCCAACCTGCGCCCGGAGGGCAAGTCGGGTCCGCTGGTCCGTACGCTCGCCAGCCATCGCGGCTACTACGAGCGGTGGGCGAAGACGTGGGAGTTCCAGGCCCTGCTCAAGGCGCGGCCGGTCGCGGGGGACGAGGAGCTCGGGCGGCAGTACGCAGAGCTGGTCGGGCCGCTCGTGTGGTCGGCCTCCCAGCGCGACGGCTTCGTCGAGGAGGTGCAGGCGATGCGCCGCCGGGTGCTGGAGCACATCCCGTCGAGCACCGCCGAGCGCCAGCTCAAGCTGGGCTCGGGCGGCCTTCGCGACGTCGAGTTCGCCGTACAGCTGCTCCAGATGGTGCACGGACGCAGCGATGAGGCGGTCCGCTCACCGACGACGTTGAGCGCGCTGTCGGCACTGACACGCGAGGGGTACGTCGGCCGGGAGGACGGTCGTTCCCTGCACGACGCCTACGCCTTCCTCCGCCTCCTCGAGCACCGCATCCAGCTCCACCAGCTCCGGCGCACCCACGTGCTCCCTGACGACGAGCCGTCACTGCGCCGGCTGGGACGCTCGCTCGGCTACACGACCGACCCGATGGCGCAGCTCGACAAGCAGTGGCGCTACCACCGACGCGAGGTCCGGCGGCTGCACGAGAAGCTGTTCTACCGGCCACTGCTGTCCGCGGTCGCGCGGATTCCCGGCGACGAGGTCCGGCTGACCCCGGAGGCGGCGAAGACCCGGCTCGCCGCGCTCGGCTACGAGGACCCCAACGCGGCCCTGCGTCACCTCGAGGCACTGACGGCCGGCGTCACCCGCAGCTCGCAGATCCAGCGCACGCTCCTCCCGGTGATGCTCGAGTGGTTCGCCGACGCCCCCGATCCCGACGCGGGCCTGTTCGGCTTCCGTCGCATCTCCGAGGCGCTCGGACGCACTCCCTGGTTCCTGCGGCTGCTGCGCGACGAGGGCGAGGTCGCCCAGCGGATGGCACGGGTGCTCGCCACGAGCCGCTACGCCACCGACCTGCTCCAGCGCGAGCCCCAAGGTGTCGCGATCCTGGGGGAGGAGGAGGGGTTGCGCCCGCTCTCCCGCGAGGCCATCGAGACCGAGATGGGGGCCACGGCCGAGCGCCGCGAGGACGTGCAGGAGGCGGTCACCGCGATCCGCGCGATCCGTCGCCGCGAGCTGCTGCGGATCAGCGTGGCCGACCTGACCGAGCCGTTCGGGGTGGCCGAGGTCGGCTACGCCCTGACCGACCTCACCAGCGCCACCCTCGAGGCCGCGATGGCGGCCGTGGTGCGTTCGGTCGAAGCCGCCCGCGGCGAGGCGATGCCCACCCGGATGGCCCTCGTGGCGATGGGACGCTACGGGGGCTTCGAGCTCGCTTACGGCAGCGACGCCGACGTGATGTTCGTCCACGACCCGCTCCCCGGCGCCGACCCGCAGCTGGCCGCCTCCATGGCCCAGGCCGTGGCCAACGACGTACGACGACTGCTCTCCGACCACGGCAAGGACCCGGCGCTCCAGGTCGACGCCGACCTGCGCCCCGAGGGCCGGCAGGGACCGCTCGTGCGCACCCTCGACTCCTACCGGGCCTACTACGGCAAGTGGTCCGCGGTGTGGGAGGCACAGGCATTGCTGCGCGCCAACCCGCTCGTAGGGGACCCGGACCTGCGGGACCGGTTCCGGGCGCTGATCGACCCTCTCCGGTTCCCCGAGAGCGGGCTGAGCGCCGACGACGTCGTCGAGGTACGACGGATCAAGGCCCGGGTGGACGCCGAGCGGCTCCCGCGTGGCGCCGACCCGAAGACCCACCTCAAGCTCGGGCCGGGTGGGCTCTCGGACATCGAGTGGACGGTGCAGCTGCTGCAGATGAAGCACGCCGGCACCGTCCACGAGCTGCAGACGACCAAGACGCTCGAGGCGCTCCAGGTGGCGGTCGAGCACGACCTGGTCGCTGTGGCTGACGCGCAGGTGCTCGCCGAGGCGTGGCGCTTCGCCAGCCGGGCCCGCAACGCCTCCGTGCAGGTGCGCGGCAAACCCTCGGACCAGCTGCCCCGCGACGCGCGTGAGCGTGCCGCGGTCGCATCGGTGCTCCAGTACCAGCCGGGGGAGTCCGACGCCATGGTCAACGACTACCTGCGCACCGCCCGAAAGGCACGGGCGATCGTGGACCGCATCTTCTGGACTTGAGCATGTATGAATCTTATTGCTTCACTCATTCTGCGATAAAGGTATAGTCTGCATTGTGTGAGTAATGAAGTCGCCACCTTGATCGGTGACCTGGTGCACTCGCGGGAGGCCGACGACCGGGACGACCTCCACGAGCGTCTGACCAACGCGCTCGAGGTCGTCAACCAGACCTTCGCCCCCGTGACCCCGTTGCGGATCCAGCTCGGGGACGAGTTCCAGGGCGCCTTCGCCACGCTCGACGAGGCCGCTCGCGCCGCGCTGCGGATCAGGGTCGCGCTGCTGCCCGACCACGACGTCCGACAGGGACTCAGCTGGGGCAAGGTGCGGCTCCTGCAGGCCGAGCCGCGGATCGAGGACGGGCCCGGTTGGTGGGCGGCCCGAGACGCGGTCAAGGCGGTGGAGCAGGCCGAGTCACGGCCGTCCACGAGCCGGCGGCGCACGGCCTTCAGGACGGTCGAGCCCGATGACCGCTTCCAGCCGTGGGTGGAGTCGGTCCTCGTGCTGCGAGACGAGATCGTGGGTGGCCTGTCGGCCCGCTCCCTGTCTGTCCTCCGTGGTCTGCTGGACGGACGCACCCAGCGCGAGATCGCCGACGAGCTCGGCATCAGCCCGTCAGCGGTCTCCCAGCGGGTTCGCGCAGACGGACTGGGCGGCGTGCTGATCGCCGACGAGATGATGAAAGGGCACTGATGAGCTGGATCGCCGTGCTCCTCATCGGGATCGCCGTGGCCGACCTGGCCCACACGGTGCGCCCGGTGCCGATCGTCAACGAGTGCGTGGGCGCTGCCGCTGCGGTGTGGATCGGCCTGCTGGCGGGCCTGACGGATCCGGCTGACCTTGTCGCGCTCCTGGTGATCGCGCTCGTGACGGTGGCCTGGGGCCAGACGGTGACGCGGGCGTTCGGCGGTCGAGGCCAGGCCTGGGTCCCGCTGCTCGTCCTGGGGGCGGCGCTCGCCGTCGGCGTGCTCACCTCCGGCATCCCCGACCCGGCAGGCGGGCTCGTGGGGGACTGGCTCGACGAGGTCGGGGTCCCGGTGCTCCAGGGACTCTCCACCGACCGGGCGCTGCTCCTCCTCGCGGTGTTCCTCGTCCAGCTGAGCACCGGCAACGTGCTGGTCCGCCTCGTCCTGGCGGCCACCGACACCGTGAACCCCGCCGACCACGACACCGCCAACGACCCGGAGCGGGAGCTCAAGGGCGGTCGCCTGCTCGGCCCGATGGAGCGGGTGTTCATCCTCGGCCTCGGCCTGGCCGGTCAGTGGACCGCGGCCGGAGTGGTGGTGGCGGCCAAGGGGCTGCTCCGCTGGCCCGAGCTCCGCACACAGACGGCCCAGGTGAGGATCCACCGGCTGACGGAGTACTTCCTCGTGGGCAGCTTCGTCAGCTGGCTGACTGCCTTCGCGGCGCTGCTGCTCCTCGCAGACTGAGGTCCATGCGGCTCAGGTAGCCCGGTACCCGGGTCGGCCGGCGGCGGACCACTCCTCCCAGAGGTCGAAGAACTCCTGGCCGAACGGGTCCTCGCCGCGGTGTCGCATCGAGCCCCGTCGGATGGTGAAGTCGAGCGGGGCGAGGGCGACCGCGGCGTCGAAGTGGCGTCGGGCAGCCTCCGGGCGGTCGTGGGCGTGCAACCAGGTCCCGAGGCGCCGCTCGGCCCTCGCGGCCCGCAGGTCGTCGTCCGCCTCGTCGTGCTGCTGCTCGTCCTGGGGCTCGCTCGGGGCCGCTTCGCCGCGCACCCAGGAGCGCAGCGCCTCGTGGTGGCGCTCGGCGTCGACCTCGGTGAACTCCTTGAACTGGTCGTCACCGGGCGCGATCGTCGGTGGCTTCGCGACCCGGCCGTCCTCGTCGAGCCAGATGGTCGAGGGCACGTTGACGACACCGAAGACGTCGGAGAGCCGGTGCTCGGGATCGAGTACGGCGGGCAGGTCGGCCTTCGAGGTGAAGTGACGAACCCGGTCGGTGTCGTCGTCGAGTGCCACCGCCACCAGGTCGAGGCCGAGCGGCTCGAGCTCGCCGGCCAACGCCCGCCAGGCCGGCAGCTCGTAGCGGCAGCCGCACCAGGTCGACCAGGCGACCACGAGGGTCTTGCGCCCACGTCGGGTGACGTCGACGGTGCCGCCGTCAGCGTCGCTCAGCGTCACCACCGGCGAGAGGTCCCCGCGCCTGGTCGAGCCGTCACCGGGCTCGCCGAGCACCGCGACCGACAGCTCGTCGTCGACCTCCACGGCGAGCGGGCGGCCCAGCAGCTCGGCCAGTCGGGTCAGGCTCAGGCTGGAGCCGAGCCGGGCGGGGCGGCAGACGTCACCGCGGCACAGGCCGTGGTCCTGCGGCTCCCAGCCGGTGGCCTCGAGCACCGCTTGCCGGTCCAGGACGATCTCGGTCCCGTCCCGGCGGGCCGGCACCTCGGTCGCCGAGTCACCCGAGTGCAGCAGCAGACGCATGTCAGCCAGAATAGAACACGTTCTTGTTCGACCGTGGCGGTCGCGATCCGCTCAGGCGGTCATCCCGGAGGTGTCGGCGTCGACCTGGGCCGGGCTCCACCGGCTCTCGGAGTCCGTGGGCTGCCGGGGCAGCATCGGCGCTGCCTCGACCTCCGCGGCGTGCCGGCCGCTGGTGGCGTAGCGCCGGGCGTCGTACTCCGCCTGCGTCATCACCTGGCAGGCGAGGCCCTCAGAGCCGGTCGCCACGCGCGCCATCGCGGCCGCGGTCGCGCAGGCGTGCGCCAGACCGGTCGCGGAGATCTTGAGCTTGACCTCCACCCAGCCCCGAGGTGAGCGGCTGAACTCAGGCTGGTACTCGCGCAGCGCGGCCGCTGCGTCGTCCTGACCCGACTCGAGGCGAGTAGCCACCTCGACCACGGCGATGTAGTCGGTGCTTTGCATCAGATCTGTCTCCCCTTGTCGTCAGACCCCATCGTCCGCCTTTCGGACGTCTCGGGCAAAGCACCCGACCTCGCGTGTCCGCACTGCCCTAGACCATCGGCGCCGGCGGGTCGCCTCGGGCGTGACACTGGCCGCTTCGTCTCGTTCGTCGACGTTCGCCCTCATCCTCGGCAGCGGGAGGAGCAGATGGTGCACCAGGGATGAGGACGCGGCGCCGCCGGGAGGCTTCGATGGGTACCGCAGCCACACCGGGCACGACGTGGCCCACCCATCGAGGACAAGAGCAGCCATGGCCGGCACCACCTACGAGGTCCGAGTCACCGGTGCCGTGCCGTTCGCACTGGTCGAGGAGATCGGGGCCGTCACGAAGGCGAGCCAGGAGCTGCGGACCGTGCTGGTCTGCACGGTGGACGACCAGTCGGCCCTGGCCGGGCTGCTGGCGCGGTTGAGGGCCTTCGGGCTGGAGCTCGTCGAGGTACGCGCCGTCTCGACCACCGACGACTCGGCGGAGCACGATCCGACGTGAGCGCCGAGCGCACCTATGAGCTGACGGTGGCCGGAACGCTCGGCCCGGTGCTGCGTGGCGCCCTGGGGACGAGCAGCATCGCGACCGTCGAGATCACGACGCTTCGCTTCGAGGAGTCGGCCGGATGTGACCTCTCCGACGTCATCACCCTCCTCGACGGGGCCGGCCTGCGCGTCGAGGCGGTGTACCGGACCGGACTCGTGTGACATCGTCCAACCACCCGCGGATCACTCATTCCGGACTAGGTCCCGCTAGGCACCGTGGCGTAGCGTCCGAGATCCCAAGCGTGCACAGGAGGCAACACATGACTGACGATGCCGGCCAGGCGTTTTCCGACCTGGCGGAGATGGGACCGGTCGACTACCTGGTCCTGGAGTTCCCGGGCAACCGGATGACCGGGGAAGGGCTCCCGCTTGCTGGTCGACCTCGTCGACCGAGGCATCATCCGGATCCTCGACCTCGTCTTCGTCACCAGGGACGACGACGGCTCCGTACGAGGCATGGAGATCGCGGACTTCGACGCCGACGGTGAGCTCGACCTCGCCGTCTTCGAGGGCGTCTCGTCGGGGCTCCTCGGCGAGGACGACCTGGCCGACGCAGCGACCGTCATCGAGCCCGGCAGCTCCGCCGGCGTCCTCGTGTACGAGAACACCTGGGCGGCACCACTCGCCAGCGCGCTCCGCAGGGGTGGGGCCCAGATGGTGGCGAGCGGCCGGATCCCGATCCCCGCACTCGTCGCGGCCATCGACGCGGCCGAGGGCAACGAGGCCGGGGTTTCGTGACTTCGGCGCTCCGGTCGCGCCGTACATCAGCACCACCAACCAGGAAGAGGTAACGCACATGCCGGGTCTCCTTCGCGGGGTCGCCCGCACCGCTGCCATCGCAGGCACGGCCACCGCGGTGTCCAACCGGGTGTCCCGCCGTCAGGCCGGGTCGCTGGGCCCAGCAGGACCAGCAGCAGTACGAACATGAGCAGTACGAGCAGCAGCAATACGCACCGCCGCCTCCGCCCGTGCAGCAGGCGCCCGCCGGACGACATGGACGCGAAGATCGCCCAGATCAAGAAGCTGGGAGAGCTCAAGGACCAGGGCCTGTTGACCGACGCGGAGTTCGCCGAGCAGAAGAACCGCATCCTGGGTCTCTGATCGAGGCAGCGACCTCGGACCGCTGAGCTCCAGCGGCCCGAGGTCGTTGGCGTGTCCGGACCCGTCGAGACACCCGAAGCGGGTGATGCCCGCGCCGAGGTGCCGGGTCACGGTGCTGAGCATGACCCTGCGGCTGGCGGACACCCCACCTGGGGCGCGCCCCGATGATCCGGACGATCGGCTGCTGGCCGTGCGGTTCGCGGCGCCGCGTCGGCCGGCCCACTTCGTCGAGCGTCCCCGGCTGACCGCGCTGCTGGACCGCGCCGCCGAGGTGCCCCTCACGCTGGTGAGCGCGCCCGCCGGGACCGGGAAGACGTCCCTCGTGGCGTCCTGGGCGTCCGAGCGCACGGCGATCGGCGAGACCCTGTGGCTCTCGTTCGAGGAGGAGGACGTCGCGCCGGACCGATTCTGGGGCGACGTCCTCGAGCGGGTCCGCGGCCACGTCGTCGAACCAGCGAGATGGACCACGCCGCGGTACGGCGGGCGCTCGGACCTGGTGACGGAGCTGGCCGTGTCGCTCTCGCGCCTCGACCTGCCGCTCACGTTGGTGCTCGACGGGTGCTCGGTGCACTCCGCTGAGCTCGCCGCCGGGCTGGAGCTGATCCTGCGACAGGCAGGCGAGCTCCTCCACGTCGTGCTCCTCACCCGCGCCGATCCCGCCCTTCCGCTGCACCGGTACCGCCTCGAGGGGACCGTGGCCGAGGTGCGGATCGCCGACCTGGCCTTCACCGAGGACGAGACTCGACAGCTGCTGGTGCGGTGCGGCATCGCGCTCTCGGACGCGTCGGTCGCCGCGCTGAGCGCGCGGACTCGCGGCTGGGTCACCGGGCTCCGCTTCGCCACGATGGTGCTCGAGCACTGCGAGAACCCCGACGGCGCCGTCGAGCGGCTGGCCGGCGACCGGGGAAACATCGGCGAGTACCTCATGGCCGAGGTCCTGCAGGCGCAGTCGGTCGAGGCGCGCACCCTGCTCGTGCGGACGAGCATCGTCGACGTGCTGCAGCCCGGGCTGATCGAGGAGCTCGGCGGTCCCGCCGCTGCTCGCCTGCTCGACTCGTTCGCCCGGGCGAACGTCCTCGTCGAGGACATCCCGGACCATCCCGGCTGGTACCGCTACCACCCGTTCCTGCGGGACCTCCTGCGAGCCGAGCTCGCGCACCATTCCCCGAACCAGCGCAACGCGCTCCACCTCGCCGCTGCGCGATGGTTCGAGCAGGAGGGATCCCTGAAGGAGGCGGTCGCGCTGGCGGCGGAGGTCGGCGCGTGGGCGCAGGCCGCGCGGTTCGTCGTACAGGACCTTGCCGTCGGGGCACTGCTGCTCGGGGAGGAGACCGACGAGCTGGCTCGGGTGCTGAGGAAGCTGCCGGCGAGTGCCAAGGGCCCCGACTGCGCGCTGGTGCGCGGGGCGCTCGCCTGTGCCAGCGGCGATGTGGACGCCTGCGCCGAGGAGCTGCGACACGTCCGCTCGGCTGCGTTCTCGGCGCACACCGCCCACGGCAGGTCCGTCGCCCTGACGGCAGATCTCATCGACGCGGTACGCGCCTGCCTGGTCGATGACCCCACCGCTGCGGAGCTGCGCGGACCGGGCCCTCCAGGACACTCCGCGGCCACGGCGGGGTCCACCGGCGCAGCACCTGGACCTGGTCGCCCTGCTCGAGGTCGGCAAGGGTGAGTCGCTGCTGCGGCACGGGCGGCTGGCCAAGGCGCGGGCAGCCCTCTCGACCGGGCTACGGACTGCCCGAGCTGCCGGAGCCGAGCCCTTGATCGTCAGGTCCCTGGCGCCGCTGGCGGTCGTCGCGGCGCTCAGGGGCGAGCTGCAGGCTGCGGCGGACCTGGCCGCGGAAGCAGTCACCCGCTCGAGCGGGCCGGAGATGCTCGCGCAGGGCCGGGCGCCCGTCGGTGAAGCGGAGCTGGCGCTGGCCTGGGTGAGCACCGAGCAGGGCGACGGCCGCAGCCGCAGCGGAGCACCTTCACGCCGCCACGCAGTCGAGGCCGCTGCGTGCGGACCCGCTCCGCGACACGCTCCTCGTCCTGGTCAAGGGCCGTGCGCTTCGCGCGGAGGGACAGCTGGACGTCGCCGCGGACCTGCTGGACCGCCCTGGTGCACCGGTGCCCGCCACGTGGTTGTGGCACCGCGTCGAGGTCGAGCGAGCAGCCATCCGGATCGCCGCCGGCGACCCGGCGGCCGCGCTCCGGATCATCGAGTCAGGCGCCCGACGGCCTCACCGTCGAGGGCACGCTGGTCGTCGGTGCCGCTCACCTGGCGCTCGGGAACGAGGCGGCCTTCCGCGACGCGCTGGCCGTGTTCCTTGATCGTCGCGATGCCGTGCCGCTGTCGGTCCAGGTGCGCGGCGGTCTGCTGGAGGTGTCCTTCGAGCTCGAGCGCCGACAGCCGCGGCGCGCCAAGCTGGCCCTCGTGCGGTGTCTGCGTGCGGCCGCGCCGGAGGGATTCCGCAGGCCCTTCGCCGAAGCCTCCGCGCCCGTGCGCAAGCTGGTCGCCGACCCGGACGTGCGAGGCGCCGCGTCCTGGCTCCGCACTCCGGGCGGACCTCGACCGCGGGTGGTTCCACGGCAGCGGACGGCGTCGACCCCGAGGCCGACCGTGGCGCCGACGGACGGAGAACGAGCAGCAGGAGCAGGTCATCGAGACGCTCACGGCCAAGGAGCTGGAGGTGCTCGCCCACCTCTCCGAGCTGCTCAGCACCGAGGAGATCGCTGCCGCGATGTTCGTCTCGGTCAACACGATCCGCACCCACGTGCGGAGCATCCTGCGCAAGCTCGCCGTGTCGCGCAGGAACGATGCCGTTCGCAGAGGGCGCTCCCTCGGGCTGATCACGGCGTGACCGGCTACCGGTCGTCCTGACTCGTCCGTCGGGGGTGATGCCCTCCGTCGTCCGCAGACCTAGGTTCCAACCATCCATCAACGCTCTTTCAGCAGGAGGATCCATGCGGGTCGACCGCCACGCGCGCGCCATGCTGCCCATCCCCGACGTGCCGCGGACGGGTCTCACGACGTACGACGCCAAGGATCCCGACACGTCGTTTCCACCCATCGAGCCACTGCTTCCGCCGGACGGTGCACCGAACGTCCTGGTGATCCTCCTCGACGACGTGGGGTTCGGGGCGGCGAGCGCGTTCGGCGGCCCCTGCCGGACGCCGAACGCCGACCGGCTCGCCGCGGGCGGCCTGCGCTACAACCGGTTCCACACGACGGCCCTGTGCGCGCCGACGCGTCAGGCGCTGCTCACTGGCAGGAACCACCACTCGGTCGGCATGGGCAGCATCACCGAGACCGCGACGTCGGCGCCGGGCAACAGCTCGCTCAGGCCGAACACCAAGGCGCCCCTCGCGACCACGTTGAGGCTCAACGGCTACTCGACCGCCCAGTTCGGCAAGTGTCACGAGGTGCCGGTCTGGCAGACCTCGCCGATGGGCCCCTTCGATGCCTGGCCGACCGGCGGTGGTGGGTTCGAGACCTTCTACGGCTTCATCGGCGGCGAGAACAACCAGTGGGAGCCCGCGCTGTACGACGGCACGACGCCGGTCGAACCCCCGGCCACCGCCGAGGAGGGCTACCACCTGACCGAGGACCTCACCGACCACGCAGTCAGCTGGATGCGTCAGCAGAAGGCGCTGATGCCGGACAAGCCCTTCTTCGTGTACTACGCACCGGGTGCGACACACGCCCCGCACCACGTCCCAGCGGAGTGGATCGAGCGGTACCGGGGCCAGTTCGACGAGGGGTGGGACGTCCTGCGGGAGCAGACCTTTGCGCGCCAGAAGGAGATGGGCGTGATCCCCGCCGACGCCGAGCTGACGGCCAGGCACGACGAGATCCCGGCCTGGGACGACATGCCCGACGAGCTCAAGCCCGTGCTCGCTCGTCAGATGGAGGTCTACGCCGGGTTCCTCGAGCACACCGACCACCACGTGGGCCGACTGATCGGCGCCTTGGAGGACCTCGAGGTCCTCGACGACACCCTCGTGTACTACATCATCGGTGACAACGGCGCCTCGGCCGAGGGCACCGTGAACGGCGCCTTCAACGAGATGGCCAACTTCAACGGGATGGCCGCAGCTGAGACCCCGGAGTTCATGGTGTCCAAGATGGACGAGTTCGGCTCGCCCAGCTCCTACAACCACTACTCGGTGGGGTGGGCGTGGGCGATGAACACGCCGTTCCAGTGGACCAAGCAGGTGGCCTCGCACTGGGGCGGCACCCGCAACGGGACCATCGTCCACTGGCCCAGTGGCATCGAGGAGCGGGGCGGGCTTCGCTCGCAGTTCACCCACGTGATCGACCTCGCACCGACGGTGCTGGAGGTCGCCGGCCTGCCCCAACCGACGTCGGTCAACGGCGTGCTGCAGGCTCCGATGGAGGGCGCCAGCATGGCGTACTCCTTCAACGAGGCGGCTGCCCCCGAGCGCCACGACCTGCAGTACTTCGAGATGTTCGGCAACCGCGGCGTGTACCACCGGGGGTGGAGTGCGGTGACCAAGCACAAGACCCCGTGGTTCATCGTCGACCCGGACATGAAGCCCTTCGACGACGACACCTGGGAGCTCTACGACGGCAGCGCCGACTTCAGCCAGGCAAGGAACCTCGCGGGCGAGGAACCGGAGATGCTCGCCAAGCTGCAGCGCCTCTGGCTCATCGAGGCGACGAAGTACAACGTGCTGCCTCTCGACGACCGCAGTGGAGAGCGGCTCAACCCTGACCTCGCCGGGCGGCCGACCCTGATCCGGGGCGACTCACAGATGTTCTTCCCCGGGATGGGTCGGCTTTCGGAGAACAGCGTGGTCAGCATCAAGAACAAGTCGTTCTCGGTCACCGCTGACGTCGACATACCGGAACAGGGCGCCAACGGCGTGCTGATCGCCCAAGGTGGCCGGTTCGGTGGCTGGTCCTTCTACGTCAAGGACGGTCACGCGAGGTTCGCCTACAACGTGCTCGGCATCCACGACTTCGTCACCGAGGCCGACGAAGCGACCCCGGCGGGACACCACCAGCTGCGCATCGAGTTCAAGTACGACGGAGGCGGTCTCGCCAAGGGGGGAGACGTGACCCTGTACTGCGACGGGAACGAGATCGGGGCAGGCCGCGTCGACATGACCCAGCCGATGGTCTTCTCGGCCGACGAGACCACGGACATCGGCTACGAGTCGGGCACCACGGTGACCCCCGACTACACGGCCCAGGACAGCCGCTTCACCGGCACGCTGCACTGGGTCCAGCTCGACGCCGGTGACGACGACAACGATCACTTCATCGACCCCGAGGAACGGCTTCGGGTCGCCCTGTCGAGGCAGTGACGGAGGCGCCTCTTCTCATCCAGTTCGTGTGAGGCGCAAACGACCGGCGGCCTGAAGAGTTGAGCGAGACCACGGACGCGAGCGGGCAGAGCCGCACGTGCTCCGCTTCGCGTGACGAGAAGGAGCGACTCCCATGGACGCCACCCGCGAGATCGATCCCCCGAAAGGTGATGATCGGCCGGCATCCGAACCCCCCTCACGCGGGCGGGCCATCAGCGCCATCCTCTGTCTCGTCTTCGCGGCCCTCCTGACCACGCCCGCCGCCGTGGCCTACTGGGGGCAGCGGACGCTCAACGACACGCAGCGGTACGTCGACACCGTCCAGCCGCTCGCGAACTCGCCCGAGGTGCAGGACGTCCTCGCCACGCGCGTCACCGACGCGCTGCAGAAGCAGGTCGACGTCGAGTCGATCATCAACAACGTCTTCAGCGGCGTCATCACCGATCGACCCCGGCTGCAGCAGCTCGTGGGACCGCTGTCCGCCGCCATCAACGGACTGATCGAGCGCCAGGTCCGGGAGTTCTTCGCCTCCGACCTCTTCGCTGACCTCTGGACCCAGGTGAACACCCGAGCGCAACAGGCACTGCACCGTCTCCTGGAGGGCGACGGCACCGGTGCTGTCTCGGTCCAGGGCGACCAGGTGGTGCTCGACGTCTCCGAGGTGATCGACCAGGTCAAGCAGCGGCTCGTCGACCGCGGGCTGACGTTCGTCGCGAACGCCCCCATCCCCGACGTCGACAAGCAGATCGTGCTCCTCGAGTCGCCGCAGCTGAAGCAGGTGCGGACCATCTACGCCTTCAGCAACCCCGTGGCGAAGTGGATGCTGCCGTTGGTGGGATTCCTCTACCTGCTGTCCGTCGTCCTGGCACGCCGCAAGCCGCGGATGCTCGTGGCTGTCGGCGTGTGCATCGCGGTCAACTCCGTGGTGATCGCGCTCTTCCTGTCGATCGGCCGTCAGCTGTTCACCGACCAGCTCGCCGGCACGGTGTTCGCGCCGGCCGCCAAGGTCTTCTACGAGACGATCCTCGCCTACCTCCAGCGTGGTCAGCAGGTTGTGCTCTGGCTCGGCCTGTTCCTGGTCGTCGTCGGCTGGTTCGTGGGAGTCAACCGTTACGGCTCCGCGGTGCGCAACGGCGTCACCGGGGGGCTCGAGCAGACCGGCGCGGCGCTGCCGTCCGAACAGGTCGGCGCGGCAGGACGCTGGGTGGTGACCAACCGCGTCTGGCTCCGCATCGTCATCGTGGTCCTGGGTGTGGTCGTCCTCTTCTGGGGCAACGACGTGTCGGTGTCACGGTGGTGGTGGTCGGTGGTGCTCGTGCTGGTGCTGCTGGCGCTGCTCCAGATCCTGATCGGGGCAGGGCGTCCGAAGACCCCGGATGCCACGTCCACCGAGACGCCGACGTCCGAGGTCCCGCCACGGGTACCCACCACGGGTGCCTGACCCGGCGTCACGCGCCGCCGACTACTGCAGCGCAGCGGTCAGGCGCATCACGTTGTCGGCGTAGGCGGAGCCGCGCGACCTGGTCATCCAGTCCTCGAGCAGCAGCTCCTTGGACAGCGACCGGTAGGTGTCCTCGACCTTGCGGACCTCACCGACCACGACCGGGTCCAGGACCATGAGCGAGACCTCGTAGTTGAGCGCGAACGACCGCATGTCGAGGTTGCTGGAGCCGATGACCGCGGCGTCGTCGTCGACGGTGAAGAACTTCGAGTGCAGCACGTACGGCGCCGGGTAGAGGAAGATCCGCACTCCGGCCCGGAGCAGCGCCTCGTAGTAGGACCGCTGGGCGTGGAAGACCATGAACTGGTCGCCGGCCTCGCTCACGAACAGCTCGACGTCGACGCCTCGCTGAGCAGCCGTGGTGACGGCGTACAGCAGCGACTCGTCGGGGACGAAGTACGGGCTGGTGATCGAGAGACGACGCTGCGCCGAGTAGAGCAGCGTGGTGAACGCGCGCAGGTTGTTCTCGGTGGGCAGGCCCGGTCCGCTCGGGATCACCTGCGCCAGCACGTTGCCGGCCGCGGGGCTCGGCGTCGCGACCTCCTCGGTCAGCTTGATCCCGGTCTCGGAGTACCAGTCCGTCGCGAAGAGCACGTTGAGCGCGCGGACGGTCGGGCCTTCGACCCTCGTCACGAGCTCCACCCACTCGCGGCCGGCCTGGTGGTTCTTCGGCTTGTTGTAGCCCGGCTCGATCAGGTTCTGCGAGCCGGCGAAGCCGACCCGACCGTCGACCACGAAGATCTTGCGGTGGTTGCGGAGGTCAGGGCGACGCCACTCGCCCTTCAGCGGGTGGATCGACAGCATCGGGTGCCACTCGATCGAGGTGGTCTCCAGCCTCTTCAGGAAGTCCTTGTAGCCCGGGATGCCCCGGGACCCGAGGTGGTCGAAGAGCAGCCGGACCTTGACGCCGCGCTCTGTCGCCCGCACGAGGGCGTCGAAGAACGGCCCGGTCACGTCGTCCCACGCCGCGATGTAGAACTCCACGTGGACCCACGACGTGGCCAGGTCGATCTCGGCCGTCATGGCCCGCATGGAGTCGCCGTAGTCGGGGAAGAGGTCGATGCGGTTGCCGCCCAGGACGGGCAGCGCACCGAGGTTGCGGTTCAGGGTCGCCACCGACCCGAGGTACGCCGGCCCGTCGACGGCGTCCTCGAGCGTGGGGAGCCCGAGGGTCCGCTCGGCGATCAGCGCGTTGACCTCAGCCTGCTTGTCGTCGCGCCTGCGGCCGATCTTGGTGCGCCCCAGCACGAGGAAGAGCAGCAACCCCACGAACGGAATGATGAAGATCAGAAGGAGCCAAGCCATTCCGCTCGTGGGGCGCCGGTTCTTGGGAACGACGCCGAGCGCCACCACCTTGATCGTCAGGTCGAGTAGCCATGCGACCGTGGCGACCCAGGGAGCAAAGCTCAACGGGTGATGTCGCGTCCGTGCACCGTCAGCGCCCAGATCACGAAGACGTTCAGCACGATGATCGTGATGGACCAGAACGGGTAGTAGGGGATGAAGGCGAAGTTCGCCAGGGCGCTCAGCACGGCCAGCGTGACGCCGACGACGCGGCCCCAGACCTGGCCCGACATCACGGCGAGGCCTGCGAAGAACACGACCACGCCGATGAGGATGTGGATCCAGCCCCAGCCGGTGGCGTCGAACTGGAAGACGTACTTCGGCGTGGTGACGTAGAACTCGTCGTTGAAGAGCGCGACCAGGCCCGCGATGGCCTGGAACGAGCCGGCCAGCAGCATCATGATGCCCGCGAAGACGATGAACCCCTGCGCCGTGGCGCTCGGCTCGTCGTAGTCGGCGGCCCTGTGGTTAGTTGCGGTCATGACCAACCTCCTTCACATCCTGCGCCGACGCACGCGTGCCCGGCTCGGGCCGACCTGGCCCGGTTCGATGGAACCGCGACCGGAGCGGTGTCGCCTCATGCAGTTCGGGTGATTTGGCCGGGCAGGGGCGCCGGAGTGGTCGAATGACCCCCGTGCCTGCTCGCCCGGTCCCGTGGTGGACGCCCGCCGCGGTCCTTATCATCACGTTTGTCCAGCTTGCGGTGGCCGAATGGTGGCCCGACATCGAGCGCTTCGCCGACAAGGCGTTCGGGGCGCGGCTGGTGGCCTACCCGTTGCTGATGCTGCTGGCGCCGGCGCTCTGGTGGCTCGTCGTACGTCGTCGGGACCGGACCGCGCCGGTCCCGTACGGCGCCTTCACGCTGATCATGCTGCCGTTCCTGATCGACGTGACGGGCAACAGCCTCGACCTCTACGACACGATCGTGTGGTGGGACGACTTCAACCACTTCATCAACTGGTTCCTGCTCCTGCTCGGCGTCGGCCTTCTCGTCACCCGGGACGTGCGCCCGGACTGGGCGCTGGTCGCCCTCGTCACCGGCCTCGGCGCGATCCTGGCGATCGGCTGGGAGCTGGGGGAGTGGTGGACCTTCATCCGGCGCGGCACCGAGCTCGACACGGCCTACGAGGACACGCTGGGCGACCTCGCGCTCGGCACCCTCGGCGCGTGGTGCGCGGGCATGGTGCTGCTCGTGCGCCGGCGTACCGGCAGCGCCGAACGGCCGGGCGGACGGGTCAGCCGGACTCGATCTTGATCCTGCCCTTC
Organism: uncultured Actinomycetota bacterium; assembly: GCA_963698945.1. GTDB lineage: Bacteria > Actinomycetota > Actinomycetes > Propionibacteriales > Nocardioidaceae > Marmoricola. The sequence continues at coordinate 128,843 of CAVOST010000009.1, read as the reverse complement.
GTCGCGGCCTTCTTCAGCGCGGCGTAGTCCCGCTCGTTCTGGTCGGCGTAGGCCTCGGCGAAGGTCGCCAGGGCCCGGTCGAACGTGTCGCCGGAGCCCACGTAGCCGGCGATGCCGCCGGCATCGCCGGAGCGTGCGTGCGCCCGGGCCAGGGTCCAGCCGCACAGCCCTGCGTAGCCCTCCATGACCTTGGGCTTCATGGCGTCGATGACCGCCGAGCCCTTGCCGTCCCACAGCTGCCGGACGTAGTAGTCGCGGGAGATCCCGTCGAGCCCCTCCGCCTTCGTCCAGCCGAGCAGGATGTCGCTCGTGGACTGCATCAGCCGCTGACCCTCGACGACGCGCTGGCCGTGGTTGGCGTACCTGCTCTTGCCGAGGAAAGGCTCGAGCACCGAGGCCTCGGCCTCCTTGGCCTGCAGGAACAACGGGTCCTCGCTCCCGTTGCCCACCATCAGCACGACCCAGGCGCGGGTACCGACGCTGCCGACACCCACGACCTTCCGGGCGGCCTCGACGAACTCGAAGCCCTCGATCAGGTGCCGGTGGTCGCCGGGCAGGCTGCGCCGGTAGGACTGGAGCACCCCGCGCAGGCTGTCCCGGGCCTGGTCGTGCTCGGCGTCCCCGAGCAGCTCGCCCAGGGGGACGATCAGGGGTGGGTCGCCGACGAACCTCGGTTGCCCGTCGACGACCTCGATGAGCTTGCCGAACGCCTTCATGCTGTCCTTGGCTCGCGCCTTCGCCACGTTGCGGTCGAAGCGCTTGACCACCCCGGGTTTCATGGAGCTGCTCAAGCGCTCCCTGACGTCGTCGATGTCCAGGCGGGCGTACCAGACGTCCAGGTTCCTCATCTTGGCCATCTCCCGGATCGCCTGCCGGTAGGCGCGGGTGACGGCGAGGTTGATCGACTTGCGGGTGCCGGCGGAGAACCCGCGGTCGCGGCCGGCGACCGCGAAGCTGGCGACGAGCCGCTTCAGGTCCCACTCGAAGGGGCCGGGCAGGGTCTCGTCGAAGTCGTTCAGGCCGAACACCAGGCGTCGGTCAGGTGCGGCGAAGGTGCCGAAGTTCGACAGGTGGGCGTCCCCGCACAGCTGGGCCGTCAGGCGGGTCCGTGGCGACCCGGCGAGGTCCGAGGCCATCAGGTAGGCAGCGCCGCGGTAGAAGGTGAAGGGGGAGACGAGCATCCGGCCGTAGCGAAGCGGGACCAGCTCCTGCACCCGGCTGTCCGCCTGCTCCTCCAGGAGCGCCACAGGGTCCGGACGGTCCGGGTGAGGCTTCCACTCACCGTGCGCCGATCGGGGGACCCGGCCCCGCTCCTGCTCTGCCAGCGGCGGTGCGTTCGAGGACTTGTTCAGGCGTCATGGGCCCATGGCACGACACTCGAGGTCCCGGCGCATCACTCAGTCGGGGTGAAGTGCGCTCGCCAGCCCACCCGAACTAGGTGATGTGAGGCCCTTTCCGGCCTCCCATGCTGGGGATGAGGCCGGTTCGTCGATGGGCCTGACCCTGCTCGCTGTCTGTCGGTGGAGGTTCGAAGGCATGGGAGCGCAAACAAACGTGCGCACAGGCGGGCCGGTCGCCGGGATCGATGTCGTCGAGGTCGCCCGCGACCTCGACGTCGACCCCGCGCAGGGGCTGTCGGCGGACGAGGCCGGTCGCGGCTGGCGTCCCTCGGGCCGAACAAGCTGGCCGCCGGGAAGAAGGAACCCGGCTGGCGTGCGTTCCTGCGCCAGTACGAGGACTTCATGCAGTGGGTGCTCCTGGGAGCGGCCCTCGTCAACCAGATCGTCACCGGCGAGACCGGTACGACCGTCGTCCTGGCCGGTCTGACCGTGTTCAACGCGGTCGTGGGCCTGCGGCAGGAGTCCAAGGCCGAGGAGAGCGTCAAGGCGCTGGCGCAGATGATGAAGACGATCGCGCGCGTGCGTCGTGGACGGCCAGGCGGTCGAGATCGACGCCGAGGACCTGGTGCCCGGAGACGTGGTGCTGGTCGAGGCCGGCAACCTGATCCCCGCCGACGGGCGGGTGTTCGTCGCCGCGACCCTCGAGATCGAGGAGGCGGCCCTGACCGGGGAGAGCCTGCCGGTGGGCAAGTCGACCGACCCGTGCCCGGGGAGGACGTGCCGCTGGGCGACCGGACCTGCATGGCCTACATGAACACCTCGGTCACCCGTGGCCGTGGCGAGCTGATCGTCGACGGCCACCGGCATGAACACCGAGATCGGCCACATCGCCGACATGCTGGCCAACACCGAGACGAGCAAGACGCCGCTGCAGAAGCAGCTGGACGCACTGTCGAAGATCATCGCCTCGATCGCGGCGGTGGCGCTGGTGATCGTCGTGCTGCTGGGGCTGGCGCGGGGCGAGTCGTTCGACACGCTGTTCGTCACCGGCGTCGCGCTCGCCGTGGCGGCCATCCCGACGGGCCTGCCGGCCGTGGTGACGGCCTTGCTGTCGATGGGCACCCGGGAGATCGCGCGACGCAACGCGATCGTGAAGCGGCTGCCAGCGGTCGAGACGCTCGGGTCGACCTCCGCGATCTGCTCGGACAAGACCGGCACCCTCACCCTCAACAAGATGACCGCCCGCGAGCTGGTGATCCCGGGCCACAACCGCTACACGATCTCCGGCGAGGGCTACAGCACCGCGGGGGAGATCAAGCACGTCGGTGGCCGAACGGTACGACCTCGATCCGTACCTGCTTCCGATGGTGCTGTGTGCGGACGCGGTGCTCGACGGCGAGGCCCTCATCGGCGACCCGACCGAGGGCGCCCTGATCGTGCTGGGCGAGAAGGGTGGCCTGCGACATCAACGACACCCGCGCCGCACTCCCACGGGTCGCCGAGGTGCCGTTCGACTCCGACTACAAGTTCATGGCGACCTTCCACGAGATGAAGGCCGACGACGGCCGTCCCGGTGGTCCGCTGCTACGTCAAGGGCGCCCCGGACGTCCTGATCGCCCGCGCGACGTCGATCCGCAACCCCGACGGCACCCTGGTCGCGATCACCGACGACAACCGGCACCTCGCCCTCGAGGCCAACGACCAGATCGCGAACGCCGGTGAGCGCGTGATGGTGCTCGCGCAGCGCGACTTCGAGCCCGGCACCGTCCGCCCGGACGCCGACCTGATCGGCCTGGTGCAGGAGCTGACGCTGCTGGCCATGGTCGGCATCGTCGACCCACCCCGCGCCGAGGCGAAGGACGGCCATCGCCGAGTGCCACGACGCCGGCATCCGGGTCCGGATGATCACCGGCGACCACGCCACGACCGCCGCGGCGATCGCTCGTGAGCTCGGCATCGAGGGCCGCGCCGTCACCGGCACCGAGTTCGCCGCGATGAGCGACGAGCGTGCTCCTCGACGAGATCGACGAGATCGGCGTCGTCGCGCGGGTCGCGCCCGAGGACAAGGTCCGGCTGGTCCGGCTGCTCAAGGAGAAGGGCAACGTCGTGGCGATGACCGGTGACGGCGTCAACGACGCACCGGCGCTGAAGACCGCCGACATCGGCGTCGCCATGGGCATCACCGGCACCGAGGTCTCCAAGGAGGCCGCGGTCATGATCCTGACCGACGACAACTTCGCCACGATCGTCGGTGCCGTCTCCTACGGGCGGACGCTGTACGACAACCTGCTGAAGTACCTGCGCTTCCAGATGTCCACGCTGGTCGCCTACATCGCCATCTTCATCGGCGCCGGGATCGTCGGGATCGCTGCCGGCGCACCGCTGAACCCGCTGCAGATCCTCTGGCTGAACATGGTCGTGGACATCCCGCTGGCCATCGCCCTCGGCTTCGACCAGCCCGCCCGTGGCCTGATGGCGCGTCCGCCGCGCCCGGTCGGCGCCCCGGTCCTGTCGCGGAACAACTGGATCCGGCTGTGCGTGCAGGGCGCCGTGATGACGGTCGGAGCCCTGGTCGCCTACCAGATCGGTCGACGACCAGGACGGCGCGATCGTCGCCGCGACCATGCTGCTCACCACGCTGTCGGTGTTCCACGTCTTCGCCGCGCTGCTCTGCCGTGACCAGACCAACACCGTCTTCGACCGGGACACCTTCCCGGGCGTGATGCAGCTGCGGCGCTACGCCGTCTCGATGCTCGCCATCGTCGCTGATCACCTCGCTCGACTTCCTCGAGCGGATCTTCAAGCACCACTGGGCTGAGCTTCACCCAGTGGTGCATCTGCATCGGCATCGCGACCTCCCTGGTCGTGGTCGAAGAGCTCATCAAGCTCGTCCTGCGCAGCCGTAGCACCCTCCATCGCCACCCCCGCGGTGCTCGCCACCGCCTGAGCAAAGGAACGCCATTGTCCTTCAACCTCCGCCACCGGAGCTTCCTCAAGGAGCTCGACTTCACCCCCGACGAGCTGCGCTTCCTGCTCAAGCTCTCCGCCGACCTCAAGGCCGCGAAGTACGCCGGCTACGAGCAGCCTCGCCTCGCCGGCAAGGACGTCGCCCTGATCTTCGAGAAGACCTCGACGCGGACTCGCACCTCGTTCGAGGTCGCCGCGAAGGACCAGGGCGCGCACGTGACCTACCTCGCTCCCGGCAGCTCCCAGATCGGCCACAAGGAGTCGATGAAGGACACCGCGCGAGTCCTCGGCCGCACCTTCGACGCCATCGAGTACCGCGGCTCCACCCAGGAGAACGTCGAGACCCTCGCGAAGTACGCCGGCGTGCCGGTGTGGAACGGCCTGACCAACGAGTTCCACCCGACGCAGATCCTGGCCGACATGCTCACCATGACCGAGCACTGCGAGAAGCACCTGCGCGAGATCGCCTTCTGCTACCTCGGGGACGCGCGCAACAACATGGGCAACTCGCTGATGGTCGGCGGCTGCAAGCTCGGCATGGACGTCCGGCTGTGCGCCCCGCGCGACCTCTGGCCCGCCGACGACCTGGTCGAGACCTGCCGCGCACATCGCGAAGGAGACGGGTGCCCGGCTCACGCTGACCGAGGACGTGGACGAAGGAGTGGCAGGAGCCGACTTCCTCTACACCGACGTCTGGGTCTCGATGGGCGAGGACAAGAGCGTCTGGGCGGAGCGGATCAAGCTGCTCACGCCGTACCAGGTGAACACGGACGTGATCGCCGCCACCGGCAACCCCGACGTCAAGTTCATGCACTGCCTGCCGGCGTTCCACAACCGCGAGACGAAGGTGGGCGAGGAGATCTTCCAGGAGTACGGCATGGACGGGCTCGAGGTCACCGACGACGTCTTCGAGTCCGAGCACTCGATCGTCTTCGACCAGGCGGAGAACCGGCTGCACACCATCAAGGCCATCATGGTCGCCACGTTGGGGGACTGAGCTCCGATGCGCGTCGTGGTGGCGCTCGGAGGCAATGCCCTCCTCAAGCGGGGGGAGCCGATGACGGCGGAGAACCAGCGCGCCAACGTCCGCGTCGGCCGCACCGTCGTTGGCGGCCGTCGCGAGCGAACCACCAGCTCGTCCTCTCGCACGGCAACGGTCCGCAGGTCGGGCTGCTCGCGCTGCAGGCGGCGGCGTACGCCGACGTCGACCCGTACCCGCTCGACGTGCTCGGCGCGCAGACCGAGGGAATGATCGGCTACGTCCTCGAGCAGGAGCTCGGCAACGCGATGCCGCCTGACGCACCGCTGGCCACGATGCTGACGATGGTGCAGGTCGACCCCGCCGACCCAGCGTTCGAGAACCCCACGAAGTTCGTCGGCCCGATCTACACCAAGGACGAGGCGGACGCGCTGGCGCGCAGAAGGGCTGGCAGTTCAAGCCCGACGGCGACAGCTGGCGTCGAGTGGTGCCCTCGCCCCTGCCGAAGCACATCTTCGAGATCCAGCCGATCCGCTGGCTGCTCGAGCACGGCGTCGTGCTCATCTGCGCCGGCGGCGGTGGCGTGCCGACGATGTTCCTGCCGGCGGCGGAGAACACGCTGGTCGGCGTCGAGGCGGTCATCGACAAGGACCTCGCGAGCGAGCTGCTGGCCCGTCAGGTCGACGCCGACCTGTTGGTGATGGCCACCGACGTCGAAGCCGTGCAGACCGACTGGGGTACGCCGCAGCAGAAGGCGCTCGGACGGGTGACGCGCAGCGGAGCTGCGCGGACACGAGTTCCCCGCCGGATCGATGGGACCCAAGGTCGATGCGGCGTGCCACTTCGTGGAGACAACCGGGGGACGCGCCGCCATCGGCGCGCTGACCCAGATCGAACAGATCGTCGAGGGCAAGGCGGGCACCCAGGTGGTGCCCGGGACGGAGGAGTCATGACGGAACTTGGAGTGCACTCGGAGGTCGGTCGGCTGCGGCAAGGTGATGGTCCACCGACCAGAGCTGAGCCTGCAGCGGCTCACGCCGACCAACCACGACGACCTGTTGTTCGACGACGTGCTGTGGGTCGAGCGCGCGCAGTACGAGCACGACCAGTTCGTCGCGAGGATGCAGGAGCGCGGCGTGGAGGTGTTCCTGCTGCAGACCCTCCTCGGCGAGGCGCTCGCCGCCAGCGAGGAGTGCCGGCAGCGACTGATCGAGCTGGTGGCCTCGGAGTACACCGTCGGGCCTCTCGCTGGTGGACGAGGTGCGCGCGGTCCTGGCCGACATGAAGCCCGATCAGCTGGCGACGCACCTGATCGGCGGGCTCACGGTGGCTGAGTCCGGGCTGGACCTCGGGAAGTACCGGTCGCAGCTCGCTCCCGGCCGCTGCACTGGACGACCTGAGCATGTTCGTGCTGCCGCCACTGCCCAACACCCTGTTCACCCGCGACTCGTCCTGCTGGATCTACGGCGGGGTCTCGATCAACCCGATGTTCTGGCCGGCCCGCCGGCTCGAGGCCTACAACGTCGCGGCCATCTACAAGTACCACCCGATGTTCGCCGCCGCCGACTTCGAGTACTGGTACCCGCCCCTGGGTGACGACGGTCGCTTCGAGGTGGCCGACTTCGGCCGGTCGTCCCTCGAGGGTGGCGACGTGCAGCCCATCGGCAACGGCACCGTGTGCATCGGGCTGAGCGAGCGGTCCCAGGCGCGGATGATCGAGCAGATAGCGGCCGCCTTGTTCGAGAAGGGTGCCGCCGAACGGGTCATCGCCGCGGTGATGACCAAGGACCGGGCGCACATGCACCTCGACACCGTGTTCACCATGCTCGACGTGGACAAGGTCACGGCGTACTCCCGGGTCGTCGACAACATCGGTGCGATCAGCCTGCGCCCCGGCAGCAACGGGCAGCGGTTCCACGTCACGAAGGAGTCGTCGTTCCTCGACGCCGTGGCCGATGCCATGGGCGTGCCCGAAGCTCCAGGTGGTGCCCACGGGCGGCGACACCTACCAGCAGGAGCGCGAGCAGTGGGACGACGGCAACAACGTCGTCGCGCTCGAGCCCGGCGTCGTGGTGGCCTACGAGAGGAACACCTACACGATCGAGAAGATGCGTGCAGCAGGCGTCGAGGTCATCACCATCGAGGGCTTCGAGCTCGGCAAGGGGCGCGGCGGCGGGCACTGCATGACGTGTCCCATCGACCGCGACCCGGTGTGAGGTGAGTGTGATGAGCCGTGACACGCCTCGCTGGATCGTCGTGGTCGTGATCGCTGCTGTTCGTCGTCGGGATGCTCGTCTGGGCGCGCGGGCCCCAGCACCACCACGGCCAGGACGTGGGCGCGCTCGGCGCGTCGTACGCCGTCTCGCAGGGATCGCACGGCTGAGGGGCGTGATGTCCAACATGCCGGCGGTCGCGGAGAGCACCACGGGCCGAGGCCCGCGGCCGCCCACGATGCTGGACGCCGTGCTGCCGATCGTCGTGCTGATCGGGCTGCTGGCACTCACGATCTTCCTGTTCGGGATCGACGCCACCAACGGCCCGCTCCAGGTGGCGCTCCTCGCTGAGTGCGGCCTTCGCGAGCCTGATGGCGTTCAAGAACGGGTACACCGTCGCGGGGGTGGCGGACGCCGCGGTCGGTGGTGTCACGTCGGCGATCGGCGCGATCTTCATCCTGCTCGCGGTCGGCGCGCTGATCGGCACCTGGAACATGGCGGGGACCATCCCGACCATCGTCGACTACGGGATCCGGCTGGTCAGCCCCACCTGGTTCTACCTGGCGACGGCCGTCGTCTGTGCCCTGGTGGGGATGGTGACCGGCAGCTCCTGGACCACCGCAGGCACGCTCGGAGTCGCCTTCGTCGGGATGGCGAACGTGATGGGCCTCAACGACGCCATCGCCGCCGGCGCGGTCATCTGCGGCGCCTACTTCGGCGACAAGATGACCCCGCTGTCCGAGACGACGATCCTCGTCCCCAAGCTCGTCGGCGGCGGGCTGACCGTGGGCGAGCACGTGCGCAACATGTTCTGGACCGCGGGTCCGGCGCTCGGCATCAGCCTCGTCATCTTCTTCTTCCTGGGACTCAATGCGGACGCGGACGCCGCGATCAGCACCGATGCGGCCCGTGAGGCGCTTGGCCTCGGCGTTCAACATCTCGTTCGTGAACCTGCTCCCACTGCTCCTGCTGGTGGTCTTCTCGATCCTGAGGTACCCGCCCTTCCTGTCCATCCTCGGGTCGGCGCTCTTCGCGGGCATCCTGGCGCCGTTCACGCAGTGGGAGGCGGTCAAGGCGTTCGTGGACGACCCGAGCCTCGGGCCCGTCTCGACCTCGATCCATGCGGTGTTCGAGGCGATGGCGACCGGGTTCGTCAGCAACTCGGGTGTCGACGCGATCGACTCGCTGTTCACGCGTGGCGGGATGGCGAGCCTGCTGACCACGATCTGGCTGGTGCTCGGCGCACTCTCGTTCGCCGCGGTCATGGAGCACGCCGGCTTCCTGCAGCGACTGCTGGAGCCGATCGTGTCCCGGACCCGGCGACGCGGCTCGCTGATCGCGGCGGTCAACTCCAGCGGGATCGGCCTGAACGTGATCGCCGGTGACCAGTACGTCGCCGACGTCCTGCCCGCGCGCATGTTCCGCGGCGAGTTCTCCGAGCGCGGGCTGGCACCGCAGGTGCTGTCCCGGGCCGTGGAGGACTCGGGAACGGTGACGTCTGTCCTGGTGCCCTGGAACACCTGCGGCGCCTACATCTCCGGAGTGCTCGGCGTCTCCACCGCCGCGTACTTCCCGTTCTGCTTCTTCAACCTGCTCAGCCCGTTGCTCGACGTCCTCTACGGGTTCATCGGGTTCAAGGTCCCGACGAGCAAGGAGCCCTGGGCCGATCTCGAGCCCGCAACCTCAACGCAAGGACCGAGCGACCTCTCGACAGGAGCACCTGATGAGTGACCAGACCACGAACGCGCCGACCGAGAAGCGGCACCGGTTCACCCTGCCATCGGCGTACACGATCCTGTTCGCGCTGATCGTGGTGATGGCGATCGCGACGTGGATCATCCCGGCCGGCTCCTACAAGCTCGACAAGGAGGGCGCGCCGATCCCCGGCACCTACACCGAGGTCGACGAGCCACCCGGCGCGGATCCTGATCGACTCCCTGACCGCGCCGATCAACGGGCTGTACGGCATCGAGGACGCCGACGGGAAGATCAGCTACTACAACTCCGGCGTCCTCTTCGGGGCCATCGACGTCGCCCTGTTCATCATCGTGATCGGCGGCTTCCTGGGCGTGACGATGCGCACCGGCGCCATCCAGGCCGGGATCGGCCGGCTGGTGGCCCGGCTCCGCGGCCGGGAGCGCTGGATGATCCCGATCCTGATGATGGTCTTCGCGCTCGGCGGGTCGACGTACGGGATGGCGGAGGAGAGCCTGGCCTTCTACACCCTCGTCATCGCGGTCATGATCGCTGCGGGGTACGACGCGCTCACCGGGGCGGCGGTCGTCCTGCTGGGCTGTGGGATCGGCACGTTGGGGTCGACCATCAACCCCTTCGCCACCGGCATCGCCTCGGGGTTCGCCAAGGTCTCCATCAGCGACGGGCTGATCTCGCGGTTGATCATCCTCGTCGTCGGTCTGGGGCTCGGGATCTTCTTCGTGATGCGGTACGCCGACCGCGTCAAGAAGGACCCGACCAAGTCCCTGGTCTACAGCATGAAGGAGGCCAACGAGGCCCACTTCAGCGTCCAGAACGAGGAGGGGCCGATCGTCCTGACGGGCCGCAACAAGATGATCCTCGCGGTCTTCGGCCTGGCCTTCCTGGTGATGATGTACGGCGTCATCCCGTGGGAGGACATGGGCATCGGGATCCCCACGCTGTGGTGGTGGTTCCCGGAGATGACCGCGTCGTTCATCCTCTTCTCGGTCGTGATCGGGCTGATCGGCCGGATGAGCGAGACCGACCTGACCGACTCCTTCGTCAACGGTGCGCGTGACCTCCTCGGGGTCGCCCTCATCATCGGCATCGCGCGCGGCATCACCGTGGTGATGACCAACGGCGGCATCACCGACACGGTGCTGCACTGGGCAGAGCAGGCCGTCGAAGGCCTTGGTCCGGTGGCGTTCGCGATCGTGGTGTTCCTGCTGTTCCTGCCGCTGTCGTTCCTGATCCCGTCCTCCTCCGGGCTGGCGACGGTGTCCATGCCGATCATGGCTCCGCTGGCTGCCTTCGTCGGCGTCGAGGGGGCCATCATCGTCACGGCCTTCCAGAGCGCGTCCGGCCTGATGAACCTGTTCATCCCCACATCGGCCGTGGTGATGGGTGGCCTGGCCATTGCCCGGGTGCCGTACGGCACCTACCTGCGATGGCTGTGGCCACTGCTCGCCATGCTCGGCGCGATGGTCATCGTTGTCCTCGGGGTCGGTGCGTGGCTTGGCTGACGTGAGTTCGGGAACCGGGTGAGGGAATGACTGCCAACGCTGACCAGTCGAGCGATTCGACAGCCGCGCCCAAGGCGACTCTCTCGGTGCGGCAAGCGGCGTTCATCGGCGTCGGCTCCATGGTCGGCGCCGGGATCTTCGCGCTGCTGGGCGCTGCCGGCGAGGTGGCCGGCTCGGCAGTGTGGATCTCGTTCCTCCTCGCCGGCGTGGTCGCGATCCTGCAGGGCTACTCGTTCGCGAAGTTCGGAGCCAGGTACCCCTCGGCCGGCGGGTTCCTCGAGTACGTCATCCGGGGGTGGGGCGACGGCCACTTCAGCGGCGTACTCGCGTGGCTGCTGCTCGCGGTGAACGCGATCATCACCGCGATGGTCGCGGTGTCCTTCGGCAGCTACGCGAGCGATGCCCTGGCGGACAACGACGACTGGGTGAAGCCCTTCGCCGTGCTGGTCCTGCTGGTGATGTCGGCGCTCAACGTCCTCGGCTCGCAGGCCGTCGCGAAGGCGCAGACCGTGGTGGTCGTCGTCGTGGTCGGCATCCTGGTGGTGTTCTCGATTGCGACCCTGAGCAACCTCGACGTCGACCTGCTCGCGTTCTCCGGGTATCCGTCCTTCCGACGACATCATCTCGAGCGTGGCGCTGACCTTCTTCGCCTTCCTCGGCTTCGGCGTCATCACCTTCACCGCCAAGGATCTCGCCGACCCGAACCGTCAGCTGCCCAAGGCGATCTACCTCGCGCTCGGCATCGCCACCGTCGTCTACGTCGCCGTCGCCCTGGGCGTCTTCGGGACCCTGACGGTCGACGAGGTGATCGCGTCTGGCGGCACTGCCCTGGCAGTCGCTGCGGAACCCGTGCTCGGTGCGGCCGGGTACTGGCTGATGACGGTCACGGCCCTGTTCGCCACCGCAGGCGCGACCAACTCCGGGCTGTACCCGGCAGCGGGGCTCGCAGAGCAGATGGCCACGGCCGGGCAGTTCCCACCCGTGATGGGCCGGCGGGTCGGCGGACGGGCGCCAGTGGGCATCCTCGTCACCGCCGCCGTGGCGATGGTCCTCGCGCTCTTCTTCGACCTGAACGCCATCGCTTCCATCGGCAGCGCCGTCGCGCTGGTCGTGTTCACTCTGGTGACCTTCGGCCACCTCCGCATCCGGCGCGAGACCGGCGCGCAGGCCTGGCTGCTCATCGTGGCGAACCTCGCGACCATCATCGTCCTCGTCTCGTTCGCCTTCACCACCCTGGTGGACGAGCCCGGTACCGTCGTCGCGCTGGTGGTGATCCTGCTCGTGGGCGTCGTGCTCGACCTGACCTGGAAGAGCCGTCGTGACCGGTCCACTGGGTCCGGGGCGCGCGAGCAAGCCGAGCCGACGGAGCCCCGCTGAGCGGCGCGGGCCGCTATCCGAACCGCTCCACCAGCACGCCGTGCCGCAGGCCGCGATCGCTGACCGTGAGTGAGTCCGCTCCCAGCTTGCCGAGCACCGTGCGCACGATGCAGGCGCCCGCGAGGATGATGTCGGCGCGCTGCGGTTGGAGGCCGACGACCGAGCGACGTTCGTCAGCGCTGCGGGTGCGGTAGAGCTCGATCTGCCGGTCGATCTCGGCCCGGTCGAGCACCGTGCCCTGCACGACGTCCGGGTCGTACGTCGCCCAGGCCGTGCTTGACCGCGGCGAGGTTCGTGACCGCGCCACCCATGGCGAGGAACGCATCGGGAGTGGCCCGGTCGTCGAGGCGCGCCAGGTCCTCGGCGATCGCCGCCAGCGCGGCGGCCAGGACGTCCTCGGAGACGGCGTCGTCGAGGCCGTACGCCTCGGTGTAGCGGACAGCGCCCACGTCGACGCTGAACCGCTCGTCGACCCGGTCTCCCTACGCCGAAGGTGAACTGCGAGCTGCCCGCCGCCCGTGTCGAAGACGACGCTCGACCCCTTCGCCTGGTCCGACTCCCGCCCGTGCCCCGAGGTAGGCGAGCCGGCTCTCCTCCTCTCCGGAGATGACCTCGACGGTGACGCCGGAGCGCGCCCGCACGGCGTCGAGCAAGTCCGCGCTGTTGGGGGCGATCCGCAGACCTGCGGTCCCGACTGCCGCGATCGCCGCGACGCCGCTCTGCCAGGCCTCGTCCACCATGCCGCGATGGCCTCGACCGTCCGCTCGATCGGCGCTCGTTGAGCCGGCCGGTCTCCTGGAGACCCTCGCCGAGTCGGGTGGTCTCGGCGCGGTCGACGACCCTTCGCCAGGCGCCGTCGGCGCCCCGCTCGCCGACGTGGAACTTCACCGAGTTGGTGCCCACGTCGATGACGGCGTAGCGCTCCATGCCGAACCGAGCGAGGGACTTGAGGCCGCGCGCGAAGCTGACGTTCGGCCGCGGCGCCAACCCCAGCTCGCGCACCGCCGCGACCACCAGGGCTGGGTCCTCGGACTCGATCGCCACCGTGCGCGTCGAGCCGTGCGCCGTGCGCACCTCGGTCAGCTCCGCCAGGCAGCCGCCGATCGTGTACCGCTCCCGCCTCTTGTGGACCTCGACCGCGACCAGGTCCGGGTGCGGGTCGCACCACCTCGTCGACGAAGTCGGCGGAACGTGTACGACGGGCGCTCGCAGGTGCGAGCGGAGCATCCACGCCGCAGGGCCGCGAGCACCTCGCCGACCTCGTCGCGCGGACAGCGGGGACCCGGCCTTCATCACCGGAGTCCACTGCTCGAGCCCGTCGTCGTTCACCGCCAGCAGCTGCTTGACGTCCATCAGGTCGTCGCGGATCTTGACCGCGTCGGTTCCCGCGACCGAGAGCACGTAGACCTCGTCGCTCTCCTGCACCCGCTCGGGGGACAGCGGACCCAGTGTCGACTCGATCTCGCCGAAGTCGTCGCCGAAGCGACGCCATTCCCAGCGGGGGATGATCTCGGACACCGTTCGCCACCTTTGCCGCCGTGCGCGCGTCGGCCATGCTGCGCCCGTCATCGTGAGGGTGCGCTCCCGCGAGGTGATGCATCCTCCCCCGTAGCGGGTGAGTCCGAGCGAGCCCGATCAGGCAGGGGCGCGGAGGCGCTTCCTCGATGGGCGACCCGTCCCGCCTGGCCCGCTGGTGTCGGTGCGCACCCACTGCACGACGAGGACGCCCAGCACGGTAAGGAGCGGCAGCTCACCCAGCGTCCAGCTGAGTGCCGCGCCGAGGTGCTGGTCGGCCAGCAGGTCGATGGCGTAGGACCGGTGCAGGCCTTCGTAGTAGTCCCGCGCGAGGACGCGGTCGGTCTGCATCAAGGTGATCGCGAACGTCGCCTGGAACGCGATGACCGCCAGGAGCAGTCCGACCCGGACGGCGGGGTGCCCGTGGCGCACTGGCGGGTCGACACCGAGGAGGGTCCAGTAGAAGAGGCAGCCGAGTGCCAGGACGAGGAGCTGCATCAAGGCGTGGCCCAGGTGGTTGCCCATCAGCTGGTCGAACAACGAGGTGAGGTAGAGCGCGTAGGAGGTGCCGACGAACAGGGCGGCGGCGACGAACGGGTTGGTGAGCACGCGCACCGGTCGGGAGTCGAGCACGACCTGGAGCAGCTGACGCAGGCCTCGCTCGCGCGGGACGCGGCGACCCGGAAGCGCGCGGAGGGCCAGGGTGACGGGCGCCCCCAGCACCAGCCCGATGGGTGCGACAAGCCCCAGCGTCAGCTGCGCGGCCAGGTGGGCGCTGAACATCACGTGCGCGTAGAGCCCGAGTCCGCCGATGCTCGCCCAGCCGGCGACGAGGATGCCGCAGTACCACGCGAGCGTCCGGCTGCCCGGCCAGTGGTCACCTTGCCGTTGCACGGTGCGGACACCCAGCGCGTAGGCCAGCGCCGCCAGCTCGAGGAGCACGAGCGCGAACCCGTCGTGGCCGAGGCCGCCGAGCAGGCGGCCCACGTCCGGCGCGCGTGGGAGGTCGAAGCCCAGGACCTGGTACGCCGGCGAGGCGTCCACGAGATCGGTCGCAGGGGTCGGGGTTCGTGAGAGCCCGACCGCGAGCCCGAAGGTGGCACCCATGACGAGCAGCTCCACTGCCGCGACCCGAGTGAAGAGCGGCCTGCCGCGACCGGGGTCGCGCTCCAGCTGGCCGACGGTGTGCTGCCGGTGCCACCAGCCGAAGCAGCCGAGGACGACGAGCGCGAGGGCCTTCAGCAGCACCAGGACGCCGTACGACGACTCGACCAGGTCGGGCGGGCTGAGCCGGACGGCGGCGTTGACCACACCGGACAGGCCGACCCCCACCCAGCAGACCAGCGCGAGGGTGGAGAAGCGGGAGAGCCCGAGGGACAGCGAGTGCTGGTCCTCGCGCGCCTCGCCGGCCCGGCTCGGCAGCACCGAGACCCACAGCAGCGCCAGCAGACCGCCCACCCACAACGCGGCACACACGACGTGCACCATCAGGCTGGCGACGGCGAGCTCGTGCTGACCGGACGCGGCCGAGTGGCCGGTCAGGGTGGGCAGTGCCGCGCCGACCGCCGCGAGGACCATGCCGAGGAACGCGCGGCTCGAGGTGACGCTCGAACGCGCCACCACGGCCACGACGAGAGCGAGCAGCAGCTGAGCGAGGAGCACCCGCCCCTGCGGGACCTGGGTGACGAAGCTGCGCAGGACCACCGGGTCCAGCGCCCGACCGGGTCGCGTGCCCAGGATGTCGGACACCGTCAGCACCAGCTCGACCGCGACGGCCAGGGCCCACACCATCGCCGATTTCACGGCCAGCTGCGCGCTGGCGAAGCCGGGGCGGGTCAGCACCGCGGCGCTGGAGGGCAGGAGCAGGCCGGGTGCCATCAGCAGGCCGATGGTGACGGTGGCGGCGAGATCGGCGACCAGGCGCGAGACAGGTAGCCCCCACCCAGTCACCGGACCAGGGTCCGGGAGCCCCGCCGGCACCACGGCGGGAGCTCCGCCACCGGTGAGGAGGACGACGACCAGCACCGTCGCCGAGACCAGCAGCAACCCGACGAGCCATCGCCACCGGTCCGAGCGGCGCTGCTCGCGGGATGTCGTGCCGACGCTCATCGTCGGTCCCCGGGCGGTCCGCCCCTGCGGACCAGGGGGAGCACGAGGAAGCCGGCCAGAAGCAGGGCGAGCGCCCCGCCGCCCACGATCCACCACGCCCGGGAGCTGCCGGAGGAGGCGGTGGCGCCGGCCGATCCTGTCGACTCCGGCGCGGCAGCCGTGACTCCCGCCGGGCGGTACTGGAACGACGACTCCCCGCTCACGGGATGCCCATCGGCCGAGACCGCCCGATAGCCGACGAGGTACCGGCCCACGTCCTCGGGGCGAGGCCGCAGCGCGATCGCCACGGACGCCTGGTTGTCGATCACCGTGGTGGCGCCGTGGCTCGCGCGTTGCCCGTGCGGTCCGGTGACGACGATCTCCGAGGGGGATCGGACGTTCTCGTCGAAGGTGAGGGTGACGCGAGCGATCGGGTCGCTGAGCGTGCTGCCGTTGGCCGGGCTGACGCGGACGAGGGATGCGTGGGCGGCTGCAGGCGCAGCGAGCAGGACCGTGCCGGCCACCCCCAGCAGGAGGCTGGCCAGCACACGTCCCGTTCGCGTCCAGGCAGGCGGCTTCACGGCAAGGTCACGCCTACAGCTCCTGCCCGTGTTCCGCGCCGGCCGGTCGGCGTCGTCGGGTCGACAGGGCCAGGCCGACAGCCACGAGCCCGAGCACCAGGCCGCCGGCGCCGAGCCATCGGGCGACCGTGTCGCTCGTGTCGGCCGTCGTGCCGTGCGTCGCCGCGGCAGCCTGGCTGAGGTCGAGGGTGGGGGCCGGGTGCTCCGGCTCTTCCTCGCCCGCCGGTGTCGGTTCGTCCCACTTCACGACCGTGCCGTCGGAGTAGGTCTGGGTCGCAGGCATGGACAGCTCGTCCACGTTCTCGGGGAACGGGCCCACCGACAGCTCGAACTCCTCGAACTGTCCCGGGCCCAGGCCCTTGCCGGTGGCCGTCCACGTCACTGTGTCGACCGCCTTGGTCAGCGTGAACCCCTCCGCCTTCACAGGCTCGTCGAGCGTGCGCTCGGTGGTGCTGACCGTCCAGCCCGGCACCGGCTTGGTCGAGACGAACGCGAACGGGGTCTTCGACGGGAGCCTCACCGTGAGCTCGGTGGTCGAGGCGGTGTCGGACTCGGTCGGCACTCGGAACACCACCTTGCCGAAGCCACCCGGCGCCGCGTCCGGGGAGGACACCGTGATGTGTCCCCAGGCGGGTGCGGCTGTCAGCAGGGCAACCACGGCCGCGGCCGGGACGAGGAGCCAACGGGTTCGTGGGCGTCCGGGCTCAGCCGATGGGGGAGTGGTGGCGTCGGGCAGCTTCATGGGTCGCTCTCGGAAGACGTGGCGCGGGGCAGGAGGCACGGAGGCCGGCTGACGTCAGCGCCCGAGTGCGGGCGACGCTCGGACGCGCCACCGGTCGGGCGGCGCTGATCGAGCAGTACGGCGCACTGGGTCCCACCTGTCGGCAGGCGGGGGCGCGGTCAGCTGGCGACGAGAGCGGGCGGCCCGCGGCGTACGACGGCCGTGGCCAGCCGAGCCAGGCCGGCCGGCACCGGTACTGCGTGGGAGACCGGTCGACGCTCGGGCAGCGGCGGCAGGGCGACCGCTGGTGTGCTGCGCCAGGGGGCGAGCAGCAGCTCGAGCAGGACCCAGCACCAGTCCTCACCGCGTCGGAGAACCACGGTCGTGCACGCGGCCGCGACGAGGTGTGCCGCCACCATGGCGACCGTCATCATCGGGCCGCTCGAGCCCATCTGGTGCATGGCCGTCGACGACCCGGAGACAGGCGACATGGCGTGCGAGGACGCGAAGCAGACGTGGAAGGCGAGCTGGGCGCACGCCAGGAAGGCGAACAGCGAGGGCGCTCGCCATCGGCGCCCGCTCATCGCGGTGGCGAGCGCGACGGACCCGGCTGCCGCCACAGCGCCGGAGGCTCCGCCGATCTGGCCGCCCGCGCACAGGTGACCAAGCGCGGCCACCGTGAAGGCCACGAGCCCGACCGTCGCGCCGCGGATACCCCGGAACGGGGCGCTGGTGGCCACCGACGACGTGCCGTGCGCGACGTCGGTGGGGACACGCGCAGACCGAAGCGTTCCGGGACCGGTCACCCGCGCATCGTACTCAGCGCCCCGTATCCCGGGGTGCAAGCTGTGATCAGGCGGTCTTGATGGCCGAGACCTCGAACTCGAGGGTGACCTTCTCGCTGACCAGCACGCCACCGGCCTCGAGCGCAGCGTTCCAGTTGACGCCGTAGTCCTTGCGGTTGATGACCACGGAGCCCTCGAAGCCGACGCGCAGGTTGCCGAACGGGTCGGTGGCTGCACCCTCGAACTCGAAGGGGACGGTGATCGGGTTCGTGACGCCCTTGATCGACAGGTCGCCGGTCAGCTCGAGGCTGGTCTCGCCTGTCCGGCGGACGCCGGTGGAGACGAAGGTGATCTGCGGGAACTGGCCGAGGTCGAGGAAGTCGTTGCTGCGGAGGTGGCCGTCACGCTGCTCGTTGCGGGTGTCGATGCTGGCGGCCTGGATGGTGAGGTTCGCGCTCGACTGCGAGAAGTCGTCGGCGTCGACGACGGCACTGCCCTCGAACTCGTTGAACTGGCCGCGGACCTTGGTGACCATCGCGTGCCGGGCCACGAACCCGATGCGGGTGTGGGCGGGGTCGAGCACGTAGGTGCCGGAGAGGTCACCGAGCGTGGTGGGGGAGGTGATGATGCTGGTCATTGTTGTCTCCTTCGAGCCTGGTGGGGAACACGTCGCCGAGATAGTTGACGCATCACTTACATCTGGCTCAACCTGCGTGACGCATCAACTATTCCCGGTTAGGGTGCGCGCATGACGTCGAGGGACCAGTGGTTGAGTGCCGAGGAGGAACACCTCTGGCGCGGCTGGGTGAGGCTCCACGCCGAGCTGTCCGCCAGCCTGCAGCGACAGCTGCAGGACGAGGCCGATCTCTCCATCTCCGACTACGAGGTCCTGGTCCACCTCACCGACAGCCCCGAGGGCAGACTCCGGGCGGGCGACCTCGCGCGCCTGCTGCAGTGGGAGCGCAGCCGGCTGTCGCACCACGTCACGCGCATGGAAGGCCGCGGGCTGGTGCAGCGCAGCTCGTGCGCCGAGGACGGCCGCGGCGCCTTCATCGTGGTGACACCTGGGGGACGCGCCGCGATCGAGCGGGCCGCTCCGGGCCACGTGGACGCCGTACGCCGGCTCTTCTTCGATGTGCTCGACGAGGACGAGGTGGCCGCTCTCAACGTGGCGGTGGACAAGGTGCTGGCGCGACTGGACGAGACGGCCGACATCGACGTGGCGACGCAGGTCAGTCGCTGATCCGCCCGGTCTCGTAGGCCCACATCGCGACCTCGACCCGGTTCCGCGCTCCGAGCTTCGCCATGAGGCTCGCGACGTGCGATTTCACCGTGCTGAGGCTGATGTGCAGCTCACGGGCGATCTCGGCGTTGGTGGAGCCGTTGGCGATGGTGAGAAGCACCTGTTCCTCGCGCTCGGTGAGGGGGTCGATCGGTTGCCTCGGCGCTTCCGCCCGTCCGGTGCGCGCGAACGAGGAGAGGAGTCGGCGGGTGATGCTCGGCGAGATGAGCGAGTCGCCCCGGGTGGCTGCTCGGATCGCCTCGCCGAGCAGCTCGGGTCCGGCGTCCTTCAGAAGGAATCCAGTGGCGCCTGCGGCCAGGGCTCCGTGGACGTACTCATCGAGGTCGAAGGTGGTGATGACGACGACGGCGATCGGGTCGTCGACGCCCGGCCCGGCCAGCAGCCGCGTCGCCTCGACGCCGTCGACGACCGGCATCCTGATGTCCATCAGGCAGACGTCAGGACGCAGCTCGTGAGCCAGCCGAACCGCCTCCTGGCCGTCGCGAGCCTCGCCCACGACCTCAATCCCCTCCAGCGTGCCCAGGATCAGCCGAAGTCCGGTGCGCACCAGGTCCTGGTCGTCCGCGACCAACACGCGGATGGTCACGGGGACACCGAGCGCGGCAGCGTGGCGTCGACGGTCCAGCCGCGTCCTGGGCCTGGCCCAGCCAGACACGTGCCGCCGAGCAGCGTGGCGCGCTCGATCATCCCGATCAAGCCGAATCCCGCGGGAGAGGCTTGGGCAACGGTCGGATCGCCGTCATCCTCGACGTGCAGCCGCACGCACGAGGCGTCAGCGTCGACCCGTACATCGACGAGCGTGGCGTTGCGGGCATGGCGCCGGGCATTGGTGACAGCCTCCTGCGCGATCCGGAACAACGCCGCGTCGACCGCCGCCGGCAGGCCGGCGAGATCACCGGTGAGGTCCACGCGCACGGTGGGCGGGCCCGGCGAGGCGTCGACCAAGCTGCCGAGCTCGCCCGCTCCCGGTTGCGGGGCGTAGTCGGCGGGTGCCCCGTTGCGCAGGACGCGCACCATCGAGCGCATCTCCGCAAGAGTGCGGGACGCCTCCAGCTCGATCACCTCCAACGCCTCGAGCGACGAACCCGGGCTGGTGGCCGCCAAGGCGCGCCCTGCCTGAGCATGGATGGCGATCGCGGAGACATGGTGAGCCACCGTGTCGTGGAGCTCGCGAGCCAGCTCGACACGTTCCTCGGACTTCACCTGCTCGAGCCGCCGTTGCCGGGCGCCGTGCTGGGTGCGCACGGACTGCCCGAGGACGATCGAGCTCAGCAGGACTGCGGTCCCTCCGATCGCGTCGCCGACACCGGTCCAGCTGACGTAGATCCCGAGTGCAGCGGCAGCCAGGATCACCACCAGGCCGGCGGCCGCTTCACGCCCGGAGCCCCAGCGGAAGAGCGAGTAGGGGAGCACCAGGAAGTAGAGCATCGTGTACATCTGGAGCTCAGGGGCGTCGGCGAGGATCAAGCCGATGTCGACAAGGGCGGACACGCCGAACGCGAGCGCGACGGTGGCGAACGGATGGGTTCGCCTCCAGAGCAACGTGGGCGCCAGGCCCACCGTCACCAGCGCGGACAGCCAGCGCAGCGGCAGGTCATCGCGCAGCGTGGCCTCCAGCACGCCGGCCACCACTACGGCGGCCAGGAGTGCCCAGTCGCGCCACACCCGCACCGGTGCTGCGGACGCCCGGGGCTCGCTGAGCACGGACCGCAGCGGGTTGTTCACCACCTCAGAGTAGGGAATCGACCGCGTCCGCAGACCGGCCGAAAGTCTGATCCTCACTCGGCCGAAGGGACCCCCGCTTTCGAGCCCCTTGCCCGATGGCACCGGCGGCTGGCGGCGCGAGGTTTGAAGGCACCGGCCGGGCGCACCAAGCGCGGGCCCCTCCGCCAGGAGTCTCCATGTCTCGTGCACTCGAACGGCTGGGCCGCTTCGCGGCCGGGCACCCGTGGCCCGTGATCGGAGCCTGGATCGCGCTCTCCGTCCTCGTGGTCACCTCCTCTGCTGCCTTCGGACGCCACCTCGAGGACCCGTTCGAGGCGCCGGGACTGGACTCGCACCGGGCCACCGAGCTGATGGCCAGGGCCGACTCCGCGGCAAAGGGGCTTGGTGCCGACGTCGTCCTCACGCCACGCGATCACGGCGCGAACTTCCTCGACTCTCCCGATGCGCGGTCTCAGGTCGCGCGGATCGAGGACGCGGTTGCGGCGCTCCCGAAGGTGCTCGGCACCAGCGACCCGGCCGGGGCCCTGGACGCCGGTCGGCACGCTGCCGTCGAGTCCGGAACGGTCTCTCCCGACGGGAAGGTCGCCCTGATCCGCGTCCAGTACCCCGATCGCAAGGACCTCTCGACACGCGACCTGCAGAACCTCAAGGCACTCCTTGACGAGCTCGGCCACGGCTCGTCGGTCCGGATCGAGGCCGGCGGTGACCTGTTCTTCGCGTTCGAGGAGGCCCCCACCGGCCTCGGCGAGGCGCTGGGTCTGCTCGTCGCGATCGTGATCCTGTTGCTCGCCTTCGGATCATTTGTTGCGATGGGGTTGCCGATCGGGACAGCACTGCTCGGCCTCGCCGTAGGAGCCGGTTCGCTGTCCCTGGTCGCCTACGTCGTCGACATCCCGAGCTGGGCGACGGTGATCGGCTCCATGGTGGGTCTCGGCGTCGGCATCGACTACGCCCTCTTCGTGCTCACCCGCTTCCGCGAGCACCTGGCCGAGGGGTTGAGCGTCGTCGACGCTGTTGGCCGCTCCCTGGCCACCGCTGGGCGGTCGGTCGTCTTCGCCGGCGGAACAGTGGTCGTGGCGATCCTCGGGCTGGCCGTCGCGAGGATCCCGTTCGTCACCGCGGGCGGAATCGGGATCTCCTTCGTCGTCCTGGTGATGGTGCTCGCCTCCATCACCCTGCTGCCGGCGCTTCTCGGCCTGGCCGGGCACCGTGTCAACGGACGTCGGTTCCGCCGAGGCGGCGCGCCTGCGGGCAGCCGCTGGCGGGCGTGGGCCGAACACGTCGGCCGGCACGCCAAGGGGTACGCCGTGGGCGCCACCCTCCTGTTGCTCGCCCTTGCCGCGCCGGTGACCGCGCTGCGGCTCGGCTTTCCCGACGAGGGCACGATGCCGCAGTCACGGACCGAGCGCAGGGCCTACGACCTGATCGAGTCCGGCTTCGGGCCGGGAGCCAACGGTCCCCTCGCCGTCGTCGTGGAGCCGTCGGGCGACCAGGCAGTCCTGACCCCACTGTCGACCGCGATCGCCGCAGACCCGGGCATCGCCGACGTGTCCCCGATGCAGGTTGACTCGCGCTCGGGCGTCTCAGTGCTTATGGCCGAACCGACCACCAGCCCTCAGTCGGAAGCCACGCGGAACACCATCGACCGCCTGCGCGCGGAGGTGTTCCCGAGCGTGCTCGAGGACTCCCCGGCCCGAGCCCACGTAGGTGGCCAGGTGGCGGTGTTCGCCGACCTCGGCGACCGCGTCCAGGAACGGTTGCCCGCATTCATCGCGGCAGTGGTCCTGTTGTCGTTCCTGCTCTTGATGCTGATGTTCCGATCCCTGCTGGTTCCTCTGAAGGCGGCCGTGATGAACCTGCTCAGCGTCAGCGCGGCGTACGGCGTTCTGGTGATGATCTTCCAGTGGGGATGGGGTGCCGACCTGATCGGGCTCGAGTCCACCGTGCCGATCCTGTCGTTCATCCCACTGTTCATGTTCGCGATCCTGTTCGGGCTGTCCATGGACTACGAGGTCTTCCTGCTTTCGCGTGTGCGAGAGGAGTACCTCCGCACGGGCGACAATGACGAGGCGGTGGTGCGGGGACTGACGGGGACCGCCCGTACGATCACATCGGCAGCGCTGATCATGGTCGCGGTCTTCGGCGGCTTCGCCATGGCGCAGGACCCGCTGGCGAAGATGATGGGCATCGGGCTCGCCACAGCCATCGCCCTCGACGCCACCATCGTCCGCCTGATCCTCGTACCGGCCACCATGAAGCTCTTGGGCCCAGCGAACTGGTGGCTGCCGACCTGGCTCGATCGTGCGCTCCCGGGGAGACCTGCCGAGATCCACGTCCCCGATGCGACCACCGCCTCCGATCGACCAAGAGTCCCTGTCACCTGAGTCGGCGCGGGAGTCACGAGCTCCACCGTGACCTCCTCTCTCACGAGCCCTTCAAGGCGACGAGACCGTCGAGCACCAGGAATGCTCCGACCAGCGCTGCTGCCACGGCGAACACCATGGGCCCGGAGGCGGTCGCTCGGTCTCGCAGGTCACCCAGGTACGCCATCGCCTCTTCGGGGCGTCGCGTGTAGTAGAGGTACATCACCCCGACGCTGGCTGTGGAGGCGACGGTGAAGCAGGCGAAGGCGATGAGTGTCACGAGCCCCGGTTCGTGGTGATGCACCACGACGACAGCCGCGGCCGTCGTGATGGCCCACGGCTGCTTGAGCACGCCGACCACGGCTGCGCCAGGCGGACTCAGGTCCTTGGTCCGGGACATGAGCTGTGACCCCCAGCCCCGAGTACTGTCCGGGACCTCGTCGCGATGGCGCCACCGACGTATGCCGGTCACCAGCAGAACGCATCCCAGCAGGACCTCGATGACGAGGACCCCTGTCCGGCCACCTCCGTGCTGGGCGCTCCGCGAGGAGCCGAGGAGGTAGCTGGCGGTGAAGACGACGGTGAGGGAGGCACCCCAGCCGATCAAGAACGCGGCCGCGTTGACCCGTGCCCTGGCCGTCCCGAGCACCAGGATGAACACCACGATGGTGGCTGGAGACGCGCTGGCAAGCAGACCCAGCATCAAGATCGAGAAGATCAGTCCCATCTCGGCGTTCCAGACCTCATCTCGGGTGGCGTCAGCCTGACTGGGGACGAACCTAGCGGCGCCCTGGCCGGTGCGTTCCGACATGGTGGCCCTTCGACAGGCGAACCTGCGTCACCTAGTGCGGGTGAGGCACGCGCGGAGCGCACTATCTACGGTGACCCCATGTCATCGCAGGCCGACGGACCGGCCGGTACCAGGAACGCACTGGTCGGCAACCCCACGACGATGCCCCGCTCGATCGTCGTCCTGCTCGGCATCGCCGGCGCCGTCGCGCTGTGTTTCGGCATCAGGGCGGCAGCCGGGATCATCGCTCCGACGATGCTCGCCATCGTGCTCACCATCGCGGTGATGCCGATCGGCCGGTGGCTGCGCAATCACCGCTGGCCCAGCTGGTTGGCGACGCTGGTCGCCCTCGCCGCGGCTTACCTCATCCTGGTGGTGATGGTCGTCGGCAGCGTCGTGTGCCTGATCAAGTTCGTCGACCTGCTCCCGACGTACGCCGCCGAGGCCAAGGCCCTCACGAAGGACGCCGAGGACGGCCTGTCCCAGCTCGGCCTGAGCACGAAGTCCACGAGTGACGCGCTCTCGCAGCTGGACCCGGCGAAGCTGGCCGACACGCTGGGCGACGTGGTCGCGGGGATCCTCGATGCGGTCGGATCCCTGTTCTTCCTCGTGACGTTGATGTTCTTCTTCGTCGTCGCGGTGCCGGGCTTCGCACCCCGCGTCACTGCTCTCCAGGGCACCAAGCCTGCCCTGACCGCCGCCATGGGCAAGTTCCTGAGGGGGTCACAGACCTACCTCCTGATGACCGCGCTCTTCGGCGCGATCGTCGGCGTGCTCGATGCCGGCGCCCTGTGGCTGTTGGGCGTCCCCCTGCCCCTGGTCTGGGGGTTCTTCTCGTTCCTGACGAACTTCATCCCGAACATCGGCTTCATCATCGGGATCATCCCGCCCGCGTTCCTGGCGTTGCTCGACGACGGCTGGCAGGGGCTGCTGATGGTGGTCCTGGCCTACAGCGTCCTCAACGTCACGATCCAGACGTTCATCCAGCCCCGCATCGTGGGCAACTCCGTCGGGCTGAGTGCTGAGATCACCTTCATGTCGCTGGTCGTGTGGACCTTCCTGCTCGGCGCGCTCGGCGCGCTCCTGGCCGTGCCGATGACCTTGCTCCTTCGAGCGATCTTCATCGACTCCGACACCCGGGCCTCGTGGGTGGCTCCGCTGATAGACGCGAAGGTCGAGGAGAAACCCACGGGCTGAGTGTCCGTCGAGCGACGTCGGCGGCTCCTACGCCGACCAGCCGCGGCGAGGCTACGATTTCTGGGTGGAGCGACTCCTTCTCCTGTCAGTCGCCGCGCTGGTGCTGTGGGGCGTCAGCTGCGCGCTGATGATGCTGTTTGCATCCCGACTCCCGAACGGGCTCATGCGGCAAGTTGCGGAGTTCCTCCCGTCCTGCGTCACAGCCGCGCGAGTCCTGCGGAGGTCCCCGGAGGTCCCGCGACGCGCGAAGGTAGCGCTGCTCATCGCAGTGCTCTGGGTGGTGTCGCCGATCGACCTCCTGCCCGAGTTCCTGCCCGTCATCGGCCCACTCGACGACGTTGTCGCAGTGATCCTGCTGCTGCGATTCGCGGCCAGAAGCATTCCGCGAGAGACGCTGCTGGCGGCCTGGCCGAGCGACCCGGCGTTGCTGGAGCGTCTCCTAGGCCGCGATCGCGCCGTTGCGGCAGGCACTGAGCAAGGCCCTCGCAGCTCGTCATGAGTAGGACGACCGCATGAGCGGACGTCTGTGCAGGGCCAAGCGGAGCGGCTGACGCAGTCACTGCACCGCCGATGCCGCGTCACGTGAGGATTGCCAGCCGAACGGTCGTCGGAGCGCCATGTCGTGGTGCCTTGTGCAGTGGATATTGCCGGTGGGAGGCTCGGGTGATGGGGACTCAGTTGTGACAGCAATGGATCCGTTCGTAGTCGGACCACCCCCTGACCGTTCCCGGCCTCTGGCGCGTGGTCACTGATGGCGGCCTGCAGCAACGGAATGTCGCTGGGTGATGGACGGATCCCGCCTGGAGCCCCTGGCCCTGGCCGTCACGTCCACACTCACGAGGACGAGGGCATCTACGTCGTCACAGGTGTCCTCACGGTCGAGGTGGGTGAAGAGCGCTACGAGGTCGGTGCCGAGAGCTTCGTCTGGTTACCCCGCGAAGTCCCGCATGTCTTCGCCAACCTCGGCACGGAGGAGGTGTGGACGGTCGGCCTCCTCAGCTCACCCGGACTCACCGGAATGTTTCGTGAGCAGGCCGAGTATTTTGCGTCCCTCCAGGGTCCCCCCGATCCCGAGGTGCTCCTCGAGATCAGCCTCCGGTACGGAGTCCGCCCGGTTGAGGGACCACCGCTCGTGTGAGGGCAACCTGACGGCACACCGGAGATTCTCGACGGAACCTGGGCCTTTCCCGACCTCGATCCCGTCTCCTGATTTGAGCCTGTGCATCCGCACTTCGGCATGTGCGCGCGGATCGCGGCAGAACCAGCTACTCGAGTGAGAAGGCCACGTACGCCAGTCCGACGACCGCAAGGCCGACCAGCGACGCGACGACCGCGACGGAGGTGATCCGGTTCGCCTGCTTGAGCTCACAAAGCTCCACGTCGGACACATCAGGCTGACTGGCGACCCTTCGAAGACGCAGCCACACGACCACGCGAAAGAGACACCCGAAGAGGGTTGCTACGCCGAGGAACACGAGCACGGGCACCATCAGCAGATCTCCCAGCCGGCAGAGTTGCTGCTTGATTGTCCCACCGGATCGCGGCAACTGCGTGGGTAGATGCGGAGCCTTCCGCTGGGCCTTGCCGGCCTCCGTCGTCGACGCGGACAATGCCCCATGGCAGTCGTCCTCACCCTCAGGGTCTTCCCTGCGACACAGGAGCAGTTCAACGTCGTCGACGATCGGGTCGGAGAGGCCATGATGTCGGCCGGAGGTCCGCCGGCCGGGCTTCTGTCCCACGTCGTGTACCCGGGTGGCGATGGGTTCGTGGTGGCGGAGGTCTGGCGCACCGAGCCCGAGGGTCGTGCCTACGTGGACGACGTATTGCGCCCCTTGATGACCGACGTCGGCCTGACACCTCGAGAGACCGAGTGCGTTCCAGCCTGGTCGTTCGCCCGCCCGTGAGGCTGAGACACTCGCAGCATGTCGTTGACCGTCGTTGGTGCCGGCCTCGGGCGCACAGGAACGACGTCGCTCCAAGAAGCGCTCGGCATCGTCCTGAACGGCCCTGTGTTCCACATGGGCGAGGTCTTCGCCAACCTCGACAGCGTTTCGACCTGGCATGCCGCCGTCGATGGAGCGCCGACCGACTGGAATCGTCTGCTTGCCGGTTACCGCGCGACGCTTGATTGGCCGGCGGTCACGTGCTGGCGCGACATCGCAGCGGCCAACCCGGAGGCTCTCGTGCTGCTGTCCACCCGCTCTAGCGCAGAGGTGTGGTGGAACAGCGTGAGCAAGACGCTGTTCGCTGTCCTGGATCGCGACCTCCCACCTCACCTGCTGCCGATGAGGGCCATGAACGAGGCCATGTTCGAGAGGTTCACACCGCATTGGCGGGACCGCGATGCCGCGATGGCGGCCTACGACGCGCACAACTCCGCCGTGCGCGCCGAGGTCCCGGCCGATCGACTCATCGACTGGCAACCTCGCGACGGGTGGGAGCCGATCTGCTCGGCATTGGGCATCCCCGTCCCCGACATCGCGTTCCCGCATGCGAACACTTCTGACGACTTTCAGAGAAGCGCCGACGAGCGTCTGAACGGGTAGTGCGACGGCGCGACAACCCGCCGAAGTCGCCCGCTCGGAGAGGGGGATGATGAGGAAACCGACGCTGTTCCTGACTGTGGGCCTCCCGTGCACGGGGAAGACCACTGCTGCGCGGCGCATAGAGGTCGAGCAGCAAGCACTCCGCCTGACGAAGGACGAATGGGTGAAGGCTCTCTACGGGCACGAGAATCCGCCGTCAGCCCAGGACGTGATCGAAGGCCGGCTCATCGAGATCGGGCTGCGCGCCCTCGAGCTTGGCAACAACGTCGTCATCGACTACGGCCTGTGGAGTCGAGACGAGCGATCGGCTCTGCGGCAGGCAGCAGCCGACCTCGGTGCGATCGTGGAGATGCGCTACTTCGAGGCCACCCCAGCCGAGCAACGGAGACGACTTGACCAGCGCCAGGCCGAAGCGCCGCACACAACCTGGCCCATGTCTGACGAGGAGCTCGCCGAGTGGGCTGCCGACTTCGACGTGCCAACCCCAGGTGAGCTCGACGGCACCGGACCGGTTGATGACCCACCCACTGGATTCGCGACCTGGGACGAGTGGCGCCGTCTTCGCTGGCCCCCATCCGTCTCCTGACAGCGAGCGGACGTCGGAGGCCGTGTGGAATGATCGCGCCCACGCGAACAGGGGGCTCGACTGCGATGCAGATGAGGCTGGAACTGATCCCACTACCGGTTTCGGACGTGGACCGGGCCATCGCCTTCTATGCCGACAAGCTCGGCTTCAAGAAGGACTTCGACGTGCAGCCCAGCGAGGGCGTCCGGGTCGTCCAGTTGACACCGGAGGGCTCGGGTTGTTCGGTCGGCTTCGGGACCGGGCTGGACGTCTACGGGGGAGAGCCCGGCAGTGTTCGAGGCTTGCACCTGGTGGTGGAGGACATCACCGAGGCGCGCGCCGAACTCGTCCGGCGAGGTGTGGAGGTCGGCGAGATCCACGACTTCGGGGGCGGCGTCAGGGGAGCAGACTTCGCCGACCCGGACGGCAACACGTTCGAGCTGCAGGAGATGGAGTGGCGCAAGGGGGAGCAGTACTAGGCGCCGACTGATCGCGATCGAGCGCCTAGACTCCTCGCACAGCGCCGTCGTCGGAGGAGGAGCTCGGGTGGGACGACTCGATGAGCTCGACCTCTCCGTGTCGTTGCCGAAGAAGAAGGCGAAGAAGCGGCTGCGCAAGGAGCAGAGCAGGCTGCTGGCATTGCGGTTGCGGCTCGCCGGTCTCGTCGGCAGCGGTGAACTCGGGCCGCCGGTGTGCATCGTGTTCGAGGGCTGGGACGCGTCCGGCAAGGGCGGGGCGATCAAGCGGCTCGTCAGGCGTCTCGACCCTCGCCACGTCCGCGTGCGCGCATTCTCCGCGCCGACGCACGACGAGAAGCGGCACCACTGGCTGTGGCGGTTCTGGCCGGTGCTGCCGGGGTGGGGTGGCATGGCCGTCTTCGACCGCTCCTGGTACGGCCGGGTGCTCGTCGAACGCGTCGAGGAGTACGCCGACCCCGACGCATGGCAGCGGGCTTACACCGAGATCCGCGAGTTCGAGTCGATGTTGGTGGCCGAGGGCACCATCCTGATCAAGTTCTGGATGCACATCTCCGACGAGGAGCAGCTGCGGCGTTTCGAGGCGCGCAAGAAGGACCCGCTCAAGTCGTGGAAGCTCACCGACGAGGACCTGCGCAACCGGAAGAAGCGAGACGCCTACGCCGAGGCAGTGGAGGACATGCTCGAGCAGACGAGCACCACGCAGGCGCCGTGGCACCTCATCGAAGGCGACTCCAAGCGATTCGCGCGGCTGCGCGTGGTCGAGACCGTCAACCAGGCGATCGAGGCTGCGATCGGTGGCGGCCAGGACGCCAAGGGCAGCTAGAGAACTCAGCGACCGCAGCGGTCCACACGTGCCCAGGGCCAGGCAGTGGCGAGCCAACCTGCGACGGCGTCGGCGAGTGGTACGTCGAGGCTCGACCTGTCGGCCCGCACCCAGGACTGCGCCGTCACGTCCCACTCGTCAGAGGCCGACGGGTACAGGTAGACGCAGCCGATCACGTCGCTGTCGCCCGGGTCGAGGACGGTGAAGGTGAAACCGGCGCCCCGCGCGAAGTCGTCCGCGTGGCGGCGGAGGTCGGAGAGGTTCTCCTCGAGCGTCATCCCGCCAGGTGGTGGCCAGCTGCCGTCGGGGTATCCGGGCGTGGAGCGGATGTGCTCGATGCTGGAGGTCCAGGCGGCAAGATCGGCCTCGTTGTGTTGCGGCCCCAACGGCTCGAGGCGGAACTGGTCGGTGACCAGTGAGGTCGGCGGATCGAAGCCGGCGGGCACGAACTCCTCCGAGGTCATGACCGGGACCGTACCCGCGCATGGCCTGAGGCTCGTCGCGAGCCGTCCTAAACTCGGCCCATGCTCGGCCTGCAGCACACCGTCACCATCGCGGCGCCGCCCGAGCGGGTCTGGGCGCTGGTCGTCGAGGTCGAGCGGTGGCCGGAGCGGATCCCGACGGTGGAGTCCGTGGAGCGTCTCGACGCCGGCCCGCTGGTCGTGGGCTCCCGAACCCGGTTGCAGCAGCCCCGGCTGCCCACGGCGGTGTGGACGGTCACCGAGCTTGCCGACGGGTCGTCGTACACCTGGGAGTCGCGCTCTCCGGGCGTCACCGTCACCGCCGCGCACGTCGTCGAGCCGCATCCCGACGGGAGTCGGCTCACCCTCGCGCTGACCTTGTCCGGTTGGCTGTCCGGCCCCGGGTGGCTGATGACGCGGTCGCTAACCAAGCGGTACGTCGAGACGGAGGCCGCCTCGATCAAGA
Organism: uncultured Actinomycetota bacterium; assembly: GCA_963698945.1. Lineage (GTDB taxonomy): Bacteria > Actinomycetota > Actinomycetes > Propionibacteriales > Nocardioidaceae > Marmoricola. The sequence continues at coordinate 98,341 of CAVOST010000009.1, read as the reverse complement.
GCGCCGCCGAGACCTCGACCTCTTAGCTACGCCGGCCTTCGCGGGCTACCTCCTGGGCTCGTACTTCATCGCCACTGCACCCGAGCCGAGCTCCATCCGGCCGACGAGCCTCAGGTCGACGTGCTCCGTCAGCCCCGCGAACAGCGTGGGCCCGTGACCCGCGAGCCGCGGATGCACCACGAACTCGTACTCATCGATCAGGCCCAGCTCGGTCAACGCCATGGGGAGCTGCACGCCCCCCACGTACAGGCCGTTGCCCGGCTCTTGCTTGAGTCGCTGCACGGCTTCACCCAGGTCCCCGCGCACGAGCTCCGCGTTCCAGTCGGGCTGTTCCAGGGTGCTCGACACGACGTACTTCCTCGCCGCGTTGATCGTCTCGGCGAAGGGCTCCATCCAGTCGGGTCTGGCTCCCGCCGGCGCCGGTGACCGCCACCCTGACTCCATCAGCTCGTAGGTCACCCGACCGAAGAGAAGGGCATCTGCCTGTGCGAGGGTCTGGGCCGCGTGACGGTGCAGGTCTTCGTCCGCAGGGATCGCACGGTGATCGCAGCAGCCGTCCAAGGTGATGTTGATGGAGTACCGGAGCGGTCGCATCTCGCGAGGGTAGTTCGGTCGCACCCGACCCCCCTTTGCGGACTGGAGACCCGTCTGGGTACGGTAATTCCCGCTGGGCCGCCGCAACATCGCGCGGACCAGTCACACCTCTCGGAATATTCGTCCCCTCGTCCCGGGCCCGGAGAACCCGCCATTCCTCGCTCCTGGTCGGTCCGCCGAATCCCACCCCACCGACCACCACAGGGGTCACTTTGATCACACCAGGGGTGGGAGCGGGGGACCCAAGGTCTCTCTGACCGGCACCGCCGGTCTTGGGGTGAAGCGGCACGGGCACCACTCGTGTCGCCGGGCCACCTCCTGTCCCGAACCCGACAGCTCACCTCGCAGGCGTAGGGAAGGAACAGCATGCCCTCGTCTGCCCCCCGACAGACCCCACGCCGCGTACGCCGACTCATGGTCGCCACGCTCGTCCCACTCCTGGCAGCCCCCCTCGTGGGCGCTCCGGGGCTCGTCGCCGAGGCGGCCGCTCCTGCGGCGGCCAAGACGGCCAGCAAGCCGAGGCTGCCCTTCGACATGCCGTCGAAGGCCACCTTGCGCAAGTCCCGCCACAAGGTGTTCGCGAACTGGGTCTCCTCGTTGCCGATCTCGCTGGACAACAAGAACCCGGCCTCGGACTACTACAAGGTCAACTACCTGTCGCCTCGCGGTGAGCACGGCAAGCACGCGGCGTACGGCGGCTACCTCCGCGACCGTCCCCTCGGCCGGAAGCCGCTGAAGACGTCCAGCTGGCGTCTGGCGGACATGAAGACCGAGGTGCGTCAGGCGATCTCCGAGGGGATCGACGGCTTCACCGTGGTCATCTACTCGCTTCCCGCCAAGACCAACCGCAACTGGGACAACGTCCTGCTGATGATGAAGGCGGCCGCGGCCGTCGACCCGGGCTTCAAGATCATCCCGATGCCGGACACCAGTGGCGGCAGTCAGCTGAGGAACACCTCCGTCGCGGTGATGGCCAAGAAGATGACCGAGCTCGGCAAGTACAGGGCGGCGTACCGCGTCAACGGCAAGATGGTGCTCTCGCCGTTCACCGCCGAGAACAAGTCCCCGGCCTGGTGGAAGTCGGTCATGAACACCATGGCCGGCAAGGGCGTCCCTGTCGCGTTCTTCCCGCTGTTCCAGGACGAGCAGAAGCAGGCCAAGAAGTTCGCATCGATCACCTACGGCATGGCCAACTGGGGTGTGCGCAACCCGATGTGGAACAACCCCAACGTCACCTACTCCACCGGTCCGGTCGCCCGCGCCAACAGGGTGCAGGCGATGGGTGACAAGTGGATGCAGCCGGTCTCCTTCCAGGACGTCCGACCGCGCGAGGGTCGCTACTGGGAGTCGCAGAACACCCAGAATCTGCGCAACAGCTGGGCGATCGCCCGTAAGAGCGACAGCGACTGGGCGCAGGTCACCACCTGGAACGACCTGCCGGAGGGGTCGGGCATGGGTGTTTCGGCCAAGCACGGCTACTCGTTCCTCGACATCAACGCCTACTACCTCGTGTGGTTCAAGACCGGGAAGGCGCCGAAGATCAAGCGTGACGCCATCTACCTGACCCACCGGAGGCAGACACTGGGCGCCAAGACCACGTTCAGGCAGTCCAAGTACATGAAGAACGGCGGCGGCAGCAAGGGCCGCAACACGGTCGAGGCACTCACCTTCGCCAAGGCCGCCGGCGTCGTGCGGGTCACCTCAGGTGGGGTGACCAAGAGCTGCACCGTCAAGGTGGGCGTGAACGCCTGTGTCGTTCCCCTCCGCAACGGCAGGGTCAGCGCCAAGCTGGTGCGCAAGGGGAAGACGGTCGCCAGCCTGACCTCGCCGTACCCCGTCTCCGCCAGGCCGTACGTGCAGGACTTCGAGTACACCGGCTCCAGCAGCCTGCGCCAGGGCAAGTAACCGGTTCCGCGACGTCATCCGAACTGTGCGCTCGGGCGCACAGTTCGGATGACGTTCGTACCGCCGCGACGGTCGCTGGCGATTGGCACCCACATGCCGGACCAGGTCGATGACCACCACCCAGACTCGCTCGTCGTCGGCCGTACCTGTTTACAACCGCGACGCGGAGCGGTAGATCTGTAGTAGGCACTGACTGGGAGGGTGCATGGGTCGCCTACACCGCAGTCTCGCCGTACCAGTCGCACTGATTCTCGCCTCCGGTCTACTCGGCGCTTGCACGGCCAGTTCCGACTCGGCCGACACCTTGACCTGGTACATCAACCCCGACGCCGGAGGTCAGGCCAAGGTCGCAGAGAACTGCAGCACCGACACCTACAAGATCGAGGTGCAGGTCCTGCCGCAGAACGCCACTGAGCAACGCATCCAGCTCTCGCGGCGGCTGGCGGCGGAGGACCCCGAGATCGACATCATGAGCATCGACCCGCCCTACACAGCAGAGTTCTCGAACGCCGGGTTCCTGGCTCCGATCCCCGAGGACCTGCAGGGCAAGCTGAAGGAGCAGTCCTTCAAGGGCGCCGTAGACGCCGCCACGTGGGATGGCCAGCTCGTTGTCGCACCGTTCTGGTCCAACACCCAGGTGCTCTGGTACCGCAAGTCGTTCGCCCAGAAGGCCGGCATCGACATGAACCAGCCGGTCACCTGGGACCAGATCATCGATGCGGCAGCCAAGAACGACGGCAAGGTCGCCGTCCAGGCGAACAAGTTCGAAGGCTACGCGGTGTGGATCAACGCACTGATCTCGGGTGCGGGCGGTGCGATCGCGACCAACACCGACAAGGGCGTCAATCTCACCGTCGAGGTCGACTCGCCCGCAGGTGACACGGCGGCGAAGATCATCGAGAAGCTCTCGGGCTCGGGCGCAGCGCCGGCCGACCTGTCGGTCTCCAACGAAGGCACGTCGGGCGCCACGTTCGGCGGTCCCCAGGGCGCCTTCATGGTCAACTGGACCTACATCTGGACGAACTACGACAAGACGCAGCCCGAGGTGAAACAGGACCTCGGCTTCACCCGATACCCGCGGTCCACCCAGGGCGAGGCGTCCCGACCACCGTACGGCGGCATCGGCGTCGGGGTGAGTGCGTATTCCCGTCACAAGGACGAGGCCATGAAGGCGATCGAGTGCATCACCTCGGCCGACAACCAGGGCGTGAACGCCGAGCTCACCGGCAACATGCCCGCCAGCGCCGCTGGTTATCGCTACCCGGCACTGGCCAAGATCTACCCACAGCCGCTGCTCGCCCTGTTCCAGGAGAGCCTCGACGCCGCGGCTCCACGCACCGTCACGCCGTACTGGAGCGACATCTCCGGAGCACTCCAGAGCAGCTGGCACCCGCCGGACGGGGTCGACAGCAAGACTCCGCCGGACTCACAGAAGTTCATCCAGGACGTGCTGCACGGAAGGAGCCTGCTGTGAGTACCGCGACCACCGTCGCGGCCAAGACCGGCGACCAGCCGCGGGCGCCCAAGAAGGTCAGCGACCGGGCACGCGCCGAGAACAGGCTCGGCCGACGACTGGTGGCACCGGCCGTCATCGTGATGCTGGCCGTCACCGCGTGGCCGATGATCCAGGCCCTGTACCTCTCGTTGTTCCGCTACCGGCTCACGTCCCCGGACGACAAGCAGTTCGTCGGCCTCGAGAACTACTGGACGGTGCTCACCGACTCGCTGTTCTGGCAGGACACCGTGAACACCGTGCTGATCATGCTGGTCACGGTCTCGGTGGAGCTGGTGATCGGCTTCGCGTTCGCGATGGTGATGCACCGCATCGTGTTCGCGCGTGGCATCATCCGCACGGCGATCCTGATTCCCTACGGCATCGTGACCGTGGTTGCGGCGTACGCCTGGCAGTTCGCTTTCAGCCTCAGCAACGGCTGGGTCAACTCATGGTTCTCCTGGCTGCCCTGGCTCCAGCCGGACACCAACTGGTTCGGCAGCCACTGGCCCGCGATGTTCGCGATCATGTTCTCGGAGATCTGGAAGACCACGCCGTTCATGGCCCTGCTCCTGCTCGCTGGCTTGGCCCAGATCTCGGAGGACATGATCGAAGCGGCGAAGGTCGACGGTGCCACCTGGTGGCAGCGGCTCTACAAGGTGATACTCCCGAACATGAGGGCCGCGATCATGGTCGCGGTGCTCTTCCGGGCGCTCGACGCCTTCCGCATCTTCGACACCATCTACGTCATGACGAGGGGAGCGCAGGACACCGAGTCCTCGTCGTTCCTGACCTACCGGCAGGTGATCGAGCAGATGCAGCTCGGCCTCGGGTCTGCGCTGTCGGTGCTCCTCTTCATCTCCGTGCTGCTGCTGGCCTTCCTGATCGTCCGGCTCTTCAAGGTCGACCTGGCACAGGCGAGGGGTGAGGGCTGATGAGGACCGAGACCCGGACCAAGATCGGCACCTGGGTGGGCTTCGTGCTGATCCTCGTCTGGTGCCTGCTGCCCGTTGTCTGGATCATCTCGCTGTCGTTCAAGGGGCCGACCGAGACGGCCGCGGGCAGCCCGCAGTTCCTGCCCAAGGAGCCGACACTCCAGAACTACACCGACATCTTCAACAACAGTGACTTCCGGGACTCGCTCATCAACTCGTTCGGCATCGCGGCGATCTCGACGTTCCTGTCCGTCGTCCTGGCAACGCTGGCGGCGTACGCGATCGCCCGCCTCGAGTTCAGGGGGAAGAAGCTCGTGCTGTCGATCGCGCTGGCGATCGCGATGTTCCCGGTGGTAGCGCTCGTGGGGCCGTTGTTCGATCTGTGGCGGACGCTCGGCCTGTTCAACACGTGGCCGGGCCTGATCATCCCGTACATGTCGTTCACGTTGCCGCTGGCGATCTGGACGTTGGCGGCGTTCTTCCGGGAGATCCCCTGGGAGATGGAGCAGGCGGCCCAGGTGGACGGCGCGACCACATGGCAGGCGTTCCGCAAGGTGATCGTGCCGCTGGCGACGCCGGGCGTCTTCACCGCCGCGATCCTGACGTTCTTCTTCGCCTGGAACGAGTTCGTGCTCGCGCTCTCCCTGACCTCGACGACGGCGTCACGCACGGTCCCGGCGCAGCTGTCCTACTTCGTCGGGCCCGATCCGTTCAACCCGCCGTATGGGCAGCTGGCCACCGCCTCGGTGGTGGTCACCATCCCGATCATCATCATCGTCCTGTTGTTCCAGCGAAGGATCGTCGCCGGGCTCACGTCCGGGGCGGTGAAGGGGTGACCCGATGGCTGCCATCGACATGAAGCACATCGTCAAGACCTACGGCGACGGGTTCGCGGCGGTGAACGACGTCAGCATCGACGTGCAGGACGGCGAGTTCATGATCCTCGTCGGACCGTCCGGCTGCGGGAAGTCAACCCTGCTGCGGATGATCGTCGGCCTCGAGGACATCACCTCGGGCGAGATGGTGATCGGCGACAAGGTGGTCAACGACCTCGCGCCGCGGGACCGCAACCTCGCGATGGTGTTCCAGAACTACGCGCTGTACCCACACCTGACCGTCTACGAGAACATCGCCTTCCCACTCAGGCTGGCCCACGCCTCCGAGGCGGAGATCGACAAGAAGGTCCGCGCGGCGTCCCAGACCCTGGAGCTCGACGAGCACCTCGAGCGCAAGCCGGGCAACCTCTCCGGCGGTCAGCGGCAGCGCGTCGCGATGGGCCGCGCGATCGTGCGTGAGGCCGACGCGTTCCTCTTCGACGAGCCGCTCTCGAACCTCGACGCCAAGCTCCGCGGACAGATGCGCATCGAGATCACCCGGCTGCAGAAGCGGCTCGGCGTCACCACCGTCTACGTCACCCACGACCAGACCGAGGCCATGACGCTGGGCGACCGGGTCGCGGTGCTCAAGCGCGGAGTGCTGCAGCAGCTGGCGACGCCTCGTGAGCTCTACGAGAACCCCGGCAACCTGTTCGTGGCCGGCTTCATCGGATCGCCCCCGATGAACTTCCTGCCCGCCACCGTCGAGGGCACCTCGGTGAAGCTGCCGTTCGGGACGGTGCAGCTGCCCCCGGAACGGGCGGAGAAGGCCGTCGGCAAGGGCCTGCTGCTGGCCGGAATCCGCCCGGGGAGCTTCGAGGACGCCGCGGTTCGCACCGATCATGGCTCCGGCTCGACCTTCCGGGCGCAGGTCGACGTCGTCGAGTGGCTGGGCAACGAGACCTACGCCTACATCCCGTTCGAGGCACCGCCCGAGGTGGATGAGCACCGGCGACAGCTCGAGCGCGACCTCGACAGTGAGTCGGGGCGCAACCAGCTCGTCGTGTCCCTCGACGGCACCAGCCGGATCCGGGAGGGCGAGGAGGCCGAGATCTGGGTCGACGGGACGAAGATCCACCTCTTCGACCCGGACTCCGGCGAGAACCTCACCGTCGACTACGACCACGCCGGCCGGGTCCCCGGACACGGGAAGTAGGAGGTACTCGCCCGCTGAGGCGATGTTCGCGCAGGTCCGCGCGCTGCTGCGAGCATGGAGCCGACCGGGAGGAGCACGGGCGTGACGGCAGCAGCACCCTCTCGCCTGGATGCACTCTCGCGCGTGATGCCGGGCCTTTCGATGCTGCGGGGATACCGGCCCGCGCTCCTCGGCAAGGACCTTGTCGCCGGCCTCGTCGTCACCACGCTCCTGGTCCCTCAAGGGATGGCGTACGCGGAGCTGGCGGGCTTGCCGGTCATCACCGGGCTGTACACCACGATCCTCGCGCTGCTCGGCTACGCCCTGTTCGGTCCCTCGCGCATCCTCGTCCTCGGACCTGATTCATCTCTCGGTCCGATGATCGCTGCCACGCTCGTGCCGCTCGTGGCCGCCGACGGAAGCCCGCAGACCGCGATCAGCTACGCGTCCGTGCTTGCTCTGATGGTCGGCGCGATCACCGTGCTCGCTGGCAGGTTCAAGCTCGGCTTCGTCGCCGACCTTCTCTCGAAGCCGACCCAGATCGGCTACATGAACGGCCTCGCGCTCACGATCCTCGTCAGCCAGCTGCCCAAGCTCTTCGGGTTCTCCGTCGACGCAGACGGGCTGATTGCTGAAGCAGTCGCGTTCGCCAAGGCAGTCCTGGACGGCGAAACCGTCGGCCCTGCACTCGCAGTGGGCGTGGCAAGCCTGGCCCTCATCCTGGTCCTGCAGCGCCTGTGGCCGATCTTCCCGAGCATTCTCGCTGCAGTCCTCCTCGCGATCGCTGCCGTCAGCGTGTTCAACCTCGCCGACCGTGGTGTCGCCCTCGTCGGCGCGCTGCCGTCCGGGCTGCCACCGTTCACCATCCCCACCGTGCCGATCGGCGACCTGGCCCTGCTCTTCGGGGGCGCACTCGGCATCGCCTTGGTATCCCTCACCGACACCATCTCCACCGCATCGGTGTTCGCCGACAAGACCGGCGCAGAGATCGACGGGAACCGCGAGATGGTCGGCGTCGGAGCGGCCACCATCGCCGCTGGGCTCTTCCAGGGCTTCCCCGTCAGCACCAGCGGATCGCGGACCGCAGTCGCCTTCCAGAGCGGCGCCCGGACTCAGGTCACCGGACTCGTCGGGGCCGCTGCGATCCTCGTCATGCTGCTCGTCGCGCCAGGCCTGCTGCGTAATCTTCCGCAGCCAGCACTCGCAGCGGTCGTCATCGCCGCGTCACTCTCACTCGCCGACATCGCCGGATTCCGCCGGCTCCGACGACGGCGGCGTTCCGACTTCGTCCTCGCCCTCGTCGCGTTCCTCAGCGTTGCCCTGCTCGGGGTGCTGTACGGCATCGCGGTGGCCGTCGGCATGTCCATCCTCAACGTGTTCCGGCGAGTGTGGTGGCCTCATCAGGCACTGCTGGGACGGTCCGGCGACCTCCGCGGATACCACGACACGGCCTACCGCCAGACCACCGAGCACCTCCCCGGCCTGGCCATCTACCGGTTCGATGCGCCACTGCTCTTCGCGAACGCGCGCACCTTCCGGAACCAGGTGCGACGCCTCGCAGCCATCGAGCCTCGCCCCACGTGGATCATCGTGGCCGCCGAACCGATCACCGACCTCGACACCACCGCGGCCGACATGCTCGAGGATCTCGACGCGGACCTCGCACAGCGGGGCACGCGACTCGTCTTCGCCGAGCTGAAGGACGCCGTACGGCAGAAGATCGAGAGCTACGAGCTCCCTGCTCTCAGCGAGAGCCGCCTTCTACGCGACCATCCGCACCGCAGTCGAGGTGTACGCGGCCGAACACCACGTCACGTGGGAGCAAGGCCCCAGCCCCTACCACCTCGACTGACCGGGGGAGAGTCGGATGGTCGGTCGGCGTCAGTGGGGCGACTTCGGCCACAGGACGTCGGCGCGGCTGTAGTGGCCCGCCGCGTCGAACCAGCGCTTGGCATGGAGCGTCTGCCGGAGGTCGCAGTCGGCGACGACGATGCCCTCGGCGTCGTACAGCGGCCCCGCGATGACCTCGCCGGACGCGGGGGCGACGATGGCTGCCCCACCCCGGCCGAAGACGTCGGAGTCCGGGAGCGGCCAGGGGAAGTCGTCGCCGAATGCAGCGCGCTGGATGAACTGGGGCACTGACACGACGAAGGCACCGGACTCGATGGCGATGTGCCTGATCGTTGCTTGCCATCCGTCGGAGTCGTCCGCTGTCGGAGCGAGCCAGATCTGTGGGCCGCCCTGGTAGACGGCCCACCGGGCCAACGGCATCCGGTTCTCCCAACAGATCAACCCACCGAGCCGGCCCAGATGTGTCTCGGTGACCTGGAGGTCGTCGCCCGCTCCGACACCGTGGAACAGCCGCTCGTGGTGGGTCGGCATGAGCTTGCGGTGCTTGTTGAGCAAACCGTCCGGACCGATCAACAACAGCGTGTTGTAGAGGCTGCCGGGGCGCTCGAGCTCGCGCTCGTTGACGCCCATGGCGCAGAGGACGTCGTGCTCCCGGCACGCGGCGGCGATCCGGTCGACGACGGGACCCGGGACCTCGACCGAGCTGGCCCACAGCCGCTCCCACAGCGCGTTGCCGTCGCCGCCCGTCAGGTGAGCCCAGGCGTACGACGGGTAGAGCGAGAGGAACGTCTCGGGGAACACCACCAGCTGGGCACCCTGCCCGGCCGCATCCGCCAGGAGTCCGAGCGCCTTGTCGAGGCTGGCTTCCAGGTCCAGCACCACGGGCATGGCTTGGACTGCTGCGACCCGGACCGTAGGCATCGTGGGCACTGGCTCCATGTCGGCAGGGTACGGCGTCCTCATCCCGCCGCCGTACTCCGTGCAGGATCACCTCAAGTCGTTGTTCGACTGGACCGGCGTCCGGTCACATCCGCGAGCCGGAGCCTTGACACTCGTCATTCCTGCCCCGCGGCCGCGCGCCTCGCGCGGCTGGTCGACAGAACGATCAGACCGAGTCCGCCAAGGGCGAAGGCGGTGCCGATGATCAGCAGCATCCGGATCACCGGTGTCACGAACGGGGCCGTTGCGCCGACGTCTGCCGTGACCTGTACGTCGCTCGAACCGTCCTCGTTCATGAACACGAGGGACCAGTTGCCGTCCTTCGGTGTCCATCGCAGGGTCTGAGTTCCGGTGCCGCTGGCCTGGGCGATCCAGATGTCGTCCTCAGTCGGCTTCACCGAAGGTGCGCCACCGGCATGCTCGCCGTACCGGGTCTCGGGGTCATCGATCTCCTCGACGGTCGAGTACTGAACCTCGCTCAGGTACGCCTGGGCGTCGTCGGTCCGGGCCACCCCCACGAACACAGACGCATCCGGGTCGGAGCTGGTCGCACGCACTCGGGCCTCGCCGAGCCAGTCACCGCTGAGCCCGGACACGTGCATGTCGTCGAAGGCGAGGGCGTAACCCGTGGTGCGCAGCTGCGCCTCGTCCGTGGTCAGGTAGTCGCCGTCGCGCCAGTGGTTGTCGACCGCGCTGAGTGCGCCTGCACCGATCAGCATGCCGGCGCCGAACAGCAGTGTGACGATGCCCAGGACGAGCAGGGTGACGCGGCCCGCTGTCCAGCGATCTACCGGCGACACAGCGGGGACAGGTGCGCGCGGCGTCTGCTGCTGAGGTGGTGCGAGGTTGCTCATGATGTTGCTCCTCTGGCGCGTCCGCTCCGGGCGCGAGTGCGGGATCGTGGCGTTGGGTGCTGAGTTGTCCATCCGCCTTTCGCGTCACCTTCCGACCGGCCGGGGTGACTTGTCCTCACCCAGGCGCTCCTTCACCCTGGGTGGTTCGCGAGCCATCGCTGTGAGTACGGACATGCGTTAGCGTTGCTTGATGGCATGGAGCCACGGGGGCGGCACGTTCCCGATGCGGACCAAGGTGCGTCCGCCTGTGGCGAAGGACCTCGTGGCTCGCACGGATCCGCTCAGTTCCCTGTCGAGTGGGCAGCGCCGCCGGCTCACCCTCGTACGCGCCCCGGCGGGCTGGGGCAAGTCGAGCCTGGTCGTGAGCTGGTGCGCGTCCGGGGAGGACCCTCGGCCCTTTGCCTGGTTGTCGTTGGATCGCGGTGACAACGATCCTGTGCGCTTCTTCTTGTACGCGATCGCAGCGCTGCGCGAGCTGCAGCCGACGCTCGGCGAGCACGCGGAGCAGGTCTTGCGGGCGCCCGGGATCAGTCTGGTCGATGACGTGCTGCCGATCCTGATCAACGAGCTGGACGATGCCGGGGTCGTGTGCGTCCTGGTGATCGAGGACTATCACCTGATCAGCAACGCCGTGGTGCATGAGGCGATCGCCTTTCTCCTGGACCACGCACCGGAGGGGCTCGAGCTGGTGCTCACCACGCGAGTGGAGCCACCCCTTCCCCTTGCGCGACTTCGCGCACGCGGGGATCTGCTCGAGGTCTCGACCACGCAGCTCGGGTTTTCCGACGCCGAAGCGAGCACCCTGCTCAATGAGCAGCTGGGCCTGGGGCTCCAGCCGGCGGACGTGTCTCGGCTCGTGGAGCGGACCGAGGGCTGGCCCGCCGGGCTCTACCTGGCGGCCCTCTCGTTGCGCGGTCAGACCGACGCGCACTCGTTCGTCGAGAACTTTGCCGGCGATGACCGCAACATCGTGGACTACCTGACGACGGAGGTGCTGGCGGGACAGTCCGCCGAGGTCTATGACTTCCTGCTGTCGACCTCGGTGCTCGAGCGACTCTGTCCGTCGCTGTGCGACAAGGTCACGGGCCGCCGGGGGTCGGCCCGATTGCTCAGACAGATCGAAGAGTCGAACGCCTTGCTGACCGCGCTCGACAGCAAGCGCGAGTGGTACCGCTATCACCAGCTCTTCCGCGACCTCCTTCCACAACGAGCTGGTGATGACAGCGCCGGACCGCGCCCTGGACGCAAACCGTCGCGCCGCAGAGTGGTTGCGCGGACGCGGCGAGTACTCCGAGGCGATCGCCCACATGATCGCCGCCGGCGAGCTTGCCGAGGCAGTGGAGATGATTGCGTCGTCGTGGCGGCCCATCGCGTTTGCTGGCGGTCGCCAGACCGTGGAGGGCTGGTTGGCTGCATTGCCGCGTGAGGTCCACCGCGCGGATGCACGATTGTGTGTGGCGAGCGCGGTGACTGCGATCGGCTCCGGCCGGGTCGACGAGGTCGCCCCCTGGATCGAGCTGGCCGCGCACGCCTCTGCGGCGGGCCCGTTCTACGACGGGTTCGCGTCCGGAGCCGAGGCAGCAGGGTGTTTGAGTGCCGTGAACGGCTGGCTGATCGGCGATCTGAGCGGCTGCGGTGAGGCGGCGCGTCGTGCCACTGATTCGAGCCTCGAACCGTCGACGTGGGATGCGGTCACCTACACCTGGTGGGGTGCGGCGACGGTCTGGCTCGGCGACACCGCAAAGGGCCTCGATCGGCTGGCAACTGGGCTCGACGCTTCTGCCAGTCCCCACAGCCGGTACTCGAGGGCGGAGACACCGTCGGCTCGATGCCCAGGGGCGGAGCCACTGCAGTCGCCTGCCTCGGCATGCTCGGTCTGGTCCACCTGATGCTGGGGGACTTCGACCGGGCACAGGAGAGAACGGACGCTGCCCTGGCGCTGTCCGCCCGGTCGGGGCTGGAGGAGGACTGGGTCACGACCGCCGCGCATACCGCCCGTGCCGGGCTGCTGACTCGCCGGGGACGTCCGGAGGACGCACGCAAGGAGCTGGATCGGGCCCTCACGGTCGCCCGACGCGGTAGCGGGCCGGTCGAGAACATCCACGCGATGGTGGCCAGTGGCCTCGCCGCGCGCGCGCGGGGGGACCACGCCGCCGCCCGGGTGCACATCGGTGACGCCCGCTCGATGCTGTTGTCGTGCGCGGATCCCGGTCCGGTCGTCTCGTCGCTGGTGAAGGAGGCGGAGGCTCGGCTGCCCGCGGTCCGGGGGCACACCGGCGTGGTCTCTCCCCTGGTCGAGGACTTCAGCGAACGTGAGATCGACGTACTCCGACTGTTGGGCGGCACACTCTCCCAACGAGAGATCGGCGACGCCCTGTTCATCTCCTTCAACACGGTCAAGACACACTCGAAGAGCATCTACCGCAAGCCTCGGTGTCGGTCAGCGCGTCGATGCGGTGGCGCGGGCGCGTGAGCTTCGACCTGATCCTGAGCCCGCCCACGGCCCTCGCGCAATCTCACCCCGGGTGGTGGCCGCCTGTGTGATGACGCGTCACCCAGGCGGACTGAAGACTCGGCTCTCAGACCCCACGACTGAGGAGACCAGGGTGCAACGGACGCAGTACACGATCGTCGTGCGAGGCAGACTCGGAGAGCGCTTCGCCACTGCCTTCCCGGACGTCTCGTTGCTCCCTGGCCCGGGCCATACCCGGCTGGACACCGGCCTCTTCGACCAGAGCCAGCTCCACGGACTTCTCGAGCAACTGCGCAGCTTCGCGATCGAAGCTCATCTCCGTCCAGGAGACGGCGACCTCCACCGGTGACACCACGAATGGCAACCGGTCATGAGAGCAGGAGCCAGAACGCTGTAGGAGCCTGGTGACAGTGGGTGCCGGCAGATGTGTTCCCACCGCCCGCGACCCGTGTGATCAAGTCATCGGGGCCGGCACGGTGGCTGTCTCCGGCCTCGTACCGACCGACGAAAATGGACGACGCCAACCGCTTGGGTACGCGCACCGCGATGGCGCCCGTGCCCAAGCGTTGGAGTGGCTGCGGGGGCTAAACCTGCGGCCTCGACCCGTGACTGGCTGTCATGGGGGCGGTGGTTGGGCCGTCCGCCGGCGTCTCGGTGTCGGGCGCGCCGGGTTCGCGATAGGCCCAGAACCGGCGGTCGACAACCACCAGGCCCAGCGCGACCAGGCACCACGCGATTGCGTAGGTCCAGTTGAGTCGCTCCAGGTCGGCGCCGGCACCCCAGAGGTCGTTGGTCTCCACGCTGCCCTCGACACCATGGGCGATCATGGTGAGCAGGACACTTCCGGAAGCGTGGTTGAACAACCAGGCGTACCAGAAGGTGACTCCCACTGTGGTTGCGAAGCCGATCGGGTGCGCCTCGAACACGGGCATGAAGAACAGGGGCGCGTGCCAGCCGCTGATCAGCACCGCCAGGATCGCGGTCGCGGCCAACCGCGAGTGACTCTTCTGCAGCTCGGGCTGAGCGAAACCGCGGAAGCTGGGCTCCTCCATGAGGGGTCCACCGAACGGATCCACGATGTGTATCCCGATAGCCAGCGGGAGACCGTACAAGGGCGTCAGCTGATCGAGCGAGGGTGCTGATGCACCGAGGCCCATGTTCGCCAAGATGGAGGCCAGGTGAACGCCCAGTGGAACGGCAACCGCCAGCACGTACCAGATCCAGCTGACGCGCCAGCGGATCACTCGAGAGCCGAGTCTTCGTAGCCCCGGGAGGCCTTCGGTCAGGAAGATCACGATCAGGGCTGCCAGCAGGGCACCTGGGGCGAAGAAGCTGTCCCACGGGACGGCCCACCAGGTGAGGGCGTAGGCGAGGACGAAGAAGCCGGCCACGCGGTGACGACGGAGGAACGTCATGTCGGACCACCTTTCGGGAGAGGACGCAATGAGTCAGTCGTCGCGGGACTGATCTGTTCACGCGCCAAGACTTCGGTCGGCCCGGGTGAGTTGTCTTCACCCTCGCGCCGAATCACCCTGGGTGGCGTGACGTGATGTCTGTGCGGTGACGGGATGCAGACGGACGCCTTGATCCGGTGAAATACCCCGGTTTCACGGTCACGAGGCTGAAGCAGTCACGCTCGCCGATCCGGACGACGTCGATTGCACGTCGGCAGACGTCGCGGGCTGCAGCCCTCGGCCCACTCCAGGGGATTGGTGCGGGGGCCACCCCGCGCGCCACAACGGGGGGACGGGGGCGCGAGGTGGCCCGGCACCACCACTGCGGGGACCTCGGGCGTCGGACGGCCCGTTCTCCGAGCGGAGGGCCGACGGGCCCGCGCCGGGGATCGGGGCCGCGAGTTCGCCAAGACGCGTGTTGCTCCATCTGCTTGATGTCCGCGTCCTGCAAAGCAGCGTAGGCACGTGACGCGGCCAATTGCACTTGACCGATCGGACAAAACTCGGACCCGATGGCAGCGATGGTCGCCCCGCAATGCGGACTGGCCGAAAGGTGCGGGATGTGACTCAGCCCGCCCCGCGCGCAGCCCGCCCCGCTCGAAGCGGGACGGGCTGTCGTCCAACGACCTGCCGGGGTTGTCAACCGGTCGGGCGTAGCGTCGGTTCTGCGGGTCCGGGAAGTGGCTGATCCGAAGTGTCGATGTGCGGGGGCAGGTCGACCGCGCTGGATTCTTGAGACGCCCCGCAGTGCCCTCCCGGGCCCGTGCCGGCTGCTTGCTGGGCGTCGGCGACGAGCTGGCGGTAGATGGCGTCGGAGATCCTGCGCTTGAGGCACCGGATCGCCTCGAGGGGCTTCTTGCCCTCGGCTCGCTTGCGTCGGTAGTAGGCCCGGCCGTCGGTGTCGAGGCGGATCTGGCTGATCGCGGCGATGTGGATCATGTGGTTCATCCGCCGGTTCCCGGCCCGCGAGAGTCGGTGCCGGTTCTGCTCGCCGGAGGACGCGTCGAGGGGTGCGGTGCCGGTCCAGGACGCGAACCGGTTGCGGTCGGCGAACCGGGTGACGTCGCCGACGTCGGCCAGGACCCGGGCGGCGACGACCGGTCCGACGCCGTGGAGGTCCATCAGGTGTGAGCCGCGGGCGAGCACGATGGCCTTGAGCTCGGCGGTGGACTTCTTGATCTTGGCCTCGACCGCGACCAGCTCGGCCAGCTCCTCGGCGGCGATGCGGCGGCGGGTCTTCCCGGCGATGTCCCGCGGCCGGACGCGAGGCGAGCATCGCCTTGGCCTGGCCGGTGGTGATGTCCGTTTCGCCTGTCCAGGAAGGAGTTCCGCGAGCAGCGCCTGGAGCCGGTCGACGGTCTGGACCCGGCGCCGGGTCAGCGCTTCGCGGCGGTCGGTGAGCATCCGCAGCGCCTCGAGCTCGCCGTCGACGCTGCAGCACCCGCAGGGTCTTGGTGCGGACCGCGACGACCGCGATCGAGTGCGCGTCGCGGGCGTCGGTCTTGCGGTTGTGGCCGGTGTCGAACAGCCGGACCCGGGCGGCGAGCTTCGCCGGGACGTCGACGACCTGCTCGCCGTCCTCGAGGAGCCGCTGCGCCAGCGGCCGGCCGGCGCCGTTGGCGCCCTCGACCGCCCAGACCCGCTCCGGCCAGGCCTTCGACGTACGTGCGCATCGCGGCGTAGCCGGCCTGGTCGGTGGTGAACCGACCCGAGCCGAGCAACTGCTCGTGGTCGTCGACGACCTCGATCGTGGCCGACAGCTTGTGGGGATCGACCCCGATGATGACGTGCTCCATGTGCTGCTCCCGCCTGTGCTCGATCCGATGTGGACGGCGAGGTGGGCATTGCTACTACGAGCAGGGCAGTCCCTTCTTGAGCCACGCCTCGTCACGGTGACCGGCGGGCCGCAGACCGATAGTGAGCCACACCAGTCCAGCCGGTGGGCAGCCGCATGGAGAGCTGCCCGCCGATCACCTGGACCGAGTCTGGCCAGACACCGGTCCTAACGGGAATCGTCTAGTAGACGTGCCGGGATCAGATGTCGTAGTAGAGCTCGAACTCGTGCGGGTGCGGGCGCAGCTGCACGGGCAGGATCTCGTTCTCGCGCTTGAAGTCGATCCACGTCTCGATCAGGTCGGGGGTGAACACGTTGCCCTCGGTGAGGAAGTCGTGGTCACGCTCGAGGTTGTCGAGCACCGCGTTCAGCGAGGTCGGCACCTGGTCGATCTCGGCCATCTCGTCCGGCGGCAGCTCGTAGATGTCCTTGTCGATCGGCTCCGACGGCTCGATCTTGTTCTTGATGCCGTCGAGGCCGGCCAGCAGCAGCGCCGAGAAGGCGAGGTAGGGGTTGGCCGACGGGTCGGGGCAGCGGAACTCGATGCGCTTGGCCTTCGGGTTCGAGCCGGTGATCGGGATCCGCACGCAGGCCGAGCGGTTGCGCTGGCTGTAGACCAGGCTGATCGGCGCCTCGAAGCCGGGCACGAGCCGGTGGTAGGAGTTCACCGTCGGGTTGGTGAAGGCCAGCAGCGACGGGGCGTGCTTGAGGATGCCGCCGATGTAGTGGCGGGCCATGTCCGAGAGGCCGGCGTACCCGGTCTCGTCGTAGAACAGCGGCTCGCCCTCGTTCCAGATCGACTGGTGACAGTGCATGCCGGAGCCGTTGTCGCCGAAGATCGGCTTGGGCATGAAGGTCGCGGTCTTGTCGTTGCGCCACGCGACGTTCTTGATGATGTACTTGAACTTCATCACGTCGTCGGCGGCCTTGAGCAGCTCGTCGAAGCGGTAGTTGATCTCCGCCTGGCCCGCCGTACCGACCTCGTGGTGGGCGCGCTCGACCTGGAGGCCGGCGGCCTCGAGCTCGATGACCATCTCGTCGCGCAGCTCACCGAAGTGGTCGTACGGCGCGACGGGGAAGTAGCCGCCCTTGTACTTGACCTTGTAGCCGCGGTTGTTGTCCTCGGAACCGGAGTTCCAGGCGCCGGCCTCGGAGTCGATCTCGTAGAAGCCGGTGTTCTGCTTGGTCTCGAAGCGGACGTTGTCGAAGACGTAGAACTCCGCCTCGGGGGCGAAGTAGGCCTTGTCGCCGATGCCGGTGGAGGACAGGTAGGCCATCGCCTTGCGCGCGATGTTGCGCGGGTCGCGCGAGTAGGCCTCGCCGGTGATCGGGTCGTGGATGAAGAAGTTGACGACCAGCGTCTTGGCCGAGCGGAACGGGTCGAGGTAGGCCGTGGTCGGGTCCGGGAACAGCGACATGTCCGACTCGTGGATGGCCTGGAAGCCGCGGATCGAGGAGCCGTCGAAGTTCAGGCCGTCGTCGAAGACCGCCTGGTCGAACGAGGAGATGGGCACCGTGAAGTGCTGCATCACGCCCGGCAGATCGCAGAAACGGACGTCGACCATCTCGACGCCCTCATCCTTGATGTACTTCAGCAGCTCTTCGCTGTTGCTAAACATTCGTCCTCCTTGGCCGCCCTCGCGACCGCGTGCAGTGGTGAGTAGTAGGGGGTGAGCGTCAGCCGCACCAGTGGCGCCGGCGACGACGCGAACCTACGGTATGGGCCGTTGCACGACCGTATCCACTTTGTTTCCCACGATGTAACGGGGGTCCGCTGCGTGGCGCCGCACCGCAGGATTCACGCGCAGGCGTTCGCGTCCTGGCCGCGACGCATCGCAGGCGCTCTTCGTGGACTGGATCGTGGCGACCCTGCATCACGATCGTGATCCTCGGCCCCGGCGGGTACTCGAACGACCCCTCGTCCAGCTGGGTGGTCCTCGGGGTCTTCTTCGTCGAGGTCTCGGTGCTCACCGCCCTGGCGGGCGCTTCGTTCGGCCAGATCCTCGCGGGCATCCGGGTGCTCGACCCTGCAAGGACGCCCGCTGAACCTGCTGCTGGCCATGGCCCGGACGCTGCTGATCTGCCTGGTGATCCCGCCGCTGATCTTCCGGTCCGACACCGGCCGGGGGCTCCACGACCTCGCGGTCGGCTCGGCGGCGTACCTGCGCTGAGCCAGGGGCAAGCTCATCGAGGTGGAGCGACCGCCGCTGAAGCAGGTCGTCAACGCTGCGAAGACGGCGTGATCAGCGGCCACGCATCTGGCCGCGCATCCCCTTCATCGAGGTCGGCACCGGTCCCTTGGGCATCGGCAGCATGGAGCGGTTGGCGTCGAGCGCCCGGATGCGCTGGAGGACGTCGGTCATCTGGGCGGGCTTGAGGCTCTTGGGCAGCTTGCTCACCCGGCGAGTCAGCTTGGCCAACGGCACCTGGCCCTCGTCGTTGCCCACCAGCAGCTCGTGGATCGAGGTCTCGCTCGCGACCCGCTCGTGCTTGCGACGCTCGGAGGCGAGCAGGGGGCGGAGCCGGTTGGGGTTGCCCTCGCCGATCAGCACGATGCCGGGCGGCCCGACCACGCGGGTCACGACGTCCTGCTGCTTGGTGACCGCGATGGCCGCGTCGGTCTTCCAGCCACGTCGCAGCATGCCGAGCGCGGCGGCGGCGGCGCCGGGCTTGCCCTCGATCTGGGTGATCGCCGCGCGCTGGGCCCGCCGCCCGAAGATGATGAGCACGCCGAGGGTGCCGAGCATCACGCCGAAGAGGATCGGGAAGACGAGCGAGTCGCGGAACAGCAGCAGCATCAGCGCGAACCCGAACAGGGCCACCAGCACGAACGTGCCGAGGAGCACCAGCCCGATCCTGGGATCGGACTTCTTCGTCATCTGGTAGCTCTGCCGGATCTGCTTGATCCGGCCGGGCTTCTTCTCACCCTTCGGCTGCTTGGCCGCCTTCTTGGCCGCCTTCTTCGTGGACTGTCGAACCATGCCGCCCAGTCTCTCAGGCACCGGCGGTCTGGCGCGCGGCGACTGCCTGCTGGTAGAGCCGTCCCGCGCGGTACGACGAGCGCACGAGCGGGCCGCTCATCACGCCGGCGAACCCGATCTCCTCGGCCTCGAGGGACATCTCGACGAACTCCTCGGGCTTGACCCACCGCTCGACGGGGTGGTGGCGGGCGGAGGGGCGCAGGTACTGGGTGATCGTGATCAGCTCGCAGCCGGCGGCGTGCAGGTCGACCAGCGCCTGGCTGATCTCCTCGCGGGTCTCGCCCATGCCGAGGATGAGGTTGGACTTCGTCACCAGCCCGAAGTCGCGCGCCTGCGTCAGCACGTCCAGCGAGCGGTCGTAGCGGAAGGCGGGCCGGATGCGCTTGAAGATCCGGGGGACCGTCTCGACGTTGTGCGCCAGCACCTCGGGGCGGCTCTCGAAGACCTCACGGAGCAGGTCGGGGCGGCCGTTGAAGTCCGGGATCAGGTTCTCCACGCCCGTGTCGGGGTTGAGCTCGTGGATGGCGCGCACCGTCTCGGCGTACAGCCAGGACCCGCCGTCGGCCAGGTCGTCACGGGCGACGCCGGTGATGGTCGCGTAGCGCAGCCCCATCGTCCGCACCGACTCGGCGACCCGGCGGGGCTCGTCGCGGTCGAGCGGCTCGGGACGGCCGGTGTCGATCTGGCAGAAGTCGCAACGGCGGGTGCACTGGTCGCCCCCGATGAGGAAGGTGGCCTCGCGGTCCTCCCAGCACTCGAAGATGTTGGGGCAGCCCGCCTCCTGGCACACGGTGTGCAGGCCCTCGGACTTCACCAGTCCCTGCAGCTCGGTGTAGTTCGGACCCATCCTGGCCCGGGTCTTGATCCACGGCGGCTTGCGCTCGATCGGCGTCTCGGCGTTGCGGACCTCCAGCCGCAGCATCTTGCGGCCTTCCGGGGCAGGGGCCGTGGGGGCCGTCTCGAGATCGGTCACGCCCGTCACTGTACGTCGGAGGCCGAGCCGAACCTGCCGGGGAGTGGCCTATTGGTAATCAATGGATTACCTTTTCCGGATGGACGTCTTCGAGGTGCTCGCCGACCCCGTGCGCCGCTCGCTGCTGCGCGAGCTGCGATCGGGGCCGAGCCGCGTGGTCGACCTCGCCGCTACGCAGCAGGTGTCACGACCTGCGATCAGCCGTCACCTGCGCCTGCTGGGCGAGGTCGGGCTGGTGGAGGCGGCTGACCGGGGCCGCGAGCGCCACTACGCGCTCCGGGTGGCGGGACTGGGTGCGGTCGACGAGCTGCTGAGCACGCTGCGCATGGTCGCGCCGCCGCAGCCACACCCTCTCGACGCCCTGGACACCGAGGTCCGTCGTACCAGCCGCGAGCGTCGTCGTACGTCGACACCCGCCGACAAGGAGACCGCATGACATGCCACCCCCACCGGCCGGATCCTGCGTGAGAACGGGCGCGCGGTACTGCGGATCACCCGCGAGTACAGCGCTCCGATCGACGACGTGTGGGCCGCAGTGACCGAGTCCGAGCGGATGGCGCGCTGGATCGGCGTCTGGTCGGGGATCCCACCTCTGGCCGGGTCGCCTTCCGGATGACGGCCGAGGCGGAGGACGCGCCGCCCATGGACGTCGAGATCCGCGAGTGCGACCCGCCGCGGGTGCTGCGGGTGACCTCCGCGCTGTCCGAGGGCGAGCAGTGGCACCTGGACGTGATGCTGGAGGAGCACGGCGGCGGCACGACGCTCACCTTCGAGCAGCCCGACATCGACCCGGCGCAGGCCGAGAGCGTGGGGCCGGGGTGGGAGTACTACCTGGACCGCCTCGCCGCGGCCCTGGAGGGTGGTGACATCGCCGCGGTCGACTTCGAGCGTGACTACTACCCGGCGATGAGCGACCACTACCGCGTGGAGGCGGAGTAGGCCTCGGCTCAGACGTCGGCGCGGCGGAACCAGAACAGCGAGACGGTGACGGCCACGACCAGCAGGGCGCCGAGGAAGATGCCCGACTCGAGGTGCGACATCGTCTGGAGCGCGCTGCACGACCGGCTCGGCTCGCAGTCGACGCTCGGGTCGAAGTAGCGCGAGTTGGTGGCCAGCCAGCCGAAGACGTTGTTGCCGACCGAGACCCGGCCGACCCCGTTGAAGGGCAGCAGCCCGACCGCGATCTCGCCCGCGACGCTGTAGACGAACAGCAGTGCCAGCGTCGCGACCGTGTTGCGGAAGACCATGGTGAGCGCGAAGCCGCCGAGCGCGCCTGCCATGCACAGCGCGACGGCGCGTACGACGTGCCAGACGACGTGCGTGACGTCGGCGGAGGGGACGTCGATCCCGCGGGCGCCGGCCACCAGCCACATGGAGAGCCAGAAGCCGCCGAGCGCGACCACCGCCACCAGGCCGCTGCCGAGGAGCACGGCCGCCGCCTTGGCCAGCCACAGCCGGGAGCGCCGTGGCTCGAAGAGCAGCTGGTTGGTGACCGAGCCGGATCCCCAGTCGGCGCCGGCGAACGTGCAGCCCGCGATGATCATCAGCACGACCAGGATCAGTGCCAGGCCGAAGCCGGTGGCACGGGTGAGTCCCTTGGCGTCGAGGATCGTGCCCAGGTCGAGGGCATGACGTGGGTAGTAGTGCGTCACCCCCGGGACCAGTGCCTCGCGGCACTCCCGCGCCGTGGCGTTGGCGCCGAGATACGCCTCGGGATCCTTGACGCAGTCGGCCACGTCGTCCTGGAGCACCGAGTTGCGGCTGTTCAGGTCGGCCTGGGCCGCGGCGTCAGCCCGGTCGGAGGCAGTCAGCGGCCTGGTGTTGTAGACGGTCATCCCGGCGAGGACGACAGCCGCGAGGACGGCGCCGAGGCCGAGGAGCACGATGGCGCGGCGGGACCGGAAGCGGGTGAGCTCGACCCGCACGAGCCGCATCACGACTGCTCCTCGGTCCGGTCATCGGTGTGGTCCTCGGGTGGTCCTCGCGGGGCCGCCCGGTCAGCCGGAGGAAGAACGACTCGAGCGTGGGGCGGATCTCGGTGAGCTCCTGCACGTAGACGCCCTTGTCCGCGAGCACCTTGGTGATCTGCTCGGGATGGTCGTGGCCCTCGACCACGAGGTCCTGACCCTCCCGCGTCACGTCGTACCCGGCCGAGGCGAGGAAGTGGCTCGCGCCGCCGGGATCGGCGACCCGCACGCGGGTCCGCGCGATCCCCTCGCCGAGGAGGTCCTCCACGCGACCCGAGGCCAGCAGCAGGCCGTCGCGGACGATCGAGACCGAGTGGCAGACCTGCTGCACCTCGGCGAGGATGTGCGAGCTCAGCAGCACGGTGACGCCGGACGCGCCCAGGTCGGTGATCAGGTCGCGGATCCCGCGGATGCCGGCCGGGTCGAGGCCGTTGGTGGGTTCGTCGAGGACGAGCAGGTCGGGGCTCTTCAGCAGCGCCGCGGCGATGGCCAGTCGCTGCTTCGTCCCCAGCGAGTAGGCCCGGTACGGCTCCTTGGCGCGGTCGGTCAGCCGCACCTGCTGCAGGACCTCGTCGACCTTCGAGCGCGGCACGCCGATCGAGGACGCGAGCAGGACCAGGTTCTTGCGCCCCGAGAACGTCGGCACGAATCGCGGCTCCTCGACGACCGCGCCGACCCGGTCGATGACCTCGGGCAGGCGGGCGGGCACGGGTGTCCCGAACAGCCGCATCTCGCCCTTGGTCGGCCGCGCGAGACCGAGCAGCATCCTGATGGTGGTCGTCTTGCCCGAGCCGTTGGGACCGAGGAAGCCGTGCACGCCGCCGGCGGCGACACTGAGGTCGAGCCCGTCGACCGCCACGACGCGGCGGCTGCCCGATCGGTAGACCTTCCGCAGACCGGTCGTCTCGATGACGAGGTCACCCGTGGGGTGGTTCACCGAGGCTGGGCACACGCCTCCACCCTGTCCTAGGTCGCGGTCAGGACAGCGGATTGAGGACCGGGACACGCGGCCCGTCGGACGTGTCCTCGTGACACGTCGTCGCGGCGGCGGCGACCCGGCTCGGGCCGGGGTTCGTAGTCGGGTGTCGGCTGGTACGGCGCCCAGGCGAGGAGCTCCTCCAGGCGACGCTCCACCAGCGGCAGCACCTCCGCGACCGTGACGTCGCGACCCAGCTCCTCGCTGAGGCTGGTGACGCCGGCGTCGGCGATGCCGCACGGGACGAAGCGGTCGTACCACGCGAGGTCGACGTCGCAGTTGAGCGCGAAGCCGTGCATCGTGACGCCGCGGCTGACGCGGATGCCGATCGCGGCGACCTTGCGTTCCGGCCGGCCGGGGGAGGCCTGCAGCCAGACGCCACTGCGCCCCGGGACGCGGGCGGTGGCGACCCCGAGGTCGGCGCACACGCCGATGAGTGCCTCCTCGAGTCGCCGCACGTAGTCGACGACGAGCACGTGGTCGGGCAGCCGCACGATCGGGTAGCCGACCAGCTGGCCGGGACCGTGGAAGGTGATCTTGCCGCCGCGGTCGACCTCGATCACCGGTGCCTCGTATCCGGTCCCTGAGCCTGTCGAAGGGCGCTCGTGGGGCTCGGTGCGCTTGCCGGCCGTGTAGACCGGGGAGTGCTCCAGCAGCAGCACCGTGTCGGGGCCGCCGGCGACGACACCGGCGTGCACCTCGCGCTGCCGGTCCCACGCCTGCGTGTAGTCGACCGGCCCGTCGGTCAGGCGCTCGAAGATCACTCGACGAGATTACTCGCCTGTGGACAACCAATTCCCGGGCGGCCGCGCGCGGCAGGGTGGACGCATGCACGTGCTCTCGGCATTGGTTGCCGCCGTCTCCCTGCTGACCCAGCCTGCGACGGTCCTGCACCAGTGGGATGCCCGGCGGGAGGCGGCGTGGGCGTCCTCGGACGAGCAGGCGCTGCGCTCGCTCTACGTGCCGGGTTCCGTGGCGGGCCGCCGCGACGTCCGGCTGCTCCGTGCGTACGACGCTCGCGGGCTCGTCGTACGACGGATCGTGACGCAGGTGCTCGAGCTCCAGACCCTGGAGGCGTCGTCCCGAGGCGTCCGGATCCGTGTCGTGGACCGGGTCGCCGGGGGAGTGGTCGACGATCGCCAGCTGGGGACCACCGCACCCGCCGCGCACGTCATCGAGTTCCGGCGGGTCGGCACCGCCTGGCGGGTGGTCAGCGTGACGGAGACAGGCCCTCGGTCAGCACGGCCCGCACGTCCGGGTCGCTGAAGGTGAATCCGCTGGCCAGGAGCGCGGCGGGGGCGGCCCGCACCGAGCCGAGCACCTCATTGGCCATCTCGCCGGCCGCGGGGCGCACCACGAAGCCGGGCACCCGGAAGAACGCCGGCCGGTGCAGCTGCCGGGCCAGCTCCTGGGTGAACTCGGCGTTGGTCGGCGCCTCCTCGCAGCTGAGGATCACCGGACCCTCGACGTCTGCCGTCGCGAGGTGGATGACCGCGTCGACCCAGTCGCGGCCGCTGATCATCGGCACGTACTGGCGGCCGTCTCCGAGGGGGCCGCCCAGCGCTGCCTTGAACAGCAGCCGCTGCAGCGAGAGCGGTGGGTTCCGCCGGTCCTGGATCGGCGAGGTCCGCAGGTAGGTGACGCGGGCGCCCGCGTCGTGCGCCGGGTCGGCCGCAGCCTGCCAGGCCCGCGTGACCCGGGAGAGCAGCGAGCCCCCGCGGGACTCGGTGTCGTCGGTCACCAGGCGGGCGCCGTGGTCGCCGTAGTAGCCGATGCCGTTGCCGGCCAGGAATCGCGGCTTGGTGTCGCTCGCGGCGATGGCCTCGGCGAGCACCCGCGTCGTGACCACCCGGCTGCGTTCGAGCTCGCGGGCCCACTTCCTCGAGTGCGGATTGCCCACGGTGGGGGAACCGGCGAGGTTGACGACGACGTCGTGGTCGTCGACGACCTCGTGGCCCAGCGGGTTGTCGTAGGGGTCCCAGCGCACCTCGTGCTCGCTGTAGTCGGCGGAGCCCTGCGACGGGTGCCCAGTCGGGGGTCGTCGTACCAACGGGGTGACGTGGTGGCCCTGCCGCCCGAGCTCTTCCCGCAGCAGCGTGCCGAGGAAGCCCGAGGAGCCGGCGATCAGGAAGCGCATGGGTCCACCGTGGCACAGGGGTAATAGGCTCGCGCGCGTGAGTGATTTCGATGTCGTCGTCCTCGGCGCCGGGCCTGGCGGCTACGTCGCCGCCATCCGCGCCTCGCAACTCGGGCTCAAGGTCGGGGTGATCGAGAAGAAGTACTGGGGCGGCGTCTGCCTCAACGTGGGCTGCATCCCCTCCAAGGCGTTGCTGCGCAACGCCGAGCTGGCGCACATCCTCAACCACGAGAAGGACAAGTTCGGCATCGAGGGCGACGCCACGATGAGCTACAAGCCGGCGTTCGCGCGCAGCCGCGAGGTCTCGGACTCCATCGTCAAGGGCGTCCACTTCCTGATGAAGAAGAACAAGATCGAGGAGATCCACGGCTGGGGGACCTTCTCGGACGCCAAGACCATCGAGGTGGAGCTCGAGGACGGCGGCTCCCGGACCGTCACCGCCGACAACGTCATCATCGCGACCGGGGCCACCACGCGACTGGTGCCCGGGACCGAGCTGCTCGGAGAACGTCGTCACCTACGAGGAGCAGATCCTCAGCGACGAGCTGCCCGGGTCGATCGTGATCGCCGGCTCCGGCGCCATCGGCGTGGAGTTCGCCTACGTGATGGCCAACTACGGCGTCGACGTGACGATCGTGGAGTTCCTCGACCGGATGGTGCCGACCGAGGACGCCGACATCTCCAAGGAGCTGGCCAAGCACTACAAGAGCCTCGGCGTGAAGGTGCTGCTCGGCACCAAGGTCGAGAAGATCGAGGACTCCGGCTCGAAGGTCAAGGTCACCGTCTCCAAGGACGGCAAGGAGGAGACGCTCGAGACCGACAAGGTGCTGCAGGCCATCGGCTTCGCGCCACGCCTCGAGGGCTTCGGCCTCGACAAGACCGGGGTCGAGACCACGGACCGTGGCGCGATCGCGGTCGACGAGCGCGGACGCACCAACGTCGACGGCGTCTGGGCCATCGGCGACGTCACCGGCAAGCTGATGCTCGCCCACACGGCCGAGGCCATGGGCATGGTGACGGCCGAGACGATCGCCGACCACGAGACGATCGAGATCGACTTCGACATGATCCCGCGGGCGACGTACTGCCAGCCCCAGATCGCCTCGTTCGGCTACTCCGAGGCCCAGGCCAAGGAGAAGGGCTACGACGTCAAGGTGGCGAAGTTCCCGTTCTCGGCCAACGGCAAGGCCAAGGGCCTCGGCGATCCGGTCGGCTTCGTCAAGGTGGTCGCCGACGCGAAGTACAACGAGATCATCGGCGCCCACCTGATCGGCCCCGACGTCACCGAGCTCCTCCCCGTGCTGACCCTGGCCCAGAAGTGGGACCTCACCGCCGACGAGGCCGCCCGCAACATCTTCGCCCACCCCACCCTCTCCGAAGCGGTCAAGGAGGCCATCGAGGGCATCGCGGGCCACATGATCCATATGTGACCTGGGGCCGGTTTCCCATGGGAGGAAGGGTTCTGCCTCCCACCACAGGAAACTTCCTGTGGTCTGAGGCAATTCGATGTGCGCGGTGGCCATTCCGCGTCCACAGGGGTACGTCGACGGGCAGTGCATCCACAGCCGGCGGTCCGCGGCTCGATCGACTCTCTGCCGCGGTCGACGATCCCGGCATGGAAGATCCGCTGCGCATCATCGCCGCCGAGTCCGGAGTGTTCCTACGGCGCGAAGCAATCGCGTGCGGCTACTCCGACAAGATGCTCGCGTCGTTGCGCAGGCAGGGCGTGCTCCATCGCGTGCGCCAGGGCGCCTACTGCTTCGGTGACGTGTGGTCGACGTACTCCGAGCAAGAGCGGCACCTCTGCCTGGCGCGCGCTGTCCTGCGCACGACGCCCGGCCCGGTGGCCCTGAGCCACACGACGGCCCTGCTGGTCCACGGCATCGCCGTGTGGGGCGCCGACCTGACCCGGGTGCACGTGACTCGGCTCGACGACGGTGCGGGTCGCCTCGAGGACGGACGTGAGCCACCACGTCGGCGAATGCGCCGTCGCGGACGTCGTCGAGGTCGATGGCATGCCGGTCGTGAGGGCGGAGCGCGCCGTCATCGAGGCAGCGACGGTCCTGCGCCTGGAGTCCTCCATCGTGTCGGCCGACTCGGCGCTTCACCTGCGACTTTGCGATCCAGAGGGGCTCCACGGCCGCTTCCGACAGATGAATCGCTGGTCGGGATCACGCAAGATCCACATGATGCTCGGCTGGATGGACGGTCGCGCCGAGTCGGTGGGCGAGAGTCGGGGACGCTTCCTGTTCCGCCGTTCCGGGCTCCCGATCCCCGAGCTCCAGTTCGAGGTGTACGACGAACACGGTGTGCTCGTCGCCATCACTGACTTCGTCTGGCACGAGTACAAGGCGTTCGGCGAGTTCGACGGCAAGGTGAAGTACACGCGTTACGCCCGGCCCGGCGAACAGCCGGGCGACGTCGTGTTCCGCGAGAAGAAGCGTGAGGACCTGGTACGGCGTCTCACCGGCTACGGCTGCGGTCGGTTCGTCTGGGCCGACCTGTCACGGCCGCGGCAGACCGCGGCGTACTTCCGCCGTGTCCTGGGAATGGGCTGACCGAGCACAGGTTCTTGCCGCTGACCACAGGAAGTTTCCTGTGCTGGGAGGCAGAAAAGGTTCCTCGCATGGGAAACCGAGCCGTTCAGCGAGCCAGCAACGCCTGGAAGCCCCCGACGAGGTCCGTGGCGCGCGCGTACGCCGAGGCGCTGGAGGTTGGCGGCGGCGAGGCTGGACTGGTAGCCCTCGTTGCACACCACGATCACCCGGGCCTCGGCGTCGGCCTCCGGGAGGCAGTGCGGCGAGGAGGGGTCGAGGCGCCACTCGAGCACGTTGCGGTCGACGACCAGCGCGCCGGGGAGCTCGCCGTCGCGCGAGCGCTGCTCGCTGGGCCGGATGTCGACGACGAGCGCACCGGCCTCGACCTCGGCGGCAAGAGATGCCGCCTCCACCCGCTCGAGGCCCCGGCGGGCCTCGGCGAGCAGCCGGTCGATCGCCGGGACGTCCTCCGGAAGTGACATCGATGCCGACCTACACGTCGAACTGGGCGAGCTCCAGGCGCTGCTTGACGTCCTGCAGGAACCGGCCGGCGTCGGCGCCGTCGACCAGCTGGTGGTCGTAGGTCAGCGCGAGGTAGACCATGTAGCGCACCGCGATCGTCTCGCCGAGGTTCGGGTCGTCGATCACCACCGGGCGCTTGACCACCGTGCCGGGCCCGAGGATCGCGACCTGCGGCTTGTTGATGATCGGGGTGTCCCAGAGGGCGCCGACGCTGCCGAGGTTGGTGATCGTGAAGGTGCCGCCCGACAGGTCGTCGGGTCCGATCTTGTTGGTGCGGGTGCGCTCGGCCACGTCGGCGATCTTCTTGGCCAGGCCGGCGATCGACAGGTCGCCGGCCTCCTTGACGACGGGGGTGAGCAGGCCCTTCTCCGTGTCGACGGCGAAGGCGATGTTCTCCTGGTCGTGGTAGGTGACCTCTCCGGCCTCCACGTCCAGGGTCGCGTTCAGCGCCGGGTGTGCCTTGAGCGCGTCGACGGCGGCCTTGGCGAAGAAGGGCAGGTAGGTCAGCTTCACGCCCTCGCGGGCCAGGAACTCGGTCTTCACGCTCTCGCGCAGCCGCGCCACCTTCGTGACGTCGACCTCGACCACCTGGGTCAGCTGTGCCGAGGTCTGCAGCGACTCGACCATCCGCTTGGCGATCACCTTGCGCAGCCGGCTCATCGGCTCGGTCTTGCCGCGCAGCGGGCTGGGCTTGGCTGCGGGAGCGCCCTTCTCCTCGGCCTTCTCCTCAGCCGCGGGTACGGCGCCGCCGCCCTTGGCGGCCTCCGCCGCCGCCAGCACGTCCTGCTTGCGGATGCGGCCACCGACGCCGGTGCCCTCGATGCTGGCGAGGTCGACGCCGTGCTCGGCGGCCATCTTGCGGACCAGCGGGGTGACGTAGCTGCCGCCGTCGCCGCTGCTCGAGGGGGCCTCCTGCTTCGCGGCGGGCTTCTTCTCGGCCGCGGGCTTCTCCTCCTTCTTCGGCTCGGGCTCGGGCTCGGGCTCGGGCTCGGGCTCCGGCTCGGGCTCGTCCTTCTCCTCGGGCTCGGGCTCGGACTCCTGTCTCCTCGGGCTCGGGCTCGGGCTCCTCCTCCGGCTCGTCGTCGGAGTCCGCCGAGTCATCAGAGTCGCTGGGCGCGTCGGACGCGTCGCCGATGATGGCGAGCTCGGCGCCGACCTCGACGGTCTCGTCCTCCTCGGCCTTGATCTCCAGCAGGGTGCCTGCGACGGGGGAGGGGATCTCGGTGTCGACCTTGTCGGTGGAGACCTCGAGCAGCGGCTCGTCGACCTCGACCTCGTCGCCGACGGACTTCAGCCAGCGCGTGATGGTGCCCTCGGTGACCGACTCGCCCAGCTCGGGAAGCTTGACGGGCGTGCCACCGCCGCCGCCGCCGCCGGAGTCGCTCTTCTTGGCTGCCGGCTTCTCCTCGGGCTCCTCGTCGGGCTCGTCGTCCTCCTCCGGGGACTCCTCGGCCTCAGTCGTCCTCGGAGTCCTCGGCGTCCTCCGGAGTCCTCCTCCGAGGACTCGTCTGCGGACTCCTCGGATGACTCGTCCGAGGAGTCGTCCGAGTCGTCGGAGGACTCGTCCGACGCCCGCCGCCCTCGCCCTCGTCACCGACGATGCACAGCTCGGCGCCGACCTCGACGGTCTCGTCCTCCTCGGCCTTGATCTCCAGCAGGGTGCCGGCGACGGGGGAGGGGATCTCGGTGTCGACCTTGTCGGTGGAGACCTCGAGCAGGGGCTCGTCGACCTCGACGGTGTCACCGACCGACTTGAGCCATCGCGTGATGGTGCCCTCGGTGACGGACTCGCCGAGTTCGGGGAGCTTCACGGGTGTCGACATCGGTTTCCTTCGTCTCGGTCGTCTGGCGGGGTCATCAGGCGCAGGTCAGGCGTAGCAGGTTCAGGAGTGGGCGTGCAACGGTTTGCCGGCCAGCGCGAGGTGGGCCTCGCCCAGCGCCTCGTTCTGGGTGGGGTGCGCGTGCACGAGTGGCGCGACGTCCTCGGGGAGGGCGTCCCAGTTGTAGATCAGCTGGGCCTCGCCGATCAGCTCGCCCACGCGGGCGCCGACGAGATGCACCCCCACGACCGGACCGTCCGTCACCCGCACCAGCTTCACGAATCCCTGTGTACCCAGGATCTGGCTCTTGCCGTTGCCGCCGAGGTCGTAGGTCAGGGTCTCGACCGAGCCGTGCTGCTCGCGCGCCTGGGCCTCGGTCAGGCCGACCGAGGCGACCTCGGGCTGGCAGTACGTCACCCGCGGGATGCCGCTCTCGTCGATCGGTGCGGGGGAGAGGCCGGCGATCTCCTCGGCCACGAAGATCCCCTGCTGGAAGCCGCGGTGCGCCAGCTGCAGGCCCGGCACGATGTCGCCCACGGCGTAGACGCCCTCGACGTTGGTCCGGCAGCGCTCGTCCGCGAGCACGAAACCGCGCTCCATCGCGACGCCCTGCTCGTCGTACCCCAGCCCCTCGGTGGTCGGTCCCCGGCCCACGGCCACGAGCAGCAGCTCGGCGTCGAAGGTCTTGCCTCCCTCGACGGCGACCGTGACGCCACTGTCGGTGCTCTTGACCGACTCGAAGCGGGTGCCGGTGGCGAAGGCGATCTTGCGCTTGCGGAAGGCGCGCTCGAGGGCCTTGGAGGACTGCTCGTCCTCGAGCGGCAGCAGGTGGGGCAGCGCCTCGAGGATCGTGACCTCGGCGCCGAACGAGCGCCACACGCTCGCGAACTCACAGCCGATGACGCCGCCACCGAGCACGATCACCGAGGCCGGCACCGACTCGAGACGCAGCGCCTGCTCCGAGGTGAGCACCCGGTGGCCGTCGACCTCGAGTCCGGGCAGGCTGCGGGAGTAGGAGCCCGAGGCGAGCACCACGGCCTTGGTCGCGGTGTACGACGACTCGCCGACCGTCACAGTCCGGGGACCGGTGAGCCGGCCGGCTCCCTCGATGACGGTGATGCCGCGCCCCTTGACCAGCCCGGTCAGTCCCTTGAACAGGCGGGCGACGACGGCGTCCTTGTAGGCGTTGACCGCGGGCAGGTCGATCCCGTCGAGCGTGGCCTGGACTCCGAACTTCTCCGACTCGCGGGCCGAGTCGGCCACCTCCGCGGCGTGCAGGAGGGCCTTGGTCGGGATGCACCCGACGTGCAGGCAGGTGCCGCCGACCTTGTCCTTCTCGACGAGCGCGACACTCAGTCCGAGCTGGGCCGCGCGCAGCGCACAGGCATAGCCTCCCGACCCCGCTCCCAGGACGACGAGGTCGAACTGCTGGTCCCGCTCAGGCACGTCAGCCATCCAATCACCCTGCCCGAGAGACGGGTGCAGCGACCGCGGATACAGCACACTGTGTGCATGGGTTTGCTGGACCGGTTTCGGCGCGGCCGTCGTGGCGGCGGTCGGGCAGGTGTGCTGCGCACCGCCGACGGCGCCGACGAGAAGCACCTCCTGGACTTCATCGACAGCCGTCGTGGCGTCGAGGGTTTCGTCGAGCCACGCACGACCGTCACCGACGTGACCCTCCTGCTCGTCGCCCACGACGGCGAGTGGACGCGGCGACGAGTCCCCTCGGTGCAGTGGGCCCACGACTTCGCCAACCGCAACAGCGTCCCGTCGTACGACGCCGGGCTCGTCGGGGTCCCTCAGCGGATGCGCGACTGGAACCGGCTGCAGAAGCAGAAGATGCGCCCCACGTTCCCCGAAGAGGGCAGCGCTCAGTCCTGAGTCTCTTCCGGGGTCTCGTCGGCGGTCCCGGCCAGCGCGCGGGCGAGCTCGACGAGCGTGGTGACCCCGTAGCCCGTCGCCCCGGACGGGAGGTGGCCCGAGGGCGACCCCGAGTTCCAGGCCGCACCGGCGATGTCGAGGTGGACCCACGGCCGCTTCTCGACGAACTGCTCGAGGAAGGCCGCGGCGTAGAGGGCAGAGCCCCAGCGAACCCAGTTGCTCTGCAGGAGGTCCGCGATCTTGCTGTCGAGCACGTCCGCCCGGGTCTCCTCCGGGATCGGCAGTCGCCAGACCAGCTCGCCACTGGTCCGCGCGGCCGAGATCACCGAGGCCACCGTCTCGTCGTCGCCGAACACCCCCGCGACCTTCTCGCCCAGCGAGGCGACGCAGGCGCCCGTCAGGGTGGCCACGTCGACGATCACGTCGGGATCGTCCTCGGTCGCGAGTGCCAGCGCGTCGGCCAGGACCAGCCGCCCCTCCGCGTCGGTGTTGGTGATCTCGACGGTCTTGCCCGAGTGGGTGGTGAGCACGTCCCCGGGTCGCATGGCCGAGCCCGAGGGCATGTTCTCCGCCATCGGGGCGTACGTCGTCACGCGGACCGGAAGCCCCAGGTCGGCGATGGCGAACGTGGCCGCCAGGACCGCCGCGGCGCCGCCCATGTCGAACTTCATGGTGGCCATCGAGCTGCCGGACTTGATGTTGAGCCCGCCCGAGTCGTAGGTGATGCCCTTGCCCACCAGGGCCAGCGAGGCGCGTGCCCCTTCGGGCGCCCAGGTGAGCTTCACCAGCCGCGGCTCGTGCGCAGACCCGAGACCGACGCCGAGGATCCCGCCGCAGCCCAGCTTCTCGAGCTGGGGGACGTCGAGCACCTCGACCTCGACGGTCGGAGCGTCCTTGCCCCGCTTGCGCGGGTGCTTCTTGCCCACCGCCTGCACGGAGTCCGCGAACGCCTCGGGCGTGAGGTCGTTGGGCGGGGTGTTGACCCAGTCGCGCGCCACCCGGACCAGCTCGCCGACCGCCCTGGCCTCTTCCAGCGCGGCGACGGCGTCCTGCCGGCGTGCCGCGTCGCTGAGGATGGCCACCTCGGAGACCTGGGTGTCGTCGCGACCGGTCTTGTAGGCGAGGAAGGTGTAGGAGCCGGAGAGGAAGCCCTCGGCCACGGCCGCCACGTGCTCGGCGTCGACCGCGGGCAGTGCCAGGGCGACGGACGCGGCGTTGCGGAGGTTGCGCGCGGCCACGCCGGCTGCCCGGCGCACCTTGTCCAGTGTCAGCGACTCGCGCGAGCCGAGCCCGATCACCAGGAGCTGGCCGGCCCGGATCTCGTCGCCGGTGGGCAGTCGCAGCACCTCGCCGGCGTCGGCCTTGAAGCCCATCGAGCTCAGCAGCGGCTTGAACTTCCGGCCGTAGGCCTCGGCGACGTCCTCGGCTCCCGGAGCGGGCACGAGCGCGCCCTTGCTGGTGCGGGCCACGCCGATCACGACGAGATCGGTGCGGGTCTTCGCGGGGCTGCCCTTGCGGAGGGTGTACGTCGTCACGAGGGGTCAGCCTAGGCGCACCCCGCAGGGCTCCCCAGCGCCCACCGGCGAGGTCGCGCTACCTTGCCACGCATGTCCCTGTTGCAGTCACCGCTGCACGACCGGCACGTCGCGCTGGGCGCCAAGCTCGCCGAGTTCGGCGGGTGGGAGATGCCGCTGGAGTACAAGGGCACCGGCGTGCTCAAGGAGCACGCCGCCGTCCGTCAGGGCGTCGGAGTCTTCGACGTCAGTCACCTGGGCAAGCTCGCGGTCCGTGGCCCGGGGGCCGCGGAGTACCTGAACACGTGCCTGACCAACGACCTCGACCGGATCGGGTCCGGTCAGGCGCAGTACACGCTCGCCTGCGACGCGGAGACCGGAGGCGTGGTCGACGACCTGATCGCCTACCGCTCTCGACGACCGGGTGTTCCTGGTGCCCAACGCCGCCAACTCCGCAGGAGGTGCGTCGCCGGCTCGAGACCGACCTGCCCGACGGTCTCCAGATCACCGACCACCACCGTTCGGACGCGATCCTGGCGGTGCAGGGTCCGAGGTCCGACGACGTGCTCACCGCGGTGGGCCTGCCTGTCGGTGAGGACTACATGGCCTTCGCCGAGGCGTCGTACGCCGGACACGGTGGTGGTGGTCTGCCGCACCGGCTACACCGGCGAACGTGGCTACGAGCTCGTCGTCGACAGCGAGACCGCTCCCCAGCTGTGGGACGCGGTGATGGCGGCGGGGGAGGAGCACGGGATCACCGCCTGCGGGCTCGGCGCCCGCGACACGCTCCGCACCGAGATGGGCTACCCGCTCCACGGCCAGGACATCAGCCTCGACGTCACGCCCGTGCAGGCGCGCCTGGGGTGGGCCGTCGGCTGGAAGAAGCCGGCGTTCTGGGGGCGCGAGGCGCTGCTGGCCGAGAAGGAGGCGGGTCCCGCGGTCACGCTGCGGGGACTGGTCGCCCAGGGTCGCGGCATCGCCCGCCCCGGCATGACCGTCCGGCTGGCCGCGGACCTGCCGATCGGGCGGGTCACGTCGGGCACGTTCTCCCCGACGCTGCGCAAGGGCGTGGCGTTGGCGCTCATCAACACCCAGGTCGACGAGGGTGCCGAGGTGAGCGTCGACGTCCGGGGGCGGGGCGAGGTCTTCGTCGTCACCAAGCCACCGTTCGTGCAACCGGGAGTGCGCGGGTCGTGAGGCCCGCCGACAGGAAGGAACGTCCGTGACGAACACACCCGAGCCCACCGGCACGTTCACGAGCCGGCGCAGCGATGCGGTCCCGTGGTGGTGGCAGCTGCTCGACGCCGACGGCAAGGTGATCGAGGGCGAGCGCACCGAGTTCCCCACCCGGAGCGACGCCGAGAGCTGGCTGGGCGAGGCCTACCCCGACCTCGCCGAGGAGGGGGTCGCCGCCGTCACGCTCCTCGAGGGCGACCGCGAGGTCTACGGGCCGATGTCCCTCGAGGCCGGCTGACCTGGCAGCAGCGCTCGTGCCCGCTCCTACTTGGGCTTGCCGCCGATCTTCACCTGGGGCTTGGGCTGACGCATCGGGCGGATCTGCACCACTCGCATGAGGGTGTAGACCGTCGTCCCCTTCATGCTCTCGTCCGGGAACTGCGCCCGGAGTGCGCGTTTGATCCGGAACAGCAGCCACATGGTGTCGATCGCCACCACGATGATCGAGGTGCTCCACAAGATGCTGCTGAACCGCATGAGCGAGGGGTTCCCGGAGAACTGCAGCAGCCAGATCACGAGCAGCAGCGGCAGCAGGAACTCCACGACGGTGACCCTGGAGTCGATGAAGTTGCGGATGAACCGCTTCACCGGCCCCTTGTCGCGCTTGGGCAGGTACCGCTCGTCACCCGTGCGCATCGCCTCGCGCATCTTGACGCTCTGGTCTGCGCGCCGCTGACGCTGCTGCCGTTGCGCCGCCTTCTTGTCCAGCGTCGCCTTGGCACGCTGCCGGGATTCGGCCTCCGCCTGCTTGCGCGTGGGCGTGGGCCGACCCTTGCCACCGGGCCCCTTGTCGGGTGCCTCGGTCTCGGGGGCCACGGCCTTCTGGGTACGGCGGAACACGGTGCCCGAGCCTACCTGCCGGAGCCCCGCATCCTTCTCGGGCTGCCGGGTAGGTTGAGGGCCATGAGCATGATGAAGCGGATCAGCATGATCTTCCGAGCCAAGGCCAACCGCGCGCTCGACAAGGCCGAGGACCCCCGCGAGACCCTCGACTACAGCTACCAGCGACAGCTGGAGATGCTGACCAAGGTCCGCCGCGGGGTCGCCGACGTGGCCACCAGCCGCAAGCGCGTCGAGCTCCAGGTCACCCAGCTCCAGGCCCAGTCCGACAAGCTCACCGAGCAGGCGCAGAAGGCGCTGTCGCTGGGCCGCGAGGACCTGGCCCGCGAGGCGCTGACCCGCAAGTCCGCACTCACCCAGCAGATGGGCGAGCTGCAGGCGCAGCACGCCCAGCTCCAGGGCGAGGAGGAGAAGCTCACGCTGGCCTCCCAGCGCCTTCAGGCCAAGGTCGAGTCCTTCCGCACCCGCAAGGAGACCATCAAGGCCACCTACACCGCCGCCGAGGCCCAGACCCGCATCAACGAGGCGTTCTCCGGCATCTCCGAGGAGATGGGCGACGTCGGCATGGCCATCCAGCGGGCCGAGGACAAGACCCAGCAGATGCAGGCCCGGGCCGGGGCAGTCGACGAGCTGATCGCCTCCGGGGCGCTCGACGACGCCAGCCAGATCAACCGCGGCGACGACATCAGCCGGGAGCTGGAGTCCATGAGCTCCCAGGCCGACGTCGAGGCCGAGCTCGCCGCGCTCAAGGGCGACACCCCCCAGGCCATCACGCGCCTCCGAGGAGCCGACCCAGGCCGCGGTGGACAGTGTCGCGAAGTCCGAGGGCCAGACCGTCGAGAAGGAGCGGCCCGAATGATCGTCCGCATCCTCGGCGAGGGACAGTTCGACGTCCCTGACGACCAGGTCGACTCGCTCAACGAGCTCGACGGTGCCGTCGAGGACGCCGTCAACGCCGGCGACGAAGGCGCCTTCGCCGCGGCGCTCGGCACGCTGCTCGACGGCGTACGAGCCGCCGGGACGCCCCTGGCCGACGACTCCCTCGAGGACTCCGAGCTGATCCTGCCGCCGGCCGACGCCACCATCGACGAGGTCCGCGACCTGCTCAACGACGACGGCCTCATCCCGGGCTGAAACTCTTCTGACCCGCCGAGCGTTCTGCAGACATGGCCCGCACCCGCTTCGTCCCCGACTCCGGACTCACCCTCCGGATGACCACGGTCATGTTCCTGCTCGGTGGCCTGTTCGTCGCGGTGATCGTGGCGCTGATGTACTTCTTCAGCGCCGGCGGCTACACCGGGCTGGCCTTCCTCGTCGGTGTCATCGGCATCGGCATCGCCTTCTTCCAGTGGTGGTTCTCCGACAAGGCGGCCATGCGGGCGATGGGCGCCCGTGAGGTGACCGCCGAGCAGGCGCCGGAGCTCCACGGCATGATCGACCGGCTGTGCGCGATGGCCGACATGCCGAAGCCGCGTGTCGCGATCGCGGACACCCAGCTGCCCAACGCCTTCGCCACCGGTCGCTCGCCGGAGCGGGCCGTGGTGTGCGTGACGACCGGCATCCTGCAGACGCTGAACGCGGAGGAGCTCGAGGGGGTGCTGGCCCACGAGCTGTCCCACGTCGCGCACCGTGACGTGCTGGTGATGACGGTGGCCGCCTCGGCCGGCATCGTCGCCGGCATGGTCACCCGCGGTGCGCAGTTCGGGGCACTGGGCTGGGGCCGCCGCAACAGCAACGACGGCGGCGGCGCCATCAGCTTCTTCGCCGTGCTCATCGTCAGCCTCGTCGTCTACGCCATCAGCTTCCTGCTGCTCCGCCTGCTGTCGCGCTACCGCGAGCTCTCGGCCGACCGCTCGGGCGCCTACCTGACCCAGAAGCCGTCCGCCCTCGCGTCGGCGCTGCGCAAGATCAGCGGCGAGATGGACGCCGTACCCGAGCGCGACCTGCGCGCCGCCAAGCCGATGAACGCCTTCTTCATCGCGCCGGCCGTGCGGGGCCTCTCGATGGGCACGCTGACCGCCACGCACCCACCGCTCGAGCAACGGCTCGACCAGCTGGCCAAGATCGCGGCCAGCCTCGGCCGGCCGTTCTGAGGGGACCGTGGGTTTCTGGGACGTGCTGCGCGGACAGACGAAGCCGCGTCCCGCCAAGCTCGACGCACTGTTCTCCCTCCCGTCCGCGGCGATGACGCTCGAGGCCTCGCTCGGGATGACGGCGACGGGTGTCGGCTCGGTGTGCTTCCGCGCGGCCGAGGGGGCGGCATCGGCCGTGTCGCAGCGGGAGGCCGCCGAGCTGATCGAGTCCGACGGGGGACCGGTCACGCAGAGCCGGGTCGACGAGTACGGCTACACCTGGCTCACCGTCCGCACCGAGCCGCCGGACACGAGCGGCCTGGTCACCGACCTGCATGCCGTGAACTCCAGCCTGGAGGCGCAGGGCTTCGGCTCCAGCCTGCTGTGCTCGGTGGTCTCGTTCCTGGGGCAGGACCAGCAGCGGGAGTTCCTCGTCTACCTGTACAAGCGGGGCACCTTCTACCCGTTCTGCCCGAGCGGTCCCGCCACCCGGGACACCCTGCAGGAGCGGCAGATCCGTGACGCGGTCGGCGCCGACCTGCCGATCGAGGAGGACACCGGCCGCTGGCTGCCGCTCTGGGGCCTCACGGAGTGAGCCTTCACAGCAGCGAGCTGTGGTGCAGGTACGGCGTGGGCAGCCGCATGCCGCGCAGCGCGAGGTAGCCGCGGGTCGAGACCGACAACCGCGCCTCGAGCCCGACGTCGGCGGCCCACTGGTTGGCCGTGGTGACGTGCTCGATGTCGACCACCGCTCCCTCCGGGACCGAGGCGAGGCACTCCCACAGCAGCCTGGCTGCTGTCCGCCGGTTCGAGGCGGCCAGGACCATCGGCGTCCCCGACTCGTGGACGTAGGCGTAGCCGGAACCGGTGCTGTGGTCGATGACCAGGAGCCGGTGGAGGGAGGCCAGCAGTGGGTGGTCGACGCCGTGGGCCGCCTCGCGGCAACGGCGGTCGAGGGAGTCCATCAGGTCGAAGTCGCCGGGGGTGCCCTCGCGGACGTGCTCGATGACCGGGAGCACGCTGCGGTCGACCACGCCGGTGAGGTGCAGCTGCGGGTGCATCGTGAACCCGGCGAGCCGGTAGCGCCGGTAGGCCCTCGGGTCGGAGCTCGACGCGAGCATCCCGCGCAGGCAGCCGCGTGAGTAGCCGAGTGCGGCCTCCAACAGGGGCGTTCCGATGCCCTCTCCCTGCCGGTCCGCCGCGACGGCGTACGACGCCAGCACCCAGAGCAGCTCGCGGCGGAACGACACCGCGATCCCGACGAGCTCGCCGTCGAGCTCGGCCACCCAGCAGCCGCCGGGATCGGTCCCGAGGAGGTGTCGCGTCCTCGTCGTCCACTGTCCGGCGCGTGCCGGCGTACGGGTCACGGGCGAGGGCCGCTCGCGTCGTGGTTCGTACTGCTCGGAGACCGCGTACGCCGCTCCCGACAGCACCTCCCCGCGGGCGACGTCCTCGGCGAGCATCGGCCGGATCACCACCTCGGGCACGGCGCGAACCTATCCCGATCGGCGGTGCCCGATGATGGGTCGTCATGAGGGTGGTGTTCGCGCCGGACAAGTTCGCCGGGACGCTCAGCGCGGTCGAGGCTGCGGCGGCCATGGCCGAGGGCTGGGGCCGTCACGCGCCCGGCGACGAGCTCCGGCAGGTGCCGATGAGCGACGGCGGTCCCGGCTTCGTCGATGTCCTGCACGGCGCCACGGGCGGCCGGCTCCACGCGCTGACCGTCCCCGACCCCTATGGGAACGACGTGCCGGCGGCGGTCCTCGAGCACGAGGACACGGCGTACGTCGAGTGCGCCATGGCGGTCGGGCTCGACCTCACGCCGGAGGCGGAGCGGCGGCCCGAGCACGGCAGCAGCCGCGGCGTGGGGGTGCTCGTCGCGGCGGCGATCGACCTCGGCGTCCGTCGCGTCGTGGTCGGCCTGGGCGGCTCGGCCACCAACGACGGGGGAGCGGGCCTGCTCGCCGCGCTCGGTGCGACGGCGGGAGGCGGGCTGCTCGACGCGGGGCCTGCCGGGTTGGCCGAGGTGGCCGACGTCGACCTGGAGCCGGCCCGCGAGCGCACCGCCGGCGTGGAGCTGGTCCTCGCCAGCGACGTGGACAACCCGCTGCTCGGGATCACCGGCGCGACGAAGAACTACGGTCCGCAGAAGGGCGTGGCCGAGGAGCGGCTGGTCACGCTCGATGCCTGGCTGCAGCGCTTCGCGGAGGCCACGGACCGCAAGACGGCCGGCTGGAAGGGTGCCGGGGCGGCAGGCGGGCTCGGGTTCGCGCTGCTGCTCCTCGGCGGCACCCGCGAGCCCGGGGTCGACCTCGTCGCCGACGCCGTCGGGCTCCCACGAGCCGTGGCTGCCTCCGACCTGGTCGTGACGGGTGAGGGCGCCTTCGACTTCTCCTCGCGCTCCGGCAAGGTGCCGTACGGCGTGGCGCAGGTCGCCACCGCCCATCTGGTGCCGTGCATCGCGCTCGCCGGCCAGGTGCTCGATCGGCTCGCGCGAGATGCGAGCCCTGGGGGTGGAGTCCGGCTACGCCATGGTCGACCTGGTCGGTCAGGAACGCGCGATGGCTGCCCCGGCCGAGGCGCTCGCGGAGCTGGCCGAGCGCACGGCGCGCACCTGGTCCCACTGAGTCGGCCGACTCCGCGCGCATGCGGGGGAATAACAGGGAATGTGCGACCATTGAGGCGGTACGACCACCCCGACCTTTGCCTGGAGAGATTTCATGACCGAGCAGGTGCACACCGCCTCGGAGACCCGCGCCGACGGCATCAACCTCACCGACACCGCTGCGTCCAAGGTCAGGAGCCTGTTGGAGCAGGAGGGTCGTGACGACCTGCAGCTGCGCATCGCCGTCCAGCCGGGTGGCTGCTCGGGCCTGCGCTACCAGCTGTTCTTCGACGAGCGCACCCTCGACGGCGACGTCATCGCCGACTTCGACGGCGTGGCCGTGGTCGTCGACCGGATGAGCGTGCCCTACCTCCACGGAGCGAGCATCGACTTCGTCGACTCGATCGAGAAGCAGGGCTTCACGATCGACAACCCCAACGCCACGGGTTCGTGCGCGTGCGGGGACTCCTTCCACTGATCCAGCGACACGAAAGCGGCGGCACCAGAACTGGTGCCGCCGCTTTCGTGCTTCTGTGCTCAGTCCAGGTGCAGGTGCAGCCGTGACGCGAGGTGAGCAGCGGCGTCGCTGACCTCGATCTCCTTGCGCTGCTTGGGCAGGGAGGGGTCGACGCTCCCGGCGCCCGAGAGGTCGGCCAGCTCGGGGACGAGCGCCTGGTGCGGGATCCGCATGTGGGAGGCGCACACGAGGCAGTCCTCGTGCATCCGGCCGCGTGGTGTCCTGCTCGTCGTAGGCAAGGCGCTCGTAGCTCATGTGCCCGACCGTAGGGCCTACCGAGCGGTAGCCCCACGCGTACCGATGGGTAGTGTTCTGGTGCCGCGGAACCTTCACGTGGCCGTAACCTCGAGGTGACCATGTCCCTGTTGATCGCCGGATCCATCGCCACCGACCACCTGATGAGCTTCGGCGGCAAGTTCGCCGACTCGCTGGTCGTGGAACAGCTCGACAAGCTGTCGGTGTCGTTCCTGGTCGAGGACCTCGAGATCCGGCGCGGCGGCTGCGCCGGCAACATCTGCTTCGGCCTCGGCCGCCTGGGCCTGCGGCCCGTGCTCGTCGGCGCTGCCGGCGAGGACTTCGACGACTACCGCTCCTGGCTGGAGCGGCACGGCGTGGACTGCGGCTCGGTGCGGATCTCGGAGTCGCTGCACACCGCCCGTTTCGTCTGTACGACGGACGCGACGATGGCCCAGTTCGCCAGCTTCTACCCCGGCGCCATGAGCGAGGCGCGGCTCATCGAGC
Source organism: uncultured Actinomycetota bacterium (assembly GCA_963698945.1). Classification (GTDB taxonomy): domain Bacteria; phylum Actinomycetota; class Actinomycetes; order Propionibacteriales; family Nocardioidaceae; genus Marmoricola. The sequence goes on along the minus strand of CAVOST010000009.1, from coordinate 56,681 downwards.
TCGAGCCGATCGCACGCCGGGTCGGCGAGCCGACCTTCGTCCTGGTCGGGCCGGACGACCCCGAGGGCATGCGGCGACACACCCGGGAGTGCCGGCACCGCGGCTACCGCTTCATCGCCGACCCCAGCCAGCAGCTGGCCTTCGGCGACGGCGAGCTGATCCGCGAGCTGGTCGACGGGGCGGCGTACCTGTTCAGCAACGAGTACGAGTCCCACCTCATCGAGTCCAAGACCGGCTGGAGTCCCGAGGAGATCGGGTCGCGGGTCGGCACCCAGGTGATCACCCTCGGCGCCGCGGGTGTCCGCATCGTGACCCGCGGCGAGGCCGAGATCCGGGTCCCGGCCGTCCCGGGAGTCGTGGCGGTGGAGCCGACCGGTGTGGGGGACGCCTTCCGGTCGGGCTTCCTGGCAGGTCTGGAGTGGCGGCTCTCCCACGAGCAGGCGGCGCAGGTGGGCTGCGTCCTGGCCGCCTACGTGGTGGAGCAGGTCGGCACCCAGGAGTACTCCTTCGACCACGCCGAATTCGTGGCGCGGCTCGCCGCAGGCCTACGGCGAGCCGGCCGCCGACGAGGTCCGTCCGTTCCTCGTGCCGGAGCCAGTCACCCGGGCCACCGAGGTCGGCACCGCCTGAGGGCTCTGAGTGCCCTGGTCTACGTTGCAGAACCACCGGCGACCCGCCCGCCCTACATGACCCGCGGGTAGTAGGGTTCCCGGTGTCAAGAGTTGACCCCTGTGGTCTGCGGGACTGTCGTGTAGGGCGAACGAAAGGGCTCGATCCGTGGGTCTGCAACTCCCGAGCGAGGCGAGTGGCCAGAGGAGTTCCAAGCGCCGCCGCCGTGTGGTGGCCCGCGCGGCCCTCGTGGCGCTCCTGGTGCTGTTCCTCACCGGTTGCTCCGACGCGCAGAACGAGGAGCTCAAGCGCCTCGCCCTCCCGCTGCCCGCGTCGAAGCAGGCGGACTACGTCTACGACATGTGGATGTGGTCCTGGCTGGCCGCGATGGTCACCGGTGTCCTGGTCTGGGGCCTGATCCTCTACGCCGCCGTCCGCTACTACCGCCGCGACGAGCGCGAAGTGCCCGTGCAGACCCGCTACAACCTCCCCATCGAGGTGCTCTACACGATCGCCCCGGTGATGATCGTCGTCGTCTTCTTCTACTTCACGGTCAAGGAGCAGGACCGCATCCAGAAGGACGACCCCTCACCCGACGAGACCATCACGGTCGTCGGTCAGCAGTGGTCGTGGACGTTCAACTACAACCTCGGTTACGACGACAAGGCCAACCGCTACAAGTCCGTGGGTGGCGACACCGTCTACGAGGGCGGCACCACCGACCAACGGCCGACGCTGTGGCTGGTCAAGGACAAGTCGGTGCAGGTGTACCTCCACTCGCCCGACGTCATCCACTCGTTCTGGGTGCCCTCGTTCCTCTACAAGATGGACGTCGTGCCCGGGCGCCACAACAGCTTCTCGCTGACCCCCACGCGTGAGGGCACCTTCGACGGGCGGTGCGCCGAGCTGTGCGGCGTCTACCACTCCCGGATGCTCTTCAACGTCAAGGTCGTCGACCAGGCTGCCTACGACGACCACCTCGAGGAGCTCGCCGCTGAGGGCAACACCGGGCCAGCGCTCGGCAGCGGCGACGTCCAGCGGGTACCAGGACTGGAAGTCACCTCCGAACAAGGAGCGGGAGAATGACCGCCATCTCCGATCGGCCGAGCGGCACCACCCTCGTCGGTGCCCCCAAGCGCACGCTGGGCCAGAACCTCGCCCGCGTCATCACCACCACCGACCACAAGGTCATCGGCAAGCTCTACCTCACCACCGCCTTCTGCTGGTTCCTGGCCGGCGGCGTGATGGCGCTGATCATGCGCTCCGAGCTGGCCTTCCCGGGTCAGCAGGTCGTCAACGACGAGCTCTACAACCAGCTGTTCACGATGCACGGCACGATCATGCTGCTGCTCTTCGCGACGCCGTTGTTCTTCGGTTTCGGCAACGTGCTGATGCCGTTGCAGATCGGCTCCCCGGACGTCGCCTTCCCGCGGCTGAACATGCTCAGCTACTGGTTCTTCCTCTTCGGCGGCCTGATCGCCGGCGCCGGGTTCCTCTCGCCCGAGGGCGCGGCCGACTTCGGCTGGACGGCCTACACGCCGCTGTCGTCGATCACCCGCAGCCCGGGCGTCGGCGGTGACCTGTGGGTCATGGGCCTGTGGCTGGCCGGCCTCGGCACCATCCTGGGCGCGGTCAACTTCGTCACCACGATCATCTGCATGCGAGCGCCCGGCATGACGATGTTCCGGATGCCGATCTTCTGCTGGAACACCCTGGTGACCAGCCTGCTCGTGCTGATCGCGTTCCCGATCCTCGCGGCCGCGCTGCTGTCGCTGGAGGCCGACCGCAAGTTCGGGGCCCACGTCTTCGACGCCAACCACGGCGGCGCCATCCTGTGGCAGCACCTCTTCTGGTTCTTCGGCCACCCCGAGGTCTACATCATCGCGCTGCCGTTCTTCGGCATCATCACCGAGATCCTGCCGGTGTTCAGCCGCAAGCCCATCTTCGGCTACATCGGCCTGGTGGGCGCGACGCTCGGCATCGCGTTCCTGTCGGTGGCCGTGTGGGCCCACCACATGTTCGTCACCGGTGCCGTCGACCTGGCCTTCTTCTCCGGCATGACCTTCCTGATCGCCGTACCGACCGGAGTGAAGTTCTTCAACTGGATAGGCACTATGTGGGGCGGGTCGATCACCTTCGACACGCCCATGCTCTGGTCGGTCGGCTTCCTCGTGACGTTCCTGTTCGGCGGCCTGACCGGAGTCATCCTGGCCTCACCGCCGTTGGACTTCCACGTCTCCGACTCCTACTTCGTGGTCGCCCACTTCCACTACGTCGTCTTCGGGACCGTGGTGTTCGCGATGTTCGCGGGCTTCTACTTCTGGTGGCCGAAGATGACCGGCAAGATGCTCGACGAGACGCTGGGCAAGATCCACTTCTGGCTGCTGTTCATCGGCTTCCACACCACCTTCCTCGTCCAGCACTGGCTCGGTGTGGAGGGCATGCCGCGGCGCTACGCCGACTACTCCGCCTCCGACGGGTTCACCACGCTGAACCAGGTCTCCACCGTGGGCGCCTTCCTGCTGGGCTTCAGCACGCTGCCGTTCCTGTTCAACGTCTACAAGACCAGCCGGAGTCCGAAGGTGACCGTCGACGACCCGTGGGGCTGGGGCAGGTCGCTGGAGTGGGCCACGAGCTGTCCGGCGCCGCGCCACAACTTCGTCACCATCCCGCGGATCCGCTCCGAGTCGCCGGCGTTCGACCTGCACCACCCGGAGATCGCCGCACTGGAGTACGCCGACAACGAGTCCCTGGGTGAGGAAGACGGAGTGGCCGACGCTCCTGACATGGAGGGCCGCAAGGGCCAGCTGGGCGAGGGGGAGACGCCGCGATGAAGCTCGAGGCATGGATCTTCGGCGGGTGCAGCATCTTCCTGCTGGTCGTCACCCCGGTCTACTGGATCAGCACCTCGACCAGCGGCTGGACCGGCGAGAGCGCCGACTGGACCGGCACGAGCGCGCTGGTGATGACCTTCCTGCTGAGCACCCTCGTGGCGTTCTACCTCGGGTTCCACGCCCGCAAGATCACCGCTTCCGGCGGTCGCCCCGAGGACCGTCTGGACGGCGAGATCGCCGACGGCGCCGGCGAGCTGGGGTTCTTCCCGCCGTACAGCTGGTGGCCGTTCTGGTGCGGTCTGTGCCTGGCCGCGATGGCGCTGGGCGCGGCCATCGGCTGGTGGTTGTTCATCATCGGCGCGCGTCCTGGGAGCGGTCGCGCTGTGCGGCCTGGTCTTCGAGTACTACCGCGGGGCCCACGCGCACTGAGCGAGGCGGGGGCTGTTGGGGCCCTTGAAGGCGTCCTATTCCGGGCATGGCTGTCGGCTCAGGTCGTTGTGAACGCGTGATCAGAGACACGTGCGACCAAGGCGTGTCGTAAACGCCCCGTTGTTAACCTGAAGACGCCTCCCCCTGCTGTGCTGACCCTGTCTGGAGTTCCATGACCGCCCGGTCCCCACGTACGCGCCTCGCCCTTTTCGGGATCGGGGTGTCGCTCGCCGTGACGACGGCCTGCTCGGTGCAGTCGAGCGACGACAAGAGCAACGCCGACGAGTCCGGCAACGACCAGGCCTCGCAGGTGTCGAAGTCGTCGGAAGCCAAGATCACCAGCAACATCGCCCGCGGTGCGCGCGACGTCGGCCTTGAGCGCAAGGTGCGCCTCGCCGTCGCCTCCGGGACGTTCGAGGACGTCCAGGTCGCCGGACCGCGGGGCGCCACGGTCCAGGGCCGGCTCTCCAGCGACAAGACGCACTGGGTGTCGACCTCAGCGCTGCAGCAGGCGTCCCGCTACCGCATCGTCGGCTCCGCGGTGGACGGCAACGGCCTGAAGAGCGGTTACGAGGCGGTCTTCCGCACCCGCAAGCTCACCCTCGACGAGCAGACCTACCCCAGCTTCGTGCCGGTGCAGGGCCAGACGGTCGGGGTCGGCATGCCGGTGATCTTCCGCTTCGACGTGCCCGTCACCGACAGGGCGTCCATCGAGAAGCACCTGTCCGTGGTCAGCCGACCGGCGCAGGTCGGCGCCTTCCACTGGATCAGTGACCAGGAGGTCCACTGGCGGCCGCGGCAGTTCTGGAAGCCCGGCACCGACGTGACCGCGAAGGCTGACATCGCGGGTGTCTCCGCCGGCAACGGGATCTACGGCCAGACGAGCCGGCAGACCTCCTTCCACGTCGGTCGCTCGTTGATCAGCAAGGTCAACATGAACACCGACCAGATGCGGGTCTTCCAGAACGGGAAGCTGATCCGGACCATCCCGATCACCACCGGCGAGCAGCCGAAGTTCACCACCCGCTCGGGCACGAAGGTGATCATCGAGAAGTTCCGGCACAAGCGGATGAACTCCGAGACCATCGGGATCGACCCCAACAGCGCCGACGGCTACGACCTCGACGACGTCGAGTACGCGATGCGCGTCACCTACTCCGGTGAGTTCGTGCACGCCGCCCCGTGGTCGGTGGGCTCCCAGGGACGCGCCAACGTCAGCCACGGTTGCACCGGCATGAGCACCTCCAACGCGGCCTGGCTCTACAGCCGGGCGCTGGTGGGTGACGTCGTGCAGTACACCGGCACCTCCAAGCCGACGGACCTGACCAACGGCTTCGGGGACTGGAACGTGTCGTTCCGCGACTACCGGGCCGGCTCCGCGCTCTCCTGAACCCGCTGGTCCTCCAGGGCGTGCAGGTCGCGCACGGTCTTCGAGGTGGGGACCTTCCCGGTGTCGGGGTAGGTGCCGAACAGGCGGTCGGCCGTCCCTGAGCTGGTCACGGTGAACCAGTAGTGCTCGTTCTTGTAGTGGTGCAGCCGGTGGTTGCGCCACACCGCGCGGAACGCGCGTGACTGCGGGCGGTAGTCGCTGTGCACCAGGTAGTGCACCCACTCGTAGTTGAACATCAGCACCCCCACGGCCACGAGGAACGTGGCACCGGCGGCGGACGTGGGGAAGACGAGCAGCGCGATGACGACGTACGACGGAAGCAGCCAGAGCTCGACCTGCCAGGGGATGAACACCAGCGGCAGGACGCGGGGGTCGGCGTGGTGCTCACGGTGCTTGCGCGCGAGCAGCGAGTCGACGCCCACCCCCGCGACGCGGCGCGGCTTCCAGTGCAGGATCACGACGTGGATGACCCACTCGATGACCGGGAAGAACGCCACCAGCGCCACGGGCACGATGAGCTCGGTCCACGAGAACGTCTGCTGGGTGGCCCGGAAGGCGATCGAGCCCAGCAGGAACGAGCCGATCAGCCAGGGGGAGGGGTGGCGCCAGAAGGCGGACCACGCCTGGCCGAGGCCCTGCGACGTACGCCGGCTGCCGGTGATCCGTGCCTCGTCGGCGGCCAGTCGTTCCTGCGCCTTGGCCTCGATCTCGGGGCTGGCCTTGGTCATGCGGGGTCCCCGCGGAAGCGTGGCCCATGCGAGCGCAGCGAGCCGGTCTCGCGGTTTCGTGGGGTGCTCATGGTCGGTCCTCTCCGTCGATGAGTGAGAGCAGCTGGCTGATCGCCTCGGTCGCGGGCCGCAGCAGGTCGTCGGCGGCGGCGTGGGCGCCGTCGCTGTCACCCGCGGCCACGGCGTCGGTCAGGGCGCGGTAGCCCTCGAGGTTGTCGACCTCGGCCTCCATCACCGGGGCGAGGGCGGCGATGGTGGGTTCGTAGGCCAGTCGCAGGCTGTTGAAGAGCAGTCGGAAGACGATGGAGTCGGCGGCGTCGACGACGGCGTCCCAGAAGGCCAGGGCGGCGTGCTGCCTGGGTTCGGAGCCCTCGGCGGCCTCCAGGGCCTGCACGGCGGTCTCGAGGCGCTCTCGGGCAGCAGGCCCGGCGGTCTCGGCGGCGAGCGCTGCCACGGCCGGGGCGATCGCCTGCCGGGCCTGGAGGATGCTCAGGCCGACCGACGGGTCGAGCTGGCCGTCTCGGACCAGCAGCCGGGGGAGCAGGTCGAGCCCGGCCGAGGTGCGGTAGTCGCGGACCGTCGTACTCCCGCCGTGGCGCACCTCCACCAGTCCCGCCTGCGAGAGCCGCTGCAGCGCCTCGCGCACGGCCGGCCGGGAGACACCGAGCACCTCGGCGAGCCGCCGCTCGCTCGGCAGCGCGTCGCCGGCCGAGAGCTCGCCGCCGACCACCTCGTCGAGCAGCTGGTCGAAGACGTCGTCGTGCACGAGTCGCCGCGCCACGGGCTTGAGGGCCATGCGCCAACCCTGAGTGGTGGGTCGTCAGGTGGTCAAGTGGTCAGACCAGTGGGCGAGACGGTGCGAGAGCCGGTTTCCCATGGTGGGAAGGGAAACTGCCTCCTCCCACAGGTTGCAACCTGTGCGAGGAGGCAAAAACCCCACCTACCCTGGGAAACCGGCCAGGGCGCCAGCCCTACTCCTGCGGGGCCCGGTGACTGCTGAGCTCGTCGCCGGAGACGTCGTGGCGGCCGTCGAACTGGTGGCCGTCGGCGGGGTGTCCCAGCAGCGGGGCGTCGTGCGCCTCCTCGAGCTCGCCGTGGTGGTGGGCGTCCTCGAGCTCGGCGATCGTCGGCTTCTGCACGTTGTGGCCGTACCACCACGAGCTGGCCTTGCCACGGAGCCGGGCGAGCGCGGCCTTGGGGGCCGAGACGCCGTTGAGGTCGGTCTCCTCGTCGGGCACGTAGATCTCGTCGCGGTCACGCGCCGTCAGGGTGAAGGCGGCGGCCGGGTCGAGCGGCTCGTGCTTCTCGGTGTAGCCACCCACCGCGTCGCGCATGATCACACCTGTCTCGCGACCGTGGAGCAGGACCTCGTTGTCCTTGCGCTGCAACGAGATGCACCAACGCCGCGTGATGATGAACGCGATCACCGGCCCCACGAACACCGCCACGCGGCTGAAGTAGGTGATCGCGTTGAGGCTCAGCCGCAGGTGGGTGGCGATGATGTCGTTGCCGCCGGCCATCCAGGTGATGCCGTAGAAGGTCATCAGCGCCACCATCAGGGCGGTGCGTGTCGGCGCGTTGCGGGGACGCTGGAGCAGGTGGTGGTCGCGCTTGTCGCCGGTGATCCAGGCCTCGAGGAACGGCAGCATCAGCACGATGGTGAACAGCAGCATCGGCAGCACGATGATGGGCAGGAAGACGTTCAGCGGGAACGTGACTCCGGGGATGCCGCCCTCGCCCTGGAAGAGGTGCAGCTCCCAGTTGGGCATGATGCGCAGCGCGCCGTCGGGCCAGCCCATGTACCAGTCGGGCTGCGAGCCCGCGGTGACTTCTGCGGGGTTGTAGGGGCCGAATCGCCAGACCGGGTTGATGCTGAGCAGTCCGCCCATGAGGGTCAGCACACCGAAGACGATGAAGAAGAACCCGCCCGCCTTGGCGGCGTACACCGGCATCATCGGGAAGCCGACGACGTTCTGCTCGGTGCGGCCGGGGCCGGGCCACTGCGTGTGCTTGTGGTAGACGAGCAGCAGCATGTGGGCAGAGACCAGCGCTATCAGGATGCCCGGTATCAACAGCACGTGCACGGTGAAGAGCCGCGGGATGATCGAGTCTCCCGGGAACTCCCCGCCGAACAGCAGGAACGACATGTAGGTGCCGATCACCGGCTGCGACTTCATGAAGCCGTCTGCGGCGCGGAGGCCGGTGCCCGAGAGCAGGTCGTCGGGCAGCGAGTAGCCGGTGAAGCCCTCGAAGGTTCCCAGGAGGAGCAGCAGGGCGCCGACCACCCAGTTGAGCTCACGGGGCTTGCGGAACGCGCCGGTGAAGTAGACGCGCATCAGGTGGACCATCATCCCGGCCACGAACGTCATCGCGGCCCAGTGGTGCATCTGCCGCAGGAGCAGGCCGCCGCGCACGTCGAAGGAGATGTCCAGAGCCGAGGCGTAGGCCTCCGACATCTGGATGCCGCGCAGCTGGTCGTAGGAGCCGTCGTAGACGACCTCGGCCATGCTCGGACGGAACCACAGTGTCAGGAAGACACCGCTCAGCAGGAGTACGACGAAGCTCCACAGCGCGATCTCGCCGAGCATGAACGACCAGTGGTCGGGGAAGACCTTGCGCAGGTTGCTCTTGCCGAGCTTGGCCAGGCCGAGCCGGTCGTCGGCCCAGGTGGCCGCTGCGCCGACCTTGGAGGGCCGGTCGGCCTTCGCGGCCTTCTTGCCGTTGGTGCGCGCCGGGGAGCGGCGTGCGGGGCGTTCAGTGGTGGACATCTCAGATCACCCGCGTTCCCAGAAGCTAGGTCCGACTGGCTCGGTGAAGTCGCTCGCCGCTGCCAGGTAGCCCTCGCTGTCCACCATCAACGGAAGCTGAGGCAGCGCGCGGGCAGCCGGACCGAAGACGACCTTCCCGTTGTCGGCGAGGTCGAAGGTCGACTGGTGACAGGGGCACAGCAGGTTGTGGGTCTGCTGCTCCCACAGCGAGATCGGGCAGCCGACGTGGGTGCAGATCTTGGAGTAGCAGAGGATGCCGTCGACGCCCCAGTCGGCACGTCCCCTGGAGGGCGTGATGTCGTCGGGCTGCATCCGGACCAGGACGACCGCGGCCTTGGCCTTCTGGACGTTCAGCTCGGTGCCCTCGGGCTGCTCCTCGCCCAGGCGCTCGGCGCCCTCGGAGTAGAACACCTCGGGCTCGGCGTTGACGAGCTGGCCGATCTCCATGTCCTCGGGCTTGATGTTGGCCCCGTCGACGTCCTGCACCACGCGCATGCCCTTGCGCCAGATCGTGTTGTAGAGCTTGTCGCCCGGCTGCGGACCGAGGTCCCACAGCGGCACGATCGCGCCGAGCCCGAGCAACCCGGCCGCGCCGAGCAGCGAGTTGCGGATCATCGGACGCCTGCCGATGCCTGACTCCTCGGCGCCGAGGGACAGCTGGGAGAGCGTCTCCTCCTTGTCCTCGTCGCTGGAGCCCGAGGGGTGGCGGTACTCGATGATCTCGTGGTCGCCCATGAGCTTGCGGGCCCACTGGATCGCGCCGATGCCCATGCAGAGCAGCGCGAGGCCGAACGTCACGCCCAGGGCGATGTTGGAGGCGCCGAAGTTGCCCACGAAGGTGTCGGGATCGTCGCCGACGTCGAAGATGAAGTAGGAGGCGATGAACAGGATCATGAACACCGACGAGAGCCCGAACAGGGTCGCCACCTGGCGCTCGGCCCGCTTCTCGGCCGCCTCGTCGACGTCGGTGGGACGCTGCTCGTGCTCCGGGAGCCCGGGGTCGGGATAGGGCTCCATGTCGGACTCGACCCGGGTGAGCTCGTGCTGATCGGTCATGGCGTGGCCTTCTTCTTCGAGCGCGCCGTCGAGGAGGCGATCCAGATGGCTGCGGCGACCAGGGCGCCGATGCCGGCCACCCAGGCGAACAGACCCTCGGAGACAGGTCCGAGCGAGCCGAGCGTGAACCCGCCGTAGGCCGGGGTCTTCTCGTTCTTCTTCAGGTAGGCGATGATGTCGCGCTTGTCCTCGGGTGTGAGCACGCCGTTGCTGAAGACCGGCATCTGTTGCGGCCCGGTCAGCAGCGCCTCGTAGATGTGCTTCTCGGAGACACCGGTGAGCTTGGGGGCGAACTTGCCCCGGGGGAGCGCGCCTCCAGCGCCGGCGAAGTTGTGGCAGGCCGTGCAGTTGGTGCGGAAGAACTCGCCACCCCGCACGACGTTCTCGTTGGTGACGTCGGAGACGTCGTAGTCCGACTCGTTCGGGATCTCCGGGCCGGGGGCGAGCGAGGCGACGTAGGCGGCGAGCGCCGCGATCTCCTCCTCGTCGTAGACCGGCGGCTTGCGCAGGGCCTGCTGCCCGGGCTGGGCCATGGGCATCCGGCCGGTGCCGACCTGGAAGTCGACCGCCGCGGCACCGACGCCGGCCAGCGGCGGGCCGTACTGGTTGCCACGCTCGGTCTGGATGCCTTCGCCGTTCTTGCCGTGGCACGACGCGCAGCCGACGAGGAACAGCGAGCGGCCCTTGGCCACCTGGTCGGCGTCGTCGGCCGTGCTGGTCCCGGCCGAGGCAGGTGAGAGCGCGGCGTACATGCCGCCTGTCACGAGGAGTGCGAGCAGGAGGACCAGCGGGCCCGCGAGCCGGTGCCGGCGGCCGCGGGAGACGCGTCCTACCAGCCCGGGCCGGGAGGAGCCGGGTCGGGATCTCGGTGAAGTCAGTCGCACGTCGGGATGTCCTCGCGTCTCGGGGGCGGGGTCACTTGAGCACGTAGACGGTCATGAACAGCCCGATCCAGACCACGTCGACGAAGTGCCAGTAGTACGACACGACGATCGCGGTCACGGCCTGCTCGTGGGTGAACCTGCGGGCAAGGAAGGTGCGGCCGAGCACGAAGAGGAAGGCGACCAGCCCACCGGTCACGTGCAGGGCGTGGAAGCCGGTGGCGAGGTAGAAGACGGTGCCGTAGGCGGAGCCGGGGAGCGTGATGCCCTCGTGGACGAGCGCGGTGTACTCGGTGATCTGGCCGGCCACGAAGACCGCGCCCATCACGTAGGTGAGCACGAACCACTCCCGCAGGCCCCACTGGCCGACCTGGTGGAGCTTGCCGGTGCGGCCGACGATGCCGTCCTCGGCCTTGAACACGCCGAGCTGGCAGGTCACCGAAGAGAGCACCAGGATCGTGGTGTTCACCGACGCGAACGGAACGTTCAGCTTGGCCGTGCTCTGAGCCCACAGATCCGGGCTGACGGCCCGGATCGTGAAGTAGGCGGCGAACAGCGCCGCGAAGAACATCAGCTCACTGGCGAGCCACACGATCGTGCCCACCGAGACCATGCTCGGGCGGTCGTCGTGGCCGTGGAGCCGGGACGCCGGGATAGCCGTTGCTGTCGCCACGCGGTCATTATTGCCTCACAGCCGCCCGGGGGCATCCCTGGGGCCGGTGTTTCGGCTGGGAAGATCTGCCGGGCGGCCCAGCTTCCCCCGCCACGACCCGCTCGGGCAGAGCCGGCCGGTAGCATCTCGGGCGTGACCAGCCCAGGAACAGGCACCGACAGCAAGCCGCTCCGCGTGCTCGTCTACAGCGACGACGTCGAGGTGCGCGAGCAGGTGATCCTGGCGCTCGGACCCCGCCCGCACCCCGACCTGCCCGAGCTCGAGTACGTCGAGGTGGCGACCGAGCCGGTGGTCATCCAGCAGATGGACGCCGGCGGCATCGCACTGGCCATCCTCGACGGTGAGGCGGTCCCGGCCGGCGGCATGGGGATCGCACGTCAGCTCAAGGACGAGATCTACCGTTGCCCGCCCGTACTGGTGCTCACCGGGCGGGTGCAGGACAACTGGCTGGCGACGTGGTCGCGCGCCGAGGCCGCGGTGTCACACCCCCTGGACCCGATCGAGCTCGCAGAGGCCGTCATCCGGCTGCTGCGGCCGCGGGTCCCTGCCAGCACGTGAGCACCTGGCCCGAGGTGTTGTCCTCGCTGATCGCACGCGAGGACCTGAGCGCCGATCAGACCGCCTGGGCGATGGGCCAGGTCCTGGCCGGGGAGGCCACCGGAGCCCAGATCGCCGGCTTCGCCGTCGCCCTGCGTGCCAAGGGGGAGACGGTGGCCGAGATGGAGGGCCTCGTCGACGCGATGTACGCCGCCGCCACCCCGCTCTCGGTGCCGGGGCGCACCCTCGACGTGGTCGGCACCGGCGGTGACCGCTCCTTCTCGGTCAACATCTCGACGATGGCCGCCATCGTGGCCGCCGGCGCGGGCGTCACGGTCGTCAAGCACGGAAACCGGTCGGCGTCGTCGAAGGCCGGCAGCGCGGACGTGCTGGAGCAGCTCGGCATCCGGCTCGACCTCCCGGCCGCCGACGTGGCCCGTGTGGCGGAGGAGGTCGGCATCACGTTCTGCTTCGCCGCTGCTTTCCATCCGGCGCTGCGGCACGCGGCGTCGGCCCGCAGCGAGCTCGGTGTCGGGACCAGCTTCAACTTCCTGGGCCCCATCGCCAACCCGGCGAAGCCGGCCGCCCAGGCCATCGGCTGCGCCGACCGCCGGATGGCCCCGGTGATGGCAGGCGTGTTCGCCCGGCGCGGGGTCGACGCCTGGGTCTTCCGGGGTGACGACGGGCTCGACGAGCTGACCACGACGACCACCTCGAGCGTCTGGACGGTCTCGGGCGGCGTGGTGGCCGAGGACTCGGTCGACCCGGCTGCGCTCGGGATCACACCCGGCACGGTCGAGGGGCTGCGTGGGGGCGATGCGTCGTACAACGCCGACGTGGTGCGACGGCTGCTTGCGGGGGAGACCGGTGGGGTGCGTGACGCGGTCGTGATCAACGCCGGCGCCGCCCTGGCGGTGCACGCGGCCGAGCAGGGCACCCTCCAGGAGCGGCTCGGGCGCGGCATCACCCGGGCGCAGGAGGCCCTGGACTCGGGCGATGCGGCGGCTGTCCTCGATCGCTGGGTCGCCGCGACCGGCTAGCCGGCGTCGGCTGCCGCCCGGGCAACGTTGCGGTCGACGCGGCGCTTCGCGGCGGCCAGGGCCCAGCGGCCCGGCCAGCGCGCGTAGCGGTACACCGCTGCAGCGGGCCGTGGCATGTACTTCATCCGGAGCTGGTCGGACTCCTCCATCGACACGTTGCCGTTGACGACGGTCGCGGAGTCGGCGTGCCAGCGGAAGCAGGCCAGGGTCCGGGGGAGCGCCACGAAGCGGCCGCGGCGCCGCAGCCGGAGGAACAGGTCGAGGTCCATGGCCAGCAGGACCGTCTCGTCGAGCCCGCCGACCTCCATGACCGCGTCGTAGCGCATCAGGCTGCCGGGCTGCGGGACCAGGTTGGGCCCGAAGGTCAGGATCGCCTTGGCGAGGCGCCCGGCGCGGCTCTGGAAGACGACCCGGTCGTGCTCGTCGACGTAGTCGCACCAGCCGTAGGCCAGCACTGCCCCCGGGTCATCGTCGAGGGCGCGCGTGGTGGCCAGGAGTGAGCCGGGCGCGAGCAGGTCGTCGTCCCCGAGCCACGCGAAGTACGTCGTGCCGGGTGCGGCGGCGGCCAGTCCCACGTTGAGGGCGGCCGAGAGCCCGCGGCCGGGGTCGGCGACCCGTCGGGCGTCGTAGTGCCGGACGAGGTCGTCCACCGGCGCCTCGGCCGGGGCCACCACCGTGAGGTCGAGGTCGACGTCCTGGTCGCGCACCGAGGCGAGGGCCTTGGCGAGCAGCTCGGGGCGCTGCCCGAGGGTGGGTACGACGAACAGGGTCCTCACGCCACAGAGACTGGCACGCGTTCCTGCTCGACGGCGATCCATCGGCGCGGGCGATTCGCCAGCCCGGCGCTCACCACGGGACCGGCCAGGGCCAGCAGCGCCATAACGACCACGCCACCGGTGAAGAGGCCGGCGATCGGGTCGACGTCGTACTCCCGCATCTCCTTGGCGGCGACGTGCACGACGGCGCTCAGCTGGGCGACCCCGAAGGCCACCCCGGCGAGCATCGTGACGTGCCGCCCGAGACGAGGCGGGTCGCGGTCGAGGCACCACCCGGCGAGCAGCGGCATCCCCATCGACAGCGGCAGGCCGTAGCGCCCCTGCCAGGCCAGCCCGTTGGAGGAGAACGAGATCATCGTGAGGACTCCCGGCACGACGAGCACCGCAGCCACCAGGAGCAACGCGACCCAGCGGACGCGCCGCGACGCGCGGCGGAGTCCGAGGCCGGCGAGCACCACGAAGCCGGTGAACCAGACGACGTAGACCAGCCACGGGGCCGGGTCGTCGCGCATCGGGAACGCGCCGACGGTCTGGAAGGGCCAGAGGATCTCGCTGCGCACGAGCAGCGACGCGTGGAAGGACGGCAGGTCGGGGTCCGTCGGGCCGAGGGCGTTGGCGTTCGCCGTCCGGGTCCACGCCACGCTGGCCAGCGTCGCGGCGACCGTGACGAGGGCCCCCAGACCCCAGGGCACCGGGTTCGCCCGGATGACGCCGGTCCACCAGCGGAGCGGACGGAGGAGGAGCACCACCAGGCCGAGCAGCGCCAGCCACAGCGGTCCCGTGGTGTGGGTGCACACCATGATCGACGCTCCGGCGGTGAACGGCACGAGGAACCGGGTGGGACGGTCGCCCCGGGCGAAGCCGAGGGCGGCTGACCAGGCCAGCATCGCCGCGGCGTAGTGGACACCGTTGGGGCTCACGATCACGGTGCTGTAGACGAGGGTCGGTGTCGCGGCGAGCGAGAAGGCGAGGAGTGGCCAGCGGCTCCGCGACCAGGCTGCCGTGATGGCGGCGCCCCACGCGAGCAGCAGGGCCGCCATGAGGGCGGTGACCAACCGCATGGCGAGGTCGAGGTCGGCCCCGGGCACCCAGCGCGTCACCGTCCCGACCGCGGCGTACCACGTGGGGTTGTAGGCGCCCGCGGCCGTGGCCACCTGCACGAGCTCCGAGCTCGAGTCGTTGACGGGGTGACAGTTGTCGTGCCCGGTGTAGCTGCGGCTCTCGCAGGCGTTCGAGGCCGCCACGACCAGGTCGCGCGGCACGGTCACCAGCCCGCCGCGGCCGTCCTGCGCCTCGCCCTCGCTGTGCACCTCGCCGCGAGCGACGGCCGCGGCCTTGTAGGCGTGGTCGAACTCGTCGGGCCCGCGGAACGTCGGCAGCGACATCATCCAGGCGGACTGCAGCAGCAGCACTCCGACGAGGGTGAGCCAGAAGACCTGCCGCACCGGCGCGGGCCGGTCGACCTCGCTCACGCCGTGGCGTCCTCGGTCAGCGCCGCGCGTTCCTCGCCGTCGCTCGTCCTGGGCGTACGAGTGACCGGGCGCGAGATCGCCAGCTCGCGGGTCAGCAGCGTGATCGCGCGCTCCAGCTGGTGGATCCGCTGCGAGGTGGCCACGACGTGGTAGACGAAGGCCATCACGAGCACGTAGAGGACCAGGTCGGTGCCGCGGCCGACGCCGACAGCGTTGGCGACCACGGTGGTCAGGTTGGGCCAGAGCACGGCGACGATGCCGGCGACGGCGACGAGCAGCATGGCCGCCCGCCGGGCGAGCTGGTGCTGGCCCGGCGCCCGCTCCCGCAGCACGAGGAGCCCGAAGCCGACGACCGCCCCGATGAGGAGCACCTTGATGATCATCGGGCCGTCCGGAGCCGGTTGACGGCGAGGTCGAAGAGGATGTTCAGCGAGTTCAGGTTCCGCTGGCCCTTGGCGCGCGAGTAGTCGGTGTAGATCACGGTCACCGGCTCCTCCACGTAGGTCAGCCCCGCCGGCACGATGGCGTTGAGGAGCTCGCTGGCGTAGGCCATCCGCGGCAGTCGCAGGTCGATGCACGACAGCGCGTGCCGCGACAGGACCCGGAGCCCGTTGTGGGTGTCGGTCACGTCCAGCTTCGCCGTACGGCGGGTGAACCAGGTGGCGGCGCGGAGCACGAGCTCGCGGGCGCGACGCATGTCGTGGGTGCGCCCGGCGAACCGGGAGGCGAGGACGACGTCGACGCCGGTGCTCCGGGCTCGCTGCACCATCGCCACCGCGTCCTCGACGAGGTGCTGGCCGTCGGCGTCGAAGGTGACGACGTAGCTGGCCGCGGTGTGGCGCATGGCGAAGTCGAAACCGGTCTGCAGCGCGGCGCCCTGGCCCTGGTTCACGACGTGGCGCAGGACGGTGGCACCGGCGGCCGCGGCCAGGTCGGCGGAGTCGTCGGAGGAGCCGTCGTCGACGCACACCACCAGGCCGAAGGCCTGCCGGAGGGAGGACACCGTCAAGGCAACGGTCTGCTGCTCGTTGTAGACCGGCACGATGACGCAGACGTCGTCGAACTGCATGCGGCTCCCTCCTCCGCTCAAGAGTAGGAAGAATCCACGCGTTTCGGACCCGAATCGGGGAATCGCGCATCGTTTGCCCGAGAGCGCCGGACCCGGGCCTCGCGGTCAGTAGCCTGCGGGACGTGGAGGACCCCGGCCGGCTCGAGGTGGCCATGCCGGCATGGACGCTCGTGCCGGGGGAGATGGGCGGCAGCGAGACCTACGCCCGCGAGCTCGTGCGGGCGCTGGACCGGCGCGACGACGTACGGGTCACGACGTACGTCGGGCGCTCGGCGGCCGGTGTGCTCGGTGCCAGGCACGAGGTGGTGGAGCCCGGGATCGCCCCAGGGCCGTCCCCGCGGTCCCGCCTCGCCACGATCGCCCGCGCGCAGGTCGGTGGCCGCGAGACCCGTCGGCAGCTCGCGGCGGCCCAGGTGGTGCACCACCCGTTCACGGTCCCGGTGCCGACCGCCGGGGGAGTGGCGCAGGTCCGGACGCTGGCCGACGTGCAGCACCTCGATCACCCCGAGCTGTTCTCCCGGGCTGAGCGGCTCTACCGCGCCTGGGCCTACGACCGCGCGGCCCGCACCGCCGACGCGGTGGTGACCGTGAGCGGGTTCTCGCGCGACCGGATTGCGGAGCGGCTCGGGATCGACCCGGCGCACATCCACGTGGCGCACCTGGGGGTGGTCGCCGAGGAGTTCGAGTCCAGCCCCGTGCGGGACCCCGTCGTGCTGTACCCCGCCCGCACCTGGCCGCACAAGAACCACACCCGCCTGGTCGAGGCCATGGCCCTGGTACGGCGCGACCGCCCCGACCTGCGCCTCGTGCTGACCGGTGGCGGCACCGAGGAGCTCACGGGTCTTCCCGGATGGGTCGAGGCGCGGGGGCCGGTGTCCACCGGTGAGCTGCGCGAGCTGTACGCGCGGGCCGCCTGCCTGGCCTTCCCGAGCCTCTACGAGGGGTTCGGGCTGCCGCCCCTGGAGGCGATGGCGTCGGGGTGCCCGGTGGCGGCTGCTGACAGCGGCTCGATCCCGGAGGTGTGCGGCGACGCCGCCGCGCTGTTCGACCCGTACGACGTCCGGGCGATCGCGGAGGGCATCGAGTGGGCTCTCGACCAGCGCGAGCGGCTCGTCGAGGCAGGCCGCGCGCGGGTCCGCGAGTTCACGTGGCAGCGCTGCGCCGAGGTGCACGTGGAGGTCTACCGCGCGCTGGCGGCGCGCTCACACCGTCGCTGAGACCGTCGGTCTCCCGGCGGCCCGCGCCACGGCTGGCCCACACCAGGGCAGCCAGGGCCACCAGGGCCGCGGCGAGGGGGCTCCAGGCCGCGCGCTCGAGGATCGGGATCGGCAGCGCCAGCACCGCGACGAAGACGACCGCGGCCAGGAGCCAGCTGGCGGCCAGGGCGAACCAGCGCTGCTCGGCCGCCACCCGGGCCTGCACGACGACCGCGACGAGCATGGCTCCCGTGGCCGCCCCCAGCAGGAAGAACACCCACGTCGGCAGCACGTACTGCTCCCCGATGAACACCCCGAGCACCCAGGGGCCCAGCAGCGTGAACCCGGCCACGAAGACGGCAGCGAGCGCGACCGCGACCGCGGTGGCGCGGAGGGTGACCCGACGCAGCATGGTGTGGTCGCCGACCTCGACCAGGTGGGAGATCTCGTTGAGCAACGGCCCGAACGCGGCACCGGCGAGCTGCGTCGGCACACGGCTCAGCGTCAGCGCGCCCGAGAAGGCCCCGATCAGCAGCACGCTGGCACCGGCCTGGGAGAGCCACGGCACCGAGACGTTGTTGATCAGGATGGGCCCGAGGGCACCGACCAGCAGCGCGATCACCTCGCGCTGGCCGATGGCGCGGTTGCGCAGCCGCGGCCACGTCCAGAACTCGGCGCAGGCGACGGCGGCGATCGGCACGCTCAGCGCGGCACCCACGCAGATGGCCGCGACCTGCGCGCGTACGTCGTCGGGACGGACGAGGACCACGACCGCGACGAGGACGGCCCTCCCCACGCCGTCGCACGTCATCTGCACCGACACCACGCCGAACCGGCCCGCTCCGGCGGCGTACCCCCTCAGGATCGCCTGGGCGGCGCCGACCAGGCAGAAGACCCCGAGGAGCGGGCCCAGGCCGGTGACTCCCTGGAACACCTCGTCCGCGAGCACCGGGTCCAGCAGCGTGCCGATCACGGCCACGGCCAGGGCCAGCACCCCGGCGCGTCCGGCCATCGTCGAGATCGCGGCGGTGGGGGAGCGCCCCGCGGCCCGCGCCGCCACGACCAACCGGGTGAGGTAGGCCTCGAAGACCCCGAAGGGGTAGGCGACGAGGGTGGCCAGGATCCACCAGGTGGCCACCGTGGCGTAGGAGGTCACCGACGACCCGTGCGCCGAGATCGCCAGCATCGCCAGCGTGCCGACGCCGCTGGCCACCACACCGACGCCCACGAGCCCGGTGCGGCCCAGCAACGCCGATCCCGTTCGCACGTCGCTCCCTACGAGCGCCGTCGCAGGACGCCGTCGCGGAACTCGCTGAGGAGCGCGCGACGCCCCATGTCGGGTCCGGCTCGAAGTCGGTCGTCCTCGGCGAGGAACGGCGCGCACGGCCGTCATCGGGTTGTTGCCCCGGTCCCACGGCCGGTCGGCGAAGTGGCCCGGCGGGAACTCCTCGATCAGGGTGTCGGCGACGAGCACGAGCTCCCCGACCGGCAGCAGCGGGGCCAGGCTGCGCAGCTCGGCCAGGACGTGGTCGTGGGTGTGGTTGCTGTCCAGGACGAGCAGGGCGCGCTCGGCCCCGTCGAGGAAGCGCTCGGCCGCCTCGCGCGCGCCCGGTCGCTGCGGAGTCGGCCTCGACCAGCTCGACGCCCTCGGCCATCGGGTGGCTCGGCGAGCGCGCGTGCGGGTGTGCTCGAAGATCGGCGATGTCGATGCCGAGCACCCGCGGCGCCTGGCCGCACAGCCGCTGCAGGCTGGCGTTCAGCAGCATGCTGCCGCCGCGGGCGACGCCGGTCTCGACGATCGCGCTCGGGTCGGTACGCCCAGACCAGCTCCTGCAGCACGCAGATGTCGTCGGGGAGGCGGATGACCGGCACCCCGAGCCACTCCCAGGTGTAGGTGTAGCGGTGCTCGTCGGCGGCGACCTGCAGGTCGACGGCCTGGCGCCGCAGGTCGTCGTCCGCTCCGAGGTCCCGGCGCCAGCCGGCGCGCTGCCCGGGCGAACGCGTCGGCGTCCGGGACGACGTCGCCGTGCGAGCTGGGTCCCGACGTCGACCCGTTAGTCATGCATCGTCGAAGAACTCCTCGGTCGCGATGGGGCGCCCAGCCGAGCGCAGCCAGCCGGCGGATGTCGGCCGTCGCTCCATCTGGTGGACGGCCGCGCTGGAGCGGGCACGAACGTCGCCCAGGTCGCGCCCAGCGCTCTCCACGAGGGTCGCGTGACCGGTGGCAGCCGACCGGAGCCGATGTCCTGCACTCGCCGTCAGTCCGCTGCTCCGATCGCGGTCGCCATCGCCGTGCCCACGTCCGCGGCGTGCACGAAGTCGTGCTGCGCTCCGGGTCGAACAACGTCGCCGCCCGGCCCTCTCGCACGGCCGCCTGGGCCTCGGCGACCAGGGCCGGTCGGCCGCGATCGGGGTCGAAGACGTAGTAGGGCCGCAGCCACGTGAGCCGGCCGGCGTGCGATGTCCTCGCGCCAGCCGTTGCGCGCAGCCGGACCTTGGCCGCGGTGTAGGCGTCGACCTGGCTCTCGGTCGTCGAGCACCGTGCCGACGCCGAAGAACGGCGACCCCGAGTGCGGAGCAGGCCTCGTGAGGCGCCAGGGTCGCCGTCGGCCAACGCTCGTTGTCCGGGCTCTCGCGGTAGCCGGGCGTGCCGCTGGCGCACCAGGCGAGGTGCAGCACGACGTCGGGGGCGTGTCGCGCGACACGACGTGCTCGGGGACGCCCGGCTCGCAGCAGGTCGTGCGTCGCGTGGTCGACGGTGACCGGCTCGAGGTCGCGCGCGCACGCCGGCCACGACGATGGTGCTGCCGATCAGGCCCGGTGGCCGCCGGTGATCAGGAGCGCGGGTGGCCACGACGGAGCCGTCCGGTCCTGGTCGGAGATCGACGGTCACCGCTCAGGGGCCACTCGATGTCGAGCGTCGGGTCGTCCCACCGCAGGGTGCGTGCGTGTGTCGGGCGAGTGCAGTCCGTCGATCAGGTACACCACGCACGGTCTCGTCGGCGAGCGTCTGGTAGCCGTGGGCGACCCCCGGCGGGACCGACGGCAGTGCCCGGGCTCGATCCCCGTCAGCTCGCACCGCCGCCCAGTCGCCGTACGTCGGCTGCTCGGGTCGCAGGTCGACCAGCACGTCGCACGACGGCGCCCGCCACGCACCACACCAGCTTCGCCTCGACGTACGGCGCCGACCTGGTGGTGCAGGCCCGCGGAGCGTGCCCGCCCGACGGTTGTGCGACGAGCAGACGCTGGTCGGCTGCGTCTGCTGCCGCCAGCGGTCGGCGTCGTGAGTCGACCTTCGCGAAGTGGCCGCGTTCGTCCTCGTGGACCGGCCGGTCAGCAGGCGGACGCCGCGACGCTCGGCGACCTCGACCCTCACGGCACCGCGCCATCTGCGGGAACGGCCACCCACGCCACTGCGCGTCCGGGACGCCGGCTCGCGGACGAGCGGCCGTGATCTCGGCCGCGATGTTCCACGGGAGCATGCAGGACGTCGCTCGCGGGTGCACGTCGGCGAGGCCGGTCGGGCGCCAGCACCGGGACGCCGCGAGCCGGGCAGGTACCTGCCCTGCTTCTCGGCGCTGCCGTCGACCACGTACGCGCGATGTCGTCGCGGGTGCCGCCGGCCGCGTTCAGCAGGGTGTTGCCCTTGGCGGCGGCGCCGTACGCCGCCACCCGGCGCCGGCCGCGGCGCTGCTCGTCCAGCCAGGCGCGCAGGCCGTCGACGGCTGCCCGGCTGGCCGGCCGGAAGGCCTCCCACACCTCCGGGTCGAGCAGTCCGCTGCGCGCCTCGCTCCGCCAGCGGTCGTCGTCGACCGACGGCTCGACCGGCCGGCCCGCGCGGCGCCGATCCAGTAGCGGTTGGAGCCGCCGTGCGTCGGCAGCTGCTCGACGCGGAACAGCTCGAGGCCGTGCGCGGGCGACCACCGCGCGACCGCGTGGGCGCGTCAGGTAGGAGAAGTGCTCGTGGTAGATCGTGTCGAACTGGCGCTCGAGCGAGCAGCGAGACCAACGACGGGTTCTCGACGGTGACCACCGTGCCGGTCGTCGCACAGCGCGGCGAGGCCCGCCGACGAAGTCGTCGAGGTCCGGCACGTGCGCCATCACGTTGTTGGCCGACGACCAGCCGGGGGTGGCCGTGCTCGGTCACGAGTCGCGCGGCCAGTCGCCTGCCGAAGAACGTCGTTGACCGTCGGTACGCCGGGCCGCGCGGCGATCGCGCGCCACGTTGCTGGGCCGGCTCGACGCCCGAGCACCCGGACGCCGCAGCGCCTGGAACTCCGCAGAGCAGGTAGCCGTCGTTGCTGGCGACCTCCAGCGACGAGGTCGCCGGCTCCGAGGTCCAGCTCGTCGCGACCAGTCGTCGGCGTAGCGCGCGGGCGTGCGCGACCCAGCTGGTGCTGGTCGAGGAGAGGTAGGGGTAGTCGTCGCCGAAGATGCGCTCCGGCAGGACGTACTCGCCGACCTGGCCCGAGGGCGCAGCGCGGGCAGATGCGCAGGTGCAGCGGGAACGCCGGCAGCGACCTCGTCGGCGCGGCGGGCCATCTCGTTGGCCAGCGGCTGCTCGCCGAGGTCGAGCACCGACTCGCAGCCCGGTGGCCGCCGCAGCCCCGGCAGACGGTCGTCGCCGCGGGCGAGCTCAGCGGTCGCCGCAGTCATGACGCCGGACTCGCCCGGAGCCGCTCGTCGTAGCGCGTCCTGCTGCCTCGACCACCAGGTCGCGGCGCGGCTTCGCGGTCGCCGCTCTGGCGTACCACTCCATCGTCCACGGTGACCGGCGTCCTGCCAGTCGAGCTCGACGCCGTGCCGCCGCGGCCGTGGGCCGGTGCTCGAGGAGTCGATCTCGAGCAGGGCGGTTCTCGGGGATCTGCGGCCCGTTCGCCGGTCGCCACCCACCGTCGGGACGGCGCTGACCGGCGCGCCAGACCGCGCGGCGTGCTCCACCACCGGCTCGACACTCGACCAGCTGACCGGCTCGGGCCGAAGTTCGAGGCGGCGAGGCACGTGCGTCGCCCGCCGCCAGGGCCTCGGCGTAGCAGCAGGTAGCCGCGCAGCGGCTCGAGCACGTGCTGCCAGGGCCGGACCGCGCCGGGGCGCGCAGCTCCACCGGCCGTGCCGGCCGTCCAGCTCGCACCAGGTCCGGGCAGCAGCCGGTCGGGCGAGAGTCGCCGCCGCCGATGACGTTGCCGGCCCGCGCGGTGGCGACGGGGAGTCCGTGCACGGCCACGACGCCACGACCAGCTCGGTCGGCGGCCTTGCTGGCCGAGTACGGGTCGTGGCCGCCGAGGGGTCCTCGTCGTGCGGCGTGGCGGCGCTGCCGGGGTCGTACACCTTGTCGGTGGTGACGACGAGCGTCGCCTCGAGCGACGGTCAGCGCCGGGAGCAGCGCCAGGACCCGGGCGGTGCCCTGGACGTTGACGTCGAACGTGCGCAGCGGGTCGCGGTAGCCCACGGGGACGAGCGGCTGCGCGGCCAGGTGGAGCACGACCTCGGGCCGAAGTCCGGTGACCTCGCTGCTCCCAGCCCGGCTGGGCGAGGTCGTCGGCTCACGTCGCGGCACGCTGCAGGCCCAGCGTCTCCCACAGCGACGGCGATGCCGGCGAGCCCTCGGCAGCGAGATCCCCATGACCTCGGCACCGAGCTGCCTGCAGCCAGGCGGTGAGCCAGCATGCCCTTGAACCCGGTGTGGCCGGTGAGGAGGACCCGGCGCCCCGCCCAGAAGCGCGCCGGGTGCCGGCCGGCTCACGTCGGACCCACGGTGGCTGGTCCGGCTCTGCGCCAGGCGTTCAGCTGCATCGCGGTCGCGCAGCGTGTCCATCGGCATCCAGAAGCCGTCGTGCTCGTAGGCGGCCAGCCGGCCCTGCGCGCGCGAGCGTCGCGAGCGGACCGGTCTCGAAGACGCAGTCGTCGCCGGTCGACGAGGTCGAGCACCTCGGGCTCGATCACGAAGAAGCCGCCGTTGATCCGGTCGCACCGTGTCGGTGGGCTTCTCGCGGAAGCGCGGCACGCTGCCGTCCTCGATCTCGAGGGCGCCGAACCGCGGGCGGCGGGCTGCACCGCGGTGACGGTCGCCAGCGGCCCCGCTGCTCCTCGTGGTAGCGCGATCAGCGTCGTCGATCGGCACGTCGGAGAGGCCGTCGCCGTAGGTCAGCAGGAACCGCTCGTCGAGCATCGGGCGCCAGCCGCTTGAGCCGGCCGCCGGTCATCGTCGACTCGCCGGTGTCGGCGAGGGTCACCCGCCAGTCCTCGGCGCGTGCGCGGTGAGGACCTCGGTCGCACCCGTTCCGCAGGTCGACCGTCGAGGTCGCTCTCGTGGCGGAAGGTAGTTGGTGAAGTACTCCTTGATCACGTAGCCCTTGTAGCCGCAGGCGACCACGAAGTCGGTGAACCCGAACGACGCGTAGTGCTTCATGATGTGCCACAGGATCGGCCGCCCGCCGATGACGCACCATCGGCTTGGGGATGGCGTGGGTCTCCTCGGAGAGCCGGGTGCCGCGGCCGCCGGCGAGGATGACCACCTTGGTGCCCGGCACGTGCCGGCTCCTCATCGCTGGCGCTGGGCTCCACTGCGTGCGCTGGACATGCTGGCACGGTTCGTGCCCTTCGTGCCGATGGTCTCGCGGGCTGCGCCGTGAGCTTCGCTCCGCGGCGGCGCCGCCGGACAGCCCGAACGGCCCGACGCGCCTTCCGCCGCCCGCCCCGCAGCTTGACCCACGCACTCCCGCGACCGGCGTCGACGGTGCCGGCGCGCACGCCGGTCGGCGACGAGCGTCGCGTCGTAGATGTTCTCGGGCGCCGTCGGCGCAGCAGTCGTGGAGCGGGTTCCCGAGCCGCGACGCCGGGCAGGCGACCGCCGCGCGGCGGCCCCAGGTCACCGGAGCTCCTCGGGTGGAGCACGGCTCAGACCTCCGAGGCCGTGGCGCTCGGCCGTCGCGTCAGCGCGGACCGCTCGATCGCGGCCTGGACGGCGGGGTTGAAGACGTGGTCCGGGTGACGCAGGGCAGCGTGGAGCCAACGCTCGAGGTCAGGGCTCCGGACCGTGTCGGTCGACGTGGTCGCGCACCTGGAGCAGACCTCCGCCACGCAGCACGAGACGTTGGTGGCGTAGTCGAGGCTCGGGATGGAACGGCGATCGTGTTCTCCGCCACGAACGAGCGTGGCGGGCGACGCGAGCGGCGTCGCGGTCCTTGCCGGTCATCTGGCTGGCACCGTTGCTGTGCCGAGACGCCCGCTGAGGGTCTGGATGCGGTCGGAGCGGAGGTAGCGGCTCGGTGCACGGCGGCCACGGCCAGGCCCGTGTAGACGTCGGGGATCATCGAGTGGAAGACCCGTCCGCCCGCGCGGGCGCGACCCGGTCCAGGGCCTCGCGGCTGACCAGCGCCCCAGTACGGCGAGGGCAGCAGGTAGTGGGGCGACTGCGAACCGCGAGACGGCCCGGCGGAGTACCGTGGCGGCGAGTCGACCGCGAGTCGGCCGGCCGACTGGGGCAGCCGCATCGTCAGGCAGTTCGCCATCGCCGGGTCGAAGAACTGCGGCCAGTAGTAGCTGCCAGCGGGCCAGATCAGCGCGTCGGTCGCGCTCGCCGACCGAGGACCCCAGTGATCTCGTGGCCGCCCGGCATCAGGCCGTCGTCGTCACCGAGGAAGCGAGACGTAGCCCTCCTGCACGTGCGAGAGGGCGAACTCCCAGTGCTCGGACATGCCGAGCCGGGTGCCCGGGTTGACGTAGCGGATCCGCGGGTCGTCGTACGACGCGACCACCTCGCGGGTCTCGTCGACGCTGGCGTTGTCGCTGACCAGGATCTCGAGGTCGTCACAGTCCTGGGTCACGCAGGTCTTGAGCGCCCAGATCAGGGTGTCGTGACGTTCGCGCGTCGGGACGATGACCGTCAGTCGCGGGGACATGAGGACGGGCGGCTCAGTCGAGGCCGAGCGAGAACGCCGACTCGAGGTCGTGGCGGGAGTAGGTGCGGAAGGCGATGTGGGTCTCGGTCTCCATCACGCCGGGCACCTTGTTCACCTCGTCGGCGATGACGCGCGCGACGTCCTCGTGGTCGCGGACCCGGACCATCGCGATCAGGTCGATCTGGCCGGTGACGCTGTAGACCTCGCTGATGCCGTCGACGGCGGCGATGGTCTCGGCGACCTGCGGGATGCGCGGACATCGGCCTTCACGAACACGATGGCGGTGATCATGGGGTCAAGGTACTCGGCGAGACTTGCTACGGCTGGTGAACGGTGCCGACGGTGCGCCGTTCGTCGAACGGCACCAGCGAGACCCGCGACTGCTCCACGGCGTCGTGGGTGGCGAGGTGCCGGTCGGCGCCCCCGATCGGGCAGGCCCACTCGCCGTCGACGTGGACGAGGCGCACCCCGGGCTGCTCGAGCCATCGCAGGATCTGCTCGGACTCCTCGGCGGTCGCGGCCGGGGTCGGACCAGGGCCGGCGAGCACCGTCTCGGCCGACTCGCGCAGCTGGGTGACCCACACGCCGGCGTGGGCGTCGGCGGGGATCACACCGGAGGCGGCCAGGCGGCCGCTGCGGACGACGTGCACCGCCCACCGCCTGTCCTCCTCGCGGCGGGCGGCGACGAGCTCGGCGCACGAGGACAGCGCCCCGAGCCGCTGGGTCCGCGACGCGGCGCGCAGGAACGCGGAGAGGCGGTCGCGGTGGACCGTGGCCTCCTCGTAGCGCTCCTCGCCGCGAGCCGGCCCATCCGCGCGGTCAGCGCCTCGACGACCTCGTCGGGACGCTCGCGAGCATGTTGGCGCGGACCTCGGCGACGAGCGCGGCGTAGTCGTCGAGGGAGACGCTGCCGTCGCAGGGCGACAGGCCGCGCCCCATCTCGGCGAGCGCGCAGGCGCTGAGCGCTGGGCAGCCGCGGCAGCCGGTCCGTGCACTGGCGGACCGGGAACGTCTCGTGCAGGGCGGCCAGGCACTTCTCCGCCGTGCGGCCGAGGTGAACGGGCCCGAGGTAGTCGGCGCCGTCGTCGCTGATCTTGCGCACCAGCGACAGCCGCGGCCACGGCTCGACGGTGAGCTTGAGCCAGGTGACCTTCTCCGGGAACCGGCTGCGCTTGTTGTAGCGCGGCTTGTGGGCGGCGATCAGCCGCAGCTCGCGGACGCGTGCCTCGAGCGGAGTGGCGCACTCGATGCCGGTCACGTTGGTCGCGAGGTTGACCATCTCGCCCATCCGCGAGCGGCTCTCGGAGGCGGTGAAGTAGGAGCGGACGCGGCTGCGCAGGTCGCGGGAGGTGCCGACGTAGAGCACGCGTTCCTGGTCGTCCTTGAACAGGTAGACGCCGGGGGAGTGGGGGAGGTGCTCGGCGAGGTGTCGCTTGCGTCGTACGGCGGGGCTGACGCGGGAGCTGAACGTCTGGAGCTCCTCGAGGGTGTGCACCCCGAGGGCACCGAGTCGCTCCATCAGCCCGTGGAGCACGTCGACGGTCGCCCGGGCGTCGGAGAGCGCGCGGTGGTTGGGGAACCGTGGTGGAGCCGAACGCCACGGCGAGCGAGCTGAGCTTGCAGTTGGGGGCGTCGTCGCGCGTCACGACGCGACGCGCGAGCTTGGCCGTGTCGAGCACCTCGAACCCCGGCCACGGCCGGCCCTGCTGCACCGCGAAGTGCTTGAGGAACCCGACGTCGAACGGCGCGTTGTGGGCCACGAGCACACACCCCTGGGCGAACTCGAGGAACGCCGGCAGCGCCGAGTCGATCGTGGGAGCGGAGGCCACCATGGAGTTGGTGATGCCGGTGAGCACCGCGATGAACGGGGGGATCTGGGCGTGGGGGTTGACCAGGGTCTGGAACTCGCCGAGCACCTCGCCGCCGCGCACCTTGACCGCGCCGATCTCGGTGATCATCGAGCCCAGCTGGGCCGAGCCGCCCGTCGTCTCGAGGTCGACGACGCAGAAGGTCACGTCACGCAGGGGGCGGCCGAGCTCGTCGAAGCTCATCTGCGCCGACCACCTGCTCATGCCGTCGACGGTAGGCAGGCACACCGACAGAACCGGCCCCGCGACACGCCGCGTCGGCCAACTGTCAGTGGTGGCTGGTGGAGTGCAGGCAATCGCTTCCCCAGCCCCTCGAAGGAGCCCCGCGATGAGTCTTCGCATCGACTGCGACACGTGCCTGGTGCGCGGACTGTCCTGCCACGACTGCGTCGTGACCGTCCTGCTCGGTCCACCGCCCGAGCTCTCCTTCGACCACGAGGAGCAGCAGGCCCTCGAGGTGCTCGCCGAGTCAGGCCTCGTCCCGCCGCTGCGGATGGTCACGCCTGTTTCCGGTCCCGACGTCGAGTCGGCGTGAGTCGGGATCCGACCACCGCTGGTTGAGCTTGTCGAAACCCACCCGACAGGAGTCCGCACCACCGCCGGTTGAGCTTGTCGAAACCCCGTTCTCCGGGCTGCCGGATTTCTTTTGGTCGGGGAAGGCGCAGCAACGGGAGGGGTGGCGCGTGGCTGGCTCGGTCGCCCGCCGTCAGTTCGCAGGTCCCAGGAAATTGTTTGGAGAAGTTGCCCACAGATTCGTCAAAACTGCAGGTCAGGGGCCAGAACTGTCGGTGGTGGGTGCTGGAATCGGGTCATGTCCAGCCAGCCGACCGACACCCTGATCCGGGTGCATCCGGTGCGCGAATTCGCCGCTCGTGCCCGAGCCGCGGTCAGCGAGCTCGTCTCGCCGGTGTGGTCGATGACCGCCGCGGAGCAGCGGGCGACGTTGGTAGACCTGAGCGTCTTGGAGAGCCAGGTCGCGTGCGTTGAAGCTCCAGGTGCTGGCCGAGGCAGAACGGTCCGGGGCGACCGCTGAGCAGGGTGCGGGTACGGCGGCGGACTGGCTGGCGGTCGAGACGCGGCAGACCCGGCGGGCGGCGCGTGCGGACTTGAAGTTCGCCCAACGGCTGGAGACCTATCAGGTGCTCGCCGGTGCGTTGGAGTCCGGTGACGTGAACACCGCCCAGGCCCGGGTGATCGTCACCGCCCTGGACCGGCTCCCCGACAAGGGCGAGTTCGCGGTCTCGATGGAGCAGAGGCAGCGGGCCGAGCAGCACCTGGTTGCCCAGGCGGCGTACTTCGACGCCGACACGCTCAAGATCCTCGGCGCCCGGGTCTTCGAGGTCATCGCACCCGAGGTGGCCGAAACCGTCGAGGGGCGGGTGCTCGAGGCCCAGGAAGCGAAGGCGCTGCGCAAGGTCACCTTCTCGATGTGGGAAGACGCCGAGGGCATCTGCCACGGCCAGTTCCGGGTGCCCGCACCTGCACGGCCAGATCCTCACCAAGGCGCTGCAGGCCTTCACCAACCCTGCTCGCCCCGAGGAGTCGCGCATCGAACCGGACCTGCCGGCGGAAGTCAGGAACGGGCTGGCGTTCACCAACCTCCTCGAAGCCATCCCCGCGACGTCGGCTACCGAGGCACGGCGGGGTGGGTGCGACGGTCGTGGTGACCATGAGCCTCGAACAGCTCATGGCGAAGCTGGACGCGGCCGGGGTGTGCACCCTCGACACCGGCGGTCGCATCACCGCGGCCGAGGCCCGTCGTCTCGCCTGCGGCGCCGGGCTGATCCCGATGGTGCTCGGTGGCAAGTCCCAGCCCCTCGACGTCGGCCGCAAGAAGCGCTTCCACACCGAAGCGATGCGGCTGGCGATGGGGTCAGGGACGGCGGCTGCACCGCCGAGGGTTGCGACAAGCCCGCCTCGATGTGCCACAGCCATCACGACATCGCCTGGTCGGCCGGCGGCAGTACGAACGTCAAGACAGGCCGCTTGTTGTGCGGCCCCCACCACCGCCGCCTCACCACCCCGACGGCAAGGTCAGCTTCCACCGACGGACGTGAGGATGGCCTTGAGCGCGCACCACGCGCGATGAGAATCTCGAGCCACCCTGGTCCGTCACCCCAGAACCGACTGCAAAGCGCTGTCACCTACCCGAGGAGCGCGGACGGATGTCACTCGCACGGATCCACAACTTCTCCATCTCCCTCGACGGCTTCGCGACCGGCGAGCCGCAGTCCGCTGAGGCGCCGTTCGGGCATGCGGGGGAGCGGCTGCACCAGTGGATGATCGCTACCAGGTTCTGGGACGAGGGCGGTAGTACCGGAGTCGACGACGCCTTCGCCGAGCGTCACAGTGTCGGCATCGGCGCCGAGATCATGGGCTCCAACAAGTTCGGCCCGCCCGGGTGGCAGGACGACCCGGACTGGAAGGGCTGGTGGGGCCCGAATCCGCCGTTCCACACGCCGACCTTCGTGCTCACGCATCGCCCGCAGCCCTCGATCGAGATGGAGGGCGGTACGACGTTCCACTTCCTCGACGTCGCCCCGGACCGAGGCGCTCGAGACGGCCCGAGCAGCGGCCGATGGCCTGGACGTCCGGATCGGCGGCGGCGCCACCGTCGTACGCGACTTCCTCGCCGCCGGACTGGTCGACCACATGCACCTGGTCCAGGTCCCGATCGTGCTCGGCCGCGGCGTCCGCGTCTGGGACGGACTGGAGGCCCTCGAGGACGACTACGACGTCGAGGCGGTCTCCACCCCCAGCGGCGTCACCCACCTCACGTTCACGCGGAAGGTCGTTTCCTGAGGGTCAGTGGGGGGTGGGTCGGTATGCGCTGCTCGCCGCCGTACGACGCGAGCCGGTGGTCGAGCAGCTCGGGGCCCTGCTTGCCCCAGTAGCCGGTCCAGTTGGCACTGGCGGCCCCGAAGCCGTCGAGGCTGGAGAACACGTCGAAGGTGTAGGTGGCAGCCATTTCGTTCTCCTCCAGTGCGGTCGATGATGTGGGTACGGACCGGGACCCACAGCGAGACTCATCGCAGCAGGACTGGCGGGGAAGGCCCGAGAAGGGACAGTGCCATGAACAACCTCAAGCGGTTCACCGTCTGCAAGCTGGCCGGTCACAAGTGGCTGCGGATCGCCTATCCGCCGGGCGCCGACGGTGAGGCCTCGGGAACGTTCCTGCGCTGCGATCGATGCGGCAAGGAGAACCACGAGGCCGGAACGGTGGCCCGTGGCGGGGGAGGCCTCTTCTAGTCCCGCGCGGCCTACGCTTGCGCAGTGACCACCCCTTCGACGCACCTGACCCGGGCGGCTCGATGGGTGGCGAACGCTGACCCCAGCGGCCTGCTGTACGGCGCCATCGTGAGCGGGGCCGTCCTCGTCACGGTCAGCGCCCACGCCGAGGAGACCGAGTACGTCGTGGTCTCTGCTTCGGGGTTCCTGGTCGTGTACTGGATGGCGCACGTCTACATCCACACGCTGTCCACCCAGTTCCACGGCGACCGGGACTCGTTCTTCACCCGGCTCGGGCATGCCGCCGGCCAGGAGACCGGGCGTCCTCAAGGGCGGTCTCCCCGCGATCGTGGTCTACACGCTGGTCGCCGCGACCGATCACGACGACGCCACGGCGGCGTACGTCGCCGCCTACTTCTCCGTCGGGCTGCTGATGGTCATCGGCTACCTCGGCGCCCACCAGGCCGGCGTGCGCGGCTGGCCGATGGTCGGCGAGGTCGCGGCGGCGGCGTTCTTCGGCGTCCTCATCGTGCTCGGCAAGTCACTCCTGCACTGACCCCTCGATCCACGCGTGAGGCCGCTCACAGCGGCCGCCTGTGGGCGGCGTGGTGGTGGGCGCCACACCAGAAAGTGCCGACGACGACTTGGTGGCTTTTGGGGGGATGTGCTTAGGTGCTTGTTCGATGGTCTCTGAACTAGTGCACCGCCCGGGTGCGCTCGGGGACCGCGCCGAATCCATAGCAGTCCCTCTCGGGGGACGGACTGCAGCGGAACCGGGGACCCAAGTTCCTTTGGGGTGAATCCGGGGCGACCGTGCCACCAAGAGTGGCTCGGCAGCACCGGTAGGGCGTTCTTTGGGCCCGAACCCGTCAGCTAACCCGGTAGGCGTAGGACACAAAGAGGAGACCGACCGCGTGGACGGCCGGAAGTTCTGCGCGCGCTCAGGCGCCGCCATTGCCACCTTCATCACTATTGCGGGACTAGAGCTCATGCATCCCGGAGCTGCCTCCGCTGCTACCGCTCCCGCACCGACGACGACAGCGTCGCGGCCGCACGGGCGCTCGCTGATCGCCTCGCCAGCCAGGCCGACAAGGTCGATGCCCGGCACGAACGGGTGCAGACCGCGCTCGACCGTGCCGAGAAGCGGCTGAGCACCCTGGCGACGAACGTCCAGCGTGAGCGCCGTACGTCGCGCTCGCTCGAGGCCGAGCTCGCGGGCCTTGCGGGCGACAGCTACGAGGCCACGGAGGGCACTGCTGCTCCGCTGCCGACCGTGACACCGAGCTCGGCCACGTTGCTCAGCAACGTGGTGGTCGTCAGCGAGGACACCGACGGACTGGCTCAGCAGATGGCCACCTCCGACGCGACCCTCGCGTCCCTGGCCCAGCGCCGCACCGGCCTCCGGCAGAAGGTGGAGACCCTGCGGACGCGCGAGCACGCCCTCGCCGCCAGTGAGTCGCGGCTGCAGCAGCGCGCCGACGACGCGGAGGCGCACGTCACCGACCTCATGGGCGGTCCGGCTGTGCAGTACGCCCTCTCCAAGGTCGGCTACTCCTATGTGTACGGCGCCTCTGGCCCGTCCTCCTTCGACTGCTCGGGCCTGACCATGGCCGCGTGGTCTGCGGCCGGCGTCTCGCTGCCGCACAGCTCGTCGGCGCAGTACAGTTCAGGGCGTCACATCTCCGAGAGCGAGCTGCAGCCCGGTGACCTCGTCTTCTACTACAGCCCGATCAGCCACGTCGGCATGTACATCGGCGACGGCAAGATCGTGAACGCGCTGAACCCCGGCGCCGGCGTCGTGATCTCGGGCCTGCACGACATGCCCTACTCCGGGGCGGTACGCCCTGGCTGATCGCCACTCGCCACGCGGAGCCGCTCGCCCCGAGCACCACCCGGGGGCGGGCGGCTTCCTGCTTGTCGTGCTCCTGGCGATCGCCCTCGTGGCCGGAGGCTGCTCGAACGACGTCGACCTGAAGCCACCCTCGGCCGAGCCCGACAAGTCCGGCCAGGACGCGGGCGCGGCCCAGGAGAGCCTCGACGAGCTCGTCCAGGCCCTCGAGCAGCGATCCGCTCCCGCCGCCGAGGCGCTGGCCGACCCCGGCGCCGAGCGACGGCTCCGCACGGTCGCCGACAACGCCCGCGCCCTCGACCTGCGACAGCTGTCGATGCGCTACGTGGACGAGGGGCCCGAGCTCACGGCCGAGCAGCGTGAGCAGTTCGGCCCCGACGCCTGGATCGGTGAGGTCGAGCTGCAGTACGCCGTGGGCGGGATCGACCCGACCACGTCGCGCGTCGAGACGAGCGTCGTCTTCGTGCCCGACCACGGCAAGGCGCGGATCGCAGCCTTCGGCCCGGGCGGCGAGCGCACGCCACTGTGGCTGGTCGAGCCGCTCAGCGTCGTACGCGACGGCCAGACGTTGACGGCGGTGGCCGGCGCCGACGCCGGTCGCTATCCCGGTCTGGTCGACAAGGCCCTGGCCCAGGTGCGCCGCACCCTGCCCGGGTGGCACGGCCCCCTGGTGGTCGAGGTGCCGAGGACCAGGGCCGAGCTGGACGCGGCGTTGCACGCCGATCCCAACGAGTACGACGACATCGCCGCTGTCACCACGACCGAGGACGGGACGCTCACCCCGGGGTCTCCGGTCCGGGTGTTCGTGAACCCCACCGTGTTCAGCCGGCTCGACCAGCGCGGCGCCCAGGTCGTGATGAGCCACGAGGCCACCCACGTGGCGACCGACGCCACGTTCGCGACCATGCCGACGTGGCTGCTCGAGGGGTTCGCCGACTACGTCGCGCTCAACCGGGCCGGCGTGCCGGTCTCGCTGGCGGCCCGCCAGATCCTGGCGCGGATCCGCAAGGACGGGCTGCCGGACCGGCTCCCCACGACCGCCGACCTCGATCCCACTGCCAACGGCCTCGGCGCCACCTACGAGGAGGCCTGGCTCGCGAACCGCTTCCTGGCCCAGGAGTTCGGCGAGCAGAAGCTGATCGCCTTCTACCGCGCAGTCAGTGGCGGGATGCCGGTGGAGAAGGCCTTCCGGTCGGTCTTGGGCACGACCGAGCAGGCGTTCGTGAGGAGCTGGCGCGACGACCTCGCCCGGCTGGCTGGGGTCGGCGACAGGGCGTGACAGGCTGACGGCGTGACGACCGCACCCCGGCCCACGATGCGGCTGTGCCTGGCGATAGTGGGGGTGTCGTCGCTGGCGCTCGTGGTGCTCGGAGCCGTTCTCGTGCCGTGGGCGTGGGTGCCGGGAGGCCATCCGGTGCATGTCGAGGCCTCCAGCGTCTTCAGCCCGGAGCAGATCGAACGGGCGCAGACCTACGCCTCCATGCAGCGCCACCTCGGCTGGGCCTCGCTGGCGGTGTCGACGCTGCTCGCCCTCGCGCTCGGCCTGACCCGCGGGGGAGCGTGGCTCGCCCGGCAGCTTCCCGGTCCCTGGTGGGT
This sequence comes from uncultured Actinomycetota bacterium, assembly GCA_963698945.1. Classification (GTDB taxonomy): domain Bacteria; phylum Actinomycetota; class Actinomycetes; order Propionibacteriales; family Nocardioidaceae; genus Marmoricola. Next base: position 22,781 of record CAVOST010000009.1, on the reverse strand, counting down.
GCGGGCGCTGCTCGTGACCCTGGTGCTGCTCGTCCTGAGCCAGCTGCTCACGCTCCCGTTCGACCTCCGTATCCGGCACAACCAGCTGCGCTTCGGCCTGACCGAGCAGTCGCTCGGCGGCTGGCTCCGCGACGCGGGGGTCTCGCTGCTGGTCTCCTGGGTGTTCGTCGGGGTGATGGTCCTCGTGGTGCTCGGCACCGCGCGACGCTCACCGACCCGCTGGCCGCTGTGGACCGCGGTGGCCGGGGTGGTGCTGACCGTGCTGGGCTCCTTCGTGTACCCGGTCCTGGTCGAGCCGCTGTTCAACTCCTTCACCTCGCTGCCCGACGGGTCCCTGCGTACCCAGGTGCTGCGCCTGGCGCGGTCCGAGGGGGTGCCGGTCGACGACGTGCTGGTCGCCGATGCGTCGCGTCGTACGACGACACTGAACGCGTACGTCTCCGGGTTCGGCGGCACGCGACGCGTCGTGCTCTACGACAACCTGGTCAAGGACGAGCCGCAGCGTGTCGTCCTCTCCGTGGTCGGCCACGAGCTGGGGCACGCCAAGAACCACGACGTGGTGATCGGGACGGCGCTCGGGGCGGCCGGCGTCGCCCTCGGCAGCGGACTGCTCGGGATCCTGCTCACCCGACGGCGGCTCCTGGAGCGGGCCGGGGCGCCCGGCCCCGGTTCGCCCGAGGTGGTCGCGCTGCTCCTCGCGCTGGCCGCCGTGGGCTCGCTGCTCGCCAGTCCGGTGCAGAACACGGTGAGCCGGGCCATCGAGGCCCGGGCCGACCGGGCGGCGCTCGAGGCCACGCACGACTACCCGGCGTTCGACCAGGTGCAGAAGCAGCTGGCCGTGCGCTCCCTCAGCGACCCGACGCCGCCGGCGTGGAGCCAGTTCTGGTTCGGCTCACACCCGACAGCACTGCAGCGCATCGGCATTGCCGACGCGCTGCAGGACAGATGAAGGTGACGCTGGTCAGCAGGTTGCGGCGGACGTGCCGCTGTTGGCGCTGATCTTGCCGCAGGTCTTGCTGAAGCTGCCCTTGATGACGCCACCGAAGATGAACACGACGGTCACGATGAGCGCGGCGATGCCGGCGACCAACAGGCCGTACTCCACCGCCGACGCACCCGAATCGTCTCGCCGGCGCAGCAGTTCGAAAATCTTCGACATGTTTCCTACCCCTCCTTTGGACACCATCCGGGCCATGGCCTGTGATGCATGCGTACTACGTAAGTGTGCGGGCGCCCGGACGAGGCGTCCGAGCTTTGGGTCAACCGTTCGGTCGTAATTGCGATAGTTCATCCGAGCTAGTCGGTTCGAACCACGCTGGTGCCGACTCTGGTGTCGACAAGCCGACGTGCCCGGCCCGCCATGGCGTCTGGCGGACCGGGCACGCGCGGGTCCTGGAGGCCCACCACCCCCCGGTAGCCGGACGCGCTGGTGAGCGCGTTCCGAAGCGGCCACAGGACCCACCTGCGTCCCGTGGCGACGCAGGAGCTGGAAGCAGCCTCATCAGCACGTGGCCGTGATGTTGCCGGTCGCACCGTTGCTGATGGCGCTGCAGGTGTTGTTGAACAGTCCTTGGACCTTGCTGCCGAAGAGGAAGACCATCGTGACGATCACGGCGGCGATGCCGGCGACCAGGAGTGCCGTACTCCGCTGCGCCGGCTCCGTCGTCGCGACGGCGCGCTCGAGCAGAGTGTGCGCATCCAGATCATGTGACGGACCCCTGCTTCCTCATCGACCCCGAAAATGGCCGATCGGGAGCCCGGGAGGCGTTGCCTCCGGACTCCCGACCGGTAGTGCTCAACAGGTAGCAGTCGTCGTGCCGCTGTTGGCGGAGATCTTGCCGCAGGTTGAGCTGAAGCTGTTCTTGATCACGCCGCCGAACAGGAAGACGACGGTCACGATGAGTGCAGCAATGCCGGCAACCAGCAGGCCGTACTCGACGGCGCTGGCGCCGTCCTCGTTCCGACGAGCGGTGATGTTGCGGATGTACTCGAGCATTGGGATGTTCCTTCCCTCTTGGAACCAGACTCTTGATTAGCTGGGCCGACCCACTCGGCCCGGCTTAAGAAGTGTGGCAAATCGGACATACGCTGTCTGGCTTTCCGGGTGATTGCTGGACATTCCGACCAGTCGGAGCCTGGGGTAGCCCGTTCGGACTACTCCACCCGGGTGCATCGGTCGCACGCGGGAGCGCGGCCGCCGCGCAACCAGGGGCGCGTGGGCTCTCAGACAGGTGGGGCGATGCCGCTGATGAGGCCGAGTCGCATCGCGGCCACGAGGGCCTGGGCCCGGTTGGCGGCGCCGAGCTTCTCGTAGATGCGACCGATGTGGCTCTTGGCCGTCGACTCGCTCAGGAACAGCTTGGCGGCGATCGCCGTGACCCCGAGCCCCTCGGCCAGCAGCTCCAGCACCTGGCGCTCCCGGTCCGACAGCTGGGGCGCTCCGGAGCTCATCCGCCGCAGCATCGCCTCGGCCAGGCCGGTGCAGGTGAACGTCAGCGGCGCCACGGCCGCCTGGCGGGCGGCGTTGATCACCGAGGAGGTGGGGGCGTCCTTGCCCACGAAGCCCGATGCACCGGCGTCCATCGCGGCGAACAGCTGCTCGTCGCCGGCGTACATCGTCAGGACGACGAGTCCGATCGACTTGTTGCGGGGGCGCAGTGCCCGCACGATGTCGAGTCCGGAGCCGTCGGGGAGCCGGACGTCGGTGACGACCACGTCGGGCTTGACCTTCTGGGCGAGCTCGAGGCCGGCGGCAACCGACCCGGCCTGGCCGACGATCTCGAACCCCTCGGCCTGGGAAAAGGCCGTGGCCAACCCCTGACGGACCAGCTCGTGGTCATCGATCAGCAGCACGCTCGTCATGGCATCTCCGGGGGACCTACATCGTGGGAGGAGGTTAGCCCCTCGGGCGCCCGACCCGGATCAGCACCCGCGTGCCGGGGCGCTCGGGTGTCGGCGCCTCGATCGAGAGGTCCGCACCGATCGTGGCAGCCCGTTCCCGCATGATCTTCATCCCGTGGGAGTCGGCGGCCGGGGCATGCGGCCGGGTGCCGTCGTCGCCGACCTCGATCTCGACGTACGGCGCCCGCACCGTGCACTTGAGCCAGAGGTTGGCGGCACCGGAGTGCTTGCGGGCGTTGGCCATCGCCTCCTGGGCGATCCGCATCAGCTCGAACTCGACGTCGCTGGGCAGCCGGGGGCCCTCCTCGTCGACCGTCACGTGCACCGCCATGGGGGACATCGCGGCCACCTGGTTGGCGTAGGCCGACAGGCTCTCGCCGAGACCCGCGCCGGCGGGGATCTCTTGGCGCAGGTCGAAGATGGAGTGCCGCAGGTCGCCGACGACGCGGCTCACCTCGGCGCGGAGCTGCGCGATCAGCTCCTGCTGCACCGGGTCGCGCGAGGTGCCGGCGATGTTGTCGACGAGGTAGCCGAGCGAGGCCACGTCCTGCGCCACTCCGTCGTGGACCTCGCGGGCGATGCGCTGACGTTCCTGGCTCATCGCGGAGTCGCGGACCCGGCCGAAGAGCAGGGCGGCCTGGAGCTGCACCGCCAGGGTCGACAGCTGGTCCTCGAGCTCGTGCGCGGAGCGGGACTCGACCGGGTGGAGCGCCTCGAGGGCGAGCACCGCCACGACCTCGTCGCTCGCCGTCAGGGGCAGCGCCACCTGGCACTCGTGGAGCATGTGGGACTCGTACTGCCAGCACTTCTCCGCCAGGTCCTCCGCCCACGGCATGCTCGCCGGGGTGGCTCCGACGGAGTAGCGCAACGCCGTCACGGCGCCGCCACGCGACCGGACGAACACCACGGAGCACCGAGTGGGCAGCTGGTCGTCGGCGGCCTGCATCACCTCCTCGGCGATCCTCACCGGGTCGAGTCCGCCGCTCAGCTTCTCGGAGAGCGCGTCGAGCCGCCGGATCAGGGCGACCGCGCTGCGGTAGGACGCGTCGGACTCCGAGCTGGTGAGGGCGCGACGAAGGTCGACGCCCATCACGCCGATGCCGATCGCGGCAGCCAGCCAGGTGAAGCCGCTCAGCGCCATGGAGCGGTCCCACTCCTGCTCCACGGCCGCCCAGGCCACGACCAGCACCCCGAACTCGGCGGAGACCACTCGCCACAGTCCGCGGCGCCCGGTGTCGAGGCCGGCGATGAGCGCGGGGATCACGAGGTAGGGCGTGACGGTGGCCTGGTACGGCGCCGTGAGCACCACGAGCACCGCCACGACGCACCCCTCACCGAGCGCGACCAGCCACTCGGGGATCTTCGTCCAGTGCGCGACGGCGACCGCGATCGCGGCGGTCGAGGCGACCAGCGCCGGCACCGGCGAGGTAGCGCGGACCGGCGAGACCGGCGAGGGCAGCCAGCGCGGCGATCGTGAAGACCCGCGCGGCCAGGGCCACCCTGCCGATGTCGGTCACGGCGTCATTATGGGGTTCGAGGCGCTGCTTCGTCGTTGCTCCGGCGGAGCGACAGAGCGCGACGGACGCTTCCAGAGCTTGCCGCGGAAGTTGTCCATGATCGAGATGCCGGCAGGACCGAGCACCGCGATGAACAGGCACGGGAGGATGCAGAAGATCAGCGGCACCAGGATCTTCACCGGCACCTTCTGGGCCATCTCCTCGGCCCACTGCCGCCGCTTCACCCGGATCTCCGAGGACTGCACGCGCAGCACCTGGCCGACCGGGATGCCGAAGGCGTCGGCCTGCACCATCGCGCCGACGAAGGAGCGGACGTCGGGCAGGTGGCTGCGGTCGCCCATCGAGCGCAGCGCCTCCGCGCGGCCCCGGCCGATCTGCATCTCCTGGAGCATGCGGGCGAACTCCTCGGACAGCGGACCCTCGGTGTTGCGGGCCACCTGCGCCACGGCGGCGTCGAAGCCGAGCCCGGACTCCACCGAGATGGTGAGCAGGTCGATGGCGTCGGGCAGGGCCCGCTGCAGCTTGTCGGCCCGGTCGTGCGACTTCTGGTAGAGGTACATGTTCGGCGCCAGGTAGCCCGCGAGCGAGGCGCCCATGACGACGACCAGGGTGAGCAGGAACGACAGGCCCATCACCAGCGAGACCACCAGCGAGACGACCAGGGCGAGGGCGAAGCCGACGACCTTGCCGGCCATCACCCGGTCGATCGTCCAGCCGGGCGGGTTGCCGGCACGTTCGAGCTTCTCGCGGATCCGGTCGTTGGAGTCGGCCGGTGTCAGCTTGCGGCCGAGGCCCTGGATGCGGGCCAGCAGCGGGAACAGCACGCGGTCGGCGAACGGAGCCTCGAGCTCCTGCTTCATCTCCTCGGGTGCCGCGGTGAGCGCCTCGAGCACGCTGAGCGAGCGGTTGACGCCCGGTGTGCTCGCTGGTTGACCCCGCCGACGGAGGCGAACAGCAGGAACAGCGCAGCGAAGATCAGGGCGACCCCGACGATCATGACGAGCGTCGTGAGGTTCACAGCTCCACCTTTGCGACCTTGGACATCCAGAACACGCCGACGCTGAGCAGCACGAGCATCCCGATGTCGAGGATGTAGCCCGAGCGTGGTGCTGTAGAGCGGGTGCACGTAGTCGGGCTTCGTCGGCGTCAGGTAGAGCGAGGAACGCCGGCGGCAGCCCGCCGAGGACGTAGCAGCTGAGAGCGACCCTCGGCGGAGAGGGCGCGGACGTGGCGGCGCATGAACTCCCGCTCGCGCAGCGTCTCGGCGACCGTGGAGCAGCAGCTCGGCCAGGTTGCCGCCGACCTCGCGCTGGATCCGGATCGCCATCACGACCCACTCGAAGTCACGGCTCTCCATCCGCTGCGCGACACCCTCGATGGAGTCCTCGAGGGGCACGCCGAGCCGGCTCTCCACGATCACGACCCGCTTGAACTCGCGAGGTGATCGGCTCCGTGCCCTCGCGGACGATCGTGTCGATCGACTGCGCGAGCGACAGACCGGCCGAGAGGCTTCCCGCCATCAGCTGGAGCGTGTCGGGCGAGCGTGCTCGGCGAAGGCCTGATCCGCTTGCGGCGCTTGCAGCCAGGAAGAGCCACGGCAGCGACGGCGCCGACAGAGCCACGAACACGAGCGAGCACGATGTTGCCGCCGCTGAGCAGCAGGACGCACGAGCAGGCCGTGAGCCATCGCGATGCCGCCGTGGAGCAGCAGCCACTCCGCGACGGCTTCAGGGACAGCCCCGCGCCCTCGAGCTTGGCGCTCTTGCGCCTCGAGGGAGCGGTTGTTGGCGAGGGCCCGCTCAGCGGCCTTGCCGTGGCCTGGTCGGCCAGGCCCTGCGTCGGCGCGGCGCCGTTGGCCTCCGGCACCGCGGCTGTCGCGTAGACGCCGTAGACGCCGCATCTGGTCCCGACCGGTCACCGGCGTTCGGCTCCGGCTTGCGCATCGACAGCGCGATGCACGACGCCGAGCAGGCCGAGGGCGATGGCGACCGACGCCGCCGAGCATCGATGTTCGTCGAGATGGCGAGGAGGTCGCCGCCTGCACCGGTGCCGGTAGCACGCTCGGCGGCGGCTTGTCGCCGCTCGCGCACGGCAGGTACGCCGAGGCGGTCCAGCGTTGCCGGAGCCGGCGGACACGGTCACGGCGCACGTCGGCGTTCTTGTCGCCGGAGTCGGGGACCTTGGCCGTCACCAGGACCTGGTGCGTGAGCTCGTCGGCCTCGTGCGGCGAACGCGGCCGACAGGGCGGCCGGCTCGCTCGCGTCGAGCACCTTGCCCTTGCCTGCCGTGACGATCCGCGCAGCGGCTCGACTGTCGGAGTCGCTCTGCTGCAGCGACACGACGTCGACGAGCGACCGCCCGCCTTGAGATCTCGTCCACGACCTTCGACAGCTCGGTGCTGGTGGTGTCCTGGCCGTCGGAGAGGACCAGGACCCGGCGCTGGCCGGCGTCGGCACCACCCGGTCCGGTGGCGTCGATGGCGCCGAGCACGCCGTCGTACAGCGCGGTGTTGTGGGTCAGCGTGAGCCCGTCGATCGCCTGCTGGGCCGCCTTGCGGTCGAGGCTCGGCTTGACGAGCAGCTTCACGGTGTCGTCGAAGGTGACCATGCCGACGTAGACGTTGTCGGGCACCGCGTCGAGGTAGGTGGTGGCCGCCTTCTTCGCCTCGGCGATACGGGCACCGGCCATGCTGTCGCTGGTGTCGATGGCGAGGATCGAGACGCGCTTGATCGCGTTGCTGGTCGAGGCGGCGACGGCATCGGCCGTCGACCTTCTTGCCACCGATGGTGCACCGCGACCGTGGTGAGGTCGACATCGCCGCTGTCGGTCGGCACCGAGACGAGGAGCTGGAGCTGTCGTCCGTGGGCTGTGCGTGGTCGATCGTGGCGCGCTGTCGCCGCGAGGCGGTGTACGTCGAGGCGAGGAATCCGAGACCCGTGAGGAGAAGCAGGAGCGGCGTGAGCAGCAGGGCTGCGCGAGCCGAGGTCCGGCGGTTCACCGGAACCCTGCCGTGGCGAACGATCCTCGGGTCGACCGTGACGTTGTTGTGCTGCATCTTCTCCAGGAACTTCGGCCGCAGACCGGTCGCCTTGAGCGTGCCCATCGAGCGCCCGTCGAGGTCGAAGCCCGGGCTGTTGTCGTAGAGGAAGATGTCCTGGAGGGTGATCACGTCGCCCTCCATCCGCTCCACCTCGGTGACGTGGGTGATCCGGCGCGTGCCGTCCTTGAGCCGGGCCTGGTGCACGATCAGGTCGACCGCGGAGGCCACCTGCTCGCGGATCGCGCGCACCGGCAGGTCCATGCCGGCCATCAGCACCAGGGTCTCCAGGCGCGAGCAGCGTGTCGCGGGGCCCGTTGGAGTGCACCGTGCAGATGGAGCCGTCGTGACCGGTGTTCATGGCCTGGAGCATGTCGAGCGCCGAGGCGTCACGGACCTCACCGACGACGATGCGGTCGGGTCGCATGCGCAGCGAGTTGCGGACGAGGTCGCGGATGGTGACCGCGCCCTTGCCCTCGATGTTGGCCGGGCGGGACTCGAGCCGGACGACGTGGTCCTGCTTGAGCTGGAGCTCGGCGGCGTCCTCGATGGTGACGATGCGCTCGTCGGACCGGGATGAACGACGAGAGCACGTTGAGGGTGGTCGTCTTGCCGGCACCGGTACCGCCGGAGACGATCACGTTGAGCCGGCCCCGCACGCAGGCGTCGAGGAAGTCGGCCGTGCGCGGCGTCAGCGAGCCGAACTCGATCAGGTCGTCGACGGTGAGCGGGTCGGCCGAGAACTTGCGGATGGTCAGCGATGAGCCGTCGATCGCCAGGGGCGGTACGACGGCGTTCACGCGGCTGCCGTCCGGGAGGCGGGCGTCGACCATCGGTGAGGACTCGTCGACGCGACGGCCGATGCGCGAGACGATCTTGTCGATCGTGCGGCGCAGGTGCGCCTCGTCGTTGAACTTGCCGTTGACCTTGGTCAGCCGGCCGGAGTGCTCGAGCCAGATGTCGAACGGGCCGTTGACCATGACCTCGGAGACGTCCTTGTCGCGCAGGTACGGCTCGAGCGGGCCGTAGCCGAGGATGTCGTCGGCGATCTCCTGCGTGATCCGCGACCGGTCGACCCGCGGTCAGCGGGCGGTCGCTGTAGGCCATCACGTCGTGCAGCACGTGCGCACGCTGGACTCGAGCTCGTCCTGCGTCAGGTTGGAGTCGTAGAGCTGCGGGCCGAGCTGGATCGAGCAGCTCGTTGTGCACGCTCGCCTTGAGGTCGTCGAAGCGGTCCTTGGCGGCGTCGCTGCGCGCGGTGGCGGTGGCCGACGTGGTCGTCCCGGCCTTCGGCGGTGCGGTGGTCACGGGCGTGCTCCCCGTCGAGGGAGGCGGCGCGGTCGCAGCCCGGCGGCCGGGCCCGCGGCCGGTGGGGGAGTGGCGCCGTTGCCGTTGCCGTTGCCAGCCGTTGCCGTTGGTCTCCGGCGGCGTGACGGGCTCGGCAGAGTGCTTGCCGACGACACGCACCTGGTCGCCGTCGCCGCCGGGCGCGGAGGCAGCCTTCTCCCGGTTCAGCGGCCGCGAGACGGTCGCTCAAGCTGCTCATGGGACTCTTCCTGGGCTCGTTCTCGTCGTGTCTCGGGTCAACGCTTCTTCGCGACCGAACAGGCCGCGCTTGGCCTGCGCCCCGTTCGCGGCGTGCTCCGTCTCCCCGACCAGCTGGTGGGCGAGCTCGCGGATCGCCCGGCTGACGCGGTGGTCCGGCTTGGAGAGCACGATCGGCCGGCCGTGGTTCGTCGCGTTGGCGACGTCCATCGAGCTCGGGAACTGCACGGTGACGCCCATCTTCAGGATCGTCTCGACGTTGGCCGGCGAGAGCCCGACCTCCTCGTCCGCGCGGTTGAGCACCAGGTATCGGTGGCCGCGTGGCGAGGTTGAGCAGGTCGAGGGTCTCCATCGCCATCTTGACGTTCTTGACCGTCGGCACGTCGAGCGTGGCGACCACGACGCACTCGTCGGTCTCGTCGAAGGCGCCGAGAGCACCTGCTCGTCGAAGCCCGGCGAGGTGTCGATCACGATGTAGTCGAAGTGCGTCCGGAGCGCGGCGAGCACGCGGCGGACCAGCTTCGTGAGATCCGGTCCTGGCGTCCGGGTGGGTCGGCGCGGCGAGCACGTGGAGAGCCCGAGTCGTGACCGGGTGAGCAGGTCTCAGCATCGACATGTCGAGGTGGTCCTCGACCTCCACCGCCTCCGAGATGGTGTGCTCGGGGATCAGCTGGAGCGTGATCGCGACGTCACCGAAGGCAGAGGTCGAGGTCGACCAGGCACACCCGGTTGGCTCCGTTGTCCGAGAGCGCGAGCGCCGAGGTTGACCGCCACCGTGGTCTTGCCGACCCCACCCTTGGGGGAGAAGACCGTGATCACGCGGCCGTTCGTTCGTCCGCCCGTCGGCCCGTGGGCGCGACGATGGTCTCCCGGCGTGCGCTCCACCGCGGTCCGCAGCGACTCGTGGTCATCGGCCGCGAGCACCTCACGGATGCCCGCGGCCATCGAGCTGGCGAAGATCTCGGTGCCGAGCTCGTGGCGCAGCAGCAGGACCCTGAGTCCCGGCCGCTTGAGCCGCAGCCGCTCGGCGACGGCCATGGCGGTCTCGATGTCGAGCTCGGGCCCGACCAGGACGGCGTACTCGCTGGGACGCCGGCCAGCCAGCCGTCGACGCTGGTCGAGGGTGGACACCACGACCTGCGACCGGTCGGCCGACCGAGATGCGAGCGCGCCGGCGCGGGCGGAGTCGGCGTCGACGATGACCGGCATGGTTCGCTCCTTCGGGGTTGCGGGGGTGGATCGTCAGTTGAACAGGCCTTGTCGGGGTTCGTGCCGCTGGCTTGGCGTGACCTGGGACTCGTCGTTGAGCAGGCCGAAGGCGAGCTCGGCGGTCGTGGTGGGTCGCGTAGAACCCTCTGGGCGTCGTTCTGGTCGAGACCGACAGCGTCATCAGCGTCCGGGGCAGCTGCTCGGTGGTCTGGGTGCCGTCGGCCGTGGTCGTGGTCGTGGTGGTGACCGTGCGTGGTGCCGACTCCGATCACCTCGACGTTGGGCAGCAGCAGCTGGGCGACCTTGGAGTCGTTGACGTGGTGAAGATCGCCACCTTGTCGCCCGGGTTGACGAAGCCGGCGACGCGGTCCGGGTCGGTGAGGTTGAGCGAGACCGCGAGCTTGCCCTTGCGGGATGGTCAGTGCCGACGAGTCGGCCGCGCCGACGAACCGAACTTGCCGCGGACGATCTGCTCGCCGGGGTAGATCGTGGTCAGCGCGACGGTCTCGTCCGGGATCGCCGTCGAGGTCGTTGACGTATCCGGGCACCAGGTCCTGCCGCGGTGACGGCAGTGGTCTCGATCTTGCCCGAGGTCTTGGCGACCTTGAGGGTCTCGCCGGCGTCGATCTGCTTGACGGCGCTGGGGACCAGTCACCTGCTTGTCGCGCTGATTCGCGCGGTTGTCCGCTCCGCGCACGTACAGGAACACCACGGCGTGCCCAGCGCCGCGATCAACGCGGCGACAATCAAGAGAACTTTCCTGCGATCCATGGACGGTCGACCGTCTCTCTTCCGGCGGGGGACGCCCCGATCGGTACGGCCTTGCGGGACCCGGGTCGCGGTCCTGAGACCTCATGACCCTCTTGACACCACACCGGTCTCCGGCATCGAGAAAGAGTGACGCGGAGGAACGTTCCGTTTTGTATGCCAACGCATGGCCGAAGTACCACGAAACGTTTGGAGGGTAGAGGTTCAGCGCTCAGATCGGTCTATCGGACGTATAGGGCCTCGACGTCATCGCGCGTCTCGCGCATCACGACGTTGCGCTTGAGCTTGAGGCTCGGGGTGAGCTGCCCGCCCTCCTCGGTCCACTGGGTGGTGAGGATCGCGAACTTGCGGATCGACTCCGCCTTGGAGACCGCCTTGTTCGTCTCGTCGACCGCTGTCTCGATCTCGGCGCGCAGGTCCGGCGTCGTCGACGAGGTCCGCGACGTCGTCGGACTTGCCGTGCTCGTTGGCCCAGTCGGGCAGCGTCTCGGGGTCGAGGGTGACCAGCGCGGCGATGAACGGCCGGCCGTCGCCGACGACGAGGCACTGGTCGACCAGCCGTGGGCACGCAGCCGGTCCTCGAGCACGGCCGGGGCGACGTTCTTGCCGCCGGCGGTCACCAGGATCTCCTTCTTGCGCCCGGTGATGCGCACGAAGCCCTCGTCGTCGACCTCACCGATGTCGCCGGTGTGGAACCAGCCGTCGCGTCCTGGGCCTCGGCGGTGGCCGTCCTCGTTCGCCAGTAGCCGGCGAAGACCTGGCCGCCGCGGAAGAGCAGCTCGCCGTCGTCGGCGACCCGGACGCTGGTGCCCGGGAGCGGCCGCCCGACGGTGCCGACCTTCTGGGCGTCGGGAGGTTGACGGTCAGCGCCGCGGTGGTCTCGGTGAGCCCGTAGCCCTCGAGGACGTTGACCCCGATCCCGCGGTAGAAGTGGCCGAGCCGGTCGCCGAGCGGCGCGCCGCCGGAGATGGCGTAGTCGCAGCTGCCGCCGAGCGCAGTCGCGCAGCCGGTCGTAGACCAGCCGGTCGAACAGCGCGTGCCTGGCACGCAGCGCGATACCCGGCCGGCCGTTCTCGAGCGCGCGCGACCAGGCGATCGCGATGTCTGCCGCCCGGTCGAAGATCGGTGCCCCGACCGTCGGCGACCGCGCGCTGCGAGGCGGTGTTGAAGACCTTCTCGAAGACGCGGGGGACGGCGAGGACGAAGGTCGGCTCGAACGCCGCGAGGTCGTCGAGCAGGTTCTTGATGTCGGCGGAGTGCCCGATCCGCACCCGCGCCTTGACGCATGCCGACCTGGATGATGCGGGCGAAGACGTGCGCCAGCGGCAGGAACAGCAGCGTGGACGGACCCCTCACCGTCCTCCGGTGGACGGCGAACAGGCGTCCAGCTCCTCGGCGGCCACGGTCGAGCTCGAACAGAAGTTGCCGTGGGTGAGCATGCAGCCCTTGGGCCGGCCGGTGGTGCCGGAGGTGTAGATGAGCGTGGCCAGGTCGTCGGGCCCCGCCGCCGTACGACGGTGCTCGAGCTCGTCGTCGGCGACGTCGGCCCCCAGCCGGTCTGAGCACGGTGCCGCGCCGGCCCTCGATCGACCACACGTGGTGGAGCTCGGGGAGCCGGTCGCGGACCTCCTGACCCGGGCCGCGTGCGCGGGCGTCTCGGTGACGACCGCACGGGCGCCGGAGTCGGAGAGGATCCACTCGATCTGCTCGGCGCTGGACGTCTCGTAGATCGGCACCGTCGCGGCGCCGGCGAACCAGATCGCGTAGTCGAGCAGCGTCCACTCGTAGCGCGTGCGGGAGATGAGCGCCGACCCGGTCGCCGGCCTCGATGCCGGCCGCGATCAACCCCTTCGCGACGGCCTGGACCTCCTCGAGGAACTGCTCGGCCGTCACGTCGGCCCATGCCGGCGGCCGCCGTCGTCGCGACTGCGGCGGGAGAACACCACTGCCTCGCGGTGCTCCCGACCGTTGCGGATCACGTCGTCGGTGAGGTTGCCGCTCGACGGGAACCTCGACCTCGAGAGCGGTGGAGTACTCGCGCACGCGTGCGGCACGGGTGCTGAGCCCCGGGCGGCCCGGTGCGTCGCGCCGGGCTCTCGCCGCTGGACGGCAGCGGGTCGGCTAGCCTGCATCGCATGGCTGAGCAGACCACCTCCAGCATCGTCGTCGACGCCGACGCCGGCCGCCGTGATGGCCGTGATCGCCGACTTCCCGGCCTACCCGGAGTGGGCGCAGGGAATGAAGTCCGCCGAGGTGCGTGGAGAAGCGTCCGACGGACGCGCCGGACGCAGGTGCACTTCGAGCTCGAGGCATCGCCGATCAAGGACTCCTACACCCTCTCCTACGTCGTGGGACGGCGACGCGTCGGTCACCTGGCACCTCGTGGAGGGCAAGATGCTCAAGGCCATGGAGGGCGCCTACGTGCTGCGCCCCAGTGACGGCCACGGCGGTCCGGGCACGGAGGTGACCTACCGGCTGGCCGTCGACCTGAGCATCCCGATGATCGGGATGCTCAAGCGCAAGGCCGAGAAGGTCATCATCGACACCGCGCTGAAGGGCCTGAAGAAGCGGGTCGAGTCGCAGGCTCCGAGCGCCTGAGCGCCGAGACCTGCAGCAAGGGGGACGGGCGTGAGCGCGCGGATCATCCTGTTCACCGGCAAGGGCGGTGTCGGCAAGACGACCACTGCCGCTGGTACGGCGACCCTGACGGCCCGTGCGGGGCAGCGCACGCTGGTCCTCTCGACCGACGCGGCGCACTCGCTGGGGGACGCGTTCGGGACCGGCTTCGGCTCGGAGCCCGTCGAGGTCGAGCCGCGCCTGTGGGTGCACCAGGTCGACGCCCAGCGCCGCTTCGAGCGGTCGTGGGGCGAGATCCAGGGGTACCTGCGTCTCGGTGCTCGACGCGGCCGGAGTCGACCCGATCACCGCGGAGGAGCTGACCGTGATCCCGGGCGCCGAGGAGGTGCTCGCGCTCCTCGAGCTGCGGACCCACGCCCTCAGTGGTGAGTGGGACGTCATCATCGTCGACTGCGCGCCCACCGCGGAGACGCTGCGCCTGCTGGCGCTGCCCGAGGCGCTCGGCTGGTACATGAACCGGGTCTTCGGCGTGCAGCGCCGCGTCGTCAAGGCGCTCCGGCCGGTGCTGACGCGGGCGACCGGCGTGCCGATGCCCGAGGACTCGGTGTTCGACGCGGTCGAGCGGCTGCACCGCGACCTCGAGCAGGTGCAGCAGATCCTGACCGAGAAGGATGCGACCGTCCGGCTGGTCCTGACGCCCGAGGCCGTCGTCGTGGCGGAGGCCCGGCGGTCGCTGACGACGCTCTCGCTCTACGGGTACCGCGTCGACGGCGTGATCGCCAACCGCATCTTCCCCGAGGGTTCGGGCGACGCGTGGCGCGAGACGTGGGTCGCCTCGCAGCGAGACGTGCTGACCGAGGTGCGTGAGTCGTTCGGTCCGGTGCCGATCTGGAAGTCGGCCTACAGCTCGGGAGAACCGGTCGGGCCCGACGCCCTCGCCGACTTCGCCGAGGCGGCGTACGACGGCGAGGACCCGCTCGCCACTCCGGTCGGCGAGGGACCGATGACGATCACCCGCACCGACACCGGAGCGGTGCTGCGGATCGCGCTGCCCTTCGCGCAGCGAGAGGACGTCGACCTCGCCCGCCACGGCGACGAGCTGGTCGTGACGGTCGGTCCCTACCGCCGCCTGCTCGCCCTTCCCACCGCCCTGACGCGGCACGACGTGACGGGCGCCCGGGTGGAGGACGGCGCGCTGCGGGTACGGTTCCGGTTCGAGCGGGAGGAGCACAGTGACTGACCGGGGCGACGGAGCGCCACCCCATGGCGAGCAGGGCGACGCCGACCGCGAGCCCGTGGGCAGCCTCGGCGAGGAGGCCGCGAAGCTGCTCGGCGCCCTGTCCGAGTGGGCCAGGGACCAGGGCCAGGACTACGCCGGCACGGCATCGGGAGCCGCGAGCGCCGTCAACCACGCCCTGCACGACGTCGACGAGCACATCGCGACCGGCAGCGAGGACTGTCGCTACTGCCCCGTGTGCCAGGTGATCCACGTCGTGCGCCAGACCAGCCCCGAGGTGCGCACGCACCTGGCCATGGCCGCCGGCTCGCTGATGAACGCCGCGGCCAGCATGCTGGCGACCCGCACCACGGAGCAGCCGCGGTCCGGCGTCGAGAAGATCGACCTCGACGACACCTCCCCGTGGGACCCCGAGATGAGCCCCGCGTGAGCGCCGCCCTCACCATCGGCGTCGACGTGGGTGGCACCAAGATCGCCGCCGGTCTGGTCGACGTCGACGGCAACGTCGTGACGACGGAGCGCACCGAGTCGCCCGCCAAGCACCCGACCGAGATCGTGCAGACCATCGGCGGGCTCGTCGAGCGGCTCAGCCGTGACCAGGACGTCGAGGCGGTCGGCGTCTCGCGCCGCCGGCTTCATCGACAAGGCGCGCGCGACCGTGCTGTTCGCCCCCAACCTGGCCTGGCGCGACGAGCCGCTCAAGGACTTCCTCGAGAAGCAGACCGGGTTGCCGGTCGTGGTCGAGAACGACGCGAACGCGGCGGCCTGGGGCGAGTTCACCTTCGGGGCCGGGGCCGACATCGAGGACCTGCTGATGCTCACCATCGGCACCGGCGTCGGCGGCGGCGTCGTGCTCGACGGCGAGCTGGTGCGTGGCGGGTTCGGCATCGGGGCCGAGGTGGGCCACATCCGGATGGTGCCCGACGGCATCCCGTGCGGGTGCGGCAACCACGGCTGCCTCGAGTCCTACGCCTCCGGTCGCGCCCTCGTACGTCGGGCGCAGGAGGCGGCCAGCGAGGACCCTGAGGGCGCCTCCGCGCTGCTGGAGGAGGCGGGCGGCGACGTGGAGATGATCACCGGGCCGCTCGTGACCGCGGCGGCCCGCGGTGGCGACGAGTTCGCGATCGCCCGCTTCGCCGAGCTCGGCGACTGGCTGGGCCAGGGCATGGCCACCCTCGCCGCCGTGCTGGACCCCACCGTCGTGGTCATCGGGGGAGGCGTCAGCGAGGCCGGCGAGCTGCTCCTCGAGCCTGCCCGTCGACGCCTTCGAGGCCCACGTGACCGGCCACGGTCACCGGCCGCTGGCCGAGGTCAGGCAGGCACAGCTGGGCAATGCCGGCGGGATGATCGGCGTCGCCGACCTCGCCCGGCGACGGTGAGTGACTGATGCCCGTCGCGGTCGGGGTCGACATCGGCGGCACGAAGGTGCTGGCCGCGGTGGTGGACCACACCGGACGAGTGCTGGACACCGAGGCCGTCGAGACGCCTGGCGAGGGGGCCGGCATCGAGCGGGCCACCGTCGCCGAGGTCGAGGACGCCCTCGTCGACGTGGTGGGCCGGCTCCTGGCCGTGCACGGGCGCTGTCCGCGTCGGTGTTGCTGCCGCCGGCTTCGTCGACAAGGACGCCCAACGCGTGCGCTTCGCGCCGCACCTTCCGTGGCGCGACGAACCGCTGTCGCCGAGGCTCACCGAGCGCTTCGGCCACCGGATCCTGGGTGACGTGCTGATCGACAACGACGCGACGGCAGCACTGTGGGCCGAGGCCCGGTTCGGCTCCGCGCAGTCGGTGAGGGACGCCGTCATGATCACGCTCGGGACGGGGATCGGCGGCGGCCTCCTGGTGCGGGGCGCCCTCCACCGGGGGAGCAACGGCATGGCCGGCGAGTTCGGCCACATGCGGGTCGTGCCCGACGGGCGCCAGTGCCAGTGCGGGCGGCGTGGCTGCTGGGAGCAGTACTGCTCCGGGCGGGCGCTGGTCCGCGCGGCCTCCGACGCGGGCTCGGACCTGTCCGGGGCGGCGCTGACCACCGCTGCCCGCGAGGGGGACGTCGTGGCGCTGGCGGCCTACGACCAGGTCGGGCACTGGCTGGGGGTCGGCGTGGCCAACCTCGTGGCGGCTCTCGACCCGCCCCTGGTCGTCGTGGGCGGGGGCGTGTCGGCGGCCAGTGACCTGCTGCTGGAGCGTGCGAACGAGTCGATGGCCGAGAGCCTCGTCGGGGCCGGCTTCCGCGACCTGCCGGAGCTGGTCGGCGCCGAGCTCGGGCCGCTGGCCGGCGTGGTGGGCATCGCCGACCTGGCGCGGACGGCCGGCCGGATCAGGCGCGTCGGTAGGTGGGGGCGAGCTCCATCGCGAGTTGCTCGAGGAAGAGCCCGACGTCGGTGACGATGCCCCGGGCCTGGGAGGACCCCCGGTCGGCCAGCTTGGTCACGGTCGCCGGGTTGATGTCGACGCAGACCAGGGGGACGGAGGCCGGCAGGATGTTCCCGGTCGCCACGGAGTGCAGCATCGTGGCGACCATCAGGCAGAAGCCGGCGTCGGCGATCTGCGCCCGCATGGCGCGCTGACCGTCGATGACGTCGGTGTGGACGTCGGGCAGGGGGCCGTCGTCGCGCACCGAGCCGACGAGGACGAACTCCTTCCCGTGGGTGACCATGGCGTGCATGATCCCGCTCGTCAGCACGCCCTGCTCGACGGCGGCGCGGATGGACCCGGCCTTGCGGATGGTGTTGATCGCGCGGATGTGGTGCTCGTGCCCGTGCTCCACGCCCTGCCCGCGGGCCAGGTCGATGCCGAGCGAGGTGCCGTAGAGCGCCGACTCGATGTCGTGGGTGGCCAGGGCGTTGCCGGCGAACAGCACGTCGACGTACCCCGCCTCCACCAGCGCCACCATGGCCGGTGCGGCACCGGTGTGGACGACCCCGGGACCGCCGACCCAGAGCACCTTCTTGCCCTCGGCCTTGGCCTCGCGCATGCCGTCCGCGACCTGCCGGACGAGCACGGCCTGGGGCTTCTCGCTGGAGACCTCGGACTCCATGAAGCCGAAGCCGCCACCTCCGTCTCGACGACCGGCGCGAAGACCCTGATGCCGCTGGCCCCGCACACGACCTTCATGCCGGCCCGCACGTCGGCCATCGGGAGCGTGCGCACCCGGGTGCGCCCGTCGACGGTGTCGACGATCAGGCCGCAGTCCATCTCGGGGTTCTCCACCTCGAGCCAGTGGTCGTCGATGCGGACCTGGGTCCGGAGGTTGGTGCTGGAGTAGAAGCCGTCGGGGAACACGCCGTCCATGGCGGCCTCGTCGAGCTCGGCCTCGCCAGGGTCCACCAGGTTGACCCCGTGGGTCTGCAGCCGCATCAGGGTGCGTTGCAAGGTGGCCTCGTCGTCGGCGCTCACCTCGATCTGGGCGTACGACGGGTCGCCGGTGCCGTGACCGATGTCGAAGCGCTGCACGTGGTAGTCGGCGCCGTACTCGGTGATGTCGTTGAGCACCCGCGACAGCGTGCCCGAGTCGATCAGGTGCCCCCGGATCTCCACGACGTCCTCGAGCTCACTGCGCTTTCCCTCCTCTGGGCGTCGCGGCAGGGTCAGACAACTGCCCCGTCGTCATCCTCGTCGCGTGGGCCTGGCCGCATCGAGGCCACCAGGAAGACGAACCCTCCGACGAACCACACCATCAGTATCAGACCGAGCCACGAGGGGATCACCACGCCCAGGACCAGGGCGAGCAGCACCAGGGCCGGCGCCCCGAAGAGTCCCACCCACGCGAGCAGCCGGCGCGGTTCGGCACGGGGCACCGGAGGCGGCGGCGGTGGGCACGTAGTGCTCCTCGCTCGGCACCTCCCGCACGACCGGCGCATCGGGCTCACCGGCCCGCACCACCAAGGCTTCCGGCTCCTCGTCCGGAACCCGGGCGTCGGGCTCGACGCTCGGGCTGAGCGGTCGCGGAGTCGGCCTGGGCGAGAGTCGTGGTCGAGCAGCGGCCGCTCGCCGTAGTTGTCCACGATCGCCCGCCAGGCGGCGTCCTCGGACGAGCGCCGGTCAGCGGCGTCGCCGGACGGTTCGTGAGGCACCGGAAGACTCCTGGCTCGGGACTGCTGGGCGGTGACGCGACGTCGTCGCGGGACGTCGTCGGGGGAGCGCGGCCAATCGTGTCACGGCGGTGGGGAACGGGCTAGGGTTCGCTCTGTCGGCGGACGGAGGTGTGGCTTGTTCTACTGGTTCCTGAAGTGGATCGCGCTCGGTCCCTTGCTCCGGGTGATCTTCCGCCCGCACGTCTCTGGCGCGGAGAACGTCCCGAAGACGGCCCGGCGATCCTGGCCAGCAACCACCTGTCCTACGCCGACTGGCTGTTCATGCCGTTGACGCTGACGCGGCGGGTCACCTTCGTGGCCAAGGCCGAGTACTTCAACACCCCGGGCATCAAGGGCTGGTTCCAGAAGCGGTTCTTCTCCGGCGCCGGCCAAGTGCCGATCGACCGCTCCGGGGCCTCGGCCGCCGAGGGCGCGCTCTCGGCCGCCAAGCGAGTGCTCGACAGCGGTGAGCTGTTCGGGTTCTACCCGAGGGCACCCGTTCCCACGACGGCCGGCTCTACCGCGGCAAGACCGGGGTCGCCCGCCTCGCGCTCGAGACCGGCGTGCCCGTGATCCCTGTCGCGGTCGTCGGCACCGACGTGGTGGCCCCTCCCGGGCAAGAAGTTCGGCACCTTCACCCGTCCCTACGTCCGCTTCGGCAGGCCGCTGGACTTCTCCCGCTACGAGGGCCTCGAGAACGACCGCTACATCCTGCGGTCGATCACCGACGAGATCATGTACGAGATCATGCGGCTCTCCGGCCAGGAGTACGTCGACATGTACGCCTCCGTGGCCAAGGAGGAGCAGAAGAAGGCCGACAAGGCGTCCGAGAAGGCAGCTGACAAGGCGACCGAGAAGGCGACCGAGAAGGCCGAGACGGCGCCCGATAAAGCGACCGAGAAAGCGACCGAGAAGGGAGCCGCGCCCGGCAGCCCGGGAAGCGCCAGCGGCCCCGACGCGAAGGCCTCCTGAGACGTGCCGCGTCGCGAGGCGCCGGGGCTCGGGCCCCTGCGGGGCACGGCCACGGCGCTGCACCTTCCCGTGCAGGACGCACTCCTCGGCGCGCTGGCCGTGCTGCGATTCGTGGTGCTCCTCAACACGGTCGTGATCTACGCCGTGCGCTTCCGGCACTACGAGCACCCGGCGGTCGGGTGGCTGGTGATGCTCCTCCTGTCCGCGTGGACGGCGTTCGCGGTCTGGCAGTACGGGTCGCCGGAGCGCCGGCGCGCCTGGCTGTTCGTCGCCGACCTCGTCGTGGCGGTCGCGGCGATCCTCGTGACGCCGTACGTCAAGGGGGAGGGGTTCAACGCCACGCTGCCGGGCTTCTGGGTGATGGGCGTGGTGCTGGCGTGGGCGGTGGTGTGGCGCTGGGTGGGCGGCCTGGTCGCGGGGGTGGTGGTGTCGCTCGCGGACCTGGCCATCCGCGCGGACGTCTCGCAGCAGACCTACGGCAACGTCTTCCTGCTCGTCGTGGGCGGCGGGGTCGTCGGCTACCTCTCCGGGGTGCTGCAGCAGACGGCCGTCGAACGTGACCTGGCCGAGCGCTCCGCCGCGGCCGCCGCCGAGCGGCAGCGCCTGGCCCGGCTGGTCCACGACGGCGTGCTCCAGGTGCTGGCGCTCGTGCAGCGGCGGGGCCCGGAGCTCGGTCCGGAGGGCGCGGAGCTGGGCCGGCTCGCCGGCGACCAGGAGTCCAGGCTGCGGGCGCTGGTGCAGCAGGACGCGCGTACGACGGTCACCGCCCGGCGACGCCGACCTCGGCGAGCAGCTGGCCGCGCTCCAGTCGGCCGTCGGTGCACGTCGTCACCCCGGGAACCCGCGTGGCGGTGCCGGGGGCGGTGGGGACCGAGCTCGCTCGCTGTCGTGGAGGCGTGCCTGAGCAACGTCCGCCACCACGTCGGCCGCGACGCCGAGGCCTGGGTGCTGCTCGAGGACCTCGGTGACCGGTGGGTGGTCTCCGTGCGCGACGACGGGCCCGGCATCGGGCCGGGTCGGCTGGAGGAGGCCGCGGCGGAGGGTCGGCTCGGCGTCGCGCAGTCGATCGTGGGGCGGATGGCGGACCTCGGGGGCATCCGCGACGCCTGATCTCCGCTCCCGGCGCCGCGGCACCGAGTGGGAGCTCACCCTCCCGAGGTGCCGCCGTGACGATCCACTCCGACCACCCGTTCCGCGACCCGGCCTCGGACCCGCTTCGCCAGCTGCGGGCGCGGCTGGGCGGGGCGGTCACCCTCTGGACGTCCGGGTCCGGCCCTGGCCCGCGCCGGGCTCACCGTGTCGTCGATGATGGCGGCCGGCGGATCGCCCGCCCGGCTGCTGGCGCT
Organism: uncultured Actinomycetota bacterium; assembly: GCA_963698945.1. Classification (GTDB taxonomy): domain Bacteria; phylum Actinomycetota; class Actinomycetes; order Propionibacteriales; family Nocardioidaceae; genus Marmoricola. Next base: position 1,601 of record CAVOST010000009.1, on the reverse strand, counting down.
CCTCGACCCGGACTCCGACCTGCGCTCGGTGCTCGAGTCGACCGGCCGGGGCGTCGTACACCTGTTGCGGTGGGAGCACCGCCAGCTCGCCGAGGCCTTCGCCGGGCAGTTCCCGGCGCCGGGTGGGGCGTTCACCCTCGGCGACTGGGAGCAGACCGACCACGGCCCGCGGCTGCTCTCGGCGCCGTCGTGGGCCGCCGTGGACGTCGAGTCGTTCGAGTCGGTCGGCTGGTCCGACCTGGTGGTCGCCACCGTCGCGTCGATCTCGCTGGGTGACGACGACTCCCCGCTCGAGCACCGCCGGGGCCGCTACCTGCGGCCCGACGGCTCCCGACTCCGGCTAGGGTGCCGCCCGTGACCGGGACGCTGCGGGTGATGGTGGTCGACGACCATCCGATGTGGCGCGAGGGGGTGGCCCGCGACCTGACCGAGGCAGGCATGGACGTGGTGGCGACGGCGGCCAACGGGACCGAGGCGCTGACCCGGTTCCCGGCGGCCCGGCCCGACGTACTCGTGCTGGACCTGCAGATCCCGGCCCCCGACGGCGTCGCCGTGACCGCCGAGGTGGTGAAGCAGGACCCGTCGGTGCGCGTGCTGATCCTGTCGGCCAGCGGTGAGCAGCAGGACGTCCTCGAGGCGGTCAAGGCGGGCGCGACGGGGTACCTCGTGAAGTCCGCGTCGCGCCCCGAGCTCCTCGACGCCGTACGACGCGTGGCCGCGGGGGACACCGTGTTCACGCCGGGACTGGCGGGGCTGGTGCTGGGGGAGTACCGCCGGCTCTCGGACACCCCCGCAGCCGGGCCCGACGACGACACCCCCCGGCTGACCGAGCGGGAGACCGAGGTGCTCCGGCTGGTGGCCAAGGGGCTGTCGTACAAGCAGATCGCCGAACGGCTCGTGCTCTCCCACCGGACGGTGCAGAACCACGTGCAGAACACGCTGCGCAAGCTGCAGCTGCACAACCGGGTGCAGCTGGTGAGGTACGCCATCGAGCAAGGACTCGACGACGAACTGTGACCACTCGCCGCGGGAAGAACCACCCGACGGGTAGCGTTGTGCTTCCACGACGAACGCCGAGGAGCACCACATGGGTCAGGGCACGCTGCTGTTCCGCGCATCGCTCGGTGACGTGCTCCGGGCCGAGCGGATGCGCCAGGGCATGACCCTGCGCGAGCTGTCCTCGACCGCCCGCGTGAGCCTCGGATACATCTCCGAGATCGAGCGCGGCCGAGAAGGAAGCCTCCTCCGAGCTGCTCTCCGCGCTCTGCGAGGCCCTCGACGTCCCCCTCTCCGGCGTCCTGCGCGACGTCAGCGACCTCGTCCTGATCGAGGAGCTGAGCCTCGAGGTCGAGATCGACGGCGCCCCCGGGTCCGGCGAGGTTGTGGCTGCGGCCTAGAGGCTGCTGGCCCCGCATCGATCGGTTTCCCAGGTTAAGAACCCAACCTCGTTCTTCACACACGAAGCAGCGTGTGTGAAGAAGGGCAACAACCTGTGTGAAGACCCCGCGACCGTCCAGTTTGGGTTCTTAACCTGGGAAACTTGTGACTGGTGTGACTAAGGCCCCGGGGCCGAGGTCAGCAGCTGGGACTCAGGCGACCCC
>CAVOST010000008.1:0-192696 GCA_963698945.1 uncultured Actinomycetota bacterium | reverse complement strand
ACCAGCGCCGAGGTCCACGACGTCTTCGAGCGCGACCTGGCCGAGGTCGAGGGAATCAGCGCGCTGCTCGACGCGCTCGAGGCCGCCGGCGTGCCCATGTGCGTCGCCTCCAGCGGCTCGCACGAGCGGATGGACCGGACGCTCGGCCTGACCGGACTCCGCGACCGGTTCGACGGCCGCATCTTCAGCGCGCTCGAGGTCGAGCACGGGAAGCCGGCACCCGACCTGTTCCTGCACGCCGCCCGCGCGATGGGCGCAGAGCCGGCCCGGTGCGTGGTCGTCGAGGACAGCCCGTACGGCGTCCTTGCCGGAGTCGCCGCCGGCATGCGCGTGCTCGGCTACGGCTCCGGCCTGGCCGACCCGGACGACCTCCGCGAGGCCGGCGCCGAGGTGTTCGACCGGATGTCCGACGTACCCGCGTTGCTGGGTCTGGGGTGAGCCGGCGGGGCCCTTCGAGACGGTCGCTGCGCGACCTCCTCAGGGACCCGCATAGGCGTGCTCTGCGAGTACTGAGGCAGGGTCCCTGAGGAGGGCCGGCAAGGCCCGTCTCGAAGGGCCCGCACCCGCGTACCCATCGGTAGATTTCGCCTGCTTCCCGGAAGTGACACGATGAAGCAGTGAGCGAGAAGGACGAGACCCAAAAGACCGCGGTGACCCCGCGCGTCTCGGTGATCCATGAGGGCCTGCCGACCCAGCTGCCCGACATCGACCCTGACGAGACCGAGGACTGGCTGGCGTCCTTCGACGCCCTGGTCGGCGACCGCGGTCGCGACCGCGCGCGCTACGTGATGCTGCGCCTGCTCGAGCGGGCTCGCGAGAAGTCCGTCGGCGTGCCGGCGCTGCGCAGCACCGACTACATCAACACGATCACCCCCGAGCGCGAGCCGTGGTTCCCGGGCGACGAGGAGATCGAGCGCCGCATCCGCGCGTTCATCCGCTGGAACGCGGCAGTGATGGTCTCCGACGCCAACCGGCCAGGTCTCGAGGTCGGTGGGCACATCGCCACCTACCAGTCGTCGGCCTCGCTCTACGAGGTCGGCTTCAACCACTTCTTCAAGGGCAAGGACGCCCCGGGCGGCGGCGACCAGATCTACATCCAGGGCCACGGCTCCCCCGGCATCTACGCCCGCGCCTTCCTCGAGGGGCGGCTGACCGAGCAGCAGCTGATGCGGTTCCGTCAGGAGGTCCAGCACGGCGTCGGCAAGGGCCTGCCGTCGTACCCGCACCCGCGGCTGATGCCGGAGTTCTGGGAGTTCCCGACGGTCTCGATGGGTCTGACCGCGATCAACTCGATCTACCAGGCCAGGTTCAACCGCTACCTGCAGAACCGCGAGATCAAGGACACCTCCGCCCAGCACGTGTGGGCGTTCCTCGGCGACGGCGAGATGGCCGAGCCCGAGTCGCTCGGGGCGATCGGGGTGGCCGCCCGCGAGGAGCTGGACAACCTCACCTGGGTGATCAACTGCAACCTGCAGCAGCTCGACGGGCCTGTGCGCGGCAACGGCAAGATCATCCAGGAGCTCGAGGCGCAGTTCCGCGGTGCCGGCTGGAACGTGATCAAGGTGATCTGGGGCCGCGAGTGGGACGAGCTGCTGGCGCGTGACGTCGACGGCGTCCTCGTCAACCAGATGAACAGCACGCCTGACGGCGCCTTCCAGACGTACTCGGTCGAGGACGGCGCCTACAACCGCGAGCACTTCTTCGGTGCCGACCCGCGGTTGCGCAAGATGGTCGAGCACATGAGCGACCGGCAGATCGAGAAGCTGCCGCGTGGTGGCCACGACTACCGCAAGGTGTACGCCGCCTTCGACGCCGCCGCCAAGCACGCCGGCCAGCCGACCGTGATCCTGGCGCACACCATCAAGGGCTGGACGATCCAGGCGCTCGAGGGCAAGAACGCCACGCACCAGATGAAGAAGCTGAAGAAGGACGACCTCAAGAAGTTCCGCGACCGGCTCTACCTCCCCATGAGCGACCGCGACATCGACGAGGCCTACGACTCGACCGGAACTGCGCCGTTCTTCCACCCGGGGAAGGACGCCCCCGAGATCGAGTACATGCTCGACCGGCGGCGTCACCTCGGCGGCTCGCTGCCCAAGCGGGTGGTGCGCGCGAAACCCCTCAAGGTCCCCGGCGACGAGATGTACGAGGAGCTCAAGCAGGGCTCCGGCAAGAGCAAGGTCGCGACGACCATGGCCATCGTCCGTCAGCTGCGCGACTGGATGAAGGACAAGGAGATCGGCCAGCGCATCGTGCCGATCGCGCCGGACGAGTACCGCACCTTCGGCATGGACTCCATGTTCCCGAGCGCCAAGGTCTACAACCCGCACGGACAGCGCTACGAGTCCGTCGACCGCAAGCTGCTGCTGAAGTGGCGTGAGGACGAGAAGGGCCAGCTGCTCCACGAGGGCATCTCCGAGGCCGGCGCGATGGCCTCGACGATCGCCGCCGGGTCGTCGTACTCCACGCACGGCGAGGTGATGATCCCCTTCTACATCTTCTACTCGATGTTCGGCTTCCAGCGCACCGGCGACTCGATCTGGGCGATGGCCGACCAGCTGGCCCGCGGCTTCCTGATCGGCGCGACGGCAGGGCGTACGACGCTCACCGGCGAGGGGCTGCAGCACGCCGACGGGCACTCGCCGCTCCTGGCCGCGACCAACCCGGCCGTCGTGCACTACGACCCGGCGCACGCCTTCGAGGTCGCCCACGTGATGCAGGACGGCTTGCGGCGGATGTACACCGTGAGCGACGACCACCCGCAGGGCGAGGACGTCATCTTCTACATCACGGTCTACAACGAGCCGATCAGCCAGCCCAAGCAGCCCGAGGACCTCGATGTCGCCGCGCTGCTGAAGGGGATCTACCACTTCGCCGACGCACCCGCCGTCGAGAGCAACGGGGACGCCCCGCGGGTGCAGCTGCTCGCCTCCGGCGTCGGGTTCCCGTGGATCCTCAAGGCCCAGCAGCTGCTGGCCGAGGAGTGGGGCGTGGCGGCCGATCTGTGGTCGGTCACCTCGTGGAACGAGCTCGCACGTGACGCGGTCGAGGCCGACAAGTGGTCGTTGAACCACCCCGAGGAGGACGCCCGGGTCCCGTTCGTCACCTCGACGTTCGAGGACGCGGCCGGTCCGATCGTGGCGGTCAGCGACTACATGCGCGCCGTACCGCTCCAGATCGCGCACTGGGTGCCCGGCGACTACCACGTGCTGGGCACCGACGGCTTCGGCTTCGCCGACACCCGGCCTGCGGCGCGGCGCTTCTTCCAGGTCGACGCCGAGAGCGTCGTCGTGGAGACGCTGCGCGCGCTGGCCCAGCGAGGAGAGGTCAAGCCCGAGGTCGTGGCCGAGGCGTTCAAGAAGTACCGCATCGACGACCCGACCGCCGTCGCCGACGTCAAGCAGGAAGGCGGCGACGCCTAGTGCTCACGCCGGCGTGGGCGCGTGCGCTCCGGCGCGGCAGCGTGCCCCTGGTGCTGGGGATCGCCTGCTGGATCGCCTCGATCCCCGCCATCGAGGACCTCGACCCGTTGCTGAAGTGGGTCGGCGCGATCTTCGTCGTGCTCGGCCTGGTGATCACCGTCGCGGCGGGACGTACCTTCACCGCCGAGGAGAAGCGGATCGGTCCCCGGGTCTAGGCCCCACGCCCGCGCAGCGAGGCCACCGGGGCGAGGGGCGCCTCGCCGGCCTGGGCGCGGTTGACCGGCTCGCTCGGACCGTTGCGGAGCAGCGTGCGCCAGCGGCCGCGGTGGTACGGCGCGGGTTGGGTGGCGCGGACGAAGGTGTTGACCACCTTCACGAAGCGCTCGGGATGGTCCTTGTGCGGGAAGTGCCCGCTGTCGGGGAGCACCTCGACGACGGCACCGGGAGCGATCCGGGCGGCGTTCTCGGCGTGCTTGACCGGGATGACGATGTCGTCGGTGCCCCACACGACCAGCATCGGCATGGCCTGCGTCAGGTAGGCCCGGTCGACCATCGTGACGATCTGGCCCCGCATGTCGACCACCGAACGGACGACGTGGCGGATCGCGGCCCGGGCACGCGGGTCGCGGAAGGACTCGTAGATGGTCGCGACCTCGGACAGGTCGTGCACGCCCCGCACCTTGGAGCGCGACAACGCGCGCAACCCGGCGCTGCCGAGGTGACGCAGGCCGGGCATCGTCGCGAGTCCCATCGCGGTGTGGAATCCCGGGAGCGTGATCGCCCGGATGACCGGGCTGACCTCCGGGCCGAGGCCGCCCGGCGCCACCAGGATCATCCGCTCGGTGCGCTCGGGGAACTGGTAGGCGAACTGCATCGCCACGCCGCCGCCGAAGCTGTGGCCGACCACCGTGACCTTGTCGATGCCCAGCACCGTGAGCAGGTCGCGCATCCCGTTGGCGTAGCCGCCCACCGAGTAGTCGGCCCGAGGCTTGGCGCTGGCCCCGTGGCCCAACAGGTCGGGGGCGATGACGGTGTAGTGGCGCGCGAGCTCCGGGATCACCGGGCCCCACGTCGTGTGGTCGCAGCCCAGGCCGTGCAGCAGCAGCAGGGTCGGCCCCTCGCCCACCTTCACGAAGGCGCGCTCGTGCCCGTGGATCGTGACGCGCTGGAGCTCGAGGCCCTGGTGCGGTGCGACGACCATGCAGACTCCCTCGACGAGGACGGGCTCGGGTCCAGCAGGACGAGAGTCAACCAGACCCGGAGGGACAAGTGGTCGACCGGAGGGCGTTTTGGTCAATCTGGACTAGGGTTTCGCCCATGGACGACGTGCTGGCCGGGCTCGCCCAGATCGTCCACCTGGTGACCGGACGGCCCCCTGAGCAGGTGCAACCCGACCGTCTCTTCGTCGACGAGCTGCGCATCGACTCGCTCGCGATGGTCGAGATCCTGGAAGGTACGGCGCGCCGCTTCGACGTCCGCATCGCGGACGAGGACGCCAAGGACTTCGTCCGCGTCCGCGACCTGACGTCGTACGTCGCCGCCCGCCTCTGACGACGCGCAGCGCCCGCCCAGGTAGACCAGTAATTCGGGTAGTCCGAGGCTGAAATGCTGTTCCAGGGCCTCTGAAGCAGCCTTTCAGCCTCGGACTACCCAGAATTGGGGAGTTGCCTGGGCCCGGAGTTAGACCACCTGGTGGAGCCAGCGGACGGCGACGCCGTCGCCGGCGTGGCGGAACGACTCGAGCTCGTCGTCCCAGGGCCGGCCGAGGAGCTTGTCGACCTCGAGCTCCAACGTCGTCTCCCCCAGTGCCGCCTTCACGACTGCCGCCTTGAGCCGGTCCTCGGGGATCATGATGTCGCCGTGCAGTCCCGTGACCGCGTGGAAGACGCCGAGGTCGGGGGTGGCCGAGAACCGGGCACCCTCGGTGCTCGACGTCGACTCCTCGGTCACCTCGAAGCGCAGGTGGTTCCAGCCGCGCAGGGCGGAGGTGAGCGCCGCGGCGGTGCCGGTGTCACCGGCCCAGGAGTACTCCGCCCGGTAGGTCCCGGGCTGGGCAGGCTGCGGCGTCCACTCGACCTGAGGAGCCATGCCGAGCACGCCGCCGAGCGCCCACTCGATGTGGGGGCACAGCGCTGAAGGCGCCGAGTGGATGTAGAGCACTCCACGCGTCGCTGGGCGAGTCACTGCTGCAGTCACGGCTTCCTCCTTGCTCCGGCGTCGAGATACGCCTTCCCCAGCGGTCTCGTGCGAGCAGGTGTGACCTGTGACTACGTCTGTGAACTTGTGCGGCCATTGTGACCCACGGACGCGTCGGAAACCACCGAAAGCGGCAACTGGTCTACCGGCGTGTCGCCAATGCGAACTATGTCGCCTTTGAACCGCTCGTCGGCACGGAACGGCGCGGTCCCAGCTCCATCAGCTCGGACAGCACCTCGGTGGCCACGCCCAGCCCACCGAGGTGGGACTCCCCCGGGATCGTGGTGAAGGTGGCGTCGGGCAGCCGTTGCGTCATGTGCTCGCCGTGCGCGTGCGGAATGATGTGGTCGCCGTCGCCGTGCCACCAGTGCACGGGCACCTGCACGTCAGCGGTCTCGAAGCCCCACGGCCGGGTGAACAGGATGATGTCCGAGAGCACCGCGCCGAAGTGGAAGCGCGACCCGTTGAGCAGGTCGTCGAGGAACATCGCCCGGAACTCCGGGCGCGCCAGCAGCTCCTTGTCGCCGCGCGGCTGCACAGCGGCGTACCCGTCGAGGATCGGGCCGGCGAGCGGGCGCACCAGCCGGATCAGCTGGGCCATGACGATGCCCAGGGGCACCCGCGTCACGGAGAGCACCGGAGCGGCGTACGGCGCCAGCGAGACCAGCCCGCCGGAGATGGCGTCCGGCCCCATGGTGGGTGCCACCCCGCCCAGCACCCCGACGCCGTGCACGCGATCAGGGAGCGCGGCGCCTGCCGCGAGCGCGTAGGGGCCGCCGCCGGAGAGGCCGATGACCCGGAAGGTGTCGATGTCGAGCACGTCGCACAGGTCGACCAGGTCGTAGGTCCAGTCGAGGATGTTGTCGTAGAGGTACGGGGTCGAGGAGCCGATGCCCGGGCGGTCGACCCCGATGATCCGCAGGTCGTTCTCCTCGGCGAACGCCCTCGCCTCGATCGGGACCTGTCGCCTGGCGCCGGGCGTGCCGTGCATCCAGATGATGGCGCTGCCCCGGGGGACACCGAACTCCGCGAAGGAGAGCCGGCGGTCCCCCCGCACGGCGACGGAACCTTCCAACCGGGGACGGTCGACGTCGCTCATGGCGCGGATTCTGGCATGCCCGTAACGTTTCTGGAACGCGGAGGACGTAGGAAGACCCCGATGAGCTCCCGCACCGTTACGCCCGCCCGTGCCCTCTTGGCAGCGACTGTGCTGATGTACGCCGGGACCGTGGCACTGGGCGTGGGAAACGCGGGCGAACCCATCCCCGACCACGACGGCGACTTCACCTTCACCCTGCTCTTCGGACTCGCGCTGCTCTCCATCGCCGTCGTCGGCGAGCTCGTCGCGAGTCGTCAGCCGCGGCACCCGATCGGTTGGATCCTGCTCGGAAGCACCGCGGTGATGACCTTGTCCGGGCTCGGTGAGGAGTACGCCACCTACACCCTCTACGGAGCCGAGGGGCTTCCCGGCACAGCACCGGCGGCGTGGCTCACCGAGTGGCTCTTCATACCGATGCTGTTCGTCCTCCCGGCCCTGCTCCTGCTGCTCTTTCCCGACGGCCGCCCCGCCAGCCCCCGCTGGCGACTGGTCATCTGGTTGGCGGCTGCGGGCGGCGCGCTCTACATCGTCGCGAGCATGCTGCACCCCGGCACGATCGAGGACACCCCGTTCGAAGGGGTGGCGAACCCGATCGGCGTCGACGCCTGGGAGGTACCGACCCAGGTGGGGATCGACCTGGCCTTCGCCGCGCTCGCGATCAGCGTGGTGCTGGGCGCGATCTCGATGGTCGCTGCGCCTGCGTCGGTCCCACGGGGTCGAGCGCGCCCAGCTCAAGTGGGTCGCGGTCGCCGCCGGCGTCTTCGCGCTGTGCGCGGTCGTGGGCGTCACGATCGTCGTCGTGTTCGGCAGCCTGGCGGGCGCAGTGATCGTCGTGCTGAGCTTCCCCCTCATCCCGGTCACCGCCGGCGTGGTCATCCTGCGCCACCGCCTCTACGACGTCGACGTGGTGATCCGCCGCACGCTGATCTACGGCCCGGTCACCGCCACCCTGCTCGCGGTGTACGTCGGCCTGGTGCTCGTCCTGGGTGCCGCGCTGCAGCCCCTGGCGAACGGCTCCGACCTCGTCGTGGCCATCTCCACGCTCGCGGTCGCTGCGCTGTTCGGTCCGGTACGCCGGCGTGCCCAGGCCGTGGTCGACCGGCGCTTCTACCGTCGCCGCTACGACGCGGAGCTCACGATCGACCGGTTCGCCTCCGACCTCCGGGTCAACACCGACCTCGAGTCCGTGGGAGACGCCTTGACCAACGCCGTCGACGAGACCGTGCAACCCAGCCACGTGTCGCTGTGGCTGCGGCCGCAGGCTCGCTGAGGCCGGCCACCGTCCTGCTCGCGCGCTCCGCCTGAACGAGCCCCGCACCGGTCGGCAACAATGGCGGCATGGAGTGGCTCCTGCTCGCGATCTCCGTGGGTCTGGTGCTGGCCTGCGGGGTGTTCGGCGCGGCCGAGTACTCCTTCGTGGCGGTCGACCGCTCCGCCGTCGAGAAGGCCGCCGCCGAGGGCGACCGCCAGGCCCTGGGCGTTCGTACGGCGCTGCGCAGCCTGTCGACGCAGCTCTCCGGCGCCCAGATCGGCGTCACCATCACCAACCTGGTCATCGGCTTCCTGGCCGAGCCTGCGATCGCGCAGCTGCTCGAGGGACCGCTGACCGACCTCGGCGTGCCCGAGGGAGCGGTGCCGGGCATCGCGGTCGCCGTCGGCCTCGTGCTGGCGACGGTGGTGACGATGATCTTCGGCGAGCTGGTGCCGAAGAAGATGGCCATCGCGCAGCCGTTGCCGATCGCCCGCCGCACGCAGGCCTTCATGCGCGGATTCACCAGCCTGATGACCTACCCGATCAAGCTGCTCAACGGCTCTGCCAACGCCGTGGTCCGGGCGCTGGGGGTCGAGCCGCAGGAGGAGCTCCGCTCCGCGCGGGCCTCCGACGAGCTGGCGTCCCTGGCCAGCCGCTCGGCCTCGGAGGGCACGCTGGACAGCGAGACCGCCCACCTCGTCGAGCGGTCGGTCGCGTTCGGCCCGCGCACCGCGGGCGAGATCATGACCCCCCGCGTGCAGATGGCCTGCGTCGACGCCACCGACCCGGTCAGCGAGGTGATCGAGCTCTCGGGGGCGACGGGGTTCTCCAAGTTCCCTGTCGTGAAGGGATCCTCCGACAACGTCGTGGGGTCGGTCCACGTCAAGCAGGCGGTCTCGGTCCCCCGCTCCGAGCGGCACGACACCCTCGTCCGCGAGGTCATGGTGGGGGCCACCGTCGTGCCCGAGTCCCTGCGGCTCGACCCGCTCCTGGCCCTGCTGCGCGGCGAGGGCTTCCAGATGGCCATCGTCTCCGACGAGTACGGCGGCACGGCCGGTGTGGTCACGCTCGAGGACGTCGTCGAGGAGATCGTCGGTGACATCTCCGACGAGCACGACCGCCTCGGCTCGCGGATGCGGCAACGGCCCGACGGGTCGTGGATCGTCTCCGGGCTGCTGCGTCCCGACGAGGTCGCCGACCGGACCGGGCTCGAGCTTCCCGAGGACGAGGACTACGACACCGTCGCCGGCCTGCTGGTCCGCGAGCTCGGACGGATCCCGGTGCGCGGCGACCGCGTGGTGGTTCCGCTGCCCACCGTCATCCCCGAGGACGACGACGAGGAACCCCTCCAGGAGCACGTGCTGATGCGCGTGGAGCGGATGGACGGGCTCCGCGTCGACCGGATCTCGCTGCGACGCCTCGCCCCGGACGAGGACACATGAGCACCACTGCCGCGTTGTGGCTCGCGCTGGTCCTGCTGGCTGGGCAACGCCTTCTTCGTCGGTGCGGAGTTCGCACTCGTCTCGGCCCGTCGTACGAAGGTGGAGCCGAAGGCCGCCGAGGGCTCCCGCGTCGCCCGCACCACCCTGCGCGCGATGGAGAACCTCTCGCTGATGATCGCGGCCGCGCAGTTCGGGATCACCGTCTGCTCGCTCGGCCTGGGCGCCGTGGCCGAGCCGGCGATCGCCCACCTGATCGAGCCGCTGGCCGAGCTGGTGAACCTGCCGGACGCGTGGCTGCACCCGGTCGCGTTCACCATCGCGATGACCCTCGTCGTCTACCTCCACGTGGTGCTGGGCGAGATGGTGCCCAAGAACCTCGCCCTCGCCGGGCCGGAGCGCGCCGCGATGGTGCTCGGCCCGCCCATGGTCGCGCTGGTGACGCTGCTGCGGCCGATCGTGCGGGGGCTCGACGCCGTGGCGTCGGGCGTCGTACGCCTGCTGCGGATCGAACCGCGCAACGAGCTCACCTCGAGCTTCACCCTCGAGGAGGTGGAGGCGATGGTCGACGAGTCGCGCCACGAGGGGATGCTCGACGAGAGCGAGTACGAACGCCTCTCCGGCGCCCTCGGCTTCACCTCGCGCACCGTCGCCGAGGTGCTGCTGCCGGTCGACTCGCTGGAGACCGTCGAGCGCGGCGCCCGCGCCTCCGACGTCGAGCTGAAGTGCGCGGAGACGGGGTACTCGCGGTTCCCGGTCGTCGACCCCGACGGGGAGTTCACCGGCTACCTGCACATCAAGGACGTGCTCCAGGCCGACCCCCACGGCCGGGCCCGTGTCGTCGAGGAGAAGTGGGTGCGCCCCCTGGCCAACGTGCGCGTCAGCGACACGCTCGTCAGCGCGCTGCAGATCCTGCAGGCCAAGGGCGCCCACATGGCCCGCGTGGTCGACGACGACGGTGCCGTGCTCGGCGTGGCGACGCTGGAGGACGTCATCGAGGAGCTGGTCGGCGAGATCCGTGACGCCGCGCATGCCGACGGCCACTGAGCGCTCGCCGTCGTACGAGAATTCCCTTGTAACGCGGTGTTATTGACGGTTCGCACGCGGAGTATCACGTGTTCAGCGTCAATAACTCCGCGTTACAGCTGCTGCGGGCGGCGGCCTCCACCCGGTCGGCGTCACCGGCGAGGAACAGGTACTCGACGTTGCGGAGCCGGCCGACCTGGCCGACCTTCGCGCCCGAGGGCCCGTGGATGCCGATCTGTGCGCCGACGTACCGCTTGGTGTCGAAGGCCAGCACCGCCACGCGCTCGCGGCCGGCCTCGCGCAGCGCCGCCACCATCGCCTCGGCGCTGACCCACGACTCGTCGTTGTGCGAGACGACCAGCAGCTCGGCCCTCGCGCGTCCCAGCAGGTCGGCCAGCGCCGCGGGCATCGCCAGCTTGCTGTTGAAGACGCTGCGGGTCGTGTCGTCGTCGCGGGCGTCGACCCGCTTGCAGGCGACGCCGTAGTGCTCGGGCCGATCCCAGCGCACCAGCGTCTCCCACACGTGGTAGTTGGTGAAGTAGCGGTGCTGGTTGTACGGCGGGTCGAGGTACATCAGGTCGACCGGGTCGAGCCGGTCGACCGTCAGCATCGCGTCACCGCGGACGGTGGCGCCGGGACCGGGCAGCAGCTCGGGCACCCGCAGCTCGAGGTCGTGGTGCGAGCGCGGCGACCACTGCTTCAGGAAGGCCATCTGCAACCCGGTCGTGGAGTCCACGCGGTCGGCCGCGAGCAGCAGCGACGTCAGCAGGATCGGGCGCAGCGGCCCGTCAGGGTGGGCGCGGTCGATCTCGTCGCGGATGGCGTCGATGCGCCGGCCGTTGTGCGGCTGGAAGTAGCGCGCCTGCTCGCAGAACGTCCGCGTCACGTAGCCGTCGGTCCCCGGCAGCGCGTCCAGGCGCTGCAGCTCCTCGGCCAGCGCCGACCGGTCGACCGCGTCGGCGTCCGTAGCGACGTAGCAGTCGCTGAGCACCTCGCTGTACGACGCCAGGTCGGTCGCCGTGACGTGCAGGCCCCGACGCTTCAGCTCCTGGGCCACCCGGGTGGTGCCGGTGAAGAGATCGACCGCGGTGCGTGCGCCCGCCGCCGAGGCGATCTCGCCCAGGGCCGGCACCAGCAGGCGCTTCGAGCCGAGGTACTTGATCACCTCAGGATGCTAGGCGCGCGAGGCGCCGTTGACGGCTCTGTCACCGCCTCACCGGCGCGGCGATGTGTGCCGGGCGCTCCAGCGGGGTACAACTCGTCCGGGACAGACGGGAGAACCTGATGCGAGGCTTGATCCTCCTGCTCGTGATCGTGTGGCTGGTCATCGGAGCCGTTGCCGCCTACCAGCGCGGCTACTTCGGCGACGACAAGGACGTGAGCTGCAAGAAGGTCGGCGACACGGCGCTGACCATCGTCGCCGGACCGCTCAACTACTTCGGGGTCAACCCGAAGATCACCTGCTCGACACCGCAGCCCTCGACGTAGGACCAAAGTACAACTGGTCAAGGCTTGCGAGGTGTGCCTAGTTTCGGGTGCATGGTCACCTCGGTCACGACCACACGTCTCGCCATCCGCCTCGGCGCCGCCTCCGCGGCTGCGGTCCTCGCGACGCCTCTCCTGGCGCCACCCGGTGCAGCCACGACGGCACCGGCCCAACGCCGACCGCCGCCCAGCCACATCAACCTGCCCGACGGCTTCCAGCCGGAGGGGATCGCCACTCGTGGCAAGTTCGCCTACCTCGGCTCCCGGGCCGACGGCGACATCTACCGGGTGAACCTGAAGACCGGCAACGGGCGCGTCATCGCGCAGGGGCCGGGCACGCCCTCGCTGGGCATGAAGGTCGACCGCCGCAACCGGTTGTTCGTGGCCGGAGGGTCGGGCGGCGACGCCCGCGTGATCAATCTCCGGACGGGCGGGCTCCGCAGCTACCAGCTCACCACCGCCTCGGCGTTCGTCAACGACGTGATCCTCACCCGCCGGGCAGCGTGGTTCACCGACTCGGCGCAGCAGCAGCTCTACCGCGTGGCCATCCGGCGCAACGGCCGTCTCGGGGCCGCCCGCACGGTCCCGCTGACCGGGCAGTGGCAGCAGGTCACCGGCAACAACGCCAACGGCATCGCGCGGACGCCCAACCTGCGCAAGCTCCTCGTCATCAACTCCAGCTCCGGCGTCCTCTACCGCGTCGGCCTCGGCGGTCGGGCAGGCGTCGTGAACCTCCACGGCCTCTCGCTCGAGAACGGTGACGGCCTCTGGCGCGAAGGACGCAAGCTGTTCGTCGTCCTCAACCGGCAGAACCGCATCGCCGTCGTACGCCTGAACCGGGCCGGGACCGAGGGGCACCTGGTGCGCTACCGCACCTCGAGCGACTTCGACGTGCCGACCACGATCGCGCGCTACGGCGACTCGCTCTACCTGCCGAACGCTCGCTTCACCACCCCGCCCGCCGCGGACACGGAGTACTGGATCACCCGCATCCGCGCCGCCCGCTGACGAAGCAACGACTCACAGCTCGACGGTGTCGTCCCGGGCCAGCGCGACGAGGTCGGCGATCGAGTCGACGACCATCGTCGGGCGGTAGGGGAACACGCCCACCTGGTCCGGCGCAGTCGAGCCCGTGGTCACGAGGATGGTGCGGACGCCGGCCTCGAGCCCGCTGATGATGTCGGTGTCCATCCGGTCGCCGACCATGACGGTCGTCTCGGAGTGGGCCTCGAGGGCGTTGAGCGCGCTGCGCATCATCAGGGGGTTGGGCTTCCCGATGAAGTACGGCGATCGGCCGGTGGCCGTGCTGATCAGGGCGGCCACCGACCCGGTCGCCGGCATCTTGCCGGCATGGCTGGGTCCGCTGGCATCGGGGTTGGTGGCGATGAAGCGCGCGCCGTTGTCGATGAGCCGGATGGCGCGCGTGATCGACTCGAACGAGTAGGTCCGGGTCTCGCCGAGCACGACGTAGTCGGGGTTGCGGTCGGTCATCACGTAGCCGATGTCGTGCAGCGCCGTCGTGATCCCGGCCTCCCCGACGACGTACGCGCTGCCCCCGGGCCGCTGGTCGTCGAGGAACCGCGCCGTGGCCAGGGCCGAGGTCCAGATCGCGTCCTCAGGGACGTCGATCCCGCTGGCCAGCAGCCGCGCGCGCAGGTCGCGCGGCGTGAAGATCGAGTTGTTGGTGAGCACCAGGAACTTCTTGCCCGACGCCTTCAGCGCCTCGACGAACTCGCGGGCACCCTCGATCGGGTCCTCCTCGTGCACCAGCACGCCGTCCATGTCGGTGAGCCACGTCTTGATCGGGCGGGAATCCATGGCGACATGCTTCCACGACTCGGAATAGGGTCGGGGTTCTGGAGGTGCGACATGGACCAGGAGAGTCGAGTCGCCGAGTTCCGTCGCCTGCACGAGTCCGGCACGTTCGTGATGCCCAATCCGTGGGACATCGGCAGCGCCCGCGCGCTGCAGCAGCTGGGATTCCCGGCTCTCGCGACGACGAGCGCCGGTTTCGCGTGGACGCTCGGACGCGGTGACGACGGGGTCGGGCTCGACGAGGCGCTCGAGCACTTGCGGGTGGTCGCCGAGTCGGTGGATCTGCCGTTGAACGCGGACTTCCAGGACGGCTTCGCGGTCGATCCCGAGGAGCTGAGGCAGAACGTGCACCAGGCTGCCGCAACGGGCATCGCCGGGCTCTCGGTCGAGGACTCCACCCGCGCCGGTTCGAACCCCCTCCACGAGTTCGAGCTGTCCGTCGATCGGGTGCGAGCCGCCAGGCAGGCCATCGACGACTCCGGAACCGGCGTCCTCCTGACGGCACGGTCCGAGGGGTTCGTGGTCGGCGCACCCGACATCGACGAGACCACGCGGCGGCTGAGTGCGTTCGCCGAGGCCGGCGCCGACTGCCTCTACGCCCCGCGGATCGGCACGGAGGACGAGGTGCGAGCGGTGGTCGAGGCCGCGGCGGGCAAACCGGTGAACCTGCTGATCAACGCCCCGTTCATCACGGTCGAGGAGGCCGCCGCGCTCGGCGTCCGCCGCATCAGCGTGGGTGGCACCCTCGCGCGCACCGCGTGGGGCGGCTGGCTCCAGGCGGCCCAGGAGATCTCCACCTCAGGGACGTTCCACGCCTTCGCCGACCTCCCCGACGTCGAGGAGCTGATGAGCCGTCCGTGAGGGGCCTGTCCTTCCGGAAACGGCGATGTGAGATCTCGGCCGTTCCGCGCGCCGCCGGGTCCTAGGGTGTGGCCTGCAGCCATGGCTCGAGGGGAGAGTGATGTGCCTTGGCGTCGACGGTCGGCCGGTTCGCGCTCTGCATCGTCCTCCTGATTCCCGTCGCGTGCGGGACGTCAGACGCGGGTGCCCCGGCCGAGCCCAAACCCAACAGCGCGATCGCCACCTACCAGACCTGGATCAAATCCTGGCGCGACGCGGCCGCCGACTGGTCCACGACGTGGTTGGCCGCCACCAAGAAGCTCGAGAAGCAGTTCGGTCCGGACGGCCTCAAGCTCACGGACGCCCGGGACTTCGCTGGCGTCCTGTCCCCCAAGGCCCAGGAGCTGGACGAGGCGCTCACCCGCGTGGGTGAGCCCCGGAGCGCAGCAGCCCCGGTCGCCTACGTGGCCGCCCTGCGTACGGCGGCCAGGCTCGTCGGCTCGCACCGCTCGGCCCTGCGGACCTGCACCACCACGTGCCCCGCCGAGTTCAAGTCCGTGGAACGCGTCGGCCTCGCCCTCGAGAACCTCGTGCTGCTCACATCGGGAGTGGCGACGGCCACCTCGGACGTGACACGGACAGCGCCGCTCCCCAACGCCATCCTCACGGCGGAGGACATCGCCGGAGCCACTCCCATCAGCGACCAGGCCGACCCGCTCGACTACCTCTGCACCCCGACGTACGAGACGCGCGACGCCATCGCCGAGCTGCCTCGAGCCGCACGCCGTGGAGCGCGGTGCGTTCGCGACCCGCGACCGCTCCCCCACGTATCACGACCTCCGCCAGTGGACCTCGCGCACCGAGGCCTGGCGGTGGTTCCAGACGCTGAACGTCCGCGCGGCAGGCTGCGGGCTGGGGCAGCACCGCGGCGCCCGAGACACCGGGGGCACGTGGTCCTACGAGTGAGTCCGAAGCTGTCCGTCCCGACCGTCCAGTGGACGGCGTCGTACCCGACGAAGCGCGGAACGCAGACGGCGCGCGTCGCCGGGGCGCTCGTCGACGACACAGTCGTCCTGGTGCTCGTGCGGTCGGTCGGGGAGCTGCCCAGTGGGGCGCTCGTCCAGTCGCTGCTGACGAAGGAGATCCGCAAGCTCGGGGTCGACCCGACAACCGGCTGAGAACTCCTCGGCGTGTCGGCTTGACGGATTTCTCGTTTTGTCACTCAGATCTATTTCTGTCCCTACAGTTTCGCCCTGTGATCCTGATTCACCGGATTGTCACCTTTCTCGGAGGTGCTGCCCTGCTCCTCGGAACCGGCGTCGTCGTCGCCCCGACGGCCTCGGCCACGGTCACGACGCTGTGCCGCGGGTACGCCGGGTGCCTCGCGGCCGGGATGTCCGACAGCGGCTACGGCAAGGCGAACAAGACGATGTACTGGCGCATGTACGCCGGCCACAACTGCACCAACTACGCCGCCTACCGCATGGTGCGCAGCGGGCTGGCCAACACCCGGCCCTGGACCGGCGGCGGCAACGCCACCAACTGGGGCAAGGCCATGAGCGGGATCACCAACGGCACGCCCGCCGTCGGTGCCGTGGCCTGGTGGCGGGCCGGGGTCAAGCCCGCCGGCTCGGCCGGTCACGTGGCCTACGTGGAGCGCGTGGTGTCGGCCGACGAGATCATCGTCTCGATGGACAGCTGGCACGGCGACTTCTCGTGGGCCCGTGTCACCCGGACCTCCAGTGGCTGGCCGAGTGGCTTCGTCCACTTCAACGACGTACGCCTGCGCAGCACCGTCGCCCCGAAGATCACCGGGACGGCCAAGGTCGGGTCGCCCTCACCGTCTCCCCCGGCACGTGGACGCCGGCACCGACCAAGGTGACGTACCAGTGGCGGGCCGACGGCACCGCGATCGCCGGCGCCACCGCCACGAGCTTCAGCCCCACCGTCGCGCAGGTGGGCAAGGCGCTCACGGTTCAGGTGAGTGCGTCAGGGCTCGGATATCCGACGGCGAACGCGGTGAGCGCCGCGACCACAGCAGTCCAGCCGGGAGTGCTCACCCACACCTCCCAACCGCACGTCGACGGCTCGGCACAGGTCGGCGAGACCGTGTCGGCGACGCCGCCCACCTGGACACCGACCCCCGACCACGTCGGCTACCAGTGGCTGGCCGACGACGTCGCGCTGCCGGGAGCCACGTCACCGACGCTGAGCGTGGGGGCTGGCCTGGTGGGCAAGGCGCTCAGCGTCAAGGTCACCGCGTCGAAGTCCGGCTACCCAGATGCCGCGGCGACCTCGGCTGCGACGGACCGGGTGGCCCCGGGCACCCTCGAGGTCGCATCGACCCCGCGGGTCGACGGGGTGACGCGTCCGGGGCAGGTCCTCAAAGTCGTGCTGCCGAACATCCGGCCGGCGTCCAAGGTCGCCGTCCAGTGGCTGCGCAACGGCGTGACGGTGCCGGGCGCCACGGGTCGCTCCTACCGCCTCGGCAGCGCTGACCTCGGGGCGCGGCTGCAGGCGCAGGTCCGGCTGACCCGCGTCGGCTACTCCCCCGTCATCGTCCGCAGCAACTCGACCCAGCTCGTCCGGACCACCCCGACGCTGCGCGTCTCCACTGCTCCCGGGGTGCGACGTCTGGCGATGTACGCCGCGGTGTCGGCCCCTGCACTGCGCTCCGTTCAGGGCGTGCTGGAGGTCCGTACACGTGGCGTCCTGGTGCGCAAGGTGGCCATCCGCAACGGCGTGGCGCGAGCGACCCTGCAGCACCTCCCGAGCGGCACCCGGACGTACCGGTTCCGCGTGGTCGCGTCCACCACCCTGACGTCCGTGGTGCTCCCGCGTCGGCTGACGATCCGATAGACATCGCCACCGTCCAAGTGGTGGTGGACCCTTTGGCGCGAACGCCACTTCGGAGTGAAAATCGTCGGTAACGCGCACGCCGGCTCAGACCCCGCTCGCGGCCCGGAGGACCGTCATGTACGACGAGCAACGTCCCGACAGTGTCCGATCCGCCATCGAATTGATGGCTGCGTGGCTCCAGAGACCAGACGGGCCCCCTGACCTGCTGATCGCGTGCCTACGCCACCAACTCCTCGATCGGCCGGACGGTGACGAGCTCGCTGCCGCGGTCGAGCTGATCATGGGGTTGGTCTATTTCAACGGCAGCCTGCTGGTGCTCCGGGAAGAGGAGACCGGCGTCCCGACTCGGCAGACGGTGCAACAACTCGCCATGGAGTACGCCCGGCGCTGACCCGGGGCTGGGGCCACCTCGCGCCTCCCCAACCCCCGATCGAGGTGCGAGGTGGACCCTCCTGGGCTCGAGTCGCGCCCAGCCCCTGGTAGGGCGGGTGGGACTCGAACCCACGACCCAAGGATTATGAGTCCTCTGCTCTAACCGACTGAGCTACCGCCCTTCGGTCCGGGACCCTACCGGCGGTGGCATGACAGATGGTGGCGCGGCGCTCCCCTGCCCCGAGCGGAGCACTCCGTCAGGAAGGCTTGGCGTACGCACCGACACCCGTGTCGTAGAGGACGCAGGCCTCGTCGCCCTCAGTCCAGGCGTCGTGGCCCGGCTCGATGAGTACCACGTCGCCGGGGGCGACGCTCATCTCGCTGCCGTCCTCGAACTGCACCGTCATCCGACCGGACACGCATACGCCCGTGTGCCTGGTCTGGCAGGAATCGGTGCCGGCGATCGGCTTGACGTCCTCGGACCATCGCCAACCGGGCTCGAAGACACCCCGGCCCAGGGTGAAGTCACCGAGAGTGATCACGTCCATATGACCGTGGGCCTTGAAGGGCCGGGTCTCGTGAGGCTTGTCGAGGTTGCGCGACTCAGATGCAGGCATGTTCCTCTCCTGTCAGGCGGACCGCCCGAGCCGGTGAAGGACTCCTTCGATCACAGACCTGAAGAGGCTGATTGGCAAGGCATGGAGGTTCCTGCCCGTGATTGGGCTAGCCCGCGGCCTGCCCGGCCCGCTCTGCTGGACGTCAGGCAGCGAGGGGGAGATCGCCACAGGGGGCCGCCCCGGGATCGACCCACGTAGATGATCTCGCTGCCGTCGTAGGAGGTCTCGGCGCAGGGCAGGAGATGCCTGACCAGGGCCCGGGCGCCGCGGTTCGAGGTCAGCACCGTCGCCTCGACCGTCGACGCGCCGTGCGCGGCGGCGTCGGCCATCGCGCACCTCGTCAGGGCGGCCCCGATGCCTCGTCGCCGCCGGTCCTCGGCCACCACGAACCCGATGTCGATCCGGCCGGGCGTGTGGGGAAGGGCGCCCCACATGGCGTGGCCGACGATGCGTTCCCCCTCCACAGCCACGAAGGCCCCTGCCTCCGAGCTGAGGCCCATCAGGACGTCCAGCGTCGCGCGCGTCACCTTGAAGCCGCCGGTGAAGAACCGCTGCATGGACGACAGCGGCGAGAGCTCATCGAGGAACGAGGCCAGGGCCTCGCGGTCACTTTCGACGACCTGACGCAAGTGCAGCGGCCGTTGCTCGAGCAGGGATGGGGCCGTGGAGTGGCCGATGGGCGTGGTCATGGTGGGCTTCCGTTCTCGCGTGGAGATGTCACGCCAAACGGTAGGAATACGAGGGAGCCCCGCGCGTCGACAGAATTCCCTATCTTGGCGCCGGCGCACGCCTCAGAGCGACCTGGAGGGTCAGTACGTGCCGGGGGGCGGGCCCTCGAAGGGGAGCACCAGGGTGCAGGGGACCGGGCGGGGGTGGGCCGGGTCGAGGGCGTTGAGGACGTAGCCCGCGGCGACGGGGTCCGAGGCGATCTCGAAGTGCTCGGTGTAGTCGGAGGCGCAGTGGTCCTGGAGCACGTAGTTGGTCATGCCCGGCTCGATGCCGCTGGTGTACGGCGAGACCAGCTCGTCGTACTTGGTGACGATGTTGGTGTAGGTGACGCCCTTCACCCTCACTCCCCCGGCGCGCATCTTCTGCATGAAGGCCGAGTCCGGTGGACATCTCGGTGCACGCGGCACAGCCCGGCAGGTCTGCCGACTGCTGGCCGAAGCCCTGCCGCGCGGCCGAGAGCTGCGCGGACTCGCCGAGGTTGGTGCCGTGCCACAGCGGCGCCAGGGAGACGTAGGCGTGGACGTACGGCGCGCCGCCGAGGAACTTCAGCCAGTAGCTCGGCATCAGCGTGCCCTGGGAGTGACCGACGATGTCGACCTGCTTGGCGCCCGTCGCGGAGCGCACCTTGGCCACGAAGGACTTCAGCTGCTCGGCGCTGGTCTCCATCTTGTCGAGGCCGCCGAACTGGTCGGCGCCCGGAGGAGTGCCTGCGGCGACGCCGTAGGTCAGCGCGAAGACGCAGTAGCCGTTGTTGGCGAGCAGCGGGGCGTAGGTCTGCCAGTTGGTGTTCTTGTTGCCGGCGGTGCCGTGGACGAGCACGACGGGCCGGGGGTGCTGCGCCGTGGGGCGGCAGCTGAAGTCGTTCGCGCCGGGCGGGTCGGCGTTCACCTGCGTGCCGGAGAGGATCGCGCTGCTCAGGAAGTTGTAGCTGACCGGGTACTTCGTGGCCGCCTGCGCCTCGGTCTTGACGATGACCAGGGCCACGGCGACCAGGAACAACACGGCGAGCACGATGAGTGGTCGGCGCACGGGGGCCTCCTCGGAGGGTGTCGCGATGCCCAACGAGCGGCCGGGCGAAAGGCGACGGGTCGTGACACGCTGGTGCGCATGACGGTGAAGCTCGTGGTCCTCTACACGCAGCCAGACGACGCAGCCGCCTTCGACGAGCACTACCTCAAGGTGCACGTCCCGCTCGTGGAGAAGATCCCGGGCCTGGTCCGCTTCGAGGGCGCTCGCTGCGCGGCCGCCGCGGACAGGGGCGAGCTGACCTACCACCGCATCGCCGAGCTCTGGTTCGAGGACCAGGACTCACTGCAGGCGGGGCTGGGCAGCGAGGAGGGCAAGGCGACGGCCCGGGACTACGGGCAGATCGCACCGGCCGGTTCGCGCATGTTCGTGGCCGAGGTCGACTAGCGCTTCTTGTGGCGCGGCTTGCGCGACCCCTCGGGAGCGGAGCGGTCGGGCCGTCCCTGACCGCCCCGGCTCGGCCGGCCATCGTCTCGGCGCAGGTCGATCAGCACCCCCGAGATCCGGGTCCGGGAGAGCTTGGCGAGGGTGTCGGCGGACAGGTCCGGCGGCAGCTCCACCAGGGAGAAGTTCGGCTTGATGTCGATGCGGCCGAAGTCGTTGCGTCGCAGGCCGCCCTCGTTGGCCAGGGCCCCGACGATCTGGCGCGGCTCGACGCGGTGGCGCTTGCCGACCGCGATCCGCCAGGTGACCCGGTCACCCCCGGACTCGCGACGCTGCCGCTTCTCCGGCGCGGGCTCGGGGAGGTCCTCGAGCAGGAGCGGCTCCCCGTCCTGCGCGAGCACGGCGATCGCGGCGGCGATGTCCTCCGCGGGCACGTCGTGCTCCTGCTCGTAGCCCCGGATCAGCTCGCGGAACACCTCGAGCTGGCGGTCGCCGAGCGCCTGGGTGATCGCATCGGTGAACTTGGCGACCCGGGTGGCGTTGACGTCCTCGATCGTGGGCAGCGTCATCGCCTCGAGCGTCGTACGGTTCGCCCGCTCGATGGCCCGGAGCAGGTGCTGCTCGCGCGGGGTCACGAACGAGATCGCGTCGCCGCTGCGGCCGGCCCGGCCCGTGCGGCCGATCCGGTGCACGTAGGACTCGGTGTCCGTGGGGATGTCGTGGTTGACCACGTGGCTGACCCGCTCGACGTCCAGCCCACGAGCCGCCACGTCGGTGGCGACGAGGATGTCGAGGCTGCCGTCGCGGAGCTGGTCGATGGTGCGCTCGCGCTGGGCCTGTACGACGTCGCCGTTGATGGCCGCCGCCGCGAAGCCACGGGCACGCAACCGCTCGGCCAGCTCCTCGGTCGCCTGCTTGGTGCGGACGAACACGATCAGCCCGTCGAAGTTCTCGACCTCGAGGATGCGGGTGAGGGCGTCGAGCTTGCGGGCGTGGGCGACCTTGAGGTGCCGCTGCCGGACGTTGGGGGCGGTCGAGG
This sequence comes from uncultured Actinomycetota bacterium, assembly GCA_963698945.1. Classification (GTDB taxonomy): domain Bacteria; phylum Actinomycetota; class Actinomycetes; order Propionibacteriales; family Nocardioidaceae; genus Marmoricola. The sequence goes on along the minus strand of CAVOST010000008.1, from coordinate 171,096 downwards.
TGCTCGACTTGACGGTGATCTCGACGGCGTCGGGCGCGTGCCGCTTCGCGAGGCGCCGGATCGGCGCCGGGATGGTGGCGCTGAACAGCGCGACCTGCTTGTCGTCCGGGGTCGTGGAGAGGATCTCGTCGACGTCCTCCGCGAAGCCCATGTTCAGCATCTCGTCGGCCTCGTCCAGCACGACGAACCGCACGCCGCTCAGGTCGAGGGTGCCCTTCTCGAGGTGGTCCATGAGCCGGCCCGGGGTGCCCACGATGACGTGCACCCCGCGGCGCAGGGCCGAGAGCTGGACGCCGTACCCCTGGCCGCCGTAGACCGCCAGCACGTGCAGGCCGTCGATGTGCCCGGCGTAGCGCTCGAACGCCTCGGAGACCTGCAGGGCGAGCTCGCGGGTCGGGGCGAGGACCAGCGCCTGCGGCGACTTCTGGGAGACGTCGATGCGCGAGAGGATCGGCAGCGCGAACGCCGCGGTCTTGCCCGTGCCCGTCTGCGCGAGGCCGACGAGGTGCCGCCCCGCCAGGAGCGGCGGGATCGCCTGCGCCTGGATGGGTGACGGGGTCTCGTACCCGACGTCACGCACCGAGCGCTCCACCCGGGGGTCCAGGCCCAGCTCGTCGAAGCGGGGTCCGGGTTCACTGTCGTCCACCGGCCAAGGGTAGGCGCCTGGATGGTGAGGGAGTCTCGTACCCGACGTCGCGCACCGGACGCTGCACAAAAGGGTAGGCGCCTGGATGTTAGGGAGTCTCATCCGACGTATGTCCGACTGGAGCCAGGTAACCGCCGAGCACGTCCGCGATGCAATGACCGAGTGCGACGAGCTGGGCTCGAAGGAGTTCCTGGCCCGCTACCGGTTCGGCCGCGCGCACGACGCGGCGCTGTGGCACGGGGGTCAGGAGTACGACGCCCGAGCCCTGCTGGGCCTCGCCTACCTCCGCGTCCACCGGTGTCGCGGTTCCGGCCGAGGAGTTCTCGCTCGGCGGCGAGGACGATGCGGTCCTCCGGCTGAGGGCACTCGGGTTCGACGTGGTCGTCGACGAGAAGCTGACACCGGCGCCGCCGAAGGCTCGCAAGACGGCCGCCTCGACCAGTCGGTCGACCGCGACCAAGACCACCTCGGCGCGCTCCCCGGCCACTCCGGCGGCTCCTCCGCGGCGTGTGGTCAGGTCAGGTCGCACCGGCGCGGCCATGCCCGACCCGAAGATCTGTCCCAACTGCTTCATGGCACTTCCCAGCACCGGCGTCTGCGACAACTGCGACTGACTGGCCCGCTGGGTAGGCAGCGCACCCACCTGCTGCATAACCTCGGAGCATGAGCGAGGTCCCCGCACCCCCACCCCTGGCCGCCGTCGACGAGAGCTGGGAGCGGGCGCTGTGCATCGTCGCCCACCCCGACGACATGGAGTTCGGCACGGCGGCGGCGGTCGCTCGCTGGACCGGGCAGGGCAAGTGGGTCGGCTACACCATGGTCACGAGCGGTGAGGCCGGCATCGATGGCATGGAGCCCGAGGAGGCACGCCGCGTCCGCGAGGCGGAGGAGGTCGCCTCGGCGGCGATCGTCGGCGTGGACGTGGTCGACTTCCTCGGCCTGCCCGACGGGGTCGCTGGAGTACGGCGTCGAGCTGCGACGGGTGCTGGCAGCCGAGGTGCGCCGCCACCGGCCCGACATCGTCATCACCGGCAACTTCGCCCCCACCTTCGGCGGCCGCAGGCTCAACCAGGCCGACCACATCGCCGTCGGCCACGCCGTGCTCGACGCCGTCCGTGACGCCGGCAACCGCTGGGTCTTCCACGAGCAGGTCGAGGAAGGCCTCGAGCCGTGGGGCGGCGTGAAGGCCGTGTGGGCCGCGGGCTCCCCCGACGCGACCCACGGCGTCGACACGACCGACACGTTCGACGCCGGCGTCGAGTCGCTCAAGGCCCACAAGGCCTACATCGACGGACTCGGGTGGGAGAACTGGGACCCGGCCGAGTTCCTCGAGGGCTTCGCCCGGGCGACCGGGCAACGACTCGGCGTCGCGTTCGCGGCCTCCTTCGAGGTCTTCCCGCTCGGCTGGGGCGACGACGATTGAGCCTCAGCTCGGGTCGCGGTGCAGGACGTAGAACTCGTTGCCCAGCCAGGAGCGACTTCAGGACATCGGGGAGCGCATGACGACCACGTTCAAGGAGCTGTGCCTGGACACGGCCGCGGACGGCCCCGAGCTGGGCCGGTTCTGGGCGGCGGCGACCGGGTGCGAGTACGTCGCCGGTCGCACCGCCGACGACCCGGGCGCCGTCGTCGGCGCCGAGGAGGGCATGGGCATCGCGCTGTGCCCGGTGCCCGAGCCGAAGTCGGTCAAGCACCGGGTGCACATCGACGTGCACACCGACTCGGTCGAGTCCCTGCTGTCCCTGGGCGCCACTCGCGCACCGGGATACGACGACTCCGACCCGTGGACCGTGCTGCTCGACCCCGAGGGCGGGGAGCTCTGCGCGTTCGTGCGCGACGTCGTGCCGTCGTACCGCACCTACGAGCTGAACGTGGACTCGGTCGACGCCCCCGCGATCGCGGGCTGGTGGGCCGAGGTCTTCGGCGTCGAGGTGCAGAACGAGGGCCAGCCCTGGAGCTGGCTCTCCGGCGTGCCCGGGATGCCCTTCGAGCTGCTGCTCTTCCAGCCCGTCCCGGAGCCCAAGACGGTGAAGAACCGCATCCACTGGGACGTGTACGGCGACCCGGCCGAGCTCATCGCGCGGGGTGCGACGCAGCTGTGGGAGATGCCGCACTGGACCGTGCTCGCGGACCCTGAAGGGAACGAGTTCTGCGTCTTCCCTGCCGGTGAGAATTGGCAGAGCCTCTGACCCGATGAAGGTCAGAGGCTCCGCTCATCGCTCCCCCGGTTGGACTCGAACCAACAACCCTCCGGCTTCCGGCGACCTGTCCCCCGGGGTCCGTGACGGTGTCATTCCCTCGGCAGAGTTAAGGATTCAGTCCCCAGGAGTACCGGTCGGTCTCTGGAACTGCCACCCGAACTGCCACCCGAACTGCCGCCCGTGCGCGAGGGTGTCCGCACGCCCGACGACCGTCGCCACCACGGCGGATCTGTTGTCCGGTGATGGTCTTCAGGTTGATGAACGTCGTTACCTGTATCAGCCACGGGACGACTGCTCGACTACCTGACGGTGTTTCCTGTATGGGTCGTGTAGACATCGACAGGTTGATGAACGTCGTTACCTGTATCAGCCACGGGACGACTGCTCGACTACCTGACGGTGTTTCCTGTATGGGTCGTGTAGACATCGAGCCGATATCCGATCCTGGAGCCACGATGGGAGTGCGTATGCCGGAAGATCGTTCGCCCAAGGCGGGTTGGTATACGGATCCGAAGGACTCAACCCAGCAACGTTTCTGGGACGGGGCCGCATGGACGAGCGAGTCACGGCCTTTGCGTGGCTGGTTCAACAAGACCGCTCTCAAGCTGGAGCAAGCTGCCCAGGCGCGTGAGGAATACGCTGCAGAAGCTCGAAGACGCGCCGAAGCATCGCGCGCTGAAGCATCACCGCAGACAAGTCGCGGGGTGCAGATCATGCTGTGGAGGGTCGTCAGTACATGACGAACGCAGACGAGGTCGATGCGACCTGCGACGGATGCGGCCATCACTACCGATTGTCTTCGCGCGTCACCAATGCCGTGGCCGACACAGCTCAGAGCTCGGCAACCGCATGATCCGCAAAGGAACCGAGATGGAACAGTTCGGGGCTTCGTTTGCTCCTCGGGGGTTCAGGGCGGCGGATAGCCGCGGGCATGGAGGGGCAGCGCCACCAGGAGGCTTTGAGCGCTGTCCTGTCTCGTGCCGCCTGTCCGCAGTGCTTCACGTTCAACGTGCGCCTCCATCCGTCCTGAGTCCGCCCACCCGGAGCACGCGGACGCACTAGTGCGACTCGTTGCGGAGTGCGCGGAGGACAGCTCACCCACCGTGACATTCGGAAGCGCATAAGCGCCGCTCGCGACGTTGAATCGGATTCGTTATCCGATCACCGGCGTGACTCCGGGTGGTGGGGACCTAGGTCTGGGTCCTAGTCCTCCAGAACCGCAGCTTGGTCGACGGCGACCGTGGCTGTTGGTTCCGGCGGGATCGGACTGCTCCTAAGTGCGGAGTCCTCCTCCAGGGACGACTCGCCGTACACCGCCTGCGCCAGACCAAGAGCTAGCCCCATGATCTCGTGATCGGCGAGCCCAAGACGGATTGCGACTGCCCGAGCGTTGGCCGGCCGGTCGGCGGGGTTTTTGGCGAGCAACTCCTCGATCACGCAGGCGAGTGCCTCGGGTGCGTCCTCGGGCAGCGGCGGTGGCGTCTCGTGGATGTGGCTCATTGCGGTAGCGATTGGCGTCGGCTTGTCGAAGGGCTTGGCCCCGCAGAGCATCTCGTGACCGACGACGCCCAGGGCGTACAGGTCGGATGCGCCGGTCGCTGGGCGGCCGAGCGCCTGCTCCGGGCTCATGTATGACGGCGTTCCGAGCAGGTCCCCGGCGCGGGTGTGTCCGGAGGCATCGGCGGCCCGGGCGATGCCGAAATCGGTTAGTTTCACCAGGCCGTCCTCGCGGACCAGGATGTTGGCCGGCTTAACGTCGCGGTGGACCAACTTGGCCGCATGTGCGACGCCGAGCGCTAGGGCGCATTGGCCGACTACGGAACGCACCTGCTCGGCGGGGAGTGGGCCGCTCTCGCGGATCAGTTGTGACAACGGCTTACCGTCGACGAGCTCCATGACCAAGAACGCCAAGCCGTCGTCCTCGCCGTAGTCGAAGAGGGTGGCGATGTTGGTGTGGATCAGCTTCGCGGAGTGCAGCGCCTCGTCACGGAAACGAACGGCGAACAGCTCCTCGTGATCGGGGTTGGGACGCATCACCTTGAGCGCGACCATCCGCCGCAGAACGTGGTCCTCAGCCACCCAAACGTCGCCCATACCGCCCGACGCGAGGCGTCGCTCGAGCCGATACCGGTCGCCGAGAACGAGTCCTGGCTCCAGCCGATTCACGTGATGGGCTCCAATGTCAGCCCTTCACCGGGTGACTCAGCCAGCGTCGAGCCGACCAGCATGAAGGCACCCAGGGCCAGCGCGGTGAGACTCCTGAGCACTACGGCTACTCCTTCGTTGTTGCGGGCAGGCGGCTCAGGCAACATCGGGAGTCGCTCCAGACTTCCTCTGACTTGAGGCTTACGTTGGCGTTATGCTAACAACATTGTTGACGCATCGCTAATCCGGACTAGAATCGCGCGATGGGCACACCGACGAGGTACCGCCGGCTCAGCCCGGCAGAGCGGCGTGAGCAGATCCTGGACGCCGCAAACGCGCTGTTCGCCGAGCGCGGGTACGAGGACGTGCTGGTCGAGGACATCTCACGCGCCGCTGGCGTCACGCGCGGGCTCGTGCACCACTACTTCGGTGGTCGCAAGGATGTCTACCTCGCGCTGCTGGAGCGGCTCGGTGCCGTCCGCGAGGAAGGGCTGCGGCCCCCGTCGGTCGCAGCGCTCGCGCGCGAGTGGCGGACACGGTGTCGCGCTGGCTCGACTGGACCGAAGCGAACCGAACCATCTACCTCGGCACCATCGCACCGGGTGAGGACATCGCCGACCCAGACGTGCGGCGCGTGGTCGCCGATCTGGTGGACCGCGCGGTTGCGCTGGTCGCGGCCTTCCACGCCGACATCGCCGAGGACTCGGCTCGCCTGCGTTACGCGCTGGTGTGCTGGACCGGTCTCAACCGGACCGCGACCCGTCGCTGGCTACGTGGCGAGGCCAGCCGCGAGACAACACACGAGCTGCTCTCCTCGACGCTCGAACACGTCCTCCGCACGTTCGGGGCGTCACGCCGCTAGGCCCACCCGGTCGAAGATGACCAGTTGATCGACATACGTCCTCCGCACGTTCGGCGCGTCATACCGCCAGGCCCAGCCGGACCTCGCTGGAGATGACCAGGGAATCCACCCCACAGCCCGCTCGACCAGGGCGATGTAGACCTCCTTGCGACCACCCGGGCAGTGGTGCACGAGTCCGCGCGCGGCCCCGCGCCCTTCGCGATGACCTCGATCCTGACCTCGTCGCTCCCGCGCTCGGCGAACAACCCCTTCGCAGCGTCGAGGCGCTGGTATTTCCGCGCTGTGCCTATTCCGGGCCATCCTGCCGAAGTCGGCGTTCCGTCAACCGTCTTGTTAGCATCTCGCCAACGACGGCAGCGGAGACACAACGACGAAAGAGACGACCTTCATGCGCACGTTCATCCTCGCTCTCGTGGCCCTCGCCGCGCTCGCCACAGGGCTCAGTGCCTGTGGGTCTCCCGAATCCCCCAAGACCTTCGCCGTTGCTGGCACGTATCAAGAGGCCGGAGGCGATCCCAGATTCACCGAGTGCCTTAGTGGCAGCGACGACATCGCCGTCACCGACGCCGCGGGAAAGAAGCTGGTGATCGGAGAGACGAGCACAGACGGCACCTTCGAGGAGAGCTCCTCGATCCTGGGCGTCAAAGTGTGTTCGTACACCTTCAAGGTCTCCGACATTCCCAGAGGCGAGAAGGTGTACTCGATCCAGATTGCAGACAGCAAGGGCAAGGACTTCACCCAAAAGGACGCGGCCGACCTGACCGTCACTGGTGAGGTTGGCCAATGAGTACCAGCATCCACAAGATCGTTTCCAGTCTCGGTCAAGTACCTCGGCCGGTGTCTGCTCGTGGAGTCTGAAGAGGAGCCGCTCGCGCCGGCTGACTCCGCGCCCGTAGAAAAGTGGAGGGTCGGCGAAGCCCACTGTGAAGTTGTACGCGAGTCACCTGAGGGTGCCCAGGAGCAGGTTCGTCACCTGCTGCTTGCACTGGAGCATCGGACGGTGACCGGTCAGGCGACAGGCATCGTCATGGAGCGCTTCAAGTTGACCGCAGAGCAGGCTTTTGGGCTCTTGAGCCGGCTCTCGCAGGAGCAGAACGTGAAGCTGTATGACCTCGCGTGCCGGCTCACGCACACGGGCCATGTCCCCGGCTTCCGGCCCCCGACTGAGCACGCCGAACGAGAGGTGTGACGTGAGCGAGGAGCCGAGCACTCCGATCCGGGTGCTGGTGATCGACGACTCAGAAGAACTCAGAGACGTGATCCGCCTCGCGTTCGACCGCACTGCTGACTTCGAAATTGTCGCAGAGGCATCCAGCGGTGAGACGGGCGTGGCGGCCGCCGCGACCCATCATCCAGGACTGGTCCTGCTCGACATTGCCATGCCGGACATGGACGGCCTGCAGGCGCTGCCGCTGATCCGCTCGTCTTGTCCCGACTCCACCGTCGTGATGCTGAGCGGCTTCTCTGAGCAGGACGCCGCCCTCAGTGCCATCGAGAACGGCGCGCACGGCTTCATACGCAAGGGAGTCATCGTTTCCGATCTCATGGATCAGTTGCGCCAGATAGTGGAGTTGCGGCTCCAACGTCGCAACCGAGCCCCCGCCCGTTAGAGGCTTGGCCGGAGCGAGTCGGCGTAAAAGCTGTTGTCGGCGCTCGCATCGCGGCAGATCCGGTTACTCCGAGGCTGTCAAAGACAGGCGGCGCTGTAGCCTTTCAGCACCCTTTTCGAGAGCAGGCAGCGATGGGCGAGCCCTACACGACGCGACCCTTGAGCCCGGAGTCGTGGGACGACTTCGCAGCCCTCGTCGAGGCCAACAACGGTGTCTGGGGCGGCTGCTGGTGCTTGACCTTCCACGCCGGCGGAACCACGGGAACTTATGAAGGTAACCGTGAGGCCAAGCGGGAGCACATGATGCGTGGCTCGGTCCACCAAGTGCTGGTGTACGACGGATCGGCATGCGTGGGTTGGTGCCAGTACGGGCCGCCCGCCGAACTGCCCAACATCAAGAATCGCGCCAAATACGAACAGGGCGAAGATGTACCGCCGGACTGGCGCATCGGCTGCATCTTCACCGGCAGCAAGCACCGCGGTAACGGGGTCGCCCGCGCCGCGGTGGCGGGCGCTCTTGAGGCGATCCGGGCTGCGGGCGGTGGCGTCGTGGAGGCCTACCCCGAGCAGACCGTGGACCGCAAGCCACAGCGAGGTGCCTACCTGCACACTGGTCCCGAGGAGCTCTACACCGGGTTCGGCTTCGTCCGCGACCGCCAGATCGCCAAGTGGCGCTGGGTCATGCGCGCGGAGCTCTGACCCGGAGGATGCCTACCGTCATCCGGCTCAGCACGAGCCCTACCCGCGCAGGTAGTTTGGCGTGTGCCCGCTCATCGGCATGTGCGGACGTTCGCGGAACCAGCGACTTAAGTCCGTTCGCGTGCCAGTCGGTGGCGGCGCTCTGCTTCACGTTTTGAGTACGCGGCCGTGCGGATCGCTTCGTCCGACTCCAGGCCGGTTCCGAGGCCGCCGCCGACGGTCGCCGCCGACGCAACGAACCAAGCCAGCACGAACAGGTCGCCGTAGCCCCGCGATGCGTTGAGGTAGCCGCCCATGACAGCGGGATCGAGCACAAACAGCGCCCACAGCAGGTTCACCAGGTAGAGCGCGAGGTAACAGATCAGCACCCCGCTAGTCAGGGTCAACAGCGTCGAGGCGTTGTAGAGACGCGATCTCTCCCGAGCTTCGGCGGAGTCATCGTCCGGGCGGTCCCACAGCTCGCCGTCGATCACGAGCCAAGCGACGACGAGTGCGATGGAGGCGATCGTCGCGACTGAGAGACGCCACCACGACAAGGAGCCGGCCAGTACCCAGACCGTGGAGTTGATCGTGGCCACGGCTCCGGTAGCCAATGCCGCGACGAGCGCGGACTTCAGTCCGGGCACGAGCAGCCATGGACGGTTGGCGAGCACCATGCCCAGGAGCAGCCGCCAGCGGCCGCCGAGGCGGGGCAGGTGCACGCGACGCTCTTCATCCGAGTCGCGGTCGGCCATGCCGCTGACGAGCGTGCTCACCGCGTGTCGGGCGCGTGCGTGCATCCGGAGGCCGCCGAGGGCGGGCAGCGACAGCAGCGCCGTTCGTCGCTGCGGGTCGGTCTCGACCAGCAGGTACCGGCCGTCGCCTTCGTCGCGAAGCGGAAGCTCGGTCAGGCCGACGACCAAGTCCCATTCGTGCTCGCGAGCCTGATCGTGCAGCCGCGTCACGGCGGTGTCGACATCCTCGGAACTGAGGGTGAACGGTTCGCTCACAACGTCGATCTCCCAGGCCCCGCGATCCTCGCCGGCGGGCGGGTCGAGATCGCGCATCCGGTGCGCGATCCTGGTGGGTGCGGCTGGGTCGGCCACCAGGCCGACTCGGATCGGCTTCATCCCGGCAAACTACCCACAGCGCTCCGACAGAAACGTCGTTTCCCACGGCCGCTCATCGGCATGTCCACACCGTGGAGGTGCCCATCTCGTGCTCACGTCGGACCAGCTGACGGAGCCGGATTGCATATACGGTCACCTACCAAGTCAGTGGCCGTAGTTCCGCAATGACCCGGTGGTGAGGCCCTCGGCACCGGCGACCGTGCACACGACGACGCGGTCATCGGGCCAGTCATCACTCGGCGGGTAGGTGATGTATGTGTCGAAGTCTGTATCGACTGGCAGACCGACGTACGCCTCGTACCGCTGGTCGCAGCCGCTCTGGGCGAGCGCGTCGACCCGCTCGTCTCCGGGATAGCGCTTGCTCTTGGGAAGGCTGAACGTCGCGTAGACCTCCTCGGCGTGCGGCTTCGAGCACCCGACCACCTCTACGGCGTCTGGGGCTAGCTCTTCGGACTCAGGTGTCATGTCGCGCACGCAGTCGCCGGCCGCCAAAGCCGAGATGTCCACACCTGGACCAGCCACGTTTAGCAGGACACGCAGCTCGGGCCAGGTTGGGCCTGCCGAAGCCACGATGCACACCCCGAAAGCGGTGACGAACGCGATCCCCCAGCCGATGACCTCGTCGCGCCGCCAGGGCAGACGTTCGTGGCCGGTGCGGTCTTCTGATGCCGTCGTCACCGAGTCCTGGGGCGTCGGAGTCCCCGCATCGAGAGAAGTTGGGTTCCAGACCGGACCCCCCGCCCCGTCCTGTGGCTGCGTTCCGGGCGGATCGTCCTGTACCGGCGAAGAGCGCGCCTCGATGGCCCAACCCGCGCCCTCACACTCCTGACCCTCAGATTGATGCTGACGCCGGCGGCGCGAGCGCACAACTGCGCCGCACTGGTTGCAAACTGCCTGCTCATTCCGCTGCACCGTGATCGTCCTGCGAAGCAACCGATAGAAGAATCCCAGCAGGACGAAGAAGGATATGAGCGCCAAGACAAGACATGGAACCGCAATCCAGCGATTGTCTGGCCACCACATGAAGGCAAGGAAGCCCCACAACGCCGCAGTCAGCCCGAACCAGAGGACCTGGGTGAGCAGCCGCCGTGGCGTCCGCTGCAAGGGCGGCCGACGGACTGAGCGCTCTTGTACGCGCTGCTTTCGCCAAGCGCGATTGGATCTGAAGTCCATGGCGTGTCCAAGGTGCTGCACCCGGTTGTCCTGATCAATCGTAAGCCGGGCGGGGCATCCTTGTGCTTGCAGATCAGCTCGATGCGTGGCGTACCCGACAGAGGCCAGGCTCCCTGCATACCGCCCAGGGTGATCGGATTACCTATCCAGTCGCACCTCGAACATCAGTTCGTTTGACTACATGTTCGCCCGCCGGCCCTCGGCGATCACCGTGCCTGGGTGAGCGCGTCGGATCCTGGTTCGATCTGCGAGGTTCACTCCACGCAGCGCGCGGTCAGGTCCGCTTGGGACCCCATGCCGAGCCGTCCACCACTCGACACGATCCGCAGATGAGCACGAGGAACGAATTTCCGCTAGTTGTTCATGTCAGTTGGTGGGAACCGCGAGCGACCCGCGGTGAGAGTCGCCAGGTGTCCGGGCGAAGCCGGTCGAGGCCGCGCCTTTGGGAATCGTCGTAGAAGTAGTCGTTCTCCTCATCCCCGCCACCCGATGTACCGGCAGCGACTCGGACCCAACGTGGGTAGCTGACACACCTACGCGCGAATCCGATCACCAAGACGTTTGAGTCGTAGTCGAGGGAGCGGTACAGGCGGCAGCGGATATCGCGCGGGTACGCGGATGTATAGGCTTCCCCTGCCCATCGACCTGGTCCGGCGTAGACGGCGACCTCGCGGAAGAACCCCTCATTGGTCACGACGGTCACGTCGTACTCGTTGTACGTGTCCTCGCGTCGGAGTTCGGCGAAGGTGATCCGCACCTGGACCCTCGAAGTGGTGTGCCTGATACGGGTGCTGATGATGTCGCGGTGCGACTGTTCCGGCGCTGGGAACAGCACATGTGGAGGGGTGGCGTCATCGTCGTCGTCAGGCCCGGTGTGGATCCACGCCATGTCACCACGGGGATCTGGCAGCGTCACCGACCTAGCGTTTGCCGTCGCGGGAGCCGCACTGAGCGCCCCGGTCAGGAGTAGCAGGATCACGATGCGGGTCATGGGAGATCCGTATGTCGCCATGCGAGTGACCCTCCTGAGGACAGTAGATGGTGCCTCCCGGCTCCTTGGCTTCGAAGCAATAGAACCCACTGAGCCGCGGCAAATCCGGGAATGCTCCTGACGGTTCCACAGGTTGGCGTCCAGCGCACCTGCCAGCTGCAAACGCGCCAGAGGTCGGGGCGTCACCTTCGGTTTCGACGGTGTTGACCCGGCCGTCCCCGACGTGACGCCGGACGTGACCTAGTCACGTTCCTGGTCGGACGACGGTGATTCGGAGTACCTTTGAAATGGCGAGAGTGGCCGCGCCAACCGCCGAGGCGGATCGCGAGGTTAGCTCTTCTCCAGTAAGCCAAACCGCCTCCAGAGGTACACCCTCCGGGGCGGTTTTGCGTCGCGGGCTCATGCCGCCGATCGGACCGCATGTTGGCCACGAGCCGCGAGAGTTCGAAGCAAGCGGCTACAGGATCGCCCCTCGCGGCGAGAACTCGATACTTGCCACACCGCGGGCATAGAGCGCGACCAAACGGTCGCCATGGCGGCAGCGCAACACACCGGTCTCTGCACTCAGGACCTCGATGACCTTATCGACGAGTTCCCCCTCCTCGACGTGGCCGGGATCTTGGTAGGTCAGGTCCGTATGCTCCCCGCCGACAAGCCGCACACGCAACGCGATAGTTGCCATGACCGCAAAATAGACCATCAACGAACCCTGCCCCCGCGCGCAGGGAGCAAGCACGTCGAAGCGGGGACAGCGTAATCTCGGGGCGTCCACCCACTCCCGGCCACAGGGATCGGCATGCCGCATCCGGACGAAGCCCCACCGAGCCCGCCGACCCCCGCGTGGGCGCTGCAGCAGGCCACCGAAGAGTCCCAAGACGGCGACGAACTTGAGGTGATCTCCCAGCGCGCCCGAGAGATCGCGCGTGAGAGCCGGGAGCGTGAGGACGAACGCCACGACGAGTACGACGATCCTGACCAAGGCGGGGAAGCCTGACTAGGGCGGTCTTCGATACGTCGAGAGACCAGGAGTTTCGGTCAGTTCCCATGGAACGAACTCAACGCGGCCCACTTCGCTGCATGAAGCGCACCAAGGTATGGGCACGTCGGCGTCGAGCCAACCCATCGACTCGGTCGTCCGGTGCACTATCTGTTGTGTCGAGGGGTATCGGATTGATCATGCGATCCGGCTAGGCCCGGTCGATTTCTGCTGCTGGCAACCACCGCTCAACGGTCGCCCACCCCACGGCCTCGATCCAGATCACGGTGATCACGCCGATAGGACACCCTTCGGCACCAGCCTCGATCGCGCGGGTCGCTCTATGTTCGGTGGCCCGCCCGCGCCCATCAGCGGCCTGGGCCGCCTCCTCGACTTTCTTGCGCGAACCGGATCCGCCCCACCACTGCACTCCACCCGCCAGCCAGGCGCGGGGTCAGCCCATCAACGCTGCAGGCCCACCTCGTTCTCACCGACGTAGGTGAATGGAGACCGGTGTGGCGGTACGACGAATCTCTTCAGCGTCGCGTAGGCAGGGTCACTTGGGCCAAGAACATCACCGATCAACGCGCGTTTCGTGACGCCTCGCTCCAGGTCCTCGAACCGCTCCAGCCCGTGACTGCAGCGACCACCTTGACTTCGCCCCTGAACGACAAGGCCGCCCAACTGACCTCGTCCAACCGACCCTCGGCGAAGGCGTATCGGCCCCTGTTCTGCGCCCACAACTCCACGTCGGACCGGGACGGGTCGTAGCCCACCCAGGTGCGCCCCATCGTGTCGGTGGCGGTGTTGCTGTCGCGTCGCTCGCCCAACCTGATGATGACGATCACCACTGCATGCTGCCAGCGCAAGCCCGGGCGTGGCGATAGCCGTATCCTGCCCAGTCATCCGATCACCGCACTACGTCGCGGATCAGTGGGCGAACCGCCGAGACCGCAGTTGATCAATGACCGCCGAACACTCGCAGCCGCCGGTAGGTCAACACAGCGAACACCCAGGCCTCCGCCGTGAGGGCGAGTTCGGTGAATGCAGTGGGGGGACAGTGGGCAGGTCGATGCGCACAAGGGATCCCACGATGCCTCCGCGCTTGGTTCTGAAGATCCTTCCCTGTCGGGGGTGTCCCGGCGTGCGGTGCTCGTCCAGGCGGTCCTCAACGGTTCGGCTCGTCTGCCCGACATAGACGGCCGGGGTTTCCAGGCCGACCACCTCGACGACGTAGACGCTCCACTGGCCGTCGGACGGCGGCTGGCGCTCAAGGGCGGCATCAAGTTCACGCCTGGCCTGGCCGAGGGCACGCATGTCGTCGTTCATCTTCTTGATACGTCCGTGGACGGGGCATGCCACGAACCCCGAGTGAGCGCGTCGTGTGGCGTCAGGGTGCCACCAGTCGACGAGCAGCAAGGGCTGTCCGCACTGGCACTCCACCCCCAGGTCGGAGACGTGCCATCCCGGGCGGGAGACCGAGGTCCACTTCGTTGGTGCGTGTGGCAGGTCGTACGGCTCGGTGGCGTCGGCCAGCTTGCCCCCGAACCTGGCGGCGATGTCATCGGGGGATCCGAGGGGTGTCTGCCAGGGTGTGGTTGGCATCAGCAGCCGGGGCTCGCCGGTGCCGGAATGCCAGACGAAATCTGTCTTCGCCTCGCGAGTCAGGCTCCGGGCCTCTGCGTACCAGATGCCGGGTACCCGAACTGCATCGACCACTTGGCTGCCCCGGGTTGGGACCGTGATGCTCGAAGCGGCCGGGTACTTGTCCTGCACCGCCCGCAACCGGTCTTCGACGAGAACCGCTGGTATTAGTACGGAGGTCAACGGGATCACCGCACATGGAGACGGGTACTGGCGAAGAATGTCGATGCCTGTGGGGCTCGCCGCTGCGAGAGTCTCGGCCATCGTCAAGGCAACTCTGCGGACCCTCGCCACCGATCAAGGGTATGGGAACCACCAGGTCCGGCCTCGATCCGTCCGACGGCGAAATGGAGGGTGGCCCCCTTGGGAGCCTCGTCGCGGAAGGACCGTCGAGCGGATCTTCGGTCTAGCACGGTTCGGGCGAGGCGACCGGACTTTGGTATCCGATCGCCCGCGTCAGAGGTGACCAGCTGGTTCCACGGGCAGCTTGGGCAAGAGGTCGATGCTTGTGGCCGCGACGATTGCAGTGGTGCTCGTCGCGGCGATTGCGACCATCATGCTGACCAGGCCCGATGGAGGCGCATTTGCACCCGACGGCCTTGGGGTTACCAGGCTTCCAGCGTTCGCCCTCGGCTGTCAGGTCGTCAACCCCGGTGCGGTCCACCCAACGCATTCGCACATCGGCATGAGCGTGTAGTTGGGGCCGAGCTTGATCCTCGTCTTCGCTGGCTTACCCGGATCTCTCTACGGTCAGGGCCGGGGCCAAGCGCGCTTCCTCTCTCGCTCTGAGGTCGCCAACGAGTTCTGAGACCGTCAGCGCGGCAGTCTTCGTCCCGCTGATCGCGTCAGTCCGAGCCGGTTGAGGTCGTTTCGGACTACCTGAATGGGCCATGTCGGGTATGAGCGTCCTTCGCCTAGCGTCGAAGCAAGATCTCCGCGCCAGCACGGATGTGCCGGGTGCACCGATCGACGAAACCTTGTCTGGCTTCGCGACCAGGGCCGCATCCCTCGCAAGAAGGTCGGTCAAGGCATGAAGTTTCCGGTCCACGATCGCAAACAGGCCACCATCCTCGCCGTCGTTGCGGCCGCCATCGCCCTGACGCTGCTCAGCCCGACGAACGTGGCGAGGGCGAGGGCGGTGTCATCGGCGACGACCGCCGAGGGCACGGTGTTCTTCCCGAATCCGGTTCAGGATCTCGGTAACACGAGCTTGCGGGACGACAACGACCGTGACTACGCGGCCCTCGCACCTGCCTACCATCGCCGACTACTCACCGAGCTGGACGGATCCGGCACCCTCACCGGCAAGTACGTCGTCGTGAAGAGCAACACCGGCAAGGCTGCGGTGACCGTGAACGGAGCGTTCCCTGCCTGGCATCGCGACGACGAGCGGTTCGAGCAGGTGATGGCCTACTACTGGCTGACCGAGGCGCAGCACTACCTGCAGCACCTTGGCTTCGGCAACGACCTGCGTTCGGTGAGGACAGACCGGGTCTACGTTCGCGTGAACCAGTACGGCAAGGACAACGCCTTCTACTACGACATCGGCAAGCGTCCGACGATCCTGCTCGGCAAGGGCGGCATCGACGCCGCCGAGGACGGCGAGGCGATCGTTCACGAGTACGGTCACGCCGTCCAGGACTTCCAGATCGCCGGCCTGGATGATGGCGAAGATCACCGCCTGCCCCCCGAAGTACTGGCGATCGGCGAAGGCTTCAGCGACTACCTGGCGGTCACCGCCACGTTGTGGAAGACCGGCCCGGGTGCGATCAACGACGAAGCCTGCTGGCTCGACTGGATCTCGAAGGCCGAAGGAAAGGACTGCATTCGTCGAGTCGACACCGACAAGCACTACCCCGAGGATGTGGACGGCCGTTCGCACGACGACGGCGAGATCTGGTCAAGCGCCCTGTGGCACATCCGCAGCGCTCTGGGCGATGTGCTGGCCGGTCGGATCATCATCGACGCGCAGTTCGACTTCGCCGCCGACACCTCGTTCTCGGCAGCCGCGCGCACGACGGTCGCGGCAGCACTCCGGCTCGGCGGACCTACAGCGGCCGTCGCGGTCCGGACCGCTTTCGCCGACCGCGGCATCGAATAGCGACTACGAACCGCTCGCACGACGCGGCGCACGCCATCGAACAACGGTTCGTTTGACTACATGTTCGACCGCCGACCCTCGGCGATCACCGTGCCTGCGTGGGTCGAGGATCACCGGCATCCGAGCCCGGGAGATCGAGAGCGGAGACCGCTTGTTCCTCGTGGGAATCGGGCTCGGTTGCTTTCCTGGTTGCCGCGTTGGGGTCCTTGGACATCGCCGTGATGGCCTGGAGCTGGTGGATGTAACCGGCCTCATCATCATCAGCGGCACTGACGACTAGGTACCGCGGCCGGCCGTCCTCCATCCGAGGCTGGTCGAGCCCGAGCAGCTTGATCCGCCTGTCGATGACCCGCAGGACCAGATCAGCCGACCTGACCGAGCCGGCGACTGCCTGCGGCCAATGCGCAGCTTGAAGCGCGTCCAAGCGTGCGAGTTCCAGCTCGCGGTACTCCTCCACCGCCTCGGCCACCACCGGCGTCCGGATCGGCGAGGCCCTGGCGCTGCACTGGACGGACCTCGACCTCGACCAGCGGCTGCTCCGGGTGACCGGCACGGTCCGCGTGGTCGGCGGGAAGGCGCTGCGGACCGCTCCGAAGACGCAGCGCGGCCGGCGGACCCTCCCGCTCACCGAGGAGACCGTGGCGGTACTGCGGTCGTGGAAGGGCCGCCAGTCCGCCGAACGACTGCGGGCGGGCACCTCCTGGACCGCGACGGAGGAGTGGGTCTTCACTACCGAGACTGGGCATCTGCTCGACCAGCGCAACGCGGTCCGCGCCTACCAGCGGGCGCTCCGCCGGGCCGGAGTCGAGGGCGTTCCGGCCCGCTTCCACATCCTCCGGCACTCGGTCGCCTCCGCCATGCTCGCCGAGGGCGCGGTCTCGGTCCGCACGGTCTCGGAGATCCTCGGCCACGCTAGCACCTCGATCACCGCCGACACCTACGCACACGTCGCCCAGGACGCGAAGCGTGCCGCGCTCGGCGTCGTCTCCGACGTCCTCGGCCGATGAACTGCCACCCGAACTGCCACCCGGAATGACCAGAGGCCCTGTCCCACTACGGGACAGGGCCTCTGAACTGCGTCTTTGCTCCCCCGGTTGGACTCGAACCAACAACCCTCCGGTTAACAGCCGAATGCTCTGCCAGTTGAGCTACAGGGGATCGCGCCGGGAAAGGGTAACAAGGACAGCGGGGGCGGCTAAATCGAGTCGGACGGCGTCTCGCCCACCTCGGCCTGCGCCTGCAGGAGGGCCAGGTCGGCCACGGCGACGACCTCGGGATCGTCGGGGTCCAGCCCCGCGTCGTAGGCGTGCATCCAGGTGATCGGACCCCCGACCGGGCTGCGTCGACCGATCACCTGGAGACCGAGCCGACCCCGCACCGGGACCCGGCGCTGCAGCACGATGCTGGCGGTGACCCGCTCGCGGACGAGCTGCAGCAGGTGGGCCGGCTCCGCCATCACGAAGGTGTACGACGGCCGGGGCCGGCCGTACTCACCGATGCCGGTGATCCGCAGCCGCTCGCCCTCGTGGTCCCAGGAGACGTCCTCGACCTGTTCCCACGGCATCAGCACGCGTTCGTCGTGCGTGATCAGCACCAGCAGCCGTCGGGTGCCGAGGAGCCAGGAGCCGTCGCTCGCATCACCGGAGGCGAGCACCTTCTCTCCCGGCGGCAGCGATGCGCGCACGAGCACCTCGGCGGGAGGCTTCGACAGACTCCCCCATCGGGGGCTCACTGCGACTCCAGCGCCCGCTCGCGCAGGGTGCGGGCGTGGGCCTCGAGGGCGACGAGCTCGCCGAACATCCGGTTGTAGTCGGTGGGGTTCTCGACCGGGTTGGTCCGCTGGAGCCGCGACTTGAGGTCGGCGATGCGTCGCTTGGCCGTCAGCTCCCTGAGCCGGTCGGCGTGCACCTGGGCGTAGCCGGCGTCCGGCTCGCGCCGCAGCGGCTCGACGGCCAGGGAGCTGAGCAGCGCCTGGAGCCGCTCGTCGGTCTGGTTGTCGCGCAGCTTGGCCACCCAGTGGGCGTCCGCAGCGGTCGGGCCGCCGACGTCCTGGATGCTCGCCCACACAGCGCGGTAGGCGCCGTGGGTGAAGTCCTCGGGGCCCACGTCCTGGGTGGCGCGCCCGACGATGCCCGGGTGCTGGAGCACGATCTTCAGCGTCTCGCGCTCCAGGAACAGGCGCGGGTCGCGCGGGTCGGGGAGCTCGGCATTGGGCCGGACAGCTGTGGTCTGGGTCGGCGCACTCCCGCGCGCCGCCGCCCGGCGGACCTCGCGCTGCACGTCGGCGGGCTCGATGCCGAGCATCCCGGCCAGCTCGCGCGAGAACGCGTCCACCTTGGACCGGTCGCGGATGCTCGTCACGAGCTTGGCTGCCTCGCGCAGCGCGTCGACACGGCCGTCGGCTCGGTCGAGGTCGTAGCGCTGCACCACGTTGGCCAGCACGAAGCGGTAGAGCGGCACCCGGCGCGCGACCAGCTCGCGCACCGCCGCGTCACCCTCGCCGCGGTCCTCCGTCGAGAGCCGGAGGTCGCAGGGGTCGAGCCCACTCGGCTCGACGGCGACGTAGGTCTGGCCGGCGAAGATCTGGTCACCCTCGAAGGCCCGCAGCGCGGCCTTCTGGCCCGCGGCATCGCCGTCGAAGGTGAAGATCACCTCGCCACGGAACTCGTCGTGGTCCTGCAGCAGCCTGCGGATGACCCGGGCGTGGTCGTCGCCGAAGGAGGTGCCACAGGTGGCCACCGCGGTCTTCACACCGGCGAGGTGGCAGGCCATCACGTCGGTGTAGCCCTCGACCACCACGGCCTGGCTGGCTCGCGCGATCTCGCGCCTGGCCAGGTCGAGGCCGTAGAGCACGTGGCTCTTCTTGTAGAGGGGGGTCTCGGGGGTGTTGAGGTACTTCGCCTCGATGCGGTCATCGTCGAAGATCCGGCGGGCGCCGAAGCCGATGGTGTCGCCGCTGCTGTCCCGGATCGGCCACATCAGCCGGCCGCGGAACCGGTCGTAGTGGCCGCGGTTGCCCTGGCCGACCAGCCCGCTGGTCACCAGCTCCTCGTCGGTGAACCCCTTCTGGTTGAGGTAGCGGTACAGGTCGTCACCGCCGCGCGGCGAGAAGCCGACGCCGAAGTGGGCGGCGGCCTCGGCGTCGAACCCGCGCTGGTCGAGGAACTGGCGAGCGGGAACGGCCTCGGGACGGGCGAGCATCTCGGCGTACCAGTCGGCCGTGACCCTGTGGGCCTCCACCAACCGCGGCCGCTGCGGTCCGGTGCGCGGCCGGGCGGGGCCGCCCTCCTCGTAGCGCAGCTGCACGCCGTACTTCTCCGCCAGCCGCTCGACGGTCTCGCTGAACCCCAGGCCGTCGGTCTCCATCACGAACTTGATGACGTCGCCGCCTGCCCCGCAACCGAAGCAGTTTCCGGTCAGGATGTTGTCAGCCAGGACGAAGGCATGACCATCCTCGACCTCGGCGCAGAACACCTCCTCGACACGGTCAGTCGTTTCGACCGCCTTGACGACCCAACCCCGTCGGGAGAAGCCCTTGGTCGCGTTGCGGAATCGTTCTAGGTGTTCAGGCAGCAGAAAGAAGTCTTCAGTGAGGTCCTCATTGACGAGGTGGACTCGATACAGCGACGAGGGCTGCCGTCCTGGGAATCCCTCTCGCAGCTGCTCCGTGACTCCGTAGGTCGCAATGCCCAATCGAGCGCACAAGGTGCGAACGAAATCGAGGTTCTCGCGACGAGCGGAATTCAATATCACCGTGCCGTCGCTAGCCACGCAGCCGTCTGCAGCGAAATATCCAGCTAGCCAGCCGTAGAGGTAGGAGCGGGACTCCTCCACATCGGGCAGCTTCTTGAAGAAGGCCGGCAAGTCGTGGACCAGCAGATTTCCTTGGCTCTCTGACGTGAACGAGTTAGGGAACCACTTGAGCATCGCCGAGTCCTTCGGAGGGCAGATCAAGGCGCGCGAGCCCCTAGCGAAGCGGGTCCCGTCTCCGAACGTGAAGCCCTGGGCGATCCCGAAGGGCGAGGGACGAGTCCGCTGGATGGCGTTACGCGGAAATGTGAAGCACAGCCGGTCGCCGGTTCTCAGCTGCTCAGTGACCTGCTCCCGACGCTGCTGCCCTGCCTTTCCGCTGCGAACGAACCAGCGATGCTCGGGAGTAGCAAAGATTTCCTTCACCTGGCGATTCCGCCCCAAGGTGATCTTCATCAGGGGCTGGACACCGAACGACCTGAACGGTGCCTCGACCCAGTTCGCGTGGATACCGAGAACCTTGTGAGTCGCCCCCGCCAGCTCTCGAATAGGGCGGATCCCGTCGTACGTCAGGACCTCGGTCTCACCGGCCAAGCAGTAGTACATGCCGCGAGATGGCGTCACGTTGAAGGACGGGGACTTCTCGTCGTGGAAGGGGCACAGGCCCTTCATCGAGCCGCCGCCGGCGTTGCGGAGGGTCACGTAGGAGCTGACGACCTCGTCGATGCGCGCCTTCTCGCGCACCTCAGCGATGTCTTCTTCCCGGATCCGGCCCGCCACGACGCGGAGTCTACGGCGCCCTCGCGACAGCCCGGAGGGCTCGTCATCGGGCCACCGGAGGTTTGAACGCCCGGGGAATGGCTACGAGTCCTACATGACCGAATCGTCCGTACACCAGACACCTGGCCAGGACCCCACCCTGGGTGCGCTGGTGAACCAGCTGACCACGCAGGTGCCGGAGCTGATCCGCTCCGAGATCCGGCTGGCGCAGGCCGAGATGACCGAGAAGGGCAAGCGTGCCGGACTCGGCGTCGGCATGTTCGGCGGGGCCGGCATCGTCGCGTTGTACGGCGTGGGCACGCTCGTCGCCACCGTCATCCTGTTGCTCGCGCTGACCATGGACGCCTGGATCGCCGCGCTGATAGTGACCGTCGTCCTGTTCGCCGTCGCCGGTGTCCTCGCGTTGCTGGGCAAGAAGCAAGTCGACCAGGCCACGCCCGTCGCCCCCGAGCGCGCGGTGGAGGGCGTCAAGGAGGACATCGCCACGATGAAGGGACGACACACGGCATGAGCACCCCCGCGGAGATCCAGGCAGACATCGAGGCGCAGCGCGAGCAGCTCGCACGCACCGTCGACCAGCTCGGCGACGAGCTCGAGGCCAAGGCGAGGAGCGGCGCCAAGGTCGCCGGCGCGGCGGCGGGTGTGGCGCTCGTGGTCATGCTGGTGGTCTGGTGGCGACGACGATCATGACCAGCAGCTCCGAGACGGCCAAGGACGAGGAGCGGACCTCCCCCTCGACGCCCGAGCCCGACGACTCCCGCAAGCCCGCCTCCCCCGGCGACCTGACGAAGCGCTCGTGGTTCTACGTGCTCCGCAAGACCTGGCACGAGTTCACCGATGACCAGTGCACCGACCTCGCGGCCGCCCTCACCTACTACGCCGTGCTGGCGATCTTCCCCGCGGCGCTTGGCGCTGATCTCGTTGCTCGGTGTCGTGGGCCAGGGCCAGGAGGCGCTGAACACCGCGCTCGACTCGGTCAGGCCGTTGGTGTCTCCCGACGTCATGAAGATCATCGAGCCGCAGCTGGAGAACATCACCAGCTCTCAGGGCGCCGGCCTGGGGCTCGTCATCGGCATCGTCGGCGCGCTGTGGTCCGCCTCGGGCTACACCGGCGCCTTCGGTCGCGCGATGAACAAGATCTACGAGATCCAGGAAGGCCGGCCGTTCTGGAAGCTCCGCCCGGTGATGTTGGCGCTCACGCTGATCGCGATCGTGCTGGCCGCTGCGGCCCTGATCATCCTCGTGGTCTCGGGACCGGTGCTGACCTCGATCGCCGACGCAGTGGGACTCGGCTCCACGGCCGAGCTGGTCTGGAAGATCGCCAAGTGGCCCGTGCTGGCGCTGGTGGTCATCGTGATCGTGGCGCTGCTCTACTACACGACGCCCAACGTGAAGCAGCCCAAGTTCCGTTGGCTGTCGGTCGGGGCCGTCGTCGCGATCTTCATCTGGGTGGTCGCCTCGATCGCGTTCGCGTTCTACGCGGCGAACTTCTCGTCGTACAACAAGACCTACGGAGCGCTCGCGGGCATCATCGTGGCGCTGCTGTGGCTGTGGATCACCAACCTGGCACTGCTCTTCGGCGCCGAGCTCGACGCCGAGCTCGAGCGCGGACGCCAGCTCCAGGCGGGGATCGCCGCCGAGGAGGAGCTGCAGCTGCCCGCGCGCGACACCCGCAACATCAAGAAGCTGCACAAGAAGCAGGAGAAGGACGCAGCCCTGGGGCGGAAGATCCGCCGCCAGGCAGCTGAGGCCAGGAACGACGACAACGAGACGGCCCCTGAGCAGGGCCGCAAGGAGGAGTGAGATGAGCAAGCTGACACTGCTCGCCGCGGCGGGCGCCGGCTACGTGCTGGGAGCCAGGGCCGGTCGCGAGCGCTACGAACAGATCCGCGGCACCTTCATCAAGGTCAAGGACGACCCGCGCGTGCAGGAGAAGGCGCAGCAGGCTGCCGGCTTCGCGGCCGACACTGCACCCGTCGTCAAGGAAAAGGTGACCGCAGCGGCCGGCGCCGCGGCTTCGAAGGCCAAGAGCGTCGCGTCCAAGGACTCGACCGACGAGCTCAACCCCGACCGGCTCAAGCTGGGCGACGACACCGGCCCGCAGGGATCGCTTCCCTGAGTGTGGCTCAGTAGTCGCTGGTGATGACGTTCTCGAGAGGCTCGCCGGCGGCGTAGCGCTGCAGCTGCTCGCGGACCAGCCGGTAGCCGCGCGCGTCCATGGCGTCGCTGTTGCCGCCGACGTGCGGGACCAGCAGCAGGTTCGGAGCACGCCACAGCGGGTGCTCCGGCGGCAGCGGCTCGGGGTCGACGACGTCGAGGGCGGCGCTGATCCGGCCGCTCTCGAGCTCGGCGACGAGGGCGTCGGTGTCCGCGACCGGCCCGCGCGAGACGTTGACGAACAGCGCGCCGTCCTTGATCCGCGCCAGCATCGCGGCGTCGAACAGGCCGGTCGTCCCCGTCGTTCCCGGCACGATCACGACGACGACGTCGGCCTCGGGCAGCAGGTCCGCCAGCTCCTCGATGGCGTGCACACCGTCACGCGCCCGACGCGCGACCCGGGTCACGGTGCACTCGAAGGTGAGGAGGCGTTCCTCGATGGCCGCACCGATCTGGCCGTAGCCGACGATCAGCACCGACTTGTCGGCCAGTGACGGACGTTTGTCCGGCTCCCACGCTGCCCGGCCCTGCGCCCGGACGAAGTCGGGGATCCCGCGGAGGCTGGCGAGGATCAGCGCCAGCGTGAGCTCGGCGGTCGACGCGTCGTGGATGCCGCGGCCGTTGCAGAGGGTCACTCCGTCGGGGACCCACTTCTGGATGTGCTCGACCCCGGCGGACAGGGTCTGCAGCACCTTCAGGTTCGGCAGCTTCTCCAGCAGCTCGCCGTCGGAGGCCGAGAACCGGTACGGCGTGACCCAGAGCTCCACCTCGTCCTGTCCGGGCGGCAGCTCGCTCTCGCCGTCGTAGATCTCGTAGCGCAGGTTGTCGGGCACCTCACCCACCACGTCGAGGGGGAACGGCAGCCACACGAGGGGATCGCTCACCCAGTCATTCTGCGACCCGTCGCCGACGAGCCGGGTGTGCCAGGTGACGGCCGAGGCGTCGGTGAGGCTGGCGATCTGGTCGAGCAGGACGCGGGTGCGCGCGGCGTCGTCCGGTCGCGGTGTCGAAGTCGGCCCGCAACGCCGGGTCGAGTGCCTCGCTCCCCCGGGCCGCCAGCACCTCGAACAGCTCCTCGAGCATGGCCCGCTGGCGCTGCATCAGCGCGACCCGCTCCTCGGCCCGCATCACGTAGTGGGCCGCGATCCCCTTCAGCACGGCGATCTCGGTCGACGGTGGCCTCGGGCACCACGACGTCGCCCCGGTGCCGGACCAGCGGCCCGCCCCCGTGGGCCTCCCGGGTGGCTTGGTGCACCTGCCCGCAGAAGATGCCGATCAGGTCGCTGGTGAGGTTCTTCAGGGCGGCCAGGGCCCGCCTGCTCCCGTCGTACGACGCCTCCGGCCAGGACCCCACGGCACGGACCCGGCGCAGCGCCTCCTCCAGGGCCGCGTCGTCGGCGGCCGGGAGGTACCAGTCGCGCACCGTCTCCCACACGGCCGCACGCTCGTCGTCGTGGTCCAGCAGGGACAGGTCGATGCGCCCACCGACGACGCCGTCCTCGAGGTCGTGCACGGAGTAGGCGACGTCGTCGGCGAGGTCCATCACCTGCGCCTCCACGCACCGGCGCGGCCCGTCGACACCGCGGCGCAGCCAGGTGAACACGGGCAGGTCGTCGGCGTAGACCCCGAACTTGGCCGATCCGGGTGCCCGTTCCCACGGGTACTTCGTGCACGCGTCGAGCGCGGCCCGGGTGAGGTTGAGCCCCACCGAGCGACCCTCGAGGTCGGCGGACTTCGCCTCGAGCCGGGTCAGGATGCGCAGCGTCTGGGCGTTGCCCTCGAAGCCGCCGCACTCGCTGCCCAGGGCGTCCAGGGCCATCTCGCCGTTGTGCCCGAACGGCGGGTGCCCGAGGTCGTGGGCCAGGGCCGCCGTCTCGGCGAGGTCGGGGTGGCAGCCGAGCGGGCGGGCGAGGTCGCGGGCGACCTGCGCCACCTCCAGGCTGTGCGTCAGCCGGTTGCGGACGAAGTCGTCGGACTGCGGTCCCAGCACCTGCGTCTTGGCGGCCAGTCGGCGCAGCGACGCGGAGTGCACCACCCGCGCCCGGTCGCGCTCGAACGGGGTGCGCTCCGGCGCGTCCACCCGCTTGGCCGGCTCGTCGACGACGCGCTCGCGGTCGGCGTCGTCGTACAGGTCGTCCCAGGACACGCTGCGACGCTAGCGCGTACGTGCCTCATCGGGTGGTTGCCTATCGGGTCCTTGAGGAGGTCGGCAGCGACCGTCCGAAGGGCCCTACAGCCAGCCGTTCCCGTCGGCGATCAGCACGGCCTCGGCACGGTTGGCGGCGCCGGTCTTGCCGATGGCGCCGGAGAGGTGGTTGCGCACCGTGCCCTCGGAGAGGAACAGCCGGCGAGCGATCGCGGCCACCGAGGAGCCGTCGCGTGCGGCCTGCAGCACGTCGGTCTCCCGAGGAGTCAGCGGCGACTCCCCCGCCGACCAGGCTGTCGGTGGCCAGCGACGGGTCCACGACCCGGAGGCCGGCGTGCACCCGGCGCACGGCATCCGCCAGCTGTGCCGCCGGGGTGTCCTTGACGACGAAGCCGCTCGCGCCCGACTTCATGGCGCGGTGCAGGAAGCCGGGTCTGCCGAACGTGGTGACGATCAGCACGCGGGTCGTCGGGGAACTCGGCTCGTACGGCGGCGGCCGCGCTGATCCCGTCGAGCCCCGGCATCTCCACGTCGAGCAGCGCGACGTCGGGGTGGTGGAGCCGCACCGCGTCGAGCACCTGGTCGCCACGCGCCCACCTCGGCCACGACCTCGAGGTCGGGCTCGAGGCCGAGCAGGGCGGAGAGCGCACCGCGGACGAGGGCCTGGTCGTCGGCGAGCAGGATGCGGATGGTCACGGCGCAACCACCGACAGCGAGAAGCCCGGGTCGAGCGTCCGCGTGACGACGGTGGCGCCGAGCGCGCTCGCCCGCTCGCGGAGACCGGTGAGCCCGTGACCGCCCGACTGGGCCGGCTCCGCGACCGGTCCCGGTCCGTCGTCGCGGATCTCGACACGGTCGGGGTGCAGCACGACGGTGCAGCGGGTGGCGTGGCTGTGACGGATCACGTTGGTGACGCCCTCGCGGATGGTCCAGGCGAACAGCTCGCGCTTGTCGGACGGTACGTCCTCCGTCGACTTCGGCAGCTCGGCCTGGATCTGCGCCGCCTCCAGGGCCGTGCGGGCGTGGGCCAGCTCCCCGGGCAGGCTCAGCTCGCGGTAACCCTCCACGGCCCGTCGTACGTCGGCCAGGGCGTCGCGCGAGAGCCGCTCGAGGTCGACGAGCTCGGACCTGGCGCGGACCGGGTCGGCATCCAGCAGCTTGTTGGCCAGCTCGGCCTTGACCGTGATCACCGTCAGCGAGTGACCAAGGATGTCGTGGAGGTCGCGCGCGAACCGGTTGCGCTCGTTGTCGACGGCGAGGCGCGCGTTCTCCTCGTGGGCCATGATCAGCTCGACGTTGCGGGTGAGCATCATCCGCACGCCGAACACCGCGACGGAGGCGGCCACGACGCCGAAGGCGGTGCCGACCTGGCTGTCCCACCCCATGGCGGCACCGAGCAGCACGACCCCGACGGCGTCGAGGAGAACCAGCGGTACCGCGATGCGCAACGGGAAGCTGATCACCACGATGACGGCGACATAGACCGACGACGCGATCCCGGGATTGCCGAGCAGAGCCACCATCACCGCCGCCAGCGCCACGAGCAGCAGCAGCGTGACGACCCGCTCCGCGAGCGGCACGGTGAACCTGACCATGGCCACGCGGTCGCGTCGCATGCGCAGCCACGCCGACATGTAGACGAGCGCGAACAGCACGGTGGCCACGACGCCGGTGAGCCCGCGCAGCCGGTCGTCCATCTGGAAGCCGGCGATGATCGGATCGATCAGGAAGAACAACCAGATCGCGGCGAACACCGGCCCCTGGCGGCCCATGGGACGAAGCGTCCCGGTCGGGTCGGCGGGGGTGGTGCTCATGCTCGTCACGGTAGTAGCCGTCACACGCGCGCGGTGTCCTTGCTCATGCGCCAGGCCGCACCCGCGACGAAGATCGCGAACCACCCGATGGCGTTGACCACGGCGTACCAGGGCAGCTCGTGGGTGAGGGGGGCACGCGCGACCTCGGCCACGCCGTACATCGGCGTCCAGTAGGCGACGTGCTGCACCCACTCCGCGAACTGGCTCAACGGGATGAACAGGCCGCCCAGGAAGGACAACAGTGCAAGGCCCGGCCCCAGGATCTGCATGACGTTCTCACCGGGGACGAGGTAGCCGGCGAAGAGGCCGAGCGCGGCGAACGTCAGCACGCAGGCCAGGGTGAGCACGCCACACTCGATCCACGTCGAGGTCGGCATCTCGGGCTTGCCCTGGACCGCGCCCACGACGTTGACGGCCGCGATCGCCAGCCCACCCATGACCAGCGCCACGAAGGCCTTCATCAGGATGTAGACGTTCGCGTTGAGGGGGGTCAGCCGCAGCTGTCGTGACCAGCCCATCGAGCGCTCGAGCGCGACGCCGGCACCGGTGGAGGCGGCGAACAGCGCACCTCCGTACAGGGCCATCGAGACCATGACGTACGCCGAGACGTTGCTGCCGGGGGCCGCGCTGCCGCCCAGCTTCTCGGCGCCCTGGGCCCCCGAGCCGAAGATGAGGTACATCGCCGAAGGGAACACCAGCGCGAAGAACAGGCTGCGCCGGTTGCGCAGCATCCGCTTCAGCTCGATGCCGAGCACGGTGAGGTTGAAGCCACCCATCGGCGGGACCCGCCGGGTGCTGGGGTCGATCCCCTGTACGACGGCGCTCATGCGAGTGCTCCTTCCAGCTGGCTCTCGGGCTGCCCGGTGAGGCTGAGGAACGCGTCCTCGAGGCCGTGGGCGGTGATCTCGAGGTCGCGCGCATCGGTCTGCGTCAGCAGGTAGCGCGCGACCGCATCGCTGTCCTTGGCGTGCACGTACACCTGCTCACCGCGCACCTCGACCTCGTCGACCCCGCCCAGGGCGGACAGTGCCTGCAGGTCGGGCGCGCTCAGCGTGGCGCGGACGGTGCGCCCCGAGGCGAGCGACTTGATCTCGGCGCCGGTGCCGTCGGCGACGACCTGGCCGTGGCTGATCAGGATGATCCGGTCGGCGTACTGGTCCGCCTCCTCGAGGTAGTGCGTCGCGAACAGCACCGAACGCCCCTGCTGGGCGTCTTGCCGGATCGCCGACCAGAACGACCGGCGCCCCTCGACGTCCATGCCGGTCGTCGGCTCGTCGAGAAGCAGCAGGGCCGGGTCGGAGAGCAGCGCCATCGCGAACCGCAGCCGCTGCTGCTCGCCGCCGGAGCACTTGGCCACCCGGCGGTCGGCGATGCCGACGATGCCGGCGCTCTCCAGCACCTCGTCGACGGGCTTGGTGTCGGCGAACAGGCTGGCGGTGTACTGCACGGTCTCGCGGACGGTGAGGTCCTTGAGCAGCCCGCCGGTCTGCATCACCGCGGCGACCAGGCCGCGCGAGATCGCCTGACGCGGCGCGAGCCCGAGCACCTCCACGTCGCCGGTGCTCGGCCGGGAGAGCCCGAGGATCATGTCGATGGTGGTGGTCTTGCCGGCCCCGTTGGGTCCGAGGAAGGCCACCATCTCGCCGGGCTGGATCTCCAGGTCGATCCCCCTGACCGCGTGCACCTGCCCGAAGTCCTTGGTGACCCCCGCCAGCCGCACGGCGGGAGTGCTGCGTGTCGTCATGCGTCCAGCGTGGTCGGCCACGCTCCTCGGAGCGCAGCCCACCCGTCACGACCTGGCCGTGACGTTTGTCAGGGCGTGTCGGGTGGTGTCGACAGGCTCAACCAGCGGTGGTCGGCTCTGCTGCGAACTCACCCCACGGTGGTTGAGCTTGTCGAAACCACTCCACCCGACAAGCGAGGCTCAGAACCCCAGCCGGCGAAGCTGCCGCGGGTCGCGCTGCCAGTCCTTGGCGATCTTCACGTGGAGGTCGAGGTAGACCGGCGTCCCGAGCATGGCCTGGATCTGCAGGCGCGCGGCGGTGCCGACCTCGCGCAGCCGCGCCCCCTTGTGGCCGATGACGATGCCCTTCTGCGAGGACCGCTCGACGAACAGGTTCGCGTGCACGTCGAGCAGCGGCTTGTCGTCGGGACGACCCTCGCGCAGGCCCATCTCCTCGACCACGACCGCGATCGAGTGGGGCAGCTCGTCGCGCACCCCCTCGAGCGCGGCCTCGCGGATCAGCTCGGCGACGATCGCCTCCTCGGGGGCGTCGGTGAGCTCGCCTTCGGGGTAGAGCTGCGGTCCCTCGGGCAACCGGTCGACCAGCAGGTCGGCCAGCAGCGAGACCTGGTGGCCGTCCTTGGCCGAGACCGGCACGATCTCGGCCCACTCCGTGCCGGTCTCCCGGCCGAGGGCGTCGATCGCGAGCAGGTGCTCCCCCAGCGCCTCGTGGCTCACCAGGTCGCTCTTGGTGGCGACGGCGAACTTCGTCGTACGCCGCACCTTGGCCAGCTCCTTGACCAGGTACCGGTCCCCCGGCCCCGGCTTCTGGTCGGCCGGGAAGCACACGGCGACGACGTCGACCTCGGACCACGTCGCCCGCACGAGGTCGTTGAGCCGCTCGCCGAGCAGGGTGCGAGGGCGGTGCAGCCCAGGGGTGTCGACGAGGATCAGCTGGGCGTCGGGGCGGTGCACGATGCCTCGTACGACGGTCCGGGTGGTCTGCGGGCGCGACGACGTGATGGCGACCTTGGTGCCGACGATGGCGTTGGTCAGCGTGGACTTGCCGGCGTTGGGGCGCCCCACGAAGCAGGCGAACCCGGACCGGTGCGGCTCGCTCATGCCAGACCCCTTGCCTGGTCGTAGTCGGCCCAGATCTCCTCGTCGGACTTGCCCAGCGCCTTGCCCCGCGCGTAGATCGGACCCGGATCGACTCGCCGGGTGGCCCGCCCGCGGCTGCCCGACCAGTAGCCCATGGCCTCGTGGTGCTTGTTGTCCCAGCCGAGGTCGTGGCGCACGTGGCGACGCACGTCGCGCATCTGGGCGGACTCGCCGGCCATCCAGAAGTACCCCGGCCCCTCGGGCCAGACCAGGCCGCGGACCAGCTCGGCCAGGTTGCTCTCCCCCGGCGCCTCGTCGTGCCAGCTGACCTCGACCCGCTCGGACGAGGGCAGGTACGCGGGCATCGCGCCGTCCGGGACCTCGGCGTGCACGGTGACGGGAAGCTCGCTCGTCTCGGCGATGCGTGCCATGGCGGGCAACGCCGTGAGGTCACCGGCCAGCACCACCCAGCCCGCGTCCGGGGGCAGCAGGAACGACCCCTTCGGCTCCCCGACGCCGACGACGTCGCCGACGCAGTCGGTCTGGACCCACGTGGTCACCAGGCCCTCGTCGTGGATGACGACGTCGATGGTGAGGCGGGTGTCCTCGAGGTCTCGCACCGTGTAGTAGCGCGTCTGGAACTGCCCCGGCACGGTCAGCGCCACCCACTCGTCCGGCACGCCGCTCGAGCGGAACGGGGCGGGGACCTCGAGCACCAGCCGCACGAGGTGCTCGCTCAGCACCTCGCGCGAGAGCACGGTGGCCTCGTGCGGGGTCCGGGACGTCACCGGGCAAGGCTAGCGAGGGCCCTCAGAAGTACCGGTAGACGCTGAGCTTCCCCTTGCGGTGCCGCAGCAGCGTGGCGACGTACATCCGGCGCTGGGCGCAGCCGGCCGACGAGGTGAGGCACGCGTCGCTCGACGGGTAGCCGACGTTGCCCGCCTTCCACGCGTGGTAGGCCAGTCGCAGGTGACCGGCGCGGTCGACGAAGGGCGTGGCGCCGCCCGGCCCCGAGAGGTACGGCCCGCTCATCAGCAGGCGGCTGGCCCGCTTGCACGGTCCGGTGACCTTCTTGCAGATCGCGTAGCCCGTCGTGTAGCGGGGCGAGCCGTAGCCGTTGCCGGAGTAGAAGAGGTAGAGCTTCTTCCGGAAGCGGATCATCGCCGGGTTCTCGACGACCTGGCCCTCCCACGCCATCTTGGGCGCCATCAGCGGCCAGGCGCGGGTGCCGGGCGCGAAGCCCGAGGCCGAGTTGTTCAGGCGGCGCACCCAGATGCGGTCGGGGCTCCCTTCGACCTTGTACAGCAGCCAGAAGCGGCCGCCGTCGTTGAAGATCTGCGGGTCGATCGTGCCGAGTGGCCCGCACAGCAGCGGGCGGACGCTCGAGTCGACGAACGCCCCGAGCGGCGACCGGCTGCGGGCGAGCGAGAGGCACCGCGTGCCACTGGCGTGCGGGACGGAGTACGCCGCCACCCACGTCGCCTTGTGGGTGCGCCGGTTGACGATCGCTGCCACCGACGGCGCCCACGTCGCCACCCAGGAGCGGCCGGACTTGGTCTTCCTGATGTCGGCCCACCGCGCCGGCGAGGGCATCCCGTCGTACGGCGTGGCCTTGGCGGGGTCGCTCGAGGGAGCGGCGGTCCAGGTGCGCAGGTCGGTCGAGGTCGTCACCGGCAGGCTCAGCGCGGCCACGGTCGTGGACGCGGCGTAGAACCTGTTGCCGACCCGCCACACCGTCGGGTCCGGGAAGTCTCCGCGATAGGGCTGTCCGGCCCGGAACGGGTCGCTGCCGACGGGGTCGGGCCGTTCCGGTCTCGCACTGGCCGTCCCGGCGTCGGCGAGGACGAGGGCCACGGCCAGCAGGCCGAGCAACCACCGGGCCCTAGCCACGGTTGGTCACCACCAACGTCCCGGGCGCTGCCGTTGGACTGGTGCTCGCTGCGAGGGTCGCGACGTGCAGCCGCCGCTGGGGGCACCCGGCGGCGGTTCTGCGGCACGACGCTGTCTTGGGGTACCCGGTGTTCCCGTAGTCCCAGGCCGCGTAGGCCAGTCGCAAGCGCATCGCGGAATCGTAGAAAGCCATTCCCCCGCCCGGCCCCGAGACACGCCCACCGGTCGTGAGCAATGGCGACGCCGAGGCTCGGGTGCACGGCCCGACGTACGTCCGGCAGATCGCGTACCCGGTCGCGTAGCTGTTGTCGTCGTACGAGCCGCCCGAGTAGAAGAGGTAGTAGCGGCCCTTGTAGCCGATCATCGACGGGTTCTCGATGATCCGGCGCTCCCACGGCTGCTGCACCTGCAGCAGCAGGCGGCTGGGTCCGATCAGGTGCACCCCGTCGGCGGACAGCGGCGTGATCCAGATGCGCGCCGGGTTGTAGTGGTTCTGCTCGCCCTTCCAGAGCAGGAAGCGCTTGCCGCCGGGGGCCTGGAAGTACGACGGGTCGATGGCCCCGCGGTCCGACGGGCACACGAGTGGGTGCGCCGTCCGGTCGACGAACCTCTTGCCGGGGAACTTCGAGCGCGACACCGAGATGCACATCTTGTGCTTCGTGCCGCGCACGTGCGTCGCGTAGTAGTGGACGAACCGCTTCCCGATGCGCGCCACGTTGGGCGCCCAGGTGGTCGCGCGCGGGTAGCTCGCCTGCCGTCGTACCGCCCACCGCGCGGGCACCTTCATCCCCTCGCCCCGCGCCTGCCAGTGCACCAGGTCGGTGGACTTCAGCACCGGCAGGTTCAGCCCCGACATCGTCGTCGAGTAGGCGAACCAGTACCGCCCCACCCGCAGCACCGACGGGTCCGGGAAGTCGCCCCGGTAGGAGTAGCCGATCCCGAAGTTGTCGCTGCCCACGGGACTGGGGCGCGAGGAGTTGGCGTCGGCTCGGTCGTACGACGCGAGCAGGGTCAGCACCAGGCCCAGTGCGCACGCGATCGCCAGACCCAGCCACCGCCGGTCGAGCCGAGTCGAGACCTGCATGGTGCTTGCTCCCAAGAGTGAACGGCACTTCCGCCGTGGCAGGCACTATCTCCCGGCAACGGGTCGAAGCGGACCGGAACCCGCCGACTGGACCAGACCATCTTGGTGCCGCGCCGTGGCGCAAGGGCGTCCGGAGTGTCACCGTGGGCAGATGGCGCCCGCGGGGTTCTTGGACGACGCGATCGAGCGGACCGCGCTCGTCGAGAACGTCGGCAAGTCGGGCGCATCACTGGAGCGGGTGAGGCTCGGCGACGGCCGCACCGTGGTGGTCAAGTGGGTCACGCCGGAGACCGACTTCACCCTCGCCGTCCTCGACCAGTCGGTCGCCCAGGAGTTCCTGCTCTGGCGGTCCGGCGGGCTCGAGCGGCTGCCGGAGAACGTCGCACATGTCGTCATCGACGGCTGGACCGAGGGTGAGGACACGACAGTCATCGTGATGCGCGACCTCGGAGATGCAGTCCTGACGTGGGACGACCGTCTCGACGCGCCTCGGTGCCACTGGATGCTGGAGCGCGTCGCCGCGATGCACCGCGCCTACCTCGGCGACCCGCCGACAGCGGTCGCACCACTGAGGCCGCTGCTCGACCTGTTCGCGCCGCAGCGCATCACCGCGCTGGCCGGCGAGGGCGACGAGCTGGTGTCGGCGGCGCTTCGCGGTTGGGAGTACTTCGCCGATCCAGCGCTGGTGCCACTGGACGTTTCCGAGGCAGTCTTCGGCGTGCACGCCGATGCGCAACCCCTGGCGGACGCCCTCACGGCCGGTCCGGTCACCCTGGCGCACGGCGACCTCGCGACGGTCAACATGGCCTTCGAGGGCGATCGGCTCGTCCTGCTCGACTGGGCCATGCCGACTGCCGCTCCCGGTGCGCTCGACGTCGCACGCTTCCTGGTCGGCTGTGCCCACGTGGTCGACCCGGGCCCTGACGAGCTCATCGCTGTCTACAGGGAAGCCGCCGGTCCGGCGTACGACGAGGGGTCGATGCAGCTCGCGCTGCTGTCCGGACTGTGCTGGCTGGGCTGGAACAAAGCCCTGGACATCGTGGAGAGTGGCGACGAGGCGGTGCGCGAACGAGAGCGAGCGAGCCTCGCCTGGTGGGCCATGAAGGCACGGACAACCCTGGAGAGTGGGGCACTCTGATGGATCTGGAGATGTTGTACCGCCGTAGCGTCGAGAGCTGGACCGACCGGCTCCTGACCGTCGGTCCCGAGCAGTGGGAAGCAGCGACACCGTGCGCCGACTGGGACGTGCGTGCGCTCGTCAACCACGTGGTCGGCGAGGACCTGTGGACAGAGCCGCTGATGCGCGGCGAGACCATCGAGGACGTGGGCGACCGTCTCGACGGCGACCTGCTCGGTCCGGACCCGCGCGAGGCCGCACTCGACGCTGCGGAGCGGGCCACGCGCGTGGTCGCGGAGATGCTGCCCACACAGGGGAAGGTGCACCTGTCCTACGGGGACGAGGACATGGCGGAGTACGTCGCCCAGCTGGCGGCCGACCACCTGATCCACGGGTGGGACCTGGCCGCCGCCACGGGCGGAGACGTCCAGCTCGACGCGGACCTGGTGGCCGACGTGGCCGCGTGGTTCGCGGAGCGTGAAGAGCTCTACCGCGCGGCGGGCGCTGTCGGTCCGAAGGCCGAAGGGAACGGCGACGCCCAGTCGGAGCTGCTCGCTGCCTCCGGTCGTGACCCCCGATGGTCCGGCCCGACCAGCTGATCCACGGATTGGACCGGGCGCCGCAGCCGAGGCGCCTTCCTGGACGCGGACCGTTGTCGGTCGGGAGTGTCAAACTGGTCGCGTGACGTCGGACTCGCGCATGGTGGCCCTGGGCTTCGGCAAGTTCGCGCGTGCCGACCGCATCTTCGCGCTCGAGCGCATCACGGGCGAGGAACGTGGCGATGGCCGCCGTACCCGAGTCTGGATCGACGGCGTCGCCGAGCCGCTGACCGCCTCGCGGACCGAGATCACGATTCTTCGCGACATGGGCCAGGAGGCCGCCATCCCGGGCCCGGAGCTCGGCGAGGCGCTCGACCTGGCCGCACGTCTGGCGGCCGCGGCGGACGAGGGCCGGGTGGACCTGAGCGACCTGGGTCGCCGGGCGCGGCGCCTGTTGGCTTCGACGACTGCCGCTGAACAGGACGCGTGACGTCACGACCTGGCAGCCGCGACCACGTCCCGGATCGTGTCGATGACCAGCTGGGGATCGCTCTCCTCGACGGCATGACCGGTGTGGACGACGACTTGCCTGGCGCCGGGACTGAGCACGAGCCAGCCACGCTGGTCGCTGACGTTGGTGCGCATCCCCTGACGTTCCGACGGGTGCTCGGCTGCCGCGATCTCGTCGGCCGAGTACTCGTTGCTCATCACCGTGACCGGGATGTCGCCGATCCGGGTGCGCGCGGCCCACGCATCCTTCTCGACCTGGAGGTAGTCGCGCTTCTCGATGTTCACCGGTGAGTCCCAGCGTGTGTCCGCCACGATCTGGGCCGGCGGATTCCGGAAGGGGGCGGGTACCTCGACGAAGACGATCCCGGCGACGTCCCGGGGATGTTCGACTGCGTAGCCCGCGGAGATGTAGCCGCCACCGGACGTCCCCACCAACACGTACGGACCGGGAATGTTGGCGTTCTCGAGCACGCCGTCGAAATCGGCAACGAGCTCGGCCAGCCCGCGCGGGCCGGCGTCCGGATCGCTCGCACCGAGGTTCGCCCTGTCGTAGACGCAGGTTCGGGTCACCTTGGCGAGCTCCGCCTCCGCGTAGGAGTACGAGCCGCTGGTGTCCTCGTCCCCGCCCTCCAGCATGAGCGTCGGCGAGCCCTTGCCGGTGCACCTGACGTACAGGCTTCGCCCGTCGTCGACCTTCACGAGCCCGTCGATGTCGCCGCCGGAGGCGTCCATGACGGTCGGCGACGGCTCGGCCGATGACGACTGGCTCGACTTCGCACTCGGCTCGTCGCCGTTGCCGCCGCACGCGGCTGCCGTCGCCAGCAGGGCGGCCGCGATGGGAGTCCAGAACGCGTTACGGCTCTTCGGCATCGACCGCCTCCTCGCTCAGAGTAGGAGTGGGGCAGGCGAACGGCCATAGTCACGCCGGGTCAGGCCGGAACTGATCAGTCGCCGGTCTCCGGTGATCGCGCGACGTACCTCCGCCACCACGTCCGGTAGCGGCTACGCGACCTGCGGCCGGCTGCCTTGGCTGCTCGCCGTGCATCGTCTCGGGCCTGCTCGTGCGCGAGCGCTCGGATCTTGTCCTGCGCGGAGGCGAGGATCAGCTCGGGATAGGCGTTGGGGTCCCTCATGATGGTCAACCGTCGCTCAGCGTCATGGCTCGGTACGTCGGGCTGAGCGCGTCCCAGCGCTGCTGCCACGCACCAGCCTGCCTGGATGACGACCACCCATCGGGGTGCGCCGACGCGCCGGTGGTCAACGACTGGCCCAGGTCCTCGAGATGAGCCTGCCAGCCGGCGCCGTGAAGGTAGAGACTGCCCCGCGGCAGGCCGCGTTCCTCGACCACCAGACGGGTCTTCGGGCCTTCCTCCGTCAACCACGCCTCCAGCTCGCATTCGTCCTCGGAGCCAGGCTGCATGGTGAGGAGCAGGTGCCGAGGCGCATCGCACACCTCGATGCGAGCCGGGCCGGTCCACGTGCTCGTGAACACCACCTGGATGTCCCCGCCCACTCGAAGATCTCCGCTGACGTGGGCTATCCAGCGCGCAACTCGCTCCGGCGTCGTACATGCCTCCCACAGGTCCTCGATCGCAGTGTCGTACACGTCCTCGACGCGCACCGCTCCACGGGTCTCGTCCAGTGCCCGCAGCGTCCCGATGGTGTTCATTGCTTCCTCTTCCCCCGAGCGATCTCGGTGTGCAGTGCGTCGAGCCGGCCACGCCAGAGCGCGCGGTAGTTCTCCAGCCATTCGTCCACTTCCAGCAGGGGTTCTGGGCGCAGGCTGTAGATGCGTCGCTGCGCCTCCTGTCGTACGTCGACAAGCTCCGCCTCCCGCAGCACCCGTAGGTGGCGGGAGACCCCTGGGCGAGCGATGGGCAGCGCTTCGGCCAGCTCGCCGGCGGATGCCGGATGGTCGCGCAGAATCTCCAGCACTGTGCGCCGATGTGGATCCGCCAGCGCCTGCAACACCGCATCCATGGAGTCAATGTACCCATTCGGCTACGTAACCGCAAGGGTACATACACGTTTGTCTAGCCGGGGTCGCGCACGCAGCGGAAGCCGACGTGGTTGGTGGTGTCGCGGGCACCGTGGCCCTGCCGGGCGGCCGGTCGGTAGCGGTGGCAGTACTCGGGGGCACACAGGTGGGAGCCCCCCTTCGTCACGAACCGGTCCTGTTCACTCACCGTGCTGGTGGGGGCGCAGCACGCTGGGGCGGGCTCGGCGGGTGGCGCGCGTGGTCGTCGATCCAGGCCGTGGCCGTCCACTCCCAGACGTTGCCGGTCACGTCGTACAGCCCGAAGCCGTTGGCCGGGAAGGTTCGGATCGGCGACGTGCGGGCGAGGTTCGGTGGCCAGAGGTTCTCGTACGGGAAGCGCCCTTGCCAGGTGTTCGCCATCGCCTTGTCGCCCGGCCGCACCTCGTCGCCCCACGCGTACGTGGCGTCGTCGAGCCCTCCGCGCGCGGCGTGCTCCCACTCCGCCTCGGTCGGCAGCCGGGCACCCGCCCAGGCCGCGTACGCTGCGGCGTCCTCCCAACCGACGTGCACGACCGGGTGGAGCTCCAGGCCGTGCAGCGTGCTCCCCGGCCCGTACGGGTGCCGCCAGTCCGCGCCCGGCACCCAGGACCACCAGCGGGTCCAGTCGTCCAGGGGGACGGGACCGCTGGTGCCCGTGAACACCTGCGACCCCGGAACCATCAGGTCGGGGTCGGCGTCGGGGAAGTCCCGAGGATCGGGTGGCCGCTCGGCGACGGTGACGTGGCCGGTGTCCTTGACGAAGCGCCTGAACTCGGCATTGGTGACCGGGTGCTCGTCGACCCAGACCTCGCCGACCACCACGTCCCTGACCGGTCGCTCCTCGGGGTAGAAGTCGACCGAACCCATCCGGAACGAACCACCGGGGACCAGCACCTGCGCACGCCCAGCCACGTGCGCCAGCCTAGATCGCGCCCGGATTGCTCAGAACGTGTGGCGCAGCGGGTAGCCGCTGACTCCTTCGTCGTCGGTCTTCGTCGCGAGCACCTGGTGGAGCTGGATCTCGTTGCGCTCGAAGCCCATCCGGGAGCCGGCCATGTAGAGGCCCCAGACGCGGGCCGTGCCCTCGCCGACCTCGGCCACGCACTCGTCCCAGTTGGCCTCGAGGTTCTCGCACCAGCCGGCGAGCGTCTTGGCGTAGTGGATCCGCAGGTTCTCCTCGTGGTGCACCTCGAGGCCGGCGTCCTGGATCTCGGTGATGATCCTGCCCGATCCGCGTCAGCTCACCGTCGGGGAAGACGTAGCGGTCGATGAAGGCGCCGGTCTGCGTCGCCCGGTTGTCGGGGCGGGTGATGCAGTGGTTCAGCAGCCGGCCGTGCGGGAGCAGCTTGTCGCGCAGGAAGCGGAAGTACGCCGGGTAGTTGTCCACGCCGATGTGCTCGGTCAGACCGATCGAGCTGATGGCGTCGAAGCCGGTCTCGGGCGTGCTGCGGTAGTCGAGGTGACGCACCTCGGCGAGGTGGTCGAGCCCGTCCTCCTTGATCTTCGCCTGCGCCCACTCCGCCTGCTGCTTGGACAGGGTCACGCCGATGGCGCGGACGCCGTACTCCCTCGCGGCGTGGCGCACCATGCCGCCCCAGCCACAGCCGACGTCCAGCAGGCGCTGACCCTGCCGGAGGTCGAGCTTGCGGGCGACGAGGTCGTACTTCGCGTGCTGGGCCTCCTCGAGGGTCGCGTCCTCGGTCGGGAACAACGCGCAGGTGTAGGTCATCGAGGGCCCGAGGACCATCTCGTAGAACCGGTTCGAGACGTCGTAGTGGTGGGAGATCACCCGGCCGTCGCGTGCCGGCGAGTGCCGCAGGCCCTCCATCGCCCTGCGCCAGCGGGGCAGGTGCTCCTGCGGCGGCGGCGGCGGCGGCACCAGCTTGGTGACACCGATCGAGCGCATCAGTGCCAGCGCCTCGGCCGCAGAGGGCCGACGGAAGCGCATCGAGCGCAGCAGCGTCAGCATCCCCTGGTAGGGGTCGCCGGGGTGCACGCCGCGCACGTCGAGGTCGCCCGAGACGTAGGCGCGTGCCAGGCCGAGGTCGCCCGGCGCGGTCACCAGGTAGGCGAGGCCGCGCTCGGTCTTCAGGTCCAGCCCGAAAGCGGCGTCCTCGGGACCGTAGGCGCTGCCGTCGTACGCCGTGAACCGGACCGGGGCCGGGCTCGCGAGCAGCGTCTCGAACATCTGCGCGATGTTCATGCGGCTCAGGACGGGACGGGTGGTCGTCGTCTGGTCCTTCATCTGCGTCATCGTGGGCTCACTTCCTGCGTACTGCCTTGTCATAGAGGGTGGTCAGCCGGTGGTCGGGGTCGTAGCGGTCCTTGACCGCCGCGAGGTTGGTGCCGTCGTAGAGCTGGTCGAAGGTCTCGCGGTCGTAGAACGACTCGGAGTAGAGGCTCTTGTGCCCGTCGAGCCCCGACACCTCGGTCTCGATGGCGCGGTTCCGCGGGCTGTTCGGCGCGTCTGGGCCGACGTGCACCGTGCCCCAGAAGCCGGCGTTGACGTAGGTGCGCCCCGGCTCGAGCGGGTACGAGGGCCATCGTCGGCCAGTCGGGTCACGCCTCGCCGCGTCACCCCTCGGCGCAGCGGGCAGAGCCACACCGGGCGCATGCCGACGTGCTCGTCGAACCAGTCGAGGAACTCCCCCAGCCGTTCGACCGGCACCTCGATGTCCTGCACCACGCGCTCGCGCTGGGGCCGCCCGGCGCGACGGTCGAGGCGGTTGGCGATCCCGAAGCGCTGGTCGAGCCCGAGCAGCCGCTGGTAGACGTCGGAGCGGCGCCACCGGCGTGGCCACACCCGGCGCAGCCACGGGTTCTGCGCGCCGAACGCGCCCGAGCACCAGAACCAGTCGGTGTCCCAGCGCCAGAGGTAGTCGTAGGTGGTGAGCAGGTCGACCTCGCGCTGCTGGATCGATCGCCAGTAGATCTGCTGCCCCGTGTAGTCGGAGCCGGCGCCCTCGGCGTCGGTCCACCGGGCGAGGGTCAGGTAGTACTCCCCCGGCTCGAAGGCCACGCCGTCGAGCCCGTCCACCGGCTCGCCGTGCCAGGTGCGCGTCTCGGTGATCGTGGCGATCGCGTCCTGCAGCGAGGTGGTGTCGTGGAAACGCACGTGGCGCAGCGCGACGTGGGACTTGACCGGCTCGAGCGCGATGCGCAGTCGGGTGGCGTAGCCGAGCGAGCCGTAGGAGTTGGGGAAGGTCGCGAACAGGTCGGCGTGCTCGTTGTCGGGCCGAGCCGTGACGATCTCACCCGCACCGGTGAACACGTCCATCTCGAGCACCGACTCGTGCGGCAGCCCGTTGCGGAAGCTGGTCGACTCGATGCCGAGCCCGGTCACTGCGCCACCGAGGGTGATCGTGCGCAGCTGCGGCACGACGTACGGGATCAGGCCGTGGGGCAGCGTGGCGTCGACGAGGTCCTCGTAGGTGCACATCCCCTGGACGTCGGCGGTGCGCGCGGCCGCGTCGACGCTGATGACACCGTCGAGGCCGGAGACGTCGAGACCGCCCGTGGCAACGGCGTCGCGCGGTCGGAACAGGTTCGAGGTCTTCTTCGCGAGGCGGACCGGAGCCCCGGGAGCGATCGCGTCGTAGGACTCCCGCAGCCGACGGACGGCGTCGCCGTGCTGCCCCAGCTCTTCTCGCTGGCCTGTGACGGTCACTCTGTTCACCCCTGCTGGTTGCCGGAAACAACCATACTCCCGTTCGCTCTCATCCTAGGACGAGGACGACGCTTCGACCGTCCCTGACGGCGTGGCGCGGTGGACCGGTACGCCGGCGCCGGCGAAGTCGCGCAGCGCAGCGAGGTCGTCGTCGGCCAGGTCGCCCTCGGTGAGCACGACCGCCGCCTCGGCCCCCTTCGCGCCGCTGGCGACGGCCATCGCGATGGCCGCGCCGAGGGCACTCACCCGCAGCGACGGGAGGTCGACCGTTGCTGCGGCGTACGTCCGCCCGTCGAGGTCGCGCAGCGCCGCGCCCTCGGAGGCCCGGGCACGGGTGCGCGTCGCCCGCGCCAGCGTGACGAGCTTCTGGTCCTCGGCATCCAGGTCGGCCACGCCGTGATCGTAGGGCGACCTGCGTCGTGGTCCGCAGGTGGGAGGAGCGACCACGCATGTCGTACGCGATCCGGCGTCGACGCAGCGGCGATGAGCGTGGTCGCCTGCGGGGGGGCCGCGCTAGCGGGCAGGCGTGATCAGCACCGTGCCGATGCGGTTGCGGCGACCCTTGGCCTCCTCCGCCAGGAACACCAGCCCCTCGACCTCGACGCGGGAGCCGGGGATCGGGACCTTGCCGAGGTGCTTGGCCATCAGGCCGCCGACGGAGTCGACCTCCTCGTCGTCGATCTCCACGCCCACGACCTCGTCGAGGTCGTCGACCGGGAACCGCGCGGATACGCGGGCGGAGCCGTCCCCGAGCGTCTCGACCGGGATCTCGCGGGAGTCGAACTCGTCGGAGATCTCGCCGACGATCTCCTCGAGGATGTCCTCGATCGTCACCACGCCGGCCGTGCCGCCGTACTCGTCGACCACG
Source organism: uncultured Actinomycetota bacterium (assembly GCA_963698945.1). Taxonomy (GTDB): domain Bacteria; phylum Actinomycetota; class Actinomycetes; order Propionibacteriales; family Nocardioidaceae; genus Marmoricola. The sequence goes on along the minus strand of CAVOST010000008.1, from coordinate 129,777 downwards.
ACCGCGATGTGGCGCCGCTGCGCCTGCATCTCGCGCAGCAGGTCGTCGACCGGCTTGGAGTCGGGGACGTGGAAGACCGGGCCGCATCACCGACTCGACCCGCTCCGTGGTCTCGGCGGCGTGGCGGTCGAAGACGCGCTTGGTGACGTCCTTGAGGTAGGCGAAGCCGACGATGTCGTCGAGCCCGTCGTCGACGACGGGGACCCGGGAGTACCCGCTGCGCAGGAACAGCGACATCGCCTGGCGCAGCGTCTTGCCCCGCTCGATGTAGACGAGGTCGGTGCGCGGCACCATCACCTCGCGCACCGAGGTGTCGCCGAGCTCGAAGACCGAGTGGATCATCTGGCGCTCGCCCGACTCGATCAGGCTCGACGCCTCGGCGAGGTCGACCATCTCGCGCAGCTCGGCCTCGGAGGAGAACGGGCCCTCCGAGAAGCCCTTGCCGGGAGTCAGCGCGTTGCCCAGGAGGATCAGCACCTGCGGCAGCGGGCCCAGGACGCGCGAGACGGCGAGAACGGCCCCGGAGCTCCCCAGCGCGATCGACTCGGCGTGCTGGCGGCCGATGGTGCGTGGCCCCACGCCCACGACCACGAACAGCACCACGAACATGACACCCGACCGCCACCAGCACGGACGTCCACTGGTCCGCGCCGAACAGGTCCAGCACCACGACCGTCCCCAGCACGACCGCGGCCGTCTCGACGAGCAGGCGCAGGAACAGCACCACGTTGAGGTGGCGGGGCGGGTCGTCGAGCAGCCGCACCAGGCGCCGGGCTCCCGGTCGCTGCTCGTGCTCGAGCTCCAGCGCGCGGGCGCGCGAGAAGGTCGACAACGCTGCCTCGACGGTCGTCAGCAGGGCAGCGACGCCGACGAGGACGATGACCGCCAGGTAGGCGCCCGGACTGTCTCCGCTCATTTCCGTCAGGCCTGGGTGGGGGCGGGGGTGTCGTCGCGGCCCAGCCACTCGGCCAACAGCTTGGCCTGGAGGTCGAACATGGTGCGGTGCTCGGCCGGCTCGGCGTGGTCGTAGCCGAGCAGGTGCAGGATCCCGTGGACGGTGAGGAGGTCCAGCTCGTCGGCCGCGCTGTGGCCCGCCGTCTTGGCCTGCTGCTCGGCCACCGAGGGGCACACGACGAGGTCGCCGAGGACACCCTCCTCGGGCTCCTCGTTCACGTGGCCGGGCCGCAGCTCGTCCATCGGGAAGGCCAGCACGTCGGTGGGCCCTTCCTTGTCCATCCACTTGGCGTTGAGCTCGGCGATGGTGTCCTCGTCGACCGCCGTGACGCACAGCTCGGCCAGTGGGTGCACGCGCATCCGGTCCATCACGAACCGCGCCAGCTTCTGGGTCCGGCGTACGTCGAGGTCGAGCCCGGACTCGTTCAGCACCTCGATGCTCATCGGGGTCCCGCGGATCGTGATCGGAGCGCACTCGCGCGGGTTCCTCGGACGTCGCCCTGCCCGATGTCGTGGGCCTCGTAGGCCGCGACGATCCTGCCGACCAGACGGTGGCGTACGACGTCGTGGGCGGTCAGCCGGTTGAACGAGATGTCCTCGACGTCGTCGAGGATGTCCTCGACCACGCGGAGCCCGCTGCGCATGCCGGACGGCAGGTCGACCTGGGTGACGTCACCGGTCACCACGATCTTGGAGCCGAAGCCGAGCCGGGTCAGGAACATCTTCATCTGCTCCGGCGTGGTGTTCTGCGCCTCGTCGAGCACGATGAAGGAGTCGTTGAGCGAGCGACCCCGCAGGAACGCCAGCGGCGCCACCTCGATCGTGCCCGCCGCGAGCAGCTTGGGGATCGACTCGGGATCGACCATGTCGTGCAGCGCGTCGTACAGCGGCCGCAGGTAGGGGTCGATCTTCTCGGTCAGCGTGCCCGGCAGGAACCCGAGCCGCTCACCCGCCTCGACCGCGGGGCGGCTGAGGATGATCCGGTTGACCGCCTTGCTCTGCAGCGCCTGCACGGCCTTGGCCATGGCGAGGTAGGTCTTGCCCGTGCCGGCCGGGCCGATGCCGAAGACGATGGTGTGCTTGTCGATCGCGTCGACGTAGCGCTTCTGGTTCAGGGTCTTCGGACGGATGGTGCGGCCGCGGTTGGACAGGATGTTGAGCGAGAGCACGTCGGCGGGCCGCTCGGTCGACTCCGCCCGCAGCATCCCGATGACCCGCTCGACGATCTCGGGCGTGACGCCCTGGCCGGTGCGGATGATCGTGACGATCTCGTCGATGACGCGCTCGGCCAGCGCCACCTCCGCCGGGGCACCGGTGAGCGTCACCTGGTTGCCGCGGACGTGGATGTCGGCCGAGAAGGCCTTCTCCATCAGCCGGAGGTGCTCGTCGCCCGGTCCGAGCAGGGCGACCATGTTGGTGCTCGTGGGCACCACGACGGTGTGCTGGGTCTGGTCGGCCGCAGGCTGGTTGCTGGGTTCTGTCATGTCCGTTTCAATGGTACGGGCGCGGCGCGACCGGTTTCCCAGGTGAGGAACGATTTTGACTCGTCGCCCACGTGCACGCTGGGTGGGAACCGGTTTCCCATGGTCCCTGGGAAACCGGCGCAGCAGCGCCACCGATCACGGCCGCGTGGTCAGCAGGATCCCCAGGCACATCTCGTCGGTGGTGCCCTCACCCCAGACGACGTACTTGTCGGGGATGCCGTCGAACGCGGGGAGGCGGTCGCGCAGCTCCTGGCTGTGGTGGCAGGTCACCTTGACGGTGTCGCCGGGCTGCAGCTTCGCCGGGGAGATCGGGCGGCTGCCCTGGTTGTCGAAGTCCCAGACCGGGATGTCGAGGAGGGTGCGGGCGCCGGTGCGACCCGGGTTGACCTCGACCTTGATCGACGTGCCGAGCAGGTGCATGTGGCCGGCGACGCCGCGGATGGTCTCGGGCTTGGTGATGGTGCGCGTGCACGACTGCACCGGTCCCGGCGCTGATCGGTCCGCACAGGAAGTGCAGCAGGTCCGCCGTCGAGCCCGGACCGTCGCCGAACCGTGCCTTCACGTCGGCCACGGCCTTCTCGCGGCTGCACAGCTTGCCGTCGGCGTGCTCGGGGCGGCACGGCAGCTCGACGGGCGCCGGCAGCAGCTGCGTGACGAGCGGCGTGATCTTCGACGAGGCGGGGGTGAGCCGCAGCTCGGCGGCGCTCCGGTCGGGCTCGCTGCCGGCCAGCAGGTTGTAGTGCACCTGCATGACCACACGGGATCCGGCGGGGAACGGCTCGCCGTACCCCTTGGCGTAGAGCTGCTCCTTGCCACCCGGCGCCCACGCACCCAGCCACGGGGCGTCGTCGATCTCCTGCCCTGCGCCTCGGCCCAGACCGGAGTCACCGAAGCAGGTCCATCCCTGGCCGGGTGTCTCGGCGTCCTTCGCCTCGGCCTCCGCGACCTGTTCGGGCGCGACGCGGAAGAGGATCACGTGGTGCACGACGTCAGGGCTGCCCGGCAGGACGTTGAACCCGGTGATCATCTGGTTCGTGTCGATGCCCGGGTCCAGCAGGAAGCACCGGTAGTCGTCGGTGCCGACGCCCGTGGGTGCGCTCGGGGTGTACGACGTCGGCATCCGCACCGCCTGCCGGCGCTCGCCCGGACGGAGCGGGAGGTGGCGTACCGGCGCGGCCGCCGCGTGCGGCGTGGCCGTGTGCGAGTGGGACTGGCTCGGCGTCGGGGTGGCCTTGGCCTCGGACTTCGACTCGGGGGACGTCGTACCGCATCCGGCCAGCAGGAGCACGCCGGCCGCCAGGCACGCCAGGAGGCGGGGCCTTTTCGGGGTCCCCGCGGCATCGTGCCCCTGCGAGCGCAGCGAGCCCGACGCGCGACGTCGTGGGGTGATTCTCATCCGGGCGGCCAGGTCATGGCACGGCCGCCGAGGAGGTGCATGTGGACGTGGAAGACGCTCTGGTGGGCCTGGGCGCCGGTGTTGAAGACCAGTCGGTAGCCCTCGCTGAGCCCCTCCTGCTCGGCGATCGCGCCCGCCGCGTCGAACAGGTCCGCCGCTGTCGCGGGCTCGCCCTCGGCCAGCGCCGCTGCGTTCGGGTAGTGGCTGCGCGGGATCACCAGGACGTGACTGGGCGCCTGCGGCTCGAGGTCACGGAACGCCAGCGTGGTGCCGCTCTCGTGGACGATCTCTGCCGGTACGTCACCCGCGACGATCTTGCAGAACAGGCAGTCCTGGTCGCTCATGCCCTCAGCATGACTGACGGCGTGTAAACCGGCATGCACTCCCAGACGTCCTACTAGCGTGACCAGCGTCCTGACACCTGGAGTAGCCATCGAGTCCGAGGCGGACTACGCGCTGGAACGGCTGTACGACGAGCACTACGTGCGGCTGGTGCGGCTCGGCGTGCTCCTGCTCGGCGACGCCGGCCGCGCCGAGGAGGTCGTGCAGGACGCCTTCGTGGCGGTCCACCAGCGCTGGGACCGGCTGGCGGGCGCCGACGTGCCGGCGTACCTGCGCCAGACCGTGGTGAACCGCTCCCGCTCGACGCTGCGGCACCTGCGCGTCGTGAACCGCCACCCACCCGACCAACCGGGTGCGGCCCCCGGCGCCGACGCGCCGGTGCTGGTCGACGCCCGTCGCCGAGCAGTTCTCGACGCCATGGCCGGCCTGCCGCGCCGCCAGCGCGAGGTGCTCGCGCTGCGCTACTACCTCGACCTGTCCGAGCGCGAGATCGCCGAGACGCTCGGGATCAGCCAGGGCGCGGTGAAGAGCCACGCCTCCCGCGGCGCGGCCGCTCTCCGCACCGCCCTCTCCGACCTCCAGGAGGACAGATGACGCACACGACGACGACCTGCGCTCACTGCTGCAGGAGGCAGTGTCCGACGTACGCCCTCCCGAGCGGCTCGACGAGATCCGCTCGCGCACGACCGGGCGCCCCGCGGCGCCGTCGTCGACCCGCTGGCTGCCGCTGACGATCGCAGCAGCCGCCGCCGTCGTCCTCGTGATCGGCGGCACGGCCTGGGTCGCCAACCTCACCTCCGAGGACTCCCCGGCGGCCGGACCGGAACGGCCCGGCGCGACGACCGGAGCAGACGACTCACCTGGGCGCGACCTGAACGTTCCGGTGACCTACGTGGGCGCCACGGCGGCCGGGCCGCGGCTGTTCACCGAGTCCCACGAGGTGGGCGACACCACCGACAGCCCGCTGCAGGCCGCGGTCTCGGAGGCCTTCGGTGCCCGGCCGGAGGACCCCGACTACCGCAACTACCTGCGCGACCTCGGTGTCACGGCCGGGATCTCGAAGCACCGCGACTCCTTCCACCTGCACCTCGACGGGCCGCTCGATCGACCGGAGGGCATGAACGAGGAGACGGCGCAGATGGTGCTGCAGTCGCTGGTGTGGACCGTCGACCAAGCCGACGCCAGCGACCTGCCGATCCGTTTCCTGGTGAACGGTGAGGCGGCCAGCGAGGTCCTCGGCATCGACACCACCCAGCCGATCGCGAAGGACAGCCCCGACTCGGTGCTCTCGACGGTCTCGATCGCGTCACCCGGCGAGGATGCGCACCTCTCGACCACCTTCACCGTGCACGGCCAGGCCGCCACCTTCGAGGCCAACGTGGTCTGGGAGCTCAAGCAGGGCGATCGGGTCGTCAAGCACGGGTTCACGACCGCTGCCGAGTGCTGCACGCTGTCGCCGTACTCCTTCACCGTCACGGCGCCGAAGGGGGCGTACACACTCGTCGTCCACGACGTCGACGAGTCCGACGGGGAGGGCGTGGGGACGAGTCAGGACACGAAGAGCATCTCCCTCTACTAGTGATGACGCCTTCCGCTCGATCCCGCGCCTGGTACGGCCTGCCTGCCACCGCTGCCGCAGTGGTCGCGGTCGTGGCGCTCACGGGCGGCATGGCGTGGTTGGGTCACCGGGTCAGCGACGCAGGGCCGCAGGTCCCGCGACCAGCACCCGGACGCAGCCTCGACCTGACGCTGACCTACGTGGGTACGACGCCCGCCGGTCCCCGGCTGTTCACGGAGGTCCACCGGGTGCCGGACTCGCGCAAGTCCGCGCTGACGGTGGCGATCAGCGCGCTGATGACCGACAGTCCCCGCGACGACGACTTCCGCAACTACCTGCTGGCATCCCACATGAGTGCCAAGGCCACGCAGGACAAGGGCATCGTGACCATCGACTTCGCCGCGCCGCCACGGCGCACACCCGACCTCGACGACGCGAAGGCCCGGGTGGTGATCCAGGCTCTCGTGCACACCGCCGACGACGCGGTGGGCTCCGACGCTCCGGTGCGCTTCGCCGTCGCCGGTGATCCGGTCGACTCCGTCTTCGGCGTGGACACCACCCGGCCCGTCGAGCCCCTGCGCGGCGACGGGATCGACTCCCCCGTATCGATCGAGTCGCCCGCCGACAACGCCTTCCTCCGCTCCGGTTCGTCGGTGCTCGGCCGCGCATCGACAGCCGACGGCCGGGTCTACTGGGCGGTCTACCGCACCGAGTGGTCTCGTTCGCGTGGGCCACGGCGCGTCCGCGCCATCTCGCTGCTGCGAGTTCACGCCGTTCACCTTCCGGCTGCCACGACTGCCGAGCGGCTCGACGTACGTGCTCGTGGTCGGCAGCGATGCAGACCTCGGCAGCGGCGACACCACCGTGGACACCAAGGAGTTCAGCATCAGGTGACGTCGCTGGACATCAGTGGTCAGGCAGCAGCGAGATCTTCTGCCAGATCTTGGCCGACATCTGGGCCGCGAGCGTCTCGAGCTCGCTGACGGTGTTGAGCACGACCGAGTCCGAGGTCTTCTCGGCACACAGCGCCGCGGTCTTGGCGATCAGCGAGACCAGCTCCGAGCAGTAGTCGAAGTAGTGGTGCAGCTCCTCGGCACTCATCCGGTTCGGCGGGCTCTTCGGGGTGGGCACGTAGTCGTGGCGAGCCTGCTCAGGGTCCTTGTCGAGCTGGTGCATGTCGACGACGTGGGCCAGCGAGCGGAGGTCGTGCAGCAGGAGCAGGAGGGTACGGCGCTCCCGCCGCTCGGGCAGTGCCCACAGGAAGAAGACCGCGATGGCCGCGAACACGATGTCGTTGATCGTGCTCTCGACGAGCGGCACCCAGTCGGCGGCGTGCGTCGTACCGGTGGAGACGAAGTCCCTGAGCGCGACGACCAGGGCCACGAGCGTGGCCACCACGATGACTGCACTGGTGACGCGGGAGAACAGCCGGGTGCGGCGATAGCGCAGGTGCGAGGTCGCGAACCCGTCGGAGATCTCCGGCACCTTCTCCGAGAGTCGGTGCGCCACGTCGGCCAGCCGCCGGCCGGGCAGCCGCGCGCGGATGCGGTCCTCCAGCTTCGACGCGGCGAGGGCGATGTAGTGCGCCTCCAACCGCGGCGTCTCCTGCACCACGCTCACGGCGACACCGTAGTGCCACGAGGCCCGGCGGGGGCGGAGTTCAGCCCCAGCGGGAGGTGCGCGAGAGCAGCGCGGCGACGGCGGCAACGCCCGCCGTCGAGGTGCGGAGCACCGACTCCCCCATGCGCACCACATGGGCGTCGGCGAAGGCCGCCAGCTCCTCGTCGGTGATCCCGCCCTCGGGACCGACCACCACCGCGACCGAATCGACGCCCTCGACATGGAGGTCGGCCAGGGATGATGTCGCCGCCTCGTGGAGCACCACCGCGAGGTCGACCGAGGCGAGCAACGCCGCCACGTCGGGAGTGGTCAGCTGCTCGGTGACCTCGGGGAGCCATGAGCGACGCGACTGCTTCGCGGCCTCACGCGCCGTGGCGCGCCACCTCGCCAGGGACTTCACGGCCCGGTCACCGCGCCACACCCCGACGCAGCGGGCGGCGGCCCACGGGACGATCCGGTCGGCGCCCACCTCGGTGAGCACCTCCACGGCGAGCTCGGCACGATCGCCCTTGGGGATCGCCTGCACGACGGTCACCACGGGCGTCGGTCGCGGCGACGTGGTGACCTCGGAGACCGTCACCTCGAAGGACCTCTTGGCGGCGGCGCTGACGGTGCCCGTGGCGGACGTCCCCGCGCCGTCGACGAGCACGACTCCCTCGCCGAGCCGGAGCCGTCGTACGACGACTGCGTGGTGCGCCTCCGGGCCGTCGACCTCGACGGTGTCACCGACCCGAGCACCCGTGACCGGTCCGACGAAGACCGGCAGCGTCATCTCGGGTTGAAGGCGTCGCGCAGCCGGCCGAACATCCCCTTGTTCGGGGCCTGGATCCGGCCGTCGGGCGACTCCTCGTGGCGCAGCGCGGCGAGCTCGCGCAGCAGCTCCTGCTGGCGGTCGTCGAGCCGGCCCGGCGTCTCGACCTCGATCGTGACGATGACGTCACCGCGGACCTGCGAGCGGAGGTGCGGGACACCACGGCCGCGCAGCGTGGTCTCGGTGCCCGACTGCGTGCCCGCGCGTACGTCGAGGTCGACCCACAGCTCCATGTCGGAGTCGGCCTCGGCCACGTCGGCCTCGAGCAGGGGCAGCTGGATCGTCGTACCCAGGGCCGCCGCCGTCATCGGGACGGCGACGTGGCAACGGAGGTCGGTGCCGTCGCGGGTGAACACCCGGTGGGGCGCGACGTGGATCTCGACGTAGAGGTCACCGGCGGGGCCGCCACCGGGACCGATCTCGCCCTCACCCGCGAGCTGCACGCGCGTGCCGGTGTCGACACCGGCGGGGATCTTGACGGTCAGCGAGCGACGCGAGCGGACCCGTCCGTCGCCGGAGCACTCGCGGCACGGGTCGGGGATGATCTCGCCGTACCCGCGGCACGCCGAGCACGGCCGCAGCGTGCGGACCTCTCCGAGGAACGAGCGCTGGACGTGCTGTATCTCGCCGTGGCCGTGGCAGGTCTCGCACGTGACCGGTTGCGATCCCGCGGCCGCGCCGCTGCCCTGGCAGGTGCCGCACAGCACCGCGGTGTCGACCTTGAGCTCACGCTTCACACCGAACGCGGCCTCGGCCAGCTCGACCTCGAGCCGCACCAGCGCATCCTGGCCACGCCGGGTGCGGGGACGCGGGCCCCGGCCCTGCGCAGCGGCGCCGCCCCCGAAGAACGCGTCCATGATGTCGGTGAAGGAGAACCCGGGACCCTGGCCGGCGCCAGCGCGCCCGAACGGGTCGCCGCCGAGGTCGTACATGCGGCGCTTCTCCGGGTCGGAGAGCACCTCGTAGGCGGCGGAGACCTCCTTGAACCGCTCCTGCGTCGCTGGGTCCGGGTTGACGTCCGGGTGCAGCTGACGGGCAAGCCGGCGGTAGGCCTTCTTGATCTCGTCGGGTCCGGCGTCTCGGGAGACGCCGAGGATCTCGTAGGGGTCGTGGCTCACGTGTCTCTTTCGCGGGTCTCTGTCGGGTCAGTTCTGGTCGAGGATCGTCGAGACGTAGCGGGCCACGGCGCGTACGGCGGCCATGGAGCCCGGGTAGTCCATGCGGGTCGGGCCCACGACACCGAGCGAACCGAAGGCTGCGTCGCCGGGTCCGTAGCCGGTGGCAATGACCGAGGTCGTGGCCAGCTCCTGGTAGGGCCCTTCGTGGCCGATGCGGACGGTGATCGCGTCGGAGGTGGCCTCGCCGAGGAGCCGCAGCAGCACGACGTGCTCCTCGAGCGCCTCCAGCATCGGCTTGATCGAGGACTCGAAGCCCTCCCCGAACCGCGCCAGGTTGGCGGTGCCGCCCACCACGACCCGGCCGTCGAGCCGCTCGGAGGACATCGCCTCCACCAGGGCCGCCGCTATGACGGCCACCTGCTGGCGGTCGGTGCGGTCGACCTGGTTGGTCAGGTCCCCGAGTGCCGTGGCCGCCGTGGTGATCGGCTGTCCCGACGCGGCCACCAGGATCCGGGCACGGAGATCGCCGAGCGTCTCCTCCGAGATCTCCACCGGCAGCTCGACCACGCGCTGCTCGACCCGGCCGGTCGAGAGGATCAGCACGATCAGCAGGCGGGTGCTGGAGAGCCCCACCAGCTCGACGTGCCGGACCGTCGAGCGCGCCAGGGTCGGGTACTGCACGATCGCGACCTGTTGCGTGAGCTGGGCCAGCAGCCGCACGGAGCGCCCGATGACGTCGTCGAGGTCGTGCGCTCCTTCGAGGAAGGTCGAGATCGCGCGCTTCTCGGCCGACGACAGCGGCTTGAGCTGGGTGAGCCGGTCGACGAAGAACCGGTAGCCCTTGTCGGTGGGGATCCGGCCGGCACTGGTGTGCGGCTGGGCGATCAGCCCCTCCTCCTCGAGCGCCGCCATGTCGTTGCGCACCGTCGCCGGGGAGACCCCGAGGCGGTGCCGCTCGACCAGGGCCTTGCTGCCGACGGGCTCCCGGGTGGACACGTAGTCCTCCACGATCGCGCGGAGCACGGCGAGCCTGCGGTCCTCCTGCATCTCGCCTCCACCCGTGGTTGGCACTCGTCGTTTCAGAGTGCCAAGGGTACTAGGAGTTCATAGGGTGGCGGCGTGTCCCAGTTCACGGAAGTCGGCGAGCGGGTGTGGGTGGCGCGCTACGAGTGGTGGGACGTCAACGTCTCGGTGGTCGAGGGCGAGGCCGGGCTCCTGGTCGTCGACACCCACTCCTCGAGCGTGGCCGCCCGCGAGGTGGTGGCGGACCTGCGCCGGCTCTCGGCCCGGCCGGTGGTCGGACTGGTCAACACCCACGCCCACTTCGACCACGTCCTGGGCAACCACACCTTCCGCAGCGAGTACGGCGAGATGCCGATCACGGCACACGAGGCGACCCGACGCACCCTGGTCGAGGAGGGCGAGGAGGTGCGCGACCTCGCGGGCGAGCGCGCGGCCGAGCGAGGCGAGGAGATCGCGGCCACACCCGTCGTCGCGCCCGACCACGTCTTCTCCTCCGTCACCACCATCGACCTCGGCGACCGCTCGGTGGAGGTGGTGCACCCTGGCCGCGGCCACACCGACGGGGACGTCGTCGTACGCATCGAGGCGGCGGACGTGCTGCTGGCCGGTGACCTGGTCGAGGAGTCCGGCCCCCCGGCCTACGGCCAGGACTGCTTCCCGATGGACTGGCCGCTCTCGCTGGACCTGGTGCTGGACCTGGTCGGCCCCGGATCGGTCGTCGTGCCCGGCCACGGCGCGCCCGTCGGGCGGGCCTTCGTCGAGGAGCAACGGGGTGACATCGGTGTCGTGGCCGAGACCATCCGCGACCTGGCCGGTCGCGGGGTGGGGGTCGACGGCGCGTTGGCCGCCGCGCAGTGGCCGTTCCCGGCCGAGGCGCTCGGGGACGCCGTGCGGCGTGGCTTCGAGCAGCTGCCGCGCAGCCAGAAGCGGCTGCCGCTGCTGTGACGGACCACATCCCCGCCGAGCTGGAGACCGAGCGGCTGCTGCTACGGCGATGGACGCCGGCCGACGCCGATGCGTTCGGCGCCATGAACGCCGATCCCGCGGTGATGGAGCACATCAACGCGCCGATGACGCGGGCGGAGAGCGACGCGTTCCTCGACCGGATCGCGGACCAGTTCGACGAGGTCGGCTACGGCCTCTGGGCCGTCGAGGTCCGCGACACGGCCCGGGTGGTCGGCTTCACCGGGCTCGCCCTCCAGGGACACCAGGCTCCGACCACCTCTGCTGTCGAGGTCGGGTGGCGGCTGAGCCGTGACGCCTGGGGACACGGCTACGCCACCGAGGCCGCGACAGCCGCCGTCGACCTCGCCTTCGGGCCGGCTGCCCTCGAGGTGCTCGTCTCGATCACGACGCCGGGCAACCTGCGCTCGCAGTCGGTGATGCGACGGCTGGGGATGCGGCGCGCCCCGGAGCTCGACTTCGAGCGTGAGAGCCTCCCGCTCGGCGACCCGCTGCGGCGTGCCGTCGTCCATCAGCTGAGTCGCCGCACGTGGGAAGCACGCGCGGCGGGCTGAGGTGCCTGGTCAGCGGCAGCTGATGGCGAGCTGCCGCACCCGCTGGGCGACGGCCGGGTCCCCCTCGCCGAACTTCGGGTCCGACAGCTTCGAGACGGGGTACTCCTGCGCCAGCTTCCCGGCCAGGCAGCCGGCGGCCTTCGTCGGGACGCCGGCGCGCACGAGGCCGACACCGAGGTAGGCGCGAACGGCGACGAGCGAGAGTGCGTCCTCGGAGACGTCCTTGCCTGCGTGGACGGACTTGCCGGGATCGCAGGAATCGAAGCGCACCAGGCCACCGTGACGGCTCACCTGGGCCGCCGCACCGGGTGCCGCCGCGACCCACCGCTGCAGCGCGGAGAGCATGCGTGAGGTGTCGGCCGACGTACGCCCGGTGTAGTCGATGCGCGCGCACGGGTTCCCGTCGCGCTCGTACCCCACGTAGGCGTCGCCACCCCAGCCGTCGGCCGCCGCAAGGGCGTCCTTCAGCGGCAGCCGCTCCGCGAGCATGAAGTACCACGTGAGGACGCCGAACTCGCCGGTCTCGAACTTCTTCTCCCCCGACTCCAGCTTCGGGGTCGCGACGTCCTCGGCGCCGGTGTCGTGGGCCAGCACCGTGAACGGGTCGAACAGCGCGGTCTCGTGGGCGGGTGGGTCGCGGAAGAGCCGGTCCAGGGCCTTGTTGCCGCCCTTCGCGGCCACCGCCGCCACCAGTCCGTCTCCGAGCGCGTACGGCGCGGACTGAAGCGTCACGACGATCGGCGGGACCTTGTCCAGCCGGTCGCGGCCGGTCTTCTGGTCCTTGGCCTCGGCGGCGGCGAGCGCACGACGCTGCTTGCGCGGCAAGGAGGCGCGGTAGCGCTCCTCGGCGCGGTTCGCGTCGCCCTCGCCGATGGCGCGCAGCACGTCGTCCTCGGAGGTGTCCTCACCCTTGTCGGAAGCCTTGCCGAAGGCGTCCATCCGGTCGCCGAGGTCGAAGTACTGGTCCTGCAGCACGTGCGTCAGCTCGTGCACCAAGGTGGCCCGGACAGCCAGCGTGAGCGTGTCACCGCGCACCGTGATGCGCTTGTCGTCGAAGGAGTAGTAGGCCAGGGTTCCGGCGCCGCTCGCCTCGTTGAAGGCCTTGAAGAGGTCGACGTCGCCGTCGATCAGCCCGAAGGCGCGCATCAGCCCCTCGAACTGCCGGATGTCCTCCCGGTCGTCCTTGTCGAGCTCCGTCTCGTCGGTGGTGACGCTCTTCTCGAACTTCGCCGGAGACAGGAAGCGCACCTCCACCGGGTGCTTGAACAGCAGTCCCCGCTTCTGCTCCGCGATCTTGGCGTACGGCGCGATCCGGCTGTCCCACACGCGCGGGAAGGTCTGCTTCTGCGACTTCGTGTCGTGCAGGAGCACGAACAGCACCACGCCCGCGAGGGCCAGCATCACCGCGACCGCGACGCCGATGACCCAGAGCGGGATCTTCTTCTTCGGAGCCGGGGGCGACGGTGGCGGACCGGAGGAGCCCGGCCATGCCTGCGCCGTGGACGAGCTCCCGGGATGACTCATGCAGGGAGGTTAGGTCGCCCCGGTGTCACGTCGTGTCGTAATTCCGATATCTGCGGCGGAGCGGTCCGCACAGGAAGAACCACACGCCGACGGCGATCAGGACGAGCGGCAGGTGCGTCAGGATCGTCAGCGCCACCAGCACGAACAGCACCGGCACCAGCACTCGTCGGGCGCCGACGAGGGGGCCGAACCGGAACGGGCCGCGAGGGGCACGCCCCAGCGGCCGCGGTGGCTGCTGGGGCGTGCCGACCGGTAGGTCGGCGAAGACCGGGGACAGGTCCCCATGGGTCTTCGCCGACCACACCGCGTCGCTGCGCTCGTCGAACTCCTCGCGGGTCAGGCGGCCCTGCGCGTACTGCTCACCGAGCAGCTCACAGGCCTCCTGGCGATCGGCATCACTGAGACGCAACGAGTCAGGCATTACCGCTCCTCGTCCGTGACGGTCTCGTCATCGGCCTCCTCCGGCCCCTCGGCCAGCAGGCCGTAGAGCTGGCGGCGGGTGTCGCTGAGGATCTCGATCGCCTTGGCCCGCTGGTCGGGCGTCCCGGTCGTCGTGACCTGGACGATCGCGCCGACGGTCTGGCCGATCACCTGCTTGAAGTTGACCGCCTCGTCGTCCTCGGCCTCCTCGGCGAACGGCGCCCAGACGGCCGCCATCTCCTCGGTGTGCTCCTCGACGTACGTGCGGCCCTCGGCAGTGAGCTGGATCGCCTTGCGCCCGGTGGGGGCGTCCTCGACGAGTCCCTCGTCCTCGAGCTGGGCGATGGTCGGGTAGACCGAACCCGGGCTCGGCTTCCACGCACCCTCGGTGCGCTCGGCGATCTGCTGGATCACCTGGTAGCCGTTGACGGGCTGGTCGCCCGCCGCGGCGAGCACGTCGAGGATGGCGGAGCGTACGTCGCCCCGGCGTGCCCTCGGACGTCGTCCGCCCCGGCCGCCCGGTCCCCCGAACTCGGGGCCGAACATCTGTGCCACCCACGGTGGCGGGCCGCCCATCGGGCCGCCCCACGGTCCGCCCCAGCTGCCGGGTCCTCCCCGGTGGCCGTGGCTCCGGCTGCGGCCACCACGCTGGCGCCGAGTCGGTTCGAAATCTGTAGTCCACTTTGCGTGTCCCATGATCGAGACCTCCTTTCGTTCTGCGTGCCGGGGCCGGATGTCTTCACGGCCTCACCGACACAGTCTCGATGTATTGACGATATATCGTGATGGGTTGGAACGCAAGCCCGAAAATGCGATAGTCCATGTCAGTCGAGTCCTCGACACGCCGCTCCCGGGGACTCGAATGACATGGACTATCCGTTTCTCGACCTAGCCTCCGTGCGTGCCAGCTTTCGAGACGGGCCCCCATGACCGGTACGGCGCCGACGTGCTCGCCACCGACTGGCGCGCCCCGAAGAACGGGCGTGCGGTGGAGATCGACGCCGACCTCGGCCTGGTCGTCGAGGAGGTGGGCACCGACTGGTGCGGCGAGATCGTGCGGACCGAGCGCGACCTCGGCACGGTGACGCTCGAGGACCGGCGTCACCAACGGCGCACGTTCCCGCTCGGGCCGGGGTTCCTGCTGGAGGGCCGCCCGGTGGTGCTGGTCTCCCCCACGCGCCAGGGCCCCGCGGCGCCCACGCGGACGGCGTCGGGCTCGGTCGCCGTCCAGGGGGTCAAGGCCAGGGTGGCGCGCGCGAGCCGCATCTTCGTCGAGGGCCGCCACGACGCCGAGCTGGTCGAGAAGGTCTGGGGTGACGACCTGCGGATCGAGGGTGTCGTCGTGGAGTACCTCGAGGGCGTGGACGACCTCGGGGATCACCTGCGCGACTTCGGCCCCGGGCCCGAGCGCCGGGTCGGGGTGCTCGTCGACCACCTCGTCCCCGGCTCGAAGGAGAGTCGCATCGCCGCGTCCGTCGCGAAGTCGCCGGTCGGCAAGCACGTGCTCATCGTCGGCCACCCGTTCGTCGACATCTGGGCCGCCGTGAAGCCGCAGCGCTTCGGCCAGGAACGCTGGCCGGACGTGCCCCGTCAGCTGGACTGGAAGAAGGGCGTGTGCCAGCAGTTCGGCTGGCCGCACCGTGAGCAGGCCGACATCGCCCGCGCCTGGAAGCACATCCTCGGCGGCGTGCGCGGCTTCCAGGACCTCGATCCGGCGCTGCTCGGCCGGGTCGAGGAGCTCATCGACTTCGTGACGAGCAGCCCGAGCTAGCCGGCCCGTCGCAGGGCGTCCGCGACCGCCTGGCGCAGCAGAGTCGTGTCGACGCCGGCGTCGGCGAGGGTGTCGCGCACCATCGGGTCACCCTGGCGGACCAGGCCGAGCAGCAGGTGCTCGGTGCCGATGTAGTTGTGCCGCAGCGCGATCGCCTCGCGCAGCGACAGCTCGAGCACCTTCTTCGCCGGCCGCGAGAACCGCTTCGACGGACGGCCGAAGCGCCGCCGACCTCGGGGCGGCTCGCCGAGACGACCGACGACCTCGGCCAGGTCGATGCCGATGCTGGCCAGCGCCGCGGCGTCGTCGTCATCCAGCCCGTCGACGTACTTCGCCCGGCGACGGTCGAGCTCGGCGTGCAGCCGGTCCGAGGTCGCACCCTGGTCGTTCAGCACCCGCACCGCCAGGCACTCGCTGTCCCACAGCAGCGCCGCGAACAGGTGCTCGGGCCGGACCTGGCTGGCCCGCGCCTCCGTCGCCACCTGCACCGCGCGCTCGACCACCTCGCGCGCCCGCTTCGTGAACCGCTCCAACATCCCGACTCCTACTCGTCGCGCCCGTACTTCTTGTGCACTGCCTGCCGGCTGACCTCGAGGGCCTCGCCGATCTCCTGCCACGACCAGCCCAGCTCGCGCGCCCGCAGCACCTGGGTGCGCTCCAGCGCCTCCAGCAGCCGCCGCAGAGCGCGTACGGCGCGCAGGCCGACGCGGGGATCGGAGGCGCTGGCCGCAGTGGCGAGGTCTGACTCGGAGGTCATGGCGTCAACATAGGTTGACGGACGCGATCTGTCAACCTCAGTTGACGAGGTCGCGCACCACCGCGTCACCCAGCAGCCGGCCGCGGCGGGTCAGCACCAACCGGTCCCCCTCGAACGCGGCCAGGCCCCGGTCGACCACCGCCTCGGCGCGGGCGGCCTCGACGAGGTCGACGGACAGGCCCTCGCGCAGCCGGATCTCGAGCAGCACCCGCTCCAGCGAGCGGGTCGGCTCGTCGAGGGTCTCGCCGTCGGCGCGCGGGGACTCACCGGCAGCGACGCGCGCGGCGTAGGCACTGGGGTGCTTGACGTTCCACCACCGCTCCCCCGCGACGTGGGAGTGCGCGCCGGGACCGATGCCCCACCAGTCGGCGCTGGTCCAGTAGAGCTCGTTGTGCCGGCACCGGGCCGCCCGGTCGCGCGCCCAGTTCGAGACCTCGTACCACTCCAGGCCGGCCGCGGTCAGCATCTCGTCGGCCACGACGTACTTGTCCGCCAGGTCGTCGTCGTCCGGCGCGGCGACCACGCCGGTGCGGACCTGGCGTGCCAGTCGGGTCCCGTCCTCCACGATCAGGGAGTACGCCGAGACGTGGTCGGGCTGCGCACGCCAGCGCCGCCTCGAGGGAGGCTCGCCAGTCGTCGAGCGACTCCCCCGCCGTCCCGTAGATCAGGTCGAGGCTGACCTGGTCGAACCCCGCCTCGCGGGCCCAGCGCACCGCCGCGGGGCACGTTCGCCGGGTCGTGGGTGCGCTCCAGCACCCGCAGCACGTGCGGCACGGCCGACTGCATCCCGAAGCGGATCCGGGTGAACCCGCCCGGACGCAGCGCGTCGAGGCTCTCGGGCGTGACGCTGTCGGGGTTGGCCTCGGTGGTCACCTCGGCATCGTCCGCGAGCCCGAAGGTGGGGTCGATCGCCGCCAGGATCCGGACGAGGTCCGCCGACGGGAGCAGCGTCGGCGTGCCACCCCCGAAGAAGACGGTCTCGACGCGCGGTCGCTGCGGGCCGAGGACCTGTCCGGGCGGCTACTCGATCTCCGCGACCGCGTGACCGGCGTACGCCGCCTGCGAACCGCCGCCGCCGAGCTCGGTGGCCGTGTAGGTGTTGAAGTCGCAGTAGCCGCACCGCACCGCACAGAACGGCACGTGCACGTAGACCCCGAAGCGGGAGGACACCCGCCCATTCTCCGGGCGGTCAACGCGCGTCCGCGCTGTGCCGACGACCTGCGCCAGCCACCCGTTGGCACCCAGCTCCGTGCAGGTACGGCCGCGCCGATGCCAGCAGGGCCGCCGCCCTCGGCCGCACGGCCGAGTCCGATCAACCACCAGCCCGAGCTCGAGCCTCCGCGCGAGCCTGGTACGGTCGCGACCCCCAGGCCGCGAACCCGGCGATCGCGTCAGCGAGCAGCGCCTCGACCGCGGTCGGGTCGCTGTCACGTGCCATCAGTCCGGCGAACGCTCGAGCGATGGGCCTGCAGCGAGACCGGGACCTGTACTGTCGGGCCTCGTCGACGTCCAGATGGCGATCAGTCGGTCACGCACCTCGGTGTCGCCGCGGCCATGGCCGACCTCGACGGCGTGGGGCCACATGTGCACCAGGTCGTCGGACATGCCGGACAGCTCGTACTGCTGCCTCGACCGCGACCAACGCCCGCTCGAGGGCGCGGTCTCGCCGTCGCCCCGGGACCAGGCGGCTCGAACGACTCGGCCGAAGGCGATCCACGAGATGGTCCGCAGGATCGTCGCTGGCTCGGTGGCGCGCCGCCGGGCCAGGGCAAGACGTGCTGCACTGCCCGCGAGCCGCCTGCAGGTAACCGTCGATGCCGCCCGCCCGGTGACCGTCGCGAGCTCCACCACCGCTCGCCGGTCTGCGCGAGGCTCCGTCGAGGGCTGCCCACTCACCCGAGGCCTCCAGCGAGCCAGGGTCAGGTTGGTGTCGGTGTAGCCCATCCGAGGACGATGCCAGCTCGACCGCGACCTCCACGGCCTCGCGGCCGACCTCGACGGCCCGGCGGAGGTCGATCAGCTTGTACTCGACGGTGAGGTTGGACAGGCACCTCGAGCAGCGCGACCGGGAAGTGGTGGGTGCGGGCCAGGTCGGCCGCCGCAGACATCAGCACGTCCGTGCCGTGCGAGGTGAACCGCAGCATGCTGTAGTCGAGGGCCAGCGCGGTCAGCGCGTCGGCGAGGCTCCTCGGGTCGCCGATCCGCTCGGCGATCTGGAGCCAGCGGTCCAGCACGTCCCGGCGTGGATCGCCGAACCTGGCCGCGGCCTGCGCAGCGGACCTTGCCCAGAGCCAGCAGCGTGAGCTCGGCACCGGGACGTCGACGAGCGCGTTCCAGCGCGGCTCGACGACGGCGATGGCCCCGGCGTTGTCCCGCCGCGGTCACGGCGCCAGCCGTGGGCCGCCGCGGCCGACCGGCCGAGACCGCGTCGCCGAGGTCGTCGTAACCTCTCGACGGCCGCCGGCGTGCTGCGATGGCCTGCGTCGTAGCGCGCCGCCGTCGAGAAGCGCCCAGGCCACGGCGGACTCCAGACGTGCCCGTCCTCGCTCGTCGGTGGCGAGCTCGAGCGCGGCCAGCAGGTGCCCCGCCGACTCGTCCGGCGCCCCCAGCGGACGGCGCGCGGGCCGCCGCTCGCTCCAGCTGCTGGTCGCGCGGTGCGCCAGCTCGGCGCACGTCGGGCTCCGCGCGGCAGGCCTCGATCGCGCTCGAGGTAGTGCTCGCGCCACATCGGCGCCAGCTCACCGGCCGCGTCCTTCGACCTCCTCGCGTCGGCGAGCGACGGCAGGTGCAGCGCACGACGGTCGCGACGTGACAGCGTCGCGTACGCGACCTGGCGTACGACGGACTGCACGAACTGGTACTGCCCGAAGTCGGCGCTGATTCGGCTGGTCGAGCTCGGCGTGAGGATCTGCAGCCGCACCAGGCCGGCGAGGACCGCGTCGACGTCACTCGAAGCGCAGGTGCACAGCTCAACGATGTCCTCGCGCGAGAAGACGTGCCGATGACGCTGGCCCGGTCGACGAGCCGCCGCTGGTCGTGGTCGAGCGCGTCGAGCCGCGCCGCGATCAGCGCCTGCAGCGACGCAGGCGCACCGATCGAGTCGAGGTCGAGGCTGACGGGGATCGGCGAGCACGTACTGACCACCCCGCGGGACCACCAGGTCGCGGTCGATGAGCGAGCGGACCGTCTCCACGGCGAAGAGCGGCACTCCCTCGGAGCGCGCCGACCAGCGCCTCGCGGACGCTCGGGCAGCCCGGCGACGAGCCCGTCGAGGAGGGCGGCCACGTCGGCGTCCGGCAGCGCCTCGAGGTGGCTGACCGTGGCGCGCCGAGTTGGTGGCCAGCGTCGGGTGCGTCCTCGAGCAGGCCCGGCCGGGTGAGCAGCACGACGAAGCACGGGAACGCTGGCCACGTCGAGCAGGTGCTCGACGAACTGGAGCAGCCCGTCGTCCGCGTGCTGGGCGTCGTCGATGACGCAGCGACCACGGGGTCTGGTCCTCCACCACCCGCTCGAGGAAGACCGTCCACGCCGAGAACAGGTCCTCGCGCGGGAAGCCTGCCGACCGAGCCGATGCCGAGCAGGGCACCCAGCCGGGCCGCAGCCAGTCCCGCTCCGCCTCGTCCGCGCACGTAACGGTCCAGGCCGACGTCGAGCAGCCGCGCCGGATCGTGCGCTCCTGGTCGTCCTGGTCGACCGACGGGTCCGGCGGCCAGCGCCCGCAGCCGCGCGCGCACCGCCTCGGCCAGGGCGAAGAACGCCACGCCCTCGCCGTACGCCACGCAGCGACCGCTGTGCCAGCGCGACCGGCTGCGCGGAGACCGTCGACGTACTTCTCGAACTCCCACGCCGAGGCGGGACTTGCCGACACCGGCATCGCCGACCATGACGAGCAGCGCCGGCCGGCCCGGTCTCCTCGACGCCGTGGAACAGCCTCCTTGACCAGGCGCAGCTCGCGCTCGCGGCCGACGAGCGGCGCCTCGAGGCCGTCCGCGCGCTGCGCGCCGCCCACGGCGGCGACCACCGCACGCACCGACCACAGCGGCACCGGATCGGCCTTGCCCTTGAGCTGGTGGCTGCCCACGTCGACGTAGGTGATCGCGGACGGCGGTGAGCAGCCGGGTGGTCTCGTCGACCCACACCTGCCCGGGTGCGCCACCGACTGGACGCGGGCGGCGGTGTTGACCGCGTCGCCGGCGACCATGCCCTGCTGCTCGGCCCCGATGGTCACCGCGACCTCGCCGGTGACGATGCCGACGCGCATCGCCAGGTCGACGACGCCCACGTCCTCGCCCATGGTCGGCCACCACGTTGACCAGCTCGAGGCCGGCGCGGACCGCCCGCTCGGCGTCGTCCTCGTGGGCCGTCGGCACGCCCCACACGGCCATCACGGCGTCGCCGATGAACTTCTCGACCGTGCCGCCGTAGCGGGCGATGATCTGGCGGCACTCGTCGAAGTAGCGCCGAGAGCAGCTCGCGCATCTCCTCCTGGTCGCGGGTCTCCGAGAGCGTCGTGAAGCCGACCAGGTCGCCGAACAGCACGCTCGTGACGCGGCGGGCGGAGACCGGCTGGCCGGCGAGGGTCGGCGGCTGCCGCGCGAGGAGCTGCGCACACCGGCCCGCAGTGCGGGCAGAAGGCGGCGTTCGCCACGAGCTCTCCACCGCAGGAGGCGCAGCCCGAGCTCACCGGCGTGCCGCAGCCCGGAGCAGAACCGCCCTCCCTCGAGGAGCGCGTGCCCACACGCCGAGCAGAACGCGTTCATCAATCGCCCCTCCTCCTCAGACCGTCAACCTACGGGTGACGATGTCCTCGACGGCGAGCCTGGACTCGGATGCGCCGGTGACCGCGCTCAGGAACTCCTTGCGCGGCAAAGCCTGCAGCACCGTGTCCCGCAGGGCGGTGACCGTGGCAGTGCGCGGCACGCGAACGCAGCAGCCCGATCTCGCCGAAGAAGTCCCCGGCAGCTCCCTGCGGAGCACCCGGCCGCCCTGGGTGACCTCGACGGCTCCGGACTCGATGACGAAGAACAGGTCGGACTCCTCGCCCTCGCGCACCACGGCCGCCCCCGCCGGCACCTCGAAGCGCACCAGGGCCCGGGCCAGGGCTTCCAGCACGGCCGGGGAGAGCGGTGCGAAGATCGAGACGCGCCCCAGCATGCAGCACCTCGGCCGAGCGCGCCAGGCGTCGGTCGAGGCGACGCATCCTCGGCAGACCGGCCAGCGCGACGAGGGTGACCCCGGCTCCGATGATCGCCAGGCTGGCGCGAAGGCCCACGAGGTCGCAGGAGCGCCGGCATGAGCAGCGACGCCGAGCGCCATGGTGCCGATCAGGCACCCCTCGAGGGCACCGAACACCCGGCCCAGCACGGCGTCCGGGGTCACGCGCTGGACGATCGTGTCGAGGTTGACGTCGACGAGCGGGTTGCCGAAGCCGAGCAGGGCCAGGGTGAAGCAAGGCGACCAGCGGCACCGGCCAGCGATCGCCAGCAGCAGCAGCGGCGCCGCCCACAGCACGACTCCGAGGGTCAGGTCCTGTCCGAGTCGCTGGCGGCCGGAGCGCGAGATGGCGACGATGCCGCCGACGATCGCACCGACGCCGAGGGCGGACTCGAGGTAGCCGACCCCTGCCGCACCGGTGCCGAGCACGTCGACCGCGACGACCACGGTGAACACGACCGAGGCACCCGCGACCACGGTCTGGGCGCACACCTCGACCGTGGTAACGGCCAGGTCCTTGTCGGCGAGGATCGCGCGGAAGCCGGCGAGCATCTCGCCGAGAGGGCCTTGGCTCGGCTCCTCCGGAGCCCCTGAGTCGGCCTCCGACTCGGCGTCCGATCGGCTCCCGAGTCGCCCTCCGGCCCGTGATCGACGACCCGCAGGCCGAGCACCAGCACCATCGAGACGAGGAAGGTCAGGGCGTTGAAGAGGAAGACGGCGGCCACGTCGGTCAGCAGCACCAGAGCCGCACCCAGCGCAGGGCCGACGAAGAAGGCGAGGCTCTCGATCGTGCTCGTGACACCGTTGGAGGCGGTGAGCTCTTCCGGCCTGCTCGGCCAGCTCCGGCATCAGCGCCCGCTGCGCGCTGCGGAAGGGGGCACCGAGCAGGGCGGCCAGGGTGGCGAGCACGAAGACGGGTGCCGCCGGGGCGTCGACGTACAGCAGCGCGGCACTGCGTCGAGACCAGCACGGCCCTCAGCAGGTCCGCCATCACCATGACCATGCGGCGGGGGAACTTGTC
Organism: uncultured Actinomycetota bacterium; assembly: GCA_963698945.1. GTDB lineage: Bacteria > Actinomycetota > Actinomycetes > Propionibacteriales > Nocardioidaceae > Marmoricola. The sequence continues at coordinate 107,247 of CAVOST010000008.1, read as the reverse complement.
GGCCAGCACTGCTCCGAACGGCGCGGTCACGGCCATCAACGTGAGCCGGATCGCACCCCAGACGCCGACGGCGGTCGTCCCTCCCACGCCGTACGCCCACACGGCGACCGCGGTCGCGTAGGCCCAGTCGCCGATCATCGAGCCGGCGAGGGCGAGCTGGATGCGCCGCAGCCCTGGGTTGCGGAAGACCGCGGCCAGCGAGTCCCGGGTCCCGCCTAGCAAGCGTCGTCGAGGACGCTGCCCCTCGGGGACAGGTGGTGTCTGGGTCGCCTCGGCCACACGCCCTCCGATGATCAGCCTGCGCCTAGCGTGCCCCTTTTGGTTGTCCGCGCCAATGACCTGAACGGTCCAATTGCTGGACGGGCGGTCCCACCGGTCGGCTCCTGGTCACACCGGGACGTTCAGCGTGGCCGTCCATCCCGCCTCGTTGCTGCCGGTGAGCTTGGCCATCTGGAGCGAGTGCCCGTCGCCGAAGACCATGTCGGAGGACAGCGAGACCCGCTGCAGGTTCTCGACGCTGGTCTCGTACCCGTCGGTGGCGTACACCTGCTCGCACACGTCCTTCGGGAAGGCCAGCTGTGAGGTGCGCAGCTTCTCGCCCGCGGACGTCGCCTTCTCGAGACTCTCGTAGACCTCGAAGTGCACGTGCGGCCAGCGGCCGTCGTAGCAGGCCGGGTAGATGCTCGTGAACTCCACCCGGCCCGAGCTGTCGGTCTCCTGCACGCCGCGCAGGTAGTTCTCGTCCGCGATCTCGCTGTCGTACATCGAGTAGCGGCCCTCGCGGTCGGCGTGCCAGGCGTACACCGCGGCACCGGTCAGCGTCGCGGCCTCGTCGCCGTTCAGGTCGTAGACCTTGAGCCGGATCGTGAGCGGCACCCCATTGGCGCGGCCAGAGGCCGAGCCGAAGCTGCTGGTGATGTCACGTCGTACGACGCCGCTCTCGGTGAGCACGTTCGGCCCGTTGGAACCGTCACCAGGAAAGGGCCCGCCGGTCTCCTCCGGGATCTCGCCACTGCTGCTGCCGGTCTGCGAGTCGGTCGTGTCCGAGGTCGTCGTGGTGGTGGACGCCGAACCACCCTCTTCCGTGCCGCATCCCGCGACAGCGAGGGCGCCGACTCCACCGAAGAGGGCGAGGAGCCCACGCCGTCCCAGGTTGCGCTCGACGATGCGGGGCAGGTCGTGCGACAGACCTCTGTCGTGGTCCTCGATCTCGTTCATGGTCGCGACGATAGGAACGGCTCCTGTGCGTCTGCTGTGTCCGAGCACGACATCCAGCATGCAGAATCCGAGGACAGCAGCGAGTTCCAGTACCTAATCTCTTGGGGTGACTCGGGGATCCCTGTTCTTCACAGCGCTCGTGACCAGCCTGCTCTCCGGGCTGCTGGTCAGCACGCCCACGGCCCACGCCGCCGGGTCACCGCTGCGCATCCTGCTCGAGGGCGACTCGATCACCCAGGGCTTCAACGGTGACTTCACCTGGCGCTACCGCCTGGACAAGGAGATCGGCCGCCAGGGCGCGAACATCGACCTGGTGGGGTCACGCCGCAGCCCCTTCGTCAGGTCCGGCTTCAAGAGCTCCCAGTACGCCGACCCGCGCTTCGACAGCAACCACTTCGCCCAGGTGAGCAGCACCTTCGCGAGGCACACCGCCGAGGTGTACGACGAGGTGCGCGGCCAGCAGCCCGACGTGGTGGTGGTGGCCCTCGGGATCAACGACCTGCGCTCGGGCCGCAGTGTCAGTGACACGAACTACTGGCTGCGTCGACTGGATCAGCGCGGCGAGGCAGGCGAAGAGCAACATCCGCATCATCGTCTCGCCGGTGCTCGACGCCACCGACCATCAACAAGCCCTGGCTGCCGCAGCGCATCCGCGACTTCCGGGTGCTGGAGGCCCAGACCGTGGCCGCGCTGAGCACCTCCCAGTCCCCCATCACCCTGGCCGACACCGCCCGCGGCTGGTCCGCATCCGCCTACACCTACGACAACCTGCACCCGACTCCTACCGGCGAGACGCTGATCGCACAGCACATCGCCGAGGAGCTGCACCGGCTCGGCTACCTGCCGCAGGCGACCACACGTTTTCCGCAGCACTCGCTGGACCCGGGTCGCCCGCGTCGCCGCCCGAGCCGTCGGGCCGCCGGGTGGTGCTCACCTGGGACCAGCAGTCCCTCACGGGCGTGCGCATCTGGATGCGCCGTGCGAGTTCGCGGCAAGGCTCACATCCTGCGCGGGATCCACGGGCGGGGCAGCTACACCACGCCTCGGCTCCGGCCCGTGGCGCCCGCTACCAGTTCCGCATCCAGATGGTGCGGGCCCGCATCGCCACTCCCTACGGTCCGATCACGTCCGTCCGCCGTCGCCCACGGCCGCCTGCACCGGCACCGGTAGGCAGGGCCCCATCACGCTACCGGGACGTCCACTGGACGCGGGCCCGGGAGCGCCCCTGAGCTGATCAGGAGTACATCGAGGCGATCAGCTCCGCGTTGTTGTCCTCGACGACGTTGCGCTTGACCTTCATCGAGGGAGTGAGCTCGCCTGACTCGACGGTGAGGTCGTGGTCGAGCAGCTCGAACTTCTTGATGGTCTCCCACCGGTTCAGCTGGCCGTTGAGGGTGTCGACGTACCCCTGCACCATCTCCTTGACCTTGGGGTCGTTGACGGCCTCGGTGTAGCCGCCCGCGGAGGAGCCCGCCTCCTTCTTCCAGTCAGCGATCGAGTCGGGGTCCAGCGTCACCAGCGCGACGCAGTAGTTGCGCTGGTTGCCGTAGACCATGAACTGGCTCGCGTAGGGGCAGGCCGCCTTGAACTTGGCCTCGATCGCCGTCGGCGCGATGTACTTGCCGCCGGAGGTCTTGAAGAGGTCCTTGATCCGCCCGGTGATGGTCAGGAATCCCTCGGAGTCCAGGGAGCCCTTGTCACCGGAGCGCAGCCAGCCGTCCTCGGTGAGCGCCTCGGCGGTGGCGTCGGGCAGGTTGTGGTACCCGTCCATGATCCCGGGACCGGCGATCTGGATCTCGTCGCCCTCGCCGAGGCGCACCCGACTGCCGGGGAAGACGGGACCGACGGTGCCGAACTTGTAGTTCTCGGGGTGGTTCACGAACGAGCCGGCCGACGTCTCCGTGAGGCCGTAGCCCTCGAGGATGAGGATGCCGGCGGCACCGAACCATTCCGCGATCTCCTGGTTGAGGGCCGCAGCACCGGAGATGAAGAATCGCACTCGGCCGCCGAAGCGCTCGCGGACCTTGGCGAAGACGAGCCGGTCGAACAGGCCGTGCTGCAGCTTCAACGGCAGCGGCACCGACTTGCCGTCACGCTTGAGCGCGTCGACCTTGAGGCCGACCGCGAACGCCTGCTTGAAGATCTTCTCCTTCAGACCGCCCTCGGCGGCCTGCATGGTGACGATGCGCGAGTGCGCCTTCTCGAAGATCCGGGGGGCCGCACCCATGAAGGTGGGCTTCACGACGGCGAGGTTGTCGATGATCCGCTCCACGCGGCCGTCGACCGCCGTCGCGAACCCGCACGCGAGCTGGGTGGACAGCAGCACCTTGCCGAAGGAGTGGGCCATCGGCAGCCACAGGAACTGCACGTCGTTCTCGTCGAGGATCTGCTGGGCCTGGATGGCAGCGCCCTCGTAGGTCCACGAGGAGTGCCGCAGCCGGACACCCTTGGGCTTGCCGGTGGTCCCGGAGGTGTAGATCAGCGTCGCCAGGCTGTCGGGCTGGATGGCCTCGACGGCCTTGTCCACGGCATCGGGGTGATCGGCGAGGTGCTTCTCACCGAGGGCGCGCAGGTCGTCGAGCCCGATGACCCAGTCGTCGTTGCCACTGCCCTCGAACACGACCACCTTGGAGAGGTGGGGCAGCTCGGAGCGGTGCTCCTTGAGCTTGGCCAGCTGCGCGTCGTCCTCGGCGAAGACGACGTGGCACTCGGAGTCGGACAGGATGTAGACGACGTCCTCGGCGTTGGTCGAGGGGTAGACCGTGGTCGTGGCGCCGCCGGCGCACATGACCGCGAGGTCGGCCAGGATCCACTCGACGCGGGTGCCCGAGGCGATGCCGACACGCTGCTCGGGCTCCACGCCGAGCGCCAGCAGGCCCGCGGCGAGCTTCTCGACCTTCTCCGCCGTCTGCGCCCAGGTCCAGCGACTCCCAGGGCTGGTCGTCGCCGACCGGGAATCGGTAGGCCTCGACGTCGGGCGACTTCTCCACGCGCTCGCGGAACTGCGCGGCCACGTTGGGGGCGCGGTTCTCGATGAAGGAGGTGTCGGTGTTGACGGGCGACATGGCGTACTCCTGGGCAGGTCCGGGCGCGCTGGCGTGCCAGTAAACCTAGATCACCGGGCACGCAGAGGCACGCACGGGCCGCAAACCGCCTGTGATGGTCACCTGACCACGAAAAGGCGACCCATTCACTACACTATCGTCCATGACGACGCTCGCCCTTCCCCTCCCCTCGCTCGAGGATCCTGTCGTCGTCGTGCCCGCCCCTGGCGAGGGCCCCGGCAACTGGTCCGGTGCTGCATCGGCCGTCCTGGTCGACGACACCATCTGGCTGACCTACCGGGTCCGCCGTCCCTTGCCCGACGGCCGCGGCATCGCCACGGTCGTCGCCCGCTCCGCCGACGGCCTCGCCTTCGAGCCCGTGTGCGAGGTCTTCCGCGACGAGTTCGGCGCCGAGTCCTTCGAACGTCCCGTGGTGCTGCGCCGTCCCGACGGGGGCTGGCGGCTCTACCTGTCCTGCGCGACCCCCGACTCCAAGCACTGGTGGATCGAGGCGCTCGACGCCGACCGGCCCGAGGACCTGCCCCAGGGCACCCGCACGGTCGTGCTGCCCGGCGACGACACCGTCGCGGTCAAGGACCCCGTGATCACGGTGCGCGACGGGCACTGGGAGATGTGGCTGTGCGAGCACCCGCTGACCGATCCCGGCGAGGAGGACCGGATGTCGACGTCGTACCTGACCAGCACCGACGGGCTGGCCTGGACGCGGCACGGCACCGTCCTGGAGCCCACGCCCGGCGCCTGGGACGCGCGCGGGGTGCGGGTCACGACCGTGCTGTCGCACGAGCCCCTGGTGGTGCTGTACGACGGCCGCCCGACCGCCGAGGACAACTGGCACGAGATGACCTCGGTGGCGCGCGCCAACGGCCACGGGCGCCTCAAGGCCGACCGGGACGCCCCGGTGCTGCGGTCACCGAGCTCCGACGGGGCACTGCGCTACGCCAGCGCGGTGCCGCTGCCCGACGGCTCGACCCGGTTCTACGTGGAGGTCGCCCGCCCCGACGGCGCGCACGACCTCGTCACCGTGCTCAGCCGCTCGTAGCGCTCTTCCTGGCTCGCCGGGCCTCGAACGAGTCGCCCTCGCGGTAGGTGCGCCACTCCTCGAACGACTCACCCGTCACCTTCTCGAGCAGGTCGATGTCGGGGAGATGAGGCTCGAGCAGGATCGAGCGCTGCTCGGGAGTGAGCTTCGGGCGTGACGGGTCCCCACCCCAGTGCAGCTGGCTGATGAGCGGCTTGCTGACGGTGCGCCAGACCTTCGGCGGCAGGAACTGCCCCATGGTGGCGCCCGCCCGGATGACGGGGCCGACGGTGCGGGCGCGGACGCCGTCGCGCACGAACGGCCGGGAGTTGTCCGAGGGGATCCCCTCGATCTCGTGGCTCTCCACACCGAGGAAGGTGAACACCCGGTCGAGCGCGTCCTCAGGGGTGTCGACCAGGGCCTTGTAGCGCAGCAGCAGCACCTGCTCGCGGGGGAAGTGGTCGAACAGGTCCTCGACCTGACGGCCGTACATCCCCAGCCCGGAGTAGTGCCAGAACGGCGCCCAGCCGTTGTCGATCCGCTTCCGCTCCTGGGCTGCCGCCTCGACGATGTCGGCGCGGGGCTCGAGCCCGTCCATCCAGAGGTGCATCCAGTTGGAGTAGGCCCGGTCCACCGGGTCGCGCAGCACCGCGATCAGCTTCGCGTCCGGCCGGTCGGCGGCGATGCGGCGACGGGCGTCGCGGTTGTAGAGGTAGAACGGCGTGCTCTCCCCACGAAGCGCGTCGTCCGGTGCCTCGTCGAACAGGTCGAGGTAGCGGTCGCGCTGCCAGATCCACTCCTGCTTGCTGTGGGCGTCGCCGGGCCCCTTGTACGCCGGCGGCGGGGAGTCGCCGCACATGTAGTACTTCGGCTCCTTGACCTTGCTCAGGAACAGGTGCGGGTGCAGCGCGAGAGCAGCGTGCAACGCGCTCGTGCCGGCCTTGGGCGCACCGATCAGGAAGAAATCGGGAGGGCGGCGACTCATGTTTCTAAGTCTATGGACTTTGGCGGGTTTCGAGAAATCATCCCGCCTGCACCGGGCTGCCGGATTCCTTGTGGTCGGGGAAAGCGCAGCGACGGAGGGAGTCCGCGGGTGGCCGCCTTTGCGTGCCGGCCGTCGGTTCGCTGGGGCTGAGAATTTCTTTGAGAATTTCTCCACAGATTCGCTGAACCTGCAGGTCAGAGGCCAGAACTGTCGGTGGTGGGTGCTGGAATTGGGTCATGTCCAGCCAGCCGACCGACACCCTGACCCGGGTGCATCCGGTCGCGATTTCGCGGCCCGGGCGTCGGCTCGGCTCGAGGAGCTGGCCTCGGTTCCGGTGTGGTCGATGACTGCTTCGGAGCACCGCGCAGGCGCTGATCGACCTGGCCCGGGTGCAGAGCCAGGTCGCCTCGCTCCAGCTGCAGGTGCTGGCCGAGGCCGAGCGATCAGGTGCGACCGCTGAGCAGGGTGCCGGTACGGCGGCGGACTGGCTGGCGGTCGAGACCCGGCAGACCCGCCGAGCGGCACGTTCGGACCTGAAGCTCGCCCAGCGGCTCGAGACCTACCAGGTGCTGGCCGCGTGCGTTGGAGGCCGGCGACGTGAACACCGCCCAGGCCCGGGTGATCGTCACCGCCCTGGACCGGTTGCCGACGTCCGGGGAGTTCGCGGTGTCCGTGGAGCAGAGGCAGCAGGCCGAGCAGCACCTCGTCGCCCAGGCGGCGCACTTCGACGCCGACAAGCTCAAGATCCTCGGGCTGCACCGGGTCTTCGAAGTCATCGCACCCGGACCTGGCCGAGAACCTCGAGGGGCGGGTGCTCGAGGCCCAGGAGGCCAAGGCGCTGCGCAAGGTGTCCTTCTCGATGTGGGAAGACCAAGAAGGCATCTGCCACGGCCAGTTCCGGGTGCCGCACCTGCACGGCCAGATCCTCACCAAGGCGCTGCAGGCCTTCACCAACCCCGCCCGCCCCGAAGAGAGTGCCATCGACCCCGACCTCCCGACCGAGGTGCGCAACGGGTTGGCGTTCACCAACCTTCTCGAGGCCATCCCGGCGACCTGGCTGCCCAGACACGGCGGGGTCGGCGCCACCGTCGTGGTCACCATGACCCTCGAGCAGCTCTGGCGGATCTTGACTGCCGCGGGCGTGTGCACCCTGGACACCGGCGGCCGCATCTGTGCCGCCGAGGCCCGGCGCCTCGCCTGTGGCGCCGGGATCATCCCGATGGTGCTGGGTGGGAAGTCCCAGCCCCTCGACGTCGGCCGCAAGCGCCGCTTCCACACCGAAGCGATGCGGCTGGCTATGGGTGTCCGCGACGGCGGCTGCTCCGCCGAGGGCTGCGACAAGCCCGCCTCGATGTGCCACAGCCACCACGACATCGCCTGGTCGGCCGGCGGCCCAACCAGCGTCGCCAGCGGCCGCTTGTTGTGTGGGCACCACCACCGCCGCATCCACCAACCCAACGACAGAGTCCGCTTCCACCGACGCACGTGAGATACGCCGGGTGTGATCCCGTCGCCTGCCAACTACCGTTGCGCCATGTCGTCCGAAGCAGACATAGCGGCATGGGACGACGAAGCGGAGACGTTCGACAAGGCTCCCGACCACGGGCTTCTGGATGCGACGGTCCGCGCCGCATGGGAGCGTCTGCTGATCTCGAAGCTGCCGGCTGCGCCTGCCCGCATCGCCGACCTCGGGTGTGGCACCGGCACGCTGTCGGTTCTCCTGGCCGATCGTGGGTACCGCGTCGAAGGGCTCGACTTCTCGCCCGAGATGGTCAAGCGTGCTGAGATCAAGGCCGCCGGCCGCGCCAATGTCAGCTTCCTACGTGGCGATGCCAGTGACCCACCCATGGCGTCCGGGTCCTTTGACGTCGTTCTTTCTCGTCACGTGCTGTGGGCGATGCCAGACCCGACCACTGCGCTCGTTCGATGGATCGACCTCTTGAAGCCAGCGGGGCTCCTTGTTCTTGTCGAAGGCCGCTGGTCCAACGACGTCGGCCTCACGGCTGACCAGACCGCTGCCCTGCTTCGTGCAGCCGGGCGCTCGGCGGAGGTGACGGTGATGAGTGATCCCCGGTACTGGGGCAAGGAGATCACTGACGAGCGCTACCTGGTCCTCAGCCCTGCTCCCTAGCCGTTGCTAGTGGGGCCGCTCAGGACAGGCGCCGACGTACTGCTGCGCCATCCGACGGGCGTCGCGCGGAGCAGTATGCGGATTTTCCCGGCATCCCGGACGCAAATTCACGGAACTTGTCGCGAGCTGTCGTATCCCGTCCTTCCCGTTCGTGGTGGGGGTGGAAAGGATGGGCGGTGCGCCGTACCGCCCCCGCGACGCAAGGAGCAATGACATGACGCAGTACCTACTCTCCGTGATCCACCCAGCCGACGGCCCGGAGTGGGCGCAGAGTGCCACCCCGGAGCAGATCCAGGAGGTCATGGCGGCCGTCGACGTGTTCAACGGCGAGCTCCAGGCAGGTGGCAACTGGGTGTTCGCCGGGGGCCTCGAGCCGCCATCGGCCGCGACGGTGGTCAACGCGACCGGCGCCGACGTGATGATCACCGACGGGCCGTACGCCGAGACCAAGGAGCAGCTCGGCGGCTTCTGGGTCATCGAGGCAGCCGACCTCGACGCCGCCCTCGAGCTCGCCCGCCGCGGGTCCGCGGCCTGCCGTGACGCCGTCGAGGTCAGGCCGTTCCAGTCCGAGTGACCGCGTGAGCGACCACGTCTCCGGCCTGGCGCAGGTCTTCCGCGCCGAGCACGGGCGCGTGGTCGCCACACTCGCGCGCCGGTTCGGCGACCTCGACCTCGCGGAGGACGCGACCGCGGAGGCGCTGGTGGTGGCCGCCGAGCGGTGGCCGGCACAGGGCGTTCCGCCCAACCCCGGGGGCTGGCTCACCACCGTGGCCGGGAACAAGGCGCTGGACCGGCTCCGGCGCGAGCGACGTGGTCGCGAGAAGCTTGCCGAGGTGGCCCGCATGGACGAGCACGGAGCCGAGTCTCCCGAGCCGACCGGACCGATCGAGGACGACCGGCTGCGGCTGGTCTTCATCTGCTGCCACCCCGCGTTGGCCCTGGAGAACCGGGTGGCGCTGACGCTGCGGCTGCTCGGCGGTCTGACCGTGGCCGAGATCGCGGCCGCCTTCCTCGTGCCCGAGACGACGATGGCGCAGCGGATCACCCGCTCGAAGCAGAAGATCAGAGCGGCGCACATCCCCTACCGGATTCCCGGGAGCGAGGACCTGGCGGCGCGCCTGGCCGGCGTGCTGGCCGTGCTGTACCTGGTGTTCAACGAGGGCTACCTCGGCTCGTCCGGGGAGGCGCAACGCAGTGAGCTGACGACCGAGGGCATCCGGCTGACGCGGCAGCTGCGCGACATGGTGCTGGGGACACCCGCGGTGGGACCCCAGCCCGAGGTCGACGGGCTGCTGGCCCTGATGCTGCTGACCGAGGCGCGTGCCACCGCCCGCGTGTCCGAGGGGGTGCTGGTGCCGCTGGACGAGCAGGACCGGACCCTGTGGGACGCCGCGATGATCGACGAGGGCCACGCCCTGGTGCGGGGCTGCCTGGCCCTGAACCGGCCGGGGCCCTACCAGGTCCAGGCGGCGATCAACGCGGTCCACACCGACGCCCTGGACGCCTCGATGACCGACTGGTCGCAGGTCGTGGCGCTGTTCGACCAGCTGAGCGTCCTCACGCCGAGCCCGGTCGTGGCCCTGAACCGGGCCGTGGCCGTCGCGGAGATCGACGGGCCGGAGGTCGCCCTGGCCCTGGTCGAGCCGCTCGCCCTCACGTCGTACCACGCCTGGCACGCGACGCGCGCCGACCTGCTCCGCCGCCTCGGGAGGTACGACGACGCGCGAGCCGCCTACGACGAGGCGATCCGGCTGGCCGGCAACGACGCGGAGGAGCGGTTCCTGCAACGGCGTCGCGACGCGTTGCCCTAGTCCTGCACCGCCTTGGCTGCGGTGACGCAGTCGGTGAGCAGCTCCTCGCTGAACTCCTGCTCCAGGTCCGGGTCGTCCTGGAGGGTCCAGAGCGCGTTGTGCATCATCCGGACGACGACCCAGCTGCGGGCGCGGTCCTCGTCGAGCCCGCCGACGTCCACCAGCGTGTGGAAGCGCCGGCGCAGGCCCTCGCGCCGGTCCCCGGCGAGCTCCTCGACCCGGTTCCACAGCATCGGCGCCGGCTCGTAGTGGGGGTCGCCGCTGACCGGCTTGGGGTCGATGGCCAGCCACGGGTCGCGGTCGGCGGCCATCACGTTCTCGTAGTGGAGGTCCGCGTGGATCAGCGTGCCGGTGCTGGCCTCGTCCGTGACGAGGTCGCGGGCCAACGACACGGCCTGCTCGACCAGCCGTCGCGGCAGTGGTGCATCGCGGGGCAGCGCGGCCAGCTCGTCGGTCCAGCGGGCGACGTACGACGTCAACAGGCGCAGCTGCGGCGGGGCCGGGATGTGCAGGCGCGAGTAGAGGCCGGCGACGACCTCGCACGCCTCGATGTCGGGAACCTCGGTGAGCCGGTCGGCGTGCAGCCGCTCGATCAGCATGGCCTGTCGCCGGGGATCCGCGCGGAGCAGGCGCGCGGCCCCACGTCCGTGCCAGTGCTGGAGCGCGAGGTGCTCGTGCTCCGACTCGTCGTCGGGGAAGGCGATCTTGAGCACCGCGCCCTCGTCGTTCGCCGTGAGCACCGGCACCACCAGGGCAGTGAAGCCGTGCATCATCCAGCCGTCGGTGGTGAGCTCCCACTCCCCCAGCAACCTGCGGGTCATGTCCGGGAGCCGGTCCACCCACGCGGCCCAGTCGGGCCCGCGATCGGCCATGCCCAGCACGCCGTCAGGCAGCGTCAGGTCGGGGTCCGGCACGTCGCCGATCCTCGCACTAGCCTGCGATCCATGGCCGCGACCTGGGACGAGCTCGGAGCGGCTGCGCTCGCGCGCCAGTTCCTCGACGACGAGCCCCTGGCCGATGCCGGCGCCGTTGCTGTCGCCGTACGACGGATCGGCCCCATCCAGTCGCAGACGGCCCGCTCGCCGTTCCTTGGCCTGGGCGCGCGCTTCCCCGGCACCACCCACGCGGCTGTCACCGAGGCCTACGAGGACTTCGCGATCGTCCGCGGCAGCACCGTCCGCGGCACCGTGCACACCACCGTCCCCGACCAACACGCCCTGCTCGAAGTCGCTACGCGGCGCGGTCAACGCGCCAACTGGGTGCGCTTCCTGAAGCTCGACGACGCGGCCGTCGACGACCTCTGGACGGCGACCGAGGCGTTCGCGCGCGACGAGTGGCGCACCCCGGCCGAGCTCCTCGACAACGTCAAGGAGTGGTCCGCCGCCCGCGGCGGGGTGTCGGGCGAAGCCCTCGACGGCGGCCTGGGCCGTTACCTGGGCTTCGGCCACGGCGGACTGATCCGGCGCCCGCTCAAGGGCGGCTGGGAGGGTCAGGGCGCTCCCGGCTACCGCACCGCCTCCGCATTGCTGGGTGACCGGCGTGCGGTGCTCTCCGACCCGGGTGCCCTCGACGACCTCGTCCGGGTCCACCTGGCCGCTCACGGCCCGGCCAGCCGCCACGACCTGGCCTGGTGGGCCGGCCTCACCCTCGGGGCGGTCGACGAGGTGCTGGCCAGGCTCGACCTCGAGTCGGTGACGGGACCGGACGGTCGCGCCTACCTCGACCTGCCGGACCCGCCACCCCCGCGAGACCTCACCGGCATCCGGCTGCTCCCCGAGTTCGACGCGCTCCTGTGCGCCTACCAGCCCGCCGCACGGCTGCGCTTCGTCACGAAGGAGCACCACGACCTGCTGTGGCTCGGCGCCAACGGGCTGGTCAAGCCGCCGCTCCTCGTCGACGGCCGGATGACCGGCTACTGGCGCGCGATGGGATCGGCGAGGAAGCGGCCGCTCGAGGTGTCGTACTTCCCGGGCACGCGTCGCCCACGCAGGCCGGAGCTCGAGCAACCGGTTGCCGCCCTGGAGGCGGCCCTCGGCATCACCATCACCTCGGTGACGATCAACCGGGCTTGAGCCTTACTTCTTGGCCTTGTCGCCGATCGGGCTGCTGGTGGAGAGCGCGGCGATGAAGGCTTCTTGCGGGACCTCGACGCGGCCGACCATCTTCATCCGCTTCTTGCCCTCCTTCTGCTTCTCGAGCAGCTTGCGCTTGCGGGTGATGTCGCCGCCGTAGCACTTGGCCAGCACGTCCTTGCGCATCGCGCGGATCGTCTCGCGCGCGATCACGCGTGACCCGATCGCGGCCTGGATCGGCACCTCGAACTGTTGGCGCGGGATCAGCTCGCGGAGCTTGCCGGCGAGCATCACGCCGTAGGCGTACGCCGCGTCGCGGTGCACGATCGCGCTGAAGGCGTCGACGGTCTCGCCCTGCAGCAGGATGTCGACCTTCACCAGGTCGGCGGCCTGCTGACCGGTGGGTTCGTAGTCCAGCGAGGCGTAGCCCTTGGTCTTCGACTTCAGCTGGTCGAAGAAGTCGAAGACGATCTCGCCCATCGGCAGCGTGTAGCGCATCTCGACGCGGTCCTCGGAGAGGTAGTCCATCCCCTCGAGCTGGCCCCGCTTGGACTGGCAGAGCTCCATGATCACGCCGATGTAGTCGCTCGGGCTCAGGATCGTGGCCTTGACCACGGGCTCGAGCACCTCGGCGATCTTCCCGGCGTTGGGGTACTCGCTCGGGTTGGTGACCTCCTGCTCGGTGCCGTCCTCCATCACCACGCTGTAGACGACGTTCGGAGCGGTGGAGATGAGCTCGAGGTCGAACTCGCGCTCGAGCCGCTCGCGCACGATCTCCATGTGCAGCAGGCCGAGGAAGCCGCACCGGAAGCCGAAGCCGAGGGCGCCGGAGGTCTCCGGCTCGTAGGCGAGGGCCGCGTCGTTGAGCTGGAGCCGCTCCAGGGCGTCGCGCAGCGTCGGGTAGTCGTCGCCGTCGATCGGGTAGAGCCCCGAGTAGACCATCGGGTTGGGGTGCTTGTAGCCCCCGAGCGCGGTCTGGGCGCCGTGGTGCTGGCTGGTCACGGTGTCACCCACGCGCGACTGCCGGACGTCCTTCACGCCGGTGATCAGGTAGCCGACCTCGCCGACGCCGAGGTCGCCGGCCTTCACCGGCTCGGGGCTGATCACGCCGACCTCGAGCATCTCGTGGACGACGCCGGTCGACATCATCTTGATCCGGTCGCGGTGGCTGAGCTTGCCGTCGACCACGCGGACGTAGGTGACCACCCCGCGGTAGGTGTCGTAGACCGAGTCGAAGATCAGCGCCCGCGGCGGCGCGGCGGCATCCCCCACCGGCGCGGGGGTCTGGTGGACGATCTCGTTGAGCAGGTGCTCGACGCCCATCCCGGTCTTGGCCGACACCTGGAGCACGTCGGAGGTGTTGCATCCGATGATCCCGGCCAGCTCGGCGGCGTACTTCTCCGGCTGCGCGGAGGGCAGGTCGATCTTGTTCAGCACCGGGATGACGTGCAGGTCGGCTCCCAGCGCGAGGTAGAGGTTCGCCAGCGTCTGCGCCTCGATCCCCTGCGCCGCGTCGACGAGGAGCACGGCGGCCTCGCACGCCTCGAGGGAGCGGGACACCTCGTAGGTGAAGTCGACGTGGCCCGGGGTGTCGATCATGTTCAGGATGTAGGTGCCCGGCTCGGCCATCGCGTCGTTGTCGGGCTCGACCGTCCACGGCATCCGCACTGCCTGGCTCTTGATGGTGATGCCGCGCTCGCGCTCGATGTCCATCCGGTCGAGGTACTGCGCCCGCGCAGCCCGCTCGTCGAGCACACCCGTGAGCTGGAGCATCCGGTCGGCCAGCGTCGACTTGCCGTGGTCGATGTGGGCGATGATGCAGAAGTTCCTGATGACCGCGGGGTCGGTACGACCCGGGGCAGGCGCGGCATGGGGAGACACAAGTAGCAATCCTTCCACGCGTCCGGTCGCGGAGACGGGGGGACGTGCCTTGCGCCGACGGGCTCAGCCCTTGACGGGCAGGTGCTCCTCCCACCAGCGCAGGATGTGCTCGAACCGCTGCCGCCGGTGGCGCGGCCGCCCGCTGCGGCTGAGCTCGTGGCTCTCGGCAGGGAACAGCAGCAGCTCGGTGCGGACGCCCCGGCCCCGGAGCGCGATGAACCAGCGTTGCCCCTGCTCGACCGGGGTGCGCCAGTCGGACTCGGAGTGGATCACCAGCGTCGGCGTGCTCACCTGGTCCACCGCAGCCATGGGGCTCTGCGCCACCATCGCCTCCGGCGAGCCGTGGTACTGCTCGGGGAAGAACCAGCCGATGTCCGACGAGCCGACGAACGACGACGCGTCGAGGTAGCCGCGCTCGACGATCGCGGCGGCGAACCGGTCGGTCCGCGTGGTGAGGAGCGCGGTCATGTAGCCGCCGTAGGACCCGCCCATGACGCCGACGCGCTCGGGGTCGAGCCGCTCGTCGGCGAGGGCGTGGTCGAGGAAGGCCAGGACGTCGTCGGCGTCCACGGTGCCCATGGCGTGGCGGATCGCCCTGCCGTGCTCCAGCCCGTAGCCGGAGGAGCCGCGCGGGTTGCACATCACGACGGCGTACCCGGCGCTCGCATAGACCTGCGCCTCGTCGAAGACACCCCAGCCGTACTGGGTGAACGGGCCGCCGTGGATGTTCAGCAGCACCGGGTGCGGCTCGTCGTACACCTCGGGATCGGGGAGGACGAGCCAGCCGTGCACGCGGTGGCCGTCGGGCGACTCGGCCTCGACCTCGACGAGAGGCCGCACGCCGGACTCCCGCAGCCGGGCGCTGACGTCGGTGAGCCAGGTGACGTCCCGGTCGCGTACGACGGCCAGGTCGCCGGCGCGGTCGGGAGCCGAGACCGCAGCCACGAGGACGCCGCCGGCCGCTGCGTGTGACAGGGCGACGAGCCGCCCGTCGAGCAGCACCTCGATCTCCCCGGAGTCGGGGTCCACACCGATCAACCGGACGGCTCCCCGGTGGAGGTCGCGCACCACGACCCGGCCGTCGAGCTGGACCAGGTCGGCCGAGCCCTCGGCATCGATGTCGAGGTCCGCAGCCTCGGCGAGCTTGCGCAGGGCCAGGACCCCGGAGGCTTCCGTCGCGGCCTCCTCGGTCACCCACAACCCACCAGGACGCGCGACGAAGTCGGTGCCGTCGGGCCCCAGCTCACCGCCGCCGAGGACGAGCCGCCCGTCCGGGAGCCAGGAGACACCGCCCACCGAGAGGTCGCCGCCGGTCACGGGGGTGGGGTCGGCCACAGGAGCGTCTGCGGCGGGGCTGACCAGGTGCACCGCGGACCGGAGGTCGGCCTCCCGCGAGTCGTGCCTGGCGGAGGTGAACGCGAGCAGCGACCCGTCCGGACTCCAGGCCGGTCCCCCGTCGTCGCAGTCACCGTCGGTCAGCTGCCGGGGCGTGCACGGCAGGTCAGGGGCCTCCTGCCCGGCCACCCCGGTCTCCTGCGGCACGTCGACCACGAACAGGTGCGGCCTGCGATCACGGAGGAACCCGAGGTCGTCACGCCGGTAGTTCGGCTCGGTGATGACCCGGGCGGGCTCGGCGTCCGCCGCCGCCTTCTTGCCGTCCCCGTCCTCGGTGCCGTAGCGGCCGGCCTCGGGCACGCGGGCGGAGTAGGCGATCCGGGTGCCGTCGGGGCTCCACACCGGCGCTCCTGCTCCCAACGGATGCTCGGTCAGACGGAGTGGCTCGCCACCGTCGAGGCCGGTGAGGTGCAGCTGAGGAGGGGAGTCCTCTCCCGCCCTCAGGAACGCCACCCGTCGCCCGTCCGGGCTCACGGCCGGCGCGGAGTCCCGGTGGCCGTTGGTGAGTCGCCGCGCCGCACCGCCACTCGTCGGCACCGCCCAGAGGCCGCCGCGGTAGGTGTCGCTCTTCAGGTCGGGACGGGTCACCGCCACCACCGCGACCGATCCGTCAGGAGTCAGGCTCGGCCGACCCGCCGCGAGCAGGAGATCAAGGTCATCAGGACGCACCCGGCCAACCTAGCCCGCGACGTCGGAGGCCCAAGCCCGCCGACGATTTGGTCGGCCTGATCGCCCGCTGGTATCTTTTTCGCTTGTGTCCGGACCGCTGTCCGGACCCCTGACTCCCCCGGATCCCGACAGGCAAGGCGAGCCCACGTGGCCAACATCAAGTCCCAGATCAAGCGCAACCGGCAGAACGACGCTGCCCACGAGCGCAACAAGTCTGTGAAGTCCGCGCTGAAGACCTCCGTGCGCAAGTTCCGCGAGGCCGCCGAGGCGGGCAATGCCGACGAGGCGAAGTCGCTGGCCGTCGAGGCCGCGCAGCAGCTCGACAAGGCCGCCTCCAAGGGCGTCATCCACAAGAACCAGGCCGCCAACCGCAAGTCGGCCATCCAGAAGCAGGCCGCCTCTCTCTAAAGAGGTCCTGTCCGCACGGCGCCGCTCCCTCTGGGACGGCGCCGTTGTCGTTCCCGGACGTCCCTAGCGCGAGGGCCGGGCGCGGACGACGTCGAGCACCATCTTCTCGAGGGCGTAGGCCGGGTCACTGGCCTGGCCCTTGATGTCGGCGTCGGCGCGAGCCACCGTGCGGATCGCGCGGCCGACCCCGTCGACGTCCCAGCCGTGGGACTGGCGCCGCAGCACGTCGACCTTCCACGGAGGCACACCGACCTCCCGCGCCAGGTCGGTGTTGCGCAGTCCTCGCTGCGCCGACATGAACCTGGCCAGCCCCCGCAGGCCGGTCGCCATCGCGCTGGTCACGAGCACCGGTGCGGTCCCCCGGTCCAGCGCCCAGCGCAGCTCTTCAAGCGCCTTGGCGGTCTGGCCGTAGAGCGTGTGGTCGGCCACCACGAACGACTTGGCCTCGGCCCGGCCGCCGAAGTACAGCTTGACCATCTCGACGGTCAGCGGCTTGCCCTCGAAGTCGCCGGCGAGCTGACCCGCCGCCGACGAGAGCGCCCGGAGGTCCTGGCCCACGGCCTGGACCAGGAAATCCGCCGCGGCCGGGTCGATGCTGACGTGGTGGGACCTCAGCTCCTGGGCCACGAAGCCGGGGAACTCGCGTGCCGTCAGCGGCGCCGACTTGACCTCACGGACGCTCGCCACCTTGCGCAGCTTGGTCAGCAACCCGCTGCCCTTGGGCCCTCCCGAGTGGGCGAGGACCAGGGCGACCTCGTCAGCGGGCGCTGTCGCGTAGTCCAGGAGGCCAGGTCCCGACTCCTCGGGCAGGTCCTCGAGGCGTCGTACGACGACGCAGCGGGTGCTCGAGAACAACGAGGGCGCCGCGAGGTCGCCCAGCTCGGCCATCGTCAGGCTGGCTGCGGAGGTCTCCGAGAGCTCGGCCTCGGGGTCGTGCCGTCTGACCGCGGCGCGCACCCCGGCGATGGCGCGCTCGCCGAGGAATTCCTCCGGTCCGGTGATCAGGGTGACCTTGCCCAGTACGTCAGCTGGAGAAGGGACAGCGGGCATGAACCGACCCTCTCACGTGGCCCGGACAGCAGCGTTCAGAGCGTGACCGTGCCGGTCACGACGGTCCGGCACGCTCCTCCCACCCAGACCTCACCGGCCGGGTCGGTGACGACGTGGACCCGACCGTCGGCCCCGAGGACGGTGCCCTGGCGCACGACGTAGTCGGGGGGCAGCGTGCCGTTGCGCGTGAGCCAGAGCCCGAAGCCGGCGTTGAGGCTGCCGGTCACCGGATCCTCGCCGATGCCGCCCGGGCAGAACGCGCGCACCTCGTAGCCGGCGCCCAGGCGATCCGCATCGTCGATCGAGTGCGGCCCGATCACGCCGGTGTCGACGTCGAGGTCGGCGAACCGGGGGCGCAGCGCCAGCACGGCGTCGGCACTCGCCAGCTCCAGCCCCAGCCAACCCGGCCCGTTGTCGATCCAGCTCGCGGACACGAGGTGCTGACGAGCACCCGGTCCCAGGGCCTCCAGGACCTCGTCGAGCACGTCGTCGGCGACGGGGCCCTCGCGCAGGAAGCCCGGGGCCCGGAACGCGAGCCGGCCCTCGTCCTGGCGCACGTCCACGAGCCCGGCGCCGCACTCCTGGACCACGGCTCGGGGCTGCCGTGGCGAGCCGCCCTGCTCGAGCCAGGCGTGCGCACTCCCCAGGGTCGGGTGCCCGGCGAACGGAAGCTCCTGGTCGGGGGTGAAGATGCGCAGCCGGTAGTCGGCCGCCGCCTCGGTGGGCGGCAGCAGGAACGTGGTCTCCGAGAGGTTGGTCCAGCGCGCGAACGCCGCCATCTGCTCGTCGTCGAGGCCGTCGGCGTCGTGGACCACGGCCACGGGGTTGCCCAGGAGCTCGGCGCGTCCGAAGACGTCGACCTGCGAGAAGGAGTACGCCGTCATGGCGCCAGCCTTTCACCGGCGAGTCACGACGCGCAGGTCCCCCGCGCGCCCTCCTGGGACGACGGCGACGTCACCGTCGTGGTCGGTGCGGGCCACGCGCATCCGTGCGTCACGCAGCAGGGCGAGCAGGGACGGGGCGGGGTGTCCGTAGTCGTTGTCGATCCCGACGGAGATGACCGCCAGGCGGGCGCCGAGGCTGCGGACGAGGTCGGGGTCCTGCCTGGCGCTGCCGTGATGCGCCACCTTGAGCACATCGGCGTGCAGGCCGCCACGTGTGTCGCGCAGCAGCTGTTGCTGCGAGGGCTCCTCCTCGTCGCCCATCAGCAGCAGCCGCACACCGCTCGTCTCGACGAGCAGCACGAGGCTGGCGTCGTTGGGCGGCGAGTCGGACTCCCGGGACAGGTCGTGGGAGGGAGCGAGGACCTGCCACTGCAGCGGGCCCAGCCGACCCGTCTCGCCGTACGACGCCCGGCGGACCTCGAGGTGGCGACCCGCAGCGAGCGACACCACCCGGTCGACACCTTCCGGCGGTTGCGTCAGCGCGGTGACCTCGATCCGACCGACGGAGCGCCCGTGCAGCGCCCCAGCGAGACCGTCGACGTGGTCCGCGTGGAAGTGGGTGAGCACGAGCAGCGGGATCTCGCGTACTCCCAGCCTGCGCAGGCAGCGATCCATGAGGACCGGGTCGGGACCCGTGTCGACCAGCACGGCCCGGTGCGGCCCGGCAGCGAGAACGAGGCCGTCGCCCTGTCCGACGTCGCAGGCCACGAAGACCCAGCCTCCCGGCGGCCAGCCCGGCGTGGGCAGCGGCACGAGCAGCGCGACCACCATCGCGAGACCGGCGCCCGCGGTCGTGAGCGGCCGCGCCAGCAGCGCGCCGGCCACCAGTGCCACCCCCACGCACAGCAGCGTCAGCAGCGCGAGCCCCACTGGACGCGACGACCACGGCACCGTGGCGACCGGCAGGCCGGCCGTGCGCTCGGCCACCGCGATGATCCACTGCGCGCACCAGGCGGCCGGGGCCGCGACGAGCCGGCCCAGCGCGGGCGAGAGCAGCCCAGCGAGGCCGCCGCCCAGCCCGAGCACGGTGGCGGGACCGACGACGGGAGCAGCCGCCAGGTTGGCGACGACCGCCACCAGGCTGACCTGTCCGGACAGCCCGGCCACCAGGGGCGTGCAGGCCACCTGGGCGGCAAGCGGCACCGTGATCGCCTCGGCCACCCACCGCGGCAGCCACCGGGCCATGCGGTCGCGCCAGCCCGGCGCGAGCCACAGGATCCCCGCGGTCGCGAGCGTGGAGAGCGCGAAGCCGGGTGACTCGGCGAGCCGCGGATCGAGGAGCAGCAGGAGCAGCACCGCGGCGCCCAGGGCACGACTGCCTCGAGCCCGTCCGTTGGTGCCCATCCCGACCAGCGCCACCGTCCCCATGACCGCGGCCCGGAGGACGCTCGGCTCCGTGCGTGCCAGCAGCACGAAGCCGACGACACCCACGACACCGGCGACCACGAGCCCGCGCGCCCGGACGCCGATCGCCCGGGCGAGCAGCAGCAGGCTGCCCACCACCAGCGTCAGGTTCGTGCCGGAGACCGCGAGCAGGTGGGTGAGGCCTGCCGCGCGGAACGCCTCGACCAGCTCGTTCGGCATGCCCGCGTCGTCCCCGTCGACCAGCGCGGGAACCAGTGTGCGAGGCCCGGCCTCGTGACCGGCCACCGAGCGGCGGATCGCCGCGCGCAGGGCATCGGCGCCGCGCAGCGCGGCGCCGGGCCGGGACACCAACTCGGGAGGCCCGCGTGGACTCAGCACTCCGGCGAGGTCGGTCGTCCTCGGCGGTGCCAGCCGGCCACTCGCCCGCACCGTCGTGCCCAGCGGCACCCGCGCCCAGCGCCGGTCGGCGATCACGAGGATCGGCGCGCGGAGCCGGTGCCGCACCGACCGCGCCACGACGCTCTCGACGCGGGCGCGCAACAGCACGTAGTCGGCGAACCGCCCGCTCCGCACCACGGGGTCGCTCGTCGTCACCAGCCGCACCTGCACCGAGGCACGTTCACGGGCGAGGACGGCCACGGGGCTGTCGTGGACCGCCGCCGTCCGCAGCAGGGTCAGTGCCGCCACCCCGATGCCGGTCAACAGCCAGCCGACGTGGGTCCGCACCTCCTCGCCCGCACGCCAGCGGCGCACGATCGGCACCGCTGCCACCGGCACCACCGCGAGCAACAGCCACCCCGGGGCGTGCAACGCTGCCAGGGCCGCCATCCAGGCGACCGCACCCAGCACGGGTGCACGCAGGTCCGGGATCCCGGTGGGGTGGCTGGGCAGGCGGCTCACAGGGTGACGAGCGGAGCCAGGTCAGCCAGCGTCTTCTCACCGATCCCGTCGATGTCGAGCAGCTCGTCGACCGCCGAGAAGGCGCCGTGCGCCGTGCGCCACTGCAGGATCTTCTGGGCGGTGACCGGACCCACCCCCGGCAGCGTGTCGAGCTGCTCCTCGGTGGCGGTGTTGAGGTTCACCAGGGCACCCGTGGCCGGTGGGCCCGTCGTGCTCGCGCTCGCCGCCACACCGCTCGGGGCTGCGGGTCGTCCGACGAGGATCTGCTCCCCATCGACCAGCACCCGGGCCAGGTTCAGCCCGCTCACGTCCACACCGCCGCGGGCACCACCGGCCCGCCGCAGGGCGTCGACGACTCTGGACCCGGCCGGCAGCGTCGCGACGCCGGGACGGCGGACCTTGCCGGCGACGTCGACCGTGACGGTGCCGGACGCCGAACGGGAGGCGGCAGCACTCGGTGTCGTCACGGCGCCTGCGACGCCGCTCGAGGCGGGCATCGCCGGGACGAGTGGCGAGGGCTGGGTGGTCGACGGCGCCACGACCTCCCCCTGTCCACCCATCCGGAGGACGCTGACGGCCGTGACGAGGACCGCCACTGACACCAGTGCCACGACCAGCAGCACCGGGCCACGCGCCAGACCGACCCGACCTGCCAGCGCCGCCGGCACCTGTGCCCGCAGCCAGCCGCCGACTCGTGGCGCACGGCTCGGACGCACGTGGCGACCCGGCGGGGAGACGGCCTCGGGTGGCGGCAGGCCGTGGCCGTCGGCGACCGGGTCCGCCAGCGGCTCGTCGTCCTCCACCCGACGCAGCCCGGCCTGCTCGAGCTCGCGTCGGAGAAGCTCGAGACGGCGGCGCGCTGCCGCCGCCACCTCCTCCTGTGACTGCCTGGCCATGGCTCGAACGTAGGAAGCGGCCGTGACTGCCGGAAGGCCGAAACAGTGGCCTGTGGAAAACCACGGTCCGCGGCCCGCCTGTGGACGGGATCAGCGCGGGGCCACGACCACGGCGACCATGCCCGGACCGACGTGGGCGCCGAGCACCGCCCCGATCTCGCCCAGGGCGATCTCCCGACCGGCGAGCCCGGCCTCGAGTCGCTCACGCAGGCGGCCGGCGAGCTCCTCGGCGCGCTCCTGGCTGGCGAGGTGGGACACCGAGACGTCGACGGGCGCCGACCCCGCGGCCGTGACGGCCAGCTCCTCCAGCCGCGACAGCGCCTTGGCGGCGGTGCGCACCCGCTCGAAGGGGCCCACGCGTCCGTCCTCGACCTTGAGGATGGGCTTCACGGCCAGGGCCGAGCCGACGAGGGCGCCGATCGCCCCCACCCGGCCACCACGACGGAGGTACTCCAGGGTGTCCACGTAGAACAGCGACGTGGTCGCGGCGGCCCGCGCGCGAGCCGCTTCGCCCGCCGCGGCAGCATCGGCACCGGCGTCGACGGCGTCCGCAGCGGCCAGGACTGCGTAGCCGGTCCCCATCCCGACCTGACGCGAGTCCACCGGCGTGACCGGGACGGGCGATCGTGCGGCCGCCAGCTGCGCGGACTCGTAGGTGCCGCTGAGGTCGCCGGAGAGGTGGACGGAGACGATCTCCTGCACCCCGTCGGCCGCGAGCTCCTCGTAGGTCTGCAGCATCGTTTCGGGGTTGGGACGCGACGTGCTGACGGGCGTTCGTGCCTGGAGCGCATCGGCCAGCATCTGCGGCGTGACCTCGCCCGCCACCCCCTCGTCGTACGACGTCGCGCCGATCACCACCTGCAGCGGCACCACCGTGATGGCGCGGTCGCGCAGCGTCTCGGCCGACAGCGACGCGGTCGAGTCGGTGACGACGGCCACGGGCCGGTGAGCTGGCACGGCGAACAGGCTAGCGAGCGGTCGGGGCATGACTACGGTGGCTGAGGGCACAGACACCACCAGCAGCACCCAGCGAGGAGATCGGAGACCAGATGCGCATCGTCGTCGCAGGCGGCCACGGGCAGATCGCCATGCAGCTCGAGCGACTCATGTCGGAGGACGGTCACGAGGTCGTCGGCCTGATCCGTTCCACCGAGCAGGTCCCCGACCTCGAGGAGGCGGGCGCCCAGCACGCGCTCGTGGATCTCGAGGACACCGACGTCGACGCGCTGTCGGAGATCGTGCGTGGCGCCGATGCGGTGGTGTTCGCGGCCGGCGGCGGTCCAGACGGCAACGCTGCCCGCAAGGAGACCGTCGACAAGGGCGCCGCGATCATGCTCGCCGACGCTGCGGAGGCGACCGGCGTACGGCGCTACGTGATGGTCTCGGCCATGGGCACCGAGGCCGCCGACCCCGACAGTGACGAGGTGTTCCAGGTCTACCTGCGTGCCAAGCAGGCCGCTGACGACGACCTCCGCGCCCGCGACCTCGACTGGACCGTCGTGCGACCGGGCCGGCTCACCGACGACGTGCCGACGGGCCTCGTCCAGCTCGGCCGGCTCGAGCGGGGCGCTGTCACCCGCGGCGACGTCGCCCATGTGCTGGCCGAGGCCCTCGGGCACGACAACACCATCGGCAAGACCTTCGACGTGCTCAACGGGGAGACGCCGATCTCCGAGGCCGTCACCGAGCTCTGAGCCGGGCAGTCGCGTCAGCGGCTGGGCCAGCCCTCCTGCCCGACGTACCAGATCGTCGAGGTCCACACCACGACGATGAGCAGCGCGAACAGCAGGCCGCCCGCGATCGGGAGGAACCATCCGGGCGCCCGGCGCGAACGGACGGCGAAGACCTTGACCACCACGGCGCCGTAGACCGCGCAGCCCGCGACGCCGTGCACCATTGTCCGGGTCGGTACGTGCTCGCCGGTCTCGAGGCCGAGCGCCACCAGGCAGTGGTAGGCGACGAAGACGGACAGGAGCAGCGTCGCGATCCCGCCGGCGCGGTGGAGCGGCCCCAGCCAGCTCGGCGCCGCGACGCCCAGCTTCCCGTAGATCCAGAGCGCACCGATCACCTGCAGCACGGCCAGCACTCCGACGACGGCCGTGAGGACGACCTTCATGTCGATGACCGTGGCCCAGCCCAGCGTCGTGGTGCCGTCGAGGGTGGGGTCGTGCATCTTCCCGAACACCCCGATCAGGAGCGAGACGACCGCACCGAGGGCGAGGGCGGTCAGCGGCACGGCGAGAGCAGGAGCCGGCTTGGCCTCGTTCGTGGTGCTCATCGCTCAAGCATGCTCCCGTCGGACGGCTCGGTGGAAGCCCGCGCGCCGTACCTCATGTAACGCGGTGTTATTGACGCTTTGCACGTGTTGTGCCGAGTGTTCAGCGGCAATAACTCCGCGTTGCAACGGGAATCAGCCGACGACGACGTTGACCAGCTTGGGAGCGCGGACGATCACGCGGCGGACCTGGTGGCCGTCGAGGGCCCGCTGCACCGACTCGTCGGCAAGGGCGGCCGCCTCCAGGTCGTCGTCGCTGATGTCAGGCGAGACCTCCAGGCGCGCGCGGAGCTTGCCCTGCACCTGCACGACCGCCGTGACCGACTCCTCCACGAGGAGCGCCTCGTCGACGGCCGGCCAGCCGGCCAGCGCGACGGTGGGCTCGTGGCCCAACCGCTCCCACATCTCCTCGGCGGTGTACGGCGCCACCAGCGAGAGCAGCACGGCGACAGCCTCAGCGGCCTCGCGGACTGCGGGGTCCTCCGGACCACAGCCAGAGTCGATCGCCTTGCGCGTGGCGTTCACCAGCTCCATCGTCCGCGCCACCATCACGTTGAACCGGAACGACTCGACCAGGTCGGCGGACTCGTGCAGCGTGTGGTGGGTGACGCGACGCAGAGCGACGTCGCCGTCGGCGAATGAGACCCCCGGGGTCGAGGTGACGTCGCCGGCCAGCCGCCAGGCGCGGTGCAGGAACCGCAGCGAGCCCGCGGGAGAGACGTCGGCCCAGTCGATGTCGTCCTCGGGAGGCCCCGCGAAGACGAGGGTCAGCCGAACCGCGTCGACGCCGAACTCCTCGAGCTGGTCCCCCAGGTTGACGCCGTTGCCCAGCGACTTGCTCATCTTGCGGCCGCGGTTGATGACCACGCCCTGGTTCAGCTGGGAGGCGAACGGCTCGCCGACCTCCAGCATCCCCATGTCGCGCAGCGCCTTGGTGAAGAACCGCGCGTACAGCAGGTGCAGCACGGCGTGCTCGACACCACCGACGTAGAGGTCGGCGGGCATCCAGTGGTTCGTGATCGCCTCGTCGTACGGCGCCGTGTCGTCGTGCGGCGAGCAGTAGCGCAGGAAGTACCAGCTCGAGTCGACGAAGGTGTCCATCGTGTCGGAGTCGCGCTTGGCGGGGCCGCCGCACCGCGGGCACTCGACGTTGACCCACTCCTCGGCCGCAGCCAGGGGTGAGACGCCCTTGGGCTTCAGGTCGGCTCCCTTGAGCTCGGGCAGCACGACGGGCAGCTGGTCCAGCGGCACGTCCACCTCGCCGTCGACCGGGCAGTGCACGACGGGGATCGGGCAGCCCCAGAACCGCTGTCGCGACAGCAGCCAGTCGCGCAGCCGGTAGTTCACCGTGCCGCGACCCGCGCCCTGCTCCTCCAGCCAGGCGATGATCGTGCGCTTGGCCTCGGTGATGTCCATGCCGTCCAGCGACACCGAGTCGTTGGCCGAGTTGATGGCCGGCCCGCTGCCGGTGTAGGCGTCGCCCTCCCAGTCCTCGGGGGGCTGCACGGTCCGCACGATCGGCAGGTCGTGGGCCTTCGCGAAGTCCCAGTCGCGCTGGTCCTGCCCCGGCACCGCCATGATCGCGCCGGTCCCGTAGTCGGCCAGCACGTAGTCCGCCGCCCACACCGGCAGCGACTCCCCGTTCACCGGGTTGACGGCGTGGACGCCCAGGAACACCCCGGTCTTGGGCCGATCGGTGGACAGCCGGTCGATCTCGGAGGCCCGCCGGGTCTCCTCCAGGTAGGCCTCGTACGCCGGCCGCTGCTCCTCGCTGACGATGTCGGCGGCCAGCTTCGCGTCGGCCGCGACCACCATGAACGTCGTGCCGAAGAGAGTGTCGGGCCGGGTGGTGTAGACGGTCATCGTCCTTCGAGACGGTTGCTGCGCAACCTCCTCAGGAACCATCTGGTCACCCACCGGGAAGTCGACGTGGGCTCCCTCGGAGCGACCGATCCAGTTGCGCTGGGCGGTGACCACCCGCGCGGGCCAGGTCGGCTCCAGCCGGTCCAGGTCGTCCAGCAGCTCCTGGGCGTACTCGGTGATCCGGAAGTACCACTGCGTCAGCTCGCGCTTGGTCACCAGCGCGCCGCAGCGCTCGCAGCGGCCGTCGACGACCTGCTCGTTGGCCAGGACGGTCTGGTCGTTGGGGCACCAGTTCACCGGGCTCGCCTTGCGGTAGGCCAGGCCGCGCTCCCGCAGCTTCAGGAACAGCCACTGCGTCCACCGGTAGTACTCCGGGTCGCTCGTGTGGAGCCGCCGGGACCAGTCGAAGGAGACCGCGAACCTCTTGAACGACGCGGCCTGCGTCTCGATGTTGGCGTAGGTGTAGGTCGCCGGGTGTTCGTTGCGCTGGATGGCGGCGTTCTCGGCGGGCAGGCCGAAGGAGTCCCACCCGATCGGGTTCATCACCTCGTAGCCGCGCTGGCGCCAGTAGCGCGCGATGACGTCGTGCAGGGCCGTCACCTCGGCGTGACCCATGTGCAGGTCACCGCTGGGGTAGGGGAACATCGTCAGCGCGTAGCGCTTCTCCTTGGGGCTGTGGTCGTCCGCCCGGAAGGGGTCGAGCTCCTCCCACACCGGCAGCCACTTCGCCTCGGCGGCGTGCACGTCGTAGCCGCGGTCCTGCTCGCGGGGAGACGCGTCCTGCTCGCTCATCCTCGGCCCTTTCTCGACGACCCGGCCCGGCGTCCTGGTCTGCTCCTGACATGAAGAAGCCCCTCGCGTGGAGGGGCGGCCGCGTCGGTCCCCGTCGGGACCGTGCGGCTAGGCAAGGAGCAGACTGAATTCGTCTCGGGGGTTCATGCCCGGCATCGTACCCGTGTCGCAGGCGGGAGTCGTAGCCCATAAGGGCAGGGCTGACATTGGCTCCGGCCACGTACGGTTTGGATCATGGTGCCTGCGGTGCGCTGGCTGATCGTGGCTGCCGTGGCACTCGGACTGGCCGCGGCGCCGACGCTGGTGCGCGCCATCCCTCCGGAGGGCAGCGACATCGGCGCTGCCGCCCTGGCCAAGCGCATCCGCGCGGCCCACGACCTCGGGTGGTCCGGCGAGGTGAACTCCCAGGGTTCGCTGCACGTGCCGGTCAACACCTCGACGTTCAGCGGCGTCGCACGTCTGCTCGGGGAGCGCAGCGACCTGCGCGTGTGGTGGCGCGACTCGACCAACTGGCGCGTGGACCGGCTGCGCGGCACGGGCGAGTCCGACCTCGTCCGCGACGGTGGCCTGATCGTGCGCTGGACCTACGAGGGCCACCGCGTCAACTTCACGCCATACTCCGCCATCCGGCTGCCGAACGACTCAGACGTCGTGCCGGTCGAGCTCGCCCACCGGATGCTCTCTGGTGCCACTCCCGACGAGCTCACCCGGCTGCCCTCACGCCGCATCGCCGGCCACAGTGCCGCCGGGCTGCGCCTGGTGCCCTCGGACACCCGCTCGACGATCTCGAAGGTGGAGATCTGGGCGGACAACGGCAGCGGGCTGCCGTTGCGGGTCGACGTCTACGGGGGCAAGAAGAGGCCGGTGCTCTCCACGCAGCTGGTCACCGTCGACCTCGACAAGCCGAACCGGAAGGACGCCAACTTCCAGCTGTCGTCGGGGCTGGACTTCTCGCGCGGGGTCGCGCTGGACGACGCCGCCGGGGCCAACGCCTTCGCGCCGTTCGTACCGCCGGACCGGGTGGCCGACCTCCCCCGGCTCGGCGACCAGCTCGACTTCGGCGCGGTCGGTGTCTATGGCCGGGGGCCCACGGCGATCCTGGCCATCCCCCTCCGGGACTACGTCGCTCGCGGGCTGAGGGACCAGCTGCGCAAGAGCACGCTCTCGCGTGAGACCGGCCGCAGCATCGCGATGGAGGTAGGGCCCATCTCGGTGCTGCTCACCGAGATCGCCGACGGCCGCTTCCTGATCGCCGGCACCGTCACTCCCGACACGTTGGTGGCCGCAGCGAGGGATCTGCGATCCGGCGTGCAACGGACGACTCGGTGAGGCGGTGACGAGACCATGAGCAACCCGATGATCCGGACCAGCGGCCTGACCAAGACCTTCGGTGCCGTCCGGGCGGTCGACGACATCGACCTCGAGGTCCGCGAGGGTGACGTCTACGGCTTCCTCGGTGCCAACGGGTCGGGAAAGACCACCACGGTCCGGATGCTGCTGGGGCTGGTGCTGGCCACCAGCGGTGACATCGAGCTGTTCGGCCAGCAGATACCCGGGGCGGCCCTCTCGGTGCTCCCGCGTGTGGGCGCCCTCGTCGAGGGCCCGGGTGCCTACCCGCACCTCTCCGGGCGCGCCAACCTCGCACTCTTCGACGCGGCGGGTACTGGCGCCGTGGCCCGGGCCGCGCGGCGCACCAGGATCGACGAGGTGCTCGAGCTGGTCGGGCTGGACCCGGCCGACAAGCGCGCGGTCAAGACCTACTCCCTGGGCATGCGTCAGCGGCTCGGGCTCGCTTCCGCCTTGATGCGCAAGCCGCCGCTGCTGGTGCTCGACGAGCCGACCAACGGGCTCGACCCGCAGGGCATCCGCGACATCCGGCGGCTGCTGCTCGACCTCAACCGGCAGGGCACCACGATCTTCCTGTCCAGCCACCTGCTCGCCGAGATCGAGCAGATGTCGACCCGCATCGGCGTGCTCGACCGCGGTCGCCTGGTGATCCAGGACGAGCTGGCCGCGCTGTACGCCGAGACCGGCCTCGTGCAGGTGGTCACCCCCGACGTCGACGCCGTCATCTCGCTGCTCGACGGCCGGGTGGAGGGTCGGCACGGCGACCGGCTCGTCGTACGCGCTGCCGACCCGGCCGAGCTCAACGCCCAGCTGGTCGGTGCGGACATCCGGATCCGGGAGCTGTCACCGGTACGCCGCACCCTGGAGGAGATCGTGCTCGCCGCGAGTGAGCAGGCATGATCCGCGTCGAGCTCCTCAAGCTGCTGCGGCGACCACGAACGTGGGTGACGATCGCCGCGCTCAACGCGCTGCCGACCATCGTCGCGATCCTGCTCGCCGTCACGGATCTCGGCCCGCGGCCCGGCAGCGGCCCGCCCTTCCTGTCAGCCGTGCTCACCGACGGCACGCTGTTCCCCCTCGCGGCCCTGGGCATCGTGCTCCCGCTGTTCCTCCCCGTGGCTGTGGCCGTCGTCGGCGGCGACGCGATCGCCGGGGAGGTGCAGAGCGACACGCTCCGCTACCTGCTGGTGCGTCCCGTGGCCCGAGGTCGCCTCCTGGTGGCGAAGCTCGTCAGCATCGTCGCCTTCGTCGTGCTGGCCACGTTGGCCGTCGCGGCGGTCGCGTACGTCGAGGGCAAGCTGTTCCTGGGCGACGCCCCGGGCGGCGTGGTCAGCGTCTCCGGCTCGACGCTCACGCAGACCCAGATGGCCGAGCGCACCGCCATGGCCTTCGTGTACGTCGTCCTGGCGATGCTCGGCGTCGCGGCTATCGCCCTGCTGATGAGCACGCTGACCGATTCGGCCGTCGGGGCCGCGCTGGGCACGATCGGGATCCTGGTCGCCTCGACCGTGCTGCTGGGGCTCGATGCCGCCGACTCGATCAAGCCCTACCTGGTCACGCGCTACTGGCTGGCGTTCGTCGACCTGTTCCGCGAACCGATCCGGTGGCGAGACGTCAGCAACGGCGTGCTGGCCCAGCTGGCGTACCTGGTCGTGTTCGCCGGCGCGGCGTGGGCCAACTTCGCCACCAAGGACATCAACCGCTGATCGAGCTCAGCACTTCAGCGGGGCCGGGGCACGTGGCGCCCCGGTGCCCAGCACCACGGGGAGCGCCGCGTGCACGACGGGGTCGCCAGGCAGCCCGGCGTGGGGTGTCTGCAACGTCGGACAGAAGTCCTGGACCCGGAGGTTGAGCGCACCCTCGAGCTTGGCCGACGACGTGGGCGTGACGGTGGTGTCGTTGTCGGTGCGCACCGTGATCCACCGCGGTCCGGGCGGCGACTCGTCGCCGGCGTTCAGGCGGTTGAGCAGGTCACTGCCGGGCACCATCTGCTCGCAGGCTTTCGGGCAGCCGCCCGCGGCGTCCCGCGCAGTCTGCGCCACCTCGGCCCCGTGGTGCGGGGAGCCGAGGGTGAGCACGCGCCTGACGGTGTGGTCGCCGCCGCCGTCGCGCACGTACAGCCGCGCGATGATCCCTCCCGCGGAGAAGCCGATCAGGTCCACCGACTGCGCGTCGGTGGACTCCAGGGTCCGGTCGACGAGGTCGCCCAGGCGCCTGGCCTGCACCCGTAGGTCCCCCTGCTCGTTCCCCGTCGGCCGGTAGACGACCGCCTGCCGGCCCTCACGCTCGAGCTCGGCCACCAGCGGGTCGAGGTCCTCGGTGTTCCCGCCGTACCCCGGCACCAGGACCACCGGTCCCTGCTTGCTCTGGTCCACCGCGTCCTCGCCGGCGACCGCCCGCACGACCCCCCACACGGCCAGGGCGACGAGGGCGATGAGCACTACACTCCCGGCGACGAATGCCTGGTGGCGGCGGGCAGGGGCCCAGGAGTCGAGCGGAGTCCTCACCCGACGAGTCTGGCGCAGCGGTGGTCAGTGTGCAGGCGGTCGGTCGTCCTCGTCGGTCTCGACGTGGTCGGGCACCACGATCGGTCGGAGCCGGGCCCAGGCGATGAAGAAGATCGCCGCCAGGATCATCACCAGGCCGGCCCACAGGTTGATGTTGACCCCGTCGGCCTTGGTCTTGTCGGTGTGGCTCCCGACCAGGCCGAGGATGGTCAGGATGACGCCGTAGATGCCCATCAGTCCGCCGATGATGACCCGGATGTCGAAGAGGCCGGCGCGGTGGGTCTCGTTCTCCGACTCCTGTGGGGCGGATGTCTGCTCACTCATGTCGCACCTGCCTTACCAGAAGAGGATGTTGAGGATGATGACGAGCACCAGCGACACACCCGCGAGGCTCACGGGCTTCTGCCACCAGGCAAGGACCCCCTCGTTCGGGTCGTGGAAGTCGGCGTTGGGTGTCTCCGAGTAGACCAGACCTCGCAGCTCGGAGTACTCCCGTGGCTTGGTGACCAGGGTGACGCCGACACTGACCACGATGTCGACCACGAAGGCCGCCAGGGCGCCCGTGAAGCTGGCCCCCTGCCCCTTGAGGTCGATGGCGCCGACCGACATCCCGCCGAGCGAGTCCTGGCTCAGCACCGCGACCAGCAGCGCCGAGAGCGTGCCGGCGACCAGGCCCATCCAGGCAGCGGTCGGCGTCATGCGCTTCCAGAACATTCCCAGGATGAACGTGGCGAACAGCGGTGCGTTGAAGAACCCGAACAGGGTCTGCACGTAGTCCATGATGTTCTGGTAGTTCTTCGCGAACAGGGCCGTGCCGAGCGCGATGACCGTCGCGCCTACCGTCGCGATCCGGCCCACCCGCAGGTAGTAGCCGTCGTCGCGGTCCTTGACGATGTAGTCCTGCCACAGGTCGTAGGAGAAGACCGTGTTGAAGGCCGAGATGTTGGCCGCCATACCGGCCATGAACGACGCCAGCAGGCCGGCGATGACGATGCCGAGCATGCCGTTGGGCAACAGGTCCCGGATCAGGTAGAGCATCGAGTTGTTGTAGTCGAAGCTCGTGTCGCCGGAGGACTTGGCCTTGGCCACCTCGGAGGCCGCGACGGCAGCGATCATGCCGGGGATGATGATGACGAACGGGACGAAGATCTTCGGGAAGGACCCGATGATCGGCGAGCGCCGGGCCGCCGACATCGAGCTCGATGCCATGGCCCGCTGCACCTCGACGAAGTTGGTCGTCCAGTAGCCGAAGGACAGCACGAACCCGAGGCCGAAGACGATGCCGAGGACCGACAGGGTCGCGTCCCCGATGCCGGTGAGGTTGGTCCCCGGCCACGAGGACAACTGAACCGAGCCATCCCCCGCCGAGGCGATCTTGTCCTTCAGGCCGCCGTAGCCACCGACCTTGTGCAGTCCCACGATGGTCAGCGGCAACAGCGCCGCCACGATCACGAAGAACTGGAGCACCTCGTTGTAGATCGCCGCCGACAGACCGCCGACGACGATGTAGGA
Organism: uncultured Actinomycetota bacterium; assembly: GCA_963698945.1. Taxonomy (GTDB): domain Bacteria; phylum Actinomycetota; class Actinomycetes; order Propionibacteriales; family Nocardioidaceae; genus Marmoricola. The sequence goes on along the minus strand of CAVOST010000008.1, from coordinate 75,143 downwards.
GAGCACGACGACGGCCGCGACGAGCAGCGAGACGTAGAGGTCCCAGCCGAGCAGGATGTTGACGATCTTGGCCAGCAGGAACAGGTTGATGCCCGCGATGAGGAGCTGGGCGATCGCGAAGCTGATCGCATTGACCAGGTGGGCGCCGGGCCCGAAACGCTTGCGCATGAACTCCGGCACCGAGCGGACCTTGGAGCCGTAGTAGAACGGCATCATGACCACACCGAGGAACAGCATCGCCGGGACGGCGCCGATCCAGTAGTAGTGGAACGTCGGGATGCCGAACTGGGCACCGTTCGCGGACATGCCCATGATCTCGATGGCGCCGAGGTTGGCGGAGATGAAGGCCAGGCCGGTCACCCACGCGGGCAGCGAGCGGCCCGAGAGGAAGAAGTCCAGGCTGCTCGAGATCGAGCGCCGGGCCATGAGACCGATGCCGAGGACGAAGATGAAGTAGATCGCGACCAGGACGTAGTCGATCCAGTTGGCGTGAAGGCGGAGCGCCTCACCCGCGGCCAGTACCATCGAGCCTCCCGAAAATTCGAAGCACGGTTTGTGCGGTATGCCGCACGCTATCGCTGTACCCACTGCAGCCGGAAGAGAGCAGGTAGCGCATGACCTGGATGGTGACGGGCGGCGCCGGCTACATCGGCTCTCACGTGGTGAGGGCGCTCCGGGAGGTGGACCTGGGCGTCGTCGTCGTCGACGACCTGTCGAGCGGCCACCGCGCCTTCGTCGATGGTGTCCCCCTGGTCGAGGGAACCGTCGTGGACACGCAGCTGATGGCGCGCACGATCCAGGAGCACGGCGTCGAGGGCGTCGTACACCTCGCCGGCTACAAGTACGCCGGGGTCTCCGTCGAGCGTCCCCTGCACACCTACACCCAGAACGTCGCCGGCACGGTCAACCTGCTGCAGGCCATGCAGGAGACCGGAGTCGACAAGATCGTCTTCTCCTCCAGCGCCGCCACGTTCGGCACCCCTGACGTCGACCTCGTCACCGAGGAGACACCCGTGGCGCCGGAGTCGCCGTACGGCGAGAGCAAGCTCGTGGGCGAATGGGTGCTGCGCGACCAGGCCCGCGCCACCGGCCTCAAGCACACCTCGCTGCGCTACTTCAACGTCGTCGGCTCCGGGTACGACGACCTCTACGACACCAGCCCGCACAACCTGTTCCCGATCGTCTTCGAGATGCTGCTCGCCGGGAAGACGCCCCGCATCAACGGGACCGACTACCCGACGCCCGACGGCACCTGCGTGCGCGACTACCTCCACGTCAGCGACCTCGCTGACGCCCACGTCGTGGCGGCCCAGCGGCTCCTTGCCGGTGAGCCCGTCGAGCCGGTCTACAACCTCGGCAGCGGCGACGGGGTGTCGGTGGCCGAGATCATGGACACGATCCGGACCGTCACCGGCATCGACTTCACGCCCGAGCCGGCACCCCGTCGGCCCGGCGACCCGGCCCGGATCGTCGCCAGCGGCGAGCTCGCCGCCCGCGACCTCGACTGGAGGATGCGCCACTCGCTGGAGGACATGGTCCGCTCGGCCTGGCAAGCGCGCAGCGCCGCCGCCGCGGCTGACGGGCCGCCAGGCCCGACTGACATGATCGCGACATGGGTATCCAGGATCTCTTCTCGCTCGAGGGCAAGGTCGCGATCGTCACCGGCGCCTCGTCGGGGCTCGGTGTCGCCTTCGCCCAGGCCTTCGCCGAGGCCGGCGCCGACGTCGCGCTCGGCGCCCGGCGGGTGGACCGGCTCGCCGAGACCGCGAAGCTGGTGCAGGACGCCGGCAGGCGGGCCATCACGGTCGAGACCGACGTCGCGTCGCCCGAGGCCTGCCAGGCGCTGGTCGACGCCACCGTGGCCGAGCTCGGCCGTGTCGACGTGCTGGTCAACAACGCCGGCATCGGCACCGCCGTACCCGCGACCCGCGAGACCCCCGACCAGTTCCGCCAGGTCATCGACGTCAACCTCAACGGCTGCTACTGGATGGCACAGGCCTGCGGCCGCGTGATGGAGCCGGGTTCCTCGGTCATCAACATCAGCTCGGTACTCGGCCTCACGACGGCCGGACTGCCGCAGGCGGCGTACGCCTCCTCGAAGGCCGGCCTGATCGGGATGACCCGCGACCTCGCGCAGCAGTGGACCGGGCGCAAGGGGATCCGCGTCAACGCCATCGCGCCGGGGTTCTTCCTGACGGAGATGAGCGAGCAGTACCCCGAGGGCTACCTCGACAGCCAGATGGCGCGCATCCTGTCGGGCCGCAAGGGCGACCCGCGCGAGCTGGCGGCGACCGCGGTCTTCCTCGCCTCCGAGGCGGCCGGCTACATCACCGGCCAGACCCTCCCCGTCGACGGCGGCCTCACGGTCACCTGACCGGCGTAACCACCCGGCGCGCTGGCGCGTTGTGTGCGCATGAACCCAACTCTTCGGCGCTCGGTGCTCGCCGCCTCAGTCGTGCTCACCACCGGGATCGGAGTCCTCTCCCCCGTGTCCGCGCCGGCGGCCGTCGAGCTGCCGACCGGCCTCACCGCGCTCCTGGCCCACGGCACCCCGTCGGGCCGCGCCATCGTCGAGCTCTCGCACGCGCCGACGAGCGGTGACGTGAGTGCCCTGAAGAAGCTCGGGCTCACCGTGCAGCCGATGAAGCACCTCCCGCATGGTCGTCGTCGCGGGCCCGGCCGCCGCGATGAAGGTGGCCGTCACGACCGGACTCGCTCAGGACGTCTACCCCGACGAGCGGATCAAGCTGCTCGACACCGCCGTCCTCCAACGCCATGTCGTCGAGCGCCGCGGCCGCGGCCTGCCTGCGGCAAGGGCTTCACCGGCAAGGGCGTCACCGTCGGCGTCGTCGACTCCGGCTGCGACGCGACCCAGCCCGACCTGGCCGAAGCGCGTCAAGCACAACGTGACCCTGGTCAGCGCCGGAGTACGCCAACGTGGCACCCGACTCCTCCAACACCCTCGTCGTGCCCGTCGACAAGGGCCCCTACTCCAACACCGACCTCGGCAGCGGCCACGGCACCCACGTCGCCGGCATCATCGCCGCCGACTCCTCGTCGGTCGACCGACGGCAGCCAGGTACGGCGTCGCGCCGGGCGCCGACCTCGCCTGCTTCGCCATCGGCCAGGTGCTGTTCACCACCGCGGTCGTCACGGCGTACGACTACATGCTCGACCAGCCCGACCTGCTCGGCATCGACGTCATCAACAACTCGTGGGGCAACTCCTACCGGCAGTTCGACCCGCGCGACCCGGTCGCCGTCGCCACCAAGGCCGTCGCCGACCAGGGCGTGACCGTGGTCTTCGCCGCCGGCAACTCCGGCGCCGAGAACGTCTCGGCCAGCCTGAACCCGTTCTCGCAGTCCCCGTGGGTGATCTCGGTCGCCGCCGGGACGCTCGACCGGCACCGCGGCGACTTCTCCTCCAACGGCCTGGTCTACGACAACTCGCAGGCGACCGGCGATCGGCGCCGGCGGGCACACGACGTACACCGGCGACCGGATCGGCCTCGTCCACCCCGACGTGACCGCGCCCGGTGTCGACATCTCCTCGACCTGCGACTCGACCGGCACCGTGGTCGGCCCGTGCCCGCCGGGCGAGAACACCACCGCGTCCGGCACCTCGATGGCCTCGCCGCACATCGCCGGCGCCGCCGCCGTGCTCAAGCAGGCACAGCCCGCGCTGACCCCGACCCAGGTGCGCCAGGCCCTCGAGGCCACCGCGACCGCGGTGAAGGGCGACGGCGGCACCGCGACGCTGCCGTTCTGGGAGGTCGGCCACGGCTACGTGAACCTCGACAAGGCCGTGACCCTGGTCCGCCGCAGCGACTGGCGCACCGCGCTCGCCGCCGCGGCCAAGGCCGCCGACTCCCGGGCGCTGGCCTCCGACGGGCAGAAGGTCGCTCCGCGGCGACTTCTGGACCTACGACGCCCCGCGTGCGACCGCCGGAGGTTCGGACACGAAGACCTACACCGTCCCGGTCGAGCCGGCGACCGAGAAGCTGTTCGTCAGCGTCGCCCACCCCTCCGCCGGCACGGTCGGTGCCAACCTGTTCAGCTACACGGTCACCGTCACCGACCCCAAGGGCAAGGTCGTCGGTACGTCGACCGAGTCCCCCACCGCGGGCTCCGGCACCTCGACCGTGCTCGTCGACCTCCGCAAGCTGAAGTCGCCGGCCGGCACCTACACGTTCAAGGTCGTCGGTGACTACGCCGCCTCCGACCCCGACACCCTCGACAGCGACTCGGCGCTGGGCCGCATGGTCACGTGCACGCTCGCCCAGCTCGCCAAGGGCTGACCGACCAGGGACGCAGCAGGGAGAGCAGGGCGAGGCGGGGAGCAGTCCCTGCACGAGCGCCGCGCGCAGCTTCGAGAGGTCCGAGGTGACCAGGACGAGCGCAGCGGCGAGCATCGAGCCGGTCCCGAAGACGATCAGCGCGACGCCGGCGTCCCGGTGGCCGTCCACGAGCGCGATGCCGACCGCCGTGCCGACGGCGAGGAACAGGTTGTAGAAGCCCTGGTTGTAGGCGAGCGGCGCGGTGATCTCCGCCGTCTCCTCGGTCGTGCCGAAGACGCGACGCGTCGCGGGGTCGGTCCAGCGCAGCGACTCGAGCACGAAGATGTAGACGTGCACGAGCGCGGCGAGTCCGGCGAAGACGCAGGCGGCGACGAGCACGGGCTCAGGCTACTGAGTCCGACCACGGTTTGCGAGACTGGCCCATGAGCCAGTCGCAGAACTTCCGGATCCCCACCTCCGCGCTCACCCTGGACTTCCCGTTGTCCCTCGGCGTCTACGAGAAGTACGAGCAGGCGCAGCAGGCCGTCGACTTCCTCTCCGACCACGAGTTCCCGGTGCAGAACTGCCTGATCGTCGGCACCGACCTCAAGCAGGTCGAGCGCGTCACCGGGCGGCTCACCTACGGCAAGGTGGCCGCCGGCGGACTGCTCTCGGGCGTCTGGATGGGCCTGTTCGTCGGACTGATCGTCTCGTTGTTCGGCACCGGCAGCAGCGCCATCGCGATCATCCTGTCGACGATGCTCTTCGGCGCGGTCTTCGGCCTGGTCTGGGCGCTGGCCGGCTACGCCGCCACGCGCGGCCGCCGCGACTTCACCTCGGTCACCCAGGTGGTCGCCACGCGCTACGAGGTCCTGGTCGAGCACAAGTTCGCCGAGCAGGGCCGCCAGCTCCTGGCCACCATGACCGATCCCGCGTCTGAGACAGCCCGGTGCGCCGGAGCGGCACTAGGTTCCCTGCATGCGGCAACCCTCCATCACCATCGTCGGCGCTGGATTCGGCGGGATCGGGACGGCGATCGAGCTGAGGCGAGCCGGCTACCGCGACGTCACCGTGCTCGAGAAGGCCGACGGAGTCGGTGGCGTCTGGCGCGAGAACGACTACCCGAACGCGGCGTGCGACGTGCCGTCGTCGCTGTACTCCTGGTCCTTCGCGGCCAACCCCGAGTGGCCGCACCGCTACTCGCGCCAGGACGAGATCCTGGCCTACATCGAGCGCACCGCCCGCGAGCACGGCGTGCTGGACCTGGTCCGCACGGGCGTCGAGGTGACCTCGGCGTCGTACGACGAGACGCAGCGAGCGTGGCGGCTCGGACCGCGACCGGCGAGACGATCGACACCGACGTGCTCATCACCGCGGTGGGTCAGCTCTCCCGACCGTCGATCCCCGACCTGCCGGGCCTCGGCAGCTTCACCGGCCCGGCCTTCCACTCCGCCGAGTGGGACCACTCGGTCGACCTCACGGGCAAGCGGGTCGCGGTGCTCGGCACCGGCGCCAGCGCGATCCAGTTCGTGCCCGGGCATCCAGCCGGTGGTCGCCGAGATGACGGTCTTCCAGCGGTCGGCGCCGTGGGTCGCCCCGAAGACGGACCGCGAGTACACCCGCACCCACGGCCGGCTCTTCCGACCGCTGGCCGGCCACCCAGGCCTTCGGTCGCGGCCTGACCTGGCGGGTCACCGAGCTGTTCAACACGACGTTCACCTCCGACAACGTGCTGCGCAAGGCCGTCGAGCTGGGGTGCAAGGCCCACCTGCGGCGGCAGGTCCGCGACCCGGAGCTGCGCCGCAAGCTCGAGCCCACCGACGAGTTCGGCTGCAAGCGGGTGCTGTGGTCCAACGACTGGTACCCGGCGCTCACACAGCCCAACGTCTCCGTGGTGACCGAGCCCGTCGTCGAGGTGCTGCCCGAAGGGGTCCGCAGCGGTGACGGCGTCGTCCACGAGGTCGACGTGATCATCTACGGCACCGGTTTCGCCGCCACCGAGTTCCTGGCGCCGATGGACATCATCGGCGTCGCCGGCGCCTCGCTCCAGGAGCGGTGGAAGTCCGGTGCCCGCGCCTACCTCGGCCTCTGCGTCCCCGACTTCCCGAACCTGTTCGTGGTCTACGGACCCAACACCAACCTCGGCGGCAGCTCCATCATCGGCATGCTCGAGGCCGCCTCGGGCGCCGTGGTCTCGCTGCTGCAGCACACCGAACGCTCCGGGCGCCCGCGCGGTCGTCGTACGCCGTGACGCCGAGGAGCGCTACGACCAGGAGATCCAGTCGCGGCTCGCGGGACAGCGTCTGGGTCAGCTGCGACAACTGGTACCACCAGAACGGTGGCCGCATCTCGCACCAACTGGCCCGGCCAGGTGCAGGAGTACAAGGACCGCTGCGCCGACCTCGACCTCAGCGCCTTCGAGACGGTCTGAACGCCGAGTCGAGTGCTCAGGTGGGTGCCAGAGCACCCACCTGAGCACTCGACCGGGATCAGTGCGCGACCTCGCGCTCCTGGGGGTCGATCGGCCCCAGGTTCTTGACCACCTTGAACATCCCCTGCTGTGCCTGGGCGATGTACATGTTCAGCTTCAGGTGGTGCTGACCCGGGACCATCTCGGCCGGGCCGCCGGGACCCTCGGTGATGCGGGCGTGGTCGAGTGCGGCGACCACGTCCTGCTGCTGCAGCGAGCCGGCCTCGTTGACCGCGGACTCCCACAGCTTCAGCCCCCGGTACATGCCCGAGCAGGCACTGCCGGCGGTGAACAGTGGCGCTTCCCGGGAACTGCTCGTCGTACCGCCCCAACAGCGCGGTGCTGAACGGGTCGGCCACGTCGCGGTAGTAGTCGAGGCACCCGTAGAGCCCCTCGACGTGCTCCGCCGGTGCGAGGTTGAGGAAGTTCTCGTCGAAGTAGGTGCAAACGAGGTGCCCGCCTCGCTTCGAGAACCCGGCCTCGTGGAGCAGCTCCAGGAACGGCGTCAGCCCGGGCGGCACGATCGTGTTGAACACGACCTCGGCACCGCTGGACATGATGTCCTCGACCAGCCGGCCGTAGTCCATGTGGTCCATCGGGAAGTACTGCTCGCCGACCACCGTGCCGCCCTCGGTCGTGACCACCTCCCACACCTTCTTGTTCAAGGTGTGGGGCCAGATGTAGTCCGCCGACGGCAGGTAGAACCGGCGCGCGCCCGTACGACGCATCAGCCACGGCAGCAAGGGGTCGACCTGCTGGGCCGGCACCGGTCCGGTGCAGAAGATCAGCGGGTCACACTCCTGGCCCTCGTACTGCTCGGGGTAGATGTAGAGGGTCTCGCCCTCCTCGACCACCGGGCCCTTGATGGCCTGCCGCGTGGAGCTGTAGATGCCCCCGAGCACGACGTCGACCTGCTCCTCCATGAGCCTGGTCGCTGCCGCTGCGGCGGCCTCGTCCTCCGTCGCACTGTCCTCGACGAACAGCTCGATCGGGTGCCCGAGCAGGCCACCGCTGCGGTTGATGTCGTCGACCACCATGGTGGCCGTGTTCACGTTGGCGATCCCCATGAAGGAGAGCGCCCCCGTCTGGTCGGTGATGATGCCGACCCTCGCGGGCCGACCGCTCGATGCAGTCATCGTCTCGTCGCCTTCTCGGGGGCCCGTGATCAGGCGCGGTAGGTGCCGGCGATGTGGGCCGCCTCGGGCTTGCCGACGTGGCCGGCTTCCTTGAGGATCGGCGGGACGTCGGGGTCGGACACGAACGCCGCCCAGCCCGCCTCGTCCCAGTCGAACAGGACCCAGACACGGTCCTCCTCGGCCGGGTCGCGGAAGACCGTCGAGCCCTGCGAGCCGTGCTGGGCGCGCTTGTCGGCGCCCTTCGTCGCGAACACGCCGAGGAACCGGTTGACGTCCTCGACCTTCGTGGTTGCCAGAATCATGACCTTGCTCCTTCGTGCGGGCGAATCGCCTTCGCCGCTGTCGATCGCCGACCGGTCGGAGGGCGTGACATGGAGCCTGTGCCTGCGGCCGAGATCCCACATCGGGAGACCTCCCCATTTACCTCGTCAACGTCGTTCTTCGTCCGCGACGACCTCGTTCTGGAGGGCCCAGCGGGTGGCCGCGGCGCGGTTGGAGGCGCCGATCTTGGTGTAGATGTGCTGGATGTGGTGATCGGCGGTCTTCGCGGAGATGAACAGCTGCGAGGCGATCTCGCTGGTCGTGCGGCCCTCCGCGACCAGCCTGAGCACCTCGATCTCCCGTCGGCTGAGTCCGGCCGGACGGGCACTCTGCGTCTGCCGCCGGAGCTCACGACGTGCCTCGATCAGCTCGCCCAGGGTCCAGGTCGCGGCGTCCCCGAGCTCGAGGGCCGTGCCTGCCGCCTCGAGCTCGGTCGCCCGCTCCGCTCCGAGGCGGTGCCTCAGCCGCTCCCCCAGGTCGGCGAGCTCGGGGACGTGGTGGAAGCTGGCCGGCTCGCGTGACAGGGCGCCGAACAAGGTCATCGCCGGCGCCGGCCGGTCCAGCCGCTCGAGCAGTGCCGGCACGCTGGCCAGCGTGATCACGAGCTGGGCCACATTGCCGGTCTGGTGAGAGGCCTGGACGGCCGTGCCGAACAGGGCCAGCGCACGGTCGGCATCGCCGTCCGTGGTGTGCAGCCGCGCCGCGTCGCGAGCCAGGAACGCTTCGAAGAAGTGGACGCGGTGCTGCCGGACGTGGTCCACCGCCTCGTCCCAGGTCGACAGGGCACGCGCCCGGTCGGCCTTCGACAGCGCGAGTCCGGCGATCCACAGGGCGTAGGCGACCCAGTACGGGTTTCCGAGCGCTCGTGCGGCCGCCACGGACTCCTCGACGAGCTCGAGTGCCTCGTCCACCCGGTCACTGGCCTGGAGCCCGTCGACGTACGACGCGAGGGCGTACCCCCGGTCACTGCCGTAACGCTTCGCCACCGACCCGGTCAGCTCCACGTACCGGTCGAGGTGTCCGCTGTAGACCTGGCCGAGAGCCTCGACGAAGGTGGCGTACCCGGGCTCGCAGGGCTCGTACCCGGACTCCGACTCCAGCTCAGCGGCGCGATGTGCATGGACGGTCGCGGACTCGGCGCGCCCGACGAAGCACGCGTAACCGGCGGCGGTGTAGAGGCGGGGAAGCCGGGGAACGTCCGCAGTCGAGGCGGACTCGAGCAGGTGCTCGGCCCAGGACACCGTCTCGAACAGCTCGACCGAGAACCCCATCAGGGCAGCGTGAGCGGCGAGGTCGGTGGCCACCTCAACCTGCGTGCGGCGGGTGCTCCACTGGAACGCCGAACGGAGGTTGGCGAGCTCGGCCTCCACCCAGTCGACGGCCACGCGCCACCCCGGCCCGTTCCACCCCTCCCAGCGCGCCGACGCCTCCTCGGCGAAGTGACGGGCGTGGCGATCACGCGTCTGCTCGAGACCGCCTGACTCCGCGAGCCGGTCCTCGGCGAACTGCCGGATCGTCTCGTAGAGCCGGTAGCGCGTGTGGTTCGCGCCGTGGTCGGCCACGACCAGCGACTTGCGGACCAGCGGGTCGAGCTTCTCCAGGACGTCGACGTCGTCCGAGGCCGACGACGGCCGCGATGCTCGTCAGGTCGAATCCGCCCGAGAACACCGAGGACCGGCGGAGGAGGTCCTGCTCGTCCGCTTCGAGCAGGTCGTAGGACCACGCCACCGTGCGCTGCAGCGTCGCCTGGCGATCGGAGCGCGCGTCCGGACCACGCAGCAGCCGGAAGCGCGCGCCGAGCCGGTCCCGCACCTCGACCGCACTCATGGCCGCCATGCGCGCGGCCGCCAGCTCGATGCCCAGGGGCAGGCCGTCGAGAGTCCGGCAGATCTCGGTGACCGCCGCTGCTGTCTCCGGCTGGTGCAGCCCGAAGTCCGCCCGGGCCGTGCGGGCACGCTCGACGAACAGCTGCACGGCATCAGAGGCATCGCCCCCGTCGAGCGCGAGGGGCGGAACCTCCACGAGGGCCTCGCCCGGGACCCACAGGTACTCGCGCGAGGTGGCCAGGACCCGGACCGTCCCCGATCGGGCCAGGATGCTGCCGAGAGCGGCAGTGACCGCCGGGAGCACGTGCTCGCAGTTGTCGACCACCAGCAGCACCCGCCGTCCCGACAACGTCTCGGCGACGATGTCGAGGAGCTCCGCTCCGCCGCGCGGCACGATCCCCATCGTGGAGGCGATCGCTGCCGTCACCGACGCCTCCTCGCCCACGGAGGCGAGGTCGACGAACCACACGCCGTCGGGGAACTCTCCGGCGAGACCCGCTCCCACCTCGATCGCCAGACGCGTCTTGCCGACGCCGCCGGTGCCGCCGAGCGTGACCAGGCGGTTCGAGCGGACGAGGTCGGCCACCTCACGCAGCAGTGCGTCCCGACCGACGAAGGACGTGAGCTGGTCGCGCAGGTTCCCGGTCTCGGTGTCCGCGCTCCGCAGCGGCGGGAACTCGGCCGGTAGTCCCTCGCCGAGGAGCTGGTGCACGATCACCCGGTGGTCGAGGTCGCGCAGGCGATGCTCGCCGAGCGGCCGCATCGACATCCGGCTGCGCAGCAGCAGCTCCGTCGTCTCGGACACGACGATCTGCCCGCCGTGTGCGAGCGATGCCAGGCGACCGGTCCGGTCGACCTCCGGGCCGAGATAGGTGCGGCCACCTTCGGTCGTCTCCCCGGTGTGCAGGCCCACGCGGACGCCGAAGCCGATCCGGTCGGCCTCGGCGAGAAGTCGCTGCTGCAGCTCGACGGCGGCATCGGCCGCATCGGCCGCCGTGGCGAAGGCCGCCGACGAGCCGTCCTCGCTGGTCGCGAAGGTGTAGCCGCCGTGCCGGCCGATCGTGTCGACCACGATCGTGTCGCGCAGCGCCAGGGCGGTTGCCGCGTCGGCCGGGGTCTCGTCCCAGCGAGCGCTGGAGCCGTCGGTGCTGGTGACGACGAAGGTGACCGTCCCTGACGGAGGTTCGGCCGCCATGGCCGCACCATAGCCGGGCTGTTCACTGGGCCGCACCGACGACGATCCCGACGTGGACGTCGAAGTGGTAGACACGACCCATGAGCGGACCCATCGACATCTGGCGACCGGTGGCGGAGAAGTGGACCGACGTCCACGCCGAGGTCGCCGACGCCGACTGGGACCTCGGGACGCCGTGCGAGGGATGGACGGTGCGGGACCTCGTCGACCACACCTTGGGGTGGCAGGCCACGGGTGGCGCGTTGCTCGGCATGGCCACCACACCCGACGACGACTGGGCCACCATTCGCGAGGCGTACGCCGCCCACCTGTCGGACGTCTCGAACCTCGAAGGAACCGTCGCGGAGTTCGCCGACATCCCCAAGGGCGACCTCGCCGGCCTGCTCATCGGCGACCTGCTGATCCACTCGTGGGACGTGGCGCGATCGATCGGCGCCGACGAGACGCTGCCGCCGGTCGCGGTCGAGGCGGTGCTTGCAGGACTGCAGCACATGCCCGCGTCGCTGATGCGAGGCCGCAACCCGCTCGGCGTGCCCATGATGGGGCCGGCCGTCGAGGTCTCCGACGACGCGAGTGCCCAGGACCGGATGATCGCGCTGTCGGGTCGCCGACCCTAGGTTCGAGTCGTGTGCTCAGGTGGGGGCCAGAGCACCCAGCTGAGCACTCGACCCGTCATTCGAATCGGTGGAGCTGAGGGGATTCGAACCCCTGACCCCTTGCATGCCATGCAAGTGCGCTACCAGCTGCGCCACAGCCCCGTTCGGGTGCGTCACCCCTGCGGGCAACGCCGGGAATCCTAGCCAATGGCCCGACCGGACGCGAATCGGGGAGGCGGTGGATCAGGGGGCAGCAGTGAGGTTGTACGACGCCATCCGGACGCGGCCGTGGGAGCTGTCGGCGAGCACCGTCCAGGCGCAGTTGTCCATCGCCGCGAGGCCGTCGGAGACCTCCAGCGGCCAGCCCAGCACACCGGCGACGGCAATGCGCAGGGCGGCGCCGTGGGTGACCACGACAGCCGTCTCGCCGGGACCCAGGCGCTCCAGCACCTCGAGGGTGGCCGGCACGATCCGGGCGGCGACCTCCTCGGCCGTCTCGGCGCCGGGCACCTCCGCGTGGGCATGCACGTCCCAGGCCGCCTCACCGCCGTAGCGGTCGGCGAACTCGTCGCGGGTCAGGCCGGTGCGCTCGCCGACGTCGTACTCGCGCAGACGGGGGTCCTCGACCGCGGTGAGCCCGGTGGCCTTCTCGAGGAACGCCGCCGTCTCGCGGGCCCGCGCCAGGTCGCTGGAGACGAGCAGGACGGGGTCGTAGACGGCCACGGTGGCCGCCATCGTCTCGGCCTGGGCTCGACCCGTGTCGTCCAGGGAGACGTCGGCATGGCCCTGCGCGCGGCCGTCGGCGTTCCAGGCGGTCTGGCCGTGGCGGAGCAGCACCAGCCGGCGGCCCGACCCGGCCTCAGCCGGCACGGCCCGACGTCACGTCCGCGGGGAGCGGGATCAGCGGGCAGTCGCGCCAGAGCCGCTCGAGGGCGTAGAACTCCCGCTCCTCGGTGTGCTGGACGTGTACGACGACCTCGCCGTAGTCGAGCAGCACCCAGCGCCCGTCGCGCTCGCCCTCACGGCGCACCGGCTTGGCGCCGGCCTCACGGAGCTTGTCCTCGATCTCGTCGACGATCGAGCGCACCTGCCGGTCGTTGCCGGCCGAGCAGAGCAGGAAGGCGTCGGTGATGACCAGCTGGTCGCTGACGTCGAAGGCCAGGATGTCCTCGGCCAGCTTGTCCGAGGCGGCGCGCGCGGCGGCGTGGACCAGCTCGACGGCGCTCTCCGTCGCCGTCACTGCAGAGCTCCAGCGGGGAGCTCGGCGTAGAGGTCGTGCTTGGAGATGTACTGCACGACGCCGTCGGGCACGAGGTACCAGACCGGCTCCCCCTTGGCGCGCCGCTCACGGCACTCGGTGGAGGAGATCGCCAGCGCCGGGATCTCGAGGATGGTGACCCTGTCGGAGGGGATGCCCTCGAGGGTCTCGGGGGCCATCTCGTAGCCCGGCCGCGTGCAGCCAACGAAGCAGGCGAGGTCGAAGAGCTCCTCGGCGTCACGCCAGGTGAAGATGTCGGCCAGGGCGTCGGCGCCGGTGATGAAGTAGAGGTCGCTTCCGGGCATCGCTTCGCGCAGGTCGCGCAGCGTGTCGATGGTGTACGTCGGGCCGCCGCGGTCGATGTCGACGCGCGACACGGTGAACCGGGGGTTGGACGCGGTCGCGATCACGGTCATCAGGTAGCGGTGCTCCGCCTCCGAGACCACCCGGTCGGTCTTCTGCCACGGTTCGCCGGTGGGCACGAACACGACCTCGTCCAGGTCGAACCAGGCCTGCACCTCACTCGCCGCGACGAGGTGGCCGTGGTGGATCGGGTCGAAGGTGCCGCCCATCACGCCCACCCGACGGCGGGTGGAGGAGGGCCGTGCCGCTGAGGTGCTCAGGAGTGCTCGCGTCCCCCGCCGAAGGCGAGCAGCGCTGCCAGGCAGACGAGCAGGAACAGCAGCGCGCCGCCGCCGATGAGCCAGGGCCACGCGCCGGGGCCCTCCTCGGCGGCGAGGGGCAGCAGCATCACGTTCAGCATGGCGCACAGCCTAGCCGTCACGGCCCCTCGGCCGGCGCACCACGTCCCTACTTGACGATCAGCCCCACCCCGAGCAGCCAGGCGTAGAAAAAGATCGTGCGGCCGGCGAGGCCGGCGATGAAGAACACCACCACGTTCATGCGCAGCGCCCCCGCGACCACGGCCATCGCGAAGAACGGCGGGAACCCGACGGCGGCGGAGATGAAGGTGAGCACGCCGCTGAAGACCGGTCGGCCCTCGACCTGGCGCCGCCAGCGCTCGTAGGAGGCCTGGTTGCGCGGTGAGCTCATGCGCCGCCTGAGGATGGGCAGGTCGAGCGCACCCTTCGAGACGTAGTACCAGACCAGCTTGCCGACGTTCTGCCCCAGCGAGCCCACGAAGGCGAGCTCCAGCGCTCCGACCGAGCTGGTGCGCGCGAAGACGACGGAGATGTAGGCCTCCATGTTGAAGATCGGGATGACTGCTGAGACGACACCGAAGCCGAACGTCAGGAGGAGCAGCTTCACCGGGTGTGGCCGTCACCGGTGACGACGAACTTCGTCGTGGTCATCTCCGGCAACCCCATGGGCCCGCGCGCGTGCAGCTTCTGGGTCGAGATCCCGATCTCGGCGCCGAAGCCGAACTCACCGCCGTCGGTGAACCGCGTCGAGGCGTTCACCAGGACCGCGGCCGAGTCCACCTCGGCCACGAACCGCTGCGCGGCCCTGACCGACTCGGTGACGATCGCGTCGGAGTGGGCCGACGAGTGGCGCCCGATGTGGTCGATGGCCGCGTCGAGGGAGGGTACGACGGCCGCGGAGATCTCCAGCGCGAGGTACTCCGTGGCCCAGTCCTCCTCCGTCGCGGCCACGACGTCCGGCTGCGCCACGAACACCTCGTCGCCGTGGACCAGCCACGCCGGCGGCCTGCAGGGCGGCCACGATCCGCGGCACGAACTCGTCGGCGACGTCGGCGTGCACGAGCAGCGACTCCGCCGCGTTGCACACCGAGGTGCGGTGGGTCTTGGCGTTGAGCACGATGCGCTCGGCCATGTCGAGGTCGGCTGCCGCGTCGACGTACACGTGGCAGTTGCCGACGCCGGTCTCGATGACCGGCACCGTCGACTCCTCGACGACCGACTGGATCAGGCCGGCGCCCCCGCGGGGGATGAGCACGTCGACGAGCCCGCGGGCCCGCATCAGCTCCTTGACCGACTCGTGCCCGTCGCCGGGGACGAGCTGCACGACGTCCTCAGGCAGGCCGGAGCGCCAGGCGGCCCGTCGCAGCACGGCGACGATGGCCTCGTTGGAGCGGCGGGCGCTCGAGGAGCCCCGCAGCAGCACCGCGTTGCCGCTCTTGAGGCAGATGCCGGCGGCGTCGGCCGTCACGTTCGGGCGGGCCTCGTAGATGATGCCGACCACGCCGAAGGGCACCCTGACCTGTCGCAGCTGGAGGCCGTTGGGCAACGTCGATCCGCGCACCACCTCCCCGACCGGGTCGGGCAGGCCGGCGACGTCGCGCAGCCCCTGGGCCATGCCCTCCAGCCGCCCGCGGTCGAGCCGCAGCCGGTCCAGCAGGTGCTCGGGCGTGCCGGCCTCGCGGGCCCGCTCGAGGTCCTCGGCGTTGGCGGACAGCACCTGGGCGGCGTTCTCGACCAGCCCGGCGGCCATCGCCTCGAGGGCGCCGTCCTTGACCGCACGGGTCGCCAGGGCGAGCTCACGAGCTGCGCCACGCGAGCGCGTGGCGACGGCGGTGAAGCCGCCGCGGCTCGGCTCGCGTCCCGACATGCGTCACAGGCTATCGAGCCGCTGAGGTCACGCCTGACACCAGGACGGCCTGTCGCGCTGCCGTCTGTCCGGTGCTATTCCTGACTCAGGCGGGCAGACGGGATCGTCTGGCGTGACTGGCGCAGTGTCTTCTCGACGACCTCGAGACCGACGACCTCCCAGTCCGGAAGGTTCGCCGACGAGCGGTGCTCGTTCCACAGCCGCATGGCGAGAGAGGCGACGTCCAGCATCGAGTCGCCCTGGTCCCAGAACCGCAGCTCGGCCGTGGTGCTCGTGAAGTGCACGGCGTCGAGGAACGGCCGTTCCTCGCCGAGCCGGGTCATGGCGCGCCGGAGGAGCAGCGGCTCCACGGGAGCCCCCGCGAGGGTGAGCGTCACGTACCAGTGACGCGCGCGCTTGACCAACTGATCCTCCCCCAAGGCTCGAGTCCGGGACGCTACCGATCTCATGCCCGACAGTGTGTCCGAATCATGGGATGCCGCGTGGCCGAACGGTCAAATTCACACCACCCGTTTGTGCCATGTCGGATCTGACCGGTTCTACCACGGCGTGTCGCGCCGGACACGCCTGACAACGGGTCTAGAGCACCACCAGGTCGTCGCGGTGAACGACCTCGCGCTCGTAGGCGGCCCCCAGCTCGCGGGCCAGCTCGCGGGTGGAGCGGCCGAGCAGCGAGGGCAGCTCGGCCGCGTCGTAGTTGACCAGCCCGCGCGCCACCACACCGCCGCCGGCGTCGACCAGGTCGACCGGGTCACCGGCCACGAAGCTGCCGACGACACCGGTGATCCCGGCGGGCAGCAGCGACGCGCGCCGCTCGGTGAGCGCCCGCACGGCGCCGTCGTCGAGGATGACGCGCCCCTGGGGCTCGGTGGCGTGGGCCAGCCACAGCAACCGCGTGGGCCGGCGCCGTCCTGTGGGGTGGAACAGCGTGCCGGTCTCCTCCCCCGCCAGGGCCGCGGCTGCGTTCGGCGCGCTGGTCAGCACCGTCGGGATGCCGGCCCCGGCGGCGATGCCCGCGGCCTCCAGCTTGCTCTGCATGCCGCCCGTGCCCAGGCCCGCTCCGCCGCCCTTGCCGATGACGAGGCCATCGACGGTCCCGTTCACCTCGGCCACCAGGGTGCTGCCCGCGCGGCCGGGGGGTGCGTCGTACAGCCCGTCGACGTCGCTCAGCAGCACCAGCAGGTCCGCGTGGACGAGGTGAGCCACCAGGGCGGCCAGCCGGTCGTTGTCGCCGAACCGGATCTCGGTGGTGGCCACGGTGTCGTTCTCGTTGACGATCGGCACCACGCCCAGCTCGAGCAGCTTGTCGAAGGTGCGCTGGGCGTTGCGGTAGTGGCTGCGCCGGGTGACGTCGTCGACGGTGAGCAGCACCTGTCCCGTCACCTGGCCGTGCCGGGCGAACTCCTCGGTGTAGCGGTGGACCAGCAGCCCCTGGCCCACCGAGGCCGCGGCCTGCTGCCGTGCCAGGTCGCGGGGACGGGTTCGGAAGGCCAGCGGCGAGAGCCCCGCGGCGATCGCGCCGGAGGAGACCAGCACGAGGCTGGCCCCTCGCGCGGGGACCCCGGCCAGTGAGTCCACCAGTTCTCGCACTCGAGCGGGGTCGATGCCGCCGGCGGCGGTCGTCAGCGACGACGACCCCACCTTGACCACGACGCGCTGGGCCCCGGCCACAGCCTGGCGCATCAGCTGTCGTCCTCGACGACGTCGACAGGCTCCTCGACGTACGACGCCCCGAACAGGCGCCGGGCCACGTCCGCGCGCTCCTCGCCCTCGGCGCGGTCGGGCATCGCCTCGTCGATCTCGCGGCGCCGGCCGGCGGCCGGGCGCGACTCGCGGAACCGCTGGTCCTCGCCGCGACGACCGAGCATCTGCGCGCCGGCGTCGATGCCGGGCTTGAAGTCGAAGACGACAGCGTCGTCAG
Source organism: uncultured Actinomycetota bacterium (assembly GCA_963698945.1). Taxonomy (GTDB): domain Bacteria; phylum Actinomycetota; class Actinomycetes; order Propionibacteriales; family Nocardioidaceae; genus Marmoricola. Next base: position 57,615 of record CAVOST010000008.1, on the reverse strand, counting down.
GGTCACCGATCAGCACCGGGTCGCCCTCGACCGCGCCGAGTGCCATCAGCTTCGCCTCGACGCCGAGCCGGTTGAGCCGGTCGGCGAGGAAGCCGACGGCCTCGTCGTTGCTGAAGTCGGTCTGCAGCACCCAGCGCTCGGGCTTCTCGCCCCGGACCCGCCAGCCGGCACCAGTCTCCTTGATCGTGAACTCGGCGTCACCACTCAGCCCGCGAGGGCGGATCACGATGCGGGTGGGCTCGGAGCTCGGCTCGGCTGCTCGCCGGGCCGCGACCACCTCGGCCATCGCGAAGCTCAGCTCCCGCAGGCCCTCGTGGCTGGAGGCGCTGACGGCGAAGACCGGCCAGCCGCGCGCCGCGACGTCCTGGCGCACCAGGTCGGCCATGTCCCGTCCGTCGGGGACGTCGACCTTGTTGAGGGCGACGAGGCGGGGACGGTCCTCGAGGCCGCCGTACCGCTCCAGCTCGGCCTCGATGACGGCCAGGTCGCCGACCGGGTCGCGTCCGGGCTCCATCGTCGCGAGGTCGACGACGTGCACCAGCGCGGCGCAGCGCTCGACGTGGCGCAGGAAGTCGTGCCCCAGTCCCCTGCCCTCGCTGGCTCCCTCGATCAGGCCCGGTACGTCGGCCACGGTGAAGGTGACCTCGCCCGCCGTGACCACGCCCAGGTTCGGCACCAGCGTCGTGAACGGGTAGTCGGCGATCTTGGGCCGCGCCCTGGAGAGCGCGGCCACGAGGCTCGACTTGCCGGCGCTCGGGAAGCCGACGAGACCGATGTCGGCGACCACCTTGAGCTCGAGGTTGACCATCAGGTCGTCGCCGGGCTCGCCGAGCAGGGCGAACCCAGGCGCCTTGCGCTTCGTCGAGGCCAGTGCGGCGTTGCCCAGTCCACCGCGCCCACCGGCGGCCACGACCATCTCGGTGCCGGGACCGACCAGGTCGGCGAGCACCTGCCCGTTCGGCGTCGTGACGACGGTGCCGTCGGGCACCGGCAGGAGGAGGTCCTCGCCGTGCGCGCCGTTGCGATGTGCACCCGCGCCGTGACCGCCGTGCTCGGCACGGCGGAGCGGGCTGTGGTGGTAGTCGATCAGGGTGGTCACGTCGGGATCGACCCGCAGGATGACCGAGCCGCCCGGGCCGCCGTTGCCGCCGTCTGGCCCACCGAGGGGCTTGAACTTCTCCCGGTGCACCGAGGCCACGCCGTTGCCGCCCCGGCCGCCGACGACGTGCAGCGACACCCGGTCGACGAATGTCGGGACGGCCATGGAGTTCCTTCTTGCTGGTGGGACAAAGGCGAAGGCGCCCCCGATGGTCTCAGGAGCGCCCGCGCGATGGTTTCTGATGTCCGGTCGGGGCTCAGTCCCCCGCCGGCACGATGTTGACGACGCGACGGCCGCGCTTCACGCCGAACTCGACGTTGCCCGCGACGAGCGCGAACAGGGTGTCGTCACCGCCGCGACCGACTCCGGAGCCGGGGTGGAAGTGGGTGCCGCGCTGGCGCACGATGATCTCGCCGGCGCTGACGGCCTGACCACCGAAACGCTTCACGCCGAGGCGCTGGGAGTTGGAGTCGCGGCCGTTCTTGGTGGAGGCTGCGCCCTTCTTGTGTGCCATGAGCTCTTCCTTCTGCTGCTGCCTGAGTCAGGCGGAGATGTCGGTGACCTTGACCTGGGTGTACTTCTGGCGGTGGCCCTGGCGCTTCTTGTAGCCGGTCTTGTTCTTGAACTTCTGGATCACGATCTTGGGGCCCTTGGTGGCGCCGAGCACCTCGACGGTGACACCGGCCTTGTCGAGGCCCGAGGTGGTGACCTTCTCGCCGTCGACGACCATGACGACCGGGAGGGTCAGCGTGTCGCCGACGCCCGTCTCGACCTTGTCGATCTCGATGACGTCGCCGACGGCAACCTTCTGCTGCTTGCTGCCTGCGCGCACGACTGCGTACACGGCGGACTCACTCTCCTCGGTCTCTGACTTGCGTCGGGGTCCCTCGTCATGGCACACGACCACCCGGCTCGACGTACGACGGGGGCGCGGTCCGCGCAAGAGTTGGGTGCCCGGTCCGGATCATCTCGCCTGGTCCCGGCACGCCAAGGATCAATGCTACCGACCGGTCGGCCACAGGGTCAAAATCAGCGCTTGCGGCCCTTGCGCTTGACCGGGACGTGCAGCAGCGACAGCGGTCCGCCCGAGCCGCCTGACTCGTCGCTCTCGGAAGAGCCGTCCTGCTCGCTGGCGTCGTCCTGGTCGGCGTTGACGGCAAGGGCGTCCGGATCGGCGCCCGAGCGGGAGTCCGGCTCCGTGCCGCCGCCCGGGTCGACCGGGATGTCGACGGGCTCGGCGGCCGGTCCGGCCTGGGTGCCGGCACCGGGCATCGAGGTCTCCTCCGACGGCGCGGGGGGACCTGCTGGACGACGGGCCGAGCGCCGTCGGGTGCTCGTCACGACCCGCGGAGCGGCAGGCTCCTCAGCCGCTGCCGGCGCGTCGGGTTCGCCGGACTGGTCTGAGCCCTCGGCCGAAGGAACCTCGACCGGCTCGGAGTGGTTGTCTGCGGGGCTGCCGATCACCTTGGGCTCGGGACGCGGCTCGGACTCCTGGACCTGCTCCCCGCCCTCACCCTGGTCAGCAGTCGCGGGCGGAGCCGACTCGTCGAAGGGTTCGGTCTGGTCGTCCTCGTCGTCCTGCTTGACCGGTGGCCGGCTACCGGCGAGGTCAGCGGGCGACGGGTGCCGCCCGTTGCCGTTGCCGTTGTCGTTGTCGTCGGAGGCGCGTCCGGAGGCCCCACCGTTGCCCCGGCCGCCCGAGCCGCTCTGGCTCGCGCCACCCGAGCCGCTACGGCCGCGGTTGCGGCCGCCGCGCGCACGTCGGCCGCGGGGCTCGTCGTCGTCGCTGCGAGCGCCTGACTCGACGGGGTGGTCGTGGACGACCACGCCTCGCCCCTTGCAGTGCTCGCAGTCGGAGCTGAAGGCCTCCAGGAGGCCGGTGCCGATCCGCTTGCGGGTCATCTGCACCAGGCCCAGGGAGGTCACCTCGGCCACCTGGTGACGGGTCCGGTCGCGTCCGAGGCACTCCACCAGCCGCCGCAGCACGAGGTCGCGGTTGGACTCCAGCACCATGTCGATGAAGTCGACGACGATGATGCCGCCGATGTCGCGGAGCCGGAGCTGGCGGACCATCTCCTCGGCCGCCTCCAGGTTGTTCTTGGTGACGGTCTCCTCGAGGTTGCCGCCCGACCCGGTGAACTTGCCGGTGTTGACGTCGACGACGGTCATGGCCTCGGTGCGGTCGATGATCAGCGAGCCACCCGAGGGCAGCCAGACCTTGCGGTCGAGGCCCTTCGCGATCTGCTCGTCGATGCGGTACGACGCGAACACGTCCTGGGTCTGCGAGCCGGCTGCGCCCTCCGTGCCCTCTCCGTCGGCGTCCCCGTCGGCGGAGTCGAAGCGCTCGAGCCGCTCGCGCAGGTCGGGAGCGACGTGCGAGACGTAGCCGTCGACGAGGTCCCAGGCGTCCTGGCCCTGGACGACCAGCTTGCCGAAGTCCTCGGTGAACAGGTCACGCACGACCTTCAGGGTCAGGTCGGGCTCGCCGTACAGCAGCTGCGGCGACTTGCCGCCCTTGATCTTCTCCTCGATGTCGCTCCACCTGGCGGTGAGCCGCTCGACGTCGTGGGTGAGCTCCTCCTCGGAGGCACCCTCGGCCGCGGTGCGCACGATCACGCCCGCGGTGTCGGGCACGATCTCCTTGAGCAGCGTCTTGAGGCGGTTGCGCTCGGTGTCGGGCAGCTTGCGGGAGATGCCGGAGGTGTTGCCCTCGGGCACGTAGACCAGGAACCGGCCCGGCAGGCTGACCTGGCTCGTGAGCCGGGCGCCCTTGTGCCCGATGGGGTCCTTGGTCACCTGCACGAGCACCGACTGCCCCGACGACAGCACCGACTCGATCTTGCGCGGCTGCCCGTCCTTGTGGCCCAGTGCGGCCCAGTTGACCTCGCCGGCGTACAGCACCGCGTTGCGGCCCTTGCCGATGTCGATGAACGCGGCCTCCATCGAGGGAAGCACGTTCTGCACCCGGCCGAGGTAGACGTTGCCGATCAGCGAGGTCTGTGACTCGCGGGCGACGTAGTGCTCCACGAGCACCTTGTCCTCGAGCACGGCGATCTGGGTGAGGTCGTCGCGCTGGCGGATCACCATGACCCGATCGACGGACTCGCGGCGGGCCAGGAACTCGGCCTCGCTCACGATCGGCGCGCGCCGACGGCCGGCCTCGCGGCCCTCCCGGCGGCGTTGCTTCTTGGCCTCGAGCCGCGTGGAGCCGCTGACGCTGGTGATCTCGTCCTCGGGGTTGCGCTGCTTGCGCACCCGCGTGGTGGTCTGCTGCGGGTCGTCGGGTGAGGAGTCACCCGACTCGCCCGGCCGGCGGCGACGGCGCCGGCGGCGCGAGCCGGGCGAGTCGCTGGACTGCCCCTCGTCGCCGTCGTCCTGGTCGCCGGAGTCGTCGTCGGAGTCCTCGGAGTCGTCGGAGCCTTCGGCGTCGCTGCGGCCGTCGGAGGGCTTGCGCCTCCGTCGACCCCCACGACGGCGGCGACGGCGGTTGCCGGCATCGCCGGACTCGTCACCGGACTCGTCGGGTTCGTCGGCACCGGCGGGCTGGCGTTGGTCGGACTTCTGGCCCTGGTCCTCGGCGGCCGACTCGGCCTGGCCGGACTCGGCCTGGGCCGAGGTCTTCTTCGCAGACTTCTTGGCCGCCTTCTTGGCGGTCTTCTTGGGTGGGGCCTGGAACAGCACGGCGGGGGCGCCCGCAGCCGCGGACTCGCCGCCGTCGTCGGACCCGCCGCCGGACTCGCCGCCGGACTCATCGGCCGGTTCGGCCGACTTCGCAGCCGACTTCTTGGCCGATTTCTTGGCGGCGGTCTTCTTGGCGGCAGCCTTCTTCGGCTCCGGCGTGTCGCCGTCGGTCTCGGCCGTCTTGGAGGCCGACTTCTTGGCGGACTTCTTCGCCGCGGTCTTCTTGGCCGCTGCCTTCTTCTGGGTCTTCTTCTTCGGCTCCGGCGACTCCGGCTCGGGAGCCGCGTCGGTCGCCCCTGAAGTCGCCCCTGAAGTCGTCTCAGCAGGTGCCTCAGGCGGAGCTGGATCGCTCGGGGAGGTCGAGAACTGGTCGTCGGTGCTGGTGTCTGGATCGAGCACTGGTGCACTCCTTGCCCGTCTCCGGGCCCGTCGTACGGCTGTCACCCGTAGGACGGTCTGGTCACGGCGTACGACGAGCCGGCGGGCCGGACGTCGTGCGCAAAAGCCTGGTAGTCGGCGACGACACCCTCCGCGGTGTCACGTCGTGCGGACCACCCCTCGGACACCAACCGCGGTCGCCGGGCCACCTAGCAGAGTGAAGCTGTCACCTTCACCCACCGGCCGCGTCGCGGTCAGGAGCCAACGGGTCACCCACCGTGCCCCCTCCAGGTGCCAACGGACCCTGCGCCAGTCGCTGCTGGACAGCGGCGCTGACGTCTGATCCGGAAGCCTCCCGCAGGGCGGCGAGAACGTCGTCGGGTCTCACGGACGGCGAACCGTGCCGTAAAACCACGTCGAGTATCGCACACGTCGGCCTGTCCTCCTGTGGTTCACGGAGGCTCGCCGACACGATGGCGGCGCGCGCGTCGAAGCGTCGCAGCCCCTTCTTGGTCATCCGTTCGACCGTCACCTCGTCGGTGGCGAGCAGCGCCTCCAAGGCCCCCGGCGCCGTCTCGGGACCCGGCTCGGTGAGCACCAGACGCCACACCGAGGCCTCGAGGCGGTCGGCGAGCGCACCACCTGCGCTGGGCACCACCTCGAGCACGTCGAGGCCCTCCGGAAGCGCCTCGTCGACGGCGGCGTGGACCCACGCGGGGTCGACCTTCTCGGCGAGGGCGATCTCGAGGTACTCCGCCTCACTGGCCGACCCGGTCGGCGCCGCTCCGGCGTAGGAGATCCGGGGGTGCGGGTTGAAGCCGGAGGAGTAGGCCATCGGGATGCGAGCCCGGAACACGGCGCGCTCGAAGGCCCGGCTGAAGTCGCGGTGAGAGGTGAATCGCAGCCGCCCCCGCTTGGCGTAGCGCATCCGGAGCCGCTGCACCGGCGGCGGCTGCTGCGTCGGTTGCTCGCGCATCAGCCGGCTGCCTTCATGGCCGGCGAGGTGTAGACGGTGCTGATCCTTCGCCCGTCGAGCCAGGTGCTCAGCCGGGCGGCCTCCCGGTCGAGCGCCTGCCGGGCCTCGGAGCCGCTGTCGTGCAGGTGGACGACGGAGACGACGCCGTCGGGGTCCTGCACCCAGCACCCCACGATGCGCCCGTTCCACCACGCCGTGGTGCCTGCGTTGCCGTTGCTGTCGAACAGGTGGGCCACGTCGTCCGCGCCGAGGTAAAAGGCACGCTCCTTCCACCCCATCGTCGTGGGGTCGAGCACCGGCAGCAGCGCGGCCCACGGCTCGGGTTCCGGCTCGTCGTCGAGGTCGTCGGGCAGGAGGTGACCGGTGGCACCGCCCTCGAGCAGCACCTCCACCGTGTCCAGCTCCCCCAGCGCCCGTCGTACGGCGCTCTTGGTCGCCCCCAGCCACCAGGCAAGGTCGGCCTCCGTGCCGGGACCGAACTGGCGCAGCCACCGCTCGACGAGCAGGCGGTAGCCCGTCGGCTCGTCCTCGTGGTGCACGGGTCCCCCGAGCCAGTCCTCGGCCAACGTCCAGCGGGGACGCGAGAGCCACCAGGCACCGACGTTGCTGCCGCGCATCACGCTGCCGCCGGCAGCGAGCGAGCCGAGCAGCCGTGGTGCGATCGGGAAGCTGCCGCCGTAGGCCTTGCCGGGTGCGAGCTCGAGGCGACGAGCGAGCGCCGGGATCCGCTCGCGCAGCTCGGCGGTGGTCGCCGGCCCGTCCTCGCCGAGGGTCCGGAGCACCGCGTTGGAGGTACGGGTGAGCCAGCTGGCGCCGTTCTTGGCGATGCCGTTGCTCTCGACCTCCTTGGCCAGCCGGGTCCGGAGCTGACCGGCGACGCGGTCCGACGCGCTGCCCCACACGGCGGGCAGCAGGTCGCGGGGGAAGACGAAGACGGTGCGGCGCATGGCCAGCTGCTTGACGACCGATCGCTCGTCGTACAGCGCTCGATCGATGTCGCCGGCCGAGGCGGCGGACGCGGGCCTGTGCGGAGAGGTAGACGCTCGCAGGCTCCGTCGCATGGAGGCACACCACGGAGGCAACCGCTTCCGCCACCGTCGTGACGCGGCAGGCGAGGGCATGGCGCCGACCCAGCCTTGCCCGCCGCTGCTGGTCGGAGACCTGCTGCATGCCCGCATCCTCGCAGCCCCGCACCGCGACCGTGCGGGGTGCTCCGGCACGATGACGGGGTGACTTCGGAGGGGGCCAAGGAACAGGACAGCGAGCAGACCGGCGAGCGGCACCTCGCACGGTGGCTGATCGTGCTCGGCATCCTCGTGCTGGCCTTCAACCTGCGGCCGGCGGCCGTGAGCGTGGGGCCGGTGCTCGGCGAGATCCGCTCGGGCCTCGGCATGTCGGACACCGTGACCGGCATCCTCACGTCACTGCCGGTGCTCGCATTCGCCGTGTTCGGCGCCCTGGCACCGCGGGCGGCACGGGTGGTCGGGCTGCACCGGGTGACGCTGCTGTCGCTGATCTGCGTCGTCGTGGGACTCGGCCTGCGTTCGGCCGTCTCGAGCATCCCGCTGTTCCTGCTGCTCTCGCTCGTCGCAGTGGCGGGCATGGCGTCGGCCAACGTGCTGCTGCCCTCGCTGGTCAAGCTGCACTTCCCTGACCACATCGGGCTGATGACCGCGCTGTACTCGACCTCGCTCGCGGTCGGTCTGACCGCCGCATCGGTGCTGACGGTTCCCGTCGGCGAGGCGTACGGCGGCTGGCGCACCGGCCTCGCGGTCTGGGCGGTCACGGCGGCCATCGCTGCGCTCCCATGGGTACTGCTCGTCTCGGAGGACCGCCGGAACCGGCGCGTCGGTGACGAGGTCCCTGCCACGGTCGGGCTCGGCCAGGTCGCCCGCACCCGGCTCGGCTGGTGGATGGCGCTGTTCTTCGGGCTGCAGTCGATGCAGGCCTACGCCATCTTCGGCTGGTTCGCCGAGATCTACCGCGACGCCGGCTTCTCCGCGTCGACGGCCGGCCTGCTCCTCGGCGCCATCACCGGCATCAGCATCCCGTTGTCGTTCGCCGTGCCCGCCCTCGCAGCCCGGATGCACAACCAGTCCGCGCTGATGTGGGTGATGACCGGGTGCTACCTCGCCGGGTACCTCGGCCTGGTCCTGGCGCCCGCCCGGGGCGCGCTCGCGTGGGCGCTGCTGATCGGGGCCGGGATGAGCATGTTCCCGCTGATCCTGACGCTGATCGGCCTGCGGGCCCGGACCGCGCCGGGCACGGCAGCACTCTCCGGGTTCACGCAGTCGGCGGGCTACCTGCTCGCCATCGTCGGCCCGTTCGGGGTCGGCGTGCTCCACGACCTCTCCGGTGGCTGGACCGTCCCGCTCGTGGCGATGGCGGCGATCAACGTCCCCCAGCTCGTGGCGGGACTGGCCGTCTCGCGTCCGGCGTACATCGAGGACGAGCTGGCCGATCGGGCTCAGTCGCGACCGGGTCCCGACGCGGCCGCACCCTCGCCAGGGCGGACGAAGCCCGACTCGTAGGCGAGCACGACCAGCTGCGCGCGCGACTGGGCGCCCAGCTTGGCCAGCAGCCGGTTCATGTGCGTCTTGACCGTCGCCTCGGAGACGACGAGCTCCGCCGCGATCTCGAGGTTCCCGAGGCCGCGGGCGACCAGTCCCAGCACCTCGCGCTCCCGCTCGGTGAGCTCCGCCACCGGCTCGGGCACGCCCATGCTGGGCCGGGGCCCCCGCACGTGCTGCTCGATCAGCCGCCGGGTCAACGACGGTGCGAGCAGTGCCTCCCCCGCCGCGACGACGCGGATGCCGTCGACCAGCCGGTCGGGGGCCGTCGCCTTGAGCAGGAAGCCCGCCGCGCCTGCCTCCAGCGCGCCGTAGACGAGCTCGTCGACGTCGTACGTCGTCAGCACCAGCACGCGCGTGGGCAGGGCCCGGGCCGCGATCTCGCGCGTCGCCGCGATGCCGTCCAGCACCGGCATCCGGATGTCCATCAGCACCACGTCGGGGCGGTGCCGCTGCACCAGGTCGACCGCCTGGCGACCGTTCTCCGCCTCGCCGAGGACCTCGATGCCGCGCGCCTCGAGCACCATGCGCAGCCCGTGACGCACCAGCTCCTGGTCGTCGGCCACCACGACGCTGGTCACGACGTCTCCAGGGGCAGCAGCGCCGCCAGCTCGAACCGTCCCGCTCGCTCGCCGTGCTCGAGCGTGCCGCCCAGGAGGTGGACCCGCTCGGCCATGCCGCGAAGTCCCAGGCCCGAGCCCTTCATGGCGGCCGAACGGCCGCTGGGGTTGGAGGCCTCGACCGCGATGCTCGAGCCGGTACCCCGCACTCTCAGCACTGCGGTGCCGTCCCCGTGCCGCAGCGCGTTGGTCAGCGCCTCCTCGGCGATCCGGTACGCCGAGACGTCGATGCCGGCGGGCAGGCGCGCGAGGTCGTCGTCGACGTCCAGGTCGACCTCGAGCCCACTCGCGCGGAACTCGTCGACCAGCCGCTCGAGGTCCGCCACGCCGGGGGTCGGGGACAGCCCGAGCTCGTCGGTGTCGTCGCGGATCACGTGCAGCAGCCGTCCCGTCTCGACCAGTGCTCGACGGCCGGTGTCGGCGACGTCGGCGAGCATGCGCTCCGCGCCGTCGGGGTCGGAGCGCACCACGTCCTGCGCGGCCGCCGTCTGCACCACCATCGCGCTGACCGAGTGGGCGATCACGTCGTGCAGCTCGCGCGCGATCCGGTCCCGCTCGGCACGCACCGCCTCGCGCGTGACCAGCTCCTCGCGCTCCTCGAGCAGTGCCTTCTGCGAGGCGAGCCGTCGTACCAGCCGACCGAAGACGTACGGCGGCAACATGATCGTCGAGACGAACACTGCGTCGGAGAAGTTGTGGTCCCGGCCGTCCTGGAACACGTAGTCGCTCAAGGTCACCAGGGCGATGACCAGAACGCCGAAGAGCCCCCGGAAGTCGGCGATCCAGCGAGCGAGCGTGTAGACCGCGATCGCGAAGTACAGCAGCGGCACTGCCGGCTCGTCGAGCTGTGGCCCCACCCACGGCATCACCAGCAGGACACTGGCCGAGGCGGTGGCGAACACCATCGGGTTGACCCGGCGGAGGGCGAGCAGGACCGCCGCGACGAGCTCGATCAGCACGCCCCATCCCCAGCCGTCCGGCTGCATGCTCAGCAGCTCGATCGCACCGAGCACGAAGACGCTCGCCGCGAGCACGGCATCGAAGAGCCACGACGGCATCCGCTTCCCCACGAGTGCAGGCTACGGCTCGGCGGACCGCTGTTCCGTCCACCCACGGGTGGACGTCGTTCCCACCCGCAGCGTGACGACCAGGGCAGCCGCGGCTCCCTAGCGTCGGTGACGCCACAACGGCGCACGACGAGGAGGACGACATGAACGAGCAACGCATCGGACGCGTGGCCTGGGTGACTGCCTGGGTCGCCCTGGTCCTGGGCCAGTTCCACGCGATGGCCCGTCATCAGACGGCGGACGGCAAGGAGGACCTCCAGCTGTGGGCGACGCAGGTGTGGTCGGACCCGGCCCGCGAGCTGTTCCACCCGCTGCTCAGCTGGGCCAACCCCGACGCCGTCTACCTGACCTACGGGAAGATCTGGTTCCCGATCTTCGTGATCTTCACCCTGTGCGCCTTCGCCGTACGACGCCGCCGGCAGCCGGTCGGGTTCGAGAAGTGGGCCTGGCGGGTCGCACTCGTGGGCTACGTGTTCGCCTGCGTCGGGACCTTCGCCGACTACTGGACCCAGTGGGACACCTACAACGCCTTCTTCGACGTGGCCTTCCTGATCACGCTCCCCGGGGTGCTGCTGACGCTGCTCGGGTCCTCGGTGCTCGGCATCACCCTCCTCGTCCGCGGCTTCCGGCCGCGGATCAGCGCCTGGCTGCTCGCCGTCACGTTCCCGCTGGCGTTCGCGATCACGATGGTCACCTCGCTCGGCAACGTCGCCCTCCCGGTGATCTTCGCCTTCGGGATCGCCGGCCGGGACCTCGCCCGGAGGACCTCTGAGGCCCAGCCCGACATGGTTGCCGCAGAGGCCTGAGTCAGCCGACAGCTCGACCGGCGGTGGGTCCGGACCACCGCCGGTCGGCTCGTCGAGACCCTCTTCTCCGGGCTGCCGGCTTCCCTTTGGGTTCGGGAAAAGCGCAGCAACGGGGAGGGGTGGTGGGTGGCTGGGCTTGCGGTGCCGGCTGTCCGTTTGCAGCTCGAGAATTTCTCTGAGAATTTCTCCACAGATTCGGTGAAACTGCAGGTCAGAGGCCAGAACTGTCGGTGGTGGGTGCTGGAATTGGGTCATGTCCAGCCAGCCGACCGACACCCTGACCCGGGTGCATCCGGTGCGCGACTTCGCCGCCCGAGCCCGGGCCCGGGCAAGCGAGCTCGCCTCGCCGGTGTGGTCGATGACAGCGGCTGAACAGCGCGAGACGCTGGTCGACCTGAGCGTCCTGGAGAGCCAGGTCGCTGCGCTGAAGCTGCAGGTGCTGGCCGAGGCAGACCGCTCCGGTGCCACCACCGAGCAGGGTGCCGGTACGGCGGCGGACTGGCTGGCGGTCGAGACCCGGCAGACCCGCCGCGCAGCACGCTCGGACCTCAAGCTCGCCCAACGGCTCGAGACCTACCAGGTACTGGCAGGTGCGTTGGAGGCCGGCGAGGTGAACACCGCCCAGGCCCGGGTGATCGTCACCGCCCTGGACCGGCTCCCCGACAAGGGCGAGTTCGCCGTGTCCGCTGGAGCAGAAGCAGCAGGCCGAGCAGCACCTCGTGGAGCAGGCGGCGCACTTCGACGCCGACAGGCTCAAGATCCTCGGACGACACCTGTTCGAGGTGATCGCCCCCGACCTGGCCGAGAACCTTGAGGGCCGGGTGCTGGAGGCCCAGGAAGCCAAGGCGCTGCGCAAGGTGTCCTTCTCGATGTGGGAAGACCAAGAAGGCATCTGCCACGGCCAGTTCCGGGTCCCGCACCTGCACGGCCAGATCCTCACCAAGGCGCTGCAGGCCTTCACCAACCCCGCCCGCCCCGAAGACAGCGCGATCGACCCCGACCTCCCGAGCGAGGTGCGCAACGGGTTGGCGTTCACCAACCTCCTCGAAGCCATCCCGGCGACCTGGCTACCGAAGCACGGCGGCGTGGGCGCCACGGTCGTGGTCACGATGACCCTCGAGCAGCTCATGGCGGAAGCTCGACGCCGCCGGGGTGTGCACCCTGGACACCGGCGGCCGCATCAGTGCCGCCGAGGCCCGCCGCCTCGCCTGTGGCGCGGGGATCATCCCGATGGTGCTCGGCGGGAAGTCCCAGCCCCTCGACGTCGGCCGCAAGCGCCGCTTCCACACCGAAGCCATGCGACTGGCGATGGGCGTGCGTGACGGCGGCTGCACGGCCGAGGGCTGCGACAAACCCGCGTCGATGTGCCACGCCCACCACGACATCCCGTTCAGCCGAGGCGGCCACACCCGCGTCAAGGACGGGCGGCTGCTGTGCGGACACCACCACCGCCGGATCCACGACCCCGCCTACGCCACCAGCCACTACCCGAACGGCGAGATCAGCTTCCACCAACGGACGTGAGGCCCCAGCGACGCACTCCGAAGCTCTGCCTTGCCAGGCGGCACCCGACGTCGATCCTCAGACTCCGGCCGGGGGATCCTGCATCGGGATCACTCCCAGCTGCTGCATCAGCTTCAACGAGTCGACCTCACCCCAGTGTTCAGTCAGCATCCCGTCAGTGACGCGATACACCGCCGTGGCGGTGACATCCATTTCGCCCACCGGTCGCTGTAATCGGTCCCATGTCCTCGGCAAAGCGACCTTGCGCGCGAATTCGCGTCACCACCAGGTCTCCCTCAGCCACCTGGTCGAGCACTTCATGGGTCCCAGGCGTGGATCGCCAGAAGATCTCGAAGGCGGCCTTGAGTCCATCTCTGCCGGGGGGCAAGCCCGGGATCGGTGGAGGGGCGTGGTCGACGAAGTCCGAAGAGACCAACTCATCCATCGCCCCGAGGTTGCCGGCGTCGATCTCGGCATAGAAGCGCCGCACCAGCGACTTGTTGCCTTCCAGTGCGTCCATCCCGGGCCTCCACTCGCTGGGCTTCCGAGTATGCGCCTCCAGCGAGGAACTGCCATCCGCGCAGCGGTAGAACCTGACGCGGCAAGGCCGCGCCGGGCAGGCTACGTGCCGACTCTGCTCAGACGACCGAGAGCGGCAGCAGCTGCTGCCCCGTGGGGCCGATCTGGATGTCGGTGCCCATCTCGGGGCAGACACCGCAGTCGTAGCAGGGGGTCCAGCGGCAGTCCTCGACGTCCACGGAGTCGGGGTCGAGGGCGTCCTCCCAGTCAGCCCACAGCCAGTCTTTGTCCAGCCCGCTGTCGAGGTGGTCCCACGGGAGCACCTCGTCGTAGCCGCGCTCGCGCGTGGTGAACCAGTCGAGGTCCACGCCGCTCCCGTCGAGGACGCGTGAGGTCGCCGCCAGCCAGCGCTCGTAGGAGAAGTGCTCGCTCCAGCCGTCGAACCGGCCGCCGTCGCGCCACACCTCCTCGATGATCCGGCCCACCCGGCGGTCGCCGCGCGAGAGCAGTCCCTCGATGATCCCGGGCTGGCCGTCGTGGTAGCGGAAGCCGATGGCACGCCCGTAGCGACGATCCGATCGAACCGCCTCGCGCAGCTTGCGCAACCGCTCGTCGGTCGTGGCGACGTCGAGCTGCGAGGCCCACTGGAACGGGGTGTGCGGCTTGGGCACGAACCCCCCGATCGACACGGTGCACCGGATGTCGTTGTGGCCGGCCACCTCGCGCCCCTTGGCGATCACCTTCTTCGCCAGGTCGGCGATCTGCAGCACGTCCTCGTCGGTCTCGGTCGGGAGGCCGCACATGAAGTAGAGCTTCACCTGCCGCCAGCCGGAGGAGTACGCCGCCGCGACCGTGCGGATCAGGTCCTCCTCGGTGACCATCTTGTTGATCACCTTGCGCATCCGCTCCGAGCCGCCCTCCGGGGCGAAGGTGAGACCGGAGCGGCGGCCGTTGCGGGAGAACTCGTCGGCCAGGGTGATGTTGAAGGCGTCCACCCGCGTCGAGGGCAGTGAGAGCGACACGTTGGTGCCCTCGTAGCGGTCGGCCAGCCCCGTCGCCAGCTCGGCGATCTCGGAGTGGTCGGCACTGGAGAGCGAGAGCAGCCCGACCTCCTCGAAGCCGGACTTGCGGATGCCGTTCTCCACCATGTCGCCGATCGTCGAGATCGAGCGCTCCCGGACCGGCCGCGTGATCATGCCGGCCTGGCAGAACCGGCAGCCGCGCGTGCACCCGCGGAAGATCTCCACGCTGAACCGCTCGTGCACCGTCTCCGCCAGGGGCACCAGGGGGTTGCGCGGGTAGGGCCACGAGTCGAGGTCCATCAGGGTGTGCTTGCGCACCCGGGGAGGTACGCCGGCGCGGTTGGGTGTCACCGAGACAAGGGCAGCCCCACCATCGACACCGTCGTCGTACGCCACGTCGTAGAACCGGGGCACGTAGACGCCGCCGCTCGCTGCGAGACGCAGCAGCAGCTCGTCGCGCCCGCCCGGTCGACCCTCGACCTTCCACTCGCGGACCACCTCGGTGATCGCCAGCACGATCTCCTCGCCGTCACCCAGCACGACGGCGTCGACGAAGTCGGCGATCGGCTCGGGATTGAAGGCGGAGTGACCCCCCGCGAGCACGATCGGGTCGTTAGCACGACGGTCTTCGGCGTGCAAAGAAATGCCGGCCAGGTCGAGTGCCGTGAGCATGTTGGTATAGCCCAGCTCTGTGGCGAAAGAAAGGCCGAGAATGTCGAAGTCGCGCACCGGCCGATGGCCGTCCACGGTGAACTGCGGGATGCCCCGCTCGCGCATCAGCGCTTCCATGTCCGGCCACACCGCGTAGGTGCGTTCGGCCAGCGTTTCCTCGTGCTCGTTGAGGATTTCGTAGAGGATCTGCACCCCCTGGTTGGGCAGTCCGACCTCGTACGCATCGGGGTACATCAGTGCCCAGCGCACCGTCCGCTCGGTGCCCCAGGGCTTGGTCACGGAGTTGAGTTCTCCACCGACATATTGGATTGGTTTGGAGATCTCGGACAAATGCGGCTCGAGTATGGCGAAAATCGACTCACCACGTGAGACGGACATGCTTCAACCTCTCACTTCGGGGGGAAGGTCACAATCTACGTGCGCGCCCAGCACGGCGGATGGACCTGTACGGGGGAAGGAAACACAGGTGTCCTCAGCGACCCTTGGCTGGCGGCCGTCACGACGGCTGTCGGCCCGCGCGATGTGGGTCCTGTGGCTGGTGTGCTGTCCCGCGACGGTTGGGGCGTTGGTGCTCCAGGACCTGGGCACCTTGCACGTCGGTCAGGTCAGCGCTATTCGCGCCGGCGCCGTGGTGGCGTTCCTCTGGCTGACCCTCGCCTGGCTCTGGCCGGACCGCTCGCGCCGGTGGCCGATGGTGGCCGCCACCGCCGGCCTTGCCCTGGTCACCCATGCCACCACCATGACAGTCCTGGGCACCAGCCCCCTGGTCGCCCTCCGCATCGGCGCCACCGTCCTCGTCCAGGCCGGGGTGACCCTGCTGGTCTACCGCTGGCGGATCGGCGACGACAACCTGACCCCCCATCGGCCCAGCGACGTGGTCGACCTGCTCCTGGCCAGCGTGGTGGGCGCCGTGGTGGTGCTGCCGATGCAGCCTGCGGAGCACCTCAGCATCACCAGCGGCGGCCTCGAGCTGCTCTGGTGGACGGCGCTGAGCACCGGCTACATGTTCGTCGGCAGCGCCTGCGTGATGCTGCTCGTGACACGTCGCCCGCGCGCCGAGGCCATCCCGACCCGGCTGATCGACGTCTACCTGCAGCTGCTCGTCACGGCGGTGTGCCTCGGGATCGTCTTCGCCTTCGACGAGTACCCGCTGACCTGGATCGTGCTGCTGCCGGCCATCTGGGCCGGCATGACCATGGGCCCGTGGACCGCGGCCGCGTACGGCCTGACCTGTGCCCTGTCGGTCGCGGTCGTCCAGGGGATCCCCGCTGCCACCCGCAACTACGGCGGGTCCGACCTGTCCAGCCTCGTGCTGCTCGACAGCCTGATGACCGCTTTCGTCTTCGTGGTCCTCCTTCTCTCGATGCTGCGTGACCAGCGCGCCTACCTCGCCAGCGAGGTGTTGCAACGGCGCCAGGAGGCGATCGACCAGGCCGGGTTGCTGAGCACGGTGTTCGAGTCGATCAGCGACGCCCTGGTGCTGATGGACCACGACGGCGTCGTACAGCTCCACAACGCGGCGGCAGTCGAGCTCCTCGGCCACGACCGCATCGAGGTCGAGCCGACGCGCTGGCTGCGACGCATGCACGAGGAGCAGGCCTTCACCTACACCTTCAACCGGGACGGCTCCGAGGAGGGCTTCCGGGTGCTCGCGGTCCAGCTCGCCGACGTGCAGTACGCCGGCGCCGGCGGCATCGTGGCCATCGCCCGTGACGTGACGTCGGAGCAGCGCCGCATCGAGGAGCTCACCAGCTTCGCCGCGGTCGCCGCCCACGACCTGAAGAGCCCCCTGGCCGCCGTCCAGGGCTGGATCGAGGTGGCCGAGGACTCCCTCGACAACGACACCATCACGGCGTCGCAGGCCCTGGAACGCGGGCGCAGTGCCGCCGACCGGATGTCGCGGGAGATCGACGACTGGCTCACCTACAACGTGGCGCGCGAGGGTGCGGTCCAACCCGAACCCGTGGCACTGCAGCCCGTCCTGGACAGCATCGTCGCCACCTACCCGGGTGGCGACTTCCTGGTCGAGACGCCCGACACGGTGCGCGCCGACCCCACGCTGCTGCGCCACCTGCTGGTCAACCTGGTGGGCAACGCGGTGAAGTACACCCGCCCGGGCGAGAAGCCGATCGTGACGATCCGCAGCTTCGCGACCAAGGACCGCAACTGGGTGAGGATCTACGTCGTCGACGCCGGCATCGGCATCCCCGAGGGCGAGGAGAGCATGATCTTCGAGCCGTTCCGGCGCGCGCCCGGCGTGGAGCGCCTGTACGACGGGTCCGGGCTCGGGCTGGCGCTGGCCAAGCGGGTCGTACGACGACACGGCGGACTGATCAGCGCCGAGCGCAACGAAGGGCCTGGGAGCACCTTCACGGTCACCCTCCCCCGCGCCTGAATCTCCAGCCCAGGGGGTGTCTCGCACCGCCCGTGGATTCCTTTGAAATCCGGACATTTCCTCCTGCTGCGCCCCTACCCTTGGAGCAAGGGATGGGAATGACATGCGACGAGTCGAGGCAGCCCCACAAGCGCCTCCGCACAGCGGAGAGGGCGCAGCCGTGCCCTTCCTGCGCAACGCGATGCTGCCGTTCTTCCTCTTCGCCGCCGCCTGCTACCTGGTGGCCCCCTACCTCGGGCTGAGCAGTCGCGAGGTCGACCCGCGCATCGCCGAGGTCTGGCCCCCCGGCGGGGTGGGGTTCGTGCTGCTCACGACCGTCTGGCTGATCGGCACCCGCGCCCGCGCCGCCACGATGGCCTTCATGCTGGTCACCTTCGTGACCACCTCCATGGTGATGGAGCACGACCTGGGGTCGTCGATCTGGATGGGCCTGCTCGCCGTCACGCAGTCGGCGCTGATGGTGTGGCTCTACAAGCGCCACCTCTCCCACCCCGGCTGGGCGCCGGAGTCGCCGCAGGACATCGCGGCGCTGCTGTTCTCGGCGGCCACGTCGTCGCTGGTCGTGGGCCTGCTGGGTGCCTACCCGCTCCTGGACGCGGGTCACTCGCTCTCGCGCGTGCTGGTCTGGTGGGTGCTGCGCAACACGGTGTTCTGCTTCGTCGGCGCCGCCACCTTCATGGTGATCTTCTTCCAGCGCCGCGAGGAGGTGCTGACACCGAGCTCCTGGATCAGCCGGCTGGGCCTGCTGCTGCTGTCGGTCACCTGCGTGTACGGCACCTACGTCGACCCGACGCTGCCGTTGTCGTGGTTGCTGATGATCCCCTGCGTCTGGGGCGGTCTGGCCCTGACGATCCGCGGCACGGCGTACCTCGCCCTGACGGTGGCGCTGTGTGCCGCGGCGATGACCTACCTGCCGCAGAACCAGTTCGACTACACCGGCATCCTGCCCGCGGCCTCGATCGTCGACCTCCTGGTCATCGCGAGCGTCGCCTTCGGGTTCCTGCTGACCATGATGCGCGACCAGCGGGCCCGCCTGATCGCCGAGCTCGACGGCAAGCGGGCCGAGTCCGAGGAGCAGCGCGAGCTGCTCGAGAAGGTGTTCCAGAGCATGAACGACGGCGTCATGATCGCCGACGAGACCGGGGTCACGAAGTACAACAAGGCGGCCCGCCAGCTGCTGGGCAAGCCCATCCCTCTCGGCCGTCCGTACTCCTGGTCCGAGACCTACGACCTCAGCACGACCGACGGCCGCAAGCTGGTCGACCACGAGCTCCGCGACGCCTTGTCGGTGGACCCGGGACACCGCAGCGAGATCGAGGTCGTCGTCAACGGCGAGGGCGGTGCGAAGGTGCTCGACGTCTCCGCCATGCCCCTGGGAGACGAGCGCCACCGGGCACGGATGGTGCTCCTCCACGACGTCACCTCCCAGCGAGCCCGCGTCCGCGAGCTGACCAACTTCGCGGGCATGGTGGCCCACGACCTGCGCGGACCGTTGACCACCCTCGACGGCTGGCTCGAGGTGCTGCAGGACGGGTCGGCGCGCGGCACCGAGCTCGCCGACGAGGTGGCCGGCAAGGCCAAGGACGCCAGCCGCCGCATGCGCCAGGTGATCGAGGACTGGCTGGGCTACACGGTCGTGCAGAACGGGCAGCTCCGCCCCCGCGCGATCAAGCTCGACGAGGTCGTCTCCGAGATCTTCGAGAGCCACCAGTTCGGCAGCGAGAACGATGCCCCCGTCTTCACCGTGGACGTCGACCACGCCGTCTTCGCCGACCCGGGACTGCTGCGCCAGCTGCTCGACAACCTCGTGGGCAACGCCGTGAAGTACACCTCGCCCGAGCACACGCCGCACGTGCGGGTCTCCTCGGCGCACGACGCGGAGCCCGGCTGGGTGCGCGTCGAGGTCGTCGACAACGGCATCGGGATCCCCGAGGGCGAGGAGGAGCTGATCTTCGAGGAGTTCCACCGCGGCGTGACCGAGGGCCGCTCGTCCGGTACTGGCCTCGGGCTCGCCCTGACGCGCCGCATCGTCGCCCTGCACGGCGGTCAGCTGTCTGCGCGCCGCAACTACGAAGGCGGCTCGACCTTCACCTTCACGCTGCCGGAGGCGTGACCGCGCACCACCCGGACGTCAGCGGCGTGAGGGCAGGCTGCCGCGCATGGCGATGTTCTGCAGCAACCCGAGCGCGATCATCGACGCGAACATCGACGAGCCGCCGTAGGACACCAGCGGGAGCGGTACGCCGGTGACGGGCATGATGCCCAGGCACATGCCGATGTTCTGGAAGGTCTGGAACGCGAACCAGCACGCGATGCCGGCTGCGGCGACCCGGCCGAACATGTCCTCGGCGTTGCGCGAGATCCACAGCGCCCGCCAGATCAGCACGGCGAAGAGTGCGATGAGCAGGCCCGCCCCGACCAGGCCGAGCTCCTCCCCCGCCACCGTGAAGATGAAGTCGGTGTGCTGCTCGGGCACGAACCGCGAACGGGTCTGCGAGCCGTCGAACAGGCCGGTGCCGAAGAGGCCGCCGTTGCCGATGGCGATGCGCGCCTGCGTCGTGTTGTAGCCGGCGCCGCGCGGGTCGAGCGCCGGGTTGGTGAAGGCCATGAACCGGTTGAGCTGGTACTGCTTGAGCACCCCGGCCATGACGACCATCGCCGCCAGGGAGGCGCCGGCCAGGAACAGCCCGGTGAGCCACCGGCGCGGCACCCCCGAGACCGCGAGCACGCCGAAGACGGTGGCGGAGAGGACGAGCATCGTCCCGAGGTCGGGCTGCAGCATGATCAGCGCCGCCGGGATCCCCGCGATGCCGAGCATCAGCAGCACGTCGACGCCGTTGACCCGGCGGCCGCGGGAGTTCTCGGCCCGCTCGGCCACGAGCATCGCCGTCATCGCCACCACCGACAGCTTGGCGAACTCGGCCGGCTGGATCGACATCCCACCGAGCATCAACCAGGAACGGGAGCCGTTGATCGTCGTACCCATCACGAGGACCAGGACCAGGCCCGCGACGCTGGCCGCGAAGACCACCGGCGTCACGATGCGCACCCACCGGTGGTCGGTGGCCATCACCGCGGCCGCGAGCACCAGGCCGATCGCCACGTTGACGAGGTGCTTGTGCACGTAGGCCGCGGAGTTGCCGTGAGTCAGCACGTCGTTGGAGGAGGTGGCCGACCACACCAGCAGCGTGCCGATGAGCACGATCGCCCCCGCCGACCCGACCAGCACCCAGTCGAGGCGGGGGACGGCGATCCGGCTGCGCGTGACCGACAACCGGCTGTACGGGAGGACCGTCATCGCTTTTCCTTCCGCGCCGGAGGCAGGATCGAGCCGTCACGCGCGAACGTGGGCAACGTGGTCGGTGGCGTGGTCCCCGGGATGGCCGACTTGGACGGACGCACCGCCATGCCCTTGATGCCGTAGAGGTGCTCCCAGATCTTGCGCACGAACGGACCCGAGGTGCCCGAGCCGGTGCCGCCCTGGGTCACCATCATCACGACGACGTAGTCCTTGTCGTAGGTAGCCACCCACGAGGTGCTCTGCTTGCCGTAGACCTCGGCCGAGCCGGTCTTGCCCCGCAGCGGCACCTTGCCGAGCGGGAAGCCGCCGAACTTCCAGGCCAGGGTGCCGTCCTTGGGGGTGTTCTTCAGGGCGTTGTCGACGTAGCGGAAGGCCGACTTCTTCGACTTGATGTGGCGCATCACCTTGGGCTGGATGCGCTTGACGAGGTGGCCGTCGGGGCTGACGATCGCCTTCGCGATCTGGGGCTGCATCAGCTTGCCGCCGTTGGAGAGGGCGGAGTACGCCCGGGCCAGCTGGAGCGGTGTGATCAGGGTGTCGCCCTGGCCGATCACGAAGTTCACGGCGTCGCCGGCGCGGTAGTAGTAGCCCTCGAGGCAGAACTCGTGGGCGAACACGTGCAGGAAGTCGCGCTTGCCGCTCGTGTTCTTGCGGTCGACCTTGCAGTAGTAGTTCTTCATCGTCTTCCAGTAGGCGAGCTTCCAGCGCCTGTCGGCGATCCGGCCGCTGGCCGCGCCGCTGACGTCACCACCGGGCGAGGAGCCGTACCCGAACTGCTTGGCCATCTCGACCAGGGGGTCCTTGGCCTTCACGTTGGTGGGGTCGCTGCCGTACTCGCCCCAGAACTTCAGGCCCACGCGGTAGAAGAAGGTGTCGCAGGAGATGGACAGCGCCTTGGCGAAGCTGATGTAGCCGTAGGACGCCGACTCGTAGTTCTTGAACAGCCGGTTGCCGACCTGGACCCCCGAGGAGCAGTCGAGCGTGGTGTTCTCGGAGAACCCGTTGTTGAGGGCGCCGATCGTCATCAGCGGCTTGAACGTCGACCCGGGTGCGTACTGGCCCTGCGTCGCCCGGGAGAGGAGCGGGTCGTCGTTCTTGGCCGAGTAGAGCGCCTTGAGCTCCTTGCGGCTGATGCCGCCCGACCAGACCTCCGGGTTGTACGTCGGCTGGCTGGCCATGGCCACGATGCGCCCGGTCTTGGCCTCCATCACCACGGCGGCGCCGCTGTCCGCGCGGTAGTTGCGGTGGGTGACCTTGTCGAAGGTGCCGCGCGCGGTCGTGATCGCCTGGTGGAGCTGCTTCTCGACGTACGCCTGCACATCGGCGTCGAGGGAGGTGACGAGCGTGTCGCCCGGGTGCGAGCTGATCGTGCCGGAGTCGCCCAGCACGCGGCCCATCGAGTCGACCGCCACCTTGTTGTACCCGGGCTGGCCGCGCAGCCACTGGTCGTAGGCCTTCTCGACCCCGGCGCGACCGACCACCGAGGCGCCGTTGAGCGAGGTGTCCCCCTCGTCGCGCGCCTCGTCGAGCTCACCCTCGGTGATCGGGCTCAGGTAGCCCAGCACGTGGGCGGCGTTGATCCCGTACGGCGAGGGGTAGGCGCGCACGCTCTCGCGCTGCGCGAGCACGGCGGGGTAGCTCTCGGACTGCTCGAGGATCTTGACGGCGACCTTCTGCGGGACGTCGCGGGCCACCGGCACCGGCTGGTACGGCGAGCCGTTCCAGCAGGTGCCCTTCACCGATCCGGGCTGACCGCAGATGAGGGTGCGCGCGAGGATGTCGTCGTCCTTGGCGTGGATGATCCGCGCCAGCTTGTGGAGCGTCGCCTCCCGCTGGGTGGCGGTGAGCTTCCCGAGCAGGGTGCGGTCGACGCTGACCACCCAGGTGCTGCGGTTGGCCACGAGCGGACGGCCCATGTCGTCGACGATCAGGCCACGGGGAGGCTGCACCACGACGTCGCGGATGGACTGGGAGGCGGCCTGCGCCTTGTAGCTCTCGCCGCTGAGCACCTGGATGTACCAGAGGCGCGCGAACAGCGTCATGAACAGCGAGAGCACCAGGGCCTGCACCACGATCAGGCGCAGGCGGCTCTTCTGGCTCGCGCTGGGGCGAATGAGGAAGGCGGCCACGTGTCTCCCGCGCTAGTACGCCAGCTCGGGGGCACGGGTGCGCTCGAAGACCAGCAGCAGGAACGGCAGCAGCAGCGGCGCCATCACCACGTCCCAGAGCACGCTGATGCCGATGACCTGGACCATCTGGCCGACGGGCAGGGCGTGGTCGTCGAGGATGAGGCCGCTGAGCGCGAACAGCGACGTACCGACGAACGAGCAGACGGCGACCGTGATCAGGCCGGCCAACGGGTTGTTGCGGGCGTCGTTGCGCACACGTCCCGCGAGGATCCCGACGACGACGAGGGCCAGCGCCCAGCGACCGGCGATGTGGTCCGCCGGCGGGGCGAGGTCGATCAGCAGCCCGGCGATGAAGCCCACGACCACCCCGAACTGCGGCCCCCTCGCGATCGAGGCGGCCACGACCACGATCAGCGCGAGGTTGGGCACGACACCGTTGACGGAGAACATGTTGAAGACCGCCACCTGGGCGGTGACGGCCACCAGCACGACGCCGACGATGAGGGCGTTGCGGGTCACGTTCATCTCTTCGCCTCCGTGTCCGAACCGTTGATCACGAGCCGGTCACCCGACGTGTTGCGGGGTACGACGACCCCGACCACGTCGAGCGAGGTGAAGTCGACGTACGGGTCGATGACGGCGTGCCGGGCGAGCTCGCGGGGGTTGGAGTACACCGACTCGACGGACCCGATCGGGACGCCGGCCACGTAGGGCACGCCGTTCTGGCTGCCCCACGTCACCACGACGTCGCCCTTCGCCGGGATCACGGAGTTGTCGACGGTGTCGAGGTCGAGCCGGCCGCGGTCGCCGGTGACGCCACGGCCGCGCAGGAAGCCGATCTCGTTGTCGGAGCCGAGCCGGCCGCCCACGACCGAGTCGGTGTCGACGATCAGCAGCACGTCGGCGGTCGTCCGCGAGGCGGAGATGACGCGGCCGACGAGCCCGTCGTTGTTGAGCACGGTCATGTTGCGGCGCACGCCCGAGGAGGTGCCGGCGTCGATCGTGATGGTCCGTGAGAACGACTGCATCGGGCCCATGCCGACGACGCGGGCGGCCACGAGCGCGTAGCCCGTCTGGTTGGCGGTGCGGGTCAGGCCGTCGAGCTCCTGGAGCCGGTTGCGGTCCAGAGGCACCTGCTCCGCCTGGGAGCGGAGCTGGGAGTTCTGGGCCGAGAGCCGTGCGACGTCGGCTCGCAGGTCGTCGTTGGAGCTGAGGTAGGCAAGCGTCGCCTTGAACGGCCGCACCGCCGCCGAGGTCCCCGACTCGACCGGGCCGATGACGCTGGCAACGACGCCCCGGACGGGGTCGATGGCCGAGGACTCGCCGCCGGCCGCGTCGACAGTGATCACCGCGAGCGAGGCGACGAGCATCGAGCCGACGACGAAGCGCGAGGAGCCGCGTCGGTCGCGCCCGAAGCCCGTGCGGCCCTCGTCGAGCGAGACCGGCCGGCCCAGCGTCGGGCCCTTGAAGTCACGCAGTCGCTTGGTGGCCACCGGCTACCGCCTGTGGTCCGAGACGAGTACCTGCTGCAGAGCCTCGAACTCCTCCACGCACTTGCCGGCGCCCATCGCCACGGAGGTCAGCGGGTCGGACGCGACGTGCACCGGCATCCCCGTCTCGTGGCGGATCCGCTCGTCGAGCCCGAGCAGCAGCGCGCCGCCACCGGTGAGGACGATGCCGCGGTCCATGATGTCGCCGGCCAGCTCGGGCGGGGTCTGGTCGAGCGTCGTGCGGACCGCGTCGACGATGGAGTGCAGCGGCTCCTCGAGCGCCTTGCGGATCTCGGGGCTGGCGACGGTGACGGTGCGGGGCAGGCCGGAGACCATGTCGCGACCGCGCACCTCGGCCTGTCGTTCCTGCGGCAGCGGGAAGGCCGAGCCGAGGGTCATCTTGATCTCCTCGGCGGTGCGCTCCCCCAGCATCAGGGAGTGCTCCTTCTTCATCCAGGCCACGATCGACTGGTCGAGGTCGTCACCGGCAGTGCGGACGCTGAGCGTGGTCACGATGCCGCCGAGGGAGATCACGGCGACCTCGGTGGTGCCGCCGCCGACGTCGACGACCATGTTGCCGGTGGCCTCGTGGACCGGCAGCCCGGCACCGATCGCGGCCGCCATCGGCTCCTCGATGATGTAGACCCTGCGGCCGCCGGCCTGGTATCCGGCCTCCTTGACCGCGCGCTGCTCGACGGCCGTGACCCCGCTCGGGACGCAGATGATCATCCGGGGCTTGGCGAAGTAGCGGCGCCGGTGGACGAGCTGGATGAAGTGCCGCAGCATCTCCTCGGTCGCGTCGAGGTCGGCGATGACGCCGTCCTTGAGCGGCCGGATGGCGGTGATGCCGTCCGGCGTACGCCCGATCATGCGCTTGGCCTCGTGGCCGACCGCCAGGATCTCGTGGGTCTGCTCGTTCATCGCCACGACCGACGGCTCGTCGACGAGGATGCCCCGGCCGCGCACGTAGACCAGGGTGTTGGCGGTGCCAAGGTCGACGGCCATGTCCCGGCCGATGAGACTGTTAGCCATCCGGTTCGCCTCGCTGGGTGCAACAAGTGGGGGAAGAGGTGGCTGCACCCACGGTGCGTCCACCCGTTCGTGCAGCGTAGGAGCGAAACGCACCCCAGCCGTGGCGACACGCGGCGGGGCCGGGGATGGTTCGGGAGACGGCTACAAGGTCGGGAACCAGAGCGCGATCTCGCGCGCGGCCGACTCCTCGCTGTCGGAGCCGTGCACGAGGTTCTCGCGGTTGGACAGGGAGAGGTCGCCGCGGATCGTGCCGGGTGCGGCCTGGCGGCCGTCGGTGGCGCCGTTGATGGCACGGACGACGTCGACGGCCTGCTCCCCCTCGAGCACCGCCGCCACGAGCGGCCCGCTCGTGACGAAGTCCCGCAACGGCGGGTAGAAGTCGCGCTCGACGTGCTCGGCGTAGTGGGCGTCGGACTGGTCCGCGTCGATGTGCCGCTGCTCCAGCGCGACGATGCTCAGTCCCTTGGCCTCGAACCGCGAGAGGATGTGGCCCACCAGGCCCCGTCGTACGGCATCGGGCTTGAGCAGGACGAGCGTGCGCTGGGACATGCGGGTGAATCTAGTGCCCGCCCCGCCACGACGCCGAGCGGGGGTTTGGCGTACGCCTCACGACGCTGAGCGGGGGTTCGGCGTACGACGTGGCCTTCGCGCGTGTGCAGGGATCCCCCGCTCGGCGCCCTCAGCCGTACCGGGATCCCCCGCTCGGCGCTCACGGGGTCAGGCCGCGAGCACCGGCTCCTCGGCGGGTTCGGTCACGGGCTGCTGCACCTCGCGGCCGGGGAGCCAGACCAGGGCGCCGATCGCGCCCACGAGGCAGACCACGCCCACGACCACGCACGAGGTGCTGAACCCGTCCATGAAGGCGGCCTGCAGAGCGAGGTGCAGCCGGGAGTCGCCACCAGCGACACCGAGGGCGACGCCCACGGAGTCCTGGGCCTGCGCGAGCACGCCGCTCGGCAGCCTCGCGAACAGCCCGTCGGCCAGGCTCGCGGCGTAGATCGAGGAGAACAGCGATCCGACCACGGCGACCCCCAGCGTCCCGCCCAGCTCCCGCGTGGCGTCGTTGACCGCCGAGCCCACCCCGGCCCGCGCCGGCGGCAGCACCAACAGGATCGACTCGGTGGCCGGGGTCGAGATGAGTCCCATGCCGAGGCCCATCAGCACCATCTGCGGCACCACCACTGTGGCGTACGACGTGTCGACGGCGACCGTGGAGATCCACATGAAGGAGGTGCCGAACGAGACCAGGCCCACCGTGACCACGAGCTTGGTGCCGATGCGCGGCGCGAGCTGCGCGCCGATCACGGAGGCGGCCGCGATGCTCAGCGCGACGGGCAGGATGCGCGCCCCGGTCGAGAGCGTGCCGTAGCCGCGCACGAACTGGAAGTACTGCGTCACCAGGAAGATGAAGCCGAACAGCGCGAAGAACGTGATCGTCACCGCCGCGCTGGCCGCGCTGAAGCGCCGGTCGCGGAACAGGGTGATGTCGAGCATGGGGTGTCGGGCGTGACGCTCGCGGGCCACGAAGGCGCCCAGCGACAGCGCGGCCACGGTGAACCCGGCGAGGGTGGTGACCGAGCGCCAGCCGTTCTCGGGGGCCTCGATGATCGTCCACGTCAGCGTGCCGAGCATCAGCACCGACAGCACCAGCCCCGGGATGTCCAGCGCCGGCACGGCCGGGTCACGCGACTCCGGCACCAGCACGTAGGCCGCGACGGCCGTCAGCAGTGCCAGCGGCACGAGGGCCCAGAAGACGCTGCCCCAGGCGAAGTGCTCCAGCAGCACGCCACCGGTGACGGGGCCGGCCGCGACGCCGACGCCGACGACCGCGCCCCACAGCCCGAGGGCGGCGGCGCGCTGACGCCGGTCGGGGAAGGTGTTGCTGATGATCGAGAGCGTGGTCGGGAAGATCAGCGCCGCGAAGGCGCCCATGCCGACGCGTGCTGCGATCAGCGCCCCGGCGCTGGAGACGAGGGCTCCGGCGGCACTGGCGGCCGCGAAGCCCACCAGCCCGATGATCAGGGCCGGCCGGCGGCCGAACCGGTCGGACAGGCTGCCCATGGCGAGCACCAGCCCCGCGAAGGCGAGGTTGTAGCCGTCGACGATCCACTGCAGGTCCCGGGTGCCGGCGTCCAGCTTCTCGGAGATGGTCGGCAACGCGACGTTGACGATCGTGGTGTCGAGGTTGATCGCCAGCACCGCGGCGCAGACGGTGAGGAGGATGCCCAGCTTTCCCTTCATGGGAGCTCCTGATGGTTGCCTGATGTGGACAGTGACAACATCACGGTAGGTCAGGATGTACCCACTGTCAACATTCCTCTAGGATGTGGCCGTGCGCCCCTACCACCACGGCAACCTCCGGGCCGTCCTCCTCGAGCAGGGCGTCGAGCTGGCGCGCACCGAGGGGCCCGACGGCGTGGTGCTGCGCGAGGTGGCCCGTCGCGCCGGGGTCTCCCACAACGCCGCGTACCGCCACTTCGCCGACCGGGACGCCCTGCTCGCCGGGATCGCCGAGGTCGGGATGGCCCGGCTCGGCGAGGCGATGCAGGACGAGATGGGCCGGGTCGAGGAGACCGAACCCCTCCCCCGCGCCGTGGCTCAGCTGCGGGCAACCGGGCGCGCCTACGTGCACTTCGCCCTCGCCGAGCCGGGCCTGTTCGAGGTCGCGTTCGCCGCTCCCGGCGCCGCCCCGGACGCCCACGCCGCCACCCTGACGGAGGCGACGGACCTGCCCGATCAGAGCCCTCACCCCTTCGACCTCCTCGGCCGGGCGCTCGACGAGCTGCAGCGGGTGGGCGCGCTGGCCGAGGGTCGCCGCGAGGGCGCCGAGGTGCTCTGCTGGTCGGCCGTCCACGGCTTCGCGTCGCTGCACCTCGACGGTCCGCTGCGCGACGTACCCGAGCACGAGCGGGAGCTCAGCCTGGAGACCCTGCTCGACCAGGTCGAGCGCGGGCTGCGCTAGAGAGGGCCTAGCCCTGGGCGGGGGGTCCGGGGTAGCTGCCGGTCCGCTCCCACTCGGCGCGCTCGACCTCGATCCGGTGGCCGAGCAGGTACGCCGTGGTCCACAGCGCGAAGAAGAGCGTGCCGAGGAAGAACATCGCCGGTACGACGAAGCCCATCGCGATCGCCGCCGCCTGCAGCGCCCAGCCGAGCCAGAAGCCCGGCGCGAACCGGAGCAGCCCCGAGACGAGCAGGCAGCCGAGGCTCAGCCCCAGACCCAGCACCAGGGCGGCCGTCGTCCCGACGTCGGTGAGCGAGATCAGCACCGGCGTGGCCAGGCCGAAGGCGATCGCCTCGAAGACGAGGATCGACGCGCAGAGCCGCTGCTGCATCAGCTCTCCTCCGGCGGCCGCGGCGCGGGCTGACCCGGTTCCCGCCGAGGCCGCAGCAGCGCCCGCGCCTCACCCACGGTCACGACGGAGCCGGTGACCAGCACACCGCCGGACCCGATCGCGTTCCCCACCGCCTCCCCCGCCTCGGCGAGCGTGGCCGCCTGCTCGATGGCGTCGACCAGCGAGGGGGTCTCGTTGACCCGGTCGCTGCCGAAGATGCCGCGCGCCACCTCGGCGAGCTCCGCGGCCGGCATCGAGCGCTCGGTCGAGTTCTGGGTGCACACGACGTGGGCGAAGACCGGCTCGAGCTCCGACAGCAGTCCTTCGACGTCCTTGTCCGACATCACCCCGACCACGCCGATCAGCGGCGAGAAGGTGAAGCTGTCCTCGAGCGTTGCGACGACCGCGGCGGCGCCGTGGGGGTTGTGGGCCGCGTCGAGCACGATCGTGGGCGAGCGTCGGATGATCTCCAGCCGCCCCGGGGACGTGACCTCGGCGAAGGCCTCCTCGACCACCTCGCCGTCGAGCGCGTCGTCGCCACCGACGAAGGCCTCGACGGCGGCCAGTGCCAGCGCGGCGTTCTGGGCCTGGTGGGCGCCGTACAGCGGGAGGAACACCTCCTCGTAGCTGCCGCGGAGCCCCTGCAGCCCGATCACCTGGCCGCCGACGGCCGGCACGCGACTGGTCACGCCGAACTCGAGGCCCTCCCGGGCGAGCGAGGCGCCGACCTCGGTGCACCGCTCGAGGAGGACCTGGGTCACCTCCTCGGTCTGCACCGCGGAGACGACGGTGGCTCCCGGCTTGATGATCCCGACCTTCTCGCGGGCGATCACGGCAGGGGTGTCGCCGAGGTACCTCGCGTGGTCGATGGCGATCGGCGTCAGCACCGCGACCCGCGCGTCGATGACGTTGGTCGCGTCCCACGCGCCGCCCATGCCGACCTCGACCACCGCCGCGTCGACCGGGGCGTCCGCGAAGGCCGCGTAGGCCATCGCCACCACGGTCTCGAAGAAGGAGAGCGGATGGTCGTGCTCGGCGTCGACGAGGTCGATGTAGGGCGCGACGTCGTTGAAGGCCCTGACGAACGCCTCCTCGCTGAGCGGCTCGCCGTCGAGGCTGATCCGCTCGGTCATCGACTCGAGGTGCGGACTGGTGAAGCGGCCCACTCGCAGCCCCAGCACGCGGATGAGCGACTCGATCATCCGGGCGGTCGAGGTCTTCCCGTTGGTCCCGGTCAGGTGGATCGCGGGATACCCCTGCTGCGGGTCGCCGAGGACCTCCATGAACGCCTGGATGCGGTCGAGGGTGGGGTCGAGCTTGGTCTCGGGCCAGCGGCTGAGGAGGGCGTCCTCCACCTCGGCGTAGGTCTCGGCCAGCCGAGCCTCGGGCATCTCTTCCATCGCGCCCGAGTCTAGGTGCGGAGCTGCAGGACGATCCGTCCGGTCGTGCGCCCCTCGGCCTGGCGGAGCCAGGCATCCGGTGCGTCCGCGAGCGGGATGACCTCATGCGCCACCGACAGCTGCCCCGCGGCCGCGTACCCGGCCATGGCGGCGACCGCGGTCGCACGGCGTTCCGGGGTCAGCGCGTTGTTGGTGTAGCCGAGCACCCGCAGCGACTTGCTGCGCAGGAGCGAGGAGCTGATCGGGGCATGCTCGGCAGCCGAGCCGCCGAGGTTCACCAGCCGCCCGCCGGCCCTGAGGCACCGGGCCGCGGCCGCGGCAGGAGCGCCGTAGATCGGGTCCAACACGATGTCGACCTCACCAGCCGCACCGGACAGTCGGACGGTGAGCTCCTCGACGTCATCGGTGTCGAGCGCCACCACCTCGTCGGCGCCGGCGGCTCGAGCACGCTCGCGGCCCGCAGCGGAGCGAGCCGCACCCACCACGCGCGCGGCGCCGGAGAGGCGGGCCAGCTGGATCGCCGCCTGGCCGACGACACCACCTGCGCCCAGCACGATGACGGTCTCACCGGTGGCCAGCTCGCCGGTCGACAACAGCGCCTCGTGGGCGGCCAGCGCGGAGTTTCCCAGTGCAGCCATCACGATCGGGTCGACGCCGGGCGGCAGCTCCACGACGTCCTGCGCCTTCACGATCGCGTGCTCGGCCATGCTTCCGTCGCCGGGCGCCATCCCGGCAGTGGTGGCGAACCAGACGGGCGTCCCGGCCAGGGTGCCGACGCCGATGACGCCTGGGACGTACGGCGTCGCCGGCACTCCGAAGTAGGACCGGCCGGAGGCACACAGGAGGTCGAGCGGAAGGATCGGCGCAGCGAGGACCTCGACGACCAGCTCGCCAGTAGGCACGTCCCGACTGACCACGACGGGAGGTTCGCCGGGTGTGTGGATCTCGGCGGCCCGCATGGTCAGGCCGGCTGGAGGACGAAGTCGTAGCGCGCCTCCAGCCACGGCACGTCGCTCGTCGCGCCGTCCGGCGTCGGGCCGGGCTCGCGCGCCTCGAAGGCGACCACCAGCGCGTCCTTGGTCCCGAAGACGACGTCGCTGTCGAGGTACTGCGCGCCGGCCTCGAACAGGTGGGTGATCAGCGGCCGGTAGCCGGGGACGTTCAACAGGAAGTGCACGTGCGCGGGACGGAAGTGGCTGATGTCGGTGAGCCGGATCAGGTCGCCTACCGGTCCGTCCATCGGGATCGAGTAGCCCTTCGGCGCAATGGTGCGGACGCAGTAGCTCCCGTCCTCCCGCGCGGTGTACTTCGCGCGCAGCCGCGCCTCGTCGATGTCGGGGATCTGCGCCTCGTAGGCACCCTCCTCGTCGGCCTGCCACACGTCGAGGACCGCGCCGGGGACCGGCGACCCGTCGAGGGACCGCACTCCTCCGGAGATGAACAGCGGTGTGCCGGGCAGCCCCTGCGACATGTCCTCGGCGAAGCCGAGCTCCGGGGAGCCGTCGATGTGGAAGGGCCCCAGGACCGTGGCGGGCGTCGCGGCGTCGTCGAACTCGTTGTTCATCTGCACCACGAGCATGCTCAGGCCGAGTACGTCGGAGGTGAGGATGAGCTCCTGGCGCTTCTCGTCACTGATCTGTCCCGCAGCGTTGAGCCACTGGATCGCCGCCATCCACTCGGCCTCGGTGAGCCGGTTCTCCCGGGCGAAGTCGTGGAGGTGCCGCACGAGGGAG
Organism: uncultured Actinomycetota bacterium; assembly: GCA_963698945.1. GTDB lineage: Bacteria > Actinomycetota > Actinomycetes > Propionibacteriales > Nocardioidaceae > Marmoricola. The sequence goes on along the minus strand of CAVOST010000008.1, from coordinate 25,890 downwards.
GTGAGCAGCGCGCGGGTGCGGGTGTCGTGGGCGGTCGCCCATCGTTCCGAGGCGAGGTCGGTGATGTTGTCCTCGGTCACCAGGTGCATGGTCGTGCCTTTCTAGTCTTCGCGCGGAGCGGGTCCGGGTCGACGGCGCGGTTGTTCAGGTCGACGGACAGGAAGATGTCGTTGGCCACGGGGTGCCGCAGCTCCTCGGCGAGCTGGCCGATCAGGCCCGCCGTACGCGCGAGCAGGGCGAACGCCCGAAGCAGCTCCAGGGGCAGGCCGAGGTCGGCCAGGGCGGCTCCGCAGACCCCGGCGCCGTTCAACGGCAGCGTGCGGCCGAGCACGTCGCCGTGCACCCGCCCGATCGCCTCGAACAGCTGGAGGTGGGGCCCGAAGAGGTCCTCCTCGCGGGCGATCTGCATCAGCCGCGGCGTCCGCGGGTCACCGTCCTTGTGCACGTGGTGACCCAGCCCGGGGATGAACGCGCCTGCCTCGCGGCTCTCCTTCACCGTGGCGAGGGCCAGGGCGTCCCAGCCGCTCTGGTCGGTGGGAACCTCGCTCGCGGACTCCAGCACCTCGTGCAGGAAGCGGCCGCAGTCCTCGGTGACGCCGAGGAACCGGGACCCACCGCCCAGCAACCCGGCGGCCAGGGCGCCCTGGACGGAGTCGGGCGCGGACAGCCAGGTCAGCCGGGTGACGATCGCGGTCGGCGTGAACCCGTGGTCGGCGAGGGCGGCCAGCACCGCCTCGAAGACGCGCACCTCGCCGGTGCTCGGCCGGCGCTGGGTCGCCAGCCAGAACGCGAGCTCGCCGAAGCCCACCGAGCCCATGACGTCGTCGGCGAGCTCCTGGCCGAGCAGGGTGATCGAGGTGCGGCTGGAGGCGCCCAGAGCGGTGGGGTACTCGCGGTCGGTCACGGACCCTCCCTGTCGTCAGCCAGCCAGCCGCGCAGCTCCTCGCCGTGCTCGTCGAGCTCGGGCGGGGCCAGGCCGTAGGAGACCGGCGTCGCGGAGAACCGGATCGGGTGGCGCGTGGTCGGCACGGCCCGCTCGCCGACCTCGACCACCGGCTCCAGCCCGAAGCGCTCAGCCATCGCGAAGCCGTCGTCGATGGTGTTGATGGGCCCGCTCGGCACGCCCGCCTCCAGGAGCAGGTCGAACCACTCCGCCGCCTTCCTGGTAGCCAGTCGCTCGGCCAGGATCGGCCGCAGCAGCTCGCGGTTGGCGGTCCTGTCGGAGTTGTGCAGGAAGCGCTTGTCCTCGGCGACCTCCGGGATGCCGAGTGCGGTGCACAGCCGAGCGAACTGGCGGTCGTTCGCGGCGATCACGATCAGCTCGGTGTCGGCCGCGGGCAGCGGCTCGTAGGGGAACACGCTCGGGTGTGCGTTGCCCATCCGGTAGGGCACGACTCCCCCAGCCGCCCAGGCCGAGCTGTGGTTGACCAGGCCGGTCAGCGCGGAGGAGAGCAGGTTGACCTCGACGTGCTGGCCCTCACCGTGGGCGTCGCGGTGTCGCAGCGCAGCCAGGATGCCGATCACGGCGTGGTTGCCGGCCATCACGTCGAAGACGGAGATGCCCGCGCGGAACGCCGGCCCGTCGGGGTCCCCGGTCAGGCTCATCAGCCCTGACACCGCCTGCACCAGCAGGTCGTAGCCGGGCACGTGAGACCCCTGCCCGGAGCCGAAGCCGCTGATCGAGGCGTAGACGACGCCCGGGTTGCCCTCGCGCACCGAGTCGAAGTCGAGGCCGAAGCGGGCCATCCCGCCGGGCTTGAAGTTCTCGATCACGACGTCGGCGCGTCCGGCGAGCTCGCGCGCCAGCGCCAGGTCGTCGTCCTCCCGCAGGTCGAGGACGACCGAGCGCTTGCCGCGGTTGACGCCCAGGAAGTACGTCGAGATGCCCTCGCGCTGCGGGGGCTCCACGACCGGGTCTCGTCGCCCGTCGGTGGACCCTCGACCTTGACCACGTCGGCGCCCATGTCGGCAAGGAGCATGGTCGCGTAGGGGCCTGCCAGCACCCGGGAGAAGTCGGCGACCAGCAACCCAGCCAGCGGTCCCTGAGGAGGTTGCGCAGCAACCGTCTCGCCGGGCGAACCCTCGTGTGTCATCGCGCTTCCACCTCCTTCGACCACTCTGCGGACGCATGTCCGATTCGATCATCGCACGGCGACGCAGGCGCTCAGGGGCCCCGCACCTCCAGCGGAAGGGTGTCCAGCCGGGCGAAGTCGGCACCGATGTCCCCGGTGGCTCGCAGGAGCAGTGGCAGGTGGTGGTCGAGGAGCACCTCGACCGGCGTCTGCGCCGCATGGGTGTTGACGTTGAGGGCCGCGACCACGCGGTCGTGCCCGTCGCGGACGGGGGCAGCCACCGACCTGATCCCCAGGGCCAGCTGCTGGTCCGTCATCGCCCAGCCTCGCGCGCGCACCTCGCGCAGCGCGGCGTCGCGTTCCTCGCGATCGGGCTGCCACAGCGGCGTCAGCCCCGACCGCGACGGCTCGGCCAGCGCGTGCTCGAGCCGGTCGGGCTCCAGTGCGGCGAGCAGCACCTTGCCGAGGGAGGTCTGCAACGCCGGGAACCGCGTGCCGATCTGCACCGACAGACCCACGATCTTCGGCACGGCCACCCGGGCGACGTACACGATGTCGGAGCCGTCGAGCTGTGCGATCGAGCAGGACTCATCGGTCTGGGCCGACAGCTGCTCCATGTGCGGGCGCGCCACCTCCCACAACCCCTGCGACCCGACGTAGGCGGCGCCCAGGTCGAGCACGCGCGGGGTGAGCGCGAACCCTGCCTCGGACGTCCGGACGTAGCCCAGCTCCTGGAGGGTCAGCAGGATGCGCCGGACCGTCGGCCGGGCCAGACCGGTGGCGCCGGCCAGCTCGCTGAGCGACATGACCGCACGACGGGTGCGGAACGCGGCGATCACGTCCAGACCTCGCGCGAGGGACTCGATGAAGTCGGGTCCGGTCCCGGATCGGGGCATGCCCCACCCTCGCACGCCGGGCCGTCATTGACACCCCAGACGGCCCGAGACAGAGTGGCGAGAGTCACGGTCGTGACCGCAGGACGGACAGTCGTCCGGTGAATCAGGAGGCGAGCGAGATGGCGGAGAGTGGGTCACGGACGCCGGTCGTGCTGCGCGGCGGCACGGTGCTGGTGATGGACGACGCGAAGCAGGTGCTCACCGATACCGACGTCCTCACCACCGGCGACACCATCGCGGCGGTCGGCCCCGCGCTCGAGGTCCCCGAGGGCACCGTCGAGGTCGACGCCTCCGGCGGCATCGTGATGCCCGGGATGATCGACACCCACCGCCACATGTGGCAGACCGCGATGCGGGGGTACGGCGCCGACTGGACGCTGACGCAGTACTTCGTCTGGTACTACCTCGAGTCCGGCAAGCACTTCCGCCCCGAGGACATCCACGCCGGCAACCTGCTCGCGGCGCTGGAGGCGATCGACGCCGGCGTGACCACGTGCGTCGACTGGTCGCACGGCCTGCAGACCGTCGACCACGCCGACGCCGCCGTCGACGCGCTGCAGTCGGTCCCCGGCCGCTTCGTGCTGGCCTACGGCAACATCCAGCAACCGCCCGTCGGAGTGGTCGGCCCAGCCGGAGTTCCGCGACTTCGTCGAGCGCCGGATCACCGGCGACGACATGCTCGGCTTCCAGATGGCCTTCGACGTCCCCGGTGACCCGTCGTTCCCCGAGCAGGGCGCCTTCGAGGTCGCCCGCGACCTCGGTGTCGCCGTGACCACCCACGCCGGCGTGTGGGGCGCCACGAACGACGACGGCATCCGGTTGATGCACGAGCACGGCTTCATGACGCCGGAGACGATCTACGTCCACGCCGCGACGCTGACCGAGGACTCCTACCAGCGCATCGCGGCCACCGGCGGGTCCATCTCCGTGTCGACCGAGAGCGAGCAGAGCGCCGGGCAGGGCTACCCGCCCACCTGGGCCATCCGCAAGCACGGCATCCCGGTGTCGCTCTCGATGGACACCAGCGTCTGGTGGAGCGGTGACCTCTTCTCCGCCATGCGCACGACCCTCGGCGCCGACCGCTCCCGCGAGCACATGGAGGCGCACGCCAAGGGAGACACCGTCACCCACAGCGCGCTGCGGGCGGCTCAGGTCGTCGACTGGGCCACCCGGGGCGGTGCCGCCGCGATCGGTCGCGACGACCTCGGCAGCCTGGAGCCGGGCAAGAAGGCCGACGTGGTGCTGCTCAAGAACGACCGCTCCCCCGTGTCGTTCCCGATCCTCAACCCCTACGGCCACGTGGCCTTCCAGGCCCAGCGCGACCAGGTGCACACCGTGATCGTGGACGGCCGGATCGTCAAGCGCGACGGAGAGCTGATCGGCGCCGACCTCGCCGCCGCTCGGTCGAAGGTCGAGGCGACGGTGGAGTTCCTCCGCTCGACCCTGGGCGAGGAGGTCTGGCAGCAGGGCATGAACCCCGAGGTGCCGGAGGCCGCCCTGGTCGAGAACCCCTACCAGTACACCGACTACCGCTCCGACGAGCCGCGCGGCGCCCACTGAGGTTTGCCCTCTTCCTCCTCAGGGGCCCGCCCCCGTCGGGTCCCTGAGGAGGTCGCGCCCGCACCTGCGCGAAACCGGGGTGAGGTCGCCCTGCCCTGCTCCGTAGGATTCGGCCCATGACCGAGACACCGAGCAACGGCCCTGGTACGACGAGCGCACCCCGCGCTGCCGTCGTACCGGAGAAGGCGGCGCTCGAGGGCCTCGAGGACAAGTGGCTGGCGCAGTGGCAGGCCGACGACACCTACGCCTTCGACCGGACGCGGCCGCGCGAGGAGATCTACTCCATCGACACCCCGCCCCCGACGGTCTCGGGCTCGCTGCACGTCGGCCACGTGTTCTCCTACACCCACACCGACCTCATCGCCCGGTTCCAGCGGATGCAGGGCAAGTCGGTGTTCTACCCGATGGGCTGGGACGACAACGGCCTGCCGACCGAGCGCCGGGTGCAGAACTACTACGGGGTGCGCTGCGACCCCTCACTGCCCTACGACCCGGACTTCGCCCCGCCGGCCAAGCCCGACCCGAAGCGGCAGCTGCCGATCAGCCGCCCCAACTTCGTGGAGCTGTGCGAGGAGCTGGTCCAGCAGGACGAGCGCGTCTTCGAGGACCTGTGGCGCCGGCTCGGCCTGTCGGTCGACTGGTCGCAGCACTACACGACGATCGGCCCGAAGGCTCAGCGGATCAGCCAGGCCGCGTTCCTGCGCAACCTCGCGCGCGGCGAGGCCTACCTCCAGGAGGCCCCCACCCTCTGGGACGTCACCTTCCAGACGGCCGTGGCGCAGGCGGAGCTCGAGGCCCGCACGTACGCCGGGCACTACCACCGCGTGGCCTTCCACGGCGCCAGCCCGATCTACATCGAGACCACCCGTCCCGAGCTGATCCCCAGCGTCGTCGCGCTCATCGCGCACCCCGACGACGAGCGCTACCAGCCGCTGTTCGGCACCACCGTCACCTCACCGGTCTTCGGGGTGGAGATCCCGGTGCTGGCCCATCCGGCCGCCGAGCCCGACAAGGGCGCCGGCATCGCGATGTGCTGCACCTTCGGTGACCTCACCGACGTGACCTGGTGGCGTGAGCTCGACCTTCCGGTGCGCACCCTGATCGGTCGTGACGGCCGGATGTCCCGTGACACGCCCGAGTGGCTCGCGGCGCCGGACGCGGCGGCGGCGTACGAGGACCTCAAGGGCAAGACCGCCTTCAGCGCGCGCGAGGCGATGGTGGCCAGGCTCCGCGAGAGCGGCGACCTCGAGGGCGAGCCGTGGCCGACCGAGCGGATGGCCAACTTCTACGAGAAGGGCGACAAGCCGCTCGAGATCGTGGCCACCCGCCAGTGGTACATCGCCAACGGGGGCAGGGACGCCGGCATCCGCGACGCGATGATCGCGCGGGGAGCCGAGATCGAGTGGTTCCCCGCTCACATGCGACACCGCTTCGACAACTGGGTCGGAGGTCTCAACGGCGACTGGCTGATCTCCCGCCAGCGGTTCTTCGGCATCCCGTTCCCGGTCTGGTACGCCCTCGACGCCGACGGCGAGCCCGACTACGCGCAACCCCTGGTCGCCCGCGAGGACGAGCTTCCCCTTGACCCCTCGACGACTGCCCCGCGGGCTACGACGAGGACCAACGCGGCAAGCCGAACGGCTTCATCGGGGATCCGGACGTGATGGACACCTGGGCCACGTCGTCCCTGACGCCGCAGATCGCAGGCGGCTGGGAGGTCGATCCCGACCTGTTCGAGCGCGTCTTCCCGATGGACCTGCGACCCCAGGCTCACGACATCATCCGCACCTGGCTGTTCGCCACGGTCGTGCGGGCCCACTACGAGAACCACACGGCGCCCTGGACGCACGCCGCCATCTCCGGCTTCGTGGTCGACCCCGACCGCAAGAAGATGTCGAAGTCCAAGGGCAACGTCGTCGTCCCGACCGACATCCTCGAGCGCTACGGCGCCGACGCAGTCCGCTGGCGTGCGGCCATGTCACGCCCGGGCCTGGACTCGCCCTTCGACGAGACCCAGATGAAGGTCGGCCGCCGTCTGGCCATGAAGGTGCTCAACGTGTCCAAGTTCGTCCTCGGCAGCGTGGGCGCGACCGACGTCGAGCCCGACCTCGTGGTCGAGGAGGTCGACAGCGCCCTGCTGGCCCGGCTCGCGGCGACGCTGACGGAGTCCACCCGCGCGTTCGCTGCCTACGACTACACGACGGCGCTGGAGACCACCGAGAGATTCTTCTGGGACTTCTGCGACGACTACGTCGAGCTGGTCAAGGAGCGCGCCTACGGCGCCGACGACGATCCCGCCACCCGCTCCGCCCGGGCCGCGCTGGCCGTCGCCCTGCACGTCCAGCTGAGACTGTTCGCGCCGTTCCTGCCCTACGTGACCGAGGAGGTCTGGTCGTGGTGGCGCGACGGGTCGGTGCACCTGCAGGAGTGGCCGGTGCTCGATGACCTCGGCGGGGCCGCCACGGCCGATGCCGGCGCACTCGACGCCGTGGCCGCCGTCCTGGCCGGAGTGCGTGGGGCCAAGTCGACGGCGAAGGTGGGCATGCGTACGCCGGTGGAGCGGGCCACCGTGCGCGGGTCTGCGCGCCGCCCTGGCCGCTGTCCGGCGTGCCGAGCGGGACCTGCGAGCAGTCGGGTCGATCAGCGGCGAGCTCGAGCTGGTGGAGGCCGACGGTGAGGTGAGCGTCGAGGCGATCCTCGGCGAGGCGCCGCCCAAGGGCTGAGCGGTCGAACGCTCAGTGGTGCCCGTGGCCGCGGCTGTTCCCGCGGCCGTTCCCGTGGCGCCCGTGGTCGCCCCGGTCTCCTCCTCGGTCACCGTGACTGCGGTGCTCACCGCTGTTGCCCGAGCCGCGCGAGCCGTGGTCACGAGGCCCCTTGCTCCCGGACTTCCACCCGGACTTGCCCTGCGACTTGCCCTGCGACTTGCCCTGGGACTTGCCCTGGGACTTGCCCTGGGACTTGCCCTGGGACTTGCCCTGGGACTTGCCCTGCGACTTGCCCTGGGACTTGCCCTGCGACTTGCCCTGGGACTTGTACTGGGACTTCTTCCCGAGTGCTCGGAGCGGACCCGGGTCTCGTGGTGTTGGTGCCGAACCCGGGTGGTCTCGCCCCACTTCTCGTGGGAGGAGCCGTGGGTCTCGTGCTTGTGGTGCCCCGCGCCCACGCCGTGGTGCTTCACGTCCGTGGCCACGACGCCCGGCTTGCCCGCCCCGGCGCCGACTGATCCGCCGCCGCTGGGTGCCGGTGAACCAGTGCCGCGACCCAGTGCCGGAACCGGAATCGGTGCCGGAGCCGGAGGGCTGTGGTGTCGTCGGGGGCTTGGCCGGCGAGGCGGCCTGGTGCGGCTTGTGCTTCGGCTTCGAGGTGTGCGCCGCGGCCGTGGTGCTGACCGATCCGGCGCTCGAGGAAGCGGTCGGCTGCGGGAACGAGGAGAGCACGAGAGCGGATCGCTGCTCGGCCGTCGGCCCGGAGCCGGCGCTGGTCCCGTTGCCGGCCGGCTGCGACGCCGCGTCGTCGGGTGACCTCGTGGCACCGTCGAGCGTCTGGCCCAGCACCAGGTCAGAGGGCTGTGGCACCGAGAACGCCGGCGTGTTGCCCACGATCTGGCGCAGCGCCGGCGTGCTCATCCCGCTGGCCAGCACGAGGGCGGCAGTGCAGCACACGATCACGAACCCCAGCAAGGGACGGAGGTGCTCGCCCTTGACCATGTCGACCCACCCGTAACGGAACGCCGAGAACGTGCGCTCCCTCGGCGCACCATTTACGAGAATACGGTCAAATCGCCCATCGCGCTCAGTGGTCTACCAAAAGGGTGTACTGGTCTAACGCGACAGTCAGACGAAGCCGAGCGGGAACTAGGCCGACTTCTTCTTCTTGGGCTCTTCCTCGCGAGGGACCAGCGTCGGGTTGACGTTGTCGCTGACGACCTCGCCGGTCACCACGACCTTGCCGATGTCCTCGCGGGACGGGACGTCGTACATGACGTTGAGGAGGACCTCCTCGACGATGGCGCGCAGGCCGCGGGCGCCGGTGCCGCGCTCGTTGGCCTTGTCGGCGATGGCCTCCACGGCGTCCTCGGTGAACTCGAGCTCGACGCCGTCGAGCTCGAAGAGCTTCTGGTACTGCTTGAGCAGCGCGTTGCGCGGCTCGGTGAGGATCTGCACGAGCGCGGCCTGGTCGAGCTTGTTGACGCTCGCGATCAGCGGCAGCCGGCCGATGAACTCGGGGATCAGGCCGAACTTGACGAGGTCCTCCGGGCGCACCTGGGCGAACATCTCGTCGGCCTCGGCCTCGGCGGTGGCGCGCATCTCGGCGGTGAAGCCGAGGGTCTTCTTGCCGACCCGCTGCTCCACGATGTGCTCGAGGCCGGCGAAGGCGCCGCCGACGACGAACAGGATGTTCGTGGTGTCGATCTGGATGAACTCCTGGTGCGGGTGCTTGCGGCCGCCCTGGGGCGGCACCGAGGCGGTGGTGCCCTCGAGGATCTTCAGCAGCGCCTGCTGGACGCCCTCGCCGGAGACGTCGCGGGTGATCGAGGGGTTCTCGGCCTTGCGGGCCACCTTGTCGATCTCGTCGATGTAGATGATCCCGGTCTCGGCCTTCTTGACGTCGTAGTCGGCGGCCTGGATCAGCTTGAGCAGGATGTTCTCGACGTCCTCACCGACATAGCCGGCCTCGGTCAGCGCCGTGGCGTCGGCGATCGCGAACGGCACGTTGAGCATGCGGGCCAGCGTCTGGGCGAGGTAGGTCTTGCCGCAGCCGGTCGGGCCGATGACCAGGATGTTGGACTTGGCCACCTCGACCGCGTCCTCGCGGGCGTGCTTGCCGGTCGCGCCGGTGACACCCGCCTGGACGCGCTTGTAGTGGTTGTAGACGGCAACGGCCAGCGACTTCTTGGCGTTCTCCTGGCCGATCACGTAGGAGTTGAGGAACTCGAAGATCTCGCGCGGCTTGGGCAGCTCGTCGAGGCCGACCTCGGTCGTCTCGTTGAGCTCCTCCTCGATGATCTCGTTGCACAGGTCGATGCACTCGTCGCAGATGTAGACGCCGGGCCCGGCGATGAGCTTCTTCACCTGCTTCTGGCTCTTTCCGCAGAAAGAGCACTTCAGCAGGTCGCCTCCGTCACCGATTCGCGCCACGGGCGGCGTCTCCCCTCATCCTGGCCGGTGCTGGTTCCGGCTCGCCTGCAACCTCGACTACCTGATCCCGATTCAACACCGAGCTCACGACAAGTCCTCCGACCGTACTCCGTGATGGCCTTCCCTGGGCGATGACACGACGACCGGGTCGCACCCGACCGGGACCTAGACCGGCACCGCCTTGCGCGACTCCAGGATGGCGTCGATCAGGCCGTACTCCACCGCGCCCTGGGCGGTGAGGATCTTGTCGCGCTCGATGTCCTCGCTGACCTGCTCGGGCGTCTTGCCGGTCTGCTCGGCGATCATCGTCTCCAGCAGCTCGCGCATCCGCAGGATCTCGTTGGCCTGGATCTCGATGTCGGAGGACTGCCCGTAGGTGCCCTCGGTGTAGGGCTGGTGGATCAGGATCCGGCTGTTGGGCAGCGCCAGGCGCTTGCCGTTGGCGCCGGCCGCGAGCAGGATCGCGGCGGCCGAGGCCGCCTGGCCCAGGCACACCGTCTGCACGTCGGGCTGGATGAACCGCATGGTGTCGTAGATGGCGGTCATCGCCGTGAACGAGCCACCGGGGCTGTTGATGTAGATCTGGATGTCGCGGGAGGGGTCCATCGACTCCAGGCAGAGCAGCTGGGCCATCACCGCGTTGGCGATGTCGTCGCTGATCGGCGTGCCGAGGAAGATGATGCGGTCCTCGAACAGCTTGGCGTAGGGGTCGATGCGGCGGATGCCGTACGACGTCCGCTCCTCCCACTGGGGGATGTAGTAGTTCATCTCAGCTGGGTCCTTCACTTCGAGGCTCGGGCGGGACGACCTTCGTCGGCCGCCTCACGGGCGTTGGTGATCACGTGGTCGATGAACCCGTAGTCCTTGGCGGCGTCGGCGGTGAACCAGCGGTCGCGGTCGGCGTCGCGCTCGATCTGCTCGAGTGTCTGGCCGGTGTGCTCGGCGATCAGCTGCTGCATCACCTTCTTGATGTGCAGCGACTGCTCCGCCTGGATCTTGATGTCGGACGCGGAGCCGCCCATGCCCCCCGAGGGCTGGTGCATCATGATCCGCGCGTGCGGCAGCGAGTAGCGCTTGCCCGCGGTGCCGGCGCACAGCAGGAACTGCCCCATCGAGGCGGCCAGGCCCATCGCCACGGTGGCCACGTCGTTGGGGATGTAGTTCATCGTGTCGTAGATCGCCATGCCGGCGTCGACCGAGCCGCCGGGGCTGTTGATGTGCAGGAAGATGTCGGCCTCGGGGTCCTCGGCGCTCAGCAGGAGCAGCTGCGCGCAGATCGCGTTGGCGTTCTGGTCGCGCACCTCGGAGCCGAGGAAGACGATCCGCTCGCGCAGGAGCCGCTGGTAGATGTGGTCGTCGAGGCCGTACGACGAAGAGGCACCGTTCATCTGCGGCGTCGGCTGGGAAATCTCAGTCACGCTCCGACCCTAGACGCAGGCAACGTCGTTTCCATGGGCAACCCTGCCGTGTTCGCCCAGAGCAGAGAGAGTCGCGACCTCGGCTCAGGCCTCGACGGTCGCCTTGATCCGCTCGAGGGTGGTCTGGATCCCGGCGGCGAGCTCGGTGTCGTGGCCGGCCGCGCCCCCGATGACCGGGGCCAGGAACGTCGTACCGATCGTGAAGCGCGGCAGCACCCGGCGGCCCGTCACGCGCGTGCCCGACGGGGTGCCCTCGAGCTCGTAGACCCAGGTGGCGCCGCTCTCGCGGACCTTCCACGCGACGGCGCGGCCCGGCTCCCAGCGCACCACCTTGGAGGTGGTGGGCCAGACGACGAGCTTGCGGCGGTTGACGCCGATGATGTTGGCGCCGACGCCCGGCTTGCCGACCACGTAGGCCTTGCGCAGCTCGGGGCTGAACTCCGGCATCCGGCGCAGGTCGGAGACCACCTGCCACACCACCTCCGGATCGGCCTTCATCTCGACGGTCGCGGAGATCGGGGTGGGATCGGTCATGCGGTTCGGCTCTCCTGCTGCGTCGGCGGGTCGGAGCGGTCCTGGAGCCACTCGCGGAGGCCAGCGTAGATGGCGTCGTGGTTGAGCAGATCGAAGTGATCAGCCCCTGGGACGTGGAGGGTCTCGGCACCGGGAAACATCTCCTCGCCGTTGCGGGCGTGGCCGAGCGCTGAGCGGTACGGCACGAGCAGGTCGCCGATCGTGCCGGAGGTGATCGAGCGCGGTGACCGGGTGAGCGTCGCGGCGACCAGCCGGTAGCGGGCGTGCGGGAGGTTCTGGACGTCACTGGCCAGGCCGTGGCGCAGGTCGAGGATGCCGACGGAGCGGTACTCCAGGATCCGCCCGAACGGCGCTGCCTCCGGGAGCCGCCCCATCGCCGCGACCCCCTTGGTGACGACGCGCTCGAGCGGGGCGCCCAGGTTGGGGGTGCCGAGCAGCACCACGTCGGTCACCCGCCGGGTCCACGGCCGGTCCTCGTCGGTCGCGACCGCGCACGCGGCGCGCGAGATCAGCCCGCCCATGGAGTGGCCCACCAGCGCGATCCGGCGTACCTCGACGGGCCAGGTCTCAACGAGACGGCCGAGGAGGGCGGCCATGGCGACGCCGTTCTCGGCGATCGGCAGCCCGGTGTTGACCCGAAGGTAGACCGGCGTCCAGCCGTGGTCCTCGCGCAGGCGTTCGCCGTAGCTGCGCCGGAAGGGACTCTCCCGCCGCTCGGGCGTGCGGGGACGCGCGGCGCGGTTCCAGTACGCCTCGTTCTCCGACAGGCCGTGCACGAACACGACGATCCGGTCGCTCGCGTCGCGGGAAGGCCGCGGCGATGCCGTCGGGGTCGAGCGGCACGTCACGACCCTCGACCCGCACACCCATGTCGAAGACGAACGGCGAGCCCTCCTCGCGGAGCCGGTCACCGATCAGGCCGTTGACCGCTGCGCGCACGAATCGACCGCGCGAGGTCCGCTCGAGGTCGGAGCCGAGCCCGGCCCGGCTCGCCGCCGCGAGGCCACGGGAGCCGGCCTTCAGCCCGACGCTGATGCCGGTGTAGACGGCCTTGGAGATCCCGTCGTGCATCCGGTGCCCCACCGTGGGCCCGCCACCGTTGAGGCGGTCGTTGATCCCCAGGAACCGGCCCGCGACGGCGCCGTGCACCTCGCGCACGGTCCCCACGACCAGGTCCTCGGCGTACTCCGCCGCCAGCGCCGCCGCATCCAACGTCCCCGCGTCTCGCTTCACAGTGAACAAGTGTTCACTGAACCCGCGGGGGTGGTCAACGGTGACACGCCGAGCGGTTTCCCGTCCGATGGCGCAGTTTCCCAGGTTAAGAACCCATGTTGGCTCTTCACACACGTAGCAACCTGCGTGAAGAGGCAGTTTGGGTTCCTACACCTGGGAAACCGGCCGCCGCCGACGTACGGCGAAGCGGTCAGGCCTGGGCAGGCTCCTCGGCCGGGGTGTCCGCCGGGGTCTCGGCCTCGTCGGTGGCGTCGGCGGTCTCCTCCGCCGGGTCACCGATCGAGCCGTCGGGGCGCAGGTTCTTGAGGTCGACCGGGTTGCCCGAGCCGTCCACCACGGTCGCGGCCTCGACGATCCTGGCCAGCGCCTTGCCCTGCACCACCTCGGCCACCATCTCGGGGATGTGGTTGTGCTCGAGCATGTGCTGCATGAACTCCTGCGGGTTCTGGCCCGACTCCTGGGCGCGCCGCATCAGGTGGGCGGAGAGCTCGTCCTGCTCGACGTTGATCTCCGCGTCCTTGGCGATCGTGTCGAGCAGGAACTGCGCCGCCATCGCGTCGCGGACCCGCTTCTCGAGCTCGGCCTCGAACTCGTCGATGGTCTGCTCCTCGTTCTCGAGGTACTGCTCCATCGACATGCCGCCGTAGGCCAGCTGCTGCTCGATCTCCTGCCGGCGTCCCACCACCTGCTCGGCCAGCACGGCCTCGGGCAGTGGGATCTCGGCGGCGTCGAGGAGCTGCTCCAGCACCGCGTCGCGCGCGGCAGCGGCCTGGTCGAGCCGCTTGCTCTGCTCGAGCCGGGTGCGGATGTCCTCGCGCAGCTCCTCGATGGTGTCGAACTCCGAGGCGGTCTGGGCGAAGTCGTCGTCGAGCTCGGGCAGCTCCTGCTCCTTGACGGCGCTGACCTGGACCGTCACGTCCACGTCCTGGCCGGCGAGGTCGCCACCGAGCAGCTCCGACTTGAAGGTGACCTCGTCGCCGGCGGACTTGCCGCGGATCGCGTCGTCCAGGCCGTCGAGCATGTCGCCGGACCCCACCTTGTAGGAGTAGCCCGACACCTCGCCCCCCTCGACGTCCTCACCGTCGTGGGTGGCCTTGAGGTCGATCGTCACGAGGTCGTCGTCCTGCGCGGCCCGCTCGACGTCCTTGAGGGTGGCGAACCGCTCGCGCAGCGTCTCGACCTGCTCGTCGATCTCGGCGTCGGCGACGCTGACGTCGTCGACGGTCACCTCGAGGCCCTCGTACGACGGGACCTCGATCTCGGGCTTGACGTCGACCTCGGCGGTGAACTCCAGGGTCTCGTTGTCCTCGAGGCGGGTGACCTCGATCTCGGGCTGGGCCAGCGGCTGCAGCTCGTTCTGCTGCAGCGCCTCGACGTAGAGCCGCGGCACCGCCTCGTTGATCGCCTGGTCGAGCACCGCGCCACGACCCACCTGGCGGTCGATGACCGGCGGCGGGACCTTGCCCTTGCGGAAGCCTGGGACGTTGATCTGCTTGGCGATGGCCTGGTAGGCCGCGTCGAGGGTGGGCTTGAGCTCCTCGAAGGGCACCTCGACGGTGATCTTGGCCCGGGTCGGGCTCAGCGTCTCGACGGCGCTCTTCACAGTTGTCTCCTCATGATCGGGGGCACGCAGCCTGGGGCCGCGGTGGGGTGGTGGTCGGGGCGACAGGACTCGAACCTGCGATCTCCTGCTCCCAAAGCAGGCGCGCTAGCCACTACGCTACGCCCCGCCAGAAGCCCCTCTCCAGGGCCGCTGAGAGCGGATGACGGGCCGGGAAACCGTAACAGAGCGGACCCGTCTGACCCGCATCGAGTCACGTCAGGGCATCGGTCGCAACCACACGCTGACGTGCGTGGGTTGCATGGTCGCGTCCGCGGCTGCCCGGAGGTCGACACTGACGGCGTCGAGGTCGACCTCCTGCCGCAGCCGCTCCGCGAAGGCGTCGACGGTGCGGGCAGCGTCGTACTTGCGTCGGTAGAACCGCCGGTCCACTGCCCGTTGCACGCGGGAGCGCAGCGGGCGGAAGAACGCCGCCACCGCCAGGGTCGAGGCCGCCACGGCGAGGTCGGACTCCCCCGTGAGCCGGTCGAGAAGTGGCCGGAGGACGAGGATCGTCGCGACGTAGGTCCCGACCAGGAGTGCTGTCAGGAGGCCGTAGACGAGGGTGCGGTTGATGACTCGGTCGATGTCGTAGAGCCGGTGGCGCAGGATGGCGATGCCGATGGCGACCGGGATCAGCCCGAACGACAACAGCGCGAGGTTCTGGATCATCATGAGCCAGACGGGGTCCCGCCGTCGGAGCCAAGGGATCTGGCTTCAGCAACGCGCCCGCCATGGCGGCCAGGTAGCACCGCGGCCACGATCGCACCGGCCTCAGCCAGCCACTTGAGCTGCAGCCGTTCGACACCGTGCGAGTGCCGGAACCGGAGGACGAGTGCGACGCTGCGGCGAGACGGTCAGAGGGAGCAGGGGCAGCACGATCATCAGGGCGACGAACAGGCGCCCTTCCAGGGACGGCACGTACAGCGGGTTGTGCATACCCGGCACTGGCCCCTCGGACAGCGTGGCACTCCCCAGGTCGATCGTGATCGTGATGACGACCATGTCGACGACCCCCAGCCACGGCAACCACCGCCATCGCGGGGACGGCAGGTGCCCGTCGGGGAACAGCAGGATCAGGAAGATCCCGACCGTTCCGATCATCCAGACCCAGCTGCCCTCGGCAAGGCCGGCCGCCACGGCCGGACCGGGCAGCGAGCCCGGCTGGATCACCAGGCCGTACGTCGCGTAGTCGTCCAGCAGGCTCGCGACGGCCATCGGCACACCGACGCCGGCCAGGAGCAGCCAGCCGACCCGGTTGCGCGGTTGGCGGTGCAGGATCAGCAGCCCCACCGTCGGGAAGCTGAACACCAGCAGCTGGAAGAGCACGTCCGTCCACAGTCCGGACGCGCCCCACGACGACTCGCGGGCCGACGCGGGCGAGGCCAGGGCCAGGGGCACAGGCAGGACGAGTGCCGTCAGCGCGGCGAACGCCCAGGTCCCCCAGGCGGCCCGTCGCAACGAGGCAGCCGACCACGTCGAGGTGTTCACCGGCTCACCGCCTCCCGGTCGACGTCCTGGCGCAGCCACAGCGAGACGTGCGCCGGCTGCATCGTCTCCTGCACCACCGTCTGGAGATCGCTCCTCAGGGCCTCGAGGTCGAGCTCGTGCCGCAGCCTCGCGGAGTACTCGTCGAGGGTGCGCGCCGCGTCGTAGCGCGACCGGAAGAAGCGACGATCGACGATCCCCTGGATGGCCGCCCGCAGCGGCCGGAACAGCGCGGCGACCGCGAGGGTCGAGACTGCCACGGCGAGGTCCGAGTCGCCGGTGACCCCGCGCAGCACGACCTGCAGCATCAGCACCGACAGGAGGTAGGTCGCGAGCAGGATGCCGGTCAGCGTGGCGTACACGAGCGTGCGCTTGATGACGACGTCGATGTCGTAGAGCGAGTGCCGCAGGATCGCGAGCGCGACCGCCACCGGAAGCGCCGTGAGCGCCACCACGACGCCCAGGAGCCCGACCAACGACTCGTCGAGGCCTAGCAGCGGGAGGTTCAGCACCTGGGCGAGCACCATCATCACGGTGGCGTAGGCGAACCACTTGAGCTGTTGTCGCTCGACACCGTGCGCGCGTCGAAGCCGCACGAAGATCGAGGCCAGCGCCACCAGGAAGGTGCAGAACGCCACCCCCGACGCGAGAGACACGAGCCCGTCGAGGAGGCCTTCGAGGGCGGTCACCCCGACAGGGTTGGTCACCGTGCCGAAACCGTCCATCGGCCCTGGGGTGATGGCCGTGCCCAGGGCGGTCAGGCCGAAGGCCGCCACGCACGTCCGTGCCGCCCAGGTGCGGAAGCGGTCCTCGATCCGCCCCCCGGGGAAGATGATCACGAGGAGTGCGATCCCGCCCAGGGCCGGCCAGTACATCCACGACGTGACCCACGCGGCACCCCGGGCCAACGGAAGCGACTGGTCCTGGAGCAGGCCGTAGCCGGCGTAGGCGCCGAGGAGGACAGGCACGCTCATCAGGCCGCCGATGCCCAGCATCAGCCAGCCGACGGGGTTCTCGCTGCGACGGGTGGCGACCAGCCCGCCGACCACGGCGTAGGGGGCGGCGAACAGCGAGAACAGGAGGGTGATCCCACGCTCGGAGTACGCCGTCGGCGGGATCAGGTTGCCGGCGACGATCAGGGCGAGGAAGAGCACGGTCAGGAGGACCGGCAGTCGCTTCACCGGCCACCCCGCAGCCACAGCGACACGTGGGCCGGCTGCATCGTCTCCTGCACCACCGTCTGGAGGTCGCTCCTGAGCGCCGCGAGGTCGAGCTCGTGCCGCAGCCTCTCGGAGTACTCGTCGAGGGTGCGCGCCGCGTCGTAGCGCGACCGGAAGAAGCGGCGATCAACGATCCCCTGGATGGCCGCCCGCAGGGGCCGGAAGAGCGCGGCGACAGCGAGGGTCGAGACTGCCACGGCGAGGTCCGAGTCGCCTGTGACCCCGCGCAGCACGACCTGAAGCAGCAGCACCGACAGGAGGTACGCCGCGACCAGGGCCACGGTGAGCGACGAGTAGACGAGGGTCCGCTTGATCACCAGGTCGATGTCGAAGAGCCGGTGGCGCAGGATGGCCACACCCATGGTCACGGGCAGCAGCACCACTCCGAGGAGGGCGAGCGTCCAGGCGAGATCAGCCCACGGCCCGTCGGCGAAGAGCGCGATAGCGAACCCGGCCACCGCGAGCGTTGAGGTGTAGGCGATCCACTTGACCCGTTGCCGCTCGGTCCCTCGCGTGCTCCGTAGCCGCTGGAAGAGGGCGAGCATGCAGGCGGCCACGGCCGGCAGCACCGCCAGCCCAGCGATGTCGGTGATCCGCTGCACCGTCGCCACGTCGGACTCGCTGGGCGCGAACGGGTTGCCCAGGCCGTGTCCGACGTCATCCACGAGGAGCCACTGGCCGGTGGCGGCCGTGAGCACCGCGATGACGAAGAAGCACGCGACGATCCACCAGGCGCGGGACAGCAGCCGACCCGTGGGGAACACCAGCAGCAGCAACCCGGGCGGCACCACCAGGGCCACGCTCACGAGCAGGTCGGAGAACCAACCTGCGACGGCGTACACCTCGATGGGAAGGCCAGGCCGCGGCCCAGAGGCGCTGAGCACACCGCACGCCAGGGCCAGGCTCATCCCGAGGCCCTGCAGCAGGATGATCCAGCCCACCGAGTTGCGCGGCACCCGCGATGTGACGAGAGTGCCGGTCACGGCACACGCGATCGCCAGGACGGCAAACGCGATGCCCGCAGTGAAGTCGGGGTCGACGTGGCCGGCCGCCTGCCACCAGAACCAACGGACCAGGCTCAGCACGGTCACGAGGAGCGTCAGGGCGCCGAGCACCTGCACCAGTCGCCTCGCGACCGGCGCCTCACCCGTCTCGCTACCTGCGGACGTCCGATGCCCCACACGGCCAGTCTCCTCGAGGACGTCCGGGAATCGTTACGGCCGCGGCTGCTCGACCACACGCATCGGAGCGGATGACGGGAATCGAACCCGCGTAATCAGTTTGGAAGACTGAGGCTCTGCCATTGAGCTACATCCGCGCGCCCGCTGAAGGGCCGGTGAGAGCCGCTCGATGGGCGGGGACCATGGTGCCACAGGGCCAGGTCAGTGGTGGCGACGGTGCACCAGGACCAGGGCCCGGTCGTCGTTGGTCTGCTGCATCGAGTCCAGCAGCACCCGGGCACCCCCGTCGAAGCCGCGCTGGAACAGCCGCTCGCCCAGGCCCGCCAGCTTGTCGATGCCCAGGCTGATGTCACGCCGCGACGTCTCGACCAGCCCGTCGGTGAACAGCAGCAGCGCATCGCCGCGCTCGAGGCGCCCGGACTTGATCTCGAAGTCGGCGTCGTCGAGCAGGCCCAGGGCCGGTCCGTCGGAGTTCATCACCGTCCACCGTCCGGAGCCCGCGTGCAGCCACACCGCGGGCGGGTGACCGGCCTTGCGGAGCTCGAAGGCTCCGTCGGTCAGGTCGAGGTGCAGGTGTACGGCGGTGGCGAAGCCCTCCCCCCAGTTCTGCCCGAGCAGGTACCGGTTCGCGGCTGGCAGGAACTGGTCGCCGGGCAGGGCGGAGACGATGCCGTTCAGCGCGCCGGAGAGGAAGAGCGATCGCGACCCGGCCTCGATGCCCTTGCCGGAGACGTCGACGACGACCAGGTCGAGGTGGTCGTCGGTCCCCTGCGGCGACGTCGAGCGGTGCGCGACGACGAAGTCGCCGGCGAAGGACGTCCCGCCGGCGGAGCGCATCACCGACTCGGCGTACCACTCCCCCGGCAGTGACGGCAGGTTGCCCTGCTTGGAGATGCGGTCACGCAGGTCGACGAACATCGACTCACCACGCGGTGCCGAGACGCCGAGCCGGCTCCGCCTGAACGAGGTCACCATCAGCAGCAGGGCGACGAAGAAGACCACGATCGCCCGCCCGATCGCGCAGGTAGCTCACCACGTCCTGCTCGAACAGCAGGATGCAGAAGCAGGCGCAGCAGAAGACGATGAACCACGGCAGGTAGCGCGGCCCCAGGAAGAGCGCCCGAGATGACGATCGGCACCAGCATCGCGGTCGAGGGAATGACCAGCGGGAACACCAGGCCGATGACCAGGCAGAACAGCGCCAGCAGCACCAGGACCGAACGAGGGCGGGCCTGTCGGAGTCCAGCAGCTCCCGTTGCCAGCGCAGCCCCCAGCCCCGCCAGCGGGGTGCATGACGCAGGGACACGGGTGACCTGCCAACGACGTGTCGGTGAGGGGGGCGGACTCGGGCTGGGACTAAAAAATCGGACCGGTGCGTCCGATTCGTCTACCTTACGGCCCTTGATCGGAATGCGGGCTGACATCGCGGACACCAGAACAGATTTCGCTGCTGCAGCTCGCCCGTGCGGATCCGGGCGCCGCAGACCAGGCACGGTTCACCCGTACGGCGGTAGACGTAGACGCGCTCGCCGGGCCGCTGGTCCTCGGGCCGGAGTGTCTCGATCCGCCCCGTGCGCACCCCGTCGCCCATGAGCGCGACCAGGTCGTCCCACATCGAGCGCCACTGGCCCACCCGCAGGGTCCGGCCCGGCCGCAGCGGGTGCATCCGGTGCCGGTAGAGCACCTCGGCGCGGTAGACGTTGCCCACGCCTGCGAGGACGACTGGTCCATCAGCAGGTCGCCGAGCGGGCTACGGCTGCGTCGGATCCGGTCCCAGGCGCGCTCGGGGTCGGCGTCCGGGTCGCAGCGGGTCGGGCCCGAGCCGCGCCAGGATCGCGTCGCGCTGCTCCCGGCGTGACCAGCTCGCAGGCGGTGGCACCCCGCAGGTCGGCGTACGACGAGCCGCCCACGAGCCGCAGCCGCACCTGGCCCACCGGGGCAGGCACCGGCTCGGGCGACTCCAGCACGAGGAAGGTGCCGATACAGGCCGAGGTGGACGTGCACGAACCGCTCGCCGTCGAACTCGACGAACAGGTGCTTGCCGGCGAGTCGGCGCCGAGCAGCCGGGTCCCGTCGAGCAGGGCCGCCTCGGCGAAGCGACCCTGCGGGCTGCTGACCCGCACGGTCCGCCCGGCGAAGGCCTCACGGAGGGACGTCGCGAGCCGGCGGAGGGTGTGCCCCTCAGGCATCGTCGGCCGAGCGCGGACTCGGGCAGCGGCGGCAGCTCGCCGGTCGTCTCGTAGTCGGCCAGCATCGCCGATGCGGCGGACGTGGCGCTCCTCCCGGTGAACGGTGGCGAGGAAGATGCCGACGAAGCGGGTCATCTCGTCGAGCGGGTGCATGCGACCGCCGACGGAGACGACGTTGGCGTCGTTGTGCTCCCGGGCCAGCCCGGCGGTCTCGTCGCTCCAGGCCAGTGCGCAGCGCACCCCGCGCACCTTGTTCGCCGCGATCTGCTCGCCGTTGCCCGAACCGCCGATGACGACGCCGAGGCTGCCGCCTGCTGGTCGGCCACCACCGCCTCTGCGGCGCGGAGGCAGAACACCGGGTAGTCGTCGAGCGGCGTCGTAGACGAAGGGGCCGTGGTCGACGGGCTCGTGGCCCTGGTCGCGCAGCCAGCCGACTGAGGTGCTCCTTGAGCTCGAGGCCGGCGTGGTCGGAGCCGAGGTGCACGCGCATACGGCGAACTTGCAGGCGTAGTCGAGGCCGTCGCCCACGAGCGTCGAGCGCGCAGCTCCTCGTCGACGATCGTCGGGTCGAGCTTGGTGAAGACGGGCGTCGGCTTGGCGACCGGCGTGCCGACCTCGACGAGCCGCCGCTCCCAGCGGGCCGCGCGGTGTAGTCGCCGGTGATGATCGGGTAGCCCGCTCCGCCGTCGAGGTCGTCGACCTCCTCGATGCTGCGGCATCGGCTGGAGCTCGCCCGCCCGCCCAGGACGACGTCGCACGGCGTTGGCCGAGTGCGGGAGGAACGGGCGACAGGATCGTGTTGCAGTCGCTCACGCCTGCGCCGCACGTGCAGCACGGTGCCGAGCCGCTCGCGCTCGTCGTCACCCTTGAGCTTCCAGGGCTCGCTCGGAGACGTACTTGTTGACCTCGCGCGACCGCCTGCATCGCCTCGGCGATCGCCTGCTTCTGGCGGTGCCGGCCGATCAGGTCGCCGACGGTGGCGAAGGCCGCGTCGACGCCGTCGAGCAGGCCCTGTCGGCCTCGGTCAGCTCGCCGGCCGGCGGGATCTCGCCGAAGTTCTTCGCGATCAGCGTGGCGGTGCGGTTGACCAGGTTGCCCCAGCCCGCGACGAGCTCGTCGTTGGTGCGTCGTACGAACTCGGACCAGGTGAAGTCGGCGTCCTGGTTCTCCGGGCCGGCCGCGGCCACGAAGTAGCGGAAGGCGTCGACCTGGTAGCGGCTCAGCATGTCGCGGACGTAGATCACCACCCGCTTGGAGGAGGAGAACTTCTTGCCCTCCATGGTCAGGAACTCGCTCGAGACGACCTCGGTCGGGCAGGTTCAGCTCGCCGTACTCCCCCGGCTTGCCGCCCTTGGTCGCCCCTGCCGGAGTAGGCGAGCAGCTCGGCCGGCCAGATCTGGCTGTGGAAGGTGATGTTGTCCTTGCCCATGAAGTAGTAGGACAGCGCGTCGCGGGTCGTTCCACCACTGCCGCCAGCGCTCCGGGTCGCCGTAGCGACGGGCCCACTCGATGCTGGCCGACAGGTAGCCGATGACCGCGTCGAACCACACGTAGAGCCGCTTGGTCGGGTTGTCGCGCCACCCCTCCAGCGGCACCGGGATGCCCCAGTCGATGTCGCGGGTCATCGCCCGGGGCCGGATCTCCTCGAGGATGTTCTGGCTGAACCGGATCACGTTCGGCCGCCACAGCCCGGTGGCCTCCCGCTCGTCGAGCCACACCTTGAGCGCCTCGGCCAGGGCCGGCAGGTCGAGGAAGAAGTGCTGGGTCTCGACGAACTCCGGGATCTCGCCGTTGATCTTCGAGCGAGGGTTCTCCAGGTCGGCCGGGTCGAGCTGGTTGCCGCAGTTGTCGCACTGGTCGCCGCGCGCGCTCTCGTAGCCGCAGATCGGGCAGGTGCCCTCGATGTAGCGGTCCGGCAGCGTGCGCCCGGTCGACGGGCAGATCGCGCCGTACGTCGTCTGCTCGACGAAGTAGCCGTTGTCGTGGACGCCGAGGAACAGCTCCTGCACCACGGCGTTGTGGTTGCGCGTCGTCGTCCGGGTGTAGAGGTCGTAGGAGACGCCCAGCGCGCCCAGGTCCTCGGCGATGAGCCGGTGGTTGCGGTCGGCGAGCTCCTGCGGCGTGACCCCGGCCTCGTCGGCGGCGATCAGGATCGGCGTGCCGTGCTCGTCGGTGCCCGAGACCATCAGCACGTCGTGGCCGGCCATCCGCATGTAGCGGCTGAACACGTCGGAGGGCACGCCGAAACCGGCCACGTGGCCGATGTGGCGCGGGCCGTTGGCGTACGGCCAGGCGACGGCGGACAGGACAGTGCTCACCGAAGGATCCTAGGGAACCGACTTGATCCGGTAGACCATCGCGGTGCCGAAGAGCGTCAGCACGGCGGCCGCGGCGAACAGCGAGCGGTAGCCGACGAGCGAGATCACCACGCTGGCCAGGACGGGCCCGAACGCCTGCGGGCCGACCGAGCCGATGTTCATGATGCCGAGGTCCTTGGCTCTGTCGCTCGCATCGGGCAGCACCTGGGTGACCAGCGCCTGGTCGACCGACATGAACGCGCCGTACCCGGCCCCGAAGAGCGCGGCGCCGATGATCGCCGTGCCGAAGGTCGGGTGCAAGGCCAGCATCAGCCCGGCGATCGCCTGCAAGGACGAGGCGACGGCGACGAAGATCCGCCGTCGCCCGCTCCGGTCGGAGAGCACGCCTCCGGCGTACGTCGCGACCAGCGTGAAGACGAGGTAGGTCACGGTCAGGACGAGCAGGCTCTCGTCCGGGTCGTCGACCTTCAGGTAGTCACGCAGGAAGAACAGCAGGTACGTCGTCCCGAACGCGTTGCCCAGGTTCACCAGCAACCGGCCACCGAAGGCCCAGGCGAAGTCCGGGTTCTCGTGCGGGTCGATCCAGAGGCCGGCGACGACCGAGTGGAGGCTGAGCGGCTCGAGGTGCCCGGCCGGGGCGTCGCGGTGCGCGATCAGGAAGGGCAGCGCGAAGATCACCAGCGCGATGGCGAGCACGGCGTAGCGGCCGGCGTCGGAGAGGCTGGTGACGGCGATCAGCCCCACGACGACGCCCACCGCCTGCGGGCCGTAGATGGCGCTGGAGATCAGCGCCTCGCTGCTGCTCGGGCACCTCGTCGGCCACCACGGCCGTGAGGCCTGCCGAGATCATGTTGCCGCCGAGCGAGGCGAGCACCCAGCAGGCGGCGAGCAGCCGCACCTCGGTCTGCAGGCCGGTGAGCACCAGCCCGATGGCGTAGACAACGACGCCGCCCAGCACCCACACGCGCCGACGGCCCAGGCGTGACCGGGTGCGGTCGCACAAGGCACCGAAGACCGGCAGCGTCACCACGGCCGCCACGCCGACCAGGCCGTTGATCAGGCCGAAGTCGCGGATCCGGTGGGCGTGGTCGATGGCGTTGAGCTGGTCGGGCAGCGCCAGCTGGACGGGGACCAGGGTGGCCATCCACACCCCGAACCAGACCAGCGTGAACCGGGTTGCCCACCACGGCGTCACCGGCACGACCGGGCCTTCGGGCACGACCGTGTCGTCGTGGCGGGGCGCACTCACGCTGGTCATCGTCCACCCTCAGGCAACCCCGGCGCCCGGGCGGCACTCGGTCAGGCGAAGTCGAGCTTGGCGGTGCGGGCTCGCTTGATCTCGAAGAAGAGCGGGTACGACGTGACGGCGAGGACCCCGTCCCACAGCTTTCCGGCCTCCTCGCCGCGTGGCGCCTTGGTGATCACCGGCCCGAAGAAGGCGGTGGTGCCGAAGTGGATGGTGGGCGTTCCGACGTCGTCGCCGACGGCGTCCATGCCGGCGTGGTGGGACTCCTTGATCTTCGCGTCGTAGCCCGGGTCGTCCCAGGCGTCGGCCAGCTCCGGGGGGAGCCCGGCATCGGCCAGCGCCGCCCGCGCCATCTCGAGGTCGGCGTCGTGACCCTCGACGTGGATCAGCGTGCCCATGGCGGTGTAGAGCGGCAGCAGCACCTCGTTGCCGAGCTTCTGCTCGGCGGCGATGCACACCCGTACCGGCCCCCAGGCCGTGCGCAGCGACTCGCGATAGCTGTCGGAGACCTGCTTCTCCTCGTTGAGGTAGGCCAGGCTCATCACGTGCCAGCCGACCTGGATGTCGCGCACCTGCGACACCTCGAGCATCCATCGGGACGTCACCCAGGCGAACGGGCAGCGGGGGTCGAACCAGAAGTCGGCTCGCTCACGGGAGCTCTCAGATGTCATATCGGGGCAACCCGGACCGACCGCGAAATCATTCCCTGAATTCGGGTGCAATGATTCCGCTCATGCCCGGTACCAACCTGACTCGGGACGAGGCGCAGGCGCGCGCTCGGTTGCTGGACGTCGACTCCTACACCGTGGAGCTCGACCTCACCAGCGAGACCTTGTTCTCCTCCACCACGACGATCACCTTCCGGTGCTCCGAGCCCGGGGCCGAGAGCTTCGCGGACCTCGTCAACGCCTCGATCGAGGAGATCACGCTCAACGGCGCCCCGCTCGACCCCGACGAGGTCTACGCCGACCACCGGATCACGCTCCCGGACCTCCGGTCGACCAACGAGCTGGTGGTGCAGGCCCACCTGCCCTTCTCACGCACCGGCGAGGGGCTGCACCGGTTCGTCGACCCCGTCGACAAGCGCGTCTACACCTACACCCAGTTCGAGGTCCCCGACGCGCGCCGTGTCTACGCCACGTTCGAGCAGCCCGACCTCAAGAGCACCTTCGTCTTCCACGTCCGCGCCCCGGAGAACTGGGTGGTGGTCTCCAACGCACCCACCCCCGAGCCCGAGGCTCGCGCCGACGGCACCGCCGTCTGGAGGTTCCCGCGCACGGAGCGGATGTCGACGTACATCACCGCGGTCGTGGCGGGCGAGTACCACGCCAGCCAGACGACGTACGACGGCAAGTTCGGCCGCATCCCGCTCGGCCACTACTGCCGCCAGTCGCTGGTCGACCACCTGGACGTCGACCACCTGGTCGAGCTGACCCGGCAGGGGTTCGCCTTCTTCGAGGAGGCCTTCGACTACCCCTACCCGTTCCACAAGTACGACCAGCTCTACGTGCCGGAGTACAACATGGGCGCGATGGAGAACGCCGGGGCGGTGACGCTGCGCGACGAGTACCTCCCGCGCAGCCGCCAGGACGGTGCGTTCTACGAGTTCCGCGCCACGGTCGTGCTGCACGAGATGGCCCACATGTGGTTCGGCGACCTCGTCACCATGAAGTGGTGGGACGACCTGTGGCTCAACGAGTCGTTCGCCGAGTGGGCCTGCTACCACGCCGCGGTCGAGGCCACCGCGTTCACCGAGGCATGGACCGGCTTCGCCAACGCCCGCAAGAACTGGGCGCT